>NZ_JBICJH010000004.1:0-1192617 GCF_043102935.1 Vibrio sp. zbq_1
AATATCGTTACCCGTACTACGTGTAACAACATCTTCAGTGTACTAATCTGATGATGACAATTTGTGGAGAGATGGCTGAGTGGTTGAAAGCACCGGTCTTGAAAACCGGCATACGTTAATAGCGTATCTAGGGTTCAAATCCCTATCTCTCCGCCACTATACAGAAAGCCTGCAAAGAAATTTTCAGGCTTTCGTCATTTTCGACGTTTGATAATTAGATGGGGTTTGTATTAAATCCCAAGTCGGTCGTGACCCTGACTCTCAGTACAATAAAAAAGCCTCGCTAGAAATAGCGAGGCTTTTTTATTTCAGCGCAAACTGGAAATGATAGAGGTTTAGAAAATCCCCGGTTGAGATCCCCTTCAAGCTAGGCGCCCTTGTTCTAATATTCAGCACACAATCACTCAATACAAGGTTTGTTCTTAAATGAATGATCTTTAGCATACAGATGTTCCATTAAAGCTTTCGAACCTACTAAAGTGACGCTTTCTAAAGCAGCAAGACTTAAACGCTGTGAGATTGAGTGACTGGCAACTGAGTTTTACTGTTGCACACCTTGCAGCTATTCAGCTTCTCTTTTCTCTGGTTAATTCAGATACAAAAAAGCCCAAGCGATGGGCTTGGGCGTTCTTACATTTAATGTGTTTGTCGAGTGTATTAGAACTCTTTCGGTGCGAAGCCAGTCATCACGTCTAGGCGTAGTTCTTTACCCATTTTAGTCATAGGGTGAACGATAACCAGGCCGCGTACGCGTTTCTTCAGTTTACCGATGTCTGCCTGTTCTGCTTTAGTGATTTCACGAGAGAATGGCATATCTAACAGGCTTTTACGTTCTTTATTTAGTTCGTATGTTTGTTTGTGCTTAAGTTGGTTAAGCTTCTTTGTTAGATCTTCAACTTCATCCGTGAATTTAGAAATCATTTCGTGATCACCACGAGAACGTGCTGCATCCAGTTTACGTTGGCAGGTATCTACGCGGTTATGCAGCTTTTGAATATCAGTTTTAATGCTCATGGTAAATAGACTCAATTTTTTAATGGTCGAGGAGTATAGCATAGCTGAAAATCTACGCTCTACTATCCTCCTCGATTCTATGTTTAGTTGATTAGTTCATTCCCTGAAACTTGGCCGGAGAAGAAGGCTTCTACGTTGTTCAATGTCACAGATGCTATGTTATTCAGCGCTTCGTGAGTTAAGAAAGCTTGATGACCAGTGAACAGAACGTTGTGACATGCCGATAAGCGGCGGAAAACATCATCCACGATAACGTCGTTGGATTTATCTTGGAAGAACAAGTCCTTTTCGTTGTCGTACACATCTAAACCAAGAGCGCCAATCTTACCCTGTTTAAGTGCTTCGATAGCGGCGACAGAGTCGAGTAACTCACCGCGGCTTGTATTGATGATCATCACGCCATCTTTCATTTGAGCAAAAGCGTTTTCGTTCAATAGATGGTAGTTTTCTTCGCTCATTGGACAGTGAAGAGAGATAACATCTGCATTGGCGTAAATCTCTTCAAGAGAACAGTATCGTGCACCCATTTCTAAAGCCAGAGGATTTTCGTAAGGGTCGTAGCAAAGCAGTTCCATCCCTAAGCCTTTAAAGATTCGCATCGTGGCGATACCAATCTTGCCTGTGCCGATAACGCCAACGGTTTTGCCGAAAAAGTTGAAGCCAACTAATCCTTCTAAAGAGAAGTTGGCATCACGGGTGCGTTGATACGCTTTGTGGAGACGACGATTCAAACACATCATCAAACCGACGGTATGCTCGGCGACCGCTTCGGGAGAGTATGCAGGCACTCGCACAACTTGAAGGCCAAGCTCTTTAGCCGCTTGTTGATCTACTTTATCGAAGCCAGCACAACGCATCGCAATGAGTTTTGTTCCGCCCAAAGAAAGTTGTTTTAGAACGGGAGCAGAAAGATCATCATTGACGAAAGCGCACACCACGTCACAACCGTGCGCCATTTTTGCGGTTTTTTCGGTGAGTCGAAAGTCGTGATAGTGAAATTCGAAGTCGCGATTGTTCTTAATTTTATTAAAAGAGGCTTCGTCGTAGGATTTTGCACTAAAAAAAGCAATGTTAATCATAGTTCCCTCCCAAAAAGTATGGGTTTTATAAATAAATCTACTTATAAAGTAATGCAACTTAGGCCTAATGAATAGTGAAATCTTTGCTTAAATTTCAGTAATATCAAGATGCGATTAGCACCGTCTTTTTTACGTCTCAACGTTATAATCAGATTGCTTTGTGAGCATCATCTGACTAGCATAGCTTCTCTTTTATTTCCTTCTGACTCTTGGTTTGGGCGTTCTGGCAATGTCGATAAAATGGTGTGCTTTAATTCTGTGTGGATTGGTTACGTTCAGTACGCACGCGGCTGTCGATCTGGTTAAAGTTGATAAATCGAAACGCAGAATGTACTTGATAGAAGATGGCATCATACTAAAAGAATATCGTATTGCATTGGGTGCCAGTCCTAAAGGCCATAAGCAAGAAGAAGGCGACAACCGAACGCCAGAAGGCAGTTACACGCTCGATTACGTGATTGAGGATTCTGCGTTTTATCGCTCGGTGCACATTAGCTATCCCGATGCTATTGACACGTTAGAGGCGCACCGGAGAGGTGTCTCCCCGGGTGGGAACATTAAAATTCATGGTTTAAAGAATGGTGAGACGCAAGATCCTAGTTTTATTCAGAGTTTTGATTGGACCAACGGGTGTATTGCGCTCACCAATGAAGAAATGGATGAATTCATCCAGCTTGTCACCATGGGAACACCGATCACGATCGAGTGGTAGGACTCGTTATCCCACGGGAGCTTTGAAAGGTTACTGCATAAAACGTTTTGGATGGTCACTAAAAATGCCATCTAATTGCGGAAGGTGCTTGAGCTTATTCGGGTTGTTGACCGTGTAACACATGACCTTATAGCCCGCTTCTTGCAGCTTAATGATCTGACGCGAACGAACCCAGTTAATATTTAGGTTACAGCTGTACGCTTTCACTTCATCTAACAATAGCCCGTCTTTTTTTGTAAAAAACTCACTTAAAACACCCAAACGATAACCTTCGCAATGCTGGTAAAGTGCTCTGATGACATCATGACTAAAGCTTGAGAGTAAAAGGTTCTCTCTAGGCATTGAACTTTCGGTAAGCACTTTTGCTAGCGTTTGTGCGACTTCATCCGCTGGATGGCGGTCTACTTTAACTTCAATATTCAGATTTAGACCTCGCTCAGTAGCCAAACTTAACAGCTCCACAAGAGTCATGATATTTTCGCCAGCAAAATCTTCGCTGAACCAGCCACCGAAATCTAATTGTCTTAGTTCTTCCAACGTATGCGCATCAACTCGTCCTTTGCCATTGCTGCATCGATTTAACGTATGATCGTGGCAAACCACAAGTACGTTATCTTTTGTTGGCTGAACATCCACTTCTACCCATTTTAGGCCGAGATCAATTGCAGCTTGAACGCTGACTTTTGTATTTTCTGGGAACGAGCCGGCAACGCCGCGGTGACCAATTAACAGAGTTTCCATTTTGTTTGCCTTCTTGAATGAGATGTCCAGATTGTACTCGCTTTTGGCCGTTGATATAGAGGTGAAAGGCTTCTTCAGGGCGGTAACGTCACGATTCAACGGTGTAATTTTCACCAGACAAGCATGGTGCGGAAATGAAAGACTAGATTGGTAACAGATTCTGAGCTACAAAATGACGTTGGACTTTTATGCTCTTGCCGCTCATTTTTAAAGAGCGACGTATCTTTCAAGAGCCGCATTTTTTCAGGGAGAGTAAGATGAAAATTGGTGTGATTGGCGCTGGCGCCGTTGGAGTTGGTGTTTGCAATTATTTGCTCACGCTAGGCAGCGTCAGTGAACTTGTTCTGTTAGACCAAAACTTAGAAAGAGCTGAAGGGGAAGTCTTCGATTTTCGTCACACAGCGGCGTTAACCTTTTCCAAAAATACCCGCATTATTCCCTCAGATGATTACCTCGATTTGTTAGGTGCCGATATTGTTGTGATAACGGCAGGTGCGCAAATTCAACAAGGACAAACACGTTTAGATATCGCGGAAATCAACGCGAAGATTGGCGTCGAGATCGCTAGAAAAATAGAGCGTGTTGCGCCAAAGGCGGTTTTGATTGTCGTGTCCAACCCTTGTGACATTGTTGCTCATTTTATTACTACCAATACGGGCTTTGAGCCAAACAAAGTGATAAGCAGCGGGTGTGTTATCGATACAGCTCGCTTGATGAGCATTGTTGCTAACCGTGTGGATCTTGACCCTAAAAACATATTTGGTTATGTGCTGGGAGAGCACGGAAGCCACTGTTTCACACCAAAGAGTTTGATCTCTATTGCTGGCCAGCCTGCGGATTATTATTGTGATACGCACAATATCGAAAGAATCGATGCTGATGAGTTGCTCGAAGCGGTTAAGCAAGCGGGTTACGAGATATTTCGTCGCAAACATAATACGGTGCATGGTATTGCAGCCAGCGTATTTCGAATCATTCAAGCCATCAAAATCAATGAGCGCTCTGTGTTGCCAGTTGGCACGATGATGTCGGGTCAATATGGTGTGAGTGGCGTCGTGCTAAGTCTACCGACGGTGGTCGGGAAAAAAGGTGCAGAGTCGGTTCTTACTCACCCGTTTACAGAAGAGGAGCTTGAAACATTACACTCTATTAGTGTGAACTTGAGATCCATTGTTGAGAATGTCGCGCAATCGACAGGTTTGAAGTGCTGATTGTAAACAAAGAAATTCTCCGTTTTGCCTTATATAGCCTACTGTTTAGTAGGCTTTTTTGTGTCTTCCAAACAGAGAAAAGCCCCATAAACTATGGTTGTTTAATTTGCAAATGAGTAATAGAATGCGAACCATTTTTATTTAAGTGGTAATTTGGCATGTCTCGAGTTCTGATTGTTGATGATGACGTTCCTTTGTGTGAGCTTTTAGAAGTAGTTTTGCAAGATGAAGGATATACCGTCTCTTCTGTGCATTGTGGTGAAAGCGCGCTGCAGTACATGGAGAAAACGCCAGTCGATTTAGTGTTGCTCGATGTGATGTTGCCAAACTTAAATGGGATGCAAGTTGCTCGTCGTATTTGCCAACGATTTGCTACACCAATTCTGATGCTTACAGCATTGAACGATGAAAACTCGATGCTAGATGGCTATCAAGCGGGTGCCGATCAATACATTGGTAAGCCATTCAACGTCGCTGAGTTGCTAATGCGCATCAAAGCGATCTTGCGTCGAGTGGGCTTGGAGCGTCAACGCCAAACCATTTGTAATACCGCCCAGAGTATCAGTGATCAGCTAACCAGCTTACCGTTGACCAGCACAGAAGCGGAGCTTTTAAGCCATTTGGTTAAGAATCAAGGCGTGGTGATCTCCAAAGCTGAGTTACAGACAGAAGTGTTGAAAAAAGAACTCAGCCCGTTTGATCGCAACCTAGATATGCACATTAGTAACATTCGCCGAAAATTGGTTGAAGCGGGCTTATCTAAACAGCACATCAAAACGTTTCGAGGCAAAGGCTACAGTTATTTAGAATCTGTGGGCGCGTGATGAAGTTGGTGTGTCCATCCTACATAGCAAAACGCAAAGACAGCCTTGCGTTTAAGCTTTTCAGTTACATGACCGCGATAGTCATCAGCATTTTGCTGGTGCAAGCGTTAGCGGAACAAGCCTTGGTGAAAGCCATGTTGAAGGTTCCAAATAGCGTCAAAATGGAAATGTTGGATCTTGCACACCAAGCCAACGTGTTGATTGAACATGGTGACATGGATGAGTTGGCTGATTGGGCGAACGCGCAGCAGTTCTATTTGTTTGTACTGAACGAGCAACTTCAACCAGTGACGCATCGTCTCATGCATCCACATTTTGAATTCAAGCTCCAATTCAAACGCAGTATTGATGATCAATTGGAAGACAAAGTGAATCGACCAATCATCAGCATTCCATTGGTTCAGCAGCACAACTTAGTCATTCAACTGCCACATCGCTTACATCCTGCGAATGACTTCATACTGTACTTTTCCATTATCAAAGTGGTGATTGCCGCCGTGATTTTGGCTTTGTTCTCGCTTTTAATGGCTCGTAACTTACAGCAACCGTTGGACAGACTCAGAGAGGCGAGCAAGAAGCTTTCTAACGGCGATTTT
The DNA here is from genome assembly GCF_043102935.1 of Vibrio sp. zbq_1. Classification (NCBI taxonomy): domain Bacteria; kingdom Pseudomonadati; phylum Pseudomonadota; class Gammaproteobacteria; order Vibrionales; family Vibrionaceae; genus Vibrio; species Vibrio sp. zbq_1. Next base: position 6,178 of record NZ_JBICJH010000004.1, read on the forward strand.
AATGTCAGTGTTGTGCAGGAGCTAAAGTCCAACACGCGAGAATTTAATGAACTCGCGCAAGACTTTGACCACATGACGAAAGAGATTCACTCGCTAGCGGAGAAGCAACGTCTTTTGATTCGCGATGTGTCCCATGAACTAAGAACGCCTCTTGCTAGACAGAACTTGGTTTTGCACCTTTTACGTAAACGAGTTGGTGAAAGCGAACAAGAATTAGTGACGCGGCTGGAAGACGAAGCCAAAGAGCTGAATCATCTAATCAGTGACATTTTGGAATTTAGTCGCCTTGAGAATGCTCGCTACGACAAAGAGACCAAGCGTAGCGATCTTGAAGTGCTACTAGCCCCACAAGTTGAGCGTTGCAAAATCGATTTGAGGGAATCACAGAGCATTGTATTTATTTCACGTGTGACCGAGCCGAGAGCTTACTGTGAAGATACTCTCGTGGTGCGTTGTCTGAATAATCTAGTTGGCAACGCTATCAAATACGCGGGTGAAGATGCTCGGATCGAAGTGACTCTGACTAATCAAGAAATCAATGGGCAGGCTTATCTGGTTATGTCTGTCTCTGACGATGGGCCTGGCATCCCAGAGAACAAGTTATCCGATATCTTTAACCCGTTTACCCGCTTGGATGCCTCGCGAGACAAAAAGCTTGGTGGATACGGCCTTGGACTGGCGATCGTTAAGGAATCGATGCGAATGATGGGTGGTTCCGTCAATGCAGAGAATCGTTCTCAAGGTGGTTTAACCGTGAGTTTGGTGTTCAGACAATAACGGGTAACAATGAAGTAAACTCGATTTGTGATCTGGATCTCGTATGAGCGGTTCTTCATCAGAGAGTTCTTTACAAAACTTTGCAAATGCAAAGAATGTAAATTTAATGCAAATGGTAATACTTATCACTTATATTCACTCGCAAAATAAATAAGAGGGAATCACATTCACTGAATGTGCGACCCGAAAATAATCGGAGTGAAAGGATATGTTTACTAAGAGCCATTTGGCATTAGTGATCGGTGCGGTGCTAGCAGCGCCTGCAGTGGCAAACGTTCAAACAGATGAGCACCTAGTTGTAGAAGGTCGCGAGTTCGGCTACAAAGCTGATACCAACAGTACAGCGATGCGTATGGAAATGACGCAGCTAGAAACTCCGGGACAGGTTGCGGTCATCGACGAAACCGTCATCGATGAGCAACGCGCAAGTACACTAGGTGAAGTGTTACGTAATGACGCGAGTGTAAGCGCGGGTGGAACTAGCCGTAACCGTGAACGTTTCTCGCTACGTGGTTTTGAACTAAGTAGTTCTGATGGCTTCTTACGTGATGGTCGTCAGCACTGGTCACATTACCGTCAGCCAATTGAGCTTTTAGAGCGCGTTGAAGTGCTAAAAGGTCCATCTGGTCTACTTTATGGTAAGTCTGAGCCGGGTGGCTTAGTAAACATGGTTTCTAAGAAACCAACAACGCAAACACAGGTAAGCTTGAGCCAAGATATCGGTTCAAACGAACATTCGCGTACCGTACTTGATGTAAGTGGTTCTTTAAATGACGCAGAAACGCTACGTGCTCGCGCTATTTTTGCGAAAGAAAACTACAGCTCTTGGCGTACGTATGGCGATGGCACAAAGCCGCAAACTGACCGTGTTGTGGGTGGCCTAGTTGTTGAGTATGACATTACTGAAAACATCATGGTGTCAGCGCATTATGACCGTACAAAAGACGAAGGTAGCGTAGATTCAGGTGCTTACATCGTGGACGGAAAGCCAGTTCGTGGTGATAAGTACATCTGGGACGCTCAGTGGTCAAAAATTGATAACGACGTAGAAAACTACGGTATCGATATTAATGCTCAAGTGACTGATAACGTGAATGTGAAAGCGGGTTACAACCGTCAAGACTTTAAGCGTTTTGATGTAGAGTCTTACCCTAAGTTTGACAATTATGACAAAGATGGTGTGATTCGACATAAAGGGAACGAGCGCACAGATAACTGGGTATTCGATACCGCGTACTTAGACGTGACAACCAACTTCTCTTTGTTGGGTACAGAAAATACGTTTTTGGTGGGGGCGAACTACCTCGACTACAAATACGACCGCTTTATGGCTTTCCATGCAGGAGAGGATGTAGCGGCAGGCACGACAGTTACTCGTCCTGGAACCGTACGCTCGAAAAAATACCCAAGAGGCGAGCATGACACTTGGGGTATTTACGCGCAAAACATGATGACGATTAACGATTACTGGCAAGTACTTGCGGGTGCTCGTTATGACGAAAAGCGTGAAGATTCGCTAACAGAGAACCAAGTTTCTCCAAAGTTAGGCGTGATTTTCCACCCGACATCGAATGGTTCGATTTACGTGCAATACTCTGAGAGTTTTATGCCGCAAGGTGAAGTCAGCAACGGTAGTCGTACTTACATCAATGATGGTGAGAAACTCGACGCTGAGCGTGGTATCTCTTATGAGATTGGTACGAAGTGGGAACTGTTTGAACAGCGTTTATTTGTATCAGGTGCTGTATTTGATATCACGTTAGAAAATATCTCGCTGGATGTTGAAAGTGGTAAAGATGCTAGTAATCAGCTCCTACACAAGAAAACGCAAGGTGGTGAGCAAGTTCACAAAGGTGCTGAGTTAATGGCTCAAGGTTTTGTGACCCCAGAGTTGTCGCTAACCGCTTCTGCAATGTACTTGGATGCCGAGTTGAAGAAGGCAGAAAGATTTGAAGGCAACCGCCCTGCCGATGTGCCAGAGTTCTCGGCAAGTCTATGGTCTAGCTACAAGGTTCAGGACAATACGAACCTAAACCTTGGTTTGATTTATGAAGGTGATCGCTACGGTGATGCAAAGAACACCTTCAAGAAAGATGGCTACGCTCGCATTGATATGGGCGTGTCATACAAACATAAGTACGATGAAAACTTGGACATCATCGCTCGATTCAATGTCGAAAACTTATTCGATACTGACTACCTCGCAGGTGGTGGTAGCACGAACGGTGATCAAAAAGGCGCGAGTGGCGTAGTGGTTGGAGAAGAACGAAACTACATGGCGACAATCCAGTTCAAGTACTGATAACAATTTGATTAGTAAAGGGGAAGTCCGGTCTTCCCCTTTAGTCGTTTTTAGGAAATAGCATTTAAACTCGTATGAATCTAATGAAATCAAGTATCGCTCTGTTGATCTCATCCGTTTTGATTCCTGCTCAGGCGGCGAATTTAAACGATGCACAAGCAGTGCAGAGTAAAACTAACCAAGCATCAGCGGTTAGCCAAAAACGTATTGATGCAAGCGCAGAAAAGGCTCTGACGCTGGAAGCGGAAATCGAACAGCTTCAGGAAGAAGTCAGCAACTTGAAGATTTATCGTGATCATCTTTCAAGTTTGGTCGAGAGCCAACATCAAGAAGTGAACAGCTTGAACGAGCAAATTGAGCAGATTGCTCAAACTCGTCAGGGTGTCGTGCCATTGATGTATCACATGCTTGAAGGACTCAAGCGCATAGTGGCCAGCGACAAACCTATTCGTAAAGCTCAGCGTGAAGAACGCATTGCGAAGCTTGATGATCTGATGACGCGAGCCGATGTTGCCGACGCAGAGAAATTCCGTCGAATCCTAGAAGCCTACCAAATTGAAATGGACTACGGCACCAAGCTTGGTATCTACCAAGGCAAAATTAACCTAGATGCTAACGAAAAAGTGGAAGCAGATGTCCTTTACTTGGGCCGTGTATCTTTGGTTGCGCGTAGCCTGTCTGGTGACAAATTCTGGAGTTGGTCGCAACAGCAACAAGCCTGGCAGCCTGTTGGTTCGGAACAAAAGACCGAGCTAGATAAGGCGTTTGCTATGGCAAACAAACAAATTGCACCGAGTATGTTAACTCTGCCAGTGTCACTAACGGTTGCGGAGGGCAAGTAAATGATCAAGAAATGGCTATCGGTTGCTCTTATCTCAACCGCGGCGATGATGCCTCACACAACGTTCGCGAGCGATACGTTGTTGCAAAAAGCGCAGCAAGAAAATCGTCAGCAACAAACGCACAATGCGTCACGTGAATCGGGTTTCAAGAAAACCGAACAAGAGCTGCAAGCAATTAAAAACAAGCTCGTTGCTGAACGTGCAGCCCTTCAAGCCGAAGCTGATACATTAAGCGTCACGTTTAGTGAAAATGAAGCGGAACTGGCTCAGCTAGAAGAAAAATTGCGTTTAGAAACGGGCAGCCTAGGCGAACTATTTGGTGTTGTTCGTCAAAACGCGAAAGAGCTTGAGTCAGAACTGAAACACGCAGTGACAGGCGTAGATGCCAACTCATATCAAAAAGACATTGAAGCTATTGTCGCGGCGAAGTCTCTACCGACGTTGAAGCAGCTGCAAGCGATGTGGCGCAGTATGGAAGAGCAAGTTACCGCAAGTGGCGAACTGGCGAAGGTCTCTTTCACTTTGCTCGATGGAGAAGGTAAAGAACAGACAGTCAACGGTGTTCGTCTTGGCGCAATGGCACTACTTGATGACAATGGCTATGTGAAATGGAACGGCCAGCGCGGTGACGCAGTGAACTATTTGCGTCAGCCAGAAAATGGTCCGACAGCGAGCGCATTCACCAACGGCGAATTGGATTCGTTAGTTATTGATCCATCGCGTGGCATTCTTTTAGAACAACTAGCGAACTCGCCAACGCTGAAAGATCGTCTAAATGCGGGTGGCGTAGTTGGCCAGATCATCCTTGTTCTATTAGCGATTGGTTTGATTATCGCGTTGGTTCGCGGTGTGTCTCTTTTCATTGCTCGCCAAAAAATCGCGAAGCAGCTAAAGAATCCAACCAAAGCAGAAGATAACCCTCTAGGTCGCGTTCTTTCTGTTTATCAAAACGACAAACATCGAAGTGTCGAAGCATTAGAATTGCGTCTACTTGAGGCGGTGGTTGATGAGCAAACGCACCTTGAAAAAGGACTATCGATGCTCAAACTGCTTGCAGCGCTGGCACCAATGTTAGGTCTGCTAGGTACGGTAACGGGCATGATCGAAACATTCCAAGTGATCACTCAGTTTGGTAATGGCGATCCAAAAGTCATGGCGGGCGGTATTTCGATGGCGTTGGTGACAACGGTTCTCGGCTTGGTAGCCGCAATGCCACTGCTTCTGGCGCATAATGTGCTGAGTTCTCAAGCCGAGAGCATTCGCAACATTCTAGAAAAGCAGGGTATTGGCTTAGTTGCTGAACAAGCAGAGCGCGATATGTCTAACAACAAAGGCAACCGTAACACGATAGCGGAGAACGCAGCGTAATGGAGCAGATCCTACTCAACACTTTGGGTTTGATCAGTGAGGATTGGGCCAATACCTTGATGAGCTTTATGCAGCAAGGTGGCCAAATCCTATGGTGGTTGGCTGCCGTTGTAGCGGTGTGTTGGTTACTGGTTATGGAGCGAGTGGTTTACTTAACGACGGTATTTCCGAAGGTAAATAAACAGCTTCGTGAACAGTGGCTGGCACGGTCAGAGCACCACTCTTGGTATGCACATCAAATTCGCGATGGATGGATTGCAAAGGCACAAATCGAATTGCGCCAAAACCTTTCGACGATCAAGCTATTGGTGGCCATTTGTCCCATGCTTGGTCTGTTGGGTACTGTCACTGGCATGATTACCGTTTTTGACGTGATGGCCTCACAAGGCAGCAGCGATCCAAAATTGATGGCTTCGGGCATCTCTTTAGCAACGCTGCCTACTATGGCAGGTATGGTGGCGGCATTGGCGGGCATGTTTGTACATGCTCGTTTAAGCAAAGTATGTGAACGTAAAGCGATCCAATTAGAACAATCTTTAAGGAGTCAGAAGTGAGACTCGGACGCAGACCAAATCAACAAGACGAAGCTCAAGTCGATTTAACATCGATGCTTGATATTGTATTTATCATGTTGATTTTCTTTATTGTTACCAGCTCTTTCGTGCGAGAGTCTGGCGTGGAAGTGAACCGCCCTCAAGCATCGAACGTGGTCAGTCAAAAAGACGCAGGTATTTTCATCGCCATTACGGCAGCAAACGATGTATACATCGACAAACGCTTGGTCGATCTGGAACGCGTAGAAGCATCTATTGAGCACCTATTGCTAGACCAGCCAGATGCATCGTTAGTGATTCAGGCTGATGAACACGCTTACAACGGCACCGTTGTGAAAGTGATGGATGCCGCTAAAGGTGCTGGCGTGAAGAACATTGCACTGGCAGCGGAGAAACCTTAATGGGTAGGCTGTTAATTGCGTTACCAGCGTCATTATTGATCGCCGTGAGTTTGTTTAGCTTTATGGCGTGGATGGTCGATAACGGCAATCAACGCGCACCAAAGCCGTCTGAGGCAGTGCGTTTTGATATGGTCATGGTTGAAAACGATGCCGATGTGCAGCGTCGTCAACGTTCAGTACCAGAGCAGCCAGAGCCACCTCAAGCACCAGAGCCGATGGAGCTGTCTCAAGCCAATACGCAAGTTGAGCCGATGAGTCAAGTAACACCGATCAGCGCGCTTGGGTTAAACACGGCGTTAGATGGTATTGCGATTAATGCGCCAAACCTAAAGGGAACCATGGGCAATCAACAAGCGTTACCGCTGTATAAAGTTGAACCTCGTTACCCAAGTAAAGCATTAAAACGCAAGGTTGAAGGTTATGTGATCATGCGCTTTACGATTGACACGACAGGTCGTCCAAAAGACATTGAAGTGATCGATGCAGAGCCAAAGCGTATGTTTGAAAAAGAAGCCATTAGCGCGTTGAAGAAGTGGAAATACCAACCCAAAGTTGAAAATGGTGTGTCGATTGAGCAGTTCGGACAAACCGCAAAAGTGGAGTTCAAATTAGGCAAATGATGAAGAAATTCTTAATCACAACGCTGCTTAGTTTGACCGCAGCCAGTGCGATAGCTCAAGAGCTTAGCCAGTACACCGCATCTAGAGTGCAGCGTGCGCACAGCTTAGCTCAAGAAGAGAAGTTTAAAGAAGCGATCTCAACTCTCGAATCGTTAGACCTATCGCGTGGCTACGATCAAGCGTTTGTTGCTCGTATGCTCGGTATTTTTTATTGGCAGAATGAGCAAGTTAAGCCTGCTATCAAGCAACTGGATTTCGCGGTAAGCAGCGGTTTATTGCAAGACGAGCAAGCGTGGCAAACACGTAAAATGCTAGCGGATATTTTGTTGAACGAACAACAGTTTGCTAAAGCCTTGCCGCACTATTACGAGTTGAGTAAAGCCGTACCTAAAAACCAGAAAGCTCATGAAGTTTGGCTGCGCATCGCACAATCGCATTACCAGTTGAGTCAATGGAATAAAGTGTTATCAGCGATGGGTCGCTACGAGAAGTTTGGTCAGCCGGATGAACTCGGTCCATTGTCGATTAAGCTTTCGTCTGAACTGGAACTCAAAAAGTGGCAGCCTGCTATTGTCACCATCAAACGTTTGATTGCAATTGAGCCTGAACGAGTTGAATGGTGGCGTCAGCTCGTCGCTTTGCACTTACGTGTCGATGACAGCAAACGCGCACTAGATTCAATGGCTTTAGCCAAGCTACAAGGTGTCGCGCTCAGTCAAGATGATTTTAAACTGCTGGCACAGCTTTATGCGAAACGTGGAATCCCAGAGCGTGCTGCTTTAATTATGGAGCAGTTGGAAGACCTCAACGTCGATAGCCAGTTAAAAGCTCAGCAGGCGACCTATTGGCAGATGGCAAAAGAGTGGGATAAATCCATCGATAGTTGGCGAATTGCCGCGAAGTTGGATTCTAAATACTACTGGAACTACTCTCAGCTACTTGTTCAAGAAGGCCATTACCAACAAGCATTGGCTGCTTTGGATAAGGTAAAAGGTCGTAATGCTGACGTCGCGCTCATCAAAACCAGAGCCTACTACAAGTTGAATCGATTGGATGACGCATTGGCGAATGCGAAACGTGCGAATGAAATCAAACCATCGAATCAAGCCAAGAGTTGGGTGAAATACTTAACCCAACGGCGTAAAGCGGAAGCAACACAAAGCTCTTAGCGCAGAACAAATGAAAAGACCCGAAGTCATTCTCGGGTCTTTTACTATATGTAGAATCTGATTTTAAACAGAATTACCCATCAACTAGTTGTTCGTAAAAACGCAAAGCATTAAATGGTTTTGAAAAGAATGGGTTGTTTAAAATGTACTCTTGATCTTGTCTGCGTAGGGCTTCAAATTTTTCTATTGAGTTAGGTATGATAGAAAACGTTAACTTTTCTGTGACTTGGACTAGCTTTAGCGTCGATGCTCTCGTCGAATTATGCTTTGCAACCAATAGCTTATAGGCGAGCTGTTGTTTTTCTTGTAGGACGCAATCTTCGAAAGAACGTTGGCTCAGAAACGGTAAAATAGGGCGTAACAAATCATGATTGGTTTTAGCGAACGCCAGCGTTTCTGCATCAGGCTTGTTGTCTTTAGCTATCTGCTCGCATTGTTCTATTTTCTCTCCGTATGCACTTATCGATTGGTTAAGGCTGATAAATACTTGGTTTTCAAAGCTATCGCTTGCACAAGTACTTGACGAAACAATCAATAGAGTGAGAGCAGAATTTTTTAACTTCATAGTTAATCTCATCGCCTATACTATTTTGACTAAGTAAAACTCATTAGAACTTTGCCATCATTGCTTATAGCGAATGAAAAGTCGGTAATTTATGGTGAAATTGGGATGAGACTGGAAATTTAACCTTTCCAATTTGACTAGTTTGCCATCTAACCTATTTGTTTCCATTTCTTTTGGAGTAGATCTAAGTCGCTCGACTAGACCTCAACTACCCAGCAGTTTTTAAACGTAAACAATGTAAATTAAATGCCAATAAGAATGATTATCACCTAAATTATGCTCCACATTTATTGGTGATGATTGTTTTCTATGTTGCTTAAAAGCAAAGGTGTTCAAACGTGGGCGCGCCGTCTACATATCTATATTTCGATGGCTCTTTTATTGGTGACGCTGTTTTTTGCGCTCACTGGCATCACGCTAAATCGTCCTGAGCTGTTTGAGCGAAAAGAACCCATCATTCAACAGCACACCATCATCATCCCGCCGCAGACCTTGTTTTTGAACGGCGAAAGCTTCCAGCCAAACCGCGTTGCACTCATTGACTTTTTGACCCAAGAAGTGGCTTTACGTGGCACTCCATCTGCTTTGGACGTATACACCGAAGTGGAGCAAGGTGAATTGGTGCTTGGCGAGCTCTCTCTGGATTTCAAAGGGCCAGGTTACAACGCCACGGTTTTCGTTGATATGACCACTGGCGACGCCGATATCGAAACCACCAATTATGGCGCGGTGGCACTGCTGAATGATCTGCATAAAGGTCGTAACAGTGGTGATGTTTGGAAGTGGTTTATCGACATCACTGCACTACTGATGGTGTTTTTCGTCCTGACCGGTGTATGCCTGTTATTGCCGAAGAAAAAGACGTTCAGAACATCACTACAGTGGATGAGCTTTGGCTCCTTGCTGTCGCTCGTCATTTATTTTGTTGCTGTGCCTTAACAGCCAGTTGTAGAGAAAAGCTTATGTTGAACACAGGCAAGTTACTTCGCCAAAACCTATTTTGCAAAGCGGCGTTAGTTGCGGCTTTAGCACCATGGCCAGTTTTGGCTGCGCCTTTACCTGATGCCGCCAAAATCGACTTTGAGTTTGAATTGCCAAAGATCGATACCTCAATGTACGCCCGTCCTTACGTCGCAGTGTGGGTTGAAGATGAACAACGTCAATCCGTTAAAACCATTCAGCTTTGGGTCGGTAAGGATGAGTGGCTCAAAGACATGCGCAGCTGGTGGCGAAAAGTAGGTCGTTATGATCGCGATCTGATTGACGCTGTGACGTCTGCGACTCGCCCTGCTGGGCAGTATCGATTTGTTTGGGATGGTACTAACGACGCAGGCGAACGCCTTGAGCAAGGTGACTATACCTTACATGTTGAGGTCGTTCGTGAACACGGTGGTCGCAACTACTTGCGCCAAAAAATGACATTAGCGGACAGTGAGGTGCGCTACCAACTCAAACCAACTCAAGAGACGGGGGTCATCACCGTCAATTACCAAGTTAAGTGATAGAAGGACACAACAATGAAAACCAAAATGAAAGCAGTGGCGTTAGCAAGCGTAATGGCAATGGGATTAGCTGCAGCGACAACGGCACAAGCGCATCCTCGTTGGGTTTTGCCTTCACACTTTACTGTTTCTAAAGAAGGTGGTGATTGGCTCACGTTCGATGTGACTGCTTCTCATGGCACATTTGTATTCGATAAGCCAGCAGGTAGCGAACAAGCTTTTGTCATCATGCCGGATGGGCGCTCTGAGCGTCCGAACTTTGTAATACGCGGTAAGCGTCGTTCGATGTTCGATTTCTTCTTTGTTGAAGAGGGCACGCATAAGGTTGCGATCAACAATGAGCCGAGCTACTACACCCAGTACAAAGCAGGTCGCCGCGATACTGTGAAGTGGGTTAGAGCCAATAAAGCTGAGCGCGCTGATGTGCTACCAGAAAAAACGCGTGATGTGGTGACTCAGCTAAGCTACACCCGCGCAGAAAGCTACATCACGGTCGGTAAACCAACAGAAAAAGCGTTAGAAATTGAAGGCAAATTGCTAGAGCTAAAACCGCTGACTCACCCATCTGACATCATTGAAGGTGAAGCGGTGACGTTCCAGTTCTTCTTCGATGGCAAACCTCAACAAGGTGTGACGGCAGAGATCACGCGTGAAGGAACGTTGTATCGCAACCATCAAGAGCAAATTGATGTGGTGAGTGATAAAGACGGAAAAATTACTTTTACGCCAGACGTGGCAGGGCGCTATCTAATGAAAGCAAACTACAAAGGTGAGTTGAACAATCACCCATTAGCTGACAAAACCAGCGCGAATGTACACCTAACGTTTGAAACTCTACTCAACTAATCGAATTAGGCTCAGCAAGCTCTGAGCCATTTTGGAATCAACATGAACAACACTTCTATTCTTAAAGCTGCTCTGCTATTGGCTGGACTTTCTTCCTTTCACGCTTCTGCTCACTTTCCTCTAATGAGTTGTCATTTATCTCAAGATAAAGTGATTTGTGAAACTGGCTACTCTGATGGCTCAACCGCGATCGATTACGATGTCGAAATGTACGACTACGAAGATAACCTCATCGCCAAAGTCAGAACAGACAAGCGTTCTATTGCCGAGTTTTCTCATCCAGAGACTGATTTCTACTTGGTTTTCGATGCCGGTCATGAAAGCCCAGTTGAAGTGGATGTGGTTGAGCTGAAAGAGAAATGATCACACAAAAAGTTCGTCCCGATAACGGTAGCCGAGAAGGGAAATGGGTGGCACTTACCATCGCTGGTATTCTTGCTTGCGCCAGTGTTTTGATGCCTCTGCACCAAGTTGACTCCCCACATTCTGACGTGCTTTCTCATCAAGTTCGAATCACGGACTTGCACCAAGAAGAGCTCGGTTTGATTGCCGAGCTAAAACTGGCGCACGAAGAACTGCGCGATTTACACGCAGAGTCTGGCACCTGGCCAGATACGGAAGAGATGGCGTCACTGTGGATTGCTCCCTTTGTTCAAGATCAAAACTGGAAGCGTAAAGGTTCGCATCAATGGCAGAGCATTGGTGACGGGATCTACTTGGGCATCAGACAGAGTGAGCAAGGGGCGGCTTCAATGATTCTAGATAGTCGTCAAAGCCACGCCGACATTTGGCTAATCGATGCCCATGGTTTTGCGCCAACCCCAACATTGAGCGAAGAAAGCCATCGCCATCAACAGGGGTGGCAACAGCTAATTCTCTCTTCTCTATCTTCTGCTCATCCTTCGCACACTTAACTCAATTCAAAGAATACATATTATGATCACACGTTCGCTTTTACGTTCCATGTTTGCATCTTGCGCTTTATTGGTCGCTAGCACGTCCAGTTTCGCGAGTGACAAAATGAAAATTGGTATCACGCTTCAGCCTTATTTCAGCTATGTGCACGCTGTTGTTGGTGACAAAGCGGAAATCTTGCCGCTGGTGGATGCTGGTTTTAATCCACATAACTACTTACCGCAACCGAATGATCTAAAACGTCTCAATGAAATGGATGTCATCGTGGTGAATGGTATTGGCCATGATGATTTTGCGTTGAAGGTGATCAACGCGTCGCAACGTGATGATCTCGTTGTCATTGAAGCCAACAAAGAAGTTCCGCTATTGCCAGCAATGGGACAATCAGTCGGGCAAGGCGCGGTGAATCCACATACGTTCGTTGGGCTCTCAACAACGATTCAAAAGGTTTATACCATCGCGAGCGAGTTGAGCAAACTCGACCCTGACAATGCCGATTTCTACCGTAAAAACGCGCGTCAATACGCCAAAACTTTTCGCATGATGAAACGTGATGCCATGTTGTCGTTGGGTGAATTGGACACGGCAGGAATGAAGGTTGCGACAACGCACAACGCATACGGCTACATTCTGCAAGAGTTTGGTGTGGATGTTGCTGCAGTGATTGAGCCAGCTCATGGCGTGGAGCCGAGCGCGAGCCAACTGCAAGAGACGATCGAGAAGATCAAACGATCTGGCATTGATGTGTTGTTTTACGAGCTGAATATGCCAAATCGCTTTGTTGATACCATCGAAGAAGCGACAGGAGTTAAGCTCTACCGTTTTTCTCACATGACGCATGGGGAATACGAAGCGGACAAAGTGGAAGTTGAGATGCGCGAAAACGTTGAGACCTTGATTGAAGCGATGAAGTTCGTGGCAAGCAAACATGCACAGGAGAAAGCGTAATGCTTGGTCCTTCTATCTCGATAGATAATTTAAGTCTCCAATACGGTGACAACGTGATATTGCAAAATGTCACGACAACCTTCGAGCCGGGCAAGTGCCATGTGATCATGGGTCCAAATGGTGGAGGAAAAACCTCGTTGTTGCGCTCCGTACTTGGACTTACGCCTTTTACTGGCGACATTTCCGTTCATTGGCCGAATCAGACTCACAATAAGCTTGGCGGAAACGTTGGTTATGTTCCTCAAAAAGCGATGTTTGAAGCCAGCTTACCGCTAACGGTGATGGATTTTGTGTTGCTGAACCAAACACGAATCCCACTATTCTGGCGCAGTAAAACCAAACAAACACAACGTGCGCTGGCGCAATTAGATCGCGTCGGCATGGCCGCTCGCTCAGATCGTCGTATGGGGCAACTTTCTGGTGGTGAGCAACAGCGTGTGTTGTTCGCTCAGGCTTTGTTAGATGACCCAAGCTTGTTGGTGTTGGATGAGCCTACAACAGGGATGGACGAGCAAGGTGTGCGTTACCTTGAAGGGTTGATACATGAAGTTGTCGCGCAGGGCAAAACGGTGTTAGCGGTTCATCATGATGTCACTGCGGTGCGTCGTTTGGATGCAGAAGTGCACGTTGTTAACCGTCAGATTGTGGCGTCCGGACACCACTCGGATGTTCTCAGCCCAGATCGTATTGAAACATTATTTAAGCACTACACAACCAAAGCGGAGGCGGCGTAATGGAGTGGTTACGAGCACTGGCGGTGAGTGGTGTAGACGCTGGATGGTTGAGCGACAGCTTTGCGTACGCTTTTATGGTGAACGCGATGGTCGCTGCGCTGATTTTGGGGCCGCTACTCGGTGGGCTGGGCACATTAGTGATTGCTAAGCGTTTGGCGTTTTTCTCCGAAGCAGTTGGCCACGCAGCACTGACGGGGATCGCTATTGGTGTTTTACTTGGTGAACCGCCAGAAAACCCAATCATAGGGTTGTTTAGCTTCTGCATGATCTTTGCGTTGCTGCTGCACTTCGTGAGAAATCGCACCAATGTACCTTATGACACGTTGGTCGGTGTATTTCTGGCGTTAGCTCTGGCGGTCGGGGCGGCGTTGCTGATGTACGTCGCACGTAAGATCAACATACACATGCTAGAAAACGTACTGTTCGGTTCGATTTTGACGGTGACCGATAGAGACATCACGTTGCTTGCAGTGAGCTGCTTGATCATCCTGCTGCTGCTGATTCCGACATTTAATCGCATTTTGCTCACGTGTATCAGCCCAGATATTGCTCGCGTGCGTGGCTTCAATACCAGCTTTTACGATTACCTATTCGTCATGATGATCACTTTAGTGACGATCGCCGCAGTGAAGATCATTGGTGCCGTGTTAGTGGGTGCGCTGTTATTGATCCCTGGTGCGACAGCTCGGTTGCTCACCAAGCGAATGGGAAGCTTTGTATTGCTTTCTTCTCTGCTTGCGACGGTTGCTTGCTTGGTTGGCACCATATTGCCAATGGAGCTCGACTTACCGGTGCCATCGGGCGCGTCGATCATCATTGTTTCCGCTGCTTTCTTCTTAACTGCAACGGTTTATCGAATTATTCGTAAAGCGTGATAACGCTTTTACCTACCCAACTTAAGTATCTCGACATGAAAATGAAAACTCTTACTTTAGGTTTAGGATTGATGGCGATGAGTACATTGTCATCATTGGCGATGGCCAAAGATATTTTAACCAGTACCCCTGTGACTTACATGCTGTCACAGCAACTGATGAAAGGAACGGGCGTGGAAACCACATATCTGCCTCCCAAACGCTATGGCATTGAACGCATGGCGAATTGGTTCGCCACTAAAGGTGCAAACCAAGTTTCAGAGGCAGGAAAGAGCGCAACCGTGGCTATTACCATGAGAGCCATTTGGGACCAAGACCCGACGTATGTCTACGCACGACAAGGCAACATTCGTTTGATCGAAATTGATGCGTCACAAGCGATTTCCCCTAGAGCTCAAGGCGTTGCGGCCTTAAAGCTGGAAGATGGAGCCACATCTAAATACGTTTGGTTGAACCCCAGTAATTTAATTCGTATGACAGCGATTGTCGGTGACGATCTGCAAAAGTTGTATCCGCAGTTCCAAGAGCAAATCCAAAGTAATCAACAAGCATTAATGCTTAGCGTGCGTGAGTTGATTAACCAACAACAAGCAGTGATATTTGAAAAAGAGATCGATTCAATCGTGTTGATGAGTGAATCACTAGAAGATTTTGCTTCAGGAAACCAACTTTTTGTCGTCAAACGTCAGTTCAAACCGGAGTTAGAATGGAGTGAAAAAGACAAACTATCTTTAAAAGCTCAGTTTGAACAAGATAAAACACTATGGTTGGTGACGGATAAAAAACCATCAAAAATCTTAACTTCTTTGGTATCACCGGATCGCATACTGCAAATTGATAATATTGACCGTTGGGGTAGTAAGGGTATCAAAACTGAGAAGCCACTCGCACGGTGGAAGATGTAACACGTAAAATGCCACAGAAGTAATGATAGGGAATGAAAAGTTCCCTATTTTTTTGTGGCGTAGATCAAGAATTGAGCACAAATAACACCAGTTGCATAAGAAAGTGTTTGTTTCATTTATATTTCATTACTACTTTGTTATCTGTTCGTTGCGAACGATTCAGTTTTATTCTGTTTTGAAACGAACCGGTACAAACAACTATACGGATGTTAACAATGAAAATGAAAACTCTAGCCGTTGCAGTGGCGGCACTAGCATGTGGTTCACAGGCCTTCGCAGCAGAAGTTTATAACAGCGATGGTACATCTTTATCGATTGGCGGTCACGTTTCTGTTGGCGTGGGTGAGTATTTCGAAGATGAAGTGAAAGTTCACCAAGTGTCTCCGCGTATCAACGTGGCGGGTAAAAAGGACATTGGCAACGGTGTTACTGTAGATGCAAAAGGTGAGTGGTCTTTAAACTACCTTAACGGTGGCGATCAGTCGTTCTCAACTCGTTTGGGTTACATCGGCGCAACTCATGAACAACTTGGTCGTCTTGTTGTTGGTACACAATGGTCACCATATTACGATGTTGGTGGCGTTGCGGATTTACCAATCGCATTTGCCAATGATTTCTTGTACGCAGATGGTTATTACGAGCTAGGATCTTCTCGTGCAGAGAAAATGGTTAGCTACCGCAAAGGTTTCCAGTTTGGTGAAGGTTTTGCTTTCAACCTAGGTTTAGGTTGGCAAGGTGAGCAAACTTCAAAGGCAACAACTTACGAGCAACGTGGTCAAATCGCACTTAGCGGTTCTGTAGCGGGCTTCGGTCTAGGCTACACGTACAGTGGCGGTGATGTGAAGAACGCAGCTCTAGGTACTAAAACAGCTGAATCACACCTATTCTCTGTAAATTACGGTGAGTACGGTTCTGGTCTATACGCTGCTGTTGTTTACGGTATGAATGAATACTTCTACGAGATGCTTGAAGACACATCTCAGCTTGAAGGTCTATTGGCGTACGGTGTAAATAACTGGACGTTCAGCGTTAACTACGAAGGCGTAGAAAACGACAAAGACAACAAGACACTTAAGAGCGAAACAGCACTACAAGCTGAGTACTCAGTGACTCCTTCGTTCGTTACTTTCGTTGGTTACCAATTCGACCTAGGTAATGACTACAACAACGAAGAGAACGATTACTGGACTCTAGGCGCTCGTTACTACTTCTAATAAATAGGACAGTTTCTACTGCCTAAACACATTTATTGTGTTAACGCCTACTCGTTGTGAGTAGGCGTTTTTCTTTCCGCTTTGGTGGTGATTTCCCCCTAAGCAGGTGGAATGAGGTTTAGGCTTAAATTGCTTCTCTGCTTCGAGAATGTGTCCAAACAAAAATGCCCGCAGTGTGCGGGCATTTTTATGAGTGGCGTGTATATGCTTATTTTTTATCGAGCAAGTCGAGGAAGAACGCGTACTCCAATGCATCTTCTTTCAAACGTTTGAATCGGCCAGATGCGCCGCCGTGTCCTGCTTCCATATCGGTTTTGAACAACAAGACGTTATCGTCGGTTTTCATTTCACGAAGCTTGGCTACCCACTTCATCGGTTCAAAGTACTGCACTTGAGAGTCGTGTAAGCCTGTTGTCACCAACATGTTCGGGTAGTTTTGCGCTTTGACGTTGTCGTAAGGCGAATAACTCAACATGTAGTCATAGTATGTTTTATTGTTCGGGTTACCCCATTCATCATACTCATTCGTGGTGAGTGGAATCGATTCATCAAGCATCGTTGTAACAACATCGACAAATGGAACATGTGCGCCAATACCGCGATACAGCTCAGGGGCTTGATTAATAATGGCACCCATCAATAAACCGCCCGCGGATCCACCAACGGCGAAGACTTGGTCTTTCGCGCCGTAGCCTTGCTCAACCAAACCTTTAGTCACATCAATAAAGTCGTTGAAGGTATTCTGTTTGGTGAGTTTTTTACCATCTTCATACCAAGGTCGGCCTAGCATTTCAGAACCGCGAATGTGAGCGATTGCAAATACAAAACCACGGTCCAACAGACTTAGTCGTGCAGAGCCGAACGTCGGTTCGATGGTCGCACCGTAAGAGCCGTAACCGTATTGGTAAAGCGGATTTGTACCATCTTTCTTAAACAAGTCCTTACGATACACCAGTGACACAGGGACCTCTTTTCCATCACGTGCTTTGATCATGATGCGCTCTGATTGGTAGTTATCCGCATCAAAGTCACCCAATACAGGTGTCTGCTTCATGATTTCAGATTCGCCCGTTTTCAGATCGAAGTCGTAGTAGGTTCCTGGAGTAGTCAAGCTACTGTAGTAAATGCGAACTTTTTTGTTATCCAGTTCGAAGTTGCCTGTTAAGTATGCCGCGAACGCATCGTCATTAAATGTGAGCGGGAATTCTTTTCCTGTTGAAAGCTGACGCACAGTGACGCTCGCTAGACCGTTAGAGCGCTGCTCATAGACGAGGTGGTCATCGAATAGCTCGAAGTCAACAAGTTGAGTATTGTCGTCTGCGGCAATCACATCTTGCCATTTAGAACGATCGTGCATCTCCTCTTGCTTAACTTTCATCAAACGGAAGTTGACGGCTTGATAGTTGGTATAAATGTAATACCAATTGTCTAGCTTGGAAATGCTGTATTCAATGCCATCTTCACGAGGGTAGAACGGTTCCGCCTTCGCTTTAGGATTGTTCGCATCGATGATGGAGACGCCGCTGGTCTCTGTACTCGAATGCCAAATGTAAACCTCGTCACCATCTTTGCTTTTGCTTAGTGAGGTGTAATAGGCGCTGTCGGTTTCTTCAAAAATCAGCTCATCGCTGCTTTGTGGTGTGCCTAATACGTGACGATAAACTTGATAGCCTAGCAAGGTTTGTGGATCTTTTTTGATGTAATAGAACGCGTTGTTGTCGTTCTGCCATGCGACAGCGCTTGACGCCCCTTCAATTTCATCTTGTAAGTAATTACCTGTGGTCAGATCTTTAATCTTAATGGTGTAAACACGGCGGCTTAATGTATCTTCGCCATACGCCAATAAGTTTTCATTCGGGCTGACGTACAGGCCACCAATACTGAAAAATTCATGTTCTTTCGCAAGTTCATTGACATCTAAGATGACTTGTTTGTCTTTACCAGCAAAATCTTTCGCTCGAAGATGAACTTCGTATTCGTTATCTCCGGTAACTTCACTTGAGTAGAAGTAGTTTCCTTTACGCACAGGAACGGAGTTGTCGTCTTTTGCTATGCGACCTTTAATTTCTTCAAATAGCTCATTTTGAAGAGTTTCAGTGTGCTTGAGAACGGTTTCCGCATACTGATTTTCTTGCTCTAGGTGCTGCAAAATTTCTGGATCTTTACGCTCGTCGTCACGCATCCAGTAGTAGTTATCAACGCGAGTATCACCATGATTGGTCATCGCGTGAGGGATTTTTTTTGCAACCGGGGCTTGAGTTTGCTGAGCAACGATCTGTGATTGGGAATATTGAGTCATGGTTGGAGTTCCTTGATTGCTGCATCCGGCGATAAGCGCGACCGATACGGCCAACGTAGTTAAAGTGAAACGCATCTGTTTATCCTTATATTTTATACCTAAGTTGCCTCATCCTGAGGGTATGGACTTTGGTTTCATTGAGAGTTTTCAGGCTGGTCACGCTTTTGTTTTAGAGAGCAGAAATGTGGTTCGAGAAGTGAATACTCTCACCATTTCTGAACGGCTCATTGTTGTGACCTGTTGGCTTGAAAACGCATTGTGTAAGCAACTGTTATTTTTAACAAATATCACTTCTAAAGTTAAATCATTCTCATCAATAAATAGACGGAGTGTGATATGAAAAAAGGGACACACTATTTCGTGCGTCCCTTTTCAATGCGTTGGTCAGATTGAAATGTCGGTTAAATGACTTGTGGCATTTCGTTTGAGTGATCGTGCGCTCTGTGTACCCACAATAGACCAAGCATCGCGACAATTGACATTGCCATCATCAAAACACCAAGCGGCATTTGGTTATGCGCTGGGAATAGCGATGCAAGCAAGGTTGCAATACCGGCGCCCAAGTTCTGCATACCACCCAGAGTCGCACCAGCTGTCCCCGCGTGGTAAGGGAACGGAGCAATTGCGCCTGTTGTTGCCGCAGGGAACAGAATGCCCGCACCTAGGAAATAAATAGTTGCGCCACCAATTAACGTCAGTGCAGTTGTTACGCCAAACAAGCCTGGGATTAATACGACGGCTGAACCGATAAAGATCGACACCAAGCCAACATTTAACGCACGACGCTCAGAGCGACGCTGCGCGATATAGCTAGACAAACCTGCTCCCACTAAGTAGCCCGGGATCGGCAAGATAAACAGCAAACTTACGGTAGTGGCTGGTAATGCCAATACACCACCTAGTAATACCCCAGCTGCTGCTTCGAACACACCTACGCCAGCAAACGTCGCAACTAGGCAGATTAAAAAGCCTTGGAAGCGGCGGTCAGACAAAACGTGCTTGTAGCTTTTTGCCACTGGTTCGAACTTGCGTTTCTCTTTTGGCAGAGTCTCCATCATGCTGGTCATCATGGTAATCACCACCGCGATGCCGAACAGGGCTAGAAATAGGTAGCTAGAGCGCCAACCAAATGCTTCTGTTAGGTAGCCGCCAAGTACTGGTGCCATTAGTGGTGAGAAAATCACGCACATGCTGATCAAGCTGTTTGCTCGATGCAGCTCAGCACCTTCAAAGCAGTCGCGAGTTAGAGTTCGTGACATCGCGCCGCCACAACCGATCCCCAAACCTTGAATGAAGCTACCAGCCAAGAACCACTCAAATTGGTGTGCAAATAGCGCCACCAAAGTACCTAGGATGTAGATAAGTAGACCGACGATGATGATCGGTTTACGACCTAAGCGGTCTGATAGCGTGCCGTACGCAAATTGAGACAAGCCATATGGGATCAGGTAACAAGCCATCACTGCTTGAAGTGATGACGCAGATACCAAAAACTCACCCGCCATATGACCGATTGAAGGCACGTACATTGTCTGGGTCATTTGACCCACGGCAGTCAATATTGCGATTAAAAAGGTAAGTTTCGCTAATGGAAACGAGGCAGACATTTGCGTATCTCTCCAAAAAATTTAAGACGTAAAAACCCTTAGCTCTCCAAGTCGAAGTGCCAATTTATTGCTGGTGTTACGGGGTTATTTGCGCGAGATATTAGTGCTTGCCTATACAATTAGCAATCTAAAAGTGTGAACTTGAGCAAGATAAAAATCTATGATTTGGATTAGAAAAACTAATCTTTATTTTGTGGGGGTAAACGCATGATGCCATTCTCTCTATTCAGGGGAGGTTTCTATGTCGATTCGACATATGGTTATTGCTAGATCATTGGTTCTACTTATAAAAACAGTAGATGAGAAAGTACCAATCTTTAGTGTGGGAAAAAGCGATTTTAGGTGAGGAAAAGGCTTAACAAGCCGCGATAAAGAAAAAGGGAGCCGAAGCTCCCTTAGAAATGATTATGTCTATTCGCGGCCAGATGCGTATGCGTAAAGCATTTCTAGCGCAATGGTTGCTCCCGCTAGTGCGGTAACATCACTGTGGTCGTATGGAGGCGATACTTCTACAACATCCATACCCACGATATTCATGCCGGCTAAGCCACGAATAATTTTCAGCGCTTTGTCTGAGTTCAAACCACCACAAACTGGTGTACCTGTTCCCGGTGCAAAGGCTGGATCCAAGCAGTCAATGTCAAAAGTAACATACACTGGCTTGTCTGCGACGGTGCGACGAATCTCTTCTAAGATCTCGTTCACCGACATGTCATTCGCTTGCATCGCATTAATCACATTGAAGCCGTGATCTTGCTGTTTGTACTCAGTACGAATACCGATTTGTACTGAGTTCTTCGCTGAGATCAAACCTTCTTTTGGCGCATGGTAGAACATCGTACCGTGGTCGTATGAACTGCCATTTGCGTAGGTATCCGTATGAGCGTCAAAGTGAATCAAAGCCATTTGACCATGATGCTTTGCGTAAGCACGTAGGATAGGCAGTGTGATGAAGTGGTCACCGCCCAATCCCAACATGGTTTTGCCGCTTTTTAGAATTTCACTGGTTGCCGCCTCTAGACGGTAAGTGAAATCTTCCGCATCACCGCAATCGAACACAAGGTCGCCCGCATCGATCACTTTCAGTTTATCCAATACGTTGAAGTCCCAAGGGAACTTCTTACCTTCCCATGCCAAGTTGACTGAGGCACGGCGAATTGCATCTGGACCCATGCGTGCGCCTGGACGACCAGATGTAGCCATGTCCAGAGGAACCCCTAGCACCACAACGTCTGCGTCTGCCGATACCGGATTACGAATATACGGTAGACGTAAAAACGACATAGAGTTGGAGTAAAGCGAATAATCGGTTTTAGTAAACAAATCATTCATATCAGAAGTCCTCTAAATAGGTGTATCCCGCTAGACCTTGTTCTAGTTCTGCTAGGATTTGTGCTTGTTCATTGGCTTCAACTCGTTGGGAAACCAATTGTTTGTAATTGTCACGAATCGCATCCACGTCGATATGAACGTAGCGCATCATGTCTTCTACACTATCACCTTCATTGATGTAACTGATCTCAAATTGACCGTGTTCATCAACATTGACTACTGCACTGTGGGTATCACCAAATAGGTTGTGCATATCACCAAGGATTTCTTGGTATGCGCCTACTAGGAAAAAGCCCATTAGGTACGGTTTGTCTTTGCTCCAAGCTGGTACAGGTAGCGTGCTCTCGATGCCTTGACCATCAACGTAGTGATCGATCGCGCCATCAGAGTCACATGTGATGTCCAACATCACAGCACGACGCTCTTCCGCATCGCCAAGACCAGAAAGTGGCAGAACAGGGAACACCTGATCAATACCCCAAGCATCTGGTAGAGATTGGAAGAGAGAAAAGTTCACGAAGAACTTATCTGCAAGACGTTCGCTCAACTCGTCCAGAATCGGACGGTGGAAGCGATTCTTAGTGCTCATCTTGCGGCTTAGTTCGAAGTAAATACGCAGTGACAGTTGTTCTGCCCACGCACGTTGCTCCAAGTTAAGCACGCCAGTTGCGAATTGAGAGTGTACCTCTGCCAAATCACTTTGGGTATCGTTGTAGATCTCAATTAACGCACGAGCGTCTGTACCATCTTGTAAGTTTTCCCAGTTTCGCCACATGTTTTGTAGCAAAAGTGGTGCATCTACGCCCAGTTCATGCACTTCTTCCGGTTGGTATGTTTCGGTACCAATTACGTTCGAAATCAATACAGCGTGGTGCGCTGTCAGTGAACGTCCGGATTCAGAAATGATCACTGGCATTGGTTGTTCGTATTGCTGACACACATCGCCCACTGTGTTGACGATATTACGCGCGTACTCTGCAAGGCCGTAGTTCATCGAGTTCGATGATTGGCTGCGTGTGCCGTCGTAGTCGACTGCCAAACCGCCGCCAACATCGAAGTATTCGATGTTTGCACCCAGTGCGCGTAGTTCGCAGTAGAAACGAGCAGATTCGTTCACACCATTACGTACGTCACGGATGTTTGCCATCTGTGAGCCAAGGTGGAAGTGAACCAATTGCATCGCATCTAGGCTGCCTTCGCGTTTCAGACGTTCAATAACGCTGAGTACTTGCGATGCAGACAAACCAAACTTCGATTTTTCACCGCCACTTGCTTGCCATTTCCCTGCACCTTGAGAGGCGAGGCGAATGCGCAAACCAAGGCGCGGTTTTACGCCCAAGCTTTTCGCTTCTTCTAGCACCAGATCCAGCTCAGAAAGCTTCTCTAGTACGATGAATACTTTGTGGCCTAGCTTTTCACCGATCAGTGCAAGACGCACATACTCACGGTCTTTGTAGCCGTTACACACGATCACGGAGCTGCCTTGTTGAGCCAATGCAAGTACTGCCAACAATTCTGGCTTGCTACCCGCTTCAAGACCAAGCTGTTTGGTTTCTAGTTGAGCTTGGCTAGCTAGAATTTCATCCACCACTTCACGTTGTTGGTTTACTTTAATTGGGTACACCAACAGGTATTTGTTTGGATATTGGTATTCTTCAATTGCTTGGTTGAAAGCGTGGCAAATTCCATGCACACGTTGGTGCACGATTTGCGGGAAGCGCACTAATACAGGCAGATTTAACTGCTGCGCTTCTAGCTCATTTACAATGGCACTGAAAGGGATTTGATGTGCACGATCACTACGAGGTGATACGTAAACCTCGCCTTGGTCATCAATACCGTAGAAACCTTGGCTCCAGTAGTGAACGTTGTAGTCCGCGCGGATGCGGTCTAATTTAGTTGCTTTTTCCAACTCGATTCTCACAAAAATGTACTTAAGTCCTTAATTAGAAGGAAAAGTACAAAAAAGCAAATCATGAGGTATTAACCTCATACCCTGACACGAACTCCGTGTGCGCGCATTAACGGATAAAAGTGCCTCTGAGTCTAATGATTAAAATCTATCATCTCGATTATGATTTGTTGTCGTCGTTGGGTGTGAACATTTGTTTACCGGAGCGTCGATTCTGCTGTTATAGTTGGTCTGACCAGCAAGGAAGCGGTCATGAAAAATCTCATTCAAATAAGGACATATTTTGCAGCTGCACAGAATTCAGGGATACATTCAGACCATGTATCTCGCCGAATATCCCGATAAATTAATGTTGCTTGATGGTGCAAGTCGAGCAGACATTCCTCACCTTAAAGATTTTATTGAACATCAACTCCATCGCCCTTTTTCTGACCTAAAGTTGGTCGTTGTGACTCATATGCATCCAGACCACGCTGGTGGCGCGCACAAGCTGCGTGATTTGACTGGATGCAAAGTGTTAGCCGCAAAGCGAGAAAGCCAGTGGTATGACGGTGTAGATGGTTGGTTAATGCATTTAACCGATTTGATGTTGGCGCGCTGGATGGCGAACCGGATGCGTAAACCAAAGCGAAACCTGTGGTATTCGCGCAAGCTAAAGCCCGATATCGAACTCATCGATGGTGAGTGTATTCCGGGGTTTGATGATTGGCAGGTACTAGAAACGCAAGGACATACCGATAGAGATCTGTCGGTTTATCATTCTGAACAAGATGTATTGTATGTGGCGGATTTGATGGTGCAGGTTAAGAAGCATCTTATTGCGCCGTTTCCCATATTTCATCCAAACCAATATCGCCAATCATTAAAGCGCGTGTTTGAAATGAATTCGCAATGTTTGCTTTTGGCACATGGGGGAGAGGTGACTTTTGATGAGAAAGCGTATCAGCACATTCTGCATACTGCGCCGACTAAGCCGATGACCCATTGGCGAGTGACAAAAGTTAAAGCGAGGGGATTGTTGTTTGCGCTATTTCGTAGGAAGTAGACGAAGGCAAAGCCAGACGAGTGATGCTCAACAAAAACGTTCGATCACTCATCTGAAGCTACGGGGTTAAGACGCCAATAAGTGAGATTGGCTAGGGTCTACCAGCACTTTGTCTGCCATACCCTGACGACCTAACAACATCATGTAAGTCATTTTTTCACGGTTAGTCAGCGTAATGTCGATTGGCCATTCTTGGTCGCCCAAGCGCAGCATCGTGGTGATGACGCAGCGGTGCTCAAAAGTACCGTTCGAAGACTTAACCTTGCGGTTTGCCTTTAGCTTCGCTGTGCAGCGAACCACTTGTTCTAAGTGATAAACATCCGGGTGTAGATCGAATGCAACGTAAGACTGACCATCTTTTTCAAAGCAATCAATGTTATCTACATGCAATGAAGATGTTTGTGCGCCCGTATCAATACGCGCTTCAAGGTGAGTAATCCCTAACTCTGGCAAGCAAATAGCTTCGGCATTCCCAATGATCATTTTCTGATTCATAGTGTCATCCTAGCGACGAGTAACAAGAGAGCCGGATTTTGGCTCTCTTGTGCGTTAAACAAAAATCAACCTTTACCGCGAGTACGGTTTGAATTTGGCTTAGCGTTTTTCTCGATAAAATCGAAGATCATACCAGCAACGTCTTTACCTGTTGCTAGTTCGATGCCTTCTAGGCCAGGTGAAGAGTTCACTTCCATCACCACTGGACCATTTTTAGATTGAAGGATATCCACACCACAAAGGTTCAAGCCCATCACTTTCGCTGCATTTACAGCGGTTGCGCGTTCTTCTTTGCTTAAGCGTACGAGTTGCGCAGAACCACCACGGTGAAGGTTCGAACGGAATTCGCCTTCTTTTGCTTGGCGCTTCATTGCAGCAATAACTTTGTTACCGACAACAAAACAGCGGATGTCCGCGCCTTTTGCTTCTTCGATAAACTCTTGCACCATGATGTTTGCTTTCAAACCCATGAATGCTTCGATCACACTTTCTGCCGCTTTATTTGTTTCAGCAAGTACAACACCGATGCCTTGAGTACCTTCTAGCAATTTAATGACTAGAGGTGCGCCACCAACGTTTTTGATCACGTCCTGAATGTTGTCAGGGTGGTGAGCAAAGCCCGTGCGCGGCAAACCGATGCCTTTACGTGATAGCAATTGCAATGAACGCAATTTGTCACGAGAGCGGCTGATCGCTACAGATTCGTTGACACAAAATGTGCCCATCATTTCAAACTGACGCACAACAGCAGTGCCGTAGAAAGTAATGGATGCACCGATACGTGGAATAACAGCATCGTATTGCGGCAATTCTTCACCCTTATAGCGGATCATAGGGTTGTTGCTCGTAATGTCCATATAACAGTGTAGAGTGTCGATAACATCGATTTGATGCCCACGCTCTTCACCCGCCTGTTTTAGGCGCATGGTTGAATATAAATTCTCATTACGAGAGAGAATAGCAATACGCATGGCAATTCCTTAGTAAGTCAGTACCAAATTAAAATATAAGTATAGAGTATAGAATGTAGTAGGCAGGTGATCATGGTATGACATAACCTACTTACTTCAACGATTTAGAAGTGTGGTTGAACAACCACGTCGTCAGAGGTGCGCACCTTAGGTTTTTTTGTTACAAGTTTAAAACGAAAAAAAGCATTCGTTACGACAAAAATTATTTGTCGATTTATCGCGCCTTACAGTGATTGTGTGTCAATAGTTTAGCGAAGAAAACCAGTGAAAAAATCATGGGCATTGAGTTTGAAATTCGCGCAAAAACGCCCGGATTTACTTGCGCAAGGCCATGCATATTGGCGTTGTTGGAACAAAAATCACAGCAGAAAAGATTTTTTAGCCGCTATAAATTTTACGAAACTTATACAAAAGGTGGTCTTAACCAATGCACCCCCACTTTCTTTACGAAAGACGCTTATTTCCCAATGATGCCTGATAACACCTCTTTTATCGTGGTATAGCGCAGCGGTAATGTGCGCCCCCGTTTTTTGACTAAATACAAATCTTCATAAACGGTTTGTTTTAGCTGCGCGACGTGCAATTCTTCTCTATTTGGAAAGCTTTCTACTGCACTTTGAGGCAACACCGTAAATCCCAATCCTTTGCTAACTGGCAATAATATTTGGCTTAATTGATTGACGAAGCCCGAAAGCGGCATGTCACTCATTTTTATCTCTTTTAATTGTGGCTCTGCACATTGGTCAAAAAACAACGTCATATAGTGCTCGGCATCGGGATGGCCAATAACACCGCATTTTTGCAAGATCTCAGGCGTTAAGGGCTCTGCTTTATATGCGTGGGGAAGGATCAAGCACAGCGCTTCTCGACCGATTCGTTCGCTTTGGAAGAGGCTTTTGTTTGGAGCGTCAGTCACGATGCCGATATCAATGCGGCCTTCAGAGATACCATTAAGAATAGATTGGTTTGGCGCGGCTTCTAAGTGGATGGACAAACTAGGATGTTGCGTTTGTTGCTCTAATAGAGGGCCGTAAAGCATGAGGGCCAACGCACCGGAACAAGCGAGTTTACAATGGCCAGAATAGGCATCATCAAAGCTGAGTTCTTCTAGTAAGCTTTTTTCGCGCTCCTCTAGCTCCAGCGCATAGGCGTAAACCATACGACCTTGTTCGGTGAGCTCGAAACTTTTGTTCTCACGTTTGATCAAGGCATGCTGACAACTTTGCTCTAACTTCTTGATGTGTTGGCTAACACCGGGTTGAGTCATGTAGAGCTTTTCTGCGGTTTGCGTAAAGTGGCCGACTTCGACCAGAGTCTTAAACGTGTGTAACCAAACGGGATTAAGCATAGTGCGTGATGTGCTGTGAGCTTGCTAAGAGACGTTGAGAAAATAATAGCATGGCACTGCCCGAAATAAATTGGCTGAAGTGAATTGGGGTGGTTCGCGAATGGTAAATAGCAAACAAAATAAAACCCCGCCTGGTTTCCCAGACGGGGCTTATTCTCTTTCGCAGCAATCCAGCTACTAATAGGTGCTCCCTGCATCTATCCTTGATTGTGGCTAAGTCCTTTAACCGAGTTCCTTGTTCATCGCCTTCCTAGCGGTGTCCATTCTTGCCTATCATCCTGACGGGCGAACTCTATCCTAGAGCTTAACTACATCCTTGCTGATAACTCATCCTAAGCTACCAAATCTTCATCCTGAAGATACCTAGTCCATTAGGCTTTTTTCCTGTTCCCGCCAACATCCTGTCGACACAATCAGTATTGATGTTTTGCTGATTACTCTCAATCAGCTAGGTAAAAAAACTTTGGCAGCGAATATTATGAAAAATACTATAAGTTTTAATTTTCAATTGGTTATATACATTTTCTGATTTTATCTTAGTCAAAAATGGTCGTTTTGCTTACATCGCTTGTGAGAGATCTCGCACAAGGTGTCGAGCAAATATCCGAATTGGCGTCGTTTTTATCCTGTTTAAGAATTTGCTCAAGATCACAACTCGATTTGTAACCATAAAATTTGGCGATGGTGTTAGGTGGGATTTCCATTTCTCTGATAGCGAATTTTGCCCATTCATCGCGTGTCTTGTGCAAGATTTGGCGTAGCTTGATAGTGAAGTGGCTCATAAAAGCTTCCTTAGTTAGCTTGTCTTTACAAGGCAAGAATAAGGAGAGGGACAACACCAAGTTGATAGTATGCCGTTTAATATCAATACTATTTCGGCGTGATGAAGATTATGTCGGCAATACTGATATTATTTGAGCGTGAAACAATACTATCTTGTGGAGTAGCCAATGGCGCACATCGAAAAAGTACCGCAGAGACCAGGTTTTTCTTGGCGCTATCGTCGCATTGATGAGGTAGAGAAAGAGTACGACCTCCATTTTCACGATGATGTGTTTGAGTTGGTCATCCATCGACACTTCACTGGCAGTTTGCATATTGGTCATCACGAATTAGAAGTGACTCACAACCAAATGCTATTGATCGCGCCTGGTGTGCCTCATTCAATTCACTCCACATTGGTCGAAAGCAAGTGCGAGACTCATGTGATTTGGTTTAAGCGTGAGTGGATTGCCAATTTGATGTTCTATTGCGCAGAGCTTAGAAAGCTTGACCCGCTTTTAAAGGCGGCCAATAAAGGTGTGGTGTTTTCTGAACGGACAGCTCAGCACGTTGTGGATCTTCTGCATGAGCTCATGACGTTTCCTGCAATGGAGCAACTATCGAGATTTCTCCATGTTTTGTCTCTGATTGCTCACGATGAAGGAGCAAAAACACTGATGACTCACTCGTACTTATCGATGAGTGAACACGAGCAACAGGAAAGAGAGCGCGTGGCAAGTGTTAACGCGTATCTCGAACAACACTTTGCAACTAAGGTGACGCTCGCAGACTTGGCGAACTACTTATCGCTGAGTGAAAGTGCGGTCACAAGATTGTTTCAAAAGCACTTTAAAGAGCCGTTTAGCCAACGTCTAATGAAATTGCGGATCAATCATGCCGCAGATTTGCTGCAATCTACGTCGTTGCCGATTGGGATTGTGTTTGAGCGAGTCGGATATCGTAATCAAGCCCTGTTTAATCGCCACTTCAAAACGTACAAAGGACTAACACCACGCGACTACCGCCAGCATTATCAGCAGCGAATTCAGCCTTAATGGGAATGGTATGCAACTGCTAGTAAGAACGTGAAAAGAGTTACTCGACGGAAAGTGATGTGCAATTGGTATATTACTTGCAAAGTTTTTCAGGAACCATTATTAAGATTCAATGACAGTTAATTTAGGGAACTTGATTGCCATTTTTCTGTCATATCTCGTGAGTAATTTGACCGTGTCAGGAAGGTAATAATCGGTTTTAGGTGTCAAAAATGGCTGCAATAGAACCGTTTTTATCATTATGTTGTGAAATGAGTCACGGTTAAATAATTGGTTCCCTTATAGATTGAAGGGGATAAAAAACCTTAGACAATAAGCTCATAAAGAGCGTTACTTATAGAAGATGAGGGAGATTACTATGAAAAAAATGAGAAGAGCTCAGCTACATCGTGTTCGCATCCAGTACTGGAAAGATACGAAAGAAGCAACAGCTAAGAAATCATAGTTAACCATACTCGAAGTCCTTGAGCTGGCAATAGAATTCAAACGTTCTCTACGCATTGCCAGCTCCAAACACCACCAACACTTCAAATCTAATTTTAAATTCAGTTTCATCACCCATAAAAAAAGCCAGTCCGAAGACCAGCTTTCTCTAACGTATTTGCTTGCCTGCTATTACAGGTAGTTTGCGTCAAGCAAGTCGCCAGCTTTCGCGCTTTTCACTTCTGGACGAGCTTCTAACCAAGCAACGACTTGTGCTTTTTGCTCTTCTGTCGCGCTACCGTAACGTTCTGTAGAACATAGGAAGCCTTCAAATAGCTCCAGACCGCCGCCGCCAAAGCATAGACCTAGAGTATCAATGTAGTCGATAAAGTCATCAACGAATGCATCGTAACGGTCGAAGTCGTTGATGTCTGTTTCACAGCTGATTTCGAAACCTAGGATTGCGAACTCACCTAAGAACAGCTTTTTACGGATACGACGGTTCTTGTTATCGATTTTGTCTAATTTCATGATTCTCTCTCGTAGATGATTTGAGTACGTACACCTTATACCTTCTATCAGACTTTAGCCCAAGAAAAATCAGAATGAAGCGATACAGTTGGCGATTATGTAATCAAACCTAAGGGTAGGTTGGCGTTGTGCACGATTTTTGAGCTCTGGAGTGTTGCATTGCTCGCTGTGGGAAGTGAGAGAGGAGGAATATATGAAGAGTCGATAGGGATACGGAGTTGCCGTGTCTCGTTTATTGAGTGATCACATCATTGAAATACAAGTTTCATATAGATTGAGCATTTCTGTCATTTTTCTTCTCCAAACTTCTTGCCGTTCAACAATTTATTCACTAACTATAAGATCGGGAAAGTAAAAATGAGCAAGGAAACCTTCGACGCAACGCGTTATAACCAAAGCGATAACAAGCCTTTTGAAGAAGTACTAGAAGCGAGTCTATCTCGTCGTAGCATCTTAAAAGGTGGCCTTGGTATCAGCGCAATGACTGCGTTTGGTGCTTTTGGATTGGCAGGCTGTAACTCTTCGAGCTCTGGCACGTCGGCAAGTAACGGTTCTGGCGTTTCGAAAGCGGTACTTAACTTTGACTCAATTCCTGGCTCGTTGACTGATGCCGTTTCTATTCCACAGGGTTATACCGCTCAGGTACTGGTACCTTGGGGTACACCGCTGAATGCTCAAGGCAGCGCGTGGAAAAATGATGGCAGCAATACCAGCTCAGACCAACTTAACGCGTTGGGCATGCACCATGATGGCATGCACTTTTTCCCATTAAATGACAGTACGACCGACGGCCTGCTTTGCATCAACCATGAATACATTGATACATCAGCACTGCATCCAAACGGTCCAACAGTTGCGAATGGCGTTCGCACTATAGTTGATGAAGTTCGCAAAGAGATTAACGCTCACGGCGTTTCCGTTGTTCGTATTCAGCTAGAAGACAATATGTGGAAATTGGTGGATACCGATCCGCTTAACCGCCGATACACTGGTGCGACAGTGATGGATTTATCTGGCCCAGTCGCTCACACGGCGCTTACTGTGACGCGTTTTTCGCCTGATGGCAGCCAAGCTCGTGGTACGTTAAACAACTGTGGCAACGGCTATACGCCGTGGGGTACTTACCTCACGTGTGAAGAGAACTGGCCTGGCTACTTCGTTAATGCGGGGACTCGTACAGAAGAACAAGATCGTATTGGTGTGGATGATAAGAGCACGCGTTACTTGTGGGAAACATTGGCAGGTAACTCAGAAGAGCGTTTAGATGAGTTTACGCGTTTTAATGTTGCACCAACAGGCACCAGCTCTGCAGACGATTACCGTAACGAAGCGAACGGCCATGGCTACATTGTAGAAATTGACCCATATACCCAAAACTCTCGTGCGAAAAAGCGTACCGCGCTTGGTCGTTTCCGCCACGAAGGTTGTGCTTTCGGTAAGCTAGAAGCAGGCAAACCCGTAGTATTTTACTCAGGTCATGATTCTCGTTTTGAATACCTTTACAAGTTCGAGTCTGCAGCGGCTTGGGATCCTGCTGATGCAAATCCTGCGAATCGCTTGGCGACGGGCGACAAGTACATGGACGAAGGCACACTTTACGTTGCGCGTTTCAATGAAGACAGCACAGGTACTTGGTTGCCACTAACGCTTGATAGTGTGACGACATCTGGTGGCACGCTTGCTGATCATTTTAACTCGTTAGCGGAAATTATCATTAATACGGCTGGCGCGGCTGACCTTGTTGGCGCAACGCCAATGGATCGTCCTGAATGGTGTTCGGTTGACCCGTTCACAGGCTCTGTATACCTCACGCTAACCAATAACACGCGCCGCACAGACGAAACGAATCCAGCAAATCCGCGCTTAAACAACAAGTTTGGTCACGTTATTCGTTGGGATGAAGGCACTTCTGCGACAGACTTTACTTGGGATATCTTTGTTTTTGGTTCGCCTGCAAATGGTGATGCAGACATAAACCGTTCTGGCTTGAATGAGTTTAACCAGTTTGCAAGTCCAGATGGCTTGGCATTTGATGGTCGCGGTATTCTTTGGATTCAAACTGATAACGGCGCAGATGAAGTCACGTCTTACACCAACGACCAAATGCTGGCGGTTGTACCATCTAAACTCACGAATGAAAATGGCGATCAAGCAGTGATCGGTGCAGACAACCAAGCAGAGCTGAAACGCTTCTTTGTTGGTCCAAACGGTTGTGAAGTGACAGGCTTTACCATTAGCCCAGATTACAAATCGCTATTTGTAAACATTCAACACCCTGGTAACTGGCCATACAGTGATGATGCCGCGCAAGAAACTCCGGCTGGAACTACAGTTCGTCCTCGTGCTGCAACTGTTGTGATTCGTCGTGAAGATGGTGGCGAAATAGCGGTTTAATCTCATCGTGTATTAAGACCTTAAAACTCAAGCCCTGCAATTGCAGGGCTTGATGTTTAGGCTTGTGTTTCGCTGTCATTCACATATGTGCGTTAGCGTTTTAACGAACCACCTGCGGTACGAATCACATCCTGATACCAGTAGAAGCTCTTTTTGCGTTTACGTTCTAAAGTGCCTTGTCCATCATCGTGACGATCAACGTAGATATATCCGTAACGCTTGCTCATTTCTGCCGTTGAGTTGGCTACTAAATCAATCGGCCCCCAACTGGTGAAACCCATTAATTCCACGCCATCAAGAATGGCTTCGTGCGCTTGCACTAGGTGATCGTTGAGGTAGGCTATGCGGTAGTCATCTTGAATTTCGCCATTTTCGTCAAATTCATCTCTCGCTCCCAAACCATTTTCCACGATAAAGAGCGGCTTTTGGTAGCGATCGTGCAAGAAGTTCAGCAAAATACGCAGACCTTTGGGATCGATCAACCAGCCCCATTGGCTCTTTTCCAAATATGGATTTGGCACGCTCTCAACAATATTGCCGACTTCCTTCTGTTTCGGATCTGCGCTCGCACAGCCACTGGCGTAGTAGCTAAAGGAGATAAAGTCGACACTGGCCGAGGCGATGTCTTCTAAATCGCCGTCTTGCATCTGAATTTCGATGCCATTTTCACGGAAGTAGCGCTTCATATAGCCAGGGTACTGACCACGAGTTTGCACGTCACCGAAGAACAACCACTTGTTGTTTTCATGCATGGCGGCTAACACATCATCAGGGTTACAAGTGTATGGGTAGTTCATGGCACCCAGTAACATGTTGCCGATTTTGCCATTCGGTACAATTTCCTGGCACAGCTTCACTGCTTTAGCATTCGCCACCAATTGATGGTGAATCGCTTGGTAAATCTGTTGCTCTGTTGCGTCTTCTGGCAAACCAACCCCAGTAAATGGTGCATGCAGAGACATGTTGATTTCGTTGAAGGTAAGCCACAGTTTGACCTTATCTTTGTAGCGTTCTAACACGGTTTTAGCGTAACGCTCGAAAAACTCGATCACTCGACGATCGCCCCAACCACCATAATTCTCAACCAAGGCGTAAGGCATCTCGTAATGAGAAAGCGTCACAAATGGTTGCATGTCGTGTTTGGCTAGCTCATCAAAAATTTTGTCGTAAAACGCCAGTCCTTCTTCGTTTGGCTCCAGTTCATCGCCATTAGGAAAAATACGACTCCAAGCGATGGACAAGCGCAGGCAGGTGAATCCCATCTCTTTAAATAGAGCAATATCTTCTGGATAGCGATTGTAGAAATCGATCGCAAGATCTTTGATACCTGGTGTTCGTTCTTCACGCGTTTGATGCGGGCTCAGAATGCCGTTTGGCAACATATCTGATGTTGATAAACCTTTACCCCCAAGGTTGTATGCCCCCTCTACTTGGTTTGCAGCAATGGCACCACCCCAAAGGAAATTATCTGGAAACTTAATCATGTTTCTCACTCTTTTATCGTTAGAAAATTGCAGTTACTTGGATTTTTCTTTGCTTGAGAATAGTGCAGGTCACATCACGATTCTTGTAGCCAGATCGACTTTCTGAAGGGCGATTTGTTCGGTTTTAGAAAAGACGCCAACCGAAGCTAATCTGGTTGGCGTAACTATTCAGGTGGTGAATCAGAAAGTGAAGGCTAAGTTCGCCGCTGCTCCGAATTGATTATCGCCTGCGTAAGAACCTGCTAGGTCAAGGCTAACAACATCAAATGGGCTGATCCCAATACCACCAGTGACGGAGTTATCTAGGTTATTCTCCAGATCTATTTCATAGCCTGCGCGAAGTTGTGCCCATCCCCACGCGTCGCCTTCGATACCGATGCGCACAAATTGAGTGTCATCATCAAGTTCTTTAAAGCGCTTTTGCGTGGTTAGATCGGCGTCTAAGCTCAGTGCTACGTAGTTACTCACGTAGCCAATCCCAACGGTTGCTTGAGGAGTGAGTTCGTAGGTATAACTACCGAGTTTGGTTTTAATGTCTTGCTTGAAGACATCCTTAACGGACAAACCTGCACGAAAGGCTTCGTGATACCAAGCGATGCCAACATCCATATTGAAGGCGTTTTTTGAGACTTCGCTTTTGTCGTAATCTTCAATATCAAAGTCATCAAGCGTTGTACGTTGGGTGTAAGTTTTGAGTTGTTGATATTTAGGTGTGAGGCCAAAGGCGACGGTTTGTCCGCCAAGAGTATAGGTTCTTGATAGAGAGACGCCATATTCTGCGCTGCCAAATGCCGCCAAATTAACCGCCGAATTTAGGTATCGCTCAGCGGTGTTGGTGGCGTCAGAAATATCAGGTGCTGCAAGAATCTCCACATAGCCAGCGCTAAAAAGGTTCATTGACATAAAACGTGTTGGTATCGCGATGGCAAAGGTTAATCCACCGTTGATAACGATCGGCATACTGCTATCTAACTGATCTAACAGTCGATTCATTGCAGCTTCGTCTGCGGGAGTGGGTAGCCCCTGAATGCTGTCATACAAATCTTGTACATCATCGACGGTCGAAAGAGCGTCATCTTCATCGTGAATATTGACGCCAAAGGCGGGGATCAGTAGACCAATATTATCATTTTCTCGATAAAGTGCACCAAGCGCAGGATTGTGAAGTGGAGCAGTTAAATAATCTGCCGATACCACTCCAGTATTTCCCATACCGTGACTGCGAGCATCGGCTGCATAAGGCGCAGCAAAGGAAGGAAGTGACAACAAAGTAAGGGCACTTGTCACTGCTAAAGTTGTTTTTCTCATAACGCGTCCATTCTTACTTGAAGTAAATACTTGTAATAAGTTAACGGTTGGATGCCAAAGCGGATGTCGACAACCAACAATTCCATTGATGAATGGCAGGGTGGTTATTCATCATGTTAAGCGTAGGTTAAGCAATCTGCTTTATAAAGCTGAGGACGAGTTATTGGTTTGCACGAATAAAGATAAAGGCAAGTGGTTTCTTATGTGGCTCAATCAATCGTATTGGCGAGCTGAAATCGCAAGAGGAACGACATACCGGAACCAGGATTGCGTTGTGCTGTGACTTGCCCATTCATGTCTCGCATGTTGTTCGCGGTGATTGACAGTCCTAAACCCAAGCCCTCACCGATTTTTTTGCTGGTTTGAAATGGCTCGAAAATGGTGTCGAGTTGTTCTAGTGCCACGCCACAACCGTTGTCACTGACCACCACTTCAACGTGGCTGTTAGTTGGTGTTACAACGATTGAAAGTTGGGGCTTATCCCTAGATTGCATGGCATCAAGCGCATTGGATATCAGGTTGCCAAGCACTTGTTGTAAGCGTTGTTCTTCCCCATGAATCTGCGGCAGATCGCTAGGTATTCGAACGCGAACATCCACATTCGCCAGCTGAGATTGATAGACACGCAGCGTCTCTTCCAACGCGCTGGTTAACGACAGCGCTTGTAGCTTTTCAGGTTTGTTGTACGCGAACGTTTTGAGCTGGCTCGTCATGCTTGCCATGCGGTCAATCAGCTTTTGCACGAGCACATTATTGGCTTTCATCATGGCGGTTTCGCCGCGTTCTGCCAATAACTCGTTGGTGGTGAGAAGGGTGCGCAATCCGGTAAGAGGTTGATTCAACTCGTGGGTAATCGCGCTCGACATGCGGCCCAACGCCGCCATCTTGCTCGATTCAATCAATTGCTCCTGAGCTTGACGTAGCGCTTGCGTGCGCTCTTCTACCCGCTGCGCTAGCTCTTGGTTGACGAGTTGTAGCGATTGTTCAGCCTTTTTGCGTTTACTGATATCGATGAGAGTGGCAAGAAAATACAGATCTCCGTGCCAAGGAAAAGTCGTTAATGAGAACAGCACCGGGAAAACGCTCCCATCACTTCGCCTTGCCATCGTTTCAACGGCACTGATTTCTGCAAGCTCCTTATGTTTTGGTAGATCTCTGAGCAGTGTGAGCGTGGTTGAGTTGGGATTACCTGCATCAAACAACTCCCAAGCAAAAGTTTGACGATTGACATTTTCTGGCAAGCAAAACAGCCGCTTAGCCATTGGATTGAGATCGAATAGCTGTCCTTGCTCATTGATCAACAGCAACCCAACGTGAGTTTTGTTGATCATCTGCTTAAGTCGCCTTTGGGATTCCTCCAGTAGAGCCTGAATACGCTGCTGGTTCTGGTTTTTCTGGTGCCGTTGCAAACCGATAATGGCCAACAAAATGATCAATAACAGCAACGCAGCGACACTCCAACCAATGACATTAATGGCTTGTTGAACTGGCTTGGTCGGGATGAGATAACTGACATACCAATTGAGGTCATCCAATTTAACGGTATGGGCAAAATAGCGTTGTTGATCCAGCGTCCAAAAATGGATCACGGTGTTGTCGTAGAGCTTTTGTGTTTCCTCATCTACTGCATGGTTTGGCTCATTGAACCAGTCCGCGTTGTAAGTGGTGCTGCTCGACAGGAAGAAACGCTGATGGCGGTTTTGCAGTGTAATAATGTCTTGGCTGGTGATGGTTTGTTCCGTCAGAAGGCTCAAGTTAATTTGTACGACGACAATACCCGCGATGTTAAGGCCATCAAAAATCGGTGCCGATAAATAATACAGAGGGCTCGAACCTTTGGTTTTATTTACCAGAGAGACTCCTTCGCCTTGGCGATGAATCTGTTCAACAATGGCACGTCGATCTGAACGGCTAAATCGTTCATCGATGAGGCTGGAAACCAACACTTCACCAGAGGTGGAGAGGATCAACCAACCTTCGGTATTCGCGGCTTTGTCGAGTTGGGTTAACTGGGCTTGCAGCGGTTCATAGTAAGTCAAATTGCCTTTCACAAACGCAATAGTTTCGGGATTGTTGGTGACTAAATAAGGCAGGTGATAAAAGCGTTTCAGTGCTCGGCGGACTTCGCCGATGTAATCCAGTAGTTTTTGTTGCGCTTCGGTTTGCGTTTGTGCGCTGAGC
The DNA here is from genome assembly GCF_043102935.1 of Vibrio sp. zbq_1. Classification (NCBI taxonomy): domain Bacteria; kingdom Pseudomonadati; phylum Pseudomonadota; class Gammaproteobacteria; order Vibrionales; family Vibrionaceae; genus Vibrio; species Vibrio sp. zbq_1. The sequence continues at coordinate 43,862 of NZ_JBICJH010000004.1, forward strand.
AATTGGTGGGCGATTTCACGACTAGCACTGTAAGAAAATAGCACCATCGCGCTTGCAAAAATCACAAGCAACCATGTTTTCCCTTTTCCGCTGAGCGTCATACCGACTCCATCCAAGTACTCGTTTTCTTAAGATAAGTTATTGATTTTCAGTTCTGCTTCGTCCTGATTGATGACCCAATCCACATGCAGGTTTGCCGATTTAGATTTTTCCTGTGCGGTTCACAGTGATTACTTATCCAGATTGAGACAGAGTGCGCCTAACTGATTGGATGTTAAAGAGTTGTAATTAAGAAGTGAGATCTAGCTCCTTTTCTCCCTCTTGGTTTTTGCTACCGTTACGAAAGACGTTTTAAACAGGCAGTAATTCATGGCTTTTGAAAGCACCCCCAACATCGCACTTATTGAAGATGATGACATTGTTCGTCAGGCAACTAGCCAATGGCTGCAACTGGCCGGATTTAACGTTGAGGCATTCAGTACCGGTGACGCTGGAAAGGCGGCGATACTAAGTCAAGACTTTGATGCTGTTGTCAGTGATGTTCGCTTGCCTGATAGCGATGGCCTATCGATTTTAGAAAGCCTTATTGACCATCATATCCAAACGCCCGTTATCCTGATCACCGGACATGGGGATGTGGATATGGCAGTGAGTGCGTTGCAAAAGGGCGCATTTGACTTTATTGAGAAACCATTTCAGCCAGAGCGACTCTCGCAACGTGTGACGGAAGCGGTCGAGACTTATCGAGCGCAGATGTCAACGCAAGATCGTCAAGAATATCTCGCGAGCGTAAGTGGGCTCGAGGAAGTGCTGATTGGCCGAAGCCGAGTCATGCAGCAATTGCGTGAACAAGTTGCAAAGCTAGCGCGTATTGATACCAACGTCATTATTTATGGTGAAACGGGCTGTGGCAAAGAGCTAGTTGCCACCAGTCTGCATAAAGAAAGCCAACGCAAATCACATCGTTTTGTGCCAATAAACTGTGGCGCGATTCCCGAAAATCTGTTCGAAAGTGAGCTGTTTGGTCACGAGCCCGGCGCTTTTACCGGAGCAAGTAAACGACGGATTGGCAAACTCGAATACGCCGACAAAGGCACGCTGTTTTTTGATGAAATCGAGAGTATGCCGCTTTCAATGCAAGTGAAAGTGCTGCGCTCATTGCAAGAACATACTGTCGAGCGAGTTGGTGGTAACCAGCAGATCAATGTGGATTTGCGAGTGATCGCTGCCGCGAAAGAAGATCTCAACGATCATGAAGAGTTCCGTCAAGATTTGTATTACCGACTTAATGTTGCACAGATCTACTTACCGCCGCTTAGGGAGCGAGAAGAAGACGCGTTGATTCTGTTTGAGCACTTTGCATTGCAAACCAATCCAGACAGTCGACCGTTGAGTGATGCCGACAGAAATGCCGTGCTTTCTTACGCTTGGCCAGGAAATGTGCGCGAATTGCGTAACGTCGCAATGCGTTTCGCGCTGGATGATACGGTTTCTGTGATGGAAATTCTTTCTAGCCGCCCGTCGTCAACTACGGAAGAAACTCAAGCGGGTGTGCCGTTGATGATTCAGCTGCACAACTTTGAGCGCAAAGTGTTGCATGATTCCTTAGTGAGGCACCAAGGACGGATTAATGAAGTGATGCAAGAGCTCGATTTACCACGCCGCACCCTAAATCAGAAAATGCAAAAATTTGGTCTGAATCGCTCCGATTACACCGATTCGTGAATGGAATAATAGGAGCGATGTCGTTTTACCTTTTTGTTATGCGCTTTTGGTCGGTGTTTGGATGAACTTACCACCCACCTCGCTTTCATCTTGGAATGTCGTGACTTGATTTCGCCCGGTATGCTTCGAACAATACAGTGCTTCGTCGGCTCGGGTGAGTGCATCTTGCAAGCTGTCATTGGGCATTAGCTCGCTGATGCCGAAGCTCATCGTGACTTGGTTTTTAAAAGCAAGCAGCGACGTCTCACGTTCAATGCTGCGGCGAACTAACTCGGCATAGGCTTTCGCGTTTTCGGCATTGGCAAGCAACACAATCATAAACTCGTCACCACCAAAGCGAACGGTACATGCTGACTCTGGTAACGTTTGTTTAAAAATCGTGGCGATGGTTGCCATGACTGAGTCGCCAGTGGTGTGTCCGTATTGGTCATTAATGGTTTTAAAATCGTCCACGTCAGTCATAACGATGCTGATAGGCGTATTTTTTTCGCGTGCTTGATTCACAAGGTTAGGCACAATGACTTCCATTGCACGTCGATTGTATAACCCAGTTAATGCATCCAAATGAGAAAGATCGTTGATGGATTTCACCAATCTTGCGTTGATCAACCACAACATACTAAAGCTCAAAGCAACAATGAGGCAGATACTAAATAGAAACGTCAGCTGGTGGATGATACCTGCATTCATAAAACTGGTGACTTCTGGTGCCCAAATGCTCCAAACGGTTCTGCCCGCCATAAAAGCACTAAACCCAAAGAAGGCGTACGCCATCACTTGAACGGGCAGTTTTAGATCGTCTCTTTTTCCCTTGATCATCGCAACACCACTGCAGAAGGTGACTAAGCTCAAATAGATACTAAGAAAAATGATTCGGATACGAATAGATGGCGAATAAAAGGTGAAGTAATAAAAAAGGCCACTGAATACCGGCACCAGAAACGTGAGTACATGAGCGCACTTGAGGGGGAATTTACGGAAAATGCTGACGCCATATAACGTGAGCAAAAAGCCGATGATAATGATGGTATTGGAAAGAATGATCGTCAGCCAATCTGGGGCTGAGTCACGAAATCCCAATAAAAAAGGGCCTAAGCCAATAAACAACAGAGAAATGGCGAACGTTTTTAATCCTTTAATTTTGCTCTGAGTATATTGATAGCAAAGCAGGCTAATAGCATAGATACAAGAAAACAAAATGATAATAAAGTTGAGGGTTCTTATATCTAAATAGTGACTCTCCATATGTGCTCCACAGCGAACCATTACTCGGGCAACTCCTTTGCCCGTCATCAATAAACGTCCAGTATGTTAGCGTAATTATAGAATGATGTCTTAAGTTAAGCGGCTATTCGTTGACCAGCTCGAATTCTTTGATTTCTTCTGCTTTTTTAGTGAACAAAAGTCCGATCGTTGCCATGATGACACTAGGTACAATCCAGCTCGCGAACTCATTATACAAAGGCATGTTGTGGCTCATCCATTGGTCTACGGCTTCTGGCATGTAGCCCAAAATGTGCAGAGCATCGACACAACCAAATGCTAGTGCGGTGAACGCGGTAAGCACCAACATGAACTGAGACATTTTGTTGCGAACGGGTGCCATCATCATCAAAGCAATCGCCACAGGATGAAGTGCCACAACCGCAGGTAAAGTGATTGCCAATAGCTGCTCTAAACCGATGTTGGCGATAAAGCCTGACAGTACCATGGTGATGACGACACAGATTTTGTAGTTCACTTTGCTAAAGGTGTTGTCATAGAACTCGCTGCCTGCGGTTGTTACGCCAATCGCTGTGGTCAAACAGGCCAATACCATGACTGCACCCAACAACACCGAGCCAAACGCACCAAAGTGGTTGAAGGTGAACGCCGTTAAAATATCGCCACCATTGCTAAACTCTGAACCTAAGTAAGAGCTAGTGGAACCGATGTAAGACAACGAAATGTAAACAAACGCCATCGCGACAGCGTACATTAAGGCTGCAATTAGAGTGTATTTCGCCGTTGCTTTCGGGCAGTCCACTCCCATGCTGCGAATGGCACGGAAAATGATCCAACCAAAGCCAATTGAGCCCAACGCATCCATCGTCATGTACCCTTGCGTCAGACCTTCTGCAAACGCACCACTCACGTATGGGCCACTGGCTTGTGTCAACTCACCTGCTGGGTAAATCAAGGCAGTGACAGACATGATGATCAAAATCGCCATTAACGCCGGTGTTAGGATTTTTCCTAAGTTATCAACCAACTTTCCTGGGTAAAGTGCAAACCAAATGGTTGCTACACAAAAGGCAATCGTAAACGGCACTAATGCCGCCTCACCAAAGATTGGGGCGAAGCTAAATTGATAGGCGACGGTAATGGCTCGCGGAATCACAAATGCTGGCCCGATGACGATGAAGACCATCACCCAAAAACTGGTTGCTAGCGGTTTTGGTAGCGCAGCGGTTAGCTTGTCTGAGCCATTAACGATCGCCACCATTACCAATGCTAAAGCAGGTAGACCCACGCCAGTTAAAAGGAATCCAGACATTCCACTCAAAAAGTTTTCACCCGCTTGGTAACCCAAAAATGGAGGGAAGATAAGGTTACCTGCGCCCAAATACATGGCGAAAGTCATAAAGCCTAAGGCGGCGATATTGCGTGCGCTTAACATTGTTATTCCTCTTACACGTTTCGCTTGGAAGAAACTGAAAGGAATGGGAGAGAGTATGTGGTTGTTCCCGTCAGCTTCTTCTCAAGCTGACAGAAATTTTAGATGTAGCCTGTCAGCTCTGAATCAGTTCCAGAGAGAGCAGGAGGATCGCTGCAGCAACGCCGGACGGGCGTTTTAATGCGAATTGTGATTGCGCAGTTGCTGACATGAGAGATCCTTAATGACGAAAAAATACCAAGGAATACGTTTGCCTTGGTGTTCATTTACCCTAACGAACTTATGGGGATCGGCACAACCCCAAAGGAGAAAATAAGTCGATATGGTTAATCTTTATCTGTAAGTTGGTTGTTTAAACTGGAATTTGAATTGTAAATCGGAATAAATAACTTTTCAGTTCGTTAACATGACCGTTTTTGTTGGAATTTTGTTCATCATTTGGAGTTTTTATCTAAGCTGTATTGCTCAATAAGTGAACGCTAATTTATGGTGGTGCTCGACTTGATATGAACTCGATACGTTTTTAGACCTATTTCGCTAAGAGATGTTGCGTTGGGACACTCCGCGACAGAGTTGAATGCTTGTTTGTTATCGGCAAAAACTTGCTCATGGCTAAAAAGGGCAAATCTTTTGTATCGATCACAATTCATTAACGTTTTGCGAGGTTGTACCGCTTAGTCTCATTCTATCGTCGGCAATATCTTGCTTATTGCTTTACAGGTAAATGAGCGAGTTTTTGCTCATTTTTGGCTGGGAGATTATATTTATTAAATAAAAACAATGAGTTGAAAATTGGCATTTAAGTTGCTCTTAGCGTTTTGTTGTTAGTAAAGATTTAACATGATGTAAATCCATAATCGTGAAACGACTACACGGAGAGTAATAATGAAAATGAATAAGCTCGTAAAAGCACTGGCTATTGCTGTGACATCTTTTGGTATCGCGACAAATGCAGCGGCGGAAGAGCGCAGCTACATCCTAGCAACCGCTTCTACTGGTGGTACTTACTACCCAGTAGGGGTAGCTTTGGCGACATTAAGTAAAGTGAAACTCGCACCAAAGCACCACTTCTCCCTTTCTGCTATCAGCTCTGCTGGCTCTGGTGAAAACGTTAAACTATTGAATGAAAACGAAGCACAATTTGCGATTTTGCAAGGTTTGTACGGTGCGTGGGCTTGGTCGGGGGAAGGTCCTTACGAGAAAAGCGGTCGCCAAGAAAAGCTGCGTTCAGTCTCAATGTTATGGCAAAACGTTGAACACTTCATTGTTCGTAGCGACTTAGCAAAAACCGGCACGGTTAGTGATCTGAAAAACCTCGAAGGGAAAAAGTTCTCTATCGGTAAAAAGAACTCCGGTACTGAGAACTCAGGCCGTCAGATCATGAAAGGCCTGAATGTTGACCCAGATAAGTTCAACCTTGCCTTTATGGGGTACGGCGGCAGTGCAAGTGCGCTACAAAATGGCACTATCGATGGCATGAACACGCCAGCAGGTGTTCCTGTTGGTGCGGTGACGCAAGCATTTGCGGCGCTAGGCAAAGATATCTCGATTCTTTCGTTCACTGACGAGCAAATCAAGCAAGCCAACGGCAACTACAAGTTGTGGACCAAGTACGACATTCCTGCCAACACTTACCCAGGTTTAGATAAACCAATCACGACGATTGCTCAGCCCAACTTCCTTGCGGTTCGAGACGATATCTCGGAAGAGGACGTTTACCAACTGACCAAAGCCATTTACGAGAACCTTCCGTTCCTACAAGGCATCCACAAAGCAACCAAAGCGATGGCGATCGAAAAAGCGATTTCGGGACTTCCTTTACCGCTGCATCCGGGTGCGATTCGTTACTACAAAGAAATGGGAATCGAAATCCCATCTGAACTGATGGCGCAATAACGCCAACTTCGCCCCGAGTGCATCTCGGGGCCTTTATTTTGTTTTGAACATTGAAAAAGCCGTTAGAGCTTGGAGTAGGATATGAGTGACTCTATGGAAAAGGAATTGCAGAAATTTGAGCTGCCCACGCGCACCGATTTCCCGTGGGTAACCACCACCATCACGGTGTTCGGCGTGGTACTTTCTGCATTGCATATTTGGTTTAACACCTTATCGACGTTACCGGAACTTTGGATATCCGCGACGCACTTTGCTGGCTTTGCGGTAATTTGTGCACTTTGGTATCCGGCTCATATCTCTTTGAAGCAGAGCAAAATGGCTCTTGCGGTCGATGTGCTCATCGCAGCAGGAGCTATCGCCTGTTTGCTTTACATTCCATATGCCGAAGATGCGTTGTATGAGCGTGGTGTTAAGTTTGTCACTAGTGACTGGGTCTTTGCCATTATGGCGATATTCATCGTCATCGAACTGATTCGCCGCACCATGGGGTGGTTTATTCCTGTGTTGATTGTGATCTGTTTGAGCTACGTTGTTTTGTGGGGAAAATGGGCGACGGGTATTTTTCATTTTCCGGGGTTGAGCATGGAAACCCTGCTTTACCGTAGTTTTTACTCTTCTGAAGGCATGTTCGGTTCTATTTCTCGCATCAGTTGGACATTCGTTTTTATGTTCATCCTTTTTGGTGCGTTTTTAGTACGCTCTGGCGTTGGGGATTACATCATCAATGTCGCTCGTGCAGCCGCAGGAAAAATCATCGGAGGGCCGGGTTTCATTGCCGTGCTTGGCTCGGGTCTAATGGGCTCTGTGTCGGGATCTAGCGTGGCGAATACCGTGTCGACAGGGGTGATCAGTATTCCGTTGATGCAAAAAGCAGGTTTCCCTTCGCGCTTTGCTGCAGGGGTTGAGGCTGCGGCTTCTACCGGTGGTCAGTTGATGCCTCCGGTGATGGGGGCGGGCGCGTTCATTATGGCGTCTTACACTCAAATTCCTTACGTGGATATCATTGCTGTATCGTTTGTCCCTGCGTTGATTTATTTCTTGTCGGTCGCGTTTTTTGTGCGTATCGAAGCGAAGCGAAGCGGCGTGCAGAAAATTACAACCAGTGACGAATCGCTTATCAAAGTTCTGGTGAGTGGTTGGCACAACCTCATTCCTTTGGTGGTTCTGGTGACGTTGCTCGTGAAAGGTTTTACACCCACTTATGCGGCAGGCCTTTCCATCATTTCTGTCGTTGTCTCTTCGTGGTTTTCGAAAGATCACAAAATGGGACCAAAAGCGATCATCGAGGCTATGTCTCAAGGCGCGAAGAACATGGCAACCACCGCTGTCCTGCTGGTGGGTATTGGTTTAGTGATCAACGTAATCAGTACAACAGGCATCGGCAACACTTTCTCTTTGATGATCAATGGTTGGGCGAATGGTGATTTGTTCATCATGCTCGTGTTGATTGCTTTGGCATCGTTGGTTTTAGGTATGGGCTTACCTGTGACAGCGGCGTATATTGTTCTGGGCACTTTGTCTGCACCTGCCTTGTATAAGTTGATTGCCGAGAACCAACTTTTAGAGTTGATGGTTTCAGGGCAATTACCTGAGCAAGCGAAAGCGATCTTCATGCTAGCGGCACCAGATAAGCTCGATCTTCTCAATGCGCCAATGGCGCTGGAAACGGCGAAAGAAATGTTGTCAATGGTTCCTGCTGATTTTGTTGAAACGCTACTAGAGCAAAGTCTGGGTTTAGAGGCGGTTGGTTTGGCATTGTTGGCTGCGCATTTGATCATATTCTGGCTTTCGCAAGACAGTAACGTTACGCCACCAGTGTGTTTAACCGCATTCGCAGCGGCGACCATTGCGAAAACGCCACCAATGCGAACAGGCTTAATGGCTTGGAAAATTGCGAAGGGGCTGTACTTGGTTCCATTGTTAATTGCCTATACCGGATTGGTCAGTTGGGATGTGACATCAGTAATTACGGTCGGCTTCTTTGCGATAGTGGGTACTTACGCGCTCATTGGTGCCATTGAAGGTTATTTAGAAGGACCATTGAATATATTGATGAGACTGGTTCTGCTTACTATCGGTGCGCTTTTGGTTTGGCACGATGTTCCAATCTTAATTCGTGTGGTGTGCTGCGCGGTATTCGTTGCCGTGTTTGTTTACAGTGGGCGCAAGTTCAAATTGCAACAGTCTCAACTTTCGGTTTTATAAGAGGTCGTATGAAATCAGTCTATGACTACATTGTTGTGGGTGGTGGTATCGTTGGTGTGTCCACGGCTTGGCAGCTCCAACAACGCCATCCAGAGTGTTCTATTTTATTGGTTGAGAAAGAGTCTGGTTTTGCTAAGCATCAAACCGGGCATAACAGCGGCGTTATCCACGCGGGTGTGTATTATGCGCCGGGCAGTTTAAAAGCCGACTTTTGCAAACGAGGCGTAGAAAAAACGCTCTCGTTTTGCTCTCAGCATAATATTCCGGTCGAAAACTGCGGAAAGTTGTTGGTTGCAACTAACGAGCAAGAAGTCGAACGAATGAACGCCCTTTACGAACGTTGCCACGTCAACGGGATTGATGTGGAATTGCTTGATGAAGCGCAGCTCAAGTTGGCGGAGCCGAATATCACAGGGTTGGGCGCGATTTACGTGAAAACCACCAGTATTGTTGATTACCGCTTGGTAACAGAGCATATGGCACAAGAGTTCCAAAGTTTAGGTGGTCATATTAGCTTGAGAACCAAGGTGGTTGCCGCCGATGAGAAAGATGAAGAAGTACAACTGACTTGCGTTTCCGATGGGCAATCTATGCAGTTGAACTGCAAGTTTCTAGTCACTTGCAGTGGATTGATGGCCGATCGGATGACAAAAATGATGGGCATTCCGACCGATTTTCAAATTGTGCCTTATCGCGGTGAATACTACCGATTAGACAGTAAGCATAACCAAGTGGTGAATCACTTAATCTACCCAATTCCAGATCCAGATTTGCCATTTTTGGGGGTGCACTTGACTCGTATGATTGATGGTTCTGTGACGGTTGGTCCAAATGCCGTTCAGGGTTGGAAGCGAGAAGGGTATGGAAAAGTGAACTTTAACCTGCAAGATACACTGCAAATGCTGAGCTTTTCTGGCTTTTGGAAAGTCACGCAAAAGCACTTAAAAACGGGCTTGGAAGAGTTTAAAAACTCGTGGTGGAAGCCTGGGTATTTAAAACTGGTCAATAAATATTGTCCGAGTATTCGTGTTGAGGATCTCCAGCCTTACCCAGCAGGGATTCGCGCGCAAGCGGTGTTGTCGGACGGCACTCTAGTGCACGATTTCCTATTTGCAGAGAGTGCAAGAAGCCTTCACGTGTGTAATGCGCCTTCCCCAGCTGCCACATCTGCCATGCCTATCGGAGAGTACATTTGCGATAAGGTCGATGAGAAAGTGGTAGCTAAAGTCGTCTGATCAGACATAAAGAGCCAGTTTTGAACACTGGCTCTTTCATTTCATCAGGTTTTTGTTGGTGGCATTCTACTTCGGGCAAAGTTCGCCTTTTTTGGCGTGTCTTTCGATCATGTAATCGCCTCTTGCACTGCGTAAGACCATTGCGTTCCACACTTCACCGTCTTGAAGCTCGAACTCAAACGCATAGTGAGTACCCGCTACCACTTGAGTGCGTACTTCGTTGATGTTTTTTAATTTATCTTCAGCGTTCATCTGGTACAAAACCATACTCAACGAGCGCTGCGCTTCTGGAGTAACTTGAGAAACTTGCCATCCACCGGGTTGACTCTTTTCTGCCGAACAAATTGCCTGCATTTTCTTTTTCATCGCGGGTGAAACTTGCTTGTCCACGGCGTAGACATTGTTGGTGATCGTGAGGATTGCAAGAGTGGCTGCGGCTCCCCAATATTTCCTAACACTCATAAAGAAACTCCGTTATTTGTCCTTGATTGAGTATAAGCACGGCTGTGTTGCTTTACATAATGAGAAGAAGTTGGAACGGAAAGTCGTACAAAATAGTGGAGAGTCCTTTCGATACATAAATGAGCGCCGCTTCACTGAAATTTGTCCGAAAAGTGCACTATATTGAAAGAGTCAGAGGCATGGGGTTTCTGGCTTTTCTTTTATCAGGAGGACGAAGACGATGAGAATTAAGGATATTCTCGATAGCCGTTTGGTGCTGTCGTTCTGGTACAACCTAGACTACTGCTTGTCTCTTCTTAGCAAAATCTCTTCTCGTTAATTTCCCCAATGCTCTCGCATTGAAAAGCATCTGATCTATTTGTTTTCTACTCTTACGCTTTAGCGCGTAGGGGCATGCGTACAAGGAAATTAACAATGAAACGTATTCCAGAACCTTTCCGTATCAAAATGGTTGAGCCAATCAAAATGACCACGTTGGCTGACCGAGAAATCGCTCTCAAAGAAGCGGGTTACAACCCATTTTTATTGCGCAGTGATGACGTGTATATCGATTTGCTTACCGATTCCGGCACAGGTGCCATGAGCGATAACCAGTGGGCTGGCATTATGTTGGGGGATGAGTCTTACGCGGGTAGTCGTAACTACTACAATTTATGCAGCGCAGTGGAGCATTTCTTCGGCTACAAACTGACGGTGCCTGCACACCAAGGCCGAGGAGCGGAGCAGATATTGTTCCCTGCTCTGATTGAACGTATGCGCCAAGTACGTGGCGGTGAAACGCCGGTGTTCATCTCGAACTATCACTTTGATACCACGGCGGGGCATATTGAGCTCAACGGCGGTAAGGCTATCAACGTTGTGACGGAAGAAGCGTTTGATACCACGACGCCTTACGATTGGAAAGGTAACTTCGACCTCAACAAATTGGTAGAAACGATTGAAGAGCATGGCTCGAAGAACATCTGTGCCATCATCACGACAGTGACGTGTAACAGCTCGGGTGGCCAACCGGTATCGATGGAAAACATGCGCAGCGTGTACGAAATTGCCACCAAATACGATATCCCAGTGGTGATTGACTCGGCTCGCTATTGTGAGAATGCTTATTTCATCAAACAGCGTGAAGAAGGCTACGCTGACAAGTCGATTTTGGAAATCATTCGTGAAATGTATCAATACGGCGATATGCTCACGATGTCTGCCAAGAAAGATCCAATGGTGAACATTGGTGGCATGTGTTGTATTCGTGATCATCAAGAGTTGTTCCAAGCGGTGCAAACGCGCTGCGTTCCTATGGAAGGTTTTGTCACTTATGGCGGCATGGCTGGGCGCGATATGGAGGCTTTAGCCCGAGGTTTGTATGAGGGCGCGGATGAAGACTTCCTGCATTATCGAATCAGTCAGGTGCAATACTTGGGCGAACGTCTGCGGGAGGGGGGAATTCCAATCCAATATCCAACTGGTGGCCATGCGGTGTTTGTTGATGCGGCGAAAATATTGCCGCACATTCCAGCCGATCAGTTCCCAGCACAAGCCTTGTGCAATGCGTTGTATCTGGAGGCTGGGATTCGAGCTGTTGAGATTGGCTCATTGTTGCTCGGACGTGACCCTGAAACGGGTGAACAGAAAGCCTCTGAGCTTGAATTAATGCGCTTAACGATTCCACGTCGAGTCTATACTAACGACCACATGGACTATATCGCGGATGCGTTGATCGAGTTGAAGAACCGAGCTCATGAATTGAAAGGTTTGATGTTCGAATATGAGCCTCCGGTTTTACGTCACTTTACGGCTCGCTTCCGTGAAATTGATTAACCTGAAGTAGGTTTGACACCTAGATAACTAGGTACTTAAGTAAAGGGCAAAAGGCCGCGAGTTACGCGGCCTTTTTTGATTTTGTCTGTTCAGTTCATTCCGAGCGGATATTACGCCAGCTCTAACGTGATGCGCACGAACTGTTCGTCTTGATATTGCACTTCATAATTGAATGTGCCACTTGCATAAATACTGCCAAGGAACAATGAGCGCTGACTCATTGGGCCACGGAAAAGCATCGAAATTGGTGAAATCATGGCGTTATTGTCGTCGAAATGTTGGTTTAAGTTATGTGATAACACACACAGCAAACAGCCATGCTGGTCATGCGATAAGTCGACATCTTCAGGACGAGAAAGCAGTACAGTGGTACCGAGTTTTTTCTCAATTTCGTTAATTAGTAGCAGGTAGCTATCTAAGTGAGGTTGCGGGTTACTTGGTTTATTCGCGTCAACGCAGCGTTCAAGTAAGGCTTCAAGGTTGCCATTTTCCCCTTTCGCCTGTTGAGTCAGAGACTTTAACGGCTTTTTAATCAGTTTGTAGCGATTGCTTTTCAGTTTGGGCTTTAGCCATTTTTGCAGCAGATCATTACGCTCTGTTGTAGGGAGAGGGCGTGAAGACGCATGGATTTTGAAGTGCAGGTGCAATAAGGCGTGCACTGCAAGCTCGCTCAGAAGTTGGTTAGCATCTGCGGATTGTCTTGCCTGCTTAGAACTTTGCATTACACTCAAACGAAATTTAAGAAGAAGGATAATGGTGCCGAGAGAGGGACTCGAACCCTCACACCTAAGGCACTAGCACCTCATGCTAGCGTGTCTACCAATTTCACCATCTCGGCATCATGATGCTCTGCATACACAGAGGCCTCAAAAAGAAGCACTCCAAATTGTATAACCAAACTCCATCTGTTGGCGAGAGTAAAATTGCTCATTTTTGGTGTTTCACGTTTGATTGCGTATTTATTGGCCGTTTTTGATCTTTTTACCATAAAGAACCGTCCCAATGCCCTTACTTTCCCTACCAGTATGGCTGCAAAATAGCAGGTTTGCATAAATTTTGAACGCTTGAACGTTTGCGTCAATAAATGTGATGAATATCTCGTTCGCTTGGCTATACTTGCGTCCCGTTTAAGCGGGAATTAGGGTTTAGTTGTTCAGGACCCTTACCCATACAAGCCGTCACAAGGAGCAGGTCGAGTTATAAACTCACCAGCAGTGAATGACCCCACGGACCGGACCAGCTAAGTTCAATTGCTTGTATAAGGTAAAAATTAAGATGTCGAACTATCCGTTCAGTCTACATTCTGGATCTACGAGTGCTTCGCCACTCGATACGTTGTCCCTTTCTTCTGCCAATTCCTTTGGTTCTCTTTTCTTTTTCAACGTTCAGTAGGTCCGACTCATGAGTGTTCTATTTAGTTTATTTGGTATTGTTGCACTACTAGGTTGTGCTTTCCTACTGTCTGAGAGCCGTTCATCCATCAATTGGAAAACTGTGTCTCGCGCTTTGTTACTTCAGTTGGGCTTTGCCGCTCTGGTGCTTTATTTCCCGATGGGACAAGCCGCACTAGCGAGTTTAAGTAATGGCGTTGCCGGGTTATTAAGCTTTGCTGATGAAGGGATTCGATTCCTTTTTGGTGATCTCGCTTCTACTGGTTTCATCTTCGCTGTTCGCGTCCTTCCTATCATCATTTTCTTCAGCGCTCTTATCTCTGCCCTTTACTACTTGGGCATCATGCAAAAAGTAATTCAATTTATCGGCGGCGCTATCCAGAAATTCTTGGGTACCAGTAAAGCGGAATCACTCGTTGCAACGGGTAATATCTTCCTATCTCAAGGTGAGTCACCACTTCTTATTCGTCCGTTCCTATCAAACATGACTCGTTCTGAGCTATTTGCAGTAATGGCTGGTGGTATGGCATCGGTAGCGGGCAGTGTGCTTGGCGGCTATGCCGGCTTGGGTGTAGAGCTGAAATACCTTATCGCTGCGAGCTTCATGGCAGCACCCGGTAGTTTGCTAATGGCAAAAATCATCGTTCCTGAGCGTCAAACGCCAAGCGATTACAACAACATTGAGCTAGACAAATCAGAAGAAAGCAACGTTATCGATGCACTAGCAAGCGGTGCGATGGGCGGTATGAAAGTCGCAGTGGCTGTCGGTACTATGCTGATTGCCTTTGTGAGTGTGATTGCGATGGTGAACACAGGCCTAGAAAACCTAGGTGAAATGTTTGGTTTTGCTGGCGTAACACTGCAAGCGATTTTGGGTTACCTATTTGCACCGCTAGCATGGTTGATTGGTGTGCCAAGCCACGAGATCCTAGCGGCTGGTTCTTACATTGGTCAGAAAGTTGTAATGAACGAATTTGTGGCGTTCATCGACTTCGTACAGCACAAAGCGACACTGTCTGAGCACACTCAAGTGATCATCACATTCGCTCTATGTGGTTTCGCGAACATCGGTTCGATTGCGATTCAGCTAGGTTCTATCGGTGTGATGGCACCTGAACGTCGTAAAGATGTAGCAAGCATGGGTCTTAAAGCGGTAGCTGCTGGTACGCTAGCGAACCTAATGAGCGCATGTCTAGCAGGTATCTTTATCTCGCTTTAATATGATTGAGCAATAAATGAAAACCCGCCGATGTGGCGGGTTTTTTTATGGTGTTGGGAAAGTCGTGTGAGTCAGTGCAAGAGCATTCCCAAACCATGTTTATTCGATGTTATTTGGGGGATTTAGGTACTAACCCATAAGGGATCGATTTGAACGCTTTCGGGTGCGCTTGATATGTTGGTGCCTTGTGCACACCTTTCCAATCTAAAAGCATAATCGCGAGCACATTGCGATGTTCCCCAAACTTTAGATCAAAGTCACCATCAAGGGATGGAATCATCCCTTGTTCGGTGCTGATGGCATCTCGAATCGCTTGGCGTGTTTTCTCAACGACGGGATCGTGGTCAAGGCCAGCCAGTAAAAATGAAATACCTACCTCGGCAATGATGTCTTCTTTTGCTCGCAATAAAATCGTGTCGATGTTGTCGCGGAAGTAATCATAAATCCATTGATGATCCGCTTCATTCACGCGCTTTTGATAATACTGAGAGTCGGCAAAGATGATGTGTGTCATGCCATAGATTTTGTTGCCGTATTGCTGAGCAGAGAGCTTTTTATCATTGTCGTCGGGGTAGGTCGCTCGGAATGCTTCAATGAACGCGTTCACCACATCTTGTTCACCCAGTTGACGCAGCCAATAGACCTGATTTGCCAACTGCGCCGCCCATGCTTCAATCATCTCTTTATCGGTGGCGTAGCGAGTAAAATCGTAACGACGAATGATTTCTCGTAGTGTTTTATCTTGTTGGTGCTTTAAGCCGTACTCATCTGCTCTCGCCATCGCGCCCAGTAAATCGACGCCAAGATACAAATACTCAGGGTGATGTTTTGTTACGGTATAACGACGTTGGCTGCGTTCGTCCTCTTTTTCTTGGTAGCGAGTAAGCCGCTCAGAGGAATATAAAATGATGTCTTCTGGTTTGACGACGTCATTCGCGAAGCGATTCAATCGGCTTGCGACTTGAGCCATGTCCGTCCAAATGGTTGCGTAGTATTTTTCATCTAAGGTTTGGCGGAACATACGCAGCCCAAAGTGGCCTTCCTTAAAGGGAGGAAGCGTGAATAACTCACGTTCGTATGTGTCGCGAATCAGCTGTGCTGATTGAGAGTAATTAAGTGCAGGCACCTCTTCTTGAGATGCCTGAACATTCAACATGAGTGAGCAAGAGAGCAAAACCGCCAAGCTGATAGGTTTGATACGCATAAATCCATTCCCTGATATAACCTGGATGTAAACTTATCATCAATGTTTGTTAAGAATGTAAAACCTGAGTCAATAGTTCAAAATATGTCTAAAAGTCAGGTTGATACGTTCTCCTTTTGGTTTGGCTGTTTTGGGAACACAGTGTCTCCAATGGTGCTGAAGCTCCCCAGCCATGATCAATAATGCGCCGTGGCCGAGCTCATATTCTATTTGAGTTTTACAATGTAAATTTCGTAGCACAAATCGGCGCGTATCACCTAAGTTCAACGAGGCGATCACCGGATTTCTGCCCAGCTCTGGTTCATTGTCTTGGTGCCATCCCATCGAATCTTGACCGTCGCGATACAGATTCGCCAATACAGAGTTGAATGGGGTGTTGGCAAGGCTTTCACAGCGAGCCTTGAGTGATGACAGCTCAGACGTCCAAGGGTGAGGTGCCATGGTTAAACCCGAATAGGTGTAAGGCGCATCGCCATGCCAAGTCTGCAAACGAGGTTGAAGTACCGATTTCCCGAAAATGGTTATGCGTTCTTGTTGCCAAGGCAAGGTACTCCTAAGCGTTGAAAAGTACGTATCCGCTTCTTGCTGAGAAAGAAAGTTTGGCTGATAAAAGAGCTTACCTTGGCGTACCTCTTGCCAATCCGTACTTTCAAATAAATCGCCTTGTCCTTGCATCCCGTTGCCTATTTAAACCATAAAAATTTCAGATAATTATTACCTTTGCAAAGGCTATTGGTTATTCTTGTAGATAATAAGAATTTTAACAATAAAAGAATAATTCTCGTAGTAACGGACGAGCTAGTGGGGAGCTAATGCGTTATTCACCCAGAAAGCAGTGCTATTTTGCACTGTTCTTTTTCGCTTTTGTTGCTTTGTGTGTTGGTGTTATTGAGCTGTTGCATCAGAATCAGCAAGACCTTCAGCAAGAGCGCGTGCAAGTTGAAGCCAAAGAACAACTGTCTATCCTCCGCTCCAATTTGGAAGCGGTACTCATGGCTGATATTTACAAAGCCAGCACATTAGCGACGCTAATCACTTTGCTGCCAAATAGCGAAGAAGAGGAGCTAAGCATTGCCGCCGATCGTATTCTTAACAAAAGTAAGCACATCACGGTCATCGGTATTGCGGAAAATGATGTAATTAGCCATATATTCCCAACTAAAGGCAACGAGCGCGTCCTTGGTCTGGATTACCGTAAAGTACCAGCGCAATGGGTACAAGTTCAAAAAGCCAAAGATATTCAAGAGATTTTCATCGCTGGGCCTGTGTCGCTTGTTCAAGGTGGGCGAGGGCTTATTGTACGCGTGCCAGTATTTCGAGACCCACCAATCAACAAAGAGTATTGGGGGGTGATCAGCGCCGTGGTGGATTTTGATGGTTTAATGCGAGAAACCGGCGTATTCGACTTCTCATACCATTATCCTTTGACGATACGTGGTTATGACAGCGGCGGCGAATATGGGGATATGTTCTTTGGTGATCCTAATCAAACGGGCAAATTGTACGCCAAAGAGCATGTGCACTTCCCTTACGGTGGCTGGAGTATGGCGGCCTACGCGGGTGGTCAGTTTGAGCAACAAATTTCGTGGTTTGAGCTGAACATCGTCAGAATCATTGGCTATCCCATTCTTATTGCTCTGAGTATTGCGTTGATCGTGATTTACCGTTTGTACATCATCGCCGACGACCGTGCGCTGCATGATGAACTGACGCATTTGCCCAATCGCCGTTACTTTATGCAGTCATACAAGCAGCAGTTTGAAATCGCTAAGCGCTATAAAAAACGTTACAGCTTTGCGTTGATCAATATAGATCTAGACCGATTCAAACACATCAATGATACCTTCGGCCATGACGCGGGTGACAAGGTGTTGATTGCTACCGCAGAGCGCATCAAAAGCAGCTTACGACGTTCAGACATGGTTGCGCGAATGGGCGGTGACGAGTTTTTAGTGGTCGTACACAATTTGGGAATGGAAGAGCACGTGCAGAAGTTACTGCAAAAGCTCAGGTTGGCGTTGTGTTCGACGCCCGTTATTTATGACGAAGAGCTGATCTACCTGCGCGTGAGCATTGGTTACGCCATCTTCGATCCGCAAATGACTTCTCCAGAACAAATGATGAAAATCGCCGACGAACGGATGTATCAACAAAAACACGGTGGATAAAAAAACAAAGCCCAGATTGGTTCTGGGCTTTGTTGTATTTACAGAGTGAGAAAGATAGGGAAGGCAGAAAACTGCGCCCCCAAGAATTCTCTATGCCAATTTGAAAGCACTTAGCTGGTGTTTTAGCTCCTTCGCTTCAGCTTGGTAACCGGAAACAATCTGGTTCAAGTCATCAGCGTGCTGACCCGTTTTGTGCGCGATGCTCGCCAATACGTCGATATCTTGGTCGATGGCTTCACATGCTTTAGATTGCTCAATGGTCGAGTGCGTAATGGTGCTGATGTGATTGTTCACGTGTTCGATGCTGCTTTCGAGTAAAGACACACTCTCATTCACTTGTTGCACGGATTCAAACGTGTCGTCACTGGCTTGTTTGCTCTTTGCCATGCTTTCTACTGAGAAACGGGTTTTTTCGCCAATTTGGTCCAACAGTTTGCTGATGTTCTCGGTAGCTTCTTGGCTGCGCTGCGCCAAATCACGCACTTCAGAAGAGACAACCGCGAAGCCGCGACCATGTTCGCCCGCACGAGCGGCTTCAATTGCTGCGTTAAGGGCTAATAAGTTGGTTTGTTCAGAAACGCTGTTGATGGTCTCGACTATTTGGCCAATGCTCTGCGTGTCGTTCGCCAATTCTGCCATGCATTGTTCAGTGGCGTTGATTTGCTCCAACAAGCTCTGCACGGAGCGGTAAGACAATTCACTTTGGGTCTGGCAGTCGACCACTTTGTTATTCATGGTTGTGGTGTCACCCATTGCGCGCTCTGCGGACTGAGCGATTTCCACACTCGATTGTGCGAGTTCAGTCATCGCGGTTGCGATGTTGTCGCACTTAGCGATGGTAGAGCGGCTACTGCTATCAAGATCCTGCGCAGATTCAACAATGTTTTGTAGTCGATTTGAGCTCTCGTTATTGGTCTTAGTAACGTCAAATAGCAGCTTTCTGAAGTTAGAGATCAAGGCATTAATGCTGTTCGAGATGGAAGCGATTTCATCTTTGCCGCGAGAATCGAGTTCAACCGTCATATCGTGGTGCTCAGACATACTGCGCAGGGTTTGTTTTAGGCGACCAACGCGGCTTCGTAGGCTTGCAACCAAACCCCACACCATCATGATCATTAGCAGAGAAATCACAGCAGTCGCAGCCATCAACAAGTTGCGATTTAACGTGGCTTGCTGCGCGGAATGTTCTGCTGCACTGAGCATCTGATCAACCATTTGGTTGCGCAACTGGTTCATGAGACCGATGCGCTCGGTTGCCATAGGAAACCATTCAGTTGCTTGAGGCCCCTGAATGCTGTCTAGGTTGGCACTCTGGTTAAGGAAGGATTGCTGTACTTGCTCAACCTTCTTCCACGCAGGATTGCTTTGGTGCGATTGCAATGACTGTCGATATTGTTCTGGGAATGCAATTTGCGCTTTTCTTGATGCGTAATCACCCGATTGGATGTATCCCTCAATGTTGGAGAACAAAACAGATGTGGCGCTTCCTTTCGCAAATACCCCATTAAGTGCGCCGCGTGCTTGGCCTGCACGCTCTTTCATCACGATTACAGAGATCAACGCATCGCCAAGCGTACCTAGCTCTCGGCTTTGAGTCTGTGCAATCAAAACGTCAATGTTGTCGATGATGAGCTGATTCAGATTGGAGTAATAACCAAAAGGTGCAATTTGAGGCGAAAGGCGGTCGACCCCTTGTCGAACCTGATTGAGTCGATTGAGCTGCACTTGGACATCTTGGAGTAAGTCGTAGCTATCGCTGCTGCTAATTAATGGCGTGTTAAGTTGAACCAATGAATTGATCGCGTCATCGACTTTTTTTCTTTGCTGAGTCAGCTTTTGCACGATTTCAGTTTTGCCTTGGCTACCCAGTACGCCGGCTGTTAGTCCACGTTCGACGGCGAGATTATGCGCTAGGTTGTCGTAGTGGGTGATTAAGGTCACTAGCTGCTGATCTTTCAGGGCTTGGTGGGACTGAGTGTTTAAATTGATGGTGTGCTGAACCGCTAGAAAAATAGCAAGTAATAATGGGACGCCTGCAACAACACTGACCATGATATAGAGGGGAAACTGACGAACGAACGCAAACATAGAGCTCTCCTAGGTACCAACCGTGAAATCCATTTACTGAGGTATTTTTCCTCATTAATTAGCAGTATAGGGTAAAAATATGAAAGCTAATGGATAATCATAAAGTAGTAGTTGGTTTTTTGCTGAGAAAGTGATTAGTAGCAATGTGACAAGTGGCATATTTGCATGCTATTGCATTTTGCAAATGCAATTTGCGAAAGTGCTGGTTAATAATGCGTCGATATGCACCTGGATCTATTAAAAAACGGCTTTTTTAAAGTTGGCACGCATCGTGCTTTATCTAGAGTGACCCTTATTAAGCCGAGGGTCACCTAGCCAACTGACGTTGTTAGTGAATACACATTGTTCACAAGTATATACCGCCAATCACCTTTCTTGTGATTGGCGTTTTTTCTTTCTAGAGACCGATAATATTCACATTGTCACCCGTCTCGTCCGATTCCCCGCATTTGCTGTAACAGCTTGGTTGTCTTGGACATACCGCCCCTCTTGAACAAATCAATCTTGCTTGGCTTTGAATACCGCGTTCTATCCAATTGATATTTAAGATTTTAGCGATCGTAGTTAAGTCTTTTTTGATATGAGGCGGAATAACACTGCTTCCGCCGGAAGCGACACAGAGAGACTTCAACTCTTCCGCTATGGAAACCGCATCGCCACCTTGTGCTGAAATCGCAGGGTTTAAATCTATCCCCGCGCACAACACTCGGTTGTTCCCCGCCGGGTCAAATACGTTGACCGATTCGCAGCAATAAATGCGTGGCTCGTCACCCACATTCAAAATCGAGATTTGCGCAGAGCTCGTATCTAAAGGTTGGGATAGGCGTCTGAATACCGCCCAGTGTTGGCATGGGTCATTCACTTTGCGCATGTTGCCCCAAGGTAATGGGATGCCATTCCCTCGATACACGGCTTTAAGCTTGCCCGGCCCGTACGCGTCGAAATAGTGCCAATGGGGATATGGTGACACAACGGTCATGCGGCGCATCGCAACGGATGGCGAAACGCCTGCTTTTTTATGAACATCAATTTCGTAACCGGAGCGGTCGAGCAACTGACGAAATGGCACTTTAGGGCAAAGCAGAGCTCCTGCAAAAAAGCTGGATTCAAAGTCTCGCCAAGCTTGCAGAATGTCTTGCGAATTTAGCTCAGAGTTCGACACGGGACTGTCCATTTGTTCCCAGTTATTCTGATGTCCGATGGAGAGCACGTTATTCATCGCGTCGCTGCTGTGCAATACGCGGTGGCCAATGTATACCGATAAGTCGTATTTTAAACGGGTAGGGTAGTCGCGCATCCGTTTGTTGAGATAAATGGTGCCCGGTGGTTCCATGAATGACGTAATCAATTGCTTGGCGTTTACACCCAATTCATCGATGACATCTTGAGGCGCTCGGTCAACCCAGCGGATATCCAAGCCCATACTTTTGGCAATGTCGATCAAATCCTCAACCGACAAATTAAGGCGCTTCAATCCCACTTCTTCGGCGGCACGTTCTAAATCAGGAAAATGGTTTTGATGGTTCTCTTGGTGCGCGCGGATCAGCAGGTGAGCAAATTGACGACCTGTGATCCCGGTTTGAGACAGCATTTCTGGAATAGCAATCTGAAGAATGTCATTGGAAAACAGGAAGCTCGGTTCTAGCGCCATGCCATTAATTCCGCCTCGATTCCCTTTGTTGGGGGTAATGGCTTCTAATTCGGGCTCATCATCTAAAAACCACGCCGGATCTTTTTGAAAAACTTCTGCGATTACCTCGAGCATATCGATACTCGGGACGCGTTTTCCGCGCTCAATCATCGAAAGGTAAGAAACCGACGGCGCGTACTCAGGATTAATCCTTACACAACGGGCAGACAAATCTTCCATCGTTAAATGGTTGTTTTTTCTTAGGTTACGAATTTTCGTACCAAGAAAATGGGACTGACGAATAAGGCTTTTTGACACAGACATTTTGTAAAATTCACATTGTAAAATTTTTGTTGTGAAATTGTAGTCAATATTTCGCTAGTCTACATAATGAGCAGGCAAGGAAATTAACCATCAACTTCACAGAATTGCCTGAAACTTAAATAAAGGATTTAAGTTTTTACTCTAGGACGAGTTTTTAAGTGCGAGGATATGACGATGAATATGCTGAACTTCGATAAAAAAGAGATGCAACAACAACAACGCCCATTTATCGCTGAAGCCGTATTTGCCGTCGAAGCGGTAAGTGCTGAGCAGCAGAGTGAGAAACAAGTAAAAGCGAAGCAACTACTAGACCGCATGTTCCCATTGGAGAACGGGTCGCACCAAGATGTATCAAGTTACGTGATTGATTACCGCCATGTTTTGGCTTATTTCAAAGACGGTACACACAGCGGCCTGAAAAGCCCAAAACACTTCGTGGCGTACACTGGTGAAAAGGAAGACCCAAAATCGATCTTGTTCAAAGATGATTCAGGCAACCACGTAGAAGTGCTGTTTGGTTGCCATAAAGGCACAGGTTGTGTGGAGTTGATGGACATCGATGACATCCAATTGGAAACTCGCATTACGTTCAATCCAGAGCTGACAGGCAATGCGCCAACCGCGATGCGTCATTGGATTAGTCTTATTAAAGGCGACAAGAAAGGCAAACCGATGGCGTGTAGCGAAGACAAAGAGTACACCGCAAAAAATGGTGACGACTATGTTCTTAGCTACTGCTACAGCATTGATTAATCAAATATAAGCCCAAGTAGCCTGCTTTAGGTATGTAGGACGAGAAAGTAGAAACCCCGCGCTAAACAGTGCGGGGTTTCTTTATTTGTTCTAACCGTCTTTACTGTATTGCCAGAGAGGTTAGCTTAGATAGGCATCACTCGGTTTCGACCGAGCTGTTTTGCTTCATAAAGCTGTTTATCGGCTTTGTTGACTAATGAATCTACGGTGTCACCAACTTCGAACTCTGCCACACCAAAAGAAGCGGTAATGCTATGAACTTGTGTGCCCGAGCGTTTATCACGAACACGCAGCTTTTCAATCATGCGGCGTAGGGTATCTGCATATTGGCGGGCGATTCGTAGGGATTTGTTTGGCACAATTAACGCAAATTCTTCGCCGCCGAAGCGGTATGCACTCACGCCATCGCGACAGCTCTGTTGCAGTCGACGCGCGATCGCTTTCAATACTGTGTCACCAAATAGGTGCCCATAGTTATCGTTGAACGCTTTAAAGTGGTCGATATCCAGCAAGATGAGAGTCATCGCCTGATTAGCGTTAATCAGCATGCTCAAATCAGTATCAAAGGCACGACGATTGTAAAGATTAGAGAGTCCATCAAACAGCGCGTCTTTTTGTACTTCGGCTAATTGATGCTTCAAACGAGAAATTTCTTCACTCGCATTGGTGAGTTGACGGTTTAAGAATTTAGTTGAGTGGCGAATCTCATGAGATTCAGCAACGAGTTGGCGGATCACCACCATCACTTCTTCGATGCTCAAGCTGTTGTCTTCAACTTTTTCTAATTTGTTGAAGCTTTTATCGACCATCGCAGAGAAAGAAGAGGTATCTGACAAAGTATCACTCATGGAGCTCGACACTTCATGCAATAGCACTTCTACGTTGGTTTTGAGATCTTCTAAACTGGTTTCTGCTCTACTGGCCACGTAGTTGTTGTAAAGCTGTTTGTTCGCTGCTGGTGGACAAATACCGTAGTGTTCTAACACTTCGTCCATCTCAAAATTGAGTTCTGGAATGGTTTTGTCTACGTAGGTATACCAAAGCGCGTAGTTTGCGGGGGTGGCAGCTACATGATTTTTGATCATTAGTGGCACCGCTTTTTTTAAGTTAGCGGTCGATTTCTTAAACTCGTCAGTCATTTCTGCGATGTTACTAGCAAAATGGAATTGGATTTAGATTACCGGATATTAACTAATATCGCTTTAATTTTTATCATTTTTGCTTGGTTTATATAAAAAAATGAGTAAATAGCGGTGATATTCATAAATCTGAAATTTGATTTTATAAAATTGCGGTTTAAAAAGTGAACGATTGAGGATGGAAATACGATTTGGCTCTTATGTTCACGATTCATGCAAAGAGCATGGAAAGCGCTGTAGTTAGTAAGAACGGATGATCCGCTTGCGATGCCGAGCGTAAAACAAATCAGTACATTTAGCTCCTCGCCTAAGGACGTTTGTTGAAAAAGAAAATAGGGCTTTACTGGTTTACGTTTGACCTAAGACTTCACGATAACTCGCTATTGGTTAATGCCTCATCTTTTCTGGATGAATTGGTTTGCTTGTATTGTCGCCCTTCAGTAACTCCTTTTCTACATCATTTTGCTCAGGAGGCAACGCTCGGACGAGCAAGGCAGAAATTTATCGATGCGTCTTTGTGCGAACTGAATTACGCACTCGGCCAGTTAGGTCAGCGACTTTGGACGCTAGATCTACCCCCATATCAAGCCCTCAAATATGCCATTCAATATTTGGGTGTCACTCATCTTTATGCAGACGCAATGGCTGGCTCGGATGAACAGAGCATATTGCACAAGCTGCAAGATGAATACCCACACCTTGTCATTGTTCAGCACGCTGTACGCAGTTTGTTCGACGAAAGCAAGCTGCCGTTTACGTTGCCTGATCTGCCCGAGACTTTTACTCAGTTTAGAAAGTGCGTTGAAGGGATAGACATCGCCCACCCAATAGATGCGCCGAGCCGCCTACCGCCAATGCCAAAAGACGCTCAACTGCCAACTTTATCCTCTTCTTACTTTGATGAGTCTGCGCTGTTTTCTGGCGGAGAATGGAGTGGTCTTGCGCATTGTCGGCGTTACTTTTCTTCTGGCTTGGCAAGCTCATATAAAGAGACGCGCAACGGACTCGACGGGATGGCGTATTCCACCAAATTTTCACCTTGGCTTGCGCTTGGTTGTGTGTCGCCAAGAATGATTCATGCCATGCTCAAACAGTATGAACAAACCCAAGGGGCGAATGATTCGACTTACTGGATTTACTTTGAATTGTTGTGGCGCGAATATTTTTATTGGTACGCAAGGTGTTATCAACAAAGGCTGTTTCGGTTTGGTGGTATTCGCAATCAACCGCCGTTAACCAGCTTTTATGCGCATCGTTTTCAGCAGTGGAAAAACGGCACCACACCGTATCCCATTGTCAACGCGTGTATGCACCAACTGAATCACACTGGTTATATGTCTAACCGTGGTCGCCAGTTGGTTGCAAGTTGCCTTGTTCATGAACTGGGGTTGGACTGGCGGTATGGCGCAGCCTACTTTGAAACGCAATTGATTGACTACGATGTCGGCTCGAATTGGGGAAACTGGCAATATTTAGCGGGAGTAGGGGCAGATCCGAGAGGCTCTCGTCAGTTTAATTTGGAGAAGCAGACACAAATGTACGACCCAAATCATGAGTTCATTGAACGATGGCAAGGGCGTGACAGCCGAGCGCAGCAAGACGTTGTCGATATGGTCGACTGGCCAATCACAACGCAGCAAGAAAATGGAGATAAATAAATGCGTTATGACACGGTGCGATTGATTCTCGGCGACCAACTCAACTGCGAGCATTCTTGGTTTCAGCAAGCGGATGATACCGTGCTTTACTTGATTGCTGAGCTCAAGCAAGAAAACACTTACGTTACGCATCACATTCAAAAGGTGTGCGCCTTCTTCTCCGCGATGGCTATTTTTGCTCAAGAGAAGCAAGAAGAAGGGCATCATGTTCTGCATCTAACGTTGGATGACACTGCCGCTTTTGATGATCTTGACCAAGTATTGCAGCACTACGTTCGTGAAGTAGGGGCAAGCAAATTTGAGTATCAACGGCCTGATGAATATCGACTGTTGGAACAACTGACCAAGTTGAAATTAGAAGGTGTTGTCAAACGTTGTGTCGACACTGAGCATTTTTTACTGCCTTTTGCAGAAATAGAACAGCAGTTCCCGCAAGGTAAACACATCATGATGGAGCACTTTTACCGACGGATGCGCAAGCGCTTTGATATTTTGATGCAAGACGGTAAGCCAGCGGGTGAAAAGTGGAATTACGATGCCAACAACCGCAATAAACTGAAAGCGAAAGATATCGAGCAATTACCCAAACCGCTGATGTTTAGCCTGAATGTTGACGAGATTGTAGAGCGACTAATGCGACACAAGATCTCGACCATCGGTTCACTAAATGGTGATTTGTTATGGCCAGTGAATCGCGCTCAAAGCCTATCTTTGCTCGCGCATTTTTGTCTGGTTTGTCTCCCTCACTTTGGTCGGTTTCAAGATGCGATGACGGCGGAGCACGATGCCAAATGGAGTTTGTACCACAGTCGTTTGTCGTTCTCGATGAACAGTAAGTTACTGCACCCCAAAGAGGTAATCGATGCTGCACTTAGTGCGTATCAATCAAACAAACACATCGATATTGCGCAGGTAGAAGGATTCATTCGTCAGATCTTAGGTTGGCGGGAATTCATTCGGGGTGTGTATTGGGCGAATATGCCGCAGTATCCGCAGAAAAATGAGCTCGAAGCATCACGTGATTTACCCGACTACTTTTGGACAGGAAAAACTAAGATGGCTTGTATGCGTAATGCAATAGGCCAGTCTCTCGACTATGCCTACGCCCATCATATTCAGCGTTTGATGGTGACGGGCAACTTTTGTTTGCTCACCGAGATGAATCCTGACCAAGTGGATGCTTGGTATCTCGGCATTTATGTCGATGCGATTGAGTGGGTAGAAATGCCCAATATACGCGGTATGGCATTGTTCGCCGATGGTGGCATTGTTGGCACCAAGCCTTATGCCGCAAGCGGGTCGTACATCAACAAAATGAGCGATTACTGTAAAGGTTGCCACTATGACAACAAAGCGCGCAGTGGCGAAGGCTCTTGTCCGTTTAATAGTCTTTATTGGCGATTTATGGACAAGCATGAAAAGCGACTCGCTACCAATCCACGCATCGGCATGATTTTCCGGTCTTGGGACAATATGGAAGCTTCGCAGCGCCAAGTGATTCTTGAGACGGCTGAACGCTATATCGCGGATTTGGAGCATTTGTGATGAACATTTTGATCGTCGGTGGAAACGGAGGGATTGGTTTGGCGATGGTCAAAGAGGCACTAGTGCTCTTTCCGCAGGCTCAAATTCACGCGACCTATCGGCGCACAACACCCGATTATGAACATTCAGCCTTGATTTGGCACCAGGTCGATGTCACGGATGAAACGCAGGTCAAAAATTTGAGTCAAGCGGTTAATAGTATCGATTGGGTGATCAACTGTGTCGGTATGCTGCATACGCCAAACAAAGGTCCGGAGAAAAATCTCAGAATGGTGGAGCCTGACTTTTTCCTGCAAAACATCGCCGTTAACACCTTGCCAAGCATGTTACTCGCTAAGTATTTCACGCCACTTTTAAAGTGCAGTGGTGCACCGAAATTTGCGGTTGTATCGGCCAAAGTTGGCAGCATTAGCGACAATCATCTTGGCGGTTGGTACAGTTATCGAGCCTCGAAAGCCGCGCTGAATATGTTTCTCAAAACCATGTCGATTGAATGGCAACGCACGCTTAAAAATGGCGTGGTCTTGGCATTGCATCCGGGCACGACCGATACCGCGTTGTCTGAACCGTTTCAAGCTAATGTTCCTGAGGGTAAGTTGTTTACACCAGAGCGCGTTGCCAGTGATTTAATGGGGCAGATAGTAAAAGCCGCCCCGCAAGATAGCGGGGCGTTTTTGACGTACGATGGTGAGCGTTTGCCTTGGTAAGCGTTACGGTTTTTTCTCTGGTTTGCTGCGTCGGCAGCGTTCAGAGCAATAAATCACTGTCTCCCAATTTCGCGCCCATTTCTTGCGCCATGAAAAAGGTCGCTCACAGACGGGGCACAGCTTTGTTGGTAAGTGCGATTTAAAGCCTTTCATCATACTAATTCTCAAACGCTAACCAGTCCTCATTATTGTTCAAACAAGAACAAATAGTCGCCGTAACCCAATTGTGCCATTTTGCTTACTGGCACAAACTTCATCGCTGCCGAATTCATGCAGTAACGCAGCCCGGTTGGTTTTGGGCCGTCGGTAAATACGTGCCCTAGGTGAGAATCACCAAACTTACTGCGAACTTCTGTTCTAGGGTAAATCAACTTGTAATCGGTTTTTTCGACGATGTAACCTGGGTTGATTGGCTTAGTGAAACTTGGCCACCCCGTCCCCGATTTGTACTTGTCGGTAGAAGAAAACAACGGCTCACCAGTCACGATGTCGACGTAAATGCCGGCTTCTTTATTGTCCCAATATTCGTTGTCGAACGGACGCTCGGTACCTTCTTCTTGCGTTACGTAGTATTGCAACTCAGTCAACGTAGACTTGATCTTCGATTGAGATGGCTTGTTGTATGCTTTTACCTTCGACAGCAGTTTTTTCTCATCGATAAGCTGACGCAGTGTTTTTGGATGTTCTTTGCGATCGTCACCAAACACTTCATCCAAGTATTTGTCTCGACCGGATGCGTAACGATAGTATTTGTACTTTAGGCTGCTCTTTTTGTAGTAATCCTGATGGTACTCTTCCGCTGGATAGAATGTCTCAAACTTGATCAACTCAGTTTTAAGCGGTTTTGGATAAACCTTTGCATTGTCGATTTCCATCATAAACTGCTCTGCGATCTGCTTTTGCTCTGCGTTGTGGTAGAAAATAGCAGGTCGATACTGTGGACCTCGGTCGACAAATGATCCTTTATCGTCGGTTGGGTCAATGTGGCGGAAAAAGTAATCGAGTACTTGTTCGTAATTCACCACATTCGGGTCGTATTTCACTTCGATGGATTCAATGTGTCCGGTTTTTCCAGAAGATACTTGGCGATAGGTTGGGTTGTTCACGTGCCCGCCGGAGTATCCAGACACCACATCCAAGACGCCAGGAAGCTGTTCTAAGTCCGATTCCGTACACCAAAAACAGCCGCCAGCCAGTGTGGCGATTTCTGCATTCTCTAAAGCCTTCATCTTATCCATCGTATCGGCGGTGCCTGTTTTACTCAAAAGTAGAAACAAGACAGGAAGTGCGAAAGAGAATCCGACCAATAACTTAGATATTTTCTTCATAGCTACCTCAACGTTGTTTTCCGTAGAAAGTGTGACTGAAATAAAAAGTGCTACGTAAATAGAAAGGCAACAGAGCGAAAAAATTACAGCGATTTTTAAAATTCCGTTGCCCTTTTTGATAAGAAAGATACAGTATCGGCACGAAATACACCGCTCAATCGGGCAAAAGTTACACCCAACGAGCGATGCCAAAATGAGGTAAACCATGCAAGCAGAAGTTAAATGGGTCGAAGATTTTAAATTCCTCGGTCAATCGCAGTCCGGTCACTCAATCGTGATGGATGGTAACGGTGGTGCAACGGCACCAAGCCCAATGGAAATGGTGCTAATGGCCGCTGGTGGTTGTAGCTCTGTGGATGTTGTGGATGGTTTAAAAAGCGCAGGCCAAAAGGTGGTATCTGTTAACGCTAAGCTAACCACTGAGCGTCGTGAAACCGCGCCACGTATCTTTACGCAAGTGAATATCCACTTTGAAGTGTCAGGTGACGAGCTTGACCCAGAAGTCGTAGCAAAAGTGGCGGCTGACTCGCTAGAAAAATACTGCTCGGTTTGCCTAATGCTTGGCAAAGGTGTCGAAATGACACACAGCTGGGAAATCGTGTAAATCGATACCCTCCGCAGAATGAAAAAATAGCTAAATAGGAAAGAGAAAAGTGCAGGCTTTTCTCTTTTTTTCTTGTGCAATTCGCGTACTGTGTGTTTGGTCTGAAGTAGTAGGAATTTTCCAATGACCGAACTAGAAAAAATGATGTCCGGCCAAGTATTTGATGGCATGGACAAAGAAATTGACGCCATTCGAACTCAAGCGACTCTTGCCCTGCGCGCCTTCAATAACAACACTGACGAAAGTAAGCGCGACGAATTGCAAAAACAGCTGTTTGGCAAAGCGGGTCTTTGCATTGTTCAAGCCCCTTTCCATTGCGAATTCGGTAAAACCATCGAAATCGGCGAAGAAACCTTTATCAACATGAACGTGGTCATGCTCGATGGTGCCAAAATTACCATCGGGAACAACGTGCTCATTGGCCCGAGCGTGCAATTGTATACCGCTTCTCATTCTGTTGATTACCGAAGTCGCCGACGTTGGGAAACGTTTTGTAAACCCATCACGATTGAAGATGATGTGTGGATTGGCGGTAACTCCGTCATTAACCAAGGTGTGACGATAGGTGCTCGTTCAGTCATTGCGGCGAATTCAGTCGTTAACCATGATGTGCCGCCAGATTGTCTATACGGAGGCACACCAGCGAAGTTGATTCGTCGTCTCAACGAAGAAGAGTAAGAATCGATAGTGATGGCATGATGACTCGCTTTACAGGCGTATGAGAATCATGCCATCAGAAAGGGATAATTCGTCAAGGAGTCTAAGATGTCGAACAAGACAGAAGTCCTCATGTGCCCTACATGTGGGGTAGAAACGCATCATGTTGTGGTGTTAGTTAGAAAAAAAAGTGGCTTTGAAGGCGATAAAAATCGCAACAAGAAAGAGTTCATCGCTGGCTTTCTCAAAAGTGTAGTGTTCGGCGCCTTCCTTGCTTCTATGGATGAATTTGAACGTCACTTGATCTGCGAAAACTGTGGTCATAAAACCATTCAATAGTAACTGATAGTCTTTCTTTCTCTGCATAAGTTCATAAGTGCGGTTTGAAGCACTGGTTATTCAAATCGCATTATCCTCTTTTAGTGCTTTTGCTCTTCTTATGTTCCTCTCTCAAAAATGAGTCACATTAGTACGCATTTTAACCGCTTGGATGCAGGTAACTCACTGCTATGTATAATAAATTTTGGTGGGAAATACGTGTTTCAGCTCGATGTTTAACCTCTGTTCTATCGACACGTTTTGAGTCAGTAAACACTTAAATTTCGTTTACTTTATGTTGTACGCGGTGCAATTGTGTGAAATTGGTCACATTAATGTTTAATTTATGAAAAAATAATTAATGAATAGTAATTCACAAATATGCTGACCGTATGTGCTATTTAGTTTTGACTTATCTTTTGGGTATTCACTTGGTGAATGTTTTGTTGTTTTTAGATTGACTGAAAGTTTGATTTTCTATTCAAACTTGTGAAAGGTTGAATCGATATATTAGAAAACATGAATTTGATCTTGTTTCTATCTTTTGTTTTAAATGCGAAATTCATTATTAACAACGGATGGTTTTGATGATTTCTCTTATGTGTATCCCACCAATTTTAGAAATTGAAAATTAAACTTTCTCAATACAATAACGACTAAAATTAAACGGAATGATGTTCTTATATTTTATTGTATTTTAACTTATACATTTTTACTCATTCATTTTAACTGTTTTTGTTGATTTTAAGTTGTTGATAATAATTGTCTTTTAACTTTTGTTTTAATGGCGTTGCTTTGCTGCTTCTTTAATGTTGTGGTGTGTGGCTTTATTTATAAAAAGTCATTTTAAAGTACGTTTTTAAGCAAAGTAGAACGTGACAATACTAAGATAAATAGTATTAAAAAATTAAATAAGGATTTAACCATAAGAGTAATTTTATGGTTGATAGGTTTATTGGGGTTGATTATCTGAATTTTTATGGAATTTCATCCCAATAATCTGTTTGTCTTTAAGTTTATTCTAATGAACTTAATTCTCATGGAAGTTTCAAAACATGCAGCACACAACAAAGTGGATGATGACGCCGCTTGCAATGTTGTTGGGTACGCTGTTTTCAGCGCCATCATTCGCGGTGGAAACGAGTGTAATTGATAGCACTAGCACGCCTGAATCTACACAAAATGAAGGAGATACGTCCTGTATTGTTTGTAAGTTTAGTGGGGCCGTTTACCTATCTTACGATACAAACATTTACGATAAAGACGACTACCGTTCTGTCCGCAATTTCTCGTGGGGAGGCTATCTCGTTTATTCCTTTTCGAGCGACACAAAAGCCTATTTTTCTACGGGTGGCTATCGTGCCCTAGAAGATGAAGTCGGCACCTACGCGACAGATTCGGTGTTGGGCTTGCAATACACGAACCTATATCGCTTTGGAGATACAGGGAAAATCGGCGTTGCGGGTCAGCTCACCATTCCAACTTCAGAAACATCTCGTAAAGATGAACTGCACACCGCGGTTCGTTTAGATGTGCCGATCTCTTTTTCAGCTTGGAGCGTCGATTTTTCGGTTTCGCCAAGACTGAGAAAAAATTTCCACGAATATAAAACCATGGGTGGACGCTCGCTGACTGAGTGGACCTACTCGTTGTTTGCTGTTGCGGAAAAGTCGTGGGAATCGTTCGCAGTGGGGATCACGGCGTTAGGTGGTAACAGCATCAGTTATCAAGGTACGCGCAGAAGCAGTTGGCAGTATGAGGGGGCGTTGTACGGCACATACGAGTTTGATGAAAGCTGGTCATTGCTACTCGCGGCGTCATCAACGGGTTTCTATCAAGATGCAGAGCGAGGCACCTTGGGCAACATCGATTTGTTGGACCAAGAGAAAGCGTCTTACATCGCGACAGTGACTTACTCCTTCTAGGAAAATAACAACAATTAAGGATATCCAAATAATGTTTAAAAAATTGACTCTGGTGTCAGCAATAACGGCCGCACTTGCAGGCTGTGGCGCAGATGATCAGGCGTATGACTATGTCGAAAGAGATGCAAAAGAAGTCGCAGTAAAAGATCTTAAAGACGGTCGTTGGTTTTACGTTCCGACGACTGGTGCCGCGCCACGCTTTGCTCTGAACCAATTCCCATTCTTGCAAGGTTCACCTCGTTACGTTGAGCTTTGTTTTACCAAAGAAGGTCTGGAAGTTCGCAGTTACGATAAAAACTACCCAGACGCGCATCTAAGCAAAGATGCTAATAACTACTGCGGTGAAGAGAAATTTGTCGCAGACGACGACGGCGTTAACTTCGCGCAAGTGCTGACGATTCCGGGTGACTTTGCGGCGTATCGCTGTCAAGAAGACGCGCATGGTGATTGCACCAACAAAGAAGAAACCAACGAAGACGCAAGCCTAAACTACAAGAGGAAAACCCACTTCACTCCTCGTCCTGAAGATCTCGAAATTGCAGAATTCAATATGGAAGATCTGTATGGCATTACCGAGGGCATTGATGAAATTGGCGCACCACGATTGATCTCGTGGGACTTTGACCCTAAAAACGGTCTTCTCAATTTCGAACTAGAGCGCACGTTCCGTATCGATTTAGATAATATTTCCGACTACATCAACTTTGCAACGAAAGCGAGCTTGGATGAAGCGCTTGTAGATGGCGCGTTTAAATCTCGTTTCTACTACTCGTTAGTGCACGAAAGTGAAGTGGCAACCGAAGGTTACCAACCGATCTTGTACCCAGTGGGTGATGAGAACGACATTGGTTTCTTCACCACGTCGACGAAAAAGCTTAACCCAGTCACGAATAAATACGACCGTGATGTAGTTTACCTCAATCGTTTCAACCCAGATCAAGGCTCTATCAAATATTACTTGAGCGACAATTTCTTTGAAGAGAAGAACAAGTTGTTCTTGGATGCAACGCTGCAATCGATCGACAAGATGAACCAAGCGCTGAATGTATTTGGGGCGGATGCAGGCAAGCCTGAAATCGAGATTGTGAACAAAACCAAAGCGGCTGGTATTCACCCAGGTGATCTGCGTTACAACGTGATTAACCTGATTGACGAGCCTCTAGCGAACGGTCTGCTTGGCTATGGCCCGTCGGTTTCTAACCCGATGACGGGGGAAATCATCAAAGGCCACGTGAACCAATACGCAGGTGTTGCAAGAACGGGTGTGCCTTTCTATTGGGACAACTTGGCGCGTTTCTATAATCGTAATCAACTGGACTTAGATGGCTTAGATCCATTGCCAAGCAGCAGCGAATCTGTGAAAACAGAAGTCGCGGATAGAATTGAAGCGCTTTCTACAATGGCGGCGATGGCGAGCCTGAAATCGGATGAAAACATTCATGCGCCGCTCGTTTCAAAAGAAGACATCGTTTCTGGAAAAGCAGCGACGAAGAGCCCAACTCAGCTAATGAAAAACTTCAATGATGACATGGAGTTTGAAAAGGTGGTTGAAGCTGAAGAGAACCGTTTGTCTTTCTGGGCAGAGAACAACGTCTATCCAATCGAAGCGTCGTGGGTTTCTTCAACCAACAAGGCCATGTTGGACAACTTGAAGTTGGATGACGAGCGTTACTTTGAGATCAAACTCGATGACGCAGGTAACGAAGTATCGCGTCAGCTTAAGCGTTGGAAATACCTACCAAAAGAGTTGCAAGTGAAAGCAGCAGATGCGATTACGGTTGCGACTTACAGCAATACGCTTGTTCACGAGCTTGGTCATAACATGGGTCTGCGCCATAACTTTAAAGGCTCAAATGACAAAGCGAACTACTACACGCTCGAGCAAGCGCATCAACTTGGTTTGAACAACATTCCTGCTTACAGTTCGACAATGGACTACGCACCAAGCATGTTGGATGAAACGCCAACTTGGGGTCTGTACGATATTGCGGCGTTTAAGTTTGGTTACGGTCGTAAAGTCGAGACGATTCAAGATTCTTCAGGTTCAGCTCCTGCGCCTGTTGCGAAACCGGCAGACAGTGCGAGCGATGAAGACAAAGCGGCATACGCTCGTTACCTCGCTGATCAGCAAGCCTACCAACAAAGCTTTGCATACAAGTTTGGCAACAATCCAGACAACACATCGCTGATGGTTTGTTCTGAAGTGAAGGCACTAACGGGGAACGAGAAAGGCAAATCACTCTACAACTGTGACTTCAGCCGATTCGATACCGCCGCGTTGTCTGATGATCCAGAACTGAATGCGAAAACTCGTTATGGCGCACTTTACTACCTAGATAAAGTGAATGAAATTGAGCGTAAGTCTTACGATTTCTGTACCGATGGGAACGTTTCTCTAAACAGCGACTGTAACCGTTTTGACGAAGGTACAAACCTAGAAGAAATTGTTTCTTACGAGTGGCAGAACTATCTCGATAGCTATGATCGACGCAACTTGGAGTTATATGGGACGACGGGATTATTCTCGTCCGATTATCCTGGTTACTTAGTGCGCCGTTATATGGAAATGAGCGCTATCCGTGACAAGATGGAAGATCTTGAGCGCATCGATAACCTGTACACCAATCTTGGTTACACTTCGTCAACGGATAAGCCGGGTGATTTCTTATTGCGCATTGCTTCAAACCCTCAATACTGTAGCGAAGGCAAAGCCGATAACTCATGGTTCTGTGATTACGCGAATGGGGCGAAAAAATCCGCGGCGTTCTTCCTTGATATCTTGCGCACACCAGAGCATCAATGTGTGATAGAAAATGCGGCAGGCAACCAAAAAGTGATTTCTTTTGGTCAACTGTTAGACAACAACTCACACCAAATTCCGGCTGATTACGATCTTTCAACAGCCAGCTGTTTTGATGATTTGGCAGCACGCTTTATCGAAGATTCAGATGAGGGCTATATAGCTGTTGCGGAAACTGCGAATGGACGCTTCCTAAACTCAATTGGTAGCTTTGACCCGGATTACCCTTGGTCAAATGCGGTGTCTGTGTTGGGTAACTGGCCAGACAAAGCGTTGGCGAGCCACTTCTTAGCACGTCGATTCTCGAACCGTTTTACCGATGAGGTGAGCTTTGCATCGCTGCTTGATATCCCTGGGGTGCAAGCTGAATACGAAGACATCATGGGCAACATCGTGGCAAATGATGCGTTAAATACGCCAGTTAAATTGGTGGGTAAAGACGGTAAGGAATACACCAATCTAAAAGGTGTTACCGTGAACCTACACATCACTGAGCAAATGGAGTCCCTACCACCAATGCCTCGTGGTATTGCAAGATTCCTTGATATTGGTGCAGAAGGCCGCGGACGTGTTGGCGATGTCATCTTGAGAATGGGTGTGCGCCAAATGAAGTCTTACGACTACACAGTGAAGACTCGTGGTCAATCTCAGTTTGATACGTTTACGAAGCAGCAAGACCGCTACGGTATTATTGCGGGTGACAAGGTTGAGTTTGTTATCGACGGCGAGAAGTTTGTGGCAACAAAAGCAAACAAGCTGGCTTACGACTACGCAAATCAACTGGTGACGTCCAAAGGTTACGATCTAAAAACGTACCTAGATAGCTATGAGCCAGCAACACTAAACAAGGTCGCAGAGAGCATCGATAGCGCTTGGGGGCCATTCCGAACAGCGATTGTCCCAGCGTTCCACGATCCTGTATTGCTGCTGGATGCACCAATGGTCAACGCAATGAAGCGAACCATTGATGCGGATATCGCGGCAGGTGTGCTGTCGTTTAGCCAGTCTTTCATCAACTTTACGACAGCGAATGTGACTTCGGGTGATTTGGTCATCGATGCAACTTCGGGCACATTGAGCTATAAAGGTGGTAAAGCGCACGATGAGCTGAAAGCGTTCGAAGCTTACACAGATGCGATGCTTTTGATTTACAACGATCACACCGAAGACATGATGTTCGCGGTCGACAATGTGTACGCAGGGTACATGGTGTCTTCAGATGCTGACAAAGAACTTTGGCTGAAAGATCTCAATATGATTCAAGCGTATTTACGTGGTGATATCGGCGCTGTGGCTGGTGATTACTACAAGATGCTTGATCGCCTACCAACGGCAGTGAGTTTCCAGTAAATAACTCTTAATTCACTCATACAAAGGCCTGCAGCAATGCAGGCCTTTTTCGTCATAGGATTGATGGAATTTAGGAGTGAAAGATGATCTGTCCGTCTTTTGTCATCACAAGTGTCGCTTTGCTTTGTTCGATAAGTTGGGCAGCATAAGAAGGGGTAACGGCCTGCATATCACCTTTAGATCGAAGAGTTAAAGACTCCCACGCTTTATCTCGATATTTCCCTGCTTGGGTGTATTGAATCAGTACTTTCATAGCTTCACGCTCCGGTGTGGTTGACGTGCTACTTAAGTTAACGATCTTAGGTTGGTTGCGCATCTGTTAAAAATGAAACATTAGTTTAACCAAATGTGCCTTTCCAAATATCGCGCATTGAGCAGAGCAATTTAGAATCCTTGTGATGGAAGGATGAAGAACACTCAATCTTTCGATTCATACTGCGCAATATAATGTTTGAGAGATTTGGTTTCCGCACTCTGAAACTCTTCATCGTGCATACGCAGTGCTTGGATACGGTCGAGGCGGAACTGGCGGTAGTCATCGCGCAATTCGCACCAGGCGACCAGCGTCCAGACTTTGCCCCAAAAGAACTGGCCTAACGGTTGGATTTTTCTTTCGGTCACTTGTCCGCTTTCATCTTGGTAATCCAAACTGACCTTAAACTGATGATCAATCGCGTGGCGCAGAAGCTGCCCTCGTTTGGCAGTCTCGGATTGGGTGTGATAATCGGGCACAATCAGCGGACAATCTTCCACTTGTTGTTTGAGCTTATCGGGCAATACCGAAAGTATTTTGGTGGACGCAGAGTGAGACGCTTCGGCAAGTTCGGCATCCGACCAGGCTCGAACCATCCGCATACCCAGTTCAAGCGCCATCATCTCTTTTTCTGAGAACATCAAAGGCGGCAGATGAGAGCCAGCTTGCAACAGGTAGCCGACACCTGCTTCACCTTGAATCGGAACACCAGAACTGAGCAACGACTGAATATCGCGATAAATCGTACGTTCGCTAACTTCCATTCTTTCTGCGAGCTCTTTCGCTGTCACGGCGTAACGCTTTGCGCGCAGAAGCGTCAGTAGCTCAAACAGTCGTTCTGATTTGCTCATGATGTTCCTTATCTAGACCTACGGGTTGTTAGTGGTAGTGTGGCTGATTACTTCTCTAGCTCACTGCACATTTTTAAGTTGTGATGTTTAAGCTCGAAGCTTTCGCAGTCAATCATTGATAACAGAGGCTGAAATTCAACGGCTTGCTTAATCTGTTTTCCCGCCTGTTTTGCATCGTCCATTGAACGCCAGTAAATGATGTCTGTCCACACATCGTCCGTCGCTTCGTGACTGAGTGAGCGATACAAAAAGCCCGGCAGATTCTTCACAAACGTTTGTGACTGTTTGGCAGCAGCGATCACGTCTTGCTCTGTTGTGCCTGCGGTTAGACGAAATTGCACAGTTTCGATAACGGTTTCCATATTGTGATTCCTTATTGGTTTTGGCGGATTGCCTGTTGAGTTCCAAAT
Organism: Vibrio sp. zbq_1; assembly: GCF_043102935.1. Classification (NCBI taxonomy): domain Bacteria; kingdom Pseudomonadati; phylum Pseudomonadota; class Gammaproteobacteria; order Vibrionales; family Vibrionaceae; genus Vibrio; species Vibrio sp. zbq_1. The sequence goes on from NZ_JBICJH010000004.1 coordinate 82,178, forward strand.
AAGGTTACGCGGATGGAATGTCAGAACATGTCAGTAGTGAAATCTCACTCACTTATCATCAATATGGTTATTTTTCTGGGCTGTTGTAACGATCCCAGTAAGGTAAATCTGTGCCGAGTTTTTCGCTGATAAAATCGATAAAGGCTCTTACTTTCAACGGCATGTGCTTGCGCTCAGGAAAAACCGCATAAATGGCGTGTTCTGGTAGAGAATACTCTTCCATCACCGGTTTTAGATTTCCTGCAGCAAAGTCTCTTCCTGCAATAAACGTCGGCAGTTGAGCAATGCCCGAACCTCTTAACAGCAACTGGCGAATAGCTTCGCTGTTATTGACGATAAAGTTTCCTTTTGGAAGCACTTTGTATTCGCTGCCATTGTTGATGAACATCCATTCGACGCCGCCACGGAAATAGGAGTAGCGCAGGCAGTTGTGACTGACTAAATCACTTGGTTTTTGTGGTGTTCCAAACTCCGCTAAGTAATCTGGCGAGGCACAAAGCACACTTTTACAAGGGGCGAGACGTTTTGCGATTAGATTGGAAGAGGTGAGTTCACCAATACGGATCCCCAAATCAAAACCGTCTTTAACCAAATCGACCATTTTGTCTTCGAGGTTTAAATTCACTTCAATTTTCGGGTAACGAGCGAGAAACTCGCTGATCAAAGGCGCGATATGCAGCACACCGAAAGACATCGGCACGGTAATTTTGAGCCGACCTTGTGGAGAGCCTTGCAGTTCTGATACCGCGTCCACGCCTTGCTGGGCCAGATTGAGCGCTTGAGAAGCGTACTCAAAATAGCGTTCTCCCGCTTCGGTCAGGCTCAGCTTACGCGTAGTTCGATTAAGGAGACGAATGCCCAAATCGTCTTCTAGTTGGTTGATGCGTTTGCTGATCGCCGATTTCGTCAGATTCAGCTGTTTGGCCGCAAGGGAAAAGCTGCCGCATTCGACAACAGCAACAAAAACGGGCAGGGAGGCAATCGCGTTCACATCAATCTCCTATTATCGTGAAGCATTTATTGTTGAGCACAAGGATACAATTAATTTCCAATTATAGAGATTATCTTCAAGAAGAAAACAATCTAGACTATGCACCAGTATTACGACCTTGATTTTGGGAAGAAGAAAATGAAGTACGATTGGATCCTGTTTGACGCTGACGAAACCTTATTCCACTTTGATGCTTTCAAAGGTTTGCAGCTTATGTTTTCTCGCAAAGGCGTAGATTTTACTGAACAAGATTTTGCTCATTACCAAACCGTAAACAAACCGCTTTGGGTGGATTACCAAGACGGCAAAGTAACGGCAGATGAGCTAAAACATAAGCGTTTTACCGAGTGGGCTGAGAAGTTGAATACCACAACAGCAGATCTCAACAGTGCATTTTTAGAAGCAATGGCCGATATTTGCAGCTTGTTGCCAGGTGCAAAAGAGCTGATGGAAGCGCTGCAAGGCAAAGCTAAAATGGGCATTATCACCAACGGTTTTACAGAGTTGCAAGCAATTCGCCTTGAGCGCACAGGGATGACTGAGTACTTCGATAAAGTGGTGATCTCTGAACAAGTGGGCGTAGCAAAACCGGACTTAGGTATTTTTGAATATGCGATGCAGCAAATGGGCAACCCATGCAAAACGCGCGTACTGATGGTGGGTGACAACCTGCATTCCGATATTCTGGGTGGTAATAATTTTGGTATTGAAACTTGCTGGTTAAATACCACAGGCGCAAGCGTCGATGAGCGTATCGCACCAAATTATACCGTTGAGTCTTTGAGTGAACTAAAGAACATTTTGGTGGCGTAACTGAATCGGGTATTATTCCGCAGTAACCCTCGGAAAAATCAAGGAATAACCATGTCAGACATCAAACAGCTAGACAGCAAAGTCGTTTACCAGAATAAGTGGATGACGGTGCGTGAGGACAAAATTTTACGTCCGAGCGGCGCAGAGGGTATCTATGGTGTGGTCGACAAACCTGATTGTGCTGCGATTCTGGCTATCGATAACGGGATGATTCACTTGGTTCAGCAGTACCGTTACACCGTAGGTCAACGTTGTTGGGAGATTCCACAAGGGGCGTGGGAATCAAACCCAGATGCGGATCATCTTGAGCTTGCCAAAGGCGAGCTGCGTGAAGAAACGGGCATGCAGGCGAGCGCCATGGCGTATGTCGGCGCGCAGTTTATCGCATACGGCTTTTTGAATCAGACATGTCACGTCTACTTCGCCACTGATTTAACGGACGTGGGCAATCAACTCGACAGTGAAGAAGAGGATTTGATCACTCGCGCTTTTTCGGTTGAGGAGTTCGAACAGATGATGATCGACGGTACGATCAAAGATTGTGTCACCATCGCTGCTTATGGTTTGGCGAAGCTGAAGAAATTCATTTAGTTATTCATGACGATTTTTTAATGAAAACAGCGGCCTAGTGCCGCTGTTTTTAGTTTGGGTGAGTTCGTTGAGCCATCGCTTACTCGTCGATTTTCTTACCTAAGATTTCCACTTGCGCTTTTTTGGTCACCCCCGCGACTTGCAGTGCAGTGCTGCCAACCGATTCATAGTTCAACTCGATTTTGTCTAACTTCGCGTTATCTTTTGTTGGTAGGCTTAAGCTTCTTGATGACATGCCTTTAGTCAGAACCCCTAAACTGTCGAACGTCTTTTCCTGACCATCTTTCATGATTACTTTAACGCTTTTCAGATCGACCGTACCTTGCGTACATTTGATTTTTATGTGGCTGAAACGAGCGTTAGCAAATGGTGACAGTGGATTGACTGTGTCGGTTTCCGATTTAAAACTGACGGTCTTATCTGCAATCTTCTCCCAATCGTTGTCTCCTGCAACCGATTGGAAAGAGGCTACAGCCGCTAAAAGACAGAGTGCGATGGTGTTGAACAGTTTCATAGCTTTTCCTTACCTTAGGTTTAGATATTCTGTTTAATCAGTTCGATGACGTGTGTGACTTCGTCTTGAGTTAAAGCCCCTTCTTTCACGAATAAAATTTCGCCTTGTTTATTTTGTACGATAATCGCAGAACTTTCTTGCTGCAGATCCCAAGTTGTTGCTAATACGCCATTTTTGTCTAACACCATGGAAGACCAAGAGAATGTCTTTTTGCTGTCCTCTGCCGACGATTTAACAAATGTACCGGTTCCCCAGATGGCGTCTTCTTGGTTGATCACGGTTGTGGTCTGATACTGATCTTCAGGAAAGTGAGCGGCAGTGATTGCTGACATCAGCGGCGCGTTCATCTCTTTGGCTTTACTACGACCTGCAATGGCTTGTATCACACGGACTTTGCCTAACATCTGCTGAGTTGCCCAAGGTTGATAAGCCACATCGTCTCCTTGCAGCGTCATTTCGCCATAGGTATCAATGCTGACGGAAGGGGTGGTTTGACCGACAGAAAGGTTATGAGAGAAGGCGAATGTCGGGGCGAGTGCGAGTAAGAGTGACAGAACAGATGGAGTTTTCATTGGGGGTTCCTGTAACGAAGTGAGGTTAGAGCGAATCAAAATAAGGGGCAAATACGATGCCCCTTATCGGATGTGGCGTTTAGTTAGAAAGTACAACGCGCGCATTTAGCGGTTGCAGCGGACGATTGTTTTGTCCCATGACTTCCATCAGTTTCGCGGCTTGATCTTTGGATAAGGTTTGAGTGTCTTTAAGCACAAACCAGCGCACACCTTCTGAACATGGTGGTGTGGTTAAAGAGCCGTTAAATCGATAGTAGTTTGCAGTTTTTGGCAGTAAGTCGTTAATCTCAAACGTATCTTTAAAGAAGGTGGTTTGATTCTCTTGTGGGATTGCGTTGATCAGTTTAGACAGCGCTGCGTTTTGATCGCCAGCATCAAACATCACCGAAATTACCGCCAACTCGCCGTCTGCGTTGGCGTGTACAAAGTGCGCTTCAAGTGGATATTGGCGGCCTTTGATTTGGTTTTCTGAAGGTGTGTGGAAATGGAACTGTTGCAGCTCGAACGTCTCGCCATCGATGGTGAAGCTGTTACGTCCGTTCACTTGCGCTTGCAGCGTATGACCATTGTTGGTTAAACCAATGACCTGACCAGTGTACGAAAGGTTCAGTGCTTCCAGTTTTGCATCGGCTGGGTTGTCGATGTTGATTGGGCTTTGGTTTTTCGTGGTTGCGCAGTCTTTGGCGATTTCTCCCCAGTGTTCTGGCCCGTGTTTGTCATTGCCATAGCCCCATTCCGAAGCCTGAGCCGCGCTTAGAGTGAGAAGTGAGAGTGAAAAAGCAAGTAGTGTTTTGTTCATAATAATGTCTCTGTTCGGTCGCTTTGATAAGCGTTGTTACAAGGCAATGACCTAGAGGTTTGATCACTGCCTGACAAATTAGAAACGGTGGCTGAGTTGGGCACCAATTAGGAACGCATTTGAATGGGTCACACCCGTTACCATCGGTGCAGGAACACCTTCATACGCGTACTCTTCTACGTTGACATCTTCACCAATCAAGTACGTCATGCCGATGTCAACCGTGGTATCTGATGACCATTGGTAAGAGGCACCCGCAGATAACCAGTGACGGTTCGAATCTGGAATAGAAAGCGAAGTCAGCTCATCGACAGGTGTTTTGTCGAACATGTAACCCGTGCGAAGTGTCCAACGTTCATTGGCGTACCAAGTCGCACCGATGGAGTAGTGCGCGGAGTCTTGCCACTGAAAATCTTTTAGCAACTGATCATCAGCTTTCAAGCTGTCAAATGCTGACCAACCAATCCACTGCACAGAATAGTGCAGGGCAAATTTAGGTAAGACGCGGTGATAACCGGAAAACTCCGCAATATCCGGTAGCGGCATAGCAAGCGAGTCGTACGATTCGCCAGCAAAGTGGATGTCGCCCTTGGCATCTATGTTAGGGCTGTGCTTGTAGCTTAAACCTAAGCGATGACGTTCGTTAAACTCGTACATCATGCCAATGTTCGCGCCAAGCCCAATGCCGCCAGCTTCCACATCAAGTGCGTTGCCTTTTACGGATCCACAGCGTTGTTCTAGTTCGTTTCCAAGTATGTTCCCACCAACGCAAACACCCACGTCCATATCGCGGTACAGCTCACCAGAGCCGTAAATCACATCAATACCACCACCGATACTAAAACGGTCGTTCACCTTGTATGCCAAGCTTGCGCCAAGGTTGACACTCGCGACGCTGGTGACACCGCCAAAAACAGGTGCGCCATAGTTTGGTTTAAACTCCATGTCGGTTCCGAAGTTGGAGTATGCCGATAAGCCTAGATACCAGTCGTCGTTGATAGGGTGAATAAAGTAAAAATTGGGTACAACGGCTGGTTGACCAACGCCATCGACGTCATCAATGTCGGTCACGGTTTGAGAGAAGGACGGGGTAATGTCAACTTGAGGGGATGGAGGGAAGCCGCCCATACCAACATTGACATCTGCATTAATGTTAGCTCGATGATATTGCGCATTTTTAACGGTAACGTCAGGTTTGACGTAAGTGACACCGAACGATAAGGCATTTTGTTTAAACAGCGTCATCGCTGCGGCGTTGCGGCTGACTACAGACGCATTATCACCAATAACAGCATCACCAGCAAAAGCACGACCAAGACCCGTCGCCGAATGTTCGTTAATTTGAAAACCACCGGCATACGCCGTCGAGGAGGCTAAACCGATTAATAAATAAATCGGTGAAAGAGTTAATTGTCGCTGCATGTTTTTTCTCATGAGTTAATTAGAGGTTGTATTGCAACGAAAAGCAGTAAAATAAACAAATCTGACCAGTATATTTAGGAGTAAAACTAACAGTATGTTGACAATAAATAAATTTAACTTAATAAATATTTATTGATGAATTTATTAATGGTTCATGTCGTGAATGTGGTGATTATTTTACGTGTAAATTAAACTCAGAGCCTCTATTTTTATTTTTGCGGTATTACTTCTCTATTTTTATTGTGCTGACTGTTCCCTAACAAACAGAGGCAAATCCAGCGATAAAGTGTCCGTGATGGAAACTCTGAGTCATTTGTATTTCCATTGCATCCCAACGTTGGTAGTTCGAATCAGCAAGAGAACTATCGTTTTAAACCCACATGACACACTCCTCTCGGTCTTACCTGTGTTATGTGGGTATTTTTTATTTAACTTGTCACTTAATTCCTCTTGAAATTCAACAATTAAAAAATGTTCATAATGAAATTTAAATGGATGGCATGTTGAATAATTTTGGATTTTACTGGTTTGTTGGCATTTAAAAGTTTTGTTTATAATACTTATAACTTGAATTTCTATATTAAAAATGATCTTTGTTATATTTATTGAATGATAAAGTTTTGAAGTGGCTATAATATCTCGGATTTTACACATTAATGATGTTATTCCTTCAGTATCTTGACGTTAATTTACCTATCTTTACGTCTCGTACCCTGTACGGCTAAGACAAATAGCAGTATAAAATCAAAACGATTATTTACTTCACTCCTGCTATGAAACTCAATAAAAAATGGCTCGTTTTGTGTGGCCTACTTGCTATTGGTGCTGGTGGTTATCATTATCTGCAACGTCCAGAACCCATTTCTCCTTACGCGACAGAAGTCGTTCGTAAAGGCAATATCGAAAAGGCGGTATTAGCCAACGGCATGTTGCAAGCGTCCAAATTGGTGAATGTCGGTGCGCAAGTATCTGGGCAAATTCAACGCCTCGCTGTGAACTTAGGGGATGAGATCAAACAGGGGGACTTGATTGCACAGATTGACAGCCTGACTCAGCAAAATAGCCTCAAAGAAGCCCAAGCGTCTCTTAATAGTCTCAATGCTCAGTATCAAGCTAAGCAAGCGCAGATTAAACAAGCAAACTATGAATACGTGCGCCAAAAAGGCATGTTGGCAGCGAAAGCGAGCTCACGAGCTGATTACGAGAATGCCGAGGCGACGCTCGCCATCTACAAAGCCGAGTTAGCGCAACTGGATGCCGAAATCGAGAAAGCCAAAATCAACGTCGACAATGCGCAGTTAGATCTCGGTTACACCACCATCAACGCACCGATGGATGGCACGGTGGTTTACACCGCGGTGGAAGAAGGACAAACCGTAAACGCCAATCAGACCACGCCAACTATTATCGAGTTAGCCAAGTTAGATACGATGACGGTGAAAGCCGAAATTTCGGAAGCCGATGTGATTTTTGTTCACCCAGGCCAAACGGCGCTGTTCACCATTTTAGGCAAACCGAATCAGCAGTTTAAAGGCACATTGCGCGCCATTGAGCCGGGGCCAACCATCATGGATGGCGATGATAGCGATTTGAGCATTTCAGATAGCGACGCCATTTACTACAACGCTGTATTTGATGTGAAGAACCCGCAAGGTATTTTGCGTATCGGCATGACTGCGCAAGTTTCGATTGTCCTTGAGCAATCGGAAAATACCTTGATTGTCCCTTCACAAGTGCTGCAAAAATCTGGCGGCAAAGGCAACTATACCGTGCCAGTGCTTGAACAGGGCCAAGTGGTGCAAAAGCTCGTGACAGTGGGTATTAACAACAAAGTGAATGCAGAAATTCTCTCAGGTTTGAAGGAGGGCGACCAAGTTGTTCTTGGCAATGCTATGGATGGAGAATCATCAAGCCGAGGTGATCGTCGTCGACCTCCAATGAGGTTCTAAGATGAGTGACGTGCTTTTAAAAGTTGAGGATTTAACTCGACGTTTTGTCTCTGGCGACGAGTCGCTTACTGTGTTGAACCACATTAATTTAGAGATAAAACGCGGTGAAATGGTCGCGATCGTGGGGGCATCGGGCTCAGGTAAATCGACGCTGATGAATGTGCTCGGCTGCTTGGATAAACCGTCCAGCGGTCGATACTTCATTAATGGGCAAGATGTCTCGACGTTGGAATCCGACCAACTGGCGGAACTGCGCCGCGAGTATTTTGGCTTTATATTCCAGCGTTACCATCTGCTGGGGGATTTAACCGCGGTGGCAAACGTGGAAGTACCAGCGGTTTACGCGGGAGTTCCTCATCGTCAAAGAACGGAGCGAGCGCAGTCGTTATTGGCGCGCTTAGGGCTGGAAGATCGTTTGACTCACAAGCCCAGCCAACTGAGTGGTGGCCAGCAACAGCGCGTGAGTGTTGCTCGTGCACTGATGAACGGTGGTGAGGTGATTCTCGCTGATGAGCCCACTGGCGCATTAGACAGTCACAGTGGGCAAGAGATGATGGCACTGCTTAAAGAGTTGCATCAACTTGGGCATACGATCATCTTAGTGACTCATGATATGAACGTGGCGAACTTTGCGGATCGCATCATTGAAATCAAAGATGGTGAAATCATTGCAGATACGCCAAATGCACAAGTTGTAATCAATGAGCAAGCAGTACAGACACCGAGCGCGTCTTTTCATCGCCCAGCGCAAGTCGCCAGTAAGTGGTGGAAGTGGGACAGTTTTATTGACGCGCTCAAAATGGCGCTGCTGGCGATGTCTAGCCACAGAATGCGCACGTTTTTGACCATGCTCGGCATCATTATTGGTATAGCTTCGGTGGTTTCCGTGGTGGCACTAGGTAATGGTTCACAACAGCAAATTTTGTCGAATATTTCATCCATGGGAACAAACACCATTGATGTCAGACCGGGCAAAGGGTTTGGTGACCGCCGCTCCGGACGAGTGAAAACGCTAACCGCCGACGATGCTAAATCGTTGGAGAGTCTACCTTTTGTCGACAGTGTCACGCCGTCTTTATCCAACAGCTTAACCGTGCGTTACGCCAATCAGGATGCAACCGCGTCTGTGGAAGGGGTTGGGGAAGATTATTTCCGTGTGCGTGGTTATGAGATCGCCAAAGGTCAGTTTTGGGATGAAGAGAGCGTGAATTCGCTCGCCCAAGAAGCAGTGATTGATGACAACACCAGAAAGGAAATGTTTGCGGATAGAAATCCGATTGGTGAAGTGATTTTTCTTGGTTCATTGCCAGTGCGTATTGTGGGTGTCACGCAGAAAAAAGAAGACGCGTTTGGCAACAGCGACGCGCTGAAAATTTGGGTGCCATACACCACCATGTCGGGACGAATGATGGGACAACGCTACCTCAACGGCATTACTGTACGGATTGATGAGCACGCCCCAAGCGCAGCGGTAGAACAGAGCATCATCAACTTGTTAAAAATGCGCCACGGTACAGAAGATTTCTTCACGATTAACACTGACACCATTCGTCAGAGCATCGAGAAAACCACCGCAACCATGACGTTACTGATCTCAGCGATTGCGGTGATCTCCCTAATTGTCGGCGGAATTGGCGTAATGAACATCATGTTGGTGTCGGTGACAGAGCGCACGAAAGAGATCGGTGTACGAATGGCTGTGGGTGCGCGGCAAGCGGATATTTTGCGTCAGTTTTTGATTGAAGCGGTACTGGTGTGTTTGTGTGGTGGCATTGCTGGTATTGGCTTGGCGTTTTTGATTGGTTTTGCATTCAGTACATCTGGCAGCAGCTTCCAAATGATTTACTCAATGAACTCGATCATCTGGGCGTTTATTTGCTCAACGTTGATTGGCATCGCCTTCGGCTTTTTACCCGCTCGCAATGCCGCCAAACTCGATCCGATAGAAGCGCTAGCGAGAGACTAAAAATGAGTAACACAATGAAATTCAAGACTCGATTGGTCGCGGCTGCCTTAAGCGCAGTGTGGTTGTCAGGTTGTGGGTCGCTTATGCGTAGTGACTATCAAGCACCTTCGGTGCAAGTGCCTGCAAGTTGGCAGCAGATGCATGTTGCGGGTGATGTCAGTATGGATCCTTGGTGGTTGGCGTTTAACGACCCAACGCTTAATCAATACATTACTCAGGTGTTGGCTCAAAACAACGATTTGACGCTGGCAACGCTAACGCTAAAGAAAGCGCGTTTACAGCTGGGTTTAGCGCAAGATGACCTTTTCCCTACGTTGAGTTCTTCCACATCAGGACAAGTTCAAAAATCTCTTGATGGCGGGGAATCGGCAGATAGCTACAGCACTAACTTGTCCGTCAATTACGAGTTGGATTTGTGGGGAAAAATCTCGGCAGACGTTGACCAAGCCAAGTGGACGGCGATGGCAAGTCAACAAGATCGCGAGGCGACCGCACAAAGTTTGGTGGCAACGACGGCATCGTTATATTGGCAAATCGGCTATCTAAAACAGCGCTTAAACCTCAGTCAGCGTAATGTGGAAGACGCAGCTCAAACGCTACAATTGATTGAAAAACAGTACCAACTTGGCGCTGTGGATCAGTTAGATGTGCTTGAAGCAAAACGTACGTTGGCAAGCTTACAAGCGCAGCAAAGTGAGTTTGAACAGAGTTTACTTGAGGCAAACAACGCCTTTGCGATTTTGTTCAATCAACCGCCGAAGAGCATCAGTGCAAACATCCAAATGCTGCCTGAAGGCGATATGCCATCGTTGAGTGTTGGTGCTCCGTCTGATTTATTGATCCGCAGACCCGACATTAAAGCAGCGATTTATGAAGTCAAAGCCGCGCTAGCAAATAAAGACGCAGCAGATTTGGACTACTTGCCCAAGCTGACGCTCACTGGGGCTCTGGGTGGATCGTCACAAGCGCTTAAAGACCTGCTTTCCAACCCGATTGGCAGCTTAGGTGCAGATATGACGTTGCCGTTTTTGCAGTGGAATGAGATGAAAAATAGCCAAGCCATTGCCGATTTAGACTATCAATCGGCTATTGTGAGTTATCGCCAAGTGTTGTACGCCGCATTCCAAGATGTCGAAAATGCCTTGTCAGCACGCGAGAAATTGAAGTATCAGGCGGCGCGTTTACAAGAGCAATATGATGCCGCAAGTGCCGCTGAGTCCATTTATGCTGCGCGGTATCAGTATGGCTCGACGTCGATCATGGACTATTTGAATGCACAAGAAGACACCAGAAACGCGCAAGCTTCTTTGTTGGAAAACCGCTACAACCAGTTTCTCACTCAGGTTACGCTTTACCAGTCTTTAGGAGGAACCGACGTCGCGCCACTGTAACTTGTTTAGCGTTGCGACTGCTGTGATCACAAAGTTCCTTCGATAAAAATGGCCACGATGTGTCGTGGCCATTTTGCTTATCAACGTGTGTACGAAGATAAGGTTTCAACTCAGAAGCCGTGTCTGGTTAGAAACGGTACTCTGCTAAGTTGTTGCTACTTTCTAGCATTTTCTCTGCAACATAGCGGTGAGTTGCTGTTGTTGGATGCGTGACATCCCAGAACACAAACTTCTCAGCACCAGACGCTGCACACTCAGAGCGCAATGCGTGGGTGTACATGTAATCGACAGACGATGAGCGGTTGATGTCCAAACAAGGATCACTCGCGTTCACGAAACCGTGCTCTTCTGGCGCAGAAGTTAGCGTCTCGAACAAGGCGTGAGTATCAAACAACGTGATGTTGTAACCTTGCGCTTTGTAGTACATCGCTTGTGCCTTGATGAACTCGTTCATCTCAAGCACTTTCTCACGAATTTTGTCGATCTCTTCTTGTGTTGAGTACTTAAACTGAGGCGCTTTCGTCGCGTCTGGCAGTGTCATCAACATGAAGTTCTTCGCACCTGCGTCCGTCAAACGAATCAGTGCTTCTGCATAATCCGCTTTCACTTCTGGAACGCCACGGTTGTAGTTCATGAAGTCATTCAAACCAAACTCAAGCGTAAACAAGGTGTTTGCTGGTTTGTAGTTCTTCGCCAGTTTTGCGTAGGTTAAGTACGAAGAAACTTGCTCACCAACCCCTGTTAGCGCGATGTATTGGTTCTCACCAGCCGCGCCGCCAACTGCCCAGTTGTAGAGCGGAAGGTTCTTCGCTTTGGCAATGTATTCTGTCCACACAAAACCGTTGGAGAAGTGACCTAAGAACCAGCTGTTCGGGTTAGGGAAGCGCCATTGTGATGCGTTAAAGATGTTGCCTGTATCAGACAAGCTGTCACCGAGTGCAACCACTTTGTTGATTTGATCTGGCTGCATTGCTGCGTCGTTGCTCCAGATCGTGTGGTTGTATGAGAAGCGATTGTCAGCGGCGAAGAACGTAATGTCTGCGTTCTCGTTCGCCAAATCTAATGTTGCTTCACAACGCTGACGGATAACGTTTTGCGACGTGTTGGTGTAGAACATGTTTTTAAATGAAACGGAGCTCCACCAGTAACCGTCAATGGTGAAGTAGCTACCATCTTCGTTTTTTGCCCATTCCCAATCGGTCGCCGGATCATCTTTCGAGTAGCTGGTGCGATACCAACAGCGAACATAGGTATAGGTTTGGTTTTCTTGCGTGCTGATCACTTCAGACGCTGAAACCATTTCTGGTGATAAGGTTGGCTCTTCGGCAACTGCAGAAGCAAGCGGGAGTAATGCAGTTAATAGTGTGATTGTTTTTTTCATCATTCACTCTTCTTGTAATGGTTATTGACCCAAGCACATTGAAAAAATACTTGGCTATAACATTGTTTAGATGAGAATTTTTCTCACTAAACCCTCTAATTCTGAGTAAATACTCCAGACAGTCAACAACTAAATATTCATTATTTTGATTTTGGCATCACGGTCAAAAAATTCATTCAGCATAGCAATCGATTAAATGGCTCATATTTAGAATAATTACTCACTAACATTAATTTAACATGCACTTTTTGTTAAATAAGTGATTGCTTTATAAGGTTTTGTTGATGCTTTTTGATGTTAACTAAAAATGTTGATTGAATGATATTTTGTACAAATTTGTATATTCATGAAACAAATTGTTTGGCATTTTTGGACGATGAACTATAGCTGAGTGACTCATGTATACATCGCAATGATGATTTTTCATGAGGATATAGTGAATAAAAATTAGCTCAACTAAGGAATAGGGCAAATGCACTACACAACAAGTAAAAAACAAGGCTTATTTACATTGTCTGCTGTTGCCGTCGCGCTGACTGCTTCCATGTCAGCATTCGCGGCTCCACCGATGGGATTCGACGAATCCAAGTTGCCGACGAAATACATCGTCAAATTCAAAGAAGATCCGGTAAGCCGATCTTCGATGGGTGGCAACTCGTTTTGGGGACCACGTATCGCGCAAGAATCTGTTTTGCAACAGGTGAAAGCACGTAAAGTGGAAAAACTAGGTAACCGTGCCATTTACAGCGTTGAGTTGGATGGGGATGATCTTGAACCACTGCGTAACCGTGGTGATGTGGAATACGTGGAAGTCGATCCACCGCGTTACCTGCTAAGTGAAACGGTACCTTGGGGTTACAACGCAGTGAATGCTCAGCAGTTGGATGACTTCAATGCAGGTAACCGCACAGTTTGTATCATCGATTCTGGCTACGATTTGTCGCACAACGATCTGAGCGGTAACCGTGTTGCTGGTACCAATGATAGCGGCACAGGCTCATGGAGCGATCCTGGCAACAACAACGCGCATGGTACTCACGTAGCGGGCACAATCGCTGCGATCGCGAATACTGAAGGTGTGAAGGGCGTGATGCCAAACCAAAACGTGAACCTTCACATCGTGAAAGTGTTTAACGAAGCGGGCTGGGGTTACTCTTCTGGTCTTGTGAAAGCGATACAAACGTGTGCTGATAATGGCGCAAACGTGGTGAACATGAGCCTCGGTGGTAGCCAATCGAGTCGCACGGAGCAAAATGCGCTGAAAGCGATCTACGATCAAGGCGTACTGTTAATCGCTGCGGCGGGTAACGACGGCAATACTGCGCACAGCTACCCAGCGTCTTACGATTCTGTTATGTCAGTTGCAGCGGTCGATAATCAAAATGATCACGCGGCGTTCTCGCAAGCGACGGATCAAGTTGAAATCGCGGCGCCGGGTGTGGCGATCCTGTCCACCGTAACAGTAGGCGAAGGTAAGTTATCTGACATTACGCTAAACGGTGTTAGCCAGTTTGACCGTGGCATCGTGCCTCATAACCGTTTGGTCCACAACGGCACTGAGTTTGTACCAGCACCCGTTGCAGGTTCAGTCACCGCGACATTGGCAAGCTGTGATGTGTCTGGTGGCAACTTCAACTGTGGCGACATGTCAGGCAAAATCTGTCTTACTGAGCGTATTGGTAATCAATCTTCAGGTACGTACCCAGAGGTGGATGCAGTTCGAGCATGTTACAACGCGGGCGCAAGCGCGGCGATTGTATACAGCAACGCGGCATTAGCTGGGTTACAAAACCCATTCTTAGTTGACCAAAACAACGCTTATCGCATGGTGTCGGTGACAGTTGATCGTGCATTTGGTCAAGAGCTATTGGGTTACGTAGGCCAAGAGATCACGGTTGCAACTACATCAGGTGAAGACTACGAGTACTACAACGGCACTTCGATGGCGACTCCGCACGTAACGGGCGTAGCTGGCTTGGTGTGGAGTTACCACCCAACGTGTACCGCAGCGCAAGTACGTAACGCGTTGATCAAAACCGCGACAGACATTGATGTTGCAGGTCGAGATAACCGCACTGGTCACGGCCTAGTGAATGCGGAAGCGGCGAAGCTGTTCTTGGATGCGGGCTGTAATGGTCCTGACGGTGGCGGTAGCTCTTCAGATTCTAGCTACTCAAACACTAACCCTGTTGCGATTCCTGACAACAAAACCTCTGGTGCCATCAGCGCACTGAATGTCGATCGCACTGGCGACTCAGGTACTGTAAGCATTGACGTAGATATTAGCCATACTTACATCGGTGACCTACGAGTGACTCTGACTTCACCGACAGGTGGACAAGTCGTGCTTCACGACAATACTGGCGGCAGTGCTAACGATATCAAAACCACTTTCCAAGTTGATTTCTCTGGTTTTGAATCACAAGGTTCTTGGGAACTTAAAGCCGTCGACAGTGCCAGAAGAGACACAGGTACAATCAACAGCTGGTCTCTGACATTTCAATAAGGAGTGACTATGAAGAAGCTGACCTTACTTTCCGTAACGGCGGGGAGTTTGACCGCGCTATTGGCGATTGGCATGAGCGCCACCAGCCTTGCCAACAACCAAGGCTTTCCTCTTGTGGATGAGCGTCCAACAAGTGCAGAGCAACAACCGGCTCGCTATTTTGTGAAATATCACAAAGGGAAAGAAAGCGAAGTGAGAGCGCTTCTTCGTCACAACAACCTTGAAGTGGTCGATGCTTTGGTGAAACAGCAAGTGTTGGTAGTAACCGGCTCTCAAGAAGATGTCGACAAGCTTTCCACCAGCGATGCGGTTGAGTATACCGAGCAAGAACCAACGAGAAAGTTGCTGTCCCAATAAGATAGCCTCAATAAGAAAAACGCCCCTCACGTGAGGGGCGTTTTTTTGAGTGCTTTTCTATGGCTAAAGCCTCTCAGAGATGAATGCCGACGAGCCTAATTCCGCATTCATCAGAGAGAAAACTTAGCGAACAATCAAACCAAGTAGGATACCTACCGCGCCGAAGTCAGCATCACTGAATGTTGTGTTTGCAAAGCCAAGATCACCCAGTACTGGCATTAGGAATACAGGTAGGAAAGTAATCAGTAGGCCTTGTGCAAACGCGCCTAGAATTGCACCGCGACGACCACCTGTCGCGTTACCAAATACACCTGCCGCAGCACCCACAAAGAAGTGTGGAACGACACCTGGGATAATCACAGTAAGACCCATCACGTACAGCAGGAACATGCCCACTAGACCGGCTGCAAAGCTCGATAGGAAGCCCACCAATACCGCGTTTGGCGCGTATGGGAACACAACCGGACAATCCAGTGCAGGTTTTGCGTTTGGAACCAGTTTGTCTGAGATGCCTTTAAATGCAGGAACGATTTCTGCGATAACCATACGTACACCTTGCAGGATGACGTACACACCACCGGCGAAAGTGATGGATTGCATTAGCGCAAACATAGACCAATGTTTACCACCACTGACTTCACGGACAAAATCGCCGCCAGCGAACAAACACGTCACCATAAAGATGATGCCCATTGTGAACGAGATAGCCACTGGCGTATCGCGTAAGAACAACAAGCTCTTAGGGACATTCATCTCTTCTGTTGAGTGCTCTTTGTTACCAAACTTGCTGCCAATGAAACCAGCTAGGACGTAAGAAAGGGTAGAGAAGTGACCAATCGCAACGTCGTCTGAGCCTGTTACTTGCTTCATGTATTTGTGCGCAATTGCAGGGAAGAACACCATTACAGAACCCACAACCACAGAGCCAAGAGCGATCAGTGGAACACCTTTCATGCCGCTAGATGCCAGAATCGCCGCCACCATCATCGACATAAATAGTGTGTGGTGACCTGTTAGGAAGATGAATTTCCACGGCGTGAAACGAGCGATCAGAATGTTCACCAACATACCGAAGAACATGATCATCGCCATCTCTTTACCAAACGCTTCTTGCGCGATAGAGACGATAGCTTCGTTGTTTGGAACCACGCCTGTAATGCCAAATGCGTGTTGGAAAATCGTCGCGAAGTCGCCTAGCGAGCTCACAACTAAGCCTGCACCTGCGCCAAGCACGATGAAACCAAGAATGGTTTTTACCGTGCCTTTAATGCACTCGGTGACTGGTTTTTTCTGGGCAATTAAGCCGATTAGAGCGATGAGACCGACCAGAACCGCTGGCTCTGATAGGACATCGTTCATTAAGAAACTGAAAAATTCCATAACGCCACCTTATAGAGCGCCAAGCTCTTGAAGTGCCACAGATAAACGCTCTTTCATTGCGACTTTGTCGACCATGTTATCAAGCGCTACGATACGTTGCTCAACGCCAAGTGCTTCCAACTGTTCTGCAATGTCTTTTGTGCCGATGAAAATGTCGCAACTTGTGCCTTTTGCTGAGCCAAGATCGATGTGATCCACAGCGGCATCGACGTTCAATTCTTTTACGATGCTTTTGATGCTCATTTCCATCATTAGGCTAGTACCAAGACCGTGACCGCAAACAACCATAATTTTCATAATTCAGACCTTTTCTTTTTTATAGGGGGTATACCCATTTGTGAATGGGGTATGTCAGGAGTAAAACTTAGTATTTGTCGATGATCGCAAGAACATCTTCTTTGCTTTGAGCGTTGCAGATGGCCTCTACATGCTCTTCATTCATAAACAATTCCGCCAGTTTCGAAATCGCATCAACGTGGCTATTACTGTCCGTTGCCGCTAGCGTGACCAGCATTTTTACTGGGTCATTTTCTTCAGAGTTAAAGTTGACGCCGTTTTGGATCACCGTGATCGCCAGTGACAAACGGTTAACGCCATCTTCAGGGCGAGCGTGTGGCATCGCCATGCCCGGACCTACCACGTAGTAAGGGCCAAGCTCTTCGTGCGAGAGGTAAATTGCTTCAACGTAACTTGGTTCTATTGCGCCATTTTCAATCAAAGCTTCACAAGATTTGCTGATCGCATCTTTCCAGTCGGTTGCGTCAGAATGGATGCGAATGACATCAGAGGTAATCAGTTCACGTAGCATTGGAATGTTTCCGATTTGTTGTTTTGTTGCTGCGTACTTTATCGATCAATTTGCCAGAAAAACCTGAGAGTGATCACAAATGGTAGCGCTATCTGATAGCGCTACCATTAATTGTGATAGCGCTATCATTTTTATCAGGCATCGAAGTTTCATGTGCTGGTGTTCGAGTTCTAATGCGCTAATATCAAAACCATTAAAGCGCTGTGATAAGATGTTGCAGCTGAAATTAGAGAACATTAAATAAAAACAATGAGCGAACCTCGCAAACGAAGAAGTACCGGCAACGTCACTTTGGCTGATGTCGCCAAACAAGCAGGCGTAGGCACGATGACGGTGTCGCGAGCATTACGAACGCCAGAGCTGGTATCCGATAAGCTGAGAGAAAAAATTCAACAAGTGGTTGATGAGCTCGGCTATATCCCGAACAAAGCCGCAGGGGCACTCGCATCTGCAGAAAGTTATTCCATCGCTCTTATCATTCCGTCACTGTTTGAAAAAGCATGTGCGCATTTCTTACCAAGCTTCCAACAGGCGTTAAACAAAGCGGGTTATCAATTATTACTGGGTTACAGCGACTACTCGATTGAGCAAGAAGAAAAGTTGCTTTCGACTTTTTTAGAGAGCCGTCCTGCGGGCGTTGTACTGTTTGGAAGTGAGCATAGTCAGCGAACGCATCAACTGTTAGAGGCATCAAATACGCCAGTGTTAGAGATTGCCGAACTGAGCTCAAAGGCCAGTTATCTCAACATTGGCGTGGATCACTTCGAAGTGGGTAAGGCCTGTACCAGACACCTGATTGAACAAGGTTTTAAGAACGTTGGTTTTATTGGGGCGCGCGGGAATCACTCAACGTTGCAACGCCAGTTACACGGTTGGCAAAGTGCGATGATTGAAAACTATCTCACCCCAGATCATTTTCTGACGACTCATGAAGCGCCATCTTCACAATTGGGTGCGGAAGGATTGGCGAAGTTATTGCTGCGCGATTCAAGCTTGAATGCTTTGGTGTGTAGCCATGAGGAGATAGCAATTGGTGCGCTCTTTGAGTGCCATCGCCGCGTGCTCAAAGTCCCGACCGACATTGCCATTATTTGCCTTGAAGGTTCTTCTATGGGGGAGCACGCTTACCCAAGTTTGACATCGGCAGAATTTGATTACGAGCGCATGGGCACCAAGGCGGCAGAAAAACTGTTGCATGCCATCAAAGGCGAGCCAGAAGAAAGGCCAACCAGTACGGGCTTTAAGCTAAAGCGTCGAGCAAGTACCGCGATTAATTGACCCCTCCGCTTTCCATAAATACAAAAAGCCTCTCAATATGGAGAGGCTTTTTACATTCTGAATTCACGAGCGAAAACTACGGACGTTCGCCCGTGGCTAGGCGTTGTTCGATATCTACGATCACCTCTGGCATATCGGAGATGGTGTCGATTAAGTAGTGAGGTGCACTCTTGATAAACTTCGCGCGTGCTTTTTCACGAGCTTTCTCTAAGGTTGCTTCGTCTGTAGCTTGGTATTCTTCAAATGTCAGACCCGCTTCGTTACCAGAAAGCAGCAGACCCACCGTCCACATGCCCGCATTGTGACCTTCAAAGATGCCCGGTGCTGAATCGTCCACTTTGACGCATGCTTTAACGTCGGTTACACCAAGCTCAATCACGTTTTTCAGTGCCATAAACGGCGCAGGGCGACCACCTTGGGGCAGATCGTCTGTCGCGACAACGTAATCTGGTTGGTAGCCGTAGTCCGCTGCAACTGGAATCAATACGTCCATCACCTCACGCGGGTAACCAGAACAAGAACCGATCTTGATGCCTTTGTCTTTCAGACCGTTCACAACTTCAATCGCATTGAGGATTGGTTCTGCGTGGTCAGCCACTTTTGCTTTTTGCAGAGGCATAAATGCCGCGTAGATAGCGTCGATGTCTTCGCTGGTCATTGAGCGACCAAACTTCTCATTCCAACGCTTATCAACGGCAGGAATACGACCCACAGCTTGGATGTGATCCCACTTACCAAGCCCCATTGGTTCACGCGCTTCTTCAAGACCGATTTCGAAATCAAATCCTTGCTTGAACGCTTCCACAAAGATACTGGTTGGTGCAAAAGAGCCGAAATCGACGATAGTGCCAGCCCAGTCAAAGATCACTGCTTGAATTGGTGATTTGCTCATGTTCAATCCTTTTTCTTGCTTGCCAGAGCGCTTGCCTACACGTTGAAACGGCGCTCTGAATAAATTGGTTTTTGTTGAGGTCTATTGACCCTAAAAGTAATTAAAGTCTTTACACACTTTGGCGATCGCTTCTTCGAAGATCGCCAACGCTTCTATCAGTTGTTCGCGAGTGATGATCAGCGGTGGGCTGAGTTGAATCACATTGCCTTGCGAGACCTTGAAGCTCACGCCATTGTTGAGGCATTGGTACAACACAGCTTCCGCTTCGTCATACGCGCGTGCTTTGCTCTCGTGGTCGGTGACCAACTCAATGCCCCATAACATGCCGATGCCACGTACATCACCAATCACTGGGTACTTAGCTTTCATCTCTAACAGCTTTTCACGCATGAACTGGCTGTCGGCTTTGGCTTTATCTAGCAAGCCGTCTTGCTCAATGGCTTCCATGGTTGCCAGTGCCGCAGCACAACCGATAGGGCTTTTCTCGTGAGTGTAATGACCCATGGAGATTTGCTCGGCGGTGTTGTATTTGTCTTTGGTTACCATGGCTGCGATAGGCACTAAGCCTCCGCCCAAACCTTTACCGATGCAGAGCATATCTGGCTCGATGTCGTAGGCTTGGTAGGTAAACCATTCACCGCTGCGACCCATGCCGTTAGGGATGTCGTCGATGATCAGCATGACATTGTGTTTGTCACAGATTTCACGGATGCGTTTCCAGTAGGCTTTACTTGGCACTTGAACATCTGTGTTGCGAACCGCTTCTGCGATAAATGCGCCCACGCCGCCTTCTTTCTCAATTACGTATTCAAGGTAGTCGGCATAATGCACATCGCTACCGTCCGCGACTGGGAAAGCGCCACGGTAAGACACCGCTGGTGGAATGCGCTCAACGCCTGCCATTAATGGTCCCATACCTTGGCGGAAACACGCTTCGCCGCCTACTGAGATGGCATCTAGCGATGCGCCGTGGAAAGAATCCCACAGAGACACCACCTTGTAGTTGCCTGTGATGTGGCGCGCTAGTTTAAGTGCCATACCAACCGCAGATGTGCCTCCCGGAGCAAATAGCACGCGGTTCAATTCGCCGCCACAGATTTGGGTGAGTTTTTCGGCACATTCAATCGCGGTCTCGTTGGTAAAACGACGTGGTGAAAACGGCAGTTTGGCAATTTGCTCTTGCACACGTTTAATCACATGCGGATGACCATAGCCCAGCTGGTGGACGTTATTACCATGGAAGTCCATGTACTTTTTGCCGGTAGCATCTTGGATGTAGATGCCTTCCGCTGCTTCCAAGGTATCTAAGCAAGGCGTCGACATAGCTTGATGAAGAAAGACCTCGGAATCGCGCTTCAATAATGCTTGCGTGCGTTCGTCGTCCATCGACGCATTCCAAGCTTGGCGCGCCGGTGTCGTGTTGACATCGCCTTCACTACGAAAATGGGTCGGTTTGATATTCTGAGTCATAGCGCTCTCTCAACCAGAAGGCTGCTTTACGCAACTTGCCAGTACATTGCTTTTTCAATCGCAGCGATTAAGCGCTCGATATCTGCTGGGTAAACTTCGCCAATGTTGCCGATACGGAAGCAATCGGCGTTCGATACTTTACCCGGATAAATCACAAAACCTTGCTCTTTTAAACGCGTGTAGAACGCTTTGAACTGGTAATCTCTGTGCGTCGGAGAGTAGAAAGAAGTGATGATTGGCGAGTGAAGCGCGTCATCGAGTAGTGGCTTGAAACCCAAAGAACGCATACCAGCAACCAGTATTTTCTGATTAGTTTGGTAACGGTTATAGCGAGCCTCAATGCCCCCTTCTTGTTCCAGCTCTAACAATGCTTGGTAGAAAGCGCGAACCGTGTGCGTAGGAGACGTGAAACGCCATTTGCCGTGGTTCACTTCCATGCAGTGCCACTGGTCGTAAAGGTCAAGGCTCAAAGAACGTGCCTGACCTTGGCACTTTTCGAGTTCCGTTTGTTTCGCAATCACAAAGCCGAAGCCCGGTACGCCTTGAATACATTTGTTAGCAGAGCTGATCATAAAATCGATGCCTAGCTCTGCGATATCGATAGGAATGCCACCAAAGCTCGACATGGCATCGAGAATAACCACTTTACCGTGCGCTTTTGCAGCAGAAGAAAATGCCTCAATTGGGTTAAGCATGCCAGTGGTTGTCTCACAGTGAACAATCGCCACGTGTGTGATAGCAGGATCCGATGCCAATGCAGTTTCCACCTCGTTCAAGTGTGGCTGTGATGTTTCGCCTGGGGAAACAACATGGCATGGAATATTTAGGTAATCAGCGATCTGGGCGATACGCGCACCGTAAGCACCGTTGTCGACAACCAACAATTTTCCATCTTTGCCAATGGCACTGCCTATCGTTGCTTCTACTGATGCGGTGCCGCTACCTTGCATTAGTACGCTGGTGTAGCCGTCTTTCTCCGTCGCCAGTTTTACAAGCTTAGTGCGGATCACTTCGACAATGTCTTTGTTGTATTCATCATCCCAAGTACACCAGTCTTTCAGCATGGCTTCGCGTACCGTTTCAGAAGTAGATAGAGGACCTGGAGTCAGTAGTAGGTATTCGTTTTTCATCTCGATTTCCATCAGAATAATTTAATTGGTCTACACCAGAAATTAGGTTCACTCTAGCAAGGATGAAAAAGGGTCGTAAATAGCCATTCAGTGAATTTCATAAAACTTTCATATCCAAAATTTCACCGATCAGTTGGTCGCCTATTTATCGATAATTTTCTCAAAACTGCCATTTTATGGTCATGATTTCGTCACAAAGGCTCAGTAGGGTGGTTATCGTCAACTGGTACAGACCAAATGAAAACTTAGCCAAATTAACTGGAGAAAATGATGAAAAACCGTTTGATGAAAGGATCGCTGGCTGCACTTGTCTCTCTGCTAGCAACGAATGCAATGGCAGCACAGGAAGTGACGGTTTACACCGCTTTCGAAACTGACATTCTTGCGAAATACAAGTCTGCGTTTGAGAAAGACAACCCAGATATCAAGATTAAGTGGGTTCGTGATTCAACAGGTATCATGACGGCGAAATTGCTGGCAGAAAAGAACAACCCTCAAGCGGAAGTGGTTTGGGGTCTTGCTGGCTCGTCAATGGCATTGCTTAAAGATGAAGGTCTTCTTAAGCCTTACACACCAAAAGGTTTGGAAGAGCTGCATGCGAACCTAAACGACCCTCAATCAAACCAAGCTTGGTTTGGGAATGATGCGTTCTTTAACGCAGTTTGTTTCAACGAAGCGGTAGCGAAGCAACTTAACCTGCCTAAACCAACATCTTGGGAAGACCTAACGAAGCCGGTTTACAAAGGCCACATTGCAATGCCTAACCCAGCTTCTTCAGGTACTGGTTACATGCAGGTGTCTGCTTGGCTACAAAACATGGGTGAAGATCAGGCATGGAACTACATGCGTGACCTAGACAAAAACATTGCACACTACACACATTCTGGTTCTAAGCCATGCGTTCAAGCAGGTATGGGCGAAGTGGCTATCGGTATTTCGATGGCGAGCCGCGGCGCGAAGCTGAAAACACAAGGTGCACCACTAGCGGTTATCACACCAAAAGGTATCGGCTGGGAATCAGAAGCCGTTGGCCTAGTGAAAGAGTCGGATGCAGCCAAGCGTGTTGTCGACTGGTCAATCTCTAAAGCAGCAAATGAGCTCTACGTAGAAATGTACCCAGTGGTTGGACATAAAGAAGTGAAAGCGACCGTATCTAACTTCCCGAACGTTCAAGAGAACATGGCGAAGATGGACTTCGCGCAAATGGGCAGCAAGCGTGCAGAAATCTTAGCGACATGGTCTGAGAAATTTGACGCGAAATCAGAGCCAAAATCATAAGGGTTACGACAAATCCGATTGTCAAAGGAGAGCGGTTGCTCTCCTTTTTTGCATCTTGCGAAAAGTAGAGGCACATTAGTGGCCGGATACTCAGGTAGAAAAGAGGAAGTGCATGGAAATCCAACGTATTAATGCGGAGCAGACACTGCCGCTTCGACAGCAGGTTTTATGGCCAAGCAAAAGCATTGAATTTTGCAAGGTTGATGAAGATGAAACTGGCTATCATTACGGGAGTTATGTGAACGGAGAGCTGGTGGGTGTGGCGTCAGTCTTCTTCAACAATGGCGCAGCAAGACTAAGGAAGTTTGCGGTATCTTCAAGTCAACAAGGGAAAGGGATCGGCTCTCGAATGTTGGAGACGATGATTGAAGATGCTAAGGCGTTGAACGCAGCGGTATTCTGGTGCGATGCGCGTGAGTCGGCGTTGAGAATTTATCAGAAGTTTGGATTACAGAAGGAGGGCGAGCGCTTTTATAAATCAGACATTCCGTATTTCAAGATGAGTTTAGATTTAAGCGTTTAATGTCGAGGGCGTTCATCTATTTGTCATCTTCTGGCTATAAATTTGTCATTGGAACGTAACACTCCAAAACTAAAGTTGGTATATACCATTTGGAGCGTGTGTTATGTCAACTAACCAACATTACCTAAATATCGAAAATGTAGTGAAGCAATTCGGACAGTTCACGGCATTAAAGAAAATCTCGCTAGCGATTGAAAAGGGCGAGTTCGTTTGTTTTTTAGGCCCTTCTGGCTGCGGTAAAACTACGTTGTTACGTGCAATTGCAGGTTTAGATCTACCTACTTCTGGCGCGATTTTTCAAAACGGTCAAGAGACCACATTTCTACCACCAGAAAAGCGTGATTTCGGCATTGTGTTTCAGTCTTACGCGCTGTTTCCAAACCTCACCGTACAAGAGAACATTGCGGTGGGTTTGAAAAACCAAGGTATGTCAACCAAAGAGGCGCTGGAGAAAGTAGAGCAGTGGCTCGAAACGATAGGCTTACCAACCTCAGGGCAGAAGTTTCCTAACCAGTTGTCGGGCGGTCAGCAACAACGTGTGGCGTTAGCGCGAGCGCTTGCTTTATCTCCGGGACTGCTTCTTCTTGATGAACCTTTATCTGCGTTGGATGCGAAAGTACGTGTTCACTTACGTGATGAAATTTGTAAGCTGCAACGAAAGCTGGGCATCACTACCATTATGGTTACGCACGATCAGGATGAAGCGCTTTCGATGGCAGATCGAATTGTGGTGATGAACCATGGCGTAATTGAGCAAGTCGGCACGCCTCAAGAAATCTACCAACAACCGGCAACGCGTTTTGTGGCCGAGTTTGTCGGCAGCATGAATTTTATCGAGACATCTGTTGTGACCGAATCTCAGGTGCGTATTGCTGAGACTCTACTGCCAGCACCAAGTTTAACCAATCGTAAGATTCAACGTGGTGATCGCTTTGATTTGGCGGTGCGTCCCGAGAACATCAAGTTTGTCGAAAACTACCGCAACTCTCTGCCTGTACGCATTACCGCTACCGAGTTTTTGGGCGCATTTTTCCGCGTGGATTGTGAGCTACAAAACGACAGCCAAGCGAAACCAATCGTTGTTGATGTGCCAGTCGAGACGGTGCAAAACTTCAATATTCGCATTGGTGATGTGCGTTACATTCAGTTCTTGGAAAGTGGCTTGCACGGCTATGTGATCCCTTCTCAGGGGAATGCGTTTACAAAAGCGTTGGCGGCATAGGTGCAAACATGGATGCGAAGACAATGACGATGAATAGCCTGACGACTCAAGACAAAGCGAAATCAATGATGGGACGCATTAGCCGCGACAATATCGTGCTGTTTGGCTTGTTGGCGGGTCTTTCCACGATGATGATCTTGTTCATCTTGATGCCATTGTGGGCGATGCTGGCCAAAAGCGTACAAAACAGCGATGGAGAGTTTGTTGGGTTAGCCAACTTTGCGACTTATTTTTCTTCTTCAAGCTTGTGGGTTTCCGTTGGTAATACGTTTAGTTTGGGACTCGTTGTAACGACGGTGGTCGGTATTCTGGCCTTTGGTTACGCTTACGCACTCACGCGTTCATGCATGCCATTTAAAGGTCTATTTCACATCTTAGGTACCGCGCCAATCCTTGCTCCCTCACTTTTGCCTGCGATCAGCTTGATCTTCCTCTTTGGCAATCAAGGGGTTGCGAAAGAGCTACTTGGTGGTCACTCAGTGTATGGTGTGATTGGTATTTCAATGGGGTTGATCTTTTGGACCTTTCCTCATGCTCTGATGATTTTGACCACTTCGCTGCGTACTTCCGATGCCCGTTTGTATGAGGCCGCTCGTGCTCTAAAAACCTCACCGATGAAGACCTTTTTTATGGTGACGTTACCTGCGGCGAAATACGGTTTGATCAGCACTCTGATTGTCGTATTCACGTTGGTGATCACCGATTTTGGTGTGCCGAAAGTCATTGGCGGAAGCTATAACGTTCTGGCGACCGACATCTTCAAACAAGTGGTGGGCCAGCAAAACTTTGCCATGGGTGCGGTAACCAGCATCATGCTGTTATTTCCTGCGGTAATGGCGTTTGGTGCGGATCGTTGGGTGCAGAAAAAACAAAAGAGCTTATTCGACACACGTTCAGTGCCTTATCAGCCAGAACCCAACAAAACGCGTGATGGCCTTTGCTTCGTATACTGTTCACTGATTTCTGTCGCAGTACTGGCAGTGTTAGGCATGGCGGTGTACGGCTCTCTAGTGACATTTTGGCCGTGGAATAAAGCGCTGACGCTAAACAATTACAACTTTGCTGAAATGAGCACTTACGGTTGGAGCCCATTCTTCAACTCGTTAACGCTGGCAGGTTGGACTGCGCTGATTGGTACCGCTGTGATTTTTGTCGGTGCCTACTGTATTGAAAAAGGTCGTGCGTTTGGGCCAGTTCGTCAGGCGATGCAAATGCTGAGCGTGGTGCCAATGGCGGTGCCGGGCATGGTTTTGGGTTTGGGATACATCTTTTACTTCAATGATGTGAACAACCCATTGAATGTGCTTTACGGTACGATGGCGTTTCTGGTGATTAACACCGTAGTGCACTATTACACAGTCGGCCACATGACAGCGTTAACCGCTCTCAAGCAACTGCCTTCAGAGATAGAAGCGACGGCAGCATCGGTCAGGCTGCCTCAGTATAAGTTGTTCTTCAAAGTGACCTTACCGGTTTGTATGCCTGCTGTTTTAGACATCGCAACCTACTTGTTTGTTAATGCATTGACCACCACTTCTGCGGTAGTATTCCTGTACTCAACCGATACGATTCCTGCTTCGGTATCGATTCTAAACATGGACGATGCAGGCCAAACGGGCGCAGCTGCTGCGATGGCCGTGATGATCATGATTGCAGCCGCGATTGCGAAGATCGTTCAGATGACGTTGGGGAAGTGGTTAGAAAGTCGCACTCAGGCTTGGCGTAAAAGATAAGGACACCTCGTGCAGTACGTAAAAATTAAAGATTCGATTGTTGAACAGATTGAAGCGGGCATGCTATCACCGCGTCAGAAATTGCCTGCGGAGCGCAAGTTGGCGGAGTCGTTCGACACAACCCGAGTTACGTTGCGCGAAGCGTTGTCGTTATTGGAAGCCGAAGGACGAATTTATCGTGAAGATCGCAGAGGCTGGTTTATTTCACCTGAGCCACTACGCTACGACCCTACTCAAACACTTAATTTTCCGAACATGGCGAAAGCGCAAAATCGCGTGCCAAAAACGGAGCTGATTGCGGCAAAGGGCACTTTAGCTAACAAGCAATCTGCGCGCTTGTTACAACTGCAGCCGTTCTCTGATGTTTTTCGTGTCGACCGCGTTCGATATTTGGAAGACAGACCTGTGGTGTATGTGACCAACTATATTCGCCCAGAGATCTTCCCCAATTTATTGAGCTTTGATTTGACCAACTCGCTGACCGACATTTATCGCGAGCACTTTGGTGTGGTGTATCAGAAGACGCGTTACCGTATTTCTACCAGTACCTTGCTTGGTGAAGTCGCGCAAGCGTTGCGAGCAACATCGGGCACTCCGGCAATGGTTGTTGAACGCACTAACTATAACCAACATGGCGAGTTGATTGACTGCGATATTGAATACTGGCGTCACGATGCCATCAGTATTGAGTCGGTAGCAGAGCTCAATCACTAATGTTCGCATTTTCATATTCAAAGGCTCCATCTCGGAGCCTTTGTTTTATCTAAACAGGAAAACAAATGGATTTTTTGGCAATCGCACTCGTTGTATTTTCTGCGGTTTTGCATGCAGGCTGGAATATCTTGGGTAAAAGCCATTCCGGATCAGGCATGGCATTCACGATGGCTGCAAGCCTGTCTGCTTGTGGAGTGCTTACCCCATATCTGATTTGGTATTTAATCACGCTCGGTTGGACTTCGTTGCCAGTTGAGTTTTGGGGAATGCTGGCTTTTAGTGGAATAGCGCAAATTGTGTATCTCGTCGGTTTGATCATGGCGTATAAACATGCCGATGTTGGTGTGATTTACCCAATTGCACGCGCTTTGCCGGTCATGATGGTGGGAGGGTTCAGTGTTGCACTCGGCCATGCGCTTTCATCTCAACAGTGGCTTGGTTTTGTGTTGATCACCTTTGGCTGCATTTTGGTTCCGTTGACTCATGTTCGCCAAGTTTCTTTGGTGGCGTATCTAAATGTAGGCGTGTTTTGGGCGTTGATCGCGGCAATTGGCACGACAGGTTACTCTGTGGTGGACAAAGAGGCATTAACGTTACTGACTCAGCAAGCATCAACTATTTTCAACGATCAATACAGCGCGATCTTCTATCTTGGTGCGCAGTTTTGGGCGATGGGCTTACCCGTTTTACTTTGGTGTCTGATCACCGGAAATGATCAAGAGTTGCAAGCGGCTTGGCGAATCCGAAAAAGTGCAAGTATGGCTGGCATTATGATGGCATCGACTTATGGATTGGTTCTGTTTGCGATGACGATGACAGACAACGTGAGCTTAGTTGTCGCGCTGCGCCAGATCAGTATCGTATTTGGTTTATTGATGGGCATTTGGTTGCTTGCGGAAAAATGGTATCTCACCCGAGGTATCGGTGTGGCTTTCATCCTGGCAGGCATTGTGTTGTCTTTAGAAGGTGCTTGAAGCACATAAACTAAAGGCACCGGAATTCAGGTGCCTTAGAAAAGAGGGATGAGTTAGAAACGCATTTGTGCGCCAAACATCACGCCACCAGAATCAAAATCGCTGTTTTTGGCGTAATTGTATTCTAAGTTCAAACCAAAGTGTTTATAGCCCCAGGCGACACCTGCTGCGGCTTCTCCGCCAAGGCTAGACTCGTCATATTCTTTATTCTGGCCATTGTTTTTAAGCGTGTAACTTAACGTGTAGTAAGTGATACCGCCTTTACCGTAAAGCTCAAAACCAGCACCCAAAGGGTAGCTTACGTAACCGCTGATTCGCGGACCGCCATAACTCACGTCGGTGATTTCTGATATTGGGCTAATGAGTACAGAACCAATGCCGTTAAACGCGCCTTTGTAACCTGCTTCAAGGCCGAAGTTTTGGTCGAACATGTAACGGTAATACACATCCCCTAAGAACATGTCGCCGTCATCATGGCCATTATTGACGTCGTAACTAACGTCACCATAGCCTAAATTCGCCCCCACAATGTGTTTGGTTGGCTCGGCATGAGCGGTGACAGAAAGTGCAGACAACAAGCATGCTACGGCGTATTTGTAAGACATAAGGACTCCGAATAGTAAACGAATAAACAAGTATCGCGTGATACGCTGGATTAACGCAGACGCGTCGCAAACTCAGCTTTGGTGTTGTCTAGCCACTCATAACGACGGCGGTACATCGAGCGTTTGGAGCGAGACATTCCCTCAGTATCGCGGCGCGTATCATTCACTTTTAATGCGTAGAAATGGCGGTTGTATTCAATGCCCCCCAACTCTTGCCATAGTGCGTCGTAGTCGGTTTTGATGCGTCCTTTACTGTAACGTCGTGCTGCGTATGTGTGAGATTGCGTTTTTACGGCGAGTATGGTGTTTACTTCCCAGACTTGAGCAATGAGTGTTAGCAAACTCACCATCAAGCTTTTTGGTCGCTGACCGTACAGTTTTCGAGTCAGTTTTTTGATTTTTGCGTTGTTTTCTTCACTGCTTCGAGGGCCTTGTAGGCCACCTATCATAATGCAGCGCCCTGTGTCTACATGACCAACGGTAAACGAAAGTGTGTAGAAGTTGCCGTCTTCAGCGCTGTGCAGCACAAGACTCATGTCGCCTTCTTTTTGGTAACGTGCTTCGTAAACCAATCGAACCGAGTACTCGATGCCATCGATTTCAAATGAGGTCAGCGTTAAGCCTTTTGAGTCGGTGTAAATCTCGGCAATGGTCTCTTTAGAAAGCAGTTCTGAAATCGTTTTGTAGTGATCAACCACCAAGTTGGAGCGATCAAAAGCAGAGTTATTCTTAATGATGTACGGGCGAAACGGTTTTTCTAGGAATCGGTGTGTACGCGTACAAAGCATGTCTAACAAAGACGATTCAATGTTGTTCGCAAGGTGTTTGAATGCTCGTTTGTAGTAAAGCGCACGCATGATGAACTTCATTCTATATACCCAAATAGGGTTATAGGTGTTGGCGTACTCATCAGCATAGATCACTTTGGTATGATCAAAAATGGATTTATTTGCAGTCATTTTCACTCCCGACTCACTTAAGAGCTTGTCTTAACTGGGGTTCTGTTTTAACAGCACGAGAAATAACAGCGAGGAACACGAAAATGGAGAGATGCACAAGGCATAAATAGGAGGTGTGTTCTTGCTGATTCCAACGTACTCAAAATTAATTTTGAACAGTGTTCGTTTGTTCGGGATTCTAAGAGAAAAACCACGGCAGGTATTGTATGAGTGAGTAAGGAAGTGTCAGGGATAGGTCTTTGCTAGAGCATATTTCAAGTTTGAAAAAGATCGAATTGGGTCATAAACAAAAGCATGCACAGAACCAAATTGAACAAAACTTGAACATAATTTGAAATTAATTTGACGTGCTACAGGTCTTTATACGTAACTTATAGGTATCGAACCAATGCAGGTTCGATAGTAAGGAAGTAAAGGAGAGGTTTATGAAACGCTTAATTACTTTAGCAAGTCTTCTCGCTCTGACTACTGCACCTTCTGTTGTATTTGCTGGTGGCTATCAGTGGACGAACAATACGCAAACTATTCACGGTGCTGTCGTGGATAGTAAAGAAGCGGCTTACGATATGGGGCGAGTTATGCTCCAAGATTACCAGAACAAATCGTCTGGCCAGCTTAGAGACGAATTTACTCGTAAGTCTGAGTTTGTGGATCGTCAGTCATTTTCGATTACCGATTCAAAAGTGACGGTCGATGAATTTATGGAAAGTAATGGTCAGGTGACTTACCAGCCAGTAGTAAATGTGACATACGAATACCGTATGCGCGAGCCTGGTAGGTACTAACTGACGCTATTCCCCTTAATCTATCCCTAATAGTTAATATCATTGCATTTTTTGGAGGAGCCACGCTCCTCCTTTTTTGTGCTTTTCGGTTCTTTAAAATCGCCCGTCACTTTGCCGCGTGGCGTCATTTTTTCTTACGCGCAGCGATAGTTTTTCTTGCTCGTTGAAACTGCGCATCGTTTGTACAGTGAGCTTCTCGAAAACAAGTTCATGAATGACACGAAGGAAAAACAATGGCACACCTATCTTACTGGTTTAAGCAAGCGCTTGAACTTGAACAGCCTCAACCAGCTAAGCCTCTGAATGAAGATATCAACGCTGATGTCGCGATTATTGGCGGTGGTTACACCGGACTTTGGACCGCCATTATGATCAAACAGCAAGCACCGAAAAAGCATGTTGTTGTGATAGAAAAGGGGCTGTGCGGTAGTGGCGCGTCTGGAGCGAATGGTGGTTGCATGCTGACTTGGTCGACAAAGTTTCCGACCTTAAAACGTTTGTTTGGTGAAGCTCAGGCTGCTTGGTTAGTCAAAGAGTCCGAACAAGCCGTGCTTGAAATTGACGCGTTTTGTAAACAGCACCATATTGATGCTAAGTTGTCGCTTAAAGGCGTGTATTACACTGCAACAAATCACGCGCAAGCGGGCTGCATGCAACCTGTCGTCGATGAGCTTTCACGTTTAGGCGTCAATAGTTGGCGTCGCTGCAAAGAAGATGAGCTGCACGCAAATACAGGCTCGCCCCGTCATCTTGAAGGTTTCCATTCTTCGGTTGCTGCTAGCGTCCAGCCCGCCTTGTTGGCTAGAGGTTTGCGCCGAGTCGCATTAGAAATGGGGATCGAAATCTTCGAAAACACACCAATGACCAAATTGGATTTTGGCCAACCAGTTACCGTGAGCACTCCTGACGTACAAATACAAGCAAAGCAGGTTGTGCTGGCATTAAACGCATGGATGGTGGAGCACTTTACACAGTTCAAAAACAGTATCGTGGTGGTTTCTTCCGACATGGTCATCACCAAACCGCTTGGTGAGTCGTTACGGAAAACGGGCTGGCAAGCGGGAACGAGCGTGTTAGATTCGCGTATTTTTGTTCATTACTACCGCGATACGCCAGATGGTCGCCTCATGTTAGGCAAGGGAGGCAATCAGTTCTCTTTCAACAACCAAGTGGACGTGATGTTCAATAAACCAACTCGTTATCAAAATCTTCTAAGGAAGTCATTCGATAAACTTTTCCCGAGTTTGAAAGAGGCGGAGTTTGAATACTCATGGACAGGAGGATCCGATCGCTCAACCTCCGGCTTTCCATTTTTTGGGAAGTTGAACGAGCAACGTAATGTCTTTTATGGTTTTGGCTATTCAGGTAATGGTGTTGCGCAGACTCGCATGGGCGGAAAAATCCTCTCTTCTATGGTGTTAGGGTTGGATAACGAATGGACTCGAAGTGGCTTAGCCAAAGGACCATTGGGACATTTTCCTCCAGAGCCGTTTCGCTGGATTGGCGCAATGACGGTGCGTAATGCGGTACGCAGAAAAGAAGAGGCAGAAGATTGTGGTCAAAAGCCATTTATCTGGGATAAGTGGCTGGCAAAACTTGCAGGGCCAGCAGGCAAAGCGGATAAGCTCGACTAAACTGAAGACTTTAGCCACAAACGAGACAGTTTGCAGTGAAAGTCGTTGGGGCGGGCTTTCGCCTTGTGTTAGCCTCTCTCTTTCAAGCTCAGATTCAAAAGGTGAGTAACAGAATGAAAATATTCAGCAACTTCGACAGCGGTAGCATCCATGTCGTTAAAGCGGATGATAAAAATGACATCCAACTGAAAATCCCTAACGACAACATGTCGGAATTCTACCAATGGTTCCACTTCCGCTTAGAAACTGAAGCAGAGCAGTCACACACCATCAAACTGCTCGATCTAGCGAAGTCAGCATACCCTGAAGGTTGGCAAGGTTACGACGTTGTTGCGTCTTATGACCGTGAAGAATGGTTCCGTATTCCTGCTGAATTTGATGGTGACACATTAACGTTTACTGTGATCCCAGAGCGCAGCTCTATCTATTTCGCATACTTTGCACCGTACACTTATGATCGCCATCTCGATCTACTGCACATGGCGCAAAGCGCGCACCACTGCAAGCTAGATACACTGGGTCATACCCTAGATGGTAACGACATGAGCCTACTGACTTTTGGTGAGCCAGAAGAAGGCAAAAAGAAAATCTGGATGATCGCGCGTCAGCATCCGGGCGAAACCATGGCCGAGTGGTTTATGGAAGGTATGATTCAGCGTCTGCTGGATGAAAACGATACGGTTGCCCGTGCATTACTTGAGAAAGCAGTGCTTTACGTTGTACCTAACATGAACCCAGATGGTGGTATTCGTGGTCACCTACGCACGAATGCGGTTGGTGTAAACCTAAACCGTGAATGGCAAACGCCTTCAATGGAGAAAAGCCCAGAGGTGTTCCTTGTTCGTGAACGCATGCTCGAAACGGGCGTGGATATGTTCTTAGATGTTCATGGTGATGAAGCGATCCCATACAACTTTGTTGCAGGCTCTGAAGGCATTCCATCGTACGATGAAAACTTAGCGGCGCTGGAAAATGCATTCAAACAAGCACTGTTGACTATTACGCCAGAGTTCCAAGATGAAATTGGCTACGACAAAGACGAACCAGGCAAGGCAAACCTGACGGTTGGTTCAAATTGGGTTGCCGAGCAATTTAAGTGCTTATCGTACACAATTGAGATGCCATTCAAAGACAATAACAACCACCCTGATCCGTTGTACGGTTGGTCTCCTGAGCGCAGCGTGATGTTTGGGCAAGACGTGCTTGCAGCAACACTTGCGGTGACCGACAAAATTTAAATGCAATAGTTCCACAGCATTGATTCATTACCGAACAGCTCATCTTTGATGGGCTGTTTTCTTTCCTGTTATTCGCATTTCTTATTGTAAAAATTAGTTGCCATTCATCCATTTACTGAGTTCTTCTCAAGTTTGAGAAACTGCAAAAATAGGGTGATTTGCATCACAGAAAAGTGCTAAGAGTGTGATATTCTCCGCAACGAATTGACTATGGCTAAACCAATGTCGTTGGATTTTCTCCTCAAATGAGAGCCCACGTTTAGATAATTAACGTGTGATCGAGAGGTGGTGGTATCCGTGTTACATCATTGGCGTTCGAATATCATTTTTTGATTCCTTCCTACGAAATTTAGCTGTTTCTATTCAACTAAAAAGAGAAAGTTGCGGCTTCACATGATAAGCAGCGACTTGCTTAATTTGTGTTGCTTTGTGTACAAGAAAAAGGAAAAAAATAATGAAAAAAATCGCTATTGCAGTGGCTACTGTACTTGCTGGTGGTGTGATCTCTAACGTTGCACTTGCTGACACTTACATTGGCGGTAAAGTAGGTTACAACTCTCTAAACGATGCATGTTACCTAAACGAACCTTGTGACGACGACAGCTTTGCAGCTGGTATGCACATTGGTTACAACTTCAACGAATACGTTGCTGCAGAATACGGTGTTGATTACCTAGGTGATTTCACGGCTAACTTCAAAAAGCCTGGTCTAAACACAGTTGATGGTGACCTTTGGGCGTTGACTCTAGCTCCTAAATTCAACCTACCTCTAACAGATTCTTGGAACCTGTTCGCTAAAGTAGGTGCGGCATACATGATGGCTGGTGACGAGAAAGACTTTGTTCCAACTGGCTCTCTAGGTGCTGAGTACAAAATCAACTACAACTGGAGCCTACGTGCTGAATACCAACGTTACCAAGACATGTCTGACGACATCATTGATGACATGGATTCTGACTTCTTCGGTATCGGCTTCAACTACAAGTTTGGTTCTGAGCCAGTAGTTCAAGAAGAAGCAGTTGAAGAAGTGGTAGAAACACGTCCATCTACTCGTATCGTTGAGCACGTGTACCCAGCTCAAACAGCAACAGTACAATTCGGCCTAGAAAGCGCAGAAGTGAAAGATGCATCAGCACTTTCTGGTACAGTTGATCTAATGAACACTTACCCACAAGCTAAAGTTGAGATCACTGGTTACAGTGACACAACGGGTTCTGCTCAGTACAACCAACAGCTAACTGAAAAGCGTGCTAAAGCGGTTGCTAATGAATTCGAAGCGAAAGGTATCGCTGCTGACCGTATGACAGTTAAAGGCATGGGTGAAGCAAACCCAGTTGCTAGCAACGAAACTCGTCAAGGTCGCGAAGCGAACCGTCGTGTAGAAGTAGTTGTTCCTGCGTTTGAATACCAAACGACTGAACAAGCTCAATAGTTTGTTGCTAAAGCCAACAAAGCAAAAAGCCAGCGTTTATCGCTGGCTTTTTTGATCTTGTCTTCAAACTTATGCTTGCATGGAACCGAGACGGTTGTTGGGCTGTATATTGAAATGACGGCGGCGGCGTGCGCTTTGCTTGTTGTTCATCATTCTGTCATCACAGATTCATAATATCGATGCTCCGTTTAGTAGGAGAGCATGATGCAAAACCTCCCACCACTTAATGCCCTGAAAGCCTTTGAAGCAACAGCCCGTTTGCGAAGCTTTACAAAAGCTGCAAAAGAGCTAAATGTCACTCGCGCGGCGGTCAGTCAGCAAGTTAAATCGTTGGAACTTCAGTTAAACGCGATACTTTTTGAGCGCAATGGTGCGCAGCTTTTATTAACACAAGTTGCCCAAGCCTACTTGCCTGTTGTTAGCCAGACTTTGCAGATGCTATCTGTCGCAACTCAACACCTTTTTGCTCGCCAGAAAAATACTCAACTGACGCTTCATGTTGCTCACAGCTTTTGTTCTCAATGGTTAATGCCGCGCTTGGCTGATTTTCATCGTCAGCACCCTGATGTCGTGATAAAAATTTCAACGACTGCCAACACGGTGCCGAATACTAGTGCCATTGCGGATGTGGAGATCATCAACGGTTATGGAGAGTGGCAATCAGAGCAGGCTGTTCAACTTACCCAAGAAAACTGGATAGTGGTGGCGAGCCCTGGTTTTTTAAATCTTAATTCGGTCATTCATCTTACCGATATCGCGCTAGCGCCTAAACTGTGCACGGGCGGATACCATGAATCGTGGCAAGCTTGGCTGTGTTTTCAGGGCTATGAAGGCAAAGTGAGTAAACCTATCGCCGAGTTTGAACATTCCTTACTAGCCATTCAAGCGGCGGTGAATCAGTTAGGCATACTGCTTGTTAGGGACTTTTTAGTGGAGGATGAGCTACAACAAGGACTTTTGGTTCCGATTGGTGGATGGTCCATGCCAAGCGCCAGCGCGCATCATATAGTGGTAAGGGAAAGCGATAAACCGCAAGTTGAGGCTTTTACTCATTGGGTCATGCAAAGTCTATAAGCTTAAAAGTCTTGCATCTTCGAATAAGTGAAAG
The DNA here is from genome assembly GCF_043102935.1 of Vibrio sp. zbq_1. NCBI lineage: Bacteria > Pseudomonadati > Pseudomonadota > Gammaproteobacteria > Vibrionales > Vibrionaceae > Vibrio > Vibrio sp. zbq_1. Next base: position 118,593 of record NZ_JBICJH010000004.1, read on the forward strand.
TGGTTTCCTGCGATTGAGCTAACAAAGTTGGGTGCTTTTTGGTCGGTAGTTAAAACAAGATTCGTTACTTAAGGTATAAAATGACGCTTGTTTCAATCGTCGCCCCAAATCTGATCGAACAAGGAAAAGTCATGGAAATGCTACAAGGTGGTCGGGACAATGCCATTTATCGTACTGGTGATCGCGTTAGTCGTCCGGCAAGCTTTTGGACGATGACCGTCCACCAGTTGTTAAATCACCTTCATTCCAATGGATTCACGCAATGCCCCAAAGTGATTGGGATTGAGGGTGGCAAAGAGTGGCTGAGCTTTGTGGAAGGAGATACCTTCAACTATCCACTGCAAGGTTCTATTGCTTCTGTTACTGCACTTTTATCCGCGGCCAAAATGTTGCGTAGAATGCATGATGCTTCAGAAGATTTTCTCATTTCACATCAAAGCGAAGTGTGTCATTGGATGCTACCTGATCGCGCTCCCCAAGAGGTGATCTGTCACGGGGATTTTATGCCATACAATGTTGCACTAAATGGTGAAACCGTGGTTGGTGTATTCGATTTTGATACCGCACATCCTGCTCCTCGTTTATGGGACGTTGCTTTTTCCATTTACGGTTGGGCTCCTTTTAAAACGGATGAAAATGACCGAATGGGCAACTTGGAACAGCAAATTCAACGCGCCAAGCTGTTTTGTGACGCGTATGGCTGCTCAAAATTAGAGCGAGAAAATCTGGTGGATGTGATGACGTTAAGGCTCACGGCTTTGGTTGATTACATGAGACTGATGGCAAGCAGCAGGGATGAGAGATTTCAAGCTAATTTGGAAGAGGAACATCACATCGCGTATTTGCAAGATATCGATTATCTGCGTCAACATCACCAAGCGATTACTTTGGGCATACTAAAAGAACGTTAGTTTGCAATCACGTGTTTAATCTTATCAAATAACCATAGATTTAATGGTGCGTGTTGCTGTGAACGCCGACAACTCATCACGTAGCTGACATTCAATTCTAAGCGGTTCGGTAGTGCGATACTTCTGCATCCCTGCGGGACATGGTCACTCATCGTGATACCGAAATGATCGGTTTGAAGGATGATTTTGTGGATCATCGCTGGGTGTTCTATTTCCACTTTTGGCGATGCATTAAAGCCAATGTTCTTCAAGCGTTCCAACAGAGGGTATCGGTAGTCATTCCATCCTGGTGTTTTGAAGAGTAAAAAGGGGTAGAGCTGCAAGTCATCAAAATCTTGCGCGGGGTGATCTTTGCGAACAAAAAAGACGGCCTTTCCTTTTCCCAACTCTTTTTGTGCGACCGATTGAGGTAAGTCCTCATCAAAGTAGTGGATTGCGACCGCATTTTCACCATCTATTAAACGGTTTTTAGCTTCGTTTCCCCAGCGCAGAAACGAAAATTTGGCTCGAGGTGCTTGTTTTAGCAGGCTCAAGTAAAGCTCATCACCGAAGTAATCCCAAAATAGCGTGTTGGCATAAATCGACAGTTGCCCATCAAAGGTCTCTGGGGAAAAGTTTTGCGGCTTAATGGAGTCCACACTCATCAGAATCTGTTCGAAGTGTGCCATGTTTGTTTCAACAAACGTCGTCGGCTCAAAGCCATGTTTCGTTTGCACAAACAGAGGATCATCGAACTGGGTTTTCATCTTGGTGAGGTTTTTACTGATGGCTCCGGATGTTTTTCCTAACGACTCTGCGACTAACCGAACATTGCGCAGCTCATACATGCGCTTCAGCACAAGAATGTTTTGAATATCCAGATTAATAGCCATTCTTTACTCCAACAATTCGGCTCGCTTCACATCATAGCGTTGAGCTGATCATCCAAAGACAGCAAACGGTCAATTTTCTTGAGGCATCTATCGGAAGTGAAGAAAGCGGGATTTCCATTTGGTAAATCAGGAGTTTCCTCGTCTCATCCCCTTTGCGTTGATACAGTTTCTACATCGACACAGGTACAGACAATAACAGAGGTGATGTATGAAAAAACTAATCGCATTAGGCTTGATGGTTTGCTCAGCGAATGTGGCATTTGCGGCGGATGGCTCATACACAGGTACCATTGACATGACAATGAGCAATACGAACCAAGTGGATGTTGAACGCGCAAACTCGCAACTTACGTTGAAAGGCCGTAATGAAGCGATGTACGGCGGCGTGATGATTCAAACCGATGCATCTACCCAACCGATTGAACTTCGTGGCCGCCGCGATTAATCGGTCACGTTGTCATTACGAAAATGCCGCGATGAATTCGCGGCATTTTTGTTTGTTGATTGCGTATGTAATCAAGTGGCGGTGCGAAAGCGATTAGCTCTGTACCTCGACACCCGCTTCAATCTCGACAGGTTGCGCTTGTGCTTCGCTTTCTTTTGCCGCATCCAGCATTTTGCGAATAACAACCGACGCTGCCATAGCAATCGCCACCATCACAACCGCTAGTACAGTAAGCAATTGGAAGTAATCACCGTATACGGTTTGTACGATTTCTTGAGTGATCTCTTGGCCTTTTTCCATCGCAATCGATGTTGAGAAAGCGGCACCAACGATACCACTCAGTGCGATAGCAACGGAGAATAGACTAACCGAGAAGTTCTCGATGTGTTTTGGTGCTACAGACAGAATGAATGCCACAACCATTGAACCAACGATAACTTCCGCAATGGCTTGGAAGAAGTGAATCGCCAAGAAGATTTCAGGCATGATCACCACATCTTCACCAACGGTTGTGACCGCAAACGTTAGGATGCCAAATGCAATTGCAGTGAGTACAAACGCCATCGCGATTTTAGTCGCTGTCGAAAGGTGAACGTCGCGTTTTTCAAGTATACCGAAGAAACCCGCAACAATAGGGCCACCAACCATACACCAAAGTGGGTTCATTGCCATTGCTGCTTCTGGCTCAAGTGGGATAAAGCCAAACAGTGAGCCTTTCAAAGTATTGATTGCCACCATGTTCATTGACGTCATCATTTGTCCGTAGTACACGAAGAAACACGTAGTCAAGAAGGTCACAATGAGGATGGTGCCCATCTTCAATGACTCGGCTTTGCTGGCTTTCAGCATTAAAGAGACGAAGTAAAGAATCGCAGCGCCACCGATGGCATAAACGATGTTTTGACCAATATCCATGTTTGAGAACATGAAGAACACCAACGCGATCATGGCGACGGAAATCAGTGCGAAGAATACCCAGTTTTTCAAGCTTACCGCTTTTTGGTCAAGTTCAGCGGCTACACCAGTTAGGCCCTTTCTGAACATCAATAACATCACAAGCGCAGCGCCTGCCATGACGGCAGAGATGGTAAAGCCGCCGTTAAAGCCAATTACCAGCACGATCATCGGGAACAGGTACTGGCCTAAAAAAGCGCCGACATTGTTCACGGAATAGTTGATTGGGTAACCTTTTTCGAAATCTTCTTGTGATTTAAAAGTGCGTTTGTAAAGACTTGGGTAAGAAGGTGACATCAAACCACGGCCGTAGCTTGCTAGAGCGATACCACACATCGATAAAGGAACGTTTGTCGCCGAAGCACCAAGTACCAGCAAAACGTAACCCGCAGCGAACGCCAGAAAGGCGATGGACAGAGAGCGGTAAGCTCCTAAAAACTTATCCGCAATAAATCCGCCAGCGATGGCAAACAATGGCCCAATGGCAGAAAAAGCGCCCACGATCATCATCGTATCGGCTTCGTTGTAATTTAGATCTTCTAGAAAAAAGCGAGTTAAGCTCACTAACACGCCATAAAATGATAAGCCAAACATCATTTGGCAGAACATCATAGATTTGTTTAGTTTATTCCACATAATTTTGTACTCACATTAGCGGAGAAAGATAGTGATTATTTCTGTTAAATGTTACTTGAACGAGATATTGAGTATTGAAATAATTGTCGCATAACTGACAAAAGACGCACTATATTTTCTAATGTGAAGTTTGTTATTTGCTTATCCGTTGTTCTAGATCAAGTTGATAAATGTAGTTATAAAAACTAATTTATAAATTATTATCAAAACAAAATGCTAATAACGAATTTAACGTATTGAAAAATAAATGATGGAAAGCAGGCGAGTATTGATACAAGGAAGGGAAGAAATCGCACTGTTGATGCTAAGTGCCACCAACAATGCGATGTGTAAAGAAAGATGCAAATTATGCGTACTTATTATTCACATGGTGGTGCCATATGGATGATTGCCAAACCACCTAGAGATGTCTCTCGATATTTCTTATTCATGTCTTTACCAGTTTGGTACATGGTTTCGATAACTTTATCTAATGAAATAAGACATTTGCTAGTGCGTTTTAGTGCCATTCGTGATGCGTTAATCGCTTTTACTGCGCCCATCGCATTGCGTTCAATACAAGGCACTTGAACCAGTCCCCCTATTGGGTCGCAGGTCATACCGAGAGAGTGTTCCATTGCAATTTCAGCTGCGATACAAATTTGCTCGTTGCTGCCTCCTCGCAAGGCGGTTAGGCCAGCCGCTGCCATAGAAGAGGAAACTCCCACCTCACCTTGACAGCCCACTTCCGCCCCAGAAATGGACGCGTTGGTTTTGTATAAAATACCAATCGCTCCAGCAACGGCGAGAAAGTCTTTTAATTGCTTAAGGTCCAGCTCTTTGATGAATCGATGGTAGTACATCAATACTGCTGGGATAACGCCTGCGGCACCGTTGGTTGGTGATGTGACGACTTGCCCGCCTGCCGCGTTCTCTTCGCTGACCGCAAAGGCAAACAAGTTAATCCAGTCCATGATCTCCATTGGATCATTTTCTACTGCTGCATTCGCTTCTAGTTTTTTCAACAGATTCGGAGCTCGGCGAGTGACGTTCAAGCCACCTTCAAGGATCCCTTCAGTATCGAAACCACGCTGCATGCACAGTGACATCACTTTCCAAATTTGTTCAGCTCTTTGGTCAATTTCTTCTTGCTCTCGAAATGCCAGCTCATTTTGCAGAATCATACCACCAAGGCTGAGGCCATTTTTCTCTGCTTTTTCCAACATTTCGTCTGCGGATGAAAAAGGGAAAGGTACTTCTGCGCTGGCTTGTTGGCCGCCATGTTCGAGCTCTGCCGCTGTCGCAATAAAACCACCACCGATAGAGTAGTACGTCTCAAAGGCGACTTGATCTCCTGCGGCATCGAGCGCGGTGATCGTCATACCATTTTCATGCAGCGGCAGGTTATCGCTGTGAAATACAATGTCGTGGTCGTAGCTAAACTCAATTTGATGAGAGCCAGCTAACGATAAGGTATGGTTTTCGATGGTGTGTTGCAGTGCACTTTTGGCACTGGTCATTTTGATGGTATCGGGCTTATTGCCCATCAACCCTAGCACTGTGGCTCGGTCAGTGTGGTGTCCTCTACCAGTCAGTGACAAAGAGCCATATAAGTCAACTTGCACCCGACGCACTTTCGCCATAGAGTCGCTAAGTAGTTGAGTGAAATGGAATCCGGCGAGCATAGGACCGTTAGTGTGGGAGCTGGATGGCCCGACACCGACCTTAAAAATATCGAAAATCGACAGCATAATTGACTTCCTTCAGCAATGAACCTTTCATAGGTCTCTAGAACAATGTTGTTAACTAGATGTTAATGCCTGCAAGGCGGTTGGCAAAGAAGATTTTTGTAACTATGCCAAAGACCACACAACAGTGACTTTGTCGCAGGGGAAATTGAGAGAGAAGTATGAAGTTAGGTAACGTGGTCATCGTACTAGGTAAGCGATTGGTTAATAACCAATTGAGTGCCGAAGGCATCTCGAGAGTCGAAGCACTAGCCGCTAAGATCCGCGAAATGCCAATGGAGAATACTGCTCTCGTATTTTGTGGTGGAAAAACGCAAGGACAAAGCATTTCGGAAGCAGACGCTATGTATGCATATTTTCAGACCCTGAATACGTCGCTGGCCAAGCCTTTTCCGACAAGCCAAGTCCTGCTTGAAAATCGCTCTTTGAATACGTTTGAAAACATGCGAAATGCAGCGAAAGTTCTGTGTGAAAGCGGTTTATTTCCGTTACCGTCTCAAGCGGCGGTTGAGGTCATTTTGCTATCAAACGCCTACCATCTTGAGCGCATATTAGAAATTCAAACGCTAATGGATGAGCAAGGCTTACTGCGCGTGATCAAATCTCAATGCGCGTCCGTGGGTTTAGATTTACACATTTCTCTAGATATTCAGAAGCACATTAGCGTGCCATACCCACATCAAGGACCACAGGCAGAAGCGTTTCTTTTACTTGATGAACTGACGACGTATCGAGTGTATCTGGAGGGCGTTAAAAGTGGGGCATTTCAACGAGATTTAACTAGCGTTCGAGCACAGCCTTTGCTGCGGGCTAAACAAGCAATAAATCAACTTCGCGCTTTACCGTTAGAAATGGATGTTTTGCAGCAAATTGCGGAAATGAAAAAGGCCATCGAAATGACGGCCTTTGATGAATCGGTTGCAACAGCAGAGCGAGCATTGGAAGTGTTTCATCCCATTTTAACTGCGCTCAATCGCCGTTTAGATCCCGAGTCTATTCAGTGATTTCGCGTCGCATACGAACAGCACTCAACGCAATCAGACAGTAGCAAAGCAGCTCCATGCCTTCTTCCGAAATGTTCTTAACATCGCGGATGTAGCTTTCATTCATGACTTGCTGCCAGAAGCTTCCCATACCGTAAAGGCGAGAGAAAACAAGCAGTAGAACGACGGCACCAATCAAGAGCTTCATGTGCGGAACTTGTAGAATGCGTGCCATTTCGTTCACTGTACCTTTACCACCTTGGTAAGCTTTTGCGCAAGCCAGAGCAGTGACGGTTAACGCAGGGAATACCCACGATCCGTGACGGATCATATCCATCCAGTAGTCCAGTTCGCGAATTATCAACACAGCGAAGAAGCCGGAAATCAAAATAGCGGCGTGTTTAACTTGTTCTTCTTGCTTAGAAAGTTGGAAGAACGACCATGAAGCAATCGCCAGCATGATCACTTGTAAGGTTTCAGTGATAGAGACTTCACCCAAACTTGATCCCAATACTACGTAATCAAGACGAATACTCAGATTGACGAGAATACTGATCGCAACAATCATCAATGCGCTTAAACACGATTTGTAGATGATGCGTTTTGACTCATCAGTAATCACGTTGTTTTGTGCCGTTTCGGCTTGTTTAACTATTTGTGTTTTCATCCTGACCACCTGTTTCCAGAAAAATGTGGAAGAAATGTGAATTTGTGTGATGTTGGGCATGATTTTATTGACCAAGTGGAAAGTATTGTCAGAGGAATGTCAGGAATAGAACGCTGTTCGATATTATATTTGCATACGGTAAAGTCAGAGTAGTGTGAAGTTCCTGTAGGAAAATGCGGATATTAAAGAACAAAAAAGGAGCCGATTGGCTCCTTAGTTATTGAATAATATTACTATTTATTAGATTCGAGTTTATTGCTAGTCACTCTCTTTGTGGTTGTTACGGTAGTATTCCCACTGTTCAACACGTTCATCGTCAGAAAGCACACAGTAAGTTACACGCTCACCGTTCTCTGACACAGTGTCCAGTTCGCCACCTTGTTGTACACAGTAAACGGCCGCCGGATTGGCAACAGAGGTGTACTCTGTTGAGCGAGTTGCGCCGTCATAAGTTGAACAACCAGCAAGTACCATTGTCCCTGCCATAGCCATCATTAAACTTGTTTTTTTCATCTTTATCTCCGCATGGGATAGGCGAGTATTGCCTTGATTATAGGCAACTTTCGTCAATTATTGTCTTATCGATGTTAAAAGTAAGAAGGGCGTAGACATATTTAGAAGAATTTTAGACATTTCTCATAAAGAGCTTGCTAGTACGTCACATCTGTTGCGGATACATAGTGAATGTATCGAGCGTAAGCCGCTCAACAAGACGCGAGCTCGTGAACGGTTTAGTACACTTTAATTGGTTAGGTATCGCTACTTTGGCTTGCTTATTAACACAACGATGATTTAAAGAGTGAACTCCGGTAGTATGCGCGCATCATATTTACGGCGGTATTTTCGATGAGACATTTACAATCGACCATTCATCCAGAACTCGACCATCTGGACGATAAAATTATCTTTCAGCGTAATGCAGCGCGTGCCATTGTACTTGATGGTGAAGATGTGTTGTTGCTCTACACAGAGCGTTATCACGATTACACGCTACCTGGTGGCGGAATTGATGAAGGTGAAGACGTTATTGCTGGGCTAGTTCGTGAACTCGAAGAAGAAACGGGGGCGCAAAATATTCATAGCATCAAACCATTCGGTATTTTTGAAGAGTTTCGTCCTTGGTACAAAGACGATGCCGACGTGATGCACATGATTTCGTACTGTTACACATGCAAAATCGATCGTGAGCTGGGTGAGACAGCGTATGAAGATTACGAAGTGAAGAATGGTATGCGTCCAGTTTGGATGAATGTCCATGAAGCGATAGCACATAACGAAAAGACGATGGCAGAAAGCCCGAAGAAAGGAATGAGTATCGAACGTGAAACGTTCTTACTTCACCTGATCGCTAAAGAGTTGCTTTAGCTGTCACCAGAGTGCCGAAGACTGAGCTCATACCTATTGAATGGGAATGAGCTTCAGTAAGCGTTTTTAGAAGTGGTTAGGAAGATGTGTTTAGGGATTTCATCATTCACTTCTTTACGCAATTAAGCGCAATAAAAAAGTCCGAGCTCCCCCCCGGAACCCGGACTTATTCCAGACGCGCAAGCGAAGCGTCATCTCGATATTCTGAGTTTTGTTTCAAACTATGAAAACAATAGCCGTTTTATATTTAGTGTGTAAATAATTAATAGGTCCAACCATTGGTTTTCATCTTTTTTGCACACGTAATGTGATGCATATCTATCCAATAAACAAGTGCAAATTGGACTATTATCAGTAAACCACTACTCTTTCTTATTCTTGAGATACATTACCTTAACTTTTTTGCACACGTTTGCATCGAGATCACGAGTTTTTAAATTAGCAGAACAGGATCTTGTAATTTTACGTTCTTCTGACATTCGGTGTTTTGGTGATTATTATCACAAATTAACGAGTGGAGGAAGTCGACTAAAGTCGATCAGAGGCTGTGATGGTGCCGCAGATTCAGAAGCAAATAAAAGTAACGGCTGAAAAGAAGAGTGTTGTAACTGTCCGATATCTATCAGTTTTTCCAAGGCGAAGAAACGACTGACGTACTGATGTGTTTCTTTTGGCAGAGTGAGCTGTTGGAAGTCATCGGAGCCCGCTTTCTTTATAGCGCGAGCAATTCGGCCTTCTCCTGCATTATAGGCCGCCAGCGTTAATGCGAGGTTTTGATCAAACTTGTTGTATAAAAATGCCAGATAGTCCAATGCAGCTTTCGTGCTGGCTTGGGTATCGAAACGCTCATCCACATTCGAATCAACCGTTAAACCAAAGCGCATCGCTGTTGCAGGAATCAATTGCCATAATCCCGCGGCGTTGGCGTGAGAAACGGCTTTTGCGTTGTAAGAAGATTCTAGCATTGGTACCAAAACGAGACTTTTGGGCAGTGACTTGCTTTTGAGTTGCTTAAAGATGTGGTCGAGAAGTGGATTGACGGAAGTGAGACGTTGGTCGATTTGTAATTTATAAGGCGCAAGAACCTGATACTGCTGTTCTATATCAGTAGTATTGGGTTTTGCCTGGCAAAGAAAAGAAGTGCTGAACAACAAACAGGCAGAAATAAAAAGGCCTACAGTATCCAGCCGAGATGGCGGCTGAATCTGTAGGCAAGACGACCATCGTTTAAAACGATTTATCTTCATAAGTGTGTTGCACAGGTTGTTTGAGTTGACTGACTAACTCATGGAACGCAGCAGAGCTTTGGCCATTGCTCTGGTTGTATTGTTGGCACTGCTTGATGAGTGTCTCCAATAACGTCCACTGTTTTCTCGCTTGCGCACCAATCTTGGCAGGCAAAGCGTTGAAAATTCTTGTTACGCTGGAGTCATTACACGGTAACCCCAGCTCACGCATGCATTGGCTTCTTTCATTAGAAGAGCGGCTCAGCTTATTGAGTATTGGTGTTTGTTGCTGAACGTTGGTGTTCAGTGCCTCACCATCAAACTTCAGATACAACGCCTTTTGTTGTTGAAGTAGGGTCAATAATTGCTGATACAGTTTGATGTCTTCAGAAATTGAACGAACAAAATACTGAATTCGCTGCGATGCCGCGCTTGCCATGGTGTATTCCTAATGCTGTGCTTTTACTCGTGACCAGTATGGAATTGCATAATTGCCTTAGATAGCGCTTTTGTATCTAGGCTCAATTCGCCGCGTGCTAGCGCGTTACGAACTTGCTCAACTTTTTCCATATCGACGTCTGGTAGCGATTTCATTTCTGCTTGGGCACGATCAATTGCTGCTGTGTTTGCTTGAAACGCAGGCTCGCTTACTTTGGTTTGTTCCATTGTTTCAACAGGCTTTTTACTTGCTTGTTGGAAATTTGTTTGTGGGACATGACCGCCCGCGACTTTGTCGATTTTCATGCTGTGGTCCTCATCATCATGTTCTAAATCCAATAGGCGACAAGGATGTGGTGAACATTAAATTTTATTTTTGTACTCGATACTCACGCGATGTGACGAGAGGCAAAATTGAAAAATGTTACGTTGAGTCCAAAATCAAAACTGAGTATGAACTTGGTTTCTTCCTGTCACAACCGCTCGAATGACTCTTCCAGAACTGAGGTTTTCTACCTCAATCTGTTGGCCTTTCGCTCCATCTTCTAAGGCGACACCTTTGGTGCTTGCACTAAATCCATCTTTGCTAGCAATGATGATGATTTCATTGCCTTTCTCAGTCAAAGCGGGGGCACTTAAGTTGGTTGGATCGACGACTTGTCCGGCGCGGAGTCGACGCGTGGTTTCCAAGCCGATGGCGTGTTTAGGATCGGTGTAGAAATCGTCCGAGCGCGAAATGGTTCGAGTTTCCAATTTCAGATGATTGGCTGTCACCACTTCACTGCGACCTACAGTCGTCGCCGCAACCACCACTGGCAGTGTGACCGAAGATTTGATCGTGACATTGATTCGCCATGGAGCAGTGAGATCTTCGCAACTGACGGAACGCTTTAAGTTACCGACTGGCAAAGGTTGGTTATCGCGACCCGTGATCACCAATTTGGCATCGCATTTGGGTAAATGGTTGGCAGAACCTGGCACCCACAAATCGTACTCCAGTTGGTACTCGCCCCACTGGTTGGACTTGGCAACGCGGTCTACTTCTTGTTCAAAATGTTTTGCGACAACGGCCTTTAGCTCCTCCGATGAGAAGGTGGTTTGGTCCGGATTGGCGAAAGTTTGTCCTGCCGAAAGAATTCCTAATAACAGTATCCACTTTGAGGAAATTAGAGTTTTCCCCCTAATTTTTTTGCTTTCCGTAAACCGGAAGTTTGGTTTCCACTCTTGTTTGTAAGTCATTGATAAATATAAATAAAATTTATGGCACGTATCTTGTTTGTATCTTGGCGTATTCGAGCCGACTGTAAGGAAAGATGCATGGCGATCACATTTGAAAATGCTTTAGGTGTACATCCAGAGGCACTCAATTTTCGCGTTCAGCGTACCAAAGTCCTCGCCAGTAACCTAGCAAATGTTGACACCCCTGGGTACTTGGCGAAAGACCTAAGTTTCACCACTGTTATGAACCAGATGTCGACAAACGGTGTGAGTAATTCTGTACCTAAGCTGCAGGTTCAGGCCCAGTATTCGGTGCCGTACCAAAACAGTAAAGATGGCAACACTGTGGAACTTGGTGTTGAACAAGCAAAATTCACCCAAAACAACATGGACTTTCAAACCAGCCTGACGTTTCTGAACATGAAATTTAACGGCTTGGCGAAAGCGATTGAGGGACGTTAATTATGTCATTCACTGATATTTATTCGATTACTGGCTCTGCGATGACGGCGCAAACCGTTCGCCTAAACACGGTTGCCAGTAACCTTGCGAACGCGGATGCGGTGTCTGCAAACCCAGATGATGCGTACAAAGCACTTAAACCTGTGTTCGCTACCGTGTATCAAAAAACGCAAATGACGACAGAAAACGGCATTTACCCAAATGCTGAAGTTCGTATTGTCGATGTGGTGCAAAACAAAGGTCAGGCGGAAAAACGCTTTGAGCCAAATAACCCACTCGCTAACGGCGAAGGTTACGTTTACTACCCAGACATCGACGTGGTTGCGGAAATGGCGGACATGATGTCAGCGACTCGCAGCTTCGAAACGAACGTGGAAGTGTTGGCAAATGTGAAAAGCATGCAGCAAGGCTTGCTTCGTTTAGGGCAGGGTAGCTAATGAGTCTTGCACAGTACACGGCATTATCGTCGGACGCTCCGGTTAAAGCGGCAGCAAAAGAAAACAGTGGCATTGCGCCAAACCCAACGGATAAGAACAGCGCGTCTTCACTTCAAAATGAGTTCATCTCTTTGATGGTGGCGCAAATTCAAAACCAAGATCCGTTAAACCCGTTAGATGGCACAGAGTACGTCGGTCAGTTGGCGCAGTTCTCTCAAGTTCAAAGTACCGAGAACATGTCTAAGGTCATGCAAAACAGCATGGTGCTACTCGACAACATGCAAGTGCTATCGACCGCCGGTTTGGTTGGTCAAACGGTTTACGTGAATTCAAAAGAATTCGAACTGGGTGATGGTGCGCAAAACGGCAAAATCGAACTGAGTCACGGTTCAAACCAAGTGACTTTAGTTGTGAAGGATCAGTTCGGTCAGAAGACGAACGTACCACTTGGCGCTCACGGCGCTGGTGACGTTGAGTTCTCAATCAATCCAGAAGAGCTTGGCTTAAAGCCGGGCAAATACACGGTATCTGTAGAAGTTCAAGAAGGCCAAGCGAGCCCGAATGTTCTACTGGCTGGCACTGTTGAACAGGTTCGTATTCCGAGTTCAGGTGGCGCAGCATTGGTCAATGTTAATGGCGTTGGCAACGTTCCTTTCTATCAAATCACTCAGTTTGGTGCTTAACCAAATAAGCAAATCAGAGGTCTTTTATGAGTTTTAACATCGCACTTAGTGGTCTGGACGCGACCAACACAGAGCTAAACACGATCAGCCACAACATTGCCAACGCTTCAACGTATGGTTTTAAAGGTGCGCGCACAGAGTTCGCAGCGGTATACAACGGCATGCAACCTGGCGGCGTAGAAGTTGCGTCTATTTCGCAAAACTTCGATAAAAACGGTTCAATCACGGGTACTGGTCGTTCAATGGACTTGGCGATCAACGGCAGCGGCTTCTTTGTGACAAAAGATCACATGGGTCAAACGCTTTACACTCGTTCTGGCGTATTTGGTACGGATAAGAGCAACTTTGTAACAGCGAACAATGGCGCGAAGTTGCAAGGTTACAGCGTAGATAGCAACAACAACTTGATGACGGGTTCTGTAGGTAACATCCAAGTATCAACATCGTCACTCAACGCGAAAGCGACAGATAAGCTTGATTTTGTTGCGAACTTCGATGCAAGTGCAAAAGCGATTGATAAAGCGGTAACGCCGTTCGATCCAGCGGATCCAACCTCGTTCAACTCTTCTTACACGACACAGGTGTACGATTCACTTGGCAACTCTCACACCGTGACGCAGTACTTCACTAAAACGGCAGACAACGCATGGGAAGTGAACGTGCAAGTCGACGGTGGTAAAACTCCTGTTTCAACCATTCCAGTGACGTTTAATAAAGACGGTACGTTAGCGGCACCAACAGGCTCTTTCAATGTGGCATTCCCAGCTGCGGGCGCAAACGCAATGAGCGTTGATATCAACCTAAAAGGCAGCACGCAATTTGGTGCCGCGTTTGGCGTGAGCACAAACAGCCCGAACGGTTACACATCTGGTGAGCTTGCAGGCGTGCGTGTAGAAGACAACGGCATGGTTTACGCAACTTACACTAACGGTCAATCACAGCTTCAAGGCCAAGTGGTTCTGGCTGATTTTGCTAATACGCAAGGTCTAGCAAAAGTGAGCGGCACTGCGTGGACACAAAGCTTTAGCTCTGGTGCGCCGATCATGGGCGTTCCGGGTTCTGGCACGCTGGGTAACTTGACTCCAGGTGCATTAGAGGGCTCAAACGTCGACCTAACCAGTGAGCTTGTGGCACTGATGACAGCACAACGTAACTACCAAGCGAACGCAAAAACGATTTCGACCAGCGACAAGCTCACTCAAGCCTTGTTCAACGCGGTGTAATAGGAGTTCTGCATGGATAGCTTGTTATTTACAGCAACCTCCGGTGCAAGCCGAGTTCTTAAAGCGCAACACGTTCGTTCGAATAACTTGTCAAACGCGGATACCGCAGGTTTCCGTGCGGATATGGAACGTGTTCGTAGCGTGGAGTTACAAGGCCCGGGCTTTGATGGCCGAACCATGGTGGTCACAAACTCTGCATCAACGCGTTTTGATTCTGGCGACGTTGTGAAAACAGGTCGTGCGCTCGACGTTGCCGTTATGGGTGAAGGTTACCTTGCGGTAGAAACGCCAGCGGGCAACGAGGCTTACACGCGTGCCGGTAACATTCAAATCGATACCTTTGGCGCAATGTCTATCAACGGATTCCCGGTTGTGGGTGAAAACGGTCCGTTGGTGGTGCCTGATTACCAAAAAATCGAAATCAGTGAGCGTGGTCTTGTCTCGGTTATTCCACCGGGCGGCGGTGCAGAAATCGCAGTCGGCACATTGAAACTGGTGAAGCCAGAAATCAATCAGCTGCAAAAAGAGAGCGACAGCTTGCTTCATAGCGTTGACGGTGTGCCATTCGCAGCGGATGAAACCGTGCAATTGGCACCAGAACACATCGAAGGCAGTAACGTATCGGCGATCGATGAGCTGATCGGCGTGATGTCGCTAACGCGTAACTTCGAGATGCAAGTACGCATGATGAAAACTGCAGAAACGTTGGCGCAAGCCGGTAACAAATTAATGGCGGCGAGATAAGTCTCGCCCCAAAAGGAGATAACCAATGCATTCGGCATTATGGGTAAGTAAGACAGGTATGGCAGCGCAGGATACGAAGATGACTGCCATTTCCAACAACTTAGCAAACGTAAACACCGTCGGCTTTAAGCGCGACCGCGTTGTATTTGAAGACTTGTTCTACAGCATTCAGCGTCAACCTGGTGCACAGGTGGATCAGGTAAACGAGCTACCTAGCGGTGTTCAACTGGGTAGTGGTGTGCGCGTTGTCGGCACGCAAAAAGTGTTCACGCAAGGCAACACACAAAACACGACTCAAGACCTAGATCTAGCGGTAATGGGGCAAGGCTTCTTCCAGATTGAAAACTCTGACGGTCAGATTATGTACACGCGTAATGGTCAGTTCCACATCAATTCAGAAGGTTTGATGGTGAACAGTCAAGGTCTACCGCTTGAGCCACAAATTCAAATTCCTGACAACGCGACCTCTTTCTCGGTTGGCGTAGATGGCACAGTGACAACAACAACGGCAGACGATCCAACACCTCAGCAGCTTGGTCAAATCACACTAGCAAAATTCATCAACCCAGCCGGTCTTGAAGCCGTTGGCGGTAACTTGTTCCGCGAGACGGAAGCAAGTGGCCCAGCCGATGAGCTGATTGCCGGCGCAGATGGTGCAGGCAGCATCAAGCAAGGCGCGCTAGAAGGCTCTAACGTGCAAGTTGTGGAAGAAATGGTCGACATGATCACGACTCAACGTGCTTACGAGATGAATGCCAAAGTCGTATCAGCAGCAGATGACATGCTGAAGTTTGTCTCGCAATCGATGTAATGATGAAGTTGGTGATGATGAAGGAAAAAGCAATGAAATGGCTTTCTAAGAGTTGGGCAGTAGCCGTCGTGTTGCTGGTGGGATGTGCCGGACGTCAGGAGTTTATTCCGCCTCAGCCAAATGCTGAGGAGTATGCGCCGCCGAAGTTGGATTACACCTTACCAGACGCTCAATCTGGTAGCCTTTATCGTCACCAATACACGATGACTCTGTTCCAAGATCGTCGTGCGTACCGAGTCGGTGATGTGCTAACCGTGGTGCTTTCTGAAGAGACTTCTTCAAGCAAAAAAGCCGGAACCAAATTTGGTAAGAGCTCAGCGGTGAACTTTGCTGCGCCAACCATCGGCACTAAAAAGTTTGATGAACTTGGTGTGAGCATTGACGGCAGCCGAAATTTCGATGGCAGTGCGTCTAGCTCGCAAGGCAACAAGCTCCAAGGTGCTATCACGGTCACGGTGCATGACGTGTTGCCAAATGGCGTATTGCGCATCAGTGGTGAAAAGTGGCTGCGCTTAAATCAAGGTGATGAATTTATCCGTTTGACGGGCATTGTTCGCGTCGATGACATCACTCGCAATAACCAAGTTTCTTCTCAACGAATTGCGGATGCTCGCATCACTTACGCTGGTCGCGGCGCGTTGGCAGACAGCAACGCTGCTGGATGGCTGACTCAGTTCTTTAACAGCCCATGGGTACCATTCTAATGAAGCCAATCAATACCTTTTTTTCGTCTTTCCTACTGGCATTGACCTTAGGGCTTCCTGCGACTTCACAGGCTGAAGTGGAAATTCCTATTATGGATTTGGTGGATGTTCGAGGCATCCGCGAAAACCAATTAGTCGGTTACGGTTTGGTGGTTGGTCTTGCCGGCCAAGGTGACCGCAACCAAGTAAAATTTACCTCACAATCCATCACCAACATGTTGCGCCAATTTGGTGTTCAGATTGATGACAGCATGGACCCTAAACTGCGTAACGTAGCATCGGTAAGTGTGACGGCATCGGTAGACCCTATGGCAGGGCCGGGCCAAACCTTAGATGTGGTCGTATCATCCATTGGTGATGCGAAAAGCTTGCGCGGCGGTACGCTGCTTCTTACGCCGCTACGCGGTATCGATGGTGAAGTGTATGCCATCGCACAAGGTAGCGTTGTTGTGGGCGGTTTATCTGCTGAAGGTAAAAGTGGTTCGAAAGTCGAAGTGAATACGCCAACAGCGGGTCGTGTGCCGAATGGTGCAACGTTAGAGCGCGAAATCAAAACAGACTTCAACCAGCGCGATGAAATCACGTTAAACCTGCGCAAACCAAGTTTCACCACTGCAAAAAACATCGCACGTGAAATCAATAATACGTTTGGTCCGAACGTGGCTGTTGCCATCAACAAAGCACGCGTGGATATGCGAGCGCCGAAAGACACGCAACAACGCGTGATCATGATGTCGATGCTGGAAGAGATGAGCGTCGTAGAAGGTCGTAAGCCTGCACGTATCGTCTTCAACTCCCGTACTGGCACTGTGGTGATTGGCAAGAATGTCAAAGTTGGCGAAGCGGCAGTAAGCCACGGCAACTTGACGGTGCGAATTTCAGAATCAGAAAAAGTCAGTCAACCGAATGCGTTTGCTGATGGTGAGACAAAAGTCGTGAATCAAACGGATATTGATGTAAACGAAGAGCTCGCTCAAATGGTGATTTGGCCTCCGGGCACAGAGCTCAATACCATTGTCGATGCGGTCAACAGCTTAGGCGCAACCCCAACCGATTTGATGTCGATTCTTCAGGCACTAAATGAAGCGGGCGCGTTGAATGCTGAACTGGTCGTGATTTAAGGAGTGAACGATGAAACTAGACGGTAGCAGCGATCAAGCTCAATTGAACTCAATGCTTTATCACGACAACAGTGCGTTGGCGAACATCAAGCACAGTCGTGATCAAGAAGGCGCGCTCGAAATGGTGGCGGGTCAATTTGAAGCTATGTTCTTACAATTGGTGCTGCGTCAAATGCGCAGTAGCAGCGACGTGTTAGCGGACAAAGACAGCCCATTTTCAAGCAAGCAACAAGGCGTTTTTCGCGACATGTACGATGGTCAGTTGGCGATGGAGTTGGCGAAAAAGCAAAGCTCTGGCATCGCTAATATGCTGATTCAGCAGCTGAGCCCTTCAATGCGCGAAGTGGCCTTCGATTCGGCGCGCAATGTGTCTTCTGCAAATGACGGTAAACCGGTCGATTCTGAATCGATATCACAGCTTGAACTCGAAGAAATTACCGACCCATTTAACTCAACGGCTCAAGCGGTCGCCTCAGTTAAACAAGTGCTTGGAGAAGCCGGTATGACGACCGCTTTTTCTCAGCCGCTGATCAGGAAAATGGAGCTGTAAATGAACCTAGTTAATATCGCCCTCTCAGGTTTAAACGCAAACCGCGTTGCACTTGACGTGACGGCGCAAAACGTTGCGAACGTCAACACGCCAGGATACAGCCGTCAACAAGCGTTGATGGCGACAGTTGGTGATGGTAAGTCCAACCGCTTAAGTTCTGGTATGGGTGTGGAAGTGACCAGCATCCGCCGTGTAACTGATCAGTTCTTGGTTAAACAAACTTGGTCTACCAATAGTTTGGCGGCTTACGCGGCTGGTTACACCAGCAACATGAGCCAACTAGAAAACACCTTGGGTGCAGACGGATTTAGTATCTCTGCTGGCTTAGATTCGCTTAACGCCGCGCTTAACGACGCGACAGTGAAGCCAGAATCGATGCCTTACCGCCAGCAAATCATCAATGAATCAGAAGCGTTGGCTCGACGCTTCAACACACTAACTCAGTCTTTGCACAACCAACATAAAGACATGAATGATCAGCGCACTGCTGCGCTGACTCATGCAAACAGTCTGATGTCGAACATCGCTCACGTGAACAAGCAAATCGTTGAAATGCAAGGTACAGGCGGTAACCCTGCTCAATTGATGGACACGCGTGAAAAGCTGATCGGTGAGCTGTCACAAGTGATCGAAGTGAAAACAACCGATCAACCGGATGGCAGCATGCAGGTGACGTTGGTTTCTGGTCAGCCGTTAGTCATGGGCTCGGACTTTGGTCAACTGTCTGCGATTCCTGATCCAAGCGATCCGTATCTTGCAGATCTGCACGTGAATTTTGCTAATCAAAGCTTCGCTATTGGCGATTCGGTCGGGGGTAAGTTGGGTGCCATCAACGATTACCAAACCGACGTTCTAAAGCCAAACCAAGTAGCGCTTGATGACATGGCAAAAGCTCTGGCAGATGAGTACAACGCGGTACTTGCTACAGGTACAGACTTGAAAGGCAATGCTGGCAAACCACTGTTTAACTACGACCCTGATAACCCAGCGGCAAGTTTAACCATCACAGATTTGAGCGCGGAAGAATTGGCGTTTTCAAGCGATGGTACGCCGGGTAACGCGAATGTTCTTAAATCTTTGATTGATTTGAGTAACAAACCGGTTGCGGTAACGGGCTACGGCTCAGTGAGCTTAAACGATGCCTTTACCTCAATGGTTGGCCAAACGGCGATCAAGGCGCGTCAGGCTGATGCGGATTACCAAGCAAAACTGGCAATGAGCAAGCAAGCGCATACCGCTCGCGACAACGTAAGTGCAGTGAACAGCGATGAAGAAGCCGCGAACTTGATGACGTTTGCTAACGCGCACAATGCCAACATGAAAGTGATCAGTACGGCGAACCAGCTGTTCGACTCTGTATTGCAGTTATTCTAGAGGAAACCCAGATGCGAATCAGTGATAACCAATTCAGCCAAATGATGCTGCAAAGCCTGCAGAGCAACAGCGCAGGCCTTGGGAAAGTACTTCAACAAATGTCGACACGTGAGCGACTAACTAAGCTGTCTGACGATCCAATGGCGTCTATCAAGCTGCTTAACTTGGAACGCGAAAACAGCGCGATTGCTCAATACCAAAGCAACATCGCAAACCTGAAAACAACGCTTTCAAGCCAAGAGACGCACCTAGACTCAGTGAGCGAAAGTTTGAAAAGCATGCGTGACATTGTTCTTTGGGGCGCGAACGGTTCGTTAACGGATCAAGACCGTAGCGGCATGATCACCGAACTGAAAAGCTACCGTGACTCCATCGAATCGTCTTTCAATGCGCAAGATGAAGAAGGCCACTTTCTGTTCTCGGGCACAAAAACCGATACCGCGGCTCTCAATAAATCAAGTGGCGCTTATGTGGTCGAAGGCAACGGCGATGTTCGTGTGGTGACGGTGGCGAAAGGCGTGACCATGGATTCGAACATGACCGCACAAGAGATCCTAGATATTGGTGGCGGCAAGAACGTTCTTAATCAAATCGACGCTTTGATTGCAGAATTTGAGAAGCCGAGTCCGAATTTTCAAGCCGAAGTGGACGCTAGCCTAAACGCCATCGATGATACGATGGCAAACGTACTAGGCGCGATGACGGAAATCGGTGGTCGCCATAACAACCTAGATTTGATGGATGGCGCACACAGCGAAAACAAGTTGTTTGTCGACAAAGTCTCTGGTGACTTATCTGCATTGGACTACGGTGAAGCTTCGGTACGTTTAAGCAACTACATGGCTGCTCTGCAAGCTACGCAGGCGAGCTACGTGAAGATCAACGATCTTTCATTGTTTGACCGTATTTAAGGTTAGGAAGTTCTTTTATGGTAATGAGTACAGTAGAGGTTAGAGCCCATAGCATACGCTTGGGTGGCCAAGAACAAGCCTCTATCATGCCAACCCGCTCTGCGGATTCAAGCAGTACGATCAAACCGCGTCCAATTCAAGTTCAGGCTGACACCGCGTCAGCCTATTCTGTTTCAGGCATTCAACTGACTCAGGGACAGCAACAAGCAACAGCAGTACAAATTGCTTCAAAATCACTGCAAACCATTGGTAAAGAGCTAACGCACATTAAACGTGGGTTAACTCAAGCCGTTACGCAAGGCACACAAAATGTGCCGGGGTTGCAAGATACGTTTGTGCGCTCTAAAGCGAACATTCAACGTGTTGTGGAACAAGCGCGTTTTGATGGCCAGAAGGTGATTGATAACGAGCTGCATCTCAAGTTGGATAAAGCCGATATTCGTCGCTTCTCTATCCCAGGTTTGAATGTGCATCGTCTCAGTGACCGAGCGGAACAAATTCGTTTGGATTTCCCTCAGGGCCAAGCGGTGATGATTCAGTTTGACGGTCAATCGGACGGCGCACGCACGGTGAAAATGCTCGACCGCAGTTTAATTGCAATGGGCATGCGCGCATCATTGGCTGAAGACGGCACCATTTTGTTTGAAGCGCGGGATAACGCTTATCAACAAATGCAGCAGAAGGTTTTGGTCACGGGCGAAGGGCATCGCTTCCCAGCTGGCCAGCCAAATGTGCTGAACTTGAAATCTGAGCCGGACGGCATTGCAGAGCTGAGTTTTGATTTAGGCTCTCGTGATGGCATCAAACAGACCATCTCGAAAGTCAATCAGCACTTAAGACAAGTGCAAACCAGCTTAGAAGAAGCGAAAGCTTTTCATGGCGAGTTGAACACGCAGATGCGCTCAATCCAAAGCAAAAGTCATCAACTTTCGGTAGATGAAGTGAACGCAAAACTGGATGGTTTTATGGAGACGTCTGGTCAGTTTACCTCGACGTTCCAAGCGTTAAATGCGCAAGCGAATGTTCGCCGTCATACGGTGGTTGCATTGTTGAAATAACGCCGTTTCAAAGAACACTCCAATGATTCCCGGCTTTACATTTTTGCTGCCCCCCAATAACGGCGAAAATGCATTGTCGGGAATCTCTCTTTTCCGCTTATCTTTTTGTGTTGAAGAACGTCGACTATGGCTCAGAGGTCTGAGTGACTGAGCGATGCAGTTTTTGAAATAGCCATCCCAAAGCAATAAGTGATGCCCCCAAGCCTAAGAAGCTGATGGCGCGCCAGAACCCGTCCAAAGAGCTTACATCCCACAAGAAGACTTTCAACGCCACAAAGGCCAATATAATTAAGCCGATGCGTTGCATCATCATCGCTTTGTGAATGACGCCACGCCAAGTTAAAGCGCCACCAACCATTAATCCTGCCACTGAGTAGCTAAACAACTCCGCCATACTGGTCGGTTGAAACAGCGTCATTGACGTGGTTTGCCAGAACTGTCGAATCGACATCCCTAGCCAAATGGCCGCTAATGCAAAGCCAAGACATGCGACCGCTAATCGGTGTACACGCAGCGTATTCCAGCGTCTAACGACCGCAGCAATGAGAATGCACGCTGGCAGAAGCCAACCTAAACTCAGCATGTTGAACACAGGCATGGCTTGTGCCGATACGTTGTTGGTGATGAGTGGCGATTCAACGCTGTTCAGCCATACCGTCAATAGCGCGAATACGCCCCACAATAAGTAGCTGTAGGCTTGATAAACAAGGGTGAGCTGCTGAGCAAATTGGCTGCGATAACTGTAAACCAAGCCCATAACCAGAGCTTGGTTGGCAAAGACCACGGCACTTGTGAAATCGATGTGCCCCAAATAGCCGTATTGTCCCGTTAACCAGTAGTTGGTTTGGGTGAACAACGCCATTAAGAACACATGCAAAAACGCCCCTTCAAACCAGTTGGTCAGGTCGGAATCTTGTTTCGCTAGCACGCTTCGGGCATAGGCTAAGATAGCCAATGACGGCACGTAACTAAGAATGACCCAAGCCCAATGCCCACTTTCAACCGGCTGCCATTGTGGAATAAATGGCAGCAACGTGAGACGAACCACCAAAATACCCATCACGATTTTGACCGCCCAACTTGCTGGGCGAAAGAACCCGGCTTGGATTTGCAGTGCCATCACCGCGACTTGTATCGAAATGGCAGTGGTGAGCCAAGTGTCGCTTAACCAAACGAAAGCGACGCCAGAAATCAGAGCGTGAACGACCGCTGAACATTCAAGTGCAAGAGAGCGAAGGCGCTGGCTAAGGAACGCATAATAGGCCGCGATGAGCGCGCAGAACAACGTCCAGTACAGGGCGTAACCGTGCATGAATTCGTCAGCATAAAACAACGTGACCAAACCCATCGTTGGTGCTAGCACCAACAAAAGCACGTTGCTGATTTGCGAACGGTCACTCAAAGATTGGCAATAGGTTCTAAAGCCAATCAGCGCAATACTCACCGCCAATGCGAATAGGATGCTGGCTTCTCGCTCTAACATATACAGCGCATCAAACGCGATGGTGAGAACAATCAGCGCGGTTGCCGAGACGAGTATGGATGGCAAAAATACACGTAATGACCAGCCTGTGCGAAGTGCCGGTAGCCAAATGATCGCCACAAGCAGCGTATAACAGTACGCCATTTGTAGAGTGTTCAGTTCCGGCATTCTGGTGATAGCAGAAAAGGTCAATAACGCTACTGCAAGAGAGGTCGCGGTTGGTTGATTTGTCCACTTGCTTTGATAGTGGCGAAAACGAGGATTGAGCATCCAACCCATTCTCGGAACCGCGGAAATGAGATACAAAGTGATGGAGAGATAAATCGCGAGCCACGAGAACAGCAGTTCAGTTGGAATACTCTCAATCAACAGCAGCATCCAAATGACATGCGGAACGGCGATGCTTGGCGCAATCCATGCCCGATGCACTTTTTGCATCAATAAGGTCGCCGCGAACGAAATCGCGCAGATGTATCCGGCTAACAAAAAGTAGTTCGGTTCATTACCTCCAATCCAAAGTGGAGCTGTGTAGCCACCGATTAAACCGAGCACCGCCATTAACGGCCCTTGTCGCAATGACAACGCTAAACTGCAAAATGCCGCCGCAGCCAAGATGATCAACGAGACACTTGGCGTCAGCATTTGATAAACCACAAAAGCAAAAATGACGGTGCAGTAAATGCCCGTTAGCCCCGTTCCGGTGACAGCAGCAGGCACATAGGTAAAGCCTTGAGCGCGTGCGGCGCGATCCGGGTTGTTTTGCTCTTTTCGATGGAACCACTCGCCAGCGAGTACCATAAGTAACGAGAGTGAAAAGGCAAAAGAAACACGCATAAGTGGCGAAAACTCAATATGGCTACCAATCACTTGTACCAGATAGCCGCCACCGATCAACATGGCTAATGCGCCGACCCAAACTAGCCAGTTCTCTTGGAAGTTAGCAATGAGTTTTTGCGCGTGCTTCTGGATTAGTGGGTCTTCTTGCTGAGTAAACGTCGCCAACTGAACTTGTGTTTGCTGGCTTTGGTTGAGTTCGGTTTGCTCTTGCTCGCTATGGTGCTGCTGAGTTGCAAGGTATGAAGGCTCAAATTCAGGCTCGATGTTGCTTGGAGCGCTTAATGCCGAGTCGCCAGAATCTGAACGCATCGAAGAGGCCGCCCCAAGGCTGGATTCCGATGTGTCAGG
This sequence comes from Vibrio sp. zbq_1, assembly GCF_043102935.1. Taxonomy (NCBI): domain Bacteria; kingdom Pseudomonadati; phylum Pseudomonadota; class Gammaproteobacteria; order Vibrionales; family Vibrionaceae; genus Vibrio; species Vibrio sp. zbq_1. The sequence goes on from NZ_JBICJH010000004.1 coordinate 142,781, forward strand.
CTCTGGTTGGGAGGCTTCGAGTTTCGAATCGCGACGCGTGCTGACGCGAAGAGAGGCAACTTCTTTCTGTAATTTCGACAGCTCTTTTTCCAGCAACGATATCCGACTGGCGGCTTTCAAACCGATCAATATGGCAAAAAAAGCCGTGATCAGTGCAAGTGTCGTAAACAATCCATTTCTCCCTATCCTTGGTCGTTTGTCTCACACGATAGATGATTCTTAACTTTGAGTACGTACACTAAAGCTTAGTTCATGCTCTATGCCTGAGCGTTTTATGATGCTAGGTTCCGCGTGAAATTTTGTACCCACTTTACCTTGCTCTGAGGGGAACTGCGAGAATGACGCAAGTCTTGATGCAGTTTCTGGACGACTTTTCGGCACACATCGCCGCTAAGTCACTGGGTATAAACTATATTCATAATTCTAAGGGTCAACGCATCCTAGCGCTGTGACGCTAAAACAACGATAAAAATAGGTGACGATAGATGCAAGTGGGTAATGAAGCGCTGGTGCTGTCAGCGGTAGGGGTCATTGGTTTGGGCTGTCAGTGGTTAGCTTGGCGGCTGCGCTTGCCAGCCATTTTGTTTTTGCTGTTGGCTGGCCTCATTGTCGGGCCATTTATGCAATGGCTCAAACCCGATGAAATTTTGGGAAATTTGCTCTTTCCGTTGGTCTCATTAGCGGTGGCAGTCATTTTATTTGAAGGCAGTTTGACCTTAAATTTTAAAGAAATTCGTGGCGTGAGTGGGTCGGTATGGAGCATTGTTTCCATCGGGGCGATCATCTCGTGGGCGGCAACCAGTGTTGCGACACACTATTTCCTTGGTTTTACTTGGGAGCTCGCAATGTTGTTCGGCAGCTTAACCGTCGTCACGGGGCCGACAGTTATCGTGCCGCTGCTTCGGACGGTAAGGCCTAACAGTACACTTGCCAATATTTTGCGCTGGGAAGGGATCTTAATCGACCCTCTTGGTGCGCTGTTTGTGGTGATGGTGTATGAGTTTATCGTGTCGCACAGCGCCGTAAACAGCATGGAAGTCTTTGGCACCATCATTGCCGTAGGTGTCATTTTAGGTGTGGTGTCTGGTGCAGCCGTAGCGACGGTATTGCGTCGAGCGTGGTTGCCGGAATACTTGCAGCCTTTTGCGGTTTTAATGGTGGTACTGGGCGTATTTTCGGTCTCTAACCACATCGAATCTGAAGCGGGGTTATTAACCGTTACCGTGATGGGTATGTGGCTTGCCAACGCGAAAGACATCAACATTCAGCAAATTCTGCATTTTAAAGAGCACTTGACCATTTTGTTGATCACTGGCTTGTTCATCTTCCTTGCGGCTCGAATCAGCTTGGATGATTTTGCAGCGCTGGGCAGTGGTGCGTTGCTGCTGTTTGTCTTTATGCAGTTGGTGTCGCGCCCGTTATCGATTTTTCTTTCTACGATGCGCAGCAACTTGAACCTTAAAGACAAGCTCTTTTTGTCTTGGGTTGCACCACGCGGTATTGTTGCTGCGTCGATTTCTTCTCTGTTTGCGATTAAGTTGATCGAATACGGAGTCGATGGAGCAAGCTTACTGGTGCCAATGACCTTTATGGTGATCATCGGTACGGTGGTATTACAAAGTGCCACTGCTCGCCCTATGGCGATTGCATTGGGTGTCGCCGAACCTGCGCCGAGAGGCTTCCTACTTATTGGGGCGAACCGAGTCGCACGTGAAATTGGCCAAGCGTTAGCGCGTTATGATCGACGTGTATTGATGACGGACTCAAACTGGGAGTACATCAGCCAAGTTCGTATGATGGGCCTGGATTATTATTACGGTAACCCGATTTCTAGCCATGCGGATGACAACCTGAACATGATTGGCATTGGTCAAGTGGTCGCACTCACGCCAGATCAACACTTCAACATCATGGCTTGTATGCAATTTGTCGATGAGTTCGGCGAAGATAAAGTGCATTGTCTGCAAAAAGTGAAGACGAATGGAAACGGCAGTGAGAAGCACTCTGTTGCTCAGGAGTATCACGGCAAGCTGTTGATGGGGGGCAATGTTAGTTACACCCAGCTAGCGAGCCTGTTAAGCCGAGGCGCGGAAATCAAGCACACTAAACTGAGTGAGAACTTCACTTACCAAGATTATTTGGAACATCACAAAACCAATTTGGTGATCCCGCTGTTTAATGTCGAAGACAAAGGCAAAATCCAATTCTGTGATGATCCGGATCAGTTTGCGCCAAGTACGACAAGTACCATTGTGTCGCTAATTCTGCCTGAAAGCGCACAATAGAACGCAAAACATCTATTTCACCGCCTTTAAGTTGGCATCCTATCCGTTTGTTATCCAAGCTTAGGGAGTAACTCGCCGTTATCGTTTTAAACGAGAGGGTGGGTTTCTCTTCCTATAATTTCAGAGTAAATAACGATTCATTGCTGGTTTCGGAAATGCAATGCGCCTATTTCAGAAAATTCGCATTGACGTTACTGATAAGGATGGCAATACTGCGCGACTGTTTTACTTTAGGGTGACATTATGGCTCCACAAACTAACCGAAAAGACTTACATTTAGACGCTGTTTTACATCATGACATGAGCATGAAAAAGAAAACGGCGGGTTTTGAGTCTGTCGAGTTTGAACATTGTGCGCTGCCAGAATGTGACTTCAACACTATCGATTTATCGACTGAGTTTCTTGGCCATCGATTGGCGCTGCCGTTTTTGATCAGCTCCATGACGGGGGGAGCGAGAGACGCCGAAACGATCAACTGCCGCTTAGCTGAAGCCGCAAGCGAGTTAGGTATCGCGATGGGTGTGGGCTCTCAGCGGATCAGCTTAGAAGAAAGCCAGCACTCTGGCTTGGGTAAAACCATCCGTGAACTCGCGAAAGGTGTGCCGCTGTACTCAAACTTAGGAGCTGCTCAACTGCGTGACAAAGGCAAATTGGATAACGCGCAACGTGCGGTTGAGGCGATTCAAGCAGATGCCTTGTTTGTGCACGTTAATCCGATGCAAGAAGCGTTTCAGAAAAACGGCGATCACAATTGGATTGGTGTATTGCACGCTATTGAGCAACTAAAGCCACGCGTTAACGTTCCTATCATCATCAAAGAAGTGGGCTTTGGTATTAGCGGTGACGTGGCGCAGCGACTGGTTGATGCGGGCGTGGATGCAATTGACGTCGCGGGCGCTGGTGGCACAAGTTGGAGTGCTGTTGAAGGGTATTGCCAAGACAACCCTCACATGCAGCGCGCAGCAGAGCTTTTCCGTGATTGGGGTATCCCGACGGCTACGTGCTTGGCTCAAATACGTGCGCAGCATCCTAAATTGCCTTTGATCGCCTCTGGTGGTATCCACAATGGACTTGAGGCGGCGAAAGCGATTCATTTAGGCGCGAACCTCGTAGGTCAAGCTGGTGCAGTATTAAAAGCTGCGACCATCAGCACGCAGTTGGTGGTCGATCATTTTGAACAAATGGCGTTAGAGCTGCGTTTGGCCTGCTTTGGCACTGGATCGGCGAAGGTGAACGCGTTAACTAAAGCACGTCGTCTGTAAGACCAGATATGGTGTGATTATCACAGCGTCGCTCAATAAATTTTCGGTGTCTTAACACGTAGACTGATAATTTCGTTATAGTTGATACAAAAGTCACTTTGATGAACAACGCTTGTCGAAGTGATGGGTATTTAATTGTTTGCAACTGGAACCTGAATTTATGAAAAAACTAGTCATGCTGATGTTAGCTGTGTCTGCTTTAACTGCTTGTAGCGATGAAGTGGGCACCGAAGGCTGGTGTAACGACATGCGCGATAAGCCAAAAACAGAATGGACAGCAGACAATGCCGTCGATTTTGCAAAGCACTGTGTTCTTCAAGATGGTGTTGGCAGCGAGCAATGGTGTGAGAGCTTGAAAGACAAGCCAAAAGGTGACTGGACAGCAAACGAAGCAACCAGCTTTACTAAGCATTGCATTTTCTAAGCACTGAACTTGCTTAACACGATGTCTCTTATGAAGAGCGATGGCGTGGTTAAACAAAATATTAAGAAAACACCAAGCATCTTGCTTGGTGTTTTTGTATCCGAAAAGCCCGTTTTACATTTTCGTTTCATTTTTGAAAACCTGCGTTACCCGTCTTTAATTTGTCGTCTTGTGGTGGCATGGTGACGAGACCATCACCAACCTCACGTAGGTTCATAATAAAAAAGGGACTCAAATGGAAGTACTCAAAGGCTCATGTCTGTGTGGCAAGGTAAAACTCGAAGTGGCGGATGAATTCAAATACATGGGCAACTGCCATTGCTCTGAATGTCGAAAATTTACTGGCTCTGACTATTCATCGGCGGGCGGCATTGCTCTAGATAAGTTGCTCATTATTCAAGGGAAAGAGGATATTCAAACTTATCAGAAAAGTGAAAATACCGAGCTATGTTTTTGTCGCCATTGCGGCTCAAGTTTGTATTCGAAAAAGAATAACGGAATCGTCAATATTCGCTTAGGTGTATTGGATGATGCCCCATCTCACAAACCAAGCTTTCATATTTTCGTGGCGTCAAAAGCGCCGTGGTTAGAAATAACCGACAACCTGACCCAGTTTGAGGCAGGGCCAAAACTTTAGAGAAAATCCGTTGTTATCGCGGGGCGAATATCAACGCCTCGCGGATTAAAATTCCACTGCACACGAGCACATTTTCTGAACTATCCAGACTTCTACTTCGCTTGTCATGTTCATTCTCAAAATGACAAAAAACACCCTTGTCATCATAACTCTTTGTTAGATAAATAATTTAAATTAGGCACCATAATTGCTCCTTCTTGCATATGACCAACGTCCGGTTAAAGAAGGGGAACATTATGAGAACAGGGAAACTAATCGCGCTTTCTGGCTGCTGCTTATCATTTTCAGCCAGTGCGCTTATGACCAGCGACTTTACCTTTGAATCTGGTAGTGACAGTTCAAATTATTCAGCTAAAGGTAAACCCGTTAATACCTATTCGGTCGCAGAAACCTTGCCGCAAGATGTGCTTAGTAACGTTTACTCCATGTTGCCAGAGGGCACACTCGTCAACAGCGCCTTTATTGCGCCAGAACGTTATTCCAGCATTGATATCGATGAAGAGTTGAATGGCGCGGAGTTCGCAACCGCAAAAGTCACTTTTTTGAATGAAGGGGCTGGGTATCGAAATACGCTCGGTTATTTTGTTTTTGATACCAATAACCCGCCGACCAATAAAGATGAAATCGCAGCGCATGTGATCATTTTCCCTAATACATCGAAAGCGCCAGATGGCGAGATGGAAGAAGGTGACACTATCGACCTGAATGTGCAGCTCACTGCTGGTCAAACGCTCGCGTTCTTCATTATTCCGAATGGTTGGGGCTGGTCTGGCTCATACAATAACATTGCCAGCCTTGGCAGTTGGGGCACGCCATTTTACAGCTATTCCAATCTAAACCCAGAGTCGACTTCAGAAAATCGTCGTCATAACGTGGCTTTTATCGATACGCAAAACGAGTTCTTAGTGCTAGGTTTTGAAGATATTTATCGCCCTGATGGCGACAATGATTTCAATGACTTGCTGTTTACTGTCGAAGTGAGCCCATTCACCGCCATTGATGGCGTCAACACTGATGGTTCGACGGACTCGAAATACGAGCCATTGGTGCAAGAAAACAACCCAGAAGTGACGGTGACTTCGGTTTATCCAAGCTCAGACACGTACGCGACGATGGCGTTTGAAGATCGCTGGCCGCTAATGGGCGACTACGATTTCAACGATGTGGTGTGGCGTTATCGCGTTACCGAACTGCTAAATGGTCAGCGTGAAATCAAAAACATTACATTCGATTACACCTTACAGGCGATGGGAGCTGGGTTCTCCAACGGTTTTGCGGTTCATCTACCAAATGTTAACCCTGCCAATATTGCGTCGACCGTGTTGACTCGAAATGGCGAACCCGTCACTCATCAAGTGGTGCAATCTGGCGGTGAGGCGGTGCTTGTGATCTCAGAAAACTTGCGCAAAGACTTAGAAGCATTGGGTGAGTTAGACAGCAATTGTACTTTTTATCGCACTCAAACCGCGTGTGTGAGTCAGCAAACGTCAGATGTTCTGAATTATCAGCTCACCGTTGAGCTATCGACGCCTGTTTCACGTGAGCAAGTTGGCTATCCGCCTTACGACTCATTCATCTTTGCTTCGAAAGACTCGTATCACGGTGATTTTACTGCCACACCTCCGGGTATGAGTTGGCAAACGCACTTCAAGTCCTTTGCGGGAACCAGTGAGATGAATAACTCTTTTTTCAACCTGCATGATGATAACTCCGGCGGTGCTGAGTCATTCTTGACGAACAACAACATGCCGTGGGCGATCAACATTCGTGACGAGTGGGATCATCCGATTGAAAACGTCGACATCAGTAAAGCGTATCCCGATTTCCCAACTTGGGTAACCAGCAGTGGCGAGTCAGAAACAACGTGGTACCAAGCCTCAACCGCTAACAAAGTAATTCCTGCAACTCAGCAGTAAGGAGCCTGACATGAAACATTCTACAACACTGCTTATGACGACGTTGATTTCGGCATTAACCGTAGCTTGTGGAGGCGGCGGTGGAGGTGGTGGCTCAACTACGCCTCCGGCACCAACACCGACGCCATCGGTTCAGGTTCTCGACAATACGGCTGACATCGTGGCGGAACGAGACTTCTCATTCGATATTGGTGAAAAAATTACCTTGTCTGTGAATTATACCGGTTCGACCGAGGGGGCGTTGCACTTGTATTCGAAAGCGGCGTATACCACCGTAAATGGCGATGTGATTGCCGACCCGACATCTCGTATCACGACGTTGTATCCAAACATGGCGGGTGACGTAGAGCTCGAAGTGAATGGCAACTGGACACATCTTTATGCGCAATGGGTGCCGATGAGTGCGCAAGAGTCTGAGCAAAATTGGTCGATTGCGCTATACAATTCCAATAACAACTACCACATTGATTTTTAGAGCCGGACTTTGCGAATAATGGGGAGCGTGTGCTTAAAAGGAGTTGAGCAACGTACATAAAACTAGGGGGAGTCGTAGAGCGCGTTGTCGCTAATCAGCAACGCGCTCTGTTTTTCTAGATGAAAAAACGGGTCATGTAGTAACAAAACGAGGGATTATTGGGCGTTTTGCAACTCTTCCAGGCCGCCTGCATTGTGCAGATTTGTGAACCCTTGCGATTGCAAATATTGATAGGCTTGGCCCGAGCGGTTACCACTGCGACAATACAGCACAATCAATTGATCTTTTTTGACGTCTTTAAAATGTTTATCAAGCTCAGATAGAGGGAAATTCACCGCATTGTCTAAATGCCCCTCAGAGAACTCTTGCGGAGTGCGCACATCGACGATCATTGCGCCTTGTTCTATCAGTAGCCATCCTTGTTCCGCGCGTTCAGAAGCCGCTACGTTAGGAGCGAGCAACCCTAAGCTCAGCGTTGCAAGAAACAGAGAAATTGCCTTTTTCATTCTTTCGTCATCCTTATCAAACTATGTGTGCTACTGCGTAAAATAGCCTCCATCATAGACTCATTATGACGGATGGTGAATGAGAATTTTTGATAGAGAACTTTATTTAGTTCGATAAAAAATTTTTATTGAATTTCCCCCTTGAACTCCAATTTTTCGACCTTATTATTTTCATCGAAAACGAGCAGACGACTCGTTAATCCATCTTTATGTTCAAACTATGTCTTTTATTTTTGGTTCTAAGTAGGAGGCACTTCAAATGAAAATTCGTCCTTTAAATGACAAGCTAATTGTTGAAAGACAAGAGGTGGAAAATAAATCTGAAGGGGGAATCGTTTTAACTTCTCAGTCGGTGAAAAAATCAAACCGCGGGAAAGTCATTGCTGTTGGTTTAGGTAAACGCCTTGAAAATGGTGAACGCGCAGCGATGGAAGTCAAAGTGGGCGACCAAATCATTTTCAATGACGGTTACGGCGTGAAAACCGAGAAAATTGACGGCGCAGAATACTTGATTCTGTCCGAATCTGATGTGTTAGCAATCGTTGAGTAATTATTTTTGTAGTAGTTTTTTGAGGAGATAATTATGGCTGCAAAAGACGTATTATTTGCTAATGACGCACGTCAAAAAATGCTGAAAGGTGTGAACTTACTGGCGGATGCAGTAAAAGTGACACTAGGCCCTAAAGGCCGCAACGTTGTGCTTGATAAATCTTACGGCGCGCCAACGATCACTAAAGATGGTGTGTCTGTAGCGAAAGAAATCGAACTGAAAGACAAGTTCGAAAACATGGGCGCACAAATGGTGAAACAAGTGGCGTCCAAAGCGAATGATGAAGCGGGTGACGGTACAACGACGGCTACCGTACTGGCGCAATCTTTCATCAATGAAGGTCTTAAAGCGGTAGCCTCTGGCATGAACCCAATGGACCTAAAACGTGGTATCGACAAAGCCACTGAAGCGGCGGTTGAGAAACTACGTGAAATGTCTAAGCCATGCAGCGACAAAGAATCCATCACCCAAGTGGGTAGCATTTCTGCAAACAGCGATCGCGCGATTGGTGAAATCATTGCAGAAGCGATGGAAAAAGTGGGTCGCAATGGCGTGATTACGGTGGAAGAAGGCCAAGGTCTAGACAACGAATTGTCTGTGGTTGAAGGTATGCAATTCGACCGCGGTTACTTGTCGCCATACTTCATCACTAACCAAGAAAATGGCAGCGTAGAGCTAGACAACCCTTACATCCTATTGGTGGACAAAAAAGTCAGCAGCATCCGCGAGCTATTGCCAGTGCTAGAAGAAGTGGCGAAATCTTCTCGCTCGCTATTGATCATTGCTGAAGACATCGAAGGTGAAGCGCTAGCGACATTGGTTGTGAACAACATGCGTGGCATCGTGCGTGCGACGGCGGTGAAAGCACCTGGTTTTGGTGACAACCGTAAAGCGATGATGGAAGACATTGCGGTACTAACCGCAGGTACGGTCATCTCTGAAGAAATCGGCCTAGAGCTTGAAAAAGCAACGCTAGAGCAACTAGGTAGCGCGAAGAAAGTGACCATCACCAAAGACACAACAACCATCGTGGGTGGCGCAGCAGAAGCAAGCGCGATTGCTGATCGTGTGGCTTCGATTGAAAAACAAATCGAAACAACCACCTCTCAATACGATAAAGACAAGCTTCAACAACGTGTTGCGAAGCTTTCTGGCGGCGTAGCGGTGATCAAGATCGGCGCTGCAACCGAAGTTGAGATGAAAGAGAAGAAAGACCGCGTGGATGATGCGCTACACGCTACTCGCGCAGCGGTTGAAGAAGGTATTGTTGCTGGTGGTGGTGTTGCTCTAACTAAGATCGCGAAAGAATTGGCGGATTTAAAAGGCGACAACGATGACCAAAACGTGGGTATCCGAGTTGCGCTACGTGCTATGGAAGAGCCTCTTCGTCAAATCGCAACCAACGCAGGTGACGAAGCTTCAGTTGTGGCGAATGCTGTCAAAGCGGGTGATGCCGATTACGGTTACAACGCTGCGAAAGGTGAATACGGCAACATGATCGAAATGGGTATCTTGGACCCTGCGAAAGTAACACGCTCAGCGCTTCAATTCGCAGCGTCTGTTGCTGGCTTGATGATCACCACTGAAGCGATGATCACCAACCACGTTGAAGACAAAGAACTTGATATCTAACGTTATCAATCGTTAGTGATTAAGTAAGCGTTAAAACAACAATAACATTGCAAAACCTAAGCGGGCTCGCTTGAGCCCGCGAATCAGTCATTTGAGGTAAGTGTTATGACCCGTTTGCCTGCGTTTTCTTTCTCAATATCTGAGCCGGGCGGTAATGAAGCTTCGTCAACGTGGCCGACTGCTATTCACTTCCCCCTCGTTCCAGCTGGGCCAGAGTTTTCGATCGAAAATGCTCTGCCTAAACGTCCGACAGTGACGATATTCACTATCGATCTGTCTCAGTTACTTAAAGGGGACGCTCGGGTCATTCATTAACTGCATCGAAACAGCCAACGTAAGTTGGCTGTTTTTTTTCATTTCTGGGTGTAGGTCAAACTATTGATAATGTGAATCGTTTTCGTCACGTTGATGCAGTGTATTCAATATGTTAGCTTGGTTTGGGACTGTTCCCAAGTAAGGTAATAAAATAATGAATAAGAAAATACTGCTTCCCCTAATGTTAGGGATTTCCGCTACTGCTGCTGCTTCTGATAACAAGGTTGTAGAAAGTGTCTTGATTGATAACATCGCGCTAGAAGGTTACGTGAAGAAAAGTTATGAAGTCGTGATGCAAAGCGAGCCTGAGCTTTTCCCGTACGAGTTTCGTGGTAGCCGCGTGCAGATGAAGTTACTGGTTGAGTTATTCCATAACTCAAAGAACGACAAAAAAGCGGCTCGCGTGATCACTCTAGGGAATGGTTATGTACCAGGTAAGCCGGGTGTAAAACACACTTTTGATGCAGCGATTGTTGACCGTTTTACTCAAAACTACCCAGTTGCGTTCGATTACAGCATCTATCAAGCTGGTGGCACGCCTGTATTTAGTGAGGATTACTCACCGCAAAACGAAGCCAATGATGTTTCGGTATCGACAACCACGGTTGCACCGTCTATCGGCTTAACCGCGACTGCAACACCGGGCTCGGCACCAAGTTTTTCTGGCTCGTTGACGACCGATCTCGGTGTGGCTTATACGTCTCGTTACTCGAGTAAGGATTACGTCACCGCAGCCAAACCAAAGGCTTCCATGGAACGCGGTATGGGCGTTAAGTGGACCACCTCTCTTAGCCAGATTTACACCAACGACTACCAGTACTACGGTAAATGGGCGGGTGTTTACCACTACACAGGTTGTTCAAACGAAAACCTATTACCAGAAGAGAACTTGCCGCGTCTGATCTACGGCTTCAAACCGAAATTCCAGTACGTGTTCACACCAGAATTTGAGCGCGGAGAAGAGCCCAAAACGGAGATGATTGCACGAGCGGGCATGAAAGAAGTTGACGAAGGTTTCTCTCGCAATGCGTGTAACTGGTACGATCAAGGCACAACGAGCCACTACACTGAGGCGCAAATTCGCTTCACGATTGATTGGGATAAGCTCACCGTTATCACTCAATAAACGTTTCACTTATCAGACCTAAGGTTTGTGGATTGTAATGCGGCTCCAGTAGCCGCATTTTTTGTGTTCAAACTCTGACCGCAAACGTATTAAGCCTTTAAGCCCAGCATCGCGCCGAAAATGACCAAACCCGCCCCACATGCTTGATTGAGTCGATGCTTAATCTTCAACAAGAAGGCTTGTAATTGGGGGGACGTGAATAAAACTGCAACGATAGAAAACCAAATACCGTGCAGCGCAATCATATAAATCCCGTAAAACAAGGCGATATGTTGCTGACTAGAATCGGGAGAAATCACTTGGCTAAAAATACTCAGAAAAAACAGCATCGTCTTAGGATTGAGTATATTACACAGAAATCCCTGCAGGAAAAATCGCCACATTGAATACTCGCTCTGTTGAATGGTTTCTGAGTTTGGCGCAGGCTGCGAGAAGAATATTCCTTTAATCCCAAGGTAGACAAGATAAGCAGCCCCAAGATAGCGCACGAGATTAAATAACCATTCATTTTGTGAAATTAAGTAACTGATCCCCAGCATGGAGTAAGCGATGTGGATGCTTATCGCCATACTGATACCAATCGCACTGTACACGCCAGCTTCTCGTCCTTGATTTAAGCTATTTCTTAATACCAAAACAAAGTCTGCACCAGGGCTAATAACAATAAGTACCCCCAATAGCGCAAGAGTTACAAATTCCATATCGGTTTCCTGTTTGAATGATGAAGTCTGTGATGTAGCGGAATTGTAGGCGTCTTTGTTACTGACTATAATCGAAAAATATTCCCATATTGGTGAGAAAAACTCACAGATGCGTCACCTAAAATCTTTCTATGTCTTCCACGTTGCGGCGAGCTCTTCAAGCTACACTGAAGCGGCTGACAAACTGAACATCACCCACGGAGCCGTGAGTAAGCAGATCAAGCAACTTGAGCAATATCTGTCGCAACCTTTGTTTTTGAAAGAGGGCAGGAAAGCCGTGTTGACGGCAGAAGGTGAATTACTCAAGACATACACAAAAACGGCATTCCAAACGCTAGAAACAGGCGTGAATACACTCATTCAAGAAAAGCATCAGCATCTTGAAGTGTCTTGTGAACCGACATTAACCATGCGTTGGTTGATGCCAAGGCTTGCTGCGTTTAATGATGAACACCGTGCTGATGTTCGTTTGTCGACGGCTGGAGGCCCGGTAACATTAGGATCGACAGGGCTTTCGATGGCGATTCGTCGAGACGATTTTGCTCAGCAGCACGATTACAACAAAACTATTCTTGTGGAAGAGTGGGTGGGGCCAGTATTTTCTCCTGAGTATTGGCAATCCATTCAAGACGATTTGGATGCAGTTCGATTGTTGAATAGCCAAACTAGACCGCATGCTTGGGCGGATTGGCAGCAATCAACACGTTGTGAAACCTTCAACGGCAACACTCAGCAATCATTTGCGCATTTTTATTTTTGCATACAAGCCGCGGTGGATGGCTTAGGCGCGGCGATGGGATCGTATCCTTTTGTTATGGACGATATTAAGCGCGGTAATTTGGTCGCGCCATTTGGTTTTGTGCTATCAGGTTGCAATTATGTTTTATTGAGCCAAGATAAAAAGCGTACAGAACTCGAACATAAATTCATCACGTGGTTACAAACGCAAATGGTAGAGTGTGTACCACTACCATCGCAGCAAAATACGCAAGGCGAATAGAAGGCGTAGAGCGTGATTACGTCAGTCAGTTTGATGGAAAAGGGCTTAGGAAATTGGAAATGGAAAACCTCAATATTGTTGAAATCAAATCATTTGTTCCAGCGAAAGATTACGCGCTCTCAAAACGTTTTTATGAGGCGATAGGCTTTGATATGGCGTCAGACTTCGGTGATGTGGCGTACTTCTCTCAAGGCAGTTGCGCGTTTCTTTTACAGAATTTTTATGAGCCAGAACACGGCAACAACTTCATGATGCATTTGCTCGTAGAAGACGCAGAAAGCTGGCATCAGCACTTATCCAAAGTAGGCCATGAGGAATTTGGTTCGCGTTTAACTGAGCTGGTCGAGCAACCTTGGGGTATGCGCGAATGTTGTTTGTTTGACCCTAGTGGCGTTTTATGGCGAATCGGTCAGAACATGAATACTGATTAACGCCAGTCCTCTTTTCACCACATCTATATCGCGCAGGTATTGAGATCTCGATACCTGCGCGTTTTGTTTTTGCTTAACCTTGCCAACGTTTCTCGCGCACTCACGCCTTTTTAGAGGTGGTGTGTGATGGACTGACCCCAAAAAGCTCCTCAAGCAGCATGGCTTTGAGTTCTGCTCTGACTTCTGCCCCACCGATTAACGCCAAAAGTGCGAGTCCACCTGGTATGAGAATCACCATCAATATTGGTCTTAAAATATAAGAAAAGCAGAATATGGTCGGCAAGAAAATCAATCCTTGGCCTAGTTTGTTTAATACGTACATGAGCGATTCCTTTTGTTTTTATATGAAATTGAGCGTGCTCATTTTTTATAATTGAGCGCGCTCAATTTGTCAATGTCAGCCGCTCAAGGTATGATCCTTTCAGGCTCATTAAGCAGATACATCAATGACGAAGCGACAACAAACCAGAGACAAAATCCTAAAAGCCGCGTGGGCATCTTTTGCTCAGAATGGCTATGACATGACGACCACAAGGCAGATTGCGAGAGAAGCAGGAGTCGCCGATGGTACGGTATTCAGCCACTTCCCGACCAAACTGTCGATTTTGCGCGAAGGGATGCTGACGCAACTGCAACAGATCAGCCAAGAGACGCTAGTCAGTGTGGAAGGTAAGACAGCTATCGACATTGGTTTGGCGCTGACGGAGAAATACTATCGCTACTATTTTGCGAACGTCGAGTTGAGCCGAGCCTTGTTGAAAGAGGTGATTTGGGATTTGGATTATTACCAGTCGTTTAACCAAGCTTTGTTTCAATCTGCGAGCGTAAGTTCTGTTCTTGAAGACAAAATGCCGTTGATTTTTGACTGCTACTTCATGACGCTAATCGCACATTTAAGCCGAGCAGAACCGGATGTTGAAGCCGCGCTTACAGATCTTCATGCTAAGTTTCAGCAAATCATTCCCATTAAATCACTTGGCTAATGGCTAAAAGTCGAATCTTAGATCCAGCATTTCAAACAATATCGGTTTTGATGAAGCCTTCTTGTTCGAGCGTTCAACGGTGTACAGGAGCGTTTACCGAGCGGTTGATTGATTCGGCTATGCTATCGACGCGAGACAGGTCGAGCTCATCCACCCCAACTTTTGGTGGTGATTGCATGGCTGAGTAGTTATAGAGAAATCGATAAATCGCTTGCCACTGTTTAATGCGCTGCAAACTCAAGTGGGCAGCGTAGCTTGGTGGTAACCATTGGGTATAACGGTTCCAAAACTCGCTGCTCCAATTCGGGTGTGTCGGGATTAATTCGTCTATTGATTCCGATGGTCTTGCGCTTTTTTGAGTCAGCCACCCCATCCCCACTTGCCAACTCCCATATTGATTTTGGATGTTCCCACGACTCCATGTTTCATCCCACCAACTCATCTTTTGCTTTGCATGATTTAAGCTCAGGTTTTCCTCTCTTTGTCCAATATGGCAATAATAGAGTTGCGTCGTGCCCCGCTTAATGGCGGAGTTAAAAGCGGTGATCGCTGCCCCTCGTAAAAAGCTTTCATGTTCGAGGACAAAGCGTTTCGGCACTTTGTTAGCAAAGTATTTCGCCAAGTTTTGCATGTGCGCGTGCGCAGCAAAAACTGGACGAGTGAGTAGCACTTCTTTTGATTTCGCGTGCGAACCATCGCAGTAAGCGAGTTGGTCAAATTGGCTGCGGCTAAGAATTTTGTCGTAAGTGCGCTGTGCTTGGAGAAATACATCTGATTCGTTTGGCATTTCTTCTTGCTGCGTTAATTGGTAACGACTTTGCTCCCAAAGCGGTTGAGGAATGACGTGCTCTGACATCTCTGTCTGAGGAAACCAAGCGTTGTCACTGAGCAAAAGCACGTAACCCGTTTGGGCATCGGCGCTGCATAGTGTCCAAATATGCGCTGCACGTTGTTCTCGACCATGGTGGCGAAAACCAGAGCGCGCCACTTGAACAAAGGAACGAGTTTGGATATTCGAGAACGATAAGTGACGTTCGTATAAGCGACTAAAAGTGTCCAGCATACTTGCCAAACGTTCAAGATATTGTGAAAAACGGCGATGATTCAAGCCCAATTTATACTGTAAATCTTTGGGTGAAACCTCGGCCAATAGAGCATCAAGCAGTGGTTGGAGTGTGTGGGATTCTTTGTTCGGGTTCAGCAGCGTTGCGGTTTTTTGACAGCAGCGACACTTTACTCTTGGGCTACCGACGGCGGTTCTCCCGTAACGTTGCCAAGCAGGTAATCGGCATTCGCAATGAGGCAATAGCTTCAACTCAAAGGTTTGCTGTTGTAGTTGATGAGCCAATGCGAGTATCGGCTCGTTAATCAAAACCGGAGGATAAGCACCACACTCAGGGCAATGCCACGCATCGTAGCCAAGCCGATTTGAGCGCGAATACAAACTGAGATCAGGTACGCCGCAATTAGGGCAGCCAAATGATTTACAGCCATTGTATTCTCGACGAAAAGTCATGGTGCTTATCCTTTGAGGTTATTTGTCAGAGACTCACTCTTTGACGCTGACATCCACTTGGCGACCCAGCGCCGGAACGATAACGTCTTTCTTGGCTTTAAATTGGTCAATCAATACTTGGGTGACTGAATCGCCTTGCGACTCTAACGTGCCTTTTTCAAATACATGATAACCGTCGCCCCCGCTCGCTGCGTAAGAGTAAGTGGCCACTTTGTATGATTGCGAGTCGTTCACTGGTTTGCCATTTACGTTCAGGCTGAGCAGGCGTTTACCTTGCGGTTTTGCGTTGTCGTAGCGCGCTTCAATACCGGAGAATTGTGCCAGACCGTAAGGTAAGGTGTAGCTGTACTCCAGCAGTTCTTTCAGCTGTGCGCCGTTGAGTTTTACGACGGAAAGTTTATCTGTGAATGGGAAAAGATCCATTACGTTTTCCATCGTTACTGGGCCTTTGTTAAGGTCAACGCGAATACTGCCCGAGCTGATCATACCCACATCCGCTTTAGCGGCTTCGCGCATCATATCTGCTACTAAATTGCCTACGTTGGATTCGCGGTAATAACGTCGGTACGCCGTGTCATTAATGGTCGCCAACTGCAGACCAAGCTCTGGGTATTGTTTGCGAGCATTGGCGATAAGATCGCTGGTTTTCTTGTCGCGCTCAAGCTTGTCTGACTCGACTGGGATCAGTTTTCCGTCCAGTAGTTTTACGTCGTGCTTTTCGGTGTCTACGGCAAATTTAGTGTAACCCAAGTATTTACCTTGGCCGAAAGTGAGGCCGATAACTGTGCCCGTTTTTGGGTGCACGACAGGCTTCCATAAGCCATGGTCAGAGTGGCCGCCAAAAATTACATCAACCCCTTTTAGCTTGCCTGCCATGTCGTAATCTTCATCAAAGCCGCGTTGCACTTCGGGATCGGCTTCTTTGTCGGTTTGCATTGGTGCCGTTTTATTTTGGTGTGTGAGCACGACAACCATGTCCACTTCGTCGCGGATCTTATCAACCCAGAACTGAGTGGTTTTGATTGGATCGTCGATAGTCAAACCTTTGCGATTACCTTTCCACATAGTGTTGTAGAAGGCATCAACGCCCATTACCCCAATCACACCGACACGAATGCCATCGCGTTCAACAATGGTATATGGCGAAGCAAAAGGCGCATTGTTTTGCTCAAACTTGATGTTGGCATTGAGCACGAGGTAGGCGGCTCTTGGCATGTTCTCTTTCAAGGTTTGCCAGCCGTATTCAAATTCGTGGTTACCGAGTGTTATCGCGTCGTAGCCCATCGCACTGTACAAATCGAAAGAGAGCTTGCCTTGCGTTTTTTTCGCGAGTGAACCAGTGAAAATGTCCCCCGCATCGAACAAGAAACTGGTCTCCTCTTGCGCGCGGGTTTGTTTGATCAGTGTGGCAAGGTAAGGAATACCGCCAATGCGGCTAATGTCTGGATTCCAAAATGCGTCAACGGGCTCATAAACGCTTTCAATGTCATTGGTGTGCAGCAACGTGACGTTGCGAATTTCCGCAAAGGAAGAAAATGACACACCGATAGAGAACGCCGCTAACGCATACAGCAACGGCTTTTTAGAAAATGTCTTCATAGTTGATCCGGTAAAAGTTGAGTAAGAAGTAAGGTTTCGCGAAACAGAGCAACTTTAAAAAAGCACGTAACTCAGGCGATTGAATTGGATCACATAAATTCATGTCAGTAATCGCTAATTGACGCGGAATGTCATTTTGAGTGGGCGTTGAGTGCACAGAAATAACAACGTAGTTGGGTAAAAATTAGTCGATATGAGATAGTGGACATATTGATGCGTATCAGTGAAAACGCGCATAAAACAACAAAAACTCAGTTGGATGAACTCAAGGAAGAACGATGAAAAACAACGCATTTAATGCACTTTTGGGGACAGAGTTACCGATTATTCAAGCCCCAATGGCTGGCGTGCAAGATAGCCAAATGGCCATTGCAGTGAGTAATGTTGGCGGGCTTGGCTCGTTACCTTGTGGAATGCTGAATAAAGACGCCATCGTTAAAGAACTTCAACTTATTCAACAGGCGACCAATCGACCGTTCAACCTCAACTTCTTTTGCCATGAAATGCCGAAATACGACGCTAACAAGCACGAAGAGTGGCAAAAAACGCTGCAACCGTATTTTGCTGAAGTTGGTGCAACCGTACAGGCTCAGCCAAACGCTCCGACAAGGATGCCTTTCAGTCATGATATTGCTGACGCGATTGAACCATTTGCACCGCCAGTGATCAGTTTCCACTTTGGTTTGCCTGCCGATGACTTGTTAGCGCGAATTAGAGGCTGGGGAGGGAAGACCCTTTCGACAGCGACCACTGTGGATGAAGCACTGTGGCTGGAAGCAAAAGGCGTTGACGGCATTATCGCTCAAGGCTTGGAGGCTGGTGGACACCGAGGCATGTTTTTATCGGATGATTTATCTACTCAATTAGGCTTGTTGGCGTTGTTACCGCAAATCGTTAAGCGCGTGAATTTACCTGTTATTGCTGCAGGAGGAATTGCCGATAAAAGCGGTGTTGAAGTTGCGCTGAAGTTAGGAGCAAGTGCTGTGCAGGTTGGCAGCGCCTATTTGTTGTGTGATGAGGCAAAAACCTCGTCTTTACATCGATATGCGATTGCCAGTGAGCGCGCGCAGCATACGGCGGTGACTAATGTTTTCTCGGGCAGGCCAGCACGAGGCATTGTGAATCGCGCGATGTCGGAGCTAGGCTACATCTGTGAGTCTGCGCCGAAATTCCCATATGCTTCCATTGAAATGACTCAGTTAAGAGCGCTTATGGAGAAGCAAAACCGAGATGAATTTACGCCGTTGTGGTGCGGACAAAATTCGTCGGGTTGCAAAGAAGTTTCGGCGGCAGAAATGACACTGTCATTAGTGGAAGGGATTGATTTGAGCTTATGTTCCTCAGACTGATTTGGCCTGAGGAACACATTTCAAGTGAAGGTTATTGAGGCGCTTTCATCGCTTCTGATTGATCGCCCGTCATCACGAAGTGCAACTCACCACCTGGCTTGAACTCGGAATGGTCGAAGAAGAAACCGTTATCCAAAGCTTTGCCATTGATGGTGACAGACTTGATGTACATGTTGTCATCGGCGTTGTTTTCTGTGGTGATGGTGAACGTGCCCCCTTTAACCGGAATCACTGCTTTGTCGAATAGCGGACGACCCACAGTGTAAATAGGTTCTGCTGCGTTCACTTGGTAGAAGCCTAATGCAGACATCACATACCAAGCGGACATTGCGCCTACATCTTCGTTACCAATGACGCCTTCTGGCGCAGCGAAATACATGTCATCCAGAATGTGGTCGACGACTTGTTGCGTCTTCCATGGTTCTGCGGTCCAGTTGAATAGGTAAGGAATGTGGTGCGAAGGCTCGTTACCAAACGCAACTTGACCAATCAAACCAGACATATCCGGTGTTTCTGTGCCTTGGCTTTCTGCGGTGAAGGTTGCTTCTAGGTTTTTCTGGAACTCAGCATCGCCACCCATGATGGTTTTTAAGCCCGCGATGTCATGCGGTACAAACCAAGTCCACTGCCACGCGTTACCTTCGGTGTAGTTGCCTGTTTCGTGTTCTGTGCCGTATGGGTCGAATGGCGTCATGAAGGTTTCATCAATCATCACTGGGCGCATAAAGCCCGTCACGCCATGTTCTGCGTATTCCGTTGGGTTGTAATCGAAGTATTTTTTGTAGCCTTTTGAGCGTTCAAGGTATTGCTCTTCCGCTTGAGTATCACCGGCTGTTTTGGCAATTTGTGCGATAGCCCAATCGTAGAACGCGTTTTCTAGACCGTAAGAAACAGACTCAACCGTGTAGTCTTCAAATACTGGTTCACCATCGACACGCTGGATAGCAGGCGTGAAGCCGTTTTTCTCAATGTAGTCGATGTGCTTGGTTAAAGTGCGATCCAATACGCCCTGATCCCAATCGGCTTGCAGTGCCGGGTAGTTGTCGTAAGTCGAAGAGTCGATCGCGGCTTTCAGTGCCAGCTCTTTCTCTTGCTGAGTAAACTCTTCTGGGAACTTAGTGATCGCATCCGCAATCACTGCTACCGCTGGGTAGCCAACCATGGTGCCTGTTTCGTCACCTAAGTGCTCCCACTTCGGCAGCAAGCCGCTTTCAGTGTACTTCTGAACTAGGTTCTTCGCGTATTGCACCGCGCGAGTTGGCTCTGTGATGGTTTTTAATGGGTGTAATGCACGTTGGGTATCCCATAGAGAGTAAACCGAGAAGTTTGGCTGTTCTTCTGTTGCTTGACCGTAAGCGATGGAGTATTCCCCTTCGCCTTCACGAATTGAGCCTTTGCCCATGCCACGGAATCGACCATCCACGTCTTGATGCACAATCGGCGCAATTTTGGTGTGGTAAAGCGCGGTGTAGAAGATCTCTTTCTGATCTTCTGTGCCCCCTTCGATAGAGAAGTTGAGTGCTTTTGCCCATTTCTCGCGTGCGTTGTTGCGCGCAGTATCGAAAGAGACATTCGCTTCGGCATCGTGGTTGTTTTCTGCACCTTGTGGATCAACCGCAGACAACGCCACTTGCGCGTTCAACTCTTGTGAGCCCTCATCTTCAAATTCGATGTAGGCAGTGACGTCCGCTTTGACACGCTTGATGGCATTACCTTGGTCATCGTAAATCAATTCAGAAACGCGCTCTGCCGTTAGGCCGTCAACAGGTTCGCCATTGGCAAGGATGTAGACGTCTTTGATCTTCTTATCAAAAGTCGCATAGAAGAAGATTTTTTGGTTTTTCGCCCAACCAGAGAAGTGCGCTGCGTCGCGCTCGCCCGTGATAGTATGACCGTCTTCGCTCACCGTCAGTTTGTTGCGCAGAGAGGTCGAACCCCAATCACTGTTAAGGATGGAGTTGAGGTCTATCTTCAGACGTTGTGGTTGACCTTGTGGGTAGGTGTAGCGGTGGAAGCCGACACGTTCAGACGCTGTAAGCTCAGCTTTGATACCGTTCTCTGCAATTTTCACCGAGTAGTAACCCGCTTCTGCCACTTCTGAGGTTTTGTCCATCTTGACTGAAATCGCTTCGCGGTAGTCGTCGCTGTCTTCGATGTATTTAGCTTTATCTTCGGTAAACGGTAGGAACAGAATGTCACCTAAGCCGCCCATACCCGTGCCAGATAGGTGAGTGTGGGAGAAGCCAAACAGGGTCTTTTTATCGAAGTGGTAACCTGATGAAGAGTGCCAGCCGATCAGCTCGGTATCTGGAGACAGTTGCACCATGCCTTCTGGCACAACAGGACCCGGGAAGGTGTGTCCGTTAAAGCCGGTACCAATGAATGGGTCGACGTATTTTAGGTTGGAAGTATCGACGCTTGGTGAGGTGTTATCGTCGTCATCGTTGCAGCCAGCCAAACCAATAACACTTGCAATCACTGCGGTGGCGATAGCGGTTTTCGTAAAGTTCATAATCTTGATTCCTTAGGCAGGAAGCGCATCACTTCCTGCCACTGAGTTAATCTATCTGCTTATTCTTTAAACACGAATTACATAAAACGTTACTGAGCTTGAAGCGCTTCTTGCTTGTCACCCGTCATGACGAAGTGAAGCTCGCCGCCCGCTTTGATTTCGCTGTGCTTGAAGGTGAAGTTGGCATCCAGCGGTTTGCCGTTGATGGTTACGGACTTCACGTACTTGTTGTGTGGGCTGTTGTTGTCCGCGATGACTGTGAACTCGCCGCCTTCCACTGGAATGGTGATTTCATCAAACATAGGGCGACCGATGGTGTAGACCGGATCCGCAGGCGTCACTTGGTAGAAGCCCATTGCCGACATCAAGTACCAAGAGCTCATCTGACCCACGTCTTCGTTACCAATCAAACCAGTTGGCTCGCTGGTGTACATCTCTGACATGATGCGGTCTAGGTACTCTTGCGCTTTCCATGGCTCATCCGTTAGCGCATATAGGTAAGGAATGTGGTGCGATGGCTCGTTACCGTGCATGTACTGACCGATGTAACCCGTTAGGTCTGGCAGTTCTTCACCAGTGTTGGAAGAACGCGCATTGAATAGCTCGTCCAAGTCTTCACGGAAGGCTTTCTCTGGCGTGGTGTCTTTGCCTTGTGCCAAGTCTGCTTGGTAGATTTTTTGTTTCAGACGGTTGAAATCGTGCATTGGTTGGAACTTCCATTGCCACGCGTTCCCTTCGGTGTAGGCAAACTCGTCCACATAATAAGGGTCGAATGGTAGCAGCGGGCATTTCTCTTTCATCACGCCCGAGCCTTCTGTCCACTCAACCATTTCACACTCATCCAAACGCTCTTCATCAATTGGTTGGTTGAACTCCAAAGGCGGTTTGTTTGGTGATGAGCTTAGCGGGTGGTTTTTCGGACGTAAGAAGCCCGTCTCTGCATCCCAATGGTTAAGCCAGTTGTCAGCACGAGTCATAAACTCTTCTTGCAGTTTTACATCGCCAGCCATGCGCGCGATTTCTGCCATTGCCCAGTCGCCATAAGCAAACTCAAGCGTGTAAGACGCACTGTTCCAATAGCCGTGATGAACAAAGCCGTTTTCTTCGTACACCTTCACTTGCACAACGTTTGCTGCGCCGATGTTGTTGTCTTCCGTCCAATCTGGGAATTCAGACGCCTCGTGGTAACGCACCGTAAACTCAGCCGCTTCTTTGGCAAGTTGTGGGTCGATGTCTAAGCCTTTTGCCATCGCGTCAGCAATGATAGAAACCGCAGGGAAGCCAATCATAGTACCCGTGTAGTGGCTGTGTAGTTCCCATTTCGGCAAGATGCCACCGTCTTCGTATTTACGAATCAGGTCGTTGGCAAACTCTTCGGCACGTTCTGGGTCGATAATGGTTTTTAGTGGATGCGCTGCGCGGAAAGTATCCCACATGGAGTACACGGAGTAGTTTGGCGTATCGCCCGCGTCTTTTTGAATGCGAGTACGCATCGCAGGGTATTGACCGTCGACATCTTGGAAAATCATTGGCGCGATAGAAGCGTGGTAAAGCGCGGTGTAGAAGATCTCTTTTTGATCTTCTGTGCCGCCAGATACCATCATGCGGCTAAGCTCTTGGTGCCATGCGTCGTTGGCTTGAGCGCGCGCAGTATCAAATGACACGTCTTTCGCTTCTGCTTCTAGGTTTTTCTCTGCACCTTCTGTGCCTGTTGGTGACAAGCCTACTTGGATTTCTAGCGGTGTTGATGATGGTGCGAATTCTAGGTAAGCGATGGTTTTCACTGCGTCGATGTTGTCGTTGTTTACATCGATTTCCGTTTCCGCACCGTCAACTAGAGCAATGGCTTTGACGATAGGTTGGTTAAAGGTAGCGTAGAAGTACACGTGTTGGTTGTTCGCCCAACCGTTTGAGCTACGTAAACCGCGAATGGTGTAAGCGTCGATGAACTCTAAATCACCTTTCATGGTGCGGTTGTTGAAGTGACCTTTGTTGAGGGTGTGGTCTAAATCGAACTTGATGTGTGGCGTGGTGCCTTCTTTGAAGGTGTAGCGGTGGAAGCCAACACGTTGCGTGGTAGTTAGCTCAGCTTTGATTTCGCCTTTGTTCAGTTCAACCGCGTAGTAGCCCGCTTCTGCGGTTTCGTTGTCTTTATCGAAGGTATTGAAAACGGCGTTTTCTTTCTTGGTGAAAGGCAGAACTAAGATATCACCAAGGTCGGTAATGCCTGTGCCAGAAAGGTGAGTGTGGGAGAAGCCATACACCGGGATTTCAGTCAGCTTGCCGTGGTCGAAGTAGCCTGCAGCAGAGCCCCAGCCTTCCATTTCGGTATCAGGAGATAGTTGTACCAAACCGTAAGGCACAACCGCCCCCGGGAAGGTGTGACCGTCTGCGCCCGTACCAATCAATGGGTTGACGTATTGGGTTAGCGTGGTGTCGAGGGATGGAGTACCAGATTTGCTGTTGTCGTCGTCACTGTTACAACCAGCAAGACCAAACATGGCAGCAAGTATAGCGGTAGAGATAAGGGTTCTTTTTAGTTTCATTTTTATGGTTCCACTGAAGTGAAGTTTTTTTAGGGAGCTCGATGCCCCCTTTCGTTATTTGGATGGTATCGGTTACTGCGCTTTCATCGCTTCAGATTTGTCTGAAGTCATGACGAAATGCAGTTCACCACCGTCTTTCAAATCGCTGTGCGCGAAGCTGAAGTTGTCACTCAATTGTTTGCCGTTGATGGTCACCGACTTCACGTAGATGCTCTCTTGGCTGTTATTTTCTGAGGTGATGGTGAATTTACCGTCCGCGACTGGAATAACGGCTTTGTCGAACAGAGGACGACCGATGGTGTAACTTGCCTCGCCCGGTGTGACTTGGTAGAAGCCCAATGCAGACATCACATACCATGCCGACATCTGACCGACGTCTTCGTTACCAATCAGACCTTCATGCGTTGGGTGGTAGAACTCGTTCATCGCTTGGTCGACGATTTCTTGTGTCTTCCAAGGTTCTGCCGTCCAGTTGTATAGGTAAGGCACGTGGTGATCAGGCTCGTTACCCATCACGAACTGACCGATGTAGCCAGACATGTCGTGTGATTGGCTCGTATCGGCGTTGGAGTCCGCATTAAACAGCGCATTCAAGTTGGCTAAGAATGCCGCTTTGCCTTGTTCGGTTACGTTTTCAGGAAGAGAGAAGTCAGTACGGTCGATGTGCTCGCCGCCCATCACGTTAGCCAGACCGTTCAAGTTGTGCGGTGCAAACCATGTCCATTGCCATGTGTTGCCTTCAGTAAAATCTTCGCCTCGGTGCTCAGCACGGTAAGGCCAGAAAACGTCGCTTTCGTTGAGTGCTTTACGGTCTTTACACGCGTTGTAGTCCATACCGTCTGGGATAGACAGCGCCATGTTCTCGTCCAAACATTCGGCTTTCAGGTTGTTTGCCCAAACCTTGCTGCCGCTGTTCATGTAAGCCGGACGCATAAAGCCCGTCGCACCCAATGCGTTGCCTTTGGTGTCTTGCAGTTTGCCGTATTGCTCTGGGTTGTAATCGAAGTAGTTCTTGAACGATTCTGAGCGCGCCATGTAGCGGTCGTACTGTTGGTCGTTGCCTGCAAGTTTAGCGATCTGAGCGATACACCAGTCGTAGTAAGCATTCTCAAGACCGTAAGACACCGATTCGTTCACGAGCTCGTCGTATTTATCGACTTTTAAGCCCTCTACGTAACCCGGTTTGTCACCAGAATCCGGCGCCCATTTGGTATTGGCTGGAATAAAGCCGACGTCTTCTTGGTAGTCGTTATGACGCGTCATGACCGTGAAGCGTTTGTCACCGTTCCAAGCATCTTGGTAAGGCACCCAGCTCTCTGTTTTATCAAGGTTGAAGTTGACTGTTTCGTCAGCAGCTTTTAACGCCAAATCAAACTCAGCGGCAGTAAAGGCTTCTGGGTGTTTGACCATGATATCAGCAATTACCGAAACCGCAGGATGACCGACCATTTCACCAGTGTAATCCGAGTGCAGTTCCCATTTTGGCAGCACGCCACCCGTTTGGTATTTGTTCAATAGATCGCGTGCGTGTTCAATCGCGCGATCTTTATCGATGATGGTTTTCAGTGGGTGTGCGGCGCGGAACGTATCCCACATTGAGTATACTGAGTAGTTCACTAAACCGTCTTCTGCTTGGTGCACTTTGCCATCCATGCCACGGTATTTGCCATCCACGTCTTGGTATAGGAATGGAGCAACAAACGTACGGTAGAGCGAGGTGTAGAACATGGTTTTGTCGGCTTTGTTGCCACCTTCTAGTTCAAACTCGCCAAGGATGTTTTCCCAAGCCACGCGGTTTTGTTGTACGACGTTATCGAAATCCCAGCCGTTAGTGTCTGCTTCTAGGTTTTTCAGTGCGCCGTCAACGCCAGTGCCAGAAATCGCTACTTTGACCACCAATGGCTCATCGCTCTTGCCAAAGTTCAAATGCGTCAGGACATCGTTTGCGCGTTTTGCCAAACGTTCTGGGTCAGGTTCTGGTTCGCCCGGCATTGGTTTGTGCTCTGCGTAACCGCGGTAATCTTCTAAGCCGACTTCGGTAGCGTCAGTTGGAGTCAGTTTGCTCTCAGAAGCCAGCTTGGTGTACAGGTTCTCTTCAATGATTGGATCAGAGAATTCTGCCGCGAAGAAGACGGTTTGCCATTGACCCCATTCGTTTGAGGTGCGCGCGCCTACGACGGTGGTGTCATTAACGCGTTTGTAGTAGATGCTGCGAGAGTGGTTGCCGTATTGTTCTAACAGTTCGTGTTGCAGGTCGATACGCACTTTACGATCTTCACCCGGCTTGAAGGTGTAACGTTGGAACGCCACGCGATCGGTTGCCGACAGTTCAGCTTTTACGCCAGTTTCTACAAGGTCAACCGAGTAGTAACCAACTTCTGCCACTTCCGAGCTTTTATCCATGGTCACGGCATCGGTATTGAAGCCTGTGTATGGCAAGAAAGCGAAGTCGTTTAGGTCGCCTTTACCTGCGCCAGAGATGTGGGTCATTGAGAAGCCAGAAAGCAAGCGGTGCACAGGATCGTATTCAACAGGCGAGCCTTTACCATTCCAACCGTTTGGATCGAAGTTATCTGGTGACGGTTGAATCATACCTTCTGGCATCACTGGCGATGGGTTGACGTTGCCAAGACCTTTAGTGCCGATCAAGGTATCAACGAATTCCAAAGTAGGGGTAGAGATAACTGGAGTTTCTGGATCAGAGTCGCTGCCACAACCAGCAAGACCAAGCATGGCGGTTAACACTGCAGTAGAGAGTAGGGGTCTTTTTAGTTTCATTGTTTTTATTCCACGAGAAAAGGGGACACGAGGTCCCCTCAAAATCATTATTCGCCTAGGTTGGCTTGCATTGCTTCAGACTTGTCAGCCGTCATCACGAAGTGCAGTTCGCCGCCTGCTTTGAATTCGCTGTGCTGGAAGGTGTTGTACACATCCAGAGGCTTACCGTTGATGGTCACTTCTTTGATGTACATGTTGTCTGGACCGTTGTTCTCAGCCGTTACCGTGAAGGTGCCAGAACCAATGTCTACCGTCGCTTTGTCGAAGATTGGGCGACCGATGCTGTAGGTTGGATCGGTTGGCGAGATTTGGTAGAAGCCCAGTGCCGACATCAAGTACCATGCTGACATTTGACCTACGTCTTCGTTGCCGATGATGCCGTCTGGCGTTGGTTTATAGAACTGGTCGTAAACTTGGTCTAGGTATTCCTGCGCCTTGTAAGATTCTTCAGTACGGTTGTACAAGTAGATGACGTGGTGCGAAGGCTCATTACCGTGAATGTACTGACCGATGTAGCCTGTCATGTCTTGGTGTGCTTCGCCGCCATTTGGATCGGCGGTAAATAGGTTGTTCAACTTGTCGTTCAGACCTTGAGTGCCGCCCATGATTTCAGTCAGCTTGTCCAAGTCTTGCATGAACGCCCATTGCCACTGCCACGCGTTACCTTCGGTGTAGTAGAACGCGTCAGACTTGTAAGGGTCGAAGTCAGTTGAAGCGTATTTCAGCGCACATGGGTCGCCTTCTTTCAGTTCCGTCGGTACAAAGAAGCCTGTGCCGTCTGCGTTACCTGCTTTTGCATCCCAGTGTTTCAAAGAGTTGTAAGAGCGTGCTTTGAACTCTTCATACGCGTCCATATCGCCAGCAGCTTTCGCCATTTCTGCGATCGTCCAATCGTAGAATGAGAATTCCAACGAGTACGACACTGAGTTCCAGTTCGGGTAACGAACACACTGTTCTTTCTCGTGGTAGTTCAACTGACCTGCCATAATTGAGCTTAGGATGTCGTCATGAATCTGTGGGTATTCATGCGGCGTGTAACGTGCTGATTTTACTGACGCGGTGTAAGCTTGCTCTGCATCAATCAAGCCTTTGGTCACCGCATCGCCTAGAATTGCTGCCGATGGGTAGCCGATCATGGTGCCGGTTTCTGAACCATGACCTTCCCATTTCGGCAATAAACCAAACTCGTCGTTGGATTTACGAATCAAGTCTTTCACGTATAGCGTTGCCTGGTCTGGGTCGATGATGGTCCACATTGGGTGAACCGCGCGGAACGTATCCCACGTTGAGTAAATCGAGTAGTTTGGTGTGTCGCCATCTTTCAGTGTGCGCACCGTGCCAAGCATATCGACGTATTGACCGTCCACATCGTAGAACTCGATTGGGGCGATCATCATGTGGTACATGCCAGTGTAGAAGTTGGTTTTCTCTGCGTCTGTGCCGCCTTCTACTTTGATTTTCGCCAGCTTCTCAGCCCACGCGTATTCTGCGTCTTCTTTTACTTTTGCTAGGTCGAAACTTGGTGCTTCCGCCTCTAAGTTTTTCTGTGCGCCTTGCCAGTTAACAGGAGAGATACCCACGCGGATTTCAATTGGTTCTTCGCCTGTGCCGAAGTTTAGGTAAGCGGTCAGATCATCGCCTGAGTAAACCGCGCCATTACGCATTTCGCGCGTTGGTTCTAGATCTTGTTCGCCCAACAGTGCTTTGGCGATTGGTTGGTTGAATTTCGCGTAGAAGAAGATGTCCTGACCTTGGTGATCTTGCCCTTGGAACCAGCCTGTTGAGGTTTTACGACCGCGAATGGTGTATTCGTCCACCACTTCTACTTTGTTCTTCAAAGACTTGCCGTTGTTGTTCATTAGGGTATGACCTAAATCGAACTTCACGTTACGGTCCGCGCCTTCAGCAAAAGTGTATTTGTGCAAACCAACGCGTTTGGTTGCGCTCAACTCTACTTCGATTTGACCTTGGTTTAGCTTGGTTTTGTAGTAGCCTGCGCTTGCTTCTTCATTGGCTTTGTCGAAAGAGTTCAGTTGTGTGTTCGCTATGTCTGCGTATGGCAGAACCAAGATGTCGCCTAAGTCCGTTGCGCCTGTACCTGAAAGGTGAGTATGTGAGAAGCCGTACAGCGGAACGTCAGTGTTAACCACTTCGCCAGTTTCGTAGTTGGATGAATCCCAGTAGCCAGATGCCGAGTGCCAAGGGTTAAGTCCTGATTCATGGTCTGTGTTAGAGCCGATGAAAGTATCTGGAGACAATTGAACCATACCTGCCGGTACCGTCGCGCCCGGGAATGTATGACCAGAAGCCGCTGTGCCGATCATTGGATCGACGTATTTCAATACCGCAAGATCAACAATTGGATCGCCCGGCAGTGAAGAGGAAGAATCGTTGTCGCTGTTACAGCCAGCCAAGCCACCCGTCAGACCAACCAGGATGGCCAAAGAGATAAGATTACGTTTAAACATGTGCATACCATTTTGTCGTTATTCGTATATAAAAAGTGTTTATAAGAGACTGTTTATAAAGGACTGCTTATAAAATTTGCTTGTAGGGATAGCCGGGAGATGTGCTCCCCCGGCTGAGTTGTCACTATTGGGATTAACGAGAACCTGCTGGCATCTCGTCTTCATGCAAGAACTCACCGATACCTTGTGCTGGTGGAAGATCTTGCTCTAGAGAGCCCCAACGTTGATTTGGTTTGTCGCCCATCACGAACTCCAACTCACCGCCGTACATGATTTCGTCATGAGTCAGGTAAGTGCGGTTGAAGTCTTTGCCGTTGTAGCGAGCCGATTGAATGAAGATGTTTTCGCGGCTAACGTTCTTCGCGGTAACCGTGAACTTCTGGTTGTTGCCGACATCGATAGACGCGCTTTCAAACAGCGGAGTACCGATTTCGTAGATGCCAGAAGAAGCGTTCACTGGGTAGAAGCCAAGTGCACGGAACACGAACCACGCAGAGAGCGTTCCGAAGTCGTCGTTACCACAAATGCCGTCAGCGGTGTTCTTGTAGCAAATGTTGGTTGCTGCGGCGATGGCTGCCTGACCTTTCCAAGGTTGACCGACGTAGTTGTACAAGTACGGCACGTGGATATCTGGTTCGTTACCTTGCACGTGCTGACCAACGTTACCTGTGTTGAACACTGGGAATTGGTTGTCGCCTGCGTTGCGGTCTGGGTAGGTTGACCAGTACTCATCCAAGCGAGCTGCGAACAAGTCACCGCGTTCTGCTTCAGGGTTTTGTGTCTTGTCGAAGCGTGTCATCAGGTCAATCAAGCCATGAATGTCGTGTTGAACGCTGAACGAGTATTGCCAGCCGTTCGATTCAGAGAATGACCAGTTGAACATGTCTGGACGCCAGTCTTTACCAACCGCGCGACCGGTGATTGGGTCTACCCAACCTGCATCGATAAACTCGCCATCGTAGTCACGGGCTTTGAACCAACCTTGGTATTGCTTACCGCCGAAGTCGAATTGCGCTTGCCAGTTTTTAGAACGGTTAGCGAACTCGGTGTAGCGTGGATCTTCTTCACCAAACACTTCTTTGATCGATTGTGCGATTGCCCAGTCGTTCATTGAGTATTCAAGCGAGTAAGATGCTGTCCAAGAGTCTTTAAATGGTGAGTGACCGCCGTAAGAATCTGGTGGAGTGTCGTGCAATTGCGCTGGCACGTAACCTTGTTCTTCGTACTCTTTGATCCATGCTACGCCTTGGCTTGTTGCGGCGCGCGCGTCTGTGATCATCGCTTCAACTAAACGTTCTTTAACGTCTTTGCGCTCTGCTTCTGTAAAGCCAAGATCGATCATGCGTTTTTCTAGTGAGCCTTTCGACAACACATCATGAATCACAGGCGTTGAGTGCATGCCCATCATCATTCCTGTTTCGTTGCCTTTGAATGTCCACTCAGGCAGGCGACCTTTGCGCACGTTGCCATTGTCATCCACCCATTCTTCTTCTGCGTAAGACAACATAGACAGCACCACGTCTGCTAAGCGGTCTGGCTCAAGAATCGAAGACAGCGGTTGAACTGCGCGGTAGGTATCCCATAACGAGAAAGTGTCGTAGCGCGTGAAGTCTGCTTTGCCATCTTTGTTAGCATCGGCAGTGCGGATTGACTCTTTCAGCGTATCAATCTTATCGCCCCAAGGTGTGTTGCCATCTGGGTAAGCGTTGCGACCTTGGTGAACTTGGCGGTAGCGACCATCTAAGTCAGAGTGAATGGTTTGACCTAGGTACGAGTGGTACATCGCGGTGTAGAACGTCTGTTTGTAATCTTCGTCGCCAGAGACTTGGATCTTGCCGAGTTCGTCTTCCCATTTCTTCGTTGCCGCTTCGCGTACTTGGTCGAAGTTCATGCCAGCAACTTCTGTCATGTTAAGAGAAGCACCTGATTTGCCATTCTCGCCAATCTCAACGTTTGATAGCGCCAATTTCGCTTCAACCGTTAAGCCGTCTTTGGATGTGTCGAACTCAACGTAAGCGCGTGCGTATTGATACTTGCCACGTGTTTCGTTACCGATTTCCGTAATGCCTTCTGGCACGTCCATGTAACGACCTTGCTCTTTATCGTAGTAAGCAAAGCGAACGTTTTTGATTGGTTGGTCGAATTCCATCACGAAGAATTCTTTTTGGCTTGGTGCCCAACCATCAGAGAAACGGTGACCTTCAAGGCGGTTATTGTCTTTGTCCCATTTCAAGTAAGAATCTGAGGTGTAGTCCCAGTTAATTTTGAAGCCAGTGTTCACGATGATTTCTGACTTCTCATCACGAGGGAAGGTGTAGCGGTGCACACCAACGCGATCCGACGCCGTCAACTCGGCTTTGATGTCGTAATCCAATAGATCGACTTTGTAGTAACCTGCTGTCGCTTGCTCGTCACGATGTTGGAAGCGAGACGCTTCTAGGTTTAGCGTTGCTGAACCTTCGTCAATCATGTAATCCGAACGTGAGTTGATTGGCATGACGAGAATGTCGTTCAAGTCGCCTGCACCTGCTCCGGAAAGGTGGGTATGAGAGAAACCGGAAGTACGTGCGTCGTGGTAGTAGTAGCCTGAAATGTATTCCCAGCCGTTAGAACCGTTGTTTGGAGAAAGCTGCACCATGCCGTGTGGTGTGGTTGCACCAGGGTAGGTGTTGCCTAGGTTACCTGTACCGATAAATGGGTTGACGTAGCGTGTTACGTCCATATCGGCGAAATCTACCGGAATGTGAACGCCCATGTCGATTTCAGGTGTTTCTGGGTTTGGCTTGTCATCACAGTCGCCATCGCCAACTGGAGGACATACTGGCTTGCCGCCGTCAGGAATATCCGGCAGTGCAGGGTTGGTATCACCGCCTTCATAAATGTTGGTTGTGTCGTCGTTACAGCCAGTCAGACCGACTAGACCGCTGAGAACTGCGCAAGCGAGTAGGGAAGGTTTGAATTTCATTTTTAAAGCCTTGTAAGTTGTAGGTTTATGTAGTTGTTGAAAGCAGAGGTATTACTAAAACTTAAAAACTTGAAATAGAGCCCTTTGGGGGAAAGGGCTCTTAGGGGGAGGAGCTTAAGGTTTAAGCTTTCACAAGAGTCGCTGCGTTACGCATCGCTTCTTTCGTTGAACACTCAACAACGTTTGCTTTTGCAAAGCGGTGAGCGTCTTTTACTTGGATATCGTGAGCTAGAATAACCAGCTTCGCGTTTGCTACATCTAGGTCAGTGATGCGGTTCTGGATACCGTTTTGACCTTGAGTTTCTACTTTGATTTTTAGACCCGCTGCTGCACCTGCTTTCTCTAGTGCTTTCGCTGCCATGAATGTGTGTGCTACGCCAGATGGGCAACATGTTACTGCTACGATGTCGTACTCGCCTTCGCCTGCTGCTGGAGCCGCTTGAGCTTGCGTCGGTGCTGCTTCTACGATTTCGTCTTCTGCTTCTTCTTCAGCAACTGGTTTCCAGAAGCCAACGATAACTGCTGTTGTTAGTGAGCCTAGTGCGATACCTACAACGTACATTGGGATGTTGCTTGATACAGGTGCTGTGATTAGACCGCCCCATGGTGCGTGTAGTAGTACGTCTGTTAGGAAGCCGAACACACAACCAACGATACCACCAGCAACGATTGAAGGAAGAACGCGTACAGGGTCGTTTGCTGCGAATGGGATAGCACCTTCAGAGATACCGATAGAGCCCATGATTGCTGCTGCTTTACCTGCTTCTTGCTCTTGCTTAGTGAACTTCTTCTTGAATAGGAATGTTGCTAGTGCCATACCTAGAGGAGGCGTACAGATTGCGATACCAACACCACCCATTAGCCATGGTTGAGTATCAACTTGAGTTTGAGCGAATAGCGTTGCTACTTTGTTGATTGGACCGCCCATATCGAATGCAGTCATACCACCAAGAATCGTACCTAGAACCACTTTAGAAGCGCCAGCCATAGAAGCTAGGAATTCGTTCATCGAAGCCATGAAGATCTTGATTGGCTCACCGATACCCCATAGAACGATACCTGCAGAGATAAGCGTACCAACAAGTGGGTAGATGAAGTAAGCGCCCAACGCAGTCATGTTAGCAGAAAGAGGGATCTTCTTAAGTTGGAATACCACACCACCAGCGATGAAGCCCGCTACGATACAACCAAGGAAGCCGCCGCCCATGTCAGCCATGATGCCAGAAGAGATCATCGCTGGTGCTAGTGCTGGTTTGTCTGCAATTGAGTAACCGATGAAGCCACCAAGAATAATTGGGAACAGCACCAGACCTTTAATACCGATATTAGAAATATCAGCCAATAAACCGTCTGCTGGAACCGCACCTTTACCTGATGCCATTACCGCCAGCGCCAGTAGTACACCACCCGCAACGATAAATGGAAGCATGTGAGAAGTACCGAATAAAAGGTGACCTTTCATGGTACTTAGGATTTTTTTGAAATCGTTATTATTACTAGCTTGAGCTGTGATTGTACTCATAATTTCACGCCTTATGAATTAATTAAAATATTTAGTATTTGGTTTTCGTCTTTTGCGTTATGAATATCTTCAATAAACTCTTCGCTAAATTTACCGAATAATTCTTGAAGAACATAAATATGGTGGTCGGCACCGTTATCTGGTGAGGCAATCATGAAGAATACGGTCGGTTTGACTCCCTCTTCGTCGCCATACTCGATGCCTTCGCGCTTTACGCCAACAGCGATTGCAGGCTCTGTAACCGCTTTGCTTTTTGCGTGTGGGTAAGCGATACCGTCCATTGAAGTTACGCTTAATGCTTCACGCGCTTCGATGTCGGTTAAAAAAGCCTCTTTGCTGCTGATTCGATTATTTTCGAATAGCATTTGCGCTAGCTCTTCAAAGACTTCTTTTTTATTATTTGCTTGAAGATTGCCTTTAATTAAATTGACGTTTGTTAGTTCTGTAATCATTTTTTGACTCATTGGTACTGAAGTAATGAGGCAAATTTAATTAATGTTACGGTTTTCTGAAATAGTAAAAAAAATACAATAACTATACTTTTGTATCACCCAAGCTTAAGTGTGATAGCCGTCATTAATAACGCGGAATATTATAAAATTTATTATGTGATTTATATTCCATTTATTTTGAAATTAATAATGAAGCTTGAAAATAAACGAGAAGGGAATCAAATATGGTTCAATTTTGCTATAAAAAAGAGGCACTGTGCTAAATCTCCTCCAATAACCTTTTTAATCGCTCTATTTTCTATCTCTTTGAGAAAAGACATAAAGCGAGCAGCACTCTTGTTTTGAGCGCTTGTTGGGGTCAATGGTACAGGTTGCTCGTTGGCAATAGATTTATCACCACGCTCCTTCGTCCGCGGAGCGGAGTGATGGCTTAGGAGAACTGATAGTGAACTCAGCTAGTTCCTCCCCTGAGACACATTGGCGAATGTAAGCTCCGAATCTGAAGCCATGGGGAGGTTAGGGAGGGTTGTTACGCTGAATTTGACTAATCCATTAAGACGGATTTTTGTACTTATGCAGCAAATCTAACGGGATGTGGCAGTAATCGTTTGGGAAACGAGTGAGCCTATCTTGATGCTCTTCGTCGCTTGGAACGTAGTTTTTTAGTGGTAATACTTCAACCGCAATCTTATCGGCATCGTCTCTTGTTGCTATAAACGATTTGGCGATTTCCAGGTGCTTGGTATCATGGCTGTATACGCCGGTACGGTATTTTTCACCAACATCGTCCCCTTGCTTGTTGATGCTATATGGGTCGATGATTTCAAAGAAATAGCCCATTAAGGTTTCAACCGACACTTGGCTTGGATCAAACTCGGTGCGAACGCATTCTGCGTAGCCATCGTATTCAGATTGAGTGTTATCCGTCTTGCCATTTGCTCGTCCAGCTTCGGTGCTGATTACGCCCGGAAGGTGGCGCATAAATTCTTGTACGCCCCAAAGGCAGCCGCCTGCGAAGTAAATCTCTTCCATCATTTTATCCTGTAAAACTTTGCGCCATTATGGGCAACACCGTCATGCAAACACAACTCCTACCATAAAACAGGAACAAGGTTGCAGTGATTTGCTCTCTTTTTCATTCAAGTCGTCCTCGTTAGATTTGATGCCAATGCCAGCAATTATTGAATCAAAAATACTTACGAAGAGAGCCAATATGAAAATAGAACATGTCGCGATTTGGACAGAGCGTTTGGAAGAGCTGAAAGGCTTTTATGAGAAATATTTTAACGCCGTATCCAACGATAAATACCACAATCCGAAGAAGCACTTTTCGTCTTATTTTCTTTCGTTTGAAAGTGGTGCTCGATTGGAGTTGATGTCGATGGAAGGAGTGAGCGCCTGTGAAAACTCTCACGCGATGCAAGTAACAGGGTTGGCACACTTTGCCTTCGCATTAGGATCAGAGCAGGCCGTTGACCAAATAACCAAAACCTTGGTGGAAGATGGTTATCAAAGGATTGACGGGCCGAGATACACTGGCGATGGTTATTACGATAGCTGCGTATTAGATCCAGATGGCAACCGTATTGAGCTTACCGTTTAACGCGACTTAGCTTATTGACCCTGTTCACAGGCTGCTTTCATATGAAAGTGTTCGGGCGTATACTGCAAGCTCATCAATAAGGAGTGAGCCTGTGAACCCAAGACAAAATGAAATCCTGCAATTAGTGAATGACCGTAAACGCGTTCAAGTCACGGAGCTTTCTGACATCATCGGCGTGTCGGGCGTGACCATCAGGCAGGATTTGAATTTTCTTGAGCAACAGGGCTACTTAAAGCGTGTTCACGGCGCTGCTACCGCACTGCAAAGTGATGATATAGATACCCGCTTAGAAGTGCGTTTTGATATTAAACAAACACTTGCTAACAAAGCCGCGGATTTGGTCGCACCGAATGAGACGGTGCTGATTGAAGGGGGCAGTGCAAATGCGCTATTGGCTCGTACGTTAGCCGAGCGTGGCGACGTGACTATCATTACGCCATCGGCCTACATTGCGCATCTTATCCGCAATACATCGGCCAACATTATCTTGTTGGGTGGCGTGTATCAGCACCAAGGCGAAAGCCTCGTTGGCCCGCTCACCAAACTCTGTATTGAAAACATTCATTTCAGCACGGCTTTCTTAGGCATTGACGGATTTCACCAAGACACAGGTTTTACTAGCCGTGACATGATGCGTGCCGACATTGCAGAGGCCATTCTGGCAAAGAAAAGACGCAATATCGTACTGACGGATTCCAGCAAGTTTGGTCAGATTTATCCTTCGTCGATTGGCAAGACAAACGAAATCTCAGTGTTGTTAACTGACAAAGCCGCTCCGAAAAGCGACCTCGAACAGTTGAAAAAACTCGGCGTTGAAGTGGTGTTGGGTTAACAACACAATACCGCTGAATCAGTGACTCTCCGACCACACTGCAAACTCGTTTCCGCTTGGCTCAGTGAAGTGGAAACGACATCCGCCCGGAAACTCGAAAATAGGGCGGATGATTTGTCCGCCAAACTTCGCTACTTTTTCTAACGTGGCATGAATATCAGAGCTATAGAACACCAATAGTGCTGCGCCGTTTGAGGTTTGACTGACTTGTTCTGCCGAATAAAATCCGCCATCCAAACCTTGGCCAGAAAAGGCCGCGTAGTCAGGGCCGTAGTCGACAAATTGCCAACCAAAAACGTGCTCAAAAAACGCCTTAGTGGCACCGATATTGGGCGTACCAAATTCAACGTAGTTCAATTTTTCATGTTGATGCATGCAATATCCTTTCTGCTTGGTGATGTTTATTCAGTGTAATCACTCTTGCCACGAGATTCTCATGCTTTTGGTTTGTTTTTTAATCTAAATAGATGAAAAACGAAAACTTTCATCGTTTATCCCTATCAAATCTATCGCCAATTCCCATTAAACAAATGGAATCTTTGAAGATATATTCTTCGTGGGCAGAAAAGAGCTTTTGAATATCCATTTACCACTCGTGGATTAAATGGTTAGCACGCATTGGAGAGCAACCATGCAGATGTCAAAAAGCTTTTTATTAATTACAGTTGGCTTAGCCAGCACATCTCTACAGGCGCAAACCCTGACAAGAGATAACGGCGCACCAGTCGGTGACAACCAAAATTCAATCACAGCAGGTGAAAACGGCAGCGTATTGCTGCAAGACGTTCACCTGATCCAAAAATTGCAACGTTTTGCCAGAGAACGTATTCCTGAGCGAGTTGTACACGCTCGTGGCACGGGGGCGCACGGTGAATTTGTTGCGTCTGGCGATTTTAGTGATTTAACGGTATCCGCTCCTTTCACTGAAAAGGGAAAGGTGACTCCTGTTTTCGTTCGTTTTTCGACCGTTATTCACTCAAAAGGATCGCCAGAGACGCTGCGTGATCCACGAGGTTTTGCCACTAAATTTTATACTGAACAGGGTAACTGGGATCTGGTAGGGAACAACCTGCCTGTGTTCTTCATCCGCGATTCAATTAAGTTTCCGGATATGGTGCACTCTCTGAAACCGTCACCAGTGAACAACGTTCAGGATCCAAACCGATTCTTTGACTTTTTTAGCCATGAACCAAGTGCGACTCACATGCTGACTTGGGTGTACAGCAATCTTGGTGCGCCAGCGAGCTATCGCACAATGGATGGCTTTGGCGTTCACGCTTACAAGTGGATCAACCAACAAGGTGATGTGAACTATGTGAAGTTCCAATGGAAGAGCCAACAAGGCATTAAGAGTCTTCGTCCTAATGAAATGACGGAAATGCAGGGTAAAGACTTCAATCACCTTACGAATGATTTGTATGCCGAAATTGGTCGCGGAAACTACCCTAAGTGGGATCTGTACGTGAAGGTGTTATCGCCAGAAGCGTTAAGCAAGTTGGATTACAACGGCCTTGATGCAACCAAAGTGTGGTTGAATGTACCGGATCGCAAAGTGGGCACCATGACGCTTAATCGTCTGCCGGAAAACTTCTTTTTAGACACCGAACAGTCGGCATTCGCACCTTCAAACCTGATCCCAGGTATTGAGCCATCGGAAGACCGTTTGTTGCAAGGCCGTTTGTTTGCGTACGCTGACACTCAGCTTTACCGCTTAGGCGCGAACTTGTTCCAGCTGCCAGTGAACCGTCCGTTAACGTCTGTTCGTAATCATAATCAAAATGGTTTGAGCAATAACGCGCAGCTGAGCAATGGGGACGTAAATTATGAACCAAGCCGCAAGCTTAACTTGGCTGAAGACAATCAGTTTAAAGCGGTAGAAACCAAGCTCGTCGGTACGGTTCAGCAAAAAGCGATCAGTAAACCACGAGATTTCTATCAAGCTGGCGTGTTGTACCGCAGCATGAATGAACAAGACAGAAGCGATCTGATTGCTAACCTAGCGGGCGACCTGAATAAGGTAATGGATAAAGACATCAAAGCGACGATGGTGAGCTATTTCTATCGTGCAGACAAAGAATACGGTTCGCGTCTTGCTGAAGCGACCGATACCAATCTCTCGCAAGTGAAAAACAAAGCGATGATGTAAGGCGTAAAGTTTTGGCCTGCGGGAGAAGTATCTGCTCTTTTCTGCCCGAAAATCAGGGCTCCCGTAGGCCATTTTCTGTCATTTTTAATGAGGATGGGTGAATGAAAAACGTATTCTTGCTCAGCTCTGTACTATTTTCTTTGGGTTTATCTTTTAGCTTGTTTGCCTCTCAAGACAAACTCGAAACTCAATATCAATCCTTAGTAGAGCTCTTTTTTGATGCTGCGCGCATTGGTAACAATGAAGTGGTTGAAACCTTTGTATCGCAAGGTTTCCCGATTGATCAGCGCAACAATGAAAGTTACACCGCGCTAATGGTGGCGGCATATCAGGGTAATAAAGACACGGTACGGTTACTGCTCGACTCTGGAGCGAATGCCTGTTTACAAGACAAGCGTGGTAACACGGCCCTGATGGGGGCGCTGATTAAGCGCGAAATTAGTATAGCGAAAGACTTGTATCAAGCGGAATGTTCGCCCGATTTGCGCAACAAAGCCGGACTCGACTTGAAGACGTTTGCAGAGATTTATGGCCAGTCGGAAGTGTTGAAATCTCTTCAGAATAAATAGAGCAAAAACAGGTCAAGAAAAACCAAGCAAATGATTAGTAAGACGCGATCCCAAAATAAGCAAATAAAAACGGCCCAGAAATCTGGGCCGTTTTTACACAAGGAAACCGGTTAATTACGCGAAGCGCTCAACAATAATGTCATCGGCATTTTTGACAAACAGTGCGCCTTTTTCTTTCATCTCTGCGATCACGCTGTCGACCGTATCTGGCAGAACGGCGCGAGTTGCAGCTAGATTCACAATCACCTTAAAGCCGAGATCTAACGCTTGCATAACGGATTTCTTGACGCAGAAATCGAGCGCTAATCCACCAACTACGACGGTATCTATTTTATTGCATTTCAGAAACTCATTTGCGCCCGTAGTTTTGGTGTCAGCCACGTCATGGAAGAAGATGCCGTAAGGATGCGCGTCCGGATCCATCCCTTTATTGACTTGGAAATCGTAGTCAAGCACTGGAGGTAACCCATCCAGAAGCTCTACGCCTGTTGTGCCAAGCACACAGTGGCGATTCCATTTTACGTCGACATTTGGCAAGCCAACGGGCTCTAGCATGTTCGCGGGCGTTTCTGCATCCCAAGCGGCTTTGGGTGGGTGCAAGTCACGGCTTACTAGCTTCAAGCGACCTTTCGCATGGTTTTTTAGTAGCTCCGGCACGATGTCCAATGCGCCTGCTACAGGTAATTCATCTGGACAAAGCTCACTAAAGCCTTTCTCTGGATCAACGTCGATCACGGCTGTAGTTTGATAGTTAACTCGAACAGTCATGGCAGACTCCTTGTCTGTCTGATTGCTTGCGTTTAGCCACGCAAACAGTTTTGAAAAAAGGTCACTTCATCGCTTGTCAGCGTGTACACCATGGCTGGCTTACCGCCTTTGCCTTTGTTGGTGGACGCGACTTTGTTGGTCGGCTTCAACACACCTGAGTCGATCAAACGGCGCTTTATGGTCATGCGGCTGATGTCGATGCCAAATTCTTGATATGCAGAAATGATGTCAGCGACCAAAAATTCTTTATCGAGTGCGAACAACAGCACTGATGTGTACTCAATCGAAGCACGCAGTTTCTGCCATGCTTTTTCGATGGTTTTCTGGTGATCAAACGCTAGGGTTTCTTCCCCATTGAGGATCGCCTGCAATGGGAACCATTTGAGCTGACACTCGGGCACGCCAGCATTGTTGATTTGCTCGACGTTATTGCGGTCAACCAATGCGTAGTGGGTGATGTTTAAGCTCCAATCTTCCGGATCGCGCTTAGGATCACCGTCGATAAACGCTTCGCTGAAGTGACGAGGATAGGTATGAATCTTCTCGCGGCAAATGCGTCGGCGCGCCGCTTCAAAGTTTTCATCTGCCGGACGTCCGCCTTCGCTGGTCAAGTCTTTATCAAAGACAAACCCGCCCGGTAATGCCCAGACACCATGGTAAGGCCGATTCGGATTTGAACGTTTAATCAGCAACACTTCCAATCCTTTATCGGCACAGCCAGATAGCCTGAATGGAATAATGTCGACAGTTACGATCATGGTTGGGTCCTAATATTGATTTGTAAGTAATCTAGCGCATAACAAGTGGTCAATCAATGGGTAAGTAACGAGTTGTTAGAAACATTGTCGACGCTGTTAACGAAATCGATTGAGCATAACAATGCCTATAAATCTGACTTATTCACAATCAGTGCTGAATTTTTAAACGGAAAAACCATATAAAAAAGAGTGGTTAGTAACAAAAGTTGACAAACTAAAGATGGGTGTTTATTGTTTACGCAAATTAGTTAGTAACAAAAAGTTATATACCCACGGAAGGGCATGTAGAAGGGCTCCGAATGACGACCACACTATTTTCTTCTCGCATCATTCAAAGTGCATTGGACTTTGATGTGTACAAAGTAAACATGATGAGTGCTGTTGCCGCGCTTTATCCTGATGCGATGGTGTCGTACAAATTCATCGTGCGTAGCGAAGAAGATCTGTCGGAATTGCTGCCAGAGGTAAAGGCAGAAGTTCTTAAACTTCAAGATGTTCGCTTTACTGAAGATGAAATTGCGTACATGAAGCGCGTTGCGCCGTACCTAAAGCCCGAGTTTGTCGAAGCGTTACGTCACTTCCGTTTTAACCCGCAAAGCGATGTCTCTTTCCATAACAAAACCATGTCGGATGGCTCAAGCCAGTTACGCATTACAATCAATGGTTTGTGGAAGGAAACCATTTTGTACGAAACCATCATCATGAGCATTGTGTCGGAAGTTCGCAGCCGTCAACGTTGGTCAGATATCCCGTTCGAGCAGTTCCAAACCGTATTGGAAGACAAAGTTCGCTATTTGAAAGCCGAACTAGAACGTCGCAACATTACTAACTTCAAATTCGCAGATATGTCGACGCGTCGCCGTTTCTCTTTTCAAGCGCAGCGCACCATGCTGGAGTACTTAAGCAAGGAATTGCCACAATGCTTGACGGGAACCAGTAACTACCATTTGGCGAGAGAGTTAGATCTTACCCCAATTGGCACGGTTGCTCACGAGTGGTTTATGGGCCATCAAGCGTTAGTAAACGTACGTGATTCGCAGAAAATTGCCCTGCAACGTTGGCAAAAAATGTTTAATGGCGCACTGGGTATCGCACTGACGGATACCATCGGAATCGATGCATTTCTCAAAGACTTCGATGAAGAGTTGAGTCATGCGTACGTTGGCGTTCGTCACGACAGCGGTTGCCCATTCACTTGGGGCGAAAAGATGATTGCGCACTATGAGTCGCTTGGCATCGACCCGATGACGAAGACGCTAGTCTTTACGGATGGTTTGAACTTCGAGCAAGCGCTAGACATTTGTGAGCATTTCCAAGGCCGTGTGCAAGTGAGCTTCGGTATCGGTACGTCGCTGGCAAATGACATGGGCAATTACGTTAACGATAAAGGCGAGGCGTATCAGCCGCTTTCCATCGTGATTAAAATGGTGACCTGTAATGGCTCTCCAGTCGCTAAAATCAGTGACGAGCCAGAAAAGGCAATGTGTGAAGACATTTTCTTTTTGATGAATCTTAAACGTCGTTTTGAACAACCGCTTGATTTAAATGAATGTCGTAAGCTTATTGATCGCCTCGAAAGCGAAGGGCAGAACTACCTTATTGATGCGTAAACACCACGCTTTTTAGCTCCTTTCTTGATAATCACCCTCTATCGTTTCGATAAATTTATATCGGTAAACGAAGAGGGTGATTTCGTTATAGTAAGTCTTATATCAATCTTTGCTCCCTTGCGTTTTTTGCGTCGCTAGAGACTATGATTGATAGATACTCCCAACGTTGCGGCATTGTGGAAAGTGTTCTTTCGCAGAGCACTCACTTAGCCTGATCACATAGTTTATCTATGCGTTTATCTGCTTTTTCATGACTTTGGGCTTCACGTAATAGCTTGAATCAGGAGTCAAAAATGAATTTAGTTGTACATTTGCAAAAGAAAGCGATAAGAAAACACGGCTATGAGATGGCAACACGCCAAGCCTGGAAATGCGGTATTAAAGCGAACCTCGTGCGACGTGTCATTGGCTTGTTTAAAGGCCAAATCGTCTGTGTGGTAGAAGGGTGCCGCGCTGAGTTATCTTCAGTTGTTAACAATCAACTGCATGATGAAGAGAAGCAAGGCCGCTACGTATTTGTCGGCGGTGTGTGCTGGGAACCAAACAACATCATCGCCCCTGGTTTTCCGGATTTTATGTTCATGCATGTTCGCAATTTGAGCCATCGTCATAAGTACCTCACAGACGACGAGCTGTTTTTGAGTTTGGCGTAACTCAAATGTCTTTAGTGATGGTTTTGCCCAAGTGCAAACCATCACCTCCCACAGTGAATAGCGCAAAACAATAAACCTCAGTGATGTGAATTGGCCTCAATTAACCTCTCGCTGAGATTGTTCTGACGCTCTCTTTATAAAACGCCGTTTTTTTACTCCGTAATGACAGAGGCTTTGTTTTCGCCTGATGTGAATTTCTCTTCGCGATTTACTATACCGTTCATCAAAGCAAACCATACTGGGATGTAAATCATGAATATGAAATCTATCGCAATTGCAACGGCAGTTGTTGCTGTACTAGCTGGCTGTAAAGACAAAACGCCACCAGCGCCAACTCAAGCAAATATTACTTTGGTGGAAGCGGTCACTGAAACTGTGAAAAATCCTCACCAAGTATGTAAAGACGTGGTAGTGACTCAGCAAGTTGAGCCAACAGATGACAACAAAATCATCGGTACGGTAGGCGGCGCGGCAGCTGGTGCAGCACTAGGCAACCAAATTGGTGGTGGCTCTGGTAAAGTCATCGCAACCGCAGCAGGCACGATCGCAGGTGCATTGACGGGTCGTAAGATTCAAGAAAATGTGCAGAAGGGCGATGTGATTACGACCACGAAGAAGCAGTGTCACACCGAATACACGACTTCTGAGAAGGTGGTAGGTTACGACGTAACGTATGAAGTGGCTGGTGCACCAACCACAGTTCGTATGGCAAGCAAACCTGCGACGAAAACTTTCCCAATTCAAGATGGCAAAGTGGTTCTGCCACAATA
The DNA here is from genome assembly GCF_043102935.1 of Vibrio sp. zbq_1. NCBI lineage: Bacteria > Pseudomonadati > Pseudomonadota > Gammaproteobacteria > Vibrionales > Vibrionaceae > Vibrio > Vibrio sp. zbq_1. The sequence goes on from NZ_JBICJH010000004.1 coordinate 186,441, forward strand.
ATCTACGCTTGAATTGAGTGATAAAGACAAGCCCTTTGGTCTGATAGATGAAAGGGCTTTTTTGCATTCATCGTATTTTCATTTTTTTGCTCGCAAGAATGTGTAGCTAGAACCCGCTTAAATTTCTCTGCTCGATACAATAGAACCTTTGAAAATACACACGGAATCAGCATGGAAGATTTTTACCTAAACAGTCGAGGTTTGGCGGGTTATTTTGAGGCACAATGGTTCGATAAATTTGTGGAAGATAAGCAGGTTGATGCGATCACCAGTGAGTCGAAACTTGTTCCACTTTCTTTTGCTAAATCATCCCATTGTTCGCAAGTGGCGGATTTTATTACTCAAGCGGTATCGAAGAATGGAAAACCGCCTCATGCTTTACTTGAGGTTGGCGCTGCGTTAGGTAGAAACTATTATGAGTTAGTTCAGCGATTAGATAGCCTAAAACAAGCAACGCTTGTTGAGCCGTCAGGTATGTTGTTGAATGGATTGAAACAGTTGTTGGTGGAAGAACAACAGGTCGAGCTGACTTATATTCATGGGCTCAACACGTTCAAAACTGTTGAGGTAGATAATCGAGAGTTAGTGCAAAATTGCGCACACGTCGATTTAGAGTTGATTAATCAACCGTTAGAGAAACACACCGTCTCTAAGTTTTATGACTTGGTGGTGTGTTTAAACGTGCTGGATCAGTGTGAATCGCCATTAAGAGTTATTAACGCGTTGAAACAAGCGACGCAAATCGGTGGCGTACTTGTTGTTTCCTGCACATATCAATGGAATGCTAAGCATATTAAGGATCGGGCAGAAGCAGTCGATGACATCAAAGCGTATTTTGGTGAAGACTGGCGTTTTGTTTCTGAAGCCGAGCACGAATATAGAATGCGATTCAATGAACGTTACGCCATGCAGTTTTTATCTCACGTGGTTGCCTACGTAAGAACAACCTAGCGGCTTATTCGATTCTCGATACCAACAAAAAAACCGAGCACAGAAAGCTCGGTTTTTGTTTTGTAGGCTTTATTAAGCAACGTGTGCTTGTTGCTGCTCGTGCTCCTTTTGAGCCTGAAGCTGAGCATGTTCTTTCTGCTTGCGACGCTCGCGTTTCGATAGCCAGATCAGTGGCACCACGATCATCACTGTACCGATGGCCATGAAAATATCTGGTATTTCACCAAACCAGATAAAGCCAACGACAACCGCACCAATCAAACCGCTGTATTCTGCACTCGCGATTTTGTTGCTATCGATAGAACGGTACGCCAGCACACAAGTTGCCGCATAGATCATAATGAACAAACTTGACCCTGCCGCGACAGGGAACGCGTCCCATTGCCAAGGTTGGTCCTCAATAAGCACCAACAGCAACGCAACCGGAATACCGGCCAAGTTGGTCATCAGCAAGGTTTGCATCACTGATTGGTTTTTTGGCAGCTTACGAATCAACAGATTGTTAATGGCTAACGTTAACGCGACCACAAACGCTGAGATTGCTGCCCAATCAATTTGATCTGGGCGAATAATCACCAAGACCCCTGCAAATCCCATTACCGCCGCAGCGACCGATTGTTTAGATAGTTGTTCACCGAAAAAAATCGCAGCGAGAGGGAGCATGATCAATGGCGCGGCATAAAAGATAGCGTTCGCAGTTGCGAGCGGCAAAGATGAGATCGCCATGACCATAAATACCGCGCCCAACAGCCACACGTGAGCACGAACCGCATGCCATTTAAATCCTTCCATAAAGTTGGTTTGTTTTGCTAACAAACAGACAGGAAGGAGGAACATAACCGCTGATATTTGTCGAAAAAAGACAAACTGAAACATCGGCACTTCATTCGCGACACTTTTGATCAAAGAGTCCGAAAGCACCGCAATAAGATTCCCGACAATTAATAGCAGCATTGCTGCCCCGACAGATGTGACTTTCACATTTTTCTCCTCATTCTTTGCCAAAGATTAGGTGATGTCATAGGATGAAGTGAAGTGATATTTATTAGTTTAAGTATGAGATTTTTAGATAATGAAATTGCCACCATTGCGAGCGGTTCACTGTTTTGAAGTTGTTGCGAGAAATCTGAGTTTCTCCCTTGCTGCTGAGGAGCTTAACGTGACGCAAAGTGCGGTGAGCCATCAGATTCGTTTACTTGAAGATTATTTGGGCGAATCGCTTTTTATTCGCCAAGGTCGCAAGCTTTCACTATCGGATACGGGCGCGCGGTATTTAGAAGACATCAGCCCGGCTATTAGCTCAATTGCGATGGCGAGTCAAAAGGTGCGAGAAGGGGATAAAGGCAGTATTCGGTTAGCGATTTACAGCTCGTTGGCAGTGAAGTGGTTGATCCCACGTTTGGCAGACTTTAAGCGCTTGTATCCTGAAATCGACCTCACACTCAATATGGTCGCGGGCGATCCAGAGCAAACGGACAGCGTGGGCGACTGCTTTATTACTGTGCAAAAACCGAAACGAAACTATATGGCGGTTAAGCTTTATGCTGAAACGCTGTACCCAGTTTGTAGCCATAAAATTTGGAAAGAAATCCAAGACCAATCTATCCCCGACGCACTGTGGCAATATCCCATTCTCTCGACAGATTCTATTTATCGTGAACGAGGGAAAGATTGGGCCGAATGGTGCAAAGCGGGTGGTTACACGTTACCAAATGATGTCGATGTTCAGCATTTTAGCCACATGCTCTTGGCGATTGAGGCTGCAAGGTACGATCAAGGCATCGCGTTTGCCAATGACTTCATGTTGAACGAGCGAGATAAAGCACAAGACTTGGTTTACATCCCATCTCATGGTTTAGAAACCGGCGACAGTTTTTATTTTGTGCACAAGAAGAACCGAGCAAAGAAGGCCGAGATCGTCAAACTGACCAACTGGTTAAAGCAGCAGTGTCTGTAATTAAGACTAAATATTCTTAATTAAGAAGGAAAATAGAAAAGTTGCGTCTAATTATTACGTGTTTTATTGAGTTTTTATTCACTAACATCTCGCTCGGTTTAACGCCAAGCGAGATGGATAACGCGACATGCTTAAGGAAGGGCGATACACAAACTCAATAATAAAACAGGCAGTGAAATACAATGTTAAAGAAAACATGGCTAACAGCAGCCCTTCTAGCAACTTGTTCTATGGCAAACGCCGCTCCTTACATTGGTGCATCGATCGGTAAAGCAACGTTTGATGATATCAGTGGTTCAATCAAATCAAATACCTACAACGCAAGCGAGAAACTTGAAGTTAAAGACAACGAAAGTCTGTCTGGCAAAGTTTTTGGTGGTTACACATTCAACGAGTATATCTCTCTTGAAGGTGCGATCGGTGGTTACGACGCTCTAGACGGCTCTGTCGTTACCGTTGGTGACATGAAGTTTTTGGCTATCCAACCTAAATTAACGCTGCCAATCGGTGACCGTTTCAATCTTTTCGCGAAAGCGGGTCTTTCTTACTTCAACGCGGAATTTAAAGTAAGCAATTCTGTGCTAACTGGTGACGAAGGCCACACGACGTTTTCTGAAACGACAGTAACCGGACTTTACGGCTTAGGTGCTGAGTTCGCGATCACAAAAAATCTAGCACTACAGGTTGAATGGGAATACATGAAACCTGAGTTAGACGTAGCGAAACTCGGCAGTGAAAAAGTCACCGTTGAAGCAGAAATCAGCGCGTTCTCTGTTGGTATGAGCTACCGTTTCTAAGCATTTTTATTCAAGTTCTTTGGGCTTAACCCAAGCGGTGTGCTGTTGTTTGTTCAGTTAAGCCCTCAGTTTGAATTCATATAGATATGACACAGGAAGTTTGGTCACTAAGCTTCCTGTGTTATTTTTGGTTTTTAGAAAAACGCTCAGGAAGCACTGTGAACGATGTAAATCTTAGATATTTAGATTTTCTGCTCAAACATTTTGAACCGCATAAGCATCATTTAGTGACGCTTAGCGAACTCGAATCTGTGATTTGCACGTCCAGACGTAACGTTTCCATTGTGATGAAAAAGCTGGCGGCTTACGGTTGGGTGGATTGGCAACCGGCGATTGGGCGAAGCAACCCAAGCCGTTTGAGTATCACCATTACTTTGCAACAAGCGATGACCGAGTTTTTGGTGGAAGAGCTTGCTAGGGGCAGAATGAATTCGATAACAAAGCTTATCGATTGGTTCGGCCAAACGGCGGTTCGTTCGCTTACGATTGCATCGGAAAAAGTGAACGAGCTGAATGAGTCTAAAAACGCCATTCTTATTTCTTCTTATCCGTGGGTTTCAAATATCGATCCCGCAGAGACTTTCCGTCATACCGAATTACACGTAGTCAAAAGTGTTTATGATGGGCTGCTAACACAAAACTCCAATGGTGGCATTGAGCCCGCTTTAGCGCATGAATGGAAAATGGAAGAAAACGTCATGACGTTATGGTTAAGGCCAGGCATTTTTCGTCATGATGGTGAGCTTCTGAGCATAGACGATGTGGTTTGGAGTTTAGAAAGACTCAAGCAAATTAAAGGACCGGTTTATGAGCTCTGGCAATGCATTGAAACCGTTACAGCCGAAACACCGAACTGCTTGAAGATAGTGCTCAAACGCGCAAACCAATTCTTTCCATACATGTTAGCCACGCCACATGCCTCAATATTGTGTCGAGACACGGCCTCTTTTGGCTCGGGTTATTCATATCATATCGGCACTGGGCCATTTCGAATCAGCAGTTGGAACAAAGAGAGCATCACGCTGCAAGCACACAAAGAGTATTTTTCTGCACGCGCGCTTTTGGATCAAATTACGCTTTCTCACGGCGATGTTCAAAACTTGAATATGCTGAGTTTCAATCAAGTCTCAGACCATGTTGAGATTGAAAAAATCAGCGCACTTTCCTATCTCACCTATCGTGAGAGGCAAGATTCGCAACTGACGAAACAAGAGTGGCGCCAGCTTGCCAACTATATTAATCAGCAAAAGCGGCACCATGAGCCACAAAGTGCCGTCGACAGTATTCAGTTATCACCTCTTGAGCCTAGTTGTAGCGCTGAGACAGCACCAACGCTACAAGGCAAAGTCGTGCTTGCTGAACCGATATGGACTATCCCGAACCTGATGCGCCATTCTGAATGGTTGCATGAGGTGATTCGTAGCACGGGGCTAGAGTTAGAGGTCATCAAAGTGGAAGACATTAGTTTTCCCGAGTCAGTTTCACACTTGGCGGATTTATTGTTCATTGAAGAGGTCATGGAAGCGCCATTTGAATATGGGGTCTTCGAATGGCTATCGGTGGCGACTGGTTTACGTTTTAGTTTCGAACAAAACCAGATGGAGCGTCACTGCGAGCAGCTTCAAGAAGCCATTGCCTATGAACAACCGATTTCTCATTTGCTGGGTATTGAAGAAGCGCTGCGCGCGCAATATGTCTATTTGCCTTTGTTCATTGGCTACGAAGAAGTGACAAAAACTCAACAAGTTCGGGGCGTGCAAGTTAAGAATACGGGCTACAGCGACTTACACCGACTTTGGATTGCTCACAGTAGTTAGCCCGTTTGATGCCAATCGCATCATCATATTCTAGAAAGCAAAAAAGCCATCAGTACGATGGCTTTTTTAGATTTCAAATTAAAATTTGAGTTAGAAGTTGTAAGACACGCTTGCGCCAACAACCCATTGGTTTGCGCTGTCTACAACAGATGAATCACTGATACCACTGCCTAGGCGAGTGTATTGAGTTGTTTGGTTGATTTGCCAGTTGTCATTAATTGGCATAACCAGCTTGTAGCCCAGACCGTAGCTTACAGTTGCATCACCTTTGTATGCTTTGCGGTTTGCCGTCGCTTCACGATCTTTGATGCCAAAGTAGTAATCTACGTAGTCTTCACTTTGATAAGTTAGGTTAGCAAAAGGAACAAAATCAACACTACCGAAGTTCATGATGTGGAAGTACGTCGCGCCTGCTAAGTAACCTTTGTATGCGCCGCTGATGTCGTGTTGTAGGTATGTCGAGATGACGTTGTGCTCATCTAGAGTGAAATCGGTATTTAGACCTAAATCAACCGCTAAACGACGTTTTTGTGTGCCTTTCAAGCTCTTTGCTACATCGCCATCACGAATAATGCCGCTGCCTACCACGTATGCGCTCATGTTGATCAGATCGTTGGTTTCACCCAAGAAGCGGTAGTTGATGCCGCCCAAATCTGCGTTGAAGTCTTCACCGTGGTAACCACCGTTTAGGATTGGTGCAGTATTGTGTTTTTGATCTTTAAATAGATCACTACCTTGAGCTACGCCCACTTCCGCAATCCAACCACCTTGGTTGTTGTAGATGTTGCCGTTACGGATGTATGTGTCACCTGCCGTTGCGGTGCCAGCTGCTGCCAAAGTTAGTAGTGTGATAAGTGTCTTGTTCATTTGTATTTCCTGTACCGTTTATTTTATTTTGAACAGTGTACAAAATGGTGTTGTAAGCCTCTATCAGCAAAGCGTATGGAAATGTATGGCTTTCGGTGATTTTGCTTTTTGCGTAATGACAAAACAGTGTGGTTGGGGGAAGGGAAGGTTGGGGAGGACAAAAAAACCGAGCTTGGGGAGGCTCGGTTTTCAACATCTATCAGGTCAGAGTGACGATTATTGCTGCTTTGTTAGGTTGTAAAACGAAGCTAATTCGCCAGTTGCTTTCTCACCGTTCATGTCTAGCATCATAAGCATGTTCTCGCCTACGAAGTATTGGTTTGGTGCGTCTTCGTCGGTCAGCGTTACGATGCTGCCGTTTTCATCCCAAGTGAAGTGGCCTTCTGATTTGAACTTGCCATCTTCTTTGTCTTGGTAGTTTTGCTCAAGCACGTAGCTGCCATCTTGATTTAGCGTCAGAGTCACGTCGATGCCCGCGCAATCAGCACATGGTAGTGTGCCTTTGTAAACGCCATTCCAATCTAGCGCGTTTTTCGCGTTGTGTTCTGAGTCTACAAACGTTTCTGTAGTGATCACTTGTTCTTCTTCCACTGGTACTGCATCGACAGGCAGTTCAGTGTCAGTGACTTCCATTTCTACTGCTTGAGGAGCTTCAACTGCACTTGTTTCTACTGGTTTCTCGTCTTGACAGCCTGCAAGAATAATTACCGCACCAGTTAACGCCAACATTGTCTTTTTCATTTTATCCCTCTTTAAATCAAGATTTTGTATGCCATTAATATTAGCCCTGTTTCCGACGTTTACGTCATAACAAAGCAATAGAATGATCTATCTGTGTCAATAAAACCGGTGTTTTTGGCGCTATCCAAGCGTCGCGCCATGACTTGGAGACAAAGTAGTCAGAATCATCAAACGCATGTAAATGCTTGAATTGTAGGACTGAGTATTGAGCTGGCTTTAAGCAAGTGGCAATTGAAGATGCGTTGTGGTGTGAAAACAGCCAGCATCTTATTAAATACGATTTTTGCAAACTTAGATTATTAGCATATGCCAAAAATGTTATTGGCATATGCCATAATTTGGGCGTAACGTAGCACAGTGTTTGAGAGGGACGATAATGGCAAGACCAAAAATAGAAAGAAGAATATGCGGTCGTGCAGCGCACCATTGTTTCAAGCCCAATGGCGTGCCATTCCATCAGTTGGAGCAAGTCGCAATATTGCCAGAAGAACTTGAAGCACTGCGCTTGGCTGATTTAGAGGGACTCAGCCAACAACAAGCCGCAGATCAAATGGGCATATCTAGACAAACTTTTGGCAACACAGTAAAAAGTGCGCGGTTCAAGGTCGCAAAAAGTTTAGTTGAAGGTCATGCATTAGTTTTTCCGAATGAGGAGTCAAACTTATGATTTATGCTATTCCTAATGATGGTGAGCGGGTGGCAAACCATTTTGTCAAAGCGCCTTACATCGCTATTTATTCTGATACTGACGGAATGCTTAAAAACCTAGCAAACATCGCTGCAATGCCCCAAGCTGGCTGCAAAGCGAAGTCCCAGCTTATCCAATCTTTACAAGACTACAATGTAGAAGCTGTGCTGGTGCGCAACATCGGCGAGCGCGCATTAGAAAAGCTTTTGCACAGTGGCAAACAAGTGTTCAGACTTTCAACGCGCAGCTCATTGGAAGATGTACTTGCCGTTCCGAGAGAGCCACTGACAGACGTATCGCAAGGTCGTCCATCAACCAATCATCAGAAAAAAGGTGGGTGCGGATCATGTGGTTGCGGCGGTAAAAAAGCCAAACCTTCGTTGCTAGCACGTCCTAAACAGGCTGCTGCATTATTCGCCGCAAAATCGAGCCCAGCTATACTTAGCGTAAAGGCGTCGATTAAAAAGGCAGGTTAGTATGGTTTGGTTGTTTACCTTTCTTGGTTTTCTCGCGATTATTTTGTTGATGTCGCTTGGGGTTATCTTTCATAACAAGCGTATTCAAGGAAGTTGCGGCGGTTTAAACAACGTCGGTGTCGACAAAGTATGCAACTGCGAAACCACATGTGCAGAGCCTGAGCGTCACTTGTATCAAATCTCAGAGCCTAACTCATCACCTGAGCGCTAAGGCTTTTGGCCCATTGCGGCAAGGTTTGTCGAAACCAGTCCAAATATTTGCTGGTCTGCGGATTTTTTCTGGAGACCAGTATGTTGACTACCTCGACGACGATCCACGCTTTTGCTAATCCGATATCGCGCGCCAATTCTGTTGTTTCACCTTTCTCGGCGCACTTTACATACTTGCCTGCCACCTTCAAGTAATCATCAAATGTGCCCATGCCTTCGATGAGCGGCGCTAAATCTATCGCGACATGCCCTGTAGAAAAGCGTTCCCAGTCGAACAGCACTAGCTCGCCATTTTCGCGCTGTCCCCAGTTTCCAGCATTCGAGTCTCCGGAGATCAAGTTCTGTCCATCGAAAAGATGCGCCGATCGTTGTTGGAGGTTGTGGAAGAACTGTTCTGTCTCTGAGCCCAGTTCAAGTGTAGTGAGTGCTTGTTGGGTCGCTTGTGGTGTCCACTGATGGCGGTGATAAACACCATCTGATGTTGGTGGAAGTTGGTGCAGTTTGACGAGTTGTTCAATGACTCGAGCATCTTCAAGCAAGAATGCTTGATCGACTGCGTGGGGAACGTATTCAATGTGCAGAACGTTTTTCTGGTCGTCGAATTGAATCAAGCGCGGTACGTGTATTCCAAGCGCGTTAAACTGTTCGGCATAGCGTTGATAAAACGCCACTTCTATTTGAGTAGGGTTACGTTTTTCTATTACTTGGACGCCATCTTTTTCGATGAGAAAAACTTTGGCACTGCCCATTTGGTTGAGTTCTTGTTGCGACACCGGACTTCCTGTCTTCATGTAGAGAGAGCTCACCTTAATCGCTGCACTCACGTTTGCCAATAGCCACGACAAAGTGCCTCAAAAATATTAAATGCAACTGTTTAAATATGATTTTGCTGTGAGTGTCTAAATTTTACACAGCCTCGCCTGTACTCCGTTAAATTCGTTCTACGCTTACTATTCGTCTTAATAAAGGAGAACCCAAATGGCTGTAATGAAGCAGGATATTCCAAATCGTGTAACGGTTTACCATGACAATATCGATCAAGAACAAGAGCTGAAAAATGCGATGCTGCCAGAGAAACCGCGCTACTTTAACGGTGCTCCGACTTACAAAGCGAACAGCATCGAAGAGTTTGAAAGCAAAATCAGTCAGATAGGTTTGTCTCTCGATAAATAATTTTTCTTTTACCTAAAAGCGCCCTCAACAAAATGAGGGCGCTTTTTTATTTGTATGATTGATTTGAATCGTAGGGAATTAACCTTGTTGTGCACTGCCTTGGCAGACCTGTTTTTGCACTGCTGGTGGTGCGGGCTCGTAATGGCTTAAGGTCATACTAAAGCTGCCTTCGCCACCGGTGATGGAGCGTAATCGACGAGCGTAATCTTGCAGCTCGTTTACTGGTGACTTGGCTCTGAGTAAGGTGAAGCTGCTGTCGATTGGCTCGGTGCCTTCGATCAAGCCTCGGTTTCCAGATAAATCTCCAGAAACATCGCCAACGTTCGCGGTTGGGATGTGCAGTTCCATCTGGACAATGGGTTCTAACACAATAGGATCGGCGTTGTTAATCGCATCTAAAAAAGCTTTCTTACCTGCGATGACAAACGCAATTTCTTTCGAATCGACGGAGTGATATTTACCGTCATAAACGGTGACTTCCACATCCTTAATTGGGTTGCCAGAAATCGCGCCTTCCTCTAACGCTTGCAAAATACCTTTTTCAACAGCAGGAATGAGCGCGGTTGGGATGGCACCCCCCACCACTTTGTTGATGAACTTAAATCCAGCGCCACGTTCGAGTGGACGAACCTTCAATTGCACTTCACCAAACTGGCCTGCACCGCCACTTTGTTTTTTGTGTCGATAATGCCCTTCGGCAGGTTTGGTGATGGTTTCAAAGTACTCGACGCTTGGTTGGCAGGTTTCGACGTCCAGTTTGTACACGTTCGCCATCTTTTCTAATGCAACTTTGAGGTGAAACTCCCCTTGGCCGCTTATGATGGTTTCGTTGGTGCGAGCGCGATGTTCGATGCGCAGCGAAGGATCTTCACTGGCAATTTTATTCAGCACATCTCCTAATTTTTGCTCATCTCCACGCTTAAGAGGCTTCAAGCACAAAGAATACATGGAGTCAGGAAGGTCCAACGTTTTGAGTTGAACACCATCTTCTTCGTGAGAGTCATGAACGATTGAATCGAATTCGAGATCATCCACTTTGGCTAAAACGCAGAAGTCGCCTGCAAGCGCTCGAGGGATCTCGGTTCTATCTTTGCCCTGCAGTTGATATAAGTGCCCAACTTTAAATGCCTTGTTGCTTTCGCCAATATAAAGCTGGCTGCCCGCATTGATTTCACCCTGATACACACGTAAGTAGGCAAGTTTACCCATGTATGGGTCGACGCTGACTTTGTACACGTGTGCGACGGTGTGTTCTAAGGTTTCGCAATTTACTTTGATTTTTTTGCCGTTCTTTTCCAGTAGAGGAGGGTTACCCTCGTTTGGCATGGGCATGATCTCCGCCAAGGTACGTAGCAGCAGCTCGACGCCCGCCCCGGTTTGTGCTGAGACAAAACAGACCGGAATCACATGTCCAGTTCTCAGTGCTTCTTCAAACGGATCATGCAGTTGCTCTGCGGTGAGTTCGGAGCCTTGTTCCAGATACAGTTCCATCAGTTCTTCATCGACTTCGATAACTTGGTCAATTAAGGTCTCATGAGCTTCATCTACCGTTGCAAGTAAGGTTTCTCGTCCCAATTCTGGTTCGAAATAACAGTCAACTACAGATTCCCCGTCAGCCGAAGGTAAGTTGATCGGCAAGCAGTGGTCCCCAAAATGCTCAACGATGTTCTCCAACAATCTTTCTAACTGATTACCGTGGTTATCGAGCTTATTGATGATGATCATCTGACATTTTTGCTGCTCTTTAGCAAAGGTGAATAAGCGATCGGAAGTTTGGTTTAGTGGCGTTTGAGGGTCGATGACAAGGGCGGATGTTTCAACGGCGGGAAAAACGCTGATCGTACGGCCAAGTAACTCGTTTTGTCCCGGAGTGTCGATGATATTGAGCCGGTGTTTATTCCAGCGCAGTGCGACTGGCGTTGCTTCAATACTGTGTTGATATTGGATGGATTGAGGGTCGAAGTCGGTAACGGTATCGCCTTTTTCTACGCTGCCTAAATGGTGCGTGGCATCGCAGGTGAAGAGCAGTTTTTCTATCAGCGTGGTTTTACCGGTCCCGGTTTGGCCGACAAAAGCGATATTGCGTATTTTGTTGATAGGCATAGAGCCTCCTTGCAAGATGGCGTGAAAAACCTACGAATTGCTAGGAAGTGGGTCGCTATAGAAACCCACGCACTGCATTGGAGTAGGGCGGGATTACCGCCTATTCGTCTTCCATGTCATTTTCCGGATGACTCGATGCATAAGACCACCTTCTTGGACTACTGTAATCTTAGCATGCCGTAATAACCGTATAATTTATGTGACTTATTTCATGATGGGGCTGATTGTTTTTTAATCGAGATCATAAACTCAGAGGTTCTGACTTTTCGATAAAAACCTCGGGATTGTTTAGGCTACTTGGAAAGAACGATTTCGCCGTCGCTATAAACTAAGCTAGGCGTTACATCTTGTCCGAGCAACACCGGGCCATCAAGATCGACAACGCTTGCCTGAGCAGCAATGGGTAACGCAGCACGCATCGCCAGCGACGTCCCCAACATACAACCGGACATGAGGCTAAAACCGAGTTCTTTTGCATCGTCGGCCAGCAATAATGCTTCACTGAGCCCACCTGTTTTATCTAGCTTAATATTCACCATCTCGTATTTTCCAAGCAGTTGATGCAATTGCTCTCTGGTGTGACAACTTTCATCGGCGCAAAGTGGAATGGGGTGCGGAATGCTGGCGAGTACGTCGTCGCAGTCTTGTGGCAACGGTTGCTCGATCATGGTGATATTAAACGGTTCGAGTTGAGCAAATACCGTCGCGAGGTCGAGGCTTTGCCATGCTTCATTCGCATCTAAAACAATTTGCGCGTGCGGCGCGGCATCGCGTACTGCTGCAACGCGCTCAATCACGTTTTCACCATCCAGTTTTACCTTAAGCAGTTTTGCGCCTTGGCTAAGGTAAGCTTGCGCCTGTTTTGCCATCGCTTGCGGCGTGTCGATAGAAACCGTCATCGCCGTCACAATCGCTTCAGGTAACGTAAAGAGGTCGTGAACCTGCTGCTTTTGGCTCAAAAGCGCGTGAAGATGCCAAAGCGCGCAATCCAATGCATTTCTTGCCGCCCCTGCGGGCAATAACGATTGAAGCTGGCTTTTGAGAGCCATCACATCAGCATCACCTTTGGCGTACAAACTTTGCAGTTCTTGCGCGGCGTGAGAAATCGCCTTAATCACCAATTCAACCGATTCACCATAACGTGGGTATGGTGTGCATTCTCCTTGGGCGATCATGCCTAGATGTTCAATTGTCACGCGGACTACGTGGCACTCTGTCCGACTGCCGCGAGATATGCGAAATGGTGTCGCCATAGCAATCGTGACGGGTTCTATATGAATTTTCATCTCACTAGTTTTCCCTAAACCGCAGTTATTTTCTAAACCGTAAATGTTTCCTAAATAGTAAGGATCTTATCTGAAATCGCATCAACGCCAAAACGCACAGGGTCGGTGACGGGCACCTGATATTTGTCGCTCCAATCCTGGCATAACTGGACAGCATCTTCTTCGCTGATCGCCGAAGTGTTTAAGCAAATACCCACTAATTGAGCTTTAGAATTTGTTAGGCGAGCAGCGGCCAGATTCGCTTCTATCGTTTGTTCAATGGTTGGCAAGCTCGCATGTGGTAAGTTGCGGATGTGCGGGCGACCAATCTCATGGCACAGTACCAGAGCGTCCGCTTGTGCGCCGTGAAGTAAGCCCAAACTTACGCCAGCAAACGAAGGGTTAAATAACGAACCTTGCCCTTCGATGATGTCCCAATCGTGGTCAGTGAAGTCAGGGCTGATCGCTTCTACTGCGCCGGAGATAAAATCGGCAACTACAGCATCAATCGAAATGCCACTGCCTGCGATGAGAATTCCAGTTTGACCCGTTGCTTTGAACTCTGCGCGACAGTTTTTACGCTTTAATGTGTGTTCAATGGCGAGGGCAGAGTACATTTTGCCAACGGAGCAATCTGTTCCTACAGTAAGTACTCGCTTGCCTGCGCGTACTTTGCCATTGCCGACCTTGAGCGGGGCATCATAATGGCGAACATCATACAGTTTGGTTAATCCACGTTGTTCTAGATCGGCAAGAGGAGCAAATTCCGCCAAACGTTGGTGCATGCCCGATGCAATTTCAAATCCCATCTCTGCCGCTTCAAGTAAGGTTGTTTGCCAAGCTTCGGGAATGACGCCTCCTGGGTTTGCTGTGCCAAGCACCAGCGTTTTTGCTCCTTGCTGCTGCGCTTGTTGTAGTGTCATGTTGGTTAAACCAAGCGATACGGTTTCTGGCGTCAGGCGGATTTGGCCAAGACAAATCTCAGGTCGCCATTGGTAAATGCCACGCGCGGTTTTTGCTGCGAGTGGATCGGTTACATCGCCAAGAAAGAGTAGGTAAGGTTGAGCAATTTGCATGATGGTTCCCTTCGTCATCGTTATTGCCCATTAATGTAGCCAGACTGATTTAGGAAACCGAATGCTTATTTGTTAGGCAGGTATAACTTCAAGTTATACCTTTAAACCATCTGTTGTTTTAGGGCGGTGATAAATTGCTTTGTCGCAATGGATTGAGGTGTGTGCTCTGCGAATAAAATAGAGACAGAGAAGGACATGTTTGGCTCCAAAGCATGCACGGAGACGGCGTCATCTTGGCGATATAGTTTTGCTGTCCATGGGTCTACAATGGCGAACCCTGCTTGGTGTTTCACCAGTTCAGCCGCCGCAGAGTAGCTGCGTACAGTGATGGCATGTTGATAATGCTCGTCACGCGCTGACAAGGTTTGATGCAACAGCAAGCCCAGAGGGTCTCGGCTATCTAAACCGATAATGGGTAAATCGTGACTGATGAGTTCTTCTAAAATGACGGTTTTTTCTGCGGGTATCGCTGCGCTTTTAGGAGCGATCAGTGCTAAGTTTTCTTTCAATAACACGTGCCCCATGATCGCTGGTGGCGTTTCTTCACCGAACGCGATGGCGACATCCAATTCATGTTTCAGTAATCCTGAGCACAGCTCATCGCGATTGGCCGTTAAGAGCTCAAAGGAGATGCCGTGCTCTTTCGACAACAACGCGACAGTCGGTGCTAACAAGTGCGCGGCCAAAACAGGCGGGGCACCGACTCGTAAATGTTGAGTTCCCTGTTTGACTTTGTTGGTCAGGGAACGAAATTGTCCGAGTTGTTGATAGACTTTTTCTGCCTCTGGCAATAAGGCTTTGGCTTCTTGAGTGGGAACGAGGCGACCTTTTACGCGTTCAAATAAAGCGAAGCCCAGTTGTTGCTCTGTATGGGCGAGAACTCGAGTGACATTGGGCTGGGAAACGTGCAGTAAGCGAGCAGCACCAGACACCGTTCCTGCTTGCATAATGGCGTAAAAGACTTCCAATTGTCTTAAGTTCACTGCGATTTCCCTCTGCTCATGTTGGTCACCTCAGAATACCCAACCTTGTTGATGAGCGATAGAGGCAAAAGTGCTGGCGTAAAAAATAGGAAGACGATGTTGGTTGCCTTCCTATCTCGCTTTTTCAATTTCTCAACTTCTCAATTTCTATGCTTCACTTTGCTGCTGCATGAAGGGGCAGGTCGTTAAACGGCTCGACGTCTCGGCTGAGTAATCCCATCAAAACCACTGCTAACACTATGACAACAGCTGCTATTGCAAAACCGTATTGTGTTAGCTCGTAATGACTCAACATCGCGATTAACACGTAACTGAGAGATTGAATGGTGGTGGCAAACATGCTGATACCGCCATCGACGCGACCTCGTTGATGAACCGCTACGGTGTGATGCATCCAGTTGACTCTCGCAATGCGATTTAGCGCGTTAAACACACCAAACAGCGCCGTAAACAATAAGATGGTCAGCGGGCTTATCGCAAAACTCATTCCGATAAACGCTAGAGATACCATAACCATCGAAGCAAACATAATGTGGCTATGGCAGGCGCGACTCAGCACTTTGGTGACAATGAAACCTGTTAGTAACGAGCCGAGACCAAAACTGATGTTGAACCCTGCAAACCAATCGCCAGAGATGCCTTGTTCAGAAAACCAAATCGGCACCAGTTTGCTCAAATACGTCAATGCAGGATAAGAGAGGCAAGAGAGCAGAATAAAGCCATAAAAGCGGGGCTCGAGACGGAATATTTGTTTGCTCTCTTTGAGTTGTGCGATGAAAGCTACGGATTTTGATGCCCTTAATTGTTGGGTATAAGGCGTCAGAATATAGAACATCGCCGCTAAAGCGGAAGCGCTGGCCGCAAACAAAGCAAACTCTTTCATGCCCCACATTTCAAGCAAAACAATACCCAACGCGCCAGCTCCGAGGGTTGTGGATTGCATTACAATTTCTTGCTGCCCCGAAATTTTTGCGTATTCGTGATGCTGATAATTTTCTTGAGTGAAGGCGTTGTTGGTCGTCCATGCAAAGTTACTCGAAACCCAATACACCAATTGCGCAAAAGCCAACAGCCAGTGGGACTCAAACCCTAACCAATAAGCAATGAACACCACCAAAGCCATGCCCGATTGAATCCATTGATTGAGCACGAGGAGTGCTTTTCGTGAGTGTCGGTCCACTAAAGTGGAAAAGAAAGGCGTTGTCAGAAAAGAAATCGCGGTGCAGCTCAGAGAAACTAAAGCGACGAATGTGCCCATTTTGGGCTCGGAAAGCATGACCCATGGCAGTGCCATCATGAACAAGCCAGAGGATATACTGTCGAAGAAGCGGCCTGCTAAGTACGGCTGAGTTTTATTTTTCATTATGTTTGCCTCAAATTCCCAATGGATTTCAAAACGTTGGCTTCTAGCGGTGCTGTGTTTGTCAACCAAGTTATGCGTCCTGAACGCAATATTTCGAGACCGTCTGGGTTTAGCGTTATTTAAGATGGTGTAACTTTAGAACCTCAAGTAAACTTGAGGTAAAGCTTTTTTTAACAAAATAGAAACACGGGAAGTCAAGGATGGAAATCAGCGTAGGAGAAGTGGCAAAACGTTCTGGAGTGAAAGTCTCTGCCCTGCATTTTTATGAACAAAAAGGACTGATTTCGAGTTGGAGAAATCAAGGCAATCAGCGCCGCTACCACCGCAGCGTTTTGCGCCGTGTCGCGGTGATTAAAGCGGCTCAGCAAGTTGGGTTATCGTTAGAAGAAATCAAACATGCGCTAGATGAGCTGCCGAAACATCAAGCTCCGAACAAAGAGCAATGGGAAGTCATGGCGAGCCATTGGCATGAACAGTTAGAACAAAAGATTCAAAAACTCAAAGCCTTGCAAAACGATTTGGGTGGATGCATTGGCTGCGGATGTTTGTCGTTAGAAACCTGCGCACTGCGAAACCCAGAAGATGTGTTAGGCAAAGATCACTCAGGTTCGAATTTGACCTTAGAAGAAGGGGCGTAAGCGTTATTCTTTGTCGAAACTGTCCACCACAATCGCGCCCATCGACGCTGGCATTGTGATGACGATAACGCGTTTTATCGCAACGATCGGGTCAGTAAAGAGCGGCAACTTGTCGAGACAAAATAGCACCAAAGCCACCACGATAGCGGCGATGGAATAGGCGATCACAACGCGAAACACAAAGATGGGAATGCGCTTTCTAATGTGGCTTTGAAATACGCTTTGATAAGCGAAAAAGCTGAGAAAAATCACAGAAAGGCTTAACAACATGAGCAGGTTTATCATGGGTAAGCTTTCACCCAATCGCCATGCTTCTTCCGAAAAAGAGATAGGCACAGCAAGGGCAAAAGCGCCCACTAATACTTGGCTGGCATCTTCAAGATTAAAGTGGCTGCTCATGTTGTAAGTTCCGTTATTCGTTGTTATTGCTCAGCTGCAATAGCTTCTCGAATCGCTCGTTACCGTGCAGCAATTCAAGATCGCGTTCTTCTGCCAACAAATCGCGAATTGAAGGGCTGTAGTCAATGGCGCGTTCCAGATCTTCAATCGCTTGTTCCTCAATCCCTAATCGAGAGTACGCACAAGCGCGTTGGTAAAGCGCAGGGCCATTGGTGTAATCTACCTCAAGCACTCGGTTACATATGCTTAGCGCCCAATGGTATTCGTTTATTTCCATAGCCGCATCGGCTTTGTAAGTCAATGCTTCAAGGTCACCAGGTCGAATTACCAAGATTTCGTCATAAATCTCAATACGTTGTTCCGGCGTTTGCGAACTTTGAGCACGTAACCACAAGTTGTGGATTTCGTTGATCTTTTCAATCTCTTTGTTGTTTTCACTGATGATGCGAGTTTTGCGTTTTAAATCTCGCTCCAGCGCAACAAATTTCTTTTCATATTCTTGAGCGATTTTTTCCAATCGCTTGTCCGCCATTTCTTTTGTGTTGTGCTTAAACTCGCGCAGCGACTGCCAACCTACAAAGGCGATCAATGATGCCACGCCCGCGATGATGTAGAAGAAGTACGTTACCGTCACATTTGCGTAGTTCAGCGATTTATCCGCCACCGTTAATTCACGATCGGTGATCTCGGTGATCATTCGCTTTTCAAGGCTTTGGTAATCCTGACGCAAGGATTTAAGTTCATCTAAAATATAGCGTTCCATTAACGGTCTATCTAATAGATCTGATTCAGAATATTTTTCTTCGGATGCCAGAGTCGGGAGAGAGAGAATCAGGGAGAAGAAGAGGGCAATAAATAAGCGCATAAAACGTCCTTTTGCGTGAAGAGTACAGATAGACCCTGCAACCATAGCAAATCGAACAAACGTTTAGCAAAGTTATTACAAAAGAAATGCTTGTCACGCTTTTGCGCAACTTTTATGGCTCAGGACAAAAGTTTAAGCAGAAAGACGGGTTTGTGAACGGTAAACTCTTTGGTCAGTTGTTCTTTGTTTTACAACTGGTTATGCTCGTCATTAATTCTTTCTCAAGTGTGATAAGTGCATGGACGCAAAAGCAAAAAACTACTTAAATCGGTATCTTGATTCGCTCTCCCCAGAGCAGAAAAGTGCTATTCCATCAGTCAGTGCTGACTACTATTGTGCCGATGAATACAACGCGAATGTGTGCGCCGAACTCGTTCGTATTGGGCAGAAAACGGCATCGTGCAGTATGGAGTTGTGGTACAGCGAGCACGGGGAGCCGATGCCAGAGGTCGGGCATTTGCAAGTTGTCACCAATTGGGACGGTGAGCCTGTTTGTGTAATTCAAATGACGGACGTGAGCACCTGTCGATATGATGAAGTCACCGCAGAGTTCGCCTATGCAGAAGGCGAAGGTGATAGAACGTTGAACTGGTGGCGTGACGCGCATGCTGCATTTTTTAAAGCCGAGTGCGATGAGTTGAACATCGATTGGCATGAGCAACGTTTGCTGGTTCTAGAACGCTTTAAAGTGGTGTATCCACCTGAATAATCAGCGTTGAGTGACTAAAAAACAGCACCGAGTTTGGTGCTGTTTTTGTTTTTATTCCTGCGTTCAGATTAACGTTTCACTGCCGTGACGCTGAATACATGCCAATGTTTAGGCGTCCCGACTATGGTGGTGCCATCTTCATCTCTTTCATGCATGGAGACGATGTCATAGCCCTCAAAACATTGCTCGACTTGCTGGCGAGTGAGTGAGGTTAGATGAGCATGCGAGTTTGAATCAACCCAAGAATCGTTCACGCCTAAAAAGTCTCCGCAGAAAACACCACCTGATGGCAAAGAAGAATCGATTTGACTCCACACGTTTTCAAAGTGCGCTTTTGGGCAAAAGAACAGGCTGGCGCTAGCAATAAATAGGGTGCACTTAGGGTAATCAAAATCGCTGAAACACGCTTGCGAGATGGAGAAGTTCGACTGTTCAGAAAAACGCGTCTCACAGGTTTTTATTGCATCTGAGTTGTTGTCGAATGCGTGAACACGAAAGCCTTGTGCGAGAAGAAAATTGGAGTCTCTCCCTGTACCGCAGCCAGCGTCAACGGCAATTTTCTTTGCTAATGTGTGAAATTGTAGGGCTTTCTCTACATTGACCCTGTGTGGTTGTTGAGCGACTTTTTGATAGTACGGATCCCATGAAACTGACATTGAATTTCCTTTTCGTTATAAAAAACGCCATTCAAATTTGAATAGCGTTTTTGCTGTCTTTGAAGCTAGCCTACACAACTCTATTTTTTGCGGCGCTAACGAAATGCAGAGAATGTGACCAAGTTAAAGTTGATCTTCTATTGGTAAAATGCCGGAGAACCAAGCGCCTAATCGGCGAAAAACGCCTGCTTCGGGTTCTGAATCATATTCCTCACCAGTTTTGGTGTTTGTCCAAACAATGTCTCCGTCACGTAGAGTGAGTCGATAAGCGTTGTCTTTCAGTTGGCTGGGTAATTTTGCCAAGAACGCTTGCACGTATTCCGGTTGTTCAATCACAACGGCCATTTCGGTATTCAAAGCCGCAGATCGAGGATCCCAGTTCATAGAGCCGACGAACAGTGTTTTGTCATCAATCGTCATTGCCTTTGCGTGTAAGCTCGCGCGGCTACTACCTGTTAAGCTCCATTTACTCTTGAGCTTCGCGCTGGATTTCACTTCCCAAAGTTTGATGCCGGATTCGAGCAAATCTTCACGATATTTGGCGTACCAGCCATGAACGGCAAAGACGTCATTCGACGCAAGGCTGTTGGTTACGATGGTGATGTCGACACCTCGCTTAGCTGCATTCGTCAGAGCTTTTGTGCCAGCTTCTGTTGGGATGAAATAAGGCGAGATGAGCACGAAAGAGTGCTCAACACTTTTTAATAGCTCGGTTAAGTTTCCGACTAACTGACTATCGTGTGTCGTAACTTTATCTGGCAAATCGAACCAAACTTGTCCATCACCCCAGTACAAGTTCAGTTTGCCTTGTTTGAGATCTTGATACATATCCAAGGCGGTAAAATCGTATCGGCCAGAAGAGAATTTTTCTTGCAAGTTCAGTTTGGTGACTTGTTTTTGAATCGCGGCATCGGAGACGCTTTGAGATTCTGGCGATATCCACTCCATCGGCACGGCGTGTACGCTGTTCCAATAAAGATCAAACTGATCCGCCGTTTGCTGCACGGCTTCCCCGTAGAGCAGTAAATCGAAGTCGCCGAACTCTACTTCTGATTCAAAAGAGAAATACTCGTTACCAATATTTCGTCCACCGACAATCGCAGAGACACTGTCAGCAATCAGCGATTTATTGTGCATTCGGCGGTTCAGACGTTCGAAGTCACTGGTTAACGCAAAGATTCGTGCAGAGCGGTATTGATGAGGATTGAACAGGCGTATCTCAATATTGGGGTGCGCATTTAGAGCCGCCATGACGTTGTCGTTGCGTTTTTGCATGTCATCAAGCAGCAGTCGGATTCTGACGCCTCGTTTGGCTGCTTCGTACAAACGCCAAGTGATCAGCTGGCTGGTTTCGTCACCGCGATAAATATAATACTGAAGATCCAAGCTTTTTTGTGCGGACTCGATGAGAGAAGTACGAGCAAGAAGGGCATCGTGTCCTTGGTTGAGCGGGTAAAAGCCAGTGATGGTTTTAGGATCTTCGCCATAAGCTTCAAAGTAATGAGCCAGAACCGAATCTTGTTGATAGCCGAAATGAAAAGTTGTGGATTTCTCACTTGGCTGATTTGATTCGATTGATGAGCATGCTGAAAGCACTGAGAACATGGATGCGAAAATGAATTTGGAGAGCGTATGTAACAATGGCACATTTCCTTGTCTTACAAAACCTTACTGTATTGAAGTATAGACATAAGTGCTTTCAACGTGCAGTTATCGCGGCTAAAGAACGAGTGTTTAGTCAAGTAAATCCATGAAGTGAGATCATACTGCGGGAAGAAAGCGGTATTGGGCGCGTTTTTCTCCTAATTTCAGTTTATTTTTATGGCGCACAAAATCATTTATTTTACTTATGTTTCTTGTTGTATTGGTCATTATCACTAATATCTGGCGATAATAACCAATAGCGCTCTGTAATAAATCAATTGAAATATATAACCATATGAATTTATTGAGGTAAATGTTTGGCACAGCGTTTGCCTAGAGACAAAAGAAGTAAGTCAGCATAACTTGCGGATCTGGTTAATTTTTTGTTAATTTTATTAACTTTGAATAGATGGTTATTTGTGGCTAGTCACCACAGAAAAACGCAGCTCTCTTACTTTACTTGAAATTGGCCTCAGCAAGCAGGCAACGAACACGGGTTCCTTGCCTTGAACTGCATGATTTCGTTTCAAGTTAGTTGAATGATGTAACGGCCACACACCATGTTGTTAGTCGCTACAGAAGTACAAATATCTTCGTCTATTTCAGATGCAATGAACTCACCGATTGCTCATAGGGAGTACTTGCTAACTCATTGAGCATTATGCTTTTTGATGTCGCATTTAGGTTGAAAAACCAACACGAGCATTCGGCTGAATACAACAATAAAAAAGGATTTTTGATGTTAGCAAAACCCATAGTACGTTGGCTTTTACCCTTCGTTGTCGTCGGCGGATCTTACGCTGGATATGCCGCGATTGCAGCGACAGCTCCAGAGAAAGAGTCAACAAAAGAAACCATAACCGAACCCACAGTTCGAGCCTCTTCTCTTTTTCCTACTGACCATAAAGTCGTGATTACCAGCCATGGCGAATTGGTTCCATTCGAAAAAACACACCTTTCTGCTCAAGTCAGCGGTGAAGTGATCAGTTGGCACCCTAATTTTGTAACCGGTGGCATCGTGAAGCGTGGGGAAGTGTTATTCACGATAGAAAGCGATAATTATGAAGCGGCCGTACTTCAAGCTGAAGCGGGTCTGGCTAGTGCTCGAGCATCGTTAATTGAAGAACAAGCAAAAGCGGAAGTGGCGAAACGCCAAGCGAAAAAACTTAGCGACAAGCAAGTCACCGATCTGTACTTGCGTAAACCTCAGGTGCTTAGCGCGCAAGCGCAAGTGAAGTCTGCTCAAGCCGCTCTCAAACGTGCAAATCGCGACTTGGAAAACTGCCGAGTGGTTGCGCCATACGATGCTTTAGTGGTCGAGCGTGATGTCGGTGTGGGTCAGTTTGTGACGTCGGGATCTCGTGTCGCCACTTTGAATAACATCGAAGTGGCGGAAGTGCATGTTCCAATTGCTGGTTTTGATAGTGCGTTTTTGCCGGAGTCAATCAAAGAGCTGACAGCAACCGTAACTCAGCAAGGCATTCTCTCGACCACCCGTGAAGGTAAAGTCGTTCGTGATTTGGGAATGATTGATAGCGCCACACGCATGATCAATATGGTGATTCAGGTTGAAGACCCGTATGGCATCGATAACCAGCAACCGCCAATCAAATTTGGTTCTTACGTAGAAGTCAGCTTTACGGGCAAAGAGCTCAAGCACATCTATCGTCTTCCACAAGAATTAGTGAAAAACCGCACGGTTTGGGTCGTCAACGATGAAAATCAACTTCAGCCTCGCACTGTCACAGTGTTAAGAGCGGAGGGAGAATTCATGTTGGTAGGTGAAGGTTTGGAACAAAGTGACCAATTGGTTCTGACTCTTCCTGAATACCCGCAAAAAGGCATGGCGGTTCAAATTGCAAAAAAGAATGACGACTCCGAAACCGTCGTACAGTAAGTAGGAGTTTGTCATGGAAGATACGAATCAAAAGGGCATCATTGCCTATTTTGCCAATAACCCTGTGGCTGCCAACCTGTTGATGGTGTTTATCATCATCATGGGTATCGTGAGTTACATGTTTATCCAGCGTCAGATGTTCCCGAATATCGAAGTGAACTACATCGACGTTCGCGCGACTTATCCAGGTGCGTCTCCTCAAGAAATTGAAGAGAGTATTTTGGTCAAAGTGGAAGAGTCGATCAAAGACGTTACTGGCATTAAAAAAGTGGTGTCGCGAGCTTCTCGTGGCAGTGCTTATATTTCTATCGAAGTTGATGTCAACGCGGATATCAAGCGAGTGCTTGATGATGTGAATCAGCGCATCGATACTATTTCTAACCTGCCTCTTGGCATGGAGCCCATCAATGTCTATCAGGTTGAATGGCGACAAGACGTGATAGAAATGGGGCTGGTGGGGGACAGGCCTCTTGAAGAGCTTAAGCCGATTGCGAAGCAGATTGAAGATGAGCTTCTGCAGCTTAATAACGTCATGTTGGTGTATTTAAGTGCGCCAGAGGAAGAGATTGCGATTGAAGTCGAGCCCCTCGTGCTGCGTAAGTATGACCTAACGTTGAATGACGTAAGCAATGCCATTCGTCGTTACTCGGCAAACTTCTCGGCGGGCGAAGTCAAAACAAACTCTGGAATGATTGCGGTTCGAATCGAGAACCAATATTACCGTGGAGATGAGTTTAGAAATATTCCCGTTAAGCTAGGTGCCAATGGTGCCAAGGTATTGTTGCAAGACATTGCTACCATCAAAGATGGCTTTACCGAAGAAGAGCGCTACTTCGAGTATTCAGGTCAAAATGCTATCTACATGTCAGTCGAAGCGACGCGCGATCAAAACATCATTCCGGTTGCTCAGTCAGTTCGTGACTACATCGAAGCCAAAAACAAAACCTTGCCGAGTGATGTTCAGCTAAAAATTCTGGTCGACATGACGTACTACCTAAATGGTCGTCTCGACATGATGCTGAAAAACTTGCTGCAAGGCGCGGTACTTGTCGCGATCATGTTGACGATTTTCCTACGTTTCCGTTTGGCGATGTGGGTAATGATCGGCTTACCAGTGTGTTTCCTTGGTGCGGTAATGATGATGCCAGCTTTGGGTATTACAGTGAACATCGTCTCGCTGTTCGCTTTCATCATGGTGCTCGGAATTGTGGTGGATGACGCCATCGTCATGGGAGAAAGTGCGTACAGTGAAATCGAAGAAAAGGGCGGCGGTGTCGAGAACGTGGTACGCGGTGTCAAACGTGTTGCTACGCCGGCGACATTTGGTGTTCTGACAACGATTGCTGTATTCGCACCATTCTTGCTTTCGAGTGGTATTGATAGCGCTTTTTTTTACGGCATTGCTGGTGTCGTGATTCTGTGTTTGATCTTCAGTTTGATTGAATCAAAGTTGATCCTACCAGCGCACTTGGCGCATACCCATTTTAAACCCGTCAAACCTGGTGGATGGCGAGATCGTTTCAACCAACGTTTCTTCGGCTTTGTAAACGGCACTTATCGTAACTTCGTGAAAGCCTGTACGCATTGGCGTTGGACGGTATTTGCTGTGTTCTGTGGTTTATTGCTGATCAGTGCTGCATTGGTTAAATCCAACTATGTGCGTGTTATCCCTAACCCGAAAGTACCGACGGATTACCCTGCGATTACTATCGAGATGAATGACACGGTTTCCAGTGAGCAAACCATTGAAGCGTTGAAAACCATCGAGCGTGTCATGCAAGAGGTCGAGTCTCAAACTATTGCTGATCATGGGCAAGGTATGATTCGCGATGTGCTTTCTTACAATCGAAGCCGCACCGAAGGACGAGTGTTAGTACCGCTTGTCGATGAGGAAATTCGTCCGTTCAATACCTTTGAACTTGCTCGACGCTGGCGTGAGGCGATGCCTGTTATTCCGGGGATGAAGAGTATCAAGATCCGCGAACAAAGTGCAGGTGGTGGCGATCGTGATGAGTTTGGCTACTTACTGTTTGGCTCCAACATCAATGAACTTAATCAAGCAGGACGTTACTTGATTGAACGTTTGCAGCAAGAAGAAGGGTTGTTCGATATCTCGTCATCCATTGATTCAGGCAGCAAAGAAGTACTTCTTTCTCTTGCACCTGTTGCGTACGATCTCGGTCTTGACTTGACCATGATTGCGCAACAAGTCGGCGGCAGTTTTTACGGCGGAGAAGCACAGCGTTTGATTCGCGACGGTGAAGAGATCAAAGTCATGGTTCGCTATCCTCAACTGACTCGTGAAGCGTTTTCTTCATTACGTTACGCTGTCATTACTACGCCAGCAGGCAAGAAAGTGATGCTGGGCGATGTAGTGAATATCAGTGAGCAGCCTGGGGTTAGCACAATTCGTCGTGAAGGTGGCTATCAAACCGTTTATGTGTACGGCTCTATTGATGAAGAACTCGTTGAGCCACAAGAAATTGTGAAAATCATCGACGATAGTATTTTGCCTGATATGAAGAAGCTGCACCCAAGTGTCAAAACAGAGCTGGGTGGTGACATCGAAGAGCAAGCCGCGCAACGCAACGAACAAATCATGTTCTTTGTGGCAGGGATGATCATTGTTTATATCTTGCTTGCCGTACCATTGAAGAGCTATACCCAGCCTCTTATCGTGATGTCTGTTATCCCGTTTAGTTTAACAGGGGCGATTTGGGGACATTTCTGGTTGGGGTTAGACATTAGCATGATGTCGACATTCGGTTTGATCGCAGCCGCAGGTGTGGTGATCAACGACTCGTTGGTGATGACAGATTATGTGAACCAAGTCCGAGAGAAAGGAATGAGCATCAAGCAGGCGGTGGTTGAGGCTGGTTGTGCACGTTTCCGAGCGATTACGCTGACATCCATCACGACCTTTGCGGGTGTATTGCCTATTATGTTCGAAACCAGTCTACAAGCACGTTTCGTAATACCAATGGCCGTCGCTTTGGGCTTTGCTGTGCTGTATGCCACAGTCCTGACGTTGGTGTTAGTGCCTTGTCTGTATCTAATGCTTGAAGATATTAAAAACATCTTTCGAGCGATTAAGCGCTTCTTCCAGCGTGTCATTGGTCGTTTTAGAAAAGCGTCAGTATCTTCAGATATTTCTGCGAATACATCGAACTAGCATCTCTTTTCTTAATAATAAATAGCAGCCTTCGGGCTGCTTTTTTTATGCCGAAGATTTAGGCCTGAATGACATTAGATGAATGTTTGAGCCACACGTTTTGAGCCGATAACTGTAAGGAGAAATGGCGCTCTATACTATAGATTAACTGAATAAAATTGGTCTTTGGATTTGCTTGGTTAATTTTACACTTGGGGTGCGAAATTTACCATGCTGATATAAATGTAAAAACGAACATTTCATTAAGTTGTTGAATTTAAAGGATTAAAAAGTTGGCATCGTATGTGCAATATATAAATTGTAACCAAAATGAACTGCTAATCCTCAAGGAGCTTATTATGAAAAGCGTAATTCTATCTACTCTAGGTCTTATTGTTGTAACTTCATCGCCAATCGCTGCTGCTAACACTTTAGACAGAGAAGAGTGGAGCTCAGATTTACGTCAGGACTTTTCTGAAATGAAGCATGAAGCTGTAGCAGATATTCAGCAAATGAACATAGACGCAATTGATGCGCGTGATGCTCGAATCGTGAAAAACATCAAAGATGAGCAGGCACAGCTGGTAAAGGTGAAGTGCCGCAAAGACGAAGCGAGCAAGTCATAACCTCCGATTGTGAACAATCAATAAAATTAAAATGATGTATCCAATACGAGTTCGACGCTAGTTAGCAGTAGGCGTTGACCTTGTTGCTCTACTTGCCAGCCTTTCAGGCTGGCCTTTTTGTTACAGGTGTACTGTATAATTAGTATCTATGGATAAGTATCTCAATAATTTCTAGTTCAATGGTTAAGTGTCTCTTGTTTCAAACGAGATTTAAGGCACTTAACCTTTGTATCAATAGATGTATATATCTAGTGAATTATCATCAAGTATAGGGATGAGTGTAATTTTTAAAATTATTGTTTTCATTAAATTGGAGGCGATGCTATATATTTGAAATTTCGAAAAGATCTAGTCTCCTTTTTATCCTTCATCATACCTTAGTATATGTCCCACTTTTATTTGAATAGGGATTCGTAATGACTTGGGAGTTTATTGAAAGGAAAGAGGCTTTTGATTACATTGAGCTAAATAATAAATCGGTTAATGAAATCGAACAATTCTTACATGGGCGAGTGAGAATTTCGGCTGCACTCTTTAGCAATAAAAAGCTGTATCTATCAAGACAATCTCTCATCATGCTTGCGTCTCTAAATGAGTATGATCAGAAACAAGTTATCAAAGAAATGTATTTTCTTTCATCGAATCCAAGCGCACCGTCGGTAGTTAGACATAAACGTAATCCATTGCTTCGAATATTTCGCACCAGATATCCCTTCAAAAATTATCATTATTTATTAACTTGTATCCTTAAAGATGGGAAAGTGGTAATCCATGATATAGCTTTTGACCGACAATTACATGGTAAGTCTGTTTTTAAGCATTCACATCAAAGAACCCAAATGTATCATGTGAAAAAAGAAACAGGTAAAAATGGTGAATACAATGGGGTGCAAAACAATGAAGAAGCAAAGTTATTGTTGGCTGAGTGGGATCACACTAAAGCTCAAGTAACTCATCAAGTCAATACACTTCATGCTACGGTAAATGGAATGCTGAATGATTATGAGAAAGCAGCGACACTGATGGGAGTGCATACGCAGGTGGCATATTCAGAAGATAAGCCAACAGAGTATACGTTGTTTCACAACCCTTCTGATAATGCGAAGCTAGATCTAATTGAATGTGTTTATGACAAAACTCGATTTACTTCGCACAATGCTCAACACCTAGCGGCGGTAATGAAACAATGTGCGGAGCAGGGTAAAAAAGTTAAATGGACAGTACATAGTCAAGGTGCCATTATTTTTAACTCTGCACTTGAATATGTGAGAAAAAAGAATCCGAGCTTAAAATTATTGAATCAACAAGTCGTGGTGCACGCAGGAGGAGAAAACACAACGAAGATAGGAAAAAACGCACAGCATGTTGGTTTGAAGATAAACTACAATAAAACCCGGACTAATCCTTTTGATATTGTCCCCAACATTGCTGCGAGGCAAGCCCCATTATCGACAAGTAGTCTCGTCCGTTGCTGTAAGTTTTTGGGATTGGTGATGAATGGAGAGGTCACAGAGAGCCCACATACATTACCCTATTTTGGCGTTGAATCCTATCGACGACAACTGATGATGTCTGGTACTAATATGGCTAGTAAACGTTTAAAAGATATTGATGCATATTTAAAGAACAAGAGTTAGAAATATGGGCCTTATTAAAATTTGTAAAGATGGCTTTCGAGGAAAACCAGATTTTTCAAACTTGCTACATAATGTATTCCAGATAGATGACTTAGTATTGTCATTTGAGTGTCCGAATAATATATATGAAGGGCATGTATACCAAGATCTTGTGGAGTTAAAAAAATTCGATATTGACTCAAAAGTAGAACGGCATGAAAAGTTAATAAAATTGGCTTCTATTTATTTCTCATTTCAAAAAAAAATATTAAACCCTCTATTACCTATAAATAAACAAGGTGGTTTATATATTAGGCTAAGGATCAAGTCTGCCAATGAGAGCATTCACTCTGTCAATCAGTTATCTTCATTAATAGAAAAAGAGTATGTGGAGTTTTATCATGCTCTAGAGTCTCCTGAAGGATCTAAGAAAGGAGATCATACAGAGATGATGAATGATGCTATCGATTACGCAAATCATCGCTGGGGATTAGAGCCGATAAACGAAGAAAAAAAGAGAGCGAAAGAAGAGTTTCTCGTAGGGGAGTTTCTTCGCGGCTACCCCCCAATTAAATGCCAAGCTATTGATGTTGGAGAGAAAACGTACTCAAAATACGTAGAAGGTAACTTGGAGTATAAGAAGGACTATCGAAGAGTTTACAATTTGCATATCAAAAACGAGTTTTACTTTAGTATCGAGTTTTTATACGAAATCGAGCCTATGTTTGCTCAAAAGAAGTTTTTAGATTGGGTGAGAAGTGCTGATGAAACCTTTGAGAAAAAGGTGTTAGAGTTACTAGAATTGTCTCCGCTTGTTGATTCGTATACTACCTCCAAGGTAGAGAGATTGACGAAACAAAACTGATCCTGTGCGCTCTGACTTTAACTTAAAGAAAAAAGCCCGCAAAGAATTTCCTCTGCGGGCGTAAAAAGGGCACCAAATTGGGTGTCTATTCATTTTGGAGGTGGTCGAACGTCCATATAAAACTGACAATAGGCTTGGTGAAAGGCTTACCACCAGCGCGACCAACGGGGCTAAAGTTAACATTGTTGTAATCATTGTTAAAATGTTAATTCTTCAATCAATGATTTCATTATCGTTAGTCTGGATTGTGAATATGTTGTTCGACTGTACGCGCAGTGTGCATAAACTCAGTTTTTGATAACCAATTGACTCATAAATTGAGTTTTGCTTATTTGTTTTTGTTATATAAATTCGCTCTCAGTATGTTCTCAATCTTTCATATCTCAGATTAAGGTGACATAAAGTCCTTGCGTTTGTTAATGATGTGTTTTGTTTTTGCGCGAGAGCAGCAGTGTGTTTGAGTGGTAGGTTATGCTCTTAGGTGCGATGGAAATTAAAGCCAAGAAAGTAAAAGAGCAGCCTATTTCGCTCTTTTACTTTGTAAAGGTTAGCTTAAGATGTTGGTGACTAACCCCAAGACAAAACTGTCCAATTGGCTTTATCTGCGCGTGCTTTTAATTGAGGGCAAGGATTCACCAAATATGCGTAATCTGCGTATTCGCACAAAGGTAAATCATTGATGGAGTCGGTGTAAAAATGGACTTCAGAATAAGATTCTGGCTGAGCATCTAACCATGCTTTCAAGCGTATAACTTTGCCTTCTCGATAACTCGGAACGCCTGCAATTTCAGCGCTGTAGCTGCCGTGCTTCTCAACCAAATCAATTCCTAATGCGACGGGAATTCCTAATCGACGGGCGACCGCTTCGACTAAGAATGTCACGCTCGCAGAGATGATAACCATATCGATGTCATCGCGATCCAACTGTGCTATCAACGTTTTGGATTGCTCAAACTGCTTAGGCAGGATGTGGTGCTCTACACACTCTTCTACCAACATAAGGACGTGTGCAATGGGCATGTCAGCCAGTGGTGCCATACAGAATTCTAAGTAGTCCTCCATGTCCATTTTGCCTTCTGCGTACAAGGCCATTAAACGCTGATCTTCCTCGATGAAGTTTGGTTGCGTTGCTATGCCTTTTTCAACCAAAAATGCGTTCCAAATCATCGCACAGTCGGCGTTGATTAGAGTTTCATCCATATCAAAGACGTACAAAGGTTTGGACATGTTAGGCTCTCACTGGTTGAATTTCGTTAAGGTTAAACAATAGCTCTAGTTGACTGCCGTTAGCTAGCAATCGTTCGGATGAACGGTTGAGCAAATCGACCGTAAGATCGCACTCTTCGACGCATACTTGGTAGCGAATTACATTGCCAAGCAGTTGGTGGTTTTTGATGGTTCCCATCTGCGGTGCAGAAATATGGCTTCCGTATTGGCGACCATGCTCTTTCACGTAGATGGACTCTGGACGAATTGCCACCTTCCATTCGGTATCGATATTAAAGAGTTGTTTGGCTTTGTTAGCATCGACCAAGTTGTAATGCCCCATAAACCCAGCCACAAATTCATTGGCAGGGTGAGTGTAGATCGCTTCTGGTGTGCCGGCTTGAACAATCTCCCCTTTGTTCATCAAAAAGATTCGATCAGACATGATCATCGCTTCTTCTTGGTCATGAGTCACAAAGATGGTAGTTAGGTTCATCTCTTTTTGTATATCGCGGATCTGTTGGCGAAGATGCTTACGGATCTTTGCATCCAGTGCCGAAAGCGGCTCATCAAGTAAAAGAATACGAGGTTTAACCACGAGCGCTCGGGCTAATGCCACACGCTGACGTTGGCCTCCAGAAAGTTGGTGTGGGTAGTGTTTTTCTTTGCCTTTTAAGTCAACTAACGCTATGACTTTTGTCACTTCGCGTTGAATTTCATCAGAGGCGAGTTTCTTCATTTTCAAGCCAAAAGCGATGTTGCCCTCAACCGTCATGTTTGGAAACAGCGCGTAAGACTGAAAAACCATACCGATGCCTCTTTCTTGTGGCACTTGGTGGGTGATCTCTTCGCCATTTACCCAGATTTCACCACCATCAACCGGATTTAAACCCGCAAGACTGCGAAGTAGTGTGGATTTACCACAGCCACTTGGTCCTAAAAGCGTGATGAACTCGCCTTGTTCGATAGCGAATTGAATGTCTTCAAATACCGTATTGGCACCAAAACGTTTGGTAAGGTTTTTTGCGGTTACGTAACTCATTATTTGACTCCTCGGCTGAAACGACTTGCCAACCAAGTCAGTAAGAAAATAAACAGGAAATAGGTCATCACGAGCGCAGATGTGAAGTGGCCGCTGGTTTGACGCATGTTGTACAAGTAGATTTGTAGGGTTTCGTAGCGAGTGCCAACCAAAATATTGGCGAACACGAACTCTCCTAGTAAGAATGAGAAGGAGAGGAACAACGATGCCATTAAACCTTTCTTTAAATTGGGTAAAATGATCAACAAAAAAGCTTTGGTCGTACTTGAGCCAAGCAAGTGCGCTGCGTCCATCAAATCATGTAAATTGATGGCTTCAAAGCTGTTGGAAATGGCGCGATACATAAATGGCAATGCGATGGTGAAGTAAGTGCCCACTAAAATCCAAGGTGTGCCTATAAGGGAAATTTCACTGTCGGCATAGAGTTGAAGAAGGCCCACAGACGAAACCACGGGTGGTACTGCAAATGGCAGCAAAATCAGGATATTCATCAGCTTGTCGAGTTTCGGAAAGTAGTAAAACACCACGAAAATCGCAGGCAGTACGAGAACAACACTCAGTGCTAGTGCTGAAAGGCCAATAAAGAGCGAGCGACCAAACGCCTGTAAGAAGCGAGGATCCGTTAGCAGTTTAATGTACCAGTCAAAAGTGAAACCATCAGGTAGAATCGTTGCGCCCCAGCGAGAAGAGAGCGAGTAAATGAACGTCGCTAGAATCGGGATCAGCATGATTCCGACGATGGTGTAAACGACGCTTTTATGGAATCGAGAATTTACGTCTTGCATGGTTTACTTCCTGCTTTTCTTAGCTGCGTAACTTTTGGCAATCAGCCACTGGTTAATCATCGTAATAAACGCCAACAGCGCCATTAAGATGACCGAGATGGCGGCCGCTAAATTTGGCTCTAGGAACAAATCACCAGACACCAAACTGGCAATACGAATGGTAATGACGTTGTAGTTACCAGAAGTGAGCGCATAGACGCTGGCATACGCGCCGATCGCATTGGCGATCAAAATAATGAAAGTGCCAAACAGGGCAGGAGAAAGCACAGGCAAAGCCACTTTCGCCCAATATTGCGCAGTTCTTGCCCCCAACAGTGCAGCCGCCGCTTGCCAATCATCGCTCAGCGCATCAAAAGCGGGATAAAGCAGTAAAACCGCCAGTGGGATTTGGAAGTAGATGTAAATCGCCAGCAAGCCCCATTTGCCGTACAAGTCAAAATCACCGAGCAAGCCATATTGCTTGAGCAACAACGTAATCGCGCCGTTTGTGCCTAAGATGATGATGAAGGCAAACGACAGAGGTACGCCTGCAAAGTTGCTGCTCATGTTGGTGAAGGCAATCACGGCGTCTCTTAGCTTACTGTCTACTCGGCGTAAGGAAGAAACCAACAGCGTCGCGATGGCGAGTCCGAAAATACTCGACCAAACGGACAACCATAAACTGTTTCCGAATGCTTGCAGCATGAACGCAGAATCGAGTACTTCGATGTAGTTATCGAAAGCGAACTCTCCATCGTAGATAAAGCTGTTAAACAGCACCCAAATCATGGGCGCGAGTTGAAATAGGTAGAAAAAAAGTGCAAAGGGAACCAGCCAGAATGCGGGTTTGATGCGCTTAAGCCAAACACTTGTCGTTGGTTTCGCCGCGCGGCTCGCGCTTGGTGATAAAACAGAACTGCTCATAGTGCTAACAACGCTTGCGTGTAAGGTTTATTGTGGTCAAGGTTTAACAACTGACAAACCGTGCCACAAATCTCGGTTTGTTTAACGTGACACTCTTGATGTGTGAACTTGTCGCCAATCACAAACATCGGAACTTCACGCTCTTCAGGGAGAATACCGCCGTGAGAAAGATCGTTGTTCATGCCATGGTCACTGGTGACGATGATCTGATAGCCATCGGCCAACCATTGCACGATGTAATTGGAGAGAATGATGTCTGCACCACGTGCTGAGTTGCGGTATTGGCGAGAATCCAATCCGTGCTTGTGACCCATGTCATCAATGTTCATTGGGTGGATTAGCAAAAAATCAGGCTGGTGAGTGCGACGCAAATGTTCAGCGTCTATGAAAAGCGCTTCATCAGGATAATGATCCCAATGATAGAAACAGCCGTGCTGAATATTCATTGTTTCATCGTTCGTAAAACGATCGCGAATCGGCTCAAATGGGGCGCGGTTATAGAGCTCGCTCACCCAGTGGTAAGCCGCCGCCGCCGTCACTTTGCCTTGCGATTTTGCCAAACTAAAGATGGAATCATGATTCGACAGACGAACGATATTGTTGTTCACAATGCCGCTTTCTACGGGGCGAACCCCAGTTAAAATGCACTCATACAGTGGACGCGACATTGAAGGGAGTTCGCATTGCACGGGGTAAAGCGTGGCGCGCATTTCTGGTCGTGAATGACCATGTTCTAGTAGACCGTTTAGGTAGCCCATACAATTGCGGGCTACCTGATAGTTCAGTCCATCTAGAACAACAAGGATAACCTTATTGCTCATGATAAATTCTCAATACTTCTTGGAGGGAGGTTACTGCTGGTGAATCAATACACTTTCTTGCCATTGACGTGGCAGCTTACGTGCTGATTTTTCCCATGCAGAGAAGTCGGTCACTGGGTGAACGGTGCTGTACTGGTCATTTGCAATCAGCTTGTCTTGCACAGATTTTGGCAGAGTAATACTGGTGCGAATTGGACGTGCGTAACCTTCTGCTAGGTTGATTTGGCCTTGGTCACTAAAGATGTACTCACGAGCCAATTTGGCTGCGTTTGGATTTTTCGCGTATTTGTTGATGATGGTTGTGTAACCAGAAATCACGGAACCATCTTGTGGAATCGTGACAGTAAAGCGCTCGCGGTCAATCTTGTCGCGGTAGTTCAGCGCGTTGAAGTCCCACATGATCGCCACTTCAACTTCGCCTTTTTCTAGGTTGGCGATGTTCGGATCGGTAAATGACAAGCGACCTTGTTTCGCCAGTTCAGCAAAGAACTTGATTGCTGGTTTAAGGTTCGATTCGTCACCACCGTTGGCAAAAGCGGCTGCCAAAACCGCGTTGTTCGCTTGCGCCGCAACGCCTACGTCTCCAACCGTCACTTTGTAGTCACCTTTGAGTAAGTCACCCCAAGTTTTTGGTGCGTCTTTGACTAGGTTGTTGTTTGAGATAAAAGAGATAGTGCCAGTGTATGCCAGCGCCCAATGGCCATCTTTATCTTTCGCCCAATCGGGAATGTCATTCCAAGTGGTCGGTTTATACGGTTGAGTTACGCCTTTTTTCACGGCAACTCGCGCAAATGCAAAACCGACGTCACCGATATCTGCGGTCGCATTTTTCTTCTCTGCTTCGAATTTCGCGATTTCTTGTGCAGAGCTCATGTCAGTGTCTTGATGTTTCAAACCGTAGTTTGATTGCAAATCAGCCCACGTGTCTTTCCAGTTTGCCCAACTGTCTGGCATGCCCACACTGTAAACCGAGCCTTCTTTTTGAGCGGCTTTTACTAGGGATTCTACATTGGCATCCGCTGAAAAAGCAGGCGCCGAT
The DNA here is from genome assembly GCF_043102935.1 of Vibrio sp. zbq_1. NCBI lineage: Bacteria > Pseudomonadati > Pseudomonadota > Gammaproteobacteria > Vibrionales > Vibrionaceae > Vibrio > Vibrio sp. zbq_1. The sequence continues at coordinate 221,770 of NZ_JBICJH010000004.1, forward strand.
AATGTTGCTGTAATTGCGGTGGCTGCAAGCAGTTTGGCAGGCACGGCAGTGGAACGGCTAAGCAAAGTTTTCATTGTCTCTATCCTTCTGGACTAGGTCAGTAAGTTCGCTTTTTATCCTATGGGGGGAATGTGACGGTTTGGTGCAGATAATTTGACAGTTATGATTCACTTCTGTGGCGTTTGTATTTCATTTGATGAAGAAGTGAGCAGTTTGACTTGTCATATTTCTGTTACTTAAGCCGCTTATGTTGTTGAGAAAATATCTATTGGACTAGGTCAGAATGAAAACAACAGGTGCGAGCCAGTTAGGGACGCAGTTAGGAAAAATTAAAGCCAGTTTGAGACAGCAAATTCACTCTGGCGTGGTTTCTCAAGGGCAAAAACTGCCTTCAGAAAGAGAGTTAAGTGAGCTGTTTTCTACCACCCGAATCACGATTAAAGATGCGTTAGTCTCGTTGGAAACTGAAGGGCTGATTTATCGAGAAGAGCGCCGTGGTTGGTACGTGTCTCCTGAGCGAATCTGCTACAACCCGTTGTCGCGTTCTCACTTTCATCAAATGATTCGTGAGCAGCATCGGATTGCAGCCACCCAACTGATCAGCGTGCGCAGTGAAATGGCGGCAGGGGATTATGCAAAAGCGCTTGATATCGAGCAGATGACGCCAATCCACATCATTGAGCGTTTGCGTTGTATTGATGGACGAGCCGTGCTGTTTGTTGAAAACGTGCTAAAAGCGAGTTTGTTCGATGGTATTTTGGCAGAGAATCTAACTATGTCGCTGACGGGCATTTACCGTGAGAAATATGGCTACGAGACAATGCGCTCTCGATTCGATGTCATTCCAACGTCAGCGCCAGCACATGTGGCGAAAGCATTGAACCTGACTGAAGGACAACCTGTACTGAAAATTTGTCGCGTGAACTACAAGCAAGATGGCGAGCTAATGGATTGCGAGTTGGAATACTGGCGACCTGACGCGGTGATGATTCGCATAGACAGCGTGGGATAAACAGCAGAATCAAAAAGAGCCCAATTAAGGGCTCTTTGCATTTTATGGAGTTGGATATCTAAAACAGACTTAAACCAAACCTTGCTCCTTCGCCATTTGATTGGCAATGCCCGGCGCTTTCAAAATACTAGGTAGCAAAATGAAAGATACAGGAACTGCGGTAATCACAATGAAGGATTGCAGCGCTGTGATGCCACCAGAACCCATAGAAATCAGCGCGATAGCCACAACGCCCATCATCAATCCCCAAAACGAGCGAATCACTGCGTTTGGCTCGGCAGAACCTGTCATTACCACACTGATGGTGTAGGTCATCGAGTCACCAGTCGTAACGATGAAGGTGGTGGTCAAAATCAAGAACAGCACCGAAATGATCATTGGAAATGGCAGTTCACCAGTGATTGCGAGCAATACGGCTGGAAGGTTGAAGCCTTCAAAAGCCGAAGAGATCAATCCCGGATTCGCGAGCTCGAATGCTAAACCGCTACCGCCCACGATGCTGAACCAAAAACAGGTGATCAGCGGTGCAGCAATACTGATGGACAAAATCAATTGGCGAATGGTACGGCCACGCGAAATACGCGCGATGAAGATTGCCATCATTGGCCCGTAACCAATAAACCAACCCCAGAAGAACACCGTCCACCAGCTTAACCAGCCAGTGTCACCGCGATAAAGCGCCATCGGGAAAAAGTTATCCACCATGCGGCCTACGCCTTGCACATAGCCATCAATAATAAAGCTCGTTGGGCCAAAGAACAGGATGTAACCGATCAGCAGTACCGACAGGATGATGTTGTAACGGCTCACAAGTTGGATGCCTTTGCTTACGCCACTTAGCGCCGAAAGCGTGTACATCACGATGGCAGCGACAATCACCATGCTTTGGGTGATGAAGTTATCTGGGAAACCAAATAATGAGTTCAGCGCGTAGCTGATTTGCAAACCAAGAAAGCCAATAGGGCCGATAGTACCAGCGGCAACGGCGATGATGCTGCACGCATCCGCCAGGTTACCAATCCAGCCATGAATCGCTTTGTCGCCAAAGATTGGGTAAAGCAATGTGCGTGGTTTAAGTGGCAAGCCTTTGTCGTAGTGCAGGTGCATCAATACGATGGAAGAAAGGCAACCGAGAATCGCCCAAGCCAAAAATCCCCAGTGCATAAACGACTGAGATAATGCATTGATTGCAGAAGTTTTTGGTGAAGCTTCACCATACAAAGGTGGCGCTGTAACAAAGTGAGCAATTGGCTCGGCAGCAGCCCAAAAAACACCACCACCAGCGAGTAGGGTGCACAGTACAATCGACAGCCATTTAAATGTGTCGATGTCTGGTTTCGCTAAGCCGCCCAAACGTACATACCCTGTACGACCAAACGCGAGAGCCAAACCGATAAGGAAATTGAGAAGAAGCAATACTTGCCAGTAAGCTCCGAAATATTTTGTCGCAAACCCAAAGCCTGCGTTAACCATTGCGGTTAGAGATTCGGTGTTCGTCAATGCAAGCAGAACGAACAAACTGAGGAAGCTACCACTCAACCAGAATACTGGATTGGTGAGTTCGAGGCGTTTCAGTAGGGAAGGGGGATGAATGGCAGAATAGTCTGCTTCCTGAATAGGAGTATGGGGGGCGGCATTCGTCATATTTGACATAATTACTTCGCTTTTTAGGGCTCGGAAGCCGTGCATTTCCCCTCACATCAAGTCGATGAAAAGTGTGAGGATGTTCAAAAAGCCGCTGATGGTAACATGTCGAGATAGCGAATATAACCGTAGATTTAGATTAATTTTTAACACTTTAGCCAAGCCTCTGATTTTTTTGCAGAGATTTTGACTGAAATTTTGGCGTGAAGTGCGCCGCATTTCGTTTGTAAATGACATTCCCCTTATTCTTGTAGGGACTCATCAGAATTACATTGAGCCAACCTGTTCTAATAAAAATTAAAGGTTTTACCCTATGGCTCAAATTGAACTCAACGGGACGTGGCAACTTACCTCACCACAGCGTCTAGATATCGATATTCCTATGAATTTGCCCGGCGATAATGTCTCGGCATTATTGCAAGCAGAGCTCATCCCCAATCCTTATTTTGCTGATAACGAAGCCAAAGTCCGCTGGATCGAAGAATGTGATTGGCATATTGAACGACAGTTTGAAGTGGGCGACTCCACACTGTGCGCTTCTCATATTTGGATGACGCTGACTCGCGTTGACACTTTGGCTCAGTTCTTTATCAATGGTGAGCGAGTACTAACTAGCAGCAATATGTTTGCCCAGCAACGTGTGGATATTAAACCGTATTTAAAACAAGGTACTAACACAATTCGGGTTGAGTTTGCTCGGGTGGATTTAGAAGGTATCGCAAGAGCAAAAAAACTGCCATTTCCTATTCCATCGGCAATGGGCAACAACCAAATTCCACACATGAATTTGATCCGCAAAACACAATGCCATTCCGGATGGGATTGGGGCATTTGTTTGATGGTATCGGGAATTTACGACCCAATCCAAATCGATGTAGTGACCGACATTTGGTTAAAAAATGTCTCAACCGAGCAACAATGGCAAGCCGATGGCAGTGTGATTTTAGACGCGCTGGTGGAAGTGCAAACCGACAACCAAAGCCATCATGTTACCGTGGAATTTGATGGCGAAGTTCAATTCATTCAAATCGAAGGAAGTGGTCACTATCACTGTCAGTTCCATGTTCAAAAGCCGCAACTTTGGTGGCCAGCAGGTTACGGCGACGCGCATCTGTACACCATTTCTGTTGGTTGTGGTGAGCAAACGCTGTCGCGCAAGATTGGACTGCGTCAGTTGAGCTTAAATAGTCAGGCAGATGAACATGGCTCTGCGATGGAATTTATCGTCAATGGCACGCCTATTAATGCCAAAGGTGCGAACTGGATTCCTGTCGATGCGATGCCGGGGCGAGAATGTGAACACCGTTATCGAGACCTATTGCAAAGTGCGGTTGATGCCAACATGAACATGATTCGCGTGTGGGGCGGCGGTCAGTACGAGAGTGAAACCTTTTATAACCTTTGCGATGAACTCGGTTTGCTGGTGTGGCAAGACATGATGTTCGCCTGCTCGTTGTACCCATCAAACGACGAGTTTTTAAAAGACGTAGAAGAAGAACTTCGATTCCAAATTCCTCGTCTTAAAGCGCATCCTTCCATTGCGCTTTGGTGTGGCGACAACGAAGTGATTGGTGCCATTGGTTGGTATGAAGAATCCAAGCACAACAAAGTAAAATACACCGTCAATTATGACCGCCTCAATCGCATGATTGAACAAGTGATTACTCAGCAAGATGATTCGCGCCGCTTTTGGCCGAGCTCTCCCTGCAATGGCGAGTTGGATTTTGGTGACGCATGGCACGATGATAGCAAAGGCGACATGCACTTTTGGGATGTATGGCATTCGGGTAAATCATTTAGCGCGTATCTAAACATTAACCCGCGTTTTTGCTCTGAATTTGGCTTCCAATCTTGGCCGTCTTTTGCAGAGGTGAAGCAGTTTGTACCCGAGCGAGACTGGAACATCACTTCACCAACGTTCGAGCAACACCAAAAGAATCCACGTGGTAACAGCATCATCACTGAGATGTTTACTCGTTACTTCCGTTTTCCATCGGGCTTTGAGCAGATGTTGTATTTGAGCCAGGTGCAACAAGCGATCGCCATCAAAACCGCGTGTGATCACTGGCGCGCGATTTCTCCAATTTGTCGAGGCATGCTGTATTGGCAGCTCAATGACAACTGGCCCGTCAGTTCTTGGTCAAGCTTGGAGTACAGTGGCCGTTGGAAGCAGTTGCACTACCATGCGAAGCGATTTTTTGCGCCGCAGTATTTGGCATTTTCCGAGCATACAGGCAAGTTGAGCCTGCATTTGCTCAATGATGCCAAAGAGCCAGCAAGCGTCAATGCTCAGCTCAAGTGGGTAGATTGGCAAGGGGAAGAAAAGCAATGTTGGAGCTTAGAACAGACGGTCATAGCAGACAGTAATACGATTTTGTGGCAATTGGATGAATCGTTTGAGAAGGATGAACTTACGTCAGGCTTCTTCTACGTTGAAGCGCAAATCGGTGAAGACAGAATAAGCAACACATGGTTTTGCACTCATGAGCTGAAAACGTTGCCGATGGCGAAAGCCAATATTGATGTCTCGATTGAGGGCAGCCAAATTACTTTGGTTGCGGATAAGCCTGCTTTCTTTGTGCATGTGGAGTGTGATACCCAAGGTCGTTTTAGTGATTCCAGCCTCACTCTTCTGGCGAACCAGCCTGTAACGATTGAGTTTTTGGGAGACGATCTGGACGCGATGTCGACATCATTACGGGTTTACCATTTGATGCAGTAAACACAAACTCAACGTTGAAAGGGGGCTTCCATGCTCCCTTTGTTGTTTCACACTAGAGTAAATTACGTTTTGCCCACGTAATGGCCTGCATGCGGTTTTTGACTTCGAGCTTACGGAAAATACTATAGAGGTGCGATTTCACCGTGTGCTCACTGACAAAGAGCGAGTCGGCAATATCAAGGTTTGAGCCACCCTGACACAGTGCGGTGAGCACTTGCATCTCACGACGGGTCAGTTCCATTTCGAGTTTCGTTTCTAGCTCACCGACGGTATTGTTTAGGCTCAATAGGTGGCCAATCAGTTGATTGAGAATATCGCGAGAGAGCCAATTCTCTCCGTTCAAAATGCCTTTTAGCCCCATCATTACCTTGTCGAAATCATCCTCAAAATAGAACAAACCTTTCAAGTTTGACCAAGTGAGTAAGCTCTCGATCCGCAGATTCGGTTCTGCGTTGACCAATACGGTCGCATCTACGTGCTCTAACTCACTGAGTGTTTGTTTGACCTCTGGCAATTCAGGGAGAGAGCTATCGACTATCGCTATATAGTGTTCATCGCGGGTGCTAGGGAAATTGACGTTAGCGCCTTGGGTTAAAAGTACGGGTTTTTCTAGGTTCTGTTCAATAGCGGTTTGCAAGCCGCGACCTTGAATGTTGTTGAAGGTGAACAATAAGACGGTATTGTAGGTTGTGTTGGTATTCATCATCAATGAACCTCCTGTCGAGACTGCATAAACTCATTTCCTACTTGATGAAAGCGATAGAGCACCAGGTCTAACAGCCCATCAAAGCAATATTTCACCATGGGGTTTCCGAAGATTTGTGTGGCGGGGGCTCTAAAGAACGTAACTCGCCGATGTTGATAGAAGTCCCGAATAAAAATGTCGAAGAGAAGTTGTTTAATCACGGGCTCATGAACCGGGAAATGGATGATCGTATTTCCCATGACTTGGAGAATGTCGGTGACTAAGTACTTCAGTATCGAGCGCCCTAAATGCCAAAAGCTGAGAATCCTAAATTCAGACCTCAGCTCTTGATAAATCAAATGGCCAACCAACATGCCTTCACAGTAGTAGAGGCGGGCCTTGCTGGGGGATTCATTGAATTGATTGAGCGTGTCTTCTATTCCGCCGGGCGTGATCAGTTGTTTGTGTACGGCGTTAATTTGCTCATATTCCGTCAAACTGATTTGGCTAAGGGCGCAATTTTTCACATCGGTTACACGGTATTCGTAAACAATGTCTTTAAAGCTCAAATAGATGCTTTTGCTTTGTGAAGCTTTGACCCGTTTGTATTCGCTGGAGGTGTATTGATACTGCTTGCCGATGTAGTGAGCGAAAGCAAGCCGCTTGAGCAAACTGGGCGTTACTTTACCGCTTTCCCACTGGCTTAGTGTGGGTTGATTTAAGCTTTCAAAAGCGCTGTAACTTCGGGCTAGCTCATCCGCTAATTGGCCTTGAGTTAACCCCCTTTCCTTTCGAATAGCAGCCACTGCATGCGAAAATTCTAACTTACTAACCATATATCTACGTCCTGAAATTATTATATTTTTGAGTGCTTCTCAGCGGCTCGGACCGAGCCAAAACTTTATGTTCTTGATCTTTTAGTGAGGTACATCATTTGGTCAGCATGTTGAATTAAGGAATCGCTACAGCTTCCTTCATGAGGAAAGCGAGCCATACCAACACTTAAACCGATGTGAACGTTTTGAAAATGGATAAAAATGGGTGCACTGCATGCGTGATGCAGCAAAGACTGAAATTGTTCTAACTCCTTGGTGTCTTCGATGTTTGGCAGGCACAGAATAAACTCATCGCCTCCGATGCGTGTCGCGAACTGGCCGTCGTCTAACAGATGCAAAATACGTTGGGCAGTGATCTGCAACACCTTATCTCCGGCGTCGTGACCAAATTCATCATTCACGGCTTTAAAGCCATCAAGATCGATGTACAACAGAGTAAACGGTTGGGCACGTTGAATCTGTTGTTCGATCAGTTGATTGCCTTTAAAGCGGGAATAGCACCCAGTGAGCTCGTCGATTTCGAGCAATCGTTCAAGCTTTTCCACCTGTTCATATTGTGTTTGCCAAATGCCATGCCAATAACACTCGATAGAGCGTAGCCCTTTGTAAATAAACAGGTTGAACAAAAATAAAAACGTACTTTGAATGAAAAATTCTTTTAAAGCGTGGAGTTTAAAAGGGTCATTCCCTGCCGTTATCAAATCAATGTAAAAGCAAAAAGTCATTGATAAGGCGTAGGTAAAGAACGACCAAAAAACACCGAACTCAACCATGGTCAAAAGTAGGTTGATCGTCACCAACGACGAAAAAAGAAAATGTCCGCCTAAGAAAAAGTACAGGTAAAAAGTGAGGGTGTAACCGAGGATTAGGGCAATGACGACAGATTGATGTTTTTGCTCGAGCGTGAAAGTTCGACTTGCCCAAAGGTAAGTAAAACAAGTGCTCGCGGATAACACGTAAGGAAGGTATACAACAAGATTAACCCCTCTGATTGCACAAGCGAATAGGGTAAAAATAATCCCCAAACTTGTAGAGCGCATGTAGTAGCGCGTAAAAATTTTGGTGAACTGCGTTCTGTCCATCGTTATGTCTCTTAGGAACAGCAAATAATGGGCAGTCAGGGAGAGAAGTCTGTATGGACTGAGTGTGAATGGAGGACGGGAGAAACACAGAAAGTGCGCCGTTTAGGTTGGGAAATGCTGGGCGCATATGCTTTCTCGGGCGTTGTTCTCGTCTGCATGCGACACTGCATTTCATAAAGTTGCTCGATACCTACTGCCGTTTTTATAAACTATTCTATGAGGCAGCATGGCATAAAACTATACGGTTTTCGGGAAAATGCTCCGATCTCAATATGTCCGCATAAAAAGTAGGTTAAAAGCCAATTTATTGAATAAAAGCTAAAACTTAAGTGTTAGGTGGGTTGAGATAAGTGGTCTTAAAGTTAAGGTTTCTACCTAAGCTTTTGATGAACGCGGTAGCCAACAACGTAGCCAATGTAGAATAACGCAGCGAGCGTAATGAATGCTGTGACGTAGGCAAAAATGCTATTCAGCCCTAGCCCGAAAGCCAGTGTAAATGCGATGCCGTTCACTGCTTCTGCAGGCATCATGTACCAATCAGCATGAACGGAAGATCCGAAGAGGAGAAATGTGCAAAGTAAAACGATCGTGCCGCCGAGCAAGCCGACCCATCTGCTGTTGTTCATGTTGTAATCCAGGGGTTACCGAAGTAACGTAACAAAATATTTCAGAGCCGGCATTATACAACCGAGAGAGGGTATAGGTGGTAGAAATATTTGCCTCACAAACTAAGAGGCCATCTAAGTGGCCTCTTTTTAACCGATTTAACGGCATCCGTTGTGATGCAAAGGTGTGAGGCTTGTAAGAAACCTAACCTTTGGCATTCGTTTCGGGTTGTGCTTCTGGTTGTAGCGTCCAATCACCACCAAGTGATTTGTAGAGCGCAATCGTAGCTTGTGCGGTTTGTAACTTTGCCGCGACTTGCTGATCTTGCATCATGCGTTGCTGACGTTGCGCATCTAAAACCGATAAGTGATCAATCAAGCCAGCTCGGTACAGTGACTTGGCTTTGTTGACAGCGTTATTGGTGGCTTTCAATGCATCATCGATTCGGCGCTGATTTTCTTGGCTGCGACCATAAGTAAACAGCGTGGATTCGGTTTCTGCCAAAGCCGCCTCTACCGTATGTTGATAAGACAATGTCGCCGAATCAAAACGCGCTTGGTTGATGGCTTCAATCGCCTCGCCACGCCCCCCATCGAACAAGTTCCAGCTTACGCCTGCCGCGCCCATCCAACCGAAAGAATCGCTACTGAAAAGATCGTCAAAGCTTGACGCCGACAACCCCGGAGCGCCCGTCAAAAAGAACTTCGGATATTGATCAGCAACGCTTGCTGCTAACTCTTCATTGAGCGCGGCCATTTCGCGCTCGGCTAAGCGAATATCGGTACGACGTTTCAACAGATCGGAAGGTAAACCGACCGGCACCATGTCCTGCATGACAGGTACACTATGTTGCTTAGACAGACGGATTTCGACTTGCGTTAGCGGCTCACCAAGCAATACTGCTAAACGATGTTTGTGCGCTTGTTGTGCAATCTCTAACTGCGGAACGAGCGATTCCATCGCCGCAAGCGTGGCCTTTGCTTGGGCTAAATCGAGATCAGAGCCGTAGCCGCTGCGCACGACTTTCTCGACGAGGTCGAGCGTACGTCGTTGATCTTCTAAGTTCGACTTTGCTAACTCAAGGCGCTCGCTTGCACCTTGGTATTGCAAGTAGTTGTGAATCAAATCCGCCGTGATCACCGTGTTCAAGCCGCTTTGATAAATCTGAGCTTGTTCGAGACGAATTTGTGCCGCGTTCGCTTGGCGGTCAATGCGCCCAAACAGATCAGCCTCCCAAGCGATACTCGCGCCTGTAAATACGCCATCGTGCTGATTATCCATTAGGGTGATGTTACCAATTTGAGGTGGCAGACCCGACACGGAATCACTGAGCGGATTCAATATCGGACCGAGTGAAGAGTCATTTTTACTGAACTGATAGTTCATGTAACCCGCACCGAGATTAATTGTCGGTACCTTGAATGACTCCACCATGGTTTTATAGTTGTTGGCCATTTTCACCCGCTCGGCCGCCACTTTCAGCGGAATGTTTTGGCTCTGCATGTCTTGAACCATTTGATTCAACACCGGATCGTGAAACTTAGTCCACCAAAACTCAACGTGTTGTGAATCGGTACTCAACCCTGCATTTTCGGCGTTCAAGTAGGTTTCTGCCATGCTGGTGGTCGGTGCTTGGTAGTCTGGCCCCACTGCACAGCCCGCTAAACTTAGGGCTAGAACGACAGGCGTTAGAATGAATTTTTTCACGATGACGCCTCCTCTAGCTCAGCGTTGGTTTGTGTGGATGGTGCTTTTTCTTTGTAAGCAAGGCGATACAGCGCAGGCATGACAAACAGTGACAATATGGTTGCGGCTGCCAAGCCTCCGATGATGGTTGCCGCCATTTGGTCAAACAGCAGATCTGACAGCAGCGGGATCATGCCGAGCGCGGTCGTTAACGCACCCATAGAAATGGCCATAGTACGGTTGACCGTGGCTTCTTTGATCGCGTCAGACAAGCTCTTGCCATTTGTGCGTTCGAGCTCAATTTGATCCATTAGTACGATGCCATTTTTGATGATCATCCCGGTTAGTGTGATAGCTCCGATCAGTGCCATAAAGCCAAATGGTTTATCGAATCCAAGCAGAGCAAACACAGCCCCTGATGCTGCCAGTGGTAGCGTTGCGAGGATGATGATTGGTTGCTTAAAGCCGTTGAACATCGCGACTAAAATGATCACCATGATCAGCATTGCTTTTGGTTGCTGCTTCATGATGTCGGTGACCGCTTTGTCTTCATCGTAATATTCGCCTCCCCATTCCATGCTGTAACCCGCCGGAAGTTGGATAGCTTCAACCTGATCTTTAATGGCATTTCTTACATTCGCTGGTGTGGAGTCTCGGCTCACACCCGCTTGAACCGTGATGGTTTTCACGCGGTCTCGTCGCCAAATCATGCTCTCTTCGGTGACCAGTTCGAATCCATCCACCACTTGACCAAGTGGAACGCTGTTAAAGCCAAGTAGCGAGCGCACAGGTAGCGTTTCTAGTGACGCCATGTTTTGCGATGTGCCACGTAACTGAATTGGAATCAGCTCATCATTCAGGTTCATTTGTCCGAGCGGCATGCCGTCTGATGCGCGTTTTAGCGCGAAAGCGACATCGGCGCGGTTAATTCCTGCTTGACGCATTTTGTCTTGGTTTAGAATCGGCTTGAGCACTTTGCTTTCTTGGCGCCAATCATCGCGAATGTATTTTGCATCAGGGTTTGAAGCAAAAATCGTTTTCGCTTCCGCCGCTAGTTGATGTAATACGGTTTCATCCGGACCAGAAAAACGCACCTCAACCGCGAACTTATCTTTGGTTGCTAGCTTCAGCGCTCGGAAGCGAGGTTCGGCATCCGGAAACGCCTCTTTCAGCCAATCATCACCACGCGTCACCAAGTGACTGATGCTCTCGTAGTCTTTGGTGTTGATCAGAATCTGGCCGTAGGCAGGGTCGAGCGGTTCAGGCTCTACCGTTACCGAGAAGCGAGGTGCACTGGTGCCGACATAGCTAGAGATACTTTCCACTTCTGGTTGTGCGACCAACCATTCTTCAACTTTGCGCATGTCTGCCGAGGTTTGTTCAATCTTGGCACCATTGGGTAGCCAGTAATCGAGAAACACAATTGAGCGATCCGACTGAGGAATAAAGTTCACGGCCACATACGGGATTGCCACGGCGGTGACTAAAATCAACGGAACCAAAGCGGCTAATGCTTTACGCGGGTTGTCCACCGTCCAGAATACCAACTGTTTATAACGGCTCGGTTTGGTCTCTTCGCTGTTAGCTTTTGGCTTGATGAACATCCACGCCATTAATACCGTAAACGTCATCGCGACGATCCATGAAAGCAACAGTGACGATGCCACAATGTAGAACACAGAGCTCGCAAACTCGGCGGAGTCGGTTTTGGAGAACAACACTGGGCTTGCGCCCATAATCGCGATGACAGTTGCACCTAAAAGTGGCACGGCGGTTTCTTTGACGGAATCAATCGCGGCGCGAGTTCGCTCGATACCTTTGTTGAGCTTAGCGATCATCATATCGGTGATCACAATGGCGTTATCCACCAACATGCCCAGTGCGAGAATAAACGTACCTAGCGAGACACGGTGCAAATCGATGCTGGCGATGTTCATGTATACAAGCGTGAGCAAAATCGTCAGGAGCAAGCTTGCGCCAACGATGGTCGCACTCTTAAAACCCATGAAGACCAACAACACCACAAAAACAATCGCGACACTTTCAAGCAGGTTGCCAACAAAGTCGTCGATAGACTTTTGTACTTCTTCAGGTTGATAAGCAACGGTCGAGATGTCGACACCCAACGGCAGCGTTGCTTGGTAGTTAGCGATGATGTCTTGAATCGTATCGCCAAGTGACACCACGTTAATGCCTTGAACTGGGCTCACCGCTAAGGTGACAGCGGGCTCTCCGTTGTAGCGGTTTTCTGCCAATGCTGGTGTTTGATAACCCATGGTGATGTCGGCGATGTCACCAAGACGAATCAACCCCGAGCCAAACTCGCCGGTGCCACCATTGATGATTAAATTGCGAATGTCTTCTAGAGACTGAAACTCACTGGTTTGCGCAATACGAATACGCTCTGTACCTGCATCGAATTTTCCCGCTTCGAACGTGCTGTTTTGTGTGCTCAGTTGGTTCCAAACTTGTGCGATCGACAAACCATATTGAGCCAAGCGCTCGTCTGGCATATCGATATGTACAACGCGAGGTTGAATGCCGTGTAGCTCGATCTTTTTGATGCCGTCGACGGCTTTGATTTGGCGTTGCAGCTCTTCGGCGTAGCGACGTAACTCTTCTGGCGCAGCATCTGTGCTGTGGATAGAGAAAAGCATGCCGTAGACTTCAGAGAACTCGTCTTGTACTACGCTGATCTGCGCGCTGGAAGGCAGCTGCAGTTTTACATCGTCCACTTTGCGTCTCAATAAGTCCCATTCCTGCGGAAGTGCTTTGGAATTAAGGCTCTCTTTGAGGTCAACAAAGACCATAGACAAACCGGGGCGAGACAATGATCGCAAGCGATCCAACTCTGCCATTTCCTGCAACTTGGTTTCCACGGTATCGGTGACTTGGTGTTCGACTTCTTCGGCAGACGCACCCGGGTAAAGGGTCACGACTACCGCAGTTTTTACTGTAAAGCTCGGGTCTTCCAACTTGCCTAAGTCGAAGTAAGAATAGATGCCAGCGATCACGCTCAATACGGTAAAGAACAGAACGAACTTACGTTGGCGAATCGCGAATTCAGCTAAATTGATCATGGATTCGCACCTACAAAGTCTTGATGGTCAGGTTTGGGGCGGCATCGCCCTCGCTCAGATAATGGCTACCGCTGATCACCACATAATCGCCTTGCTCAAAACTTCCGGTCACACACGCTTGGTATGCGTCGATAGAGTCAAGGTTGACCGGCTCTGAATGAATAACCGCATCACGAACCACATTCACGTGTAGAGTTTGTTTCTCACCCAAAATTGCAGAGTAAGGAAAGCAATGGCTTGAGTGACTGGTGTTGAGCGCGGTATTAACCGTGACTGCTTTACCGTTGAATAGCGCACTGGAAATCGAATCGATGTCTAGCGTGACGGTATAGGTTTGTTTGAGCAGGTGCTTCTTCGGCGCGATTTCTGCCACGGTTGCTCGGTAGGATTGCTCTGAATCATACCAAGTCAACGATGCTGGCTGACCTAGTGCGAATTGCGCAATCATATTTTCCGGCACGTCGATGTCCACTTCCCAGCTGCCTTCTTGCTGAATTGACACAACACTTCCGCCCGGCAAGGTTTGTTCATGTGGATCAACAGAAACGTCGGCAACAATGCCAGTGAATGGTGCACGTAGAGTGGTGTAACGTAGGGCATCTTTTGCACGTTGGATGTTTTTCTCAACCACTTTGACGGCAGAGAGGCTACGTTCGTAGCTGCTGATGGCTCGGTCTAAGTTTACGCTGGCAATGGCATCATCAGAAGTCGCTTGTTTTACGCGCTTTAACTCGGCTTTCGCGAGTTTGTGGGCTGATTGCGCTTCTAACATGCGCGCTTGTAATTCTTCTAGTGAGACTTGGTAGTCGTGCTTGTCCAGCGTGGCAATGACTTGGCCTTTTTCTACCACGCTGCCTTTATTTACGAACACGCTTTCCACGGTGCCGGGTACACGAAAAGAGAGTGAGGCGGTTTCTTTTGCTTTTACGATCCCGCTGAATGATTTGTTGAGTTCTTCATTCCTTTCGTTGACTTCAATCACTTGAACGGGTCTGGATGCGCTTGGCTCCTCAACCTGAGGTTGAGCTTGATTACAGCCGAGTAGAGAGAGCGCGATAGTGCTCAGCGCAGCGGTTTTGATTTGATGATTCATAAGATGGCTCCATAATTTCGGCGTCATCTTATAATTCACAGATGTTCAGATAATCATGCGTGCGCATGATTCAATGTCACAAATTTTATGACAATAAATGCAAACTACAAAAGTTTTGGGATTTTATTGCACAAATGTTCAATAAGTAACCGGCTAGCTTGGTTCAGCGTTTTCGGTTGAGGATAGAGTAACCACCCCGTTTCTTCCGTGACAGCATATTGAGACAATACTTGCACCAATGCACCGGATTCGAGCTCATTTTTTACCAACAGTTTTGGGATATAACTGATGCCGCGGTCAAGCACTGTGGAGCTTTTAATAAAGCCGATGTTGTTGGAAATGAGTTTTGGTTTGAGTGCTACGTTTTGTTCCTGAAAATGCCAAAGGTTGTCGACATTGCCATTTGGCCAACGAAAACAAATGCACTGATGATCGCTCAACTCTTCTAATGTGGCGGGCGCGCCGTGAGTTTGAAGATAGCTCGGTGAGGCAACGACACATCGGTCTAGCGTTAAGATCTTTCTCGCGACAATGTCTGAATCAAACAGCATGCCGCCGTGCAGCGCGATGTCCAACCCCTGCTGAAACATATCAATAAAGCCATTGTTGATATTGCGAATGTCGAGTTCAACCTGCGGGTATTGATCCTGAAATTCAAACAAAATGGGTTGAAGATGTTCATAGGTTTCTGGCAGAAGGCCAAGTTTGATTTTGCCTCTGACCTCGATGCTTTCGTTACTGGCTTGCTGGTTTGCCGAATCAAGCAAGGTGAGTACTTTTTGTAGATCTTGGTAATAGGCATCGCCTTTGTTTGTCAGCGAAAGGCTGCGAGTGGTGCGGTGAAAAAGTTGCGTTCCGAGGTAACGTTCCAGTTCTCCAATGCGTCGACTAACATTCGCTCGTGGTAAGTCCAAAGCATTGGCTGCCGCTGTAAAGCTGCCAAGTTGGACGACTTTGGTGAACAGTTTTAGATCGTCAATTTTCACTCTTGAACTCCATACTCTTTGAGTGCCGTGCTAAACCCTGACACTCTAGAGTATTGATGTGTGGTATACAAAACTTATTATTAATTATCGAAATATAAATAAGGACTTCAACATGTTGAGATTTATACAACGTCGCCGCATTAAGAAAGTGATTAAGCTTATGAGTACCAGATTGATGGTGGGATACGGCAGTCGTGAGTACTTTTCCGTCGGTCAGGTAAAGACGAGCACCAGCGAGTTAAGCGCGTGCCAACAAAAAATTGCGTTGGCGTTGTATGCGAATCCGCAAGATCTTGATTTGGAAAACCAACCGGAGTTGCAAGCCATCCGCTCTGATGTGGCGCATGACTTCTTCGCTGGTGTCGATTATACCGCTCAAGATGTGCTTCATTTATTCGGTGCTGGTGGCTGGAAAGGTGGTCGAATGGAAGATGGAATGTCTCATCATTTTGGTATGCACAGTCGCTATTGAAAATGCGCATTAATTTTATAAATTCGATAAATATTTTTGCTGTTAAAGATTAATTAAATTTTCTTTCAATTGGGTAACAATTACCTAATTATGCACCCGAATCCCAGCGCGTCGCTGGACTGGTTGGATCGCATACCATGAAATTAATCATCAAAGGATTGGGGCTGAGTGCTCTTGTGCTCAGCATGTTTGCTCATGCAGATAGCAAAACGTTGAACGTTTATGCATGGGGTGGCTATTTGCCGGAAGCATCGTTAAAAGCGTTCGAAAAACAAGAAGGCGTTACGATTAATTATTCGACCTTTGAGAATAATGAATCAATGTACACCAAGCTAAAATTGCTAAAAGGTTCTGGTTACGATGTGGTTTTTGCTTCTGCGTACTTCATTGAAAAAATGGGTCGAGAAGGGCTGCTTTCGAAAATAGATCACGCTCAAGTGCCAAACATGCAAGACACAATGGACGGCTTACTCGGCCAAGCGCACGATCCGAAAAATGATTACTCTCTGCCTTATATTTGGGGCATTACCGGGATCAGCTACAACGAATCCATGGTTGAGCAACCAGTGACAAAATGGGCTGACTTATGGGAGTCACAATACGAACAACAAGTCATGCTGATTGATGACGTTCGCGATGTGTTCGGTATGGCGCTGAAGAAAAATGGCCATAGTGTGAACACCAAAGACGAAGCAGAAATCAAACAGGCTTTCGATTCTTTAGTGGCACTGAAAAATAACGTATTGCTGTACAACTCAGACGCACCTCAAGTCCCTTACGTGTCCGGTGAAACATCGGTCGGCATGCAATGGAACGGCAACGCATTCCAAGGACAGGTTGAAATGCCAGAGCTGAAGTTCGTGATGCCGGAAGAGGGCGCGGTATTGTGGATGGACAACTTCACTATTCCTTCTGGCAGTAAAAACAAAGCATTGGCGCATAAATTTATTAACTTTATGTACCAATCAGAGAACCAAGCGGAAATCGTGACCAGTTTGGGTTATGCGTCGGCAACAAACGCTGGGCGTGACAAATTGCCAGAAGAGTTGAAAAACAACCGTACTATTTTCCCTTCATCAGAAGACATGAAAAAAGGCGAGTTTATTAATGATGTTGGCGCAGAAACGTTAGCGATTTACGAAAAGTACTGGCAACGTTTAAGAACGCAATAAGCAACGTCTTTGCCTATTGTCAGGCTTAAAATCGTTCAAATTTGGATTCCCCTCATCACGAAAGTGGTGAGGGGAATTTTTTATAGGCTTTGTACTGCGAGTGTTGCTACGCGGCACGCTTTACGAGGCAAAAGTGCTTTTTACCGCGTTGCAATAACCAGTATTGATCGAACAGTGGGAAGCTCAAACTCGGGTTATCAGCCGACACTTTTTCTCCGTTTACACTGATGGCGTTGTTGCTGATGTGTTCGCGTGCAACACGCTTCGAACTTGCTAACCCCGACTCAATCAACAGCTCAACCAAATCTTGTTGTGCGCTCTCAATGCTTGGTAAACCATCCAACTCCAATTGTTTTAATTCACCCAAACTCAGTTGTTGCACATTACCGCTGAATAAAGCTTGAGTGATGCGTTCGGCGCTAGCTAGGCCTTCTTCGCCATGAACAAACCGCGTCATTTCCTCAGCGAGAATACGTTGTGCTTGTGGCTTACCTTGGCTTGCTTGGTCTTGCGCTTCAATGCTGGCAATTTCTTCGCAGCTCAAGAATGTGTAGTAACGCAAGAAGTGGTAAACGTCGGCGTCTTCTGCGCCAAGCCAGAACTGGTAGAACGCGTAAGGAGAGGTCTTGCTAGGATCTAGCCATATTGCACCACCTTCAGTTTTGCCAAATTTGGTGCCATCGGATTTGGTGATCAGCGGCAGAGTTAAGCCAAATACTTGCTCACCATTTTGACGACGAGTTAAATCGATCCCGCTAACAATGTTCCCCCATTGGTCATTGCCACCGATTTGCAAACGGCAACCATATTGACGGTTTAGCTCGGCAAAATCGTACGATTGCAGCAGAGCGTAGCTAAATTCGGTGAAGGAGATACCTTGGTCAGGGCGTTGCAGGCGTTGTTTTACCGATTCTCGGTTGATCATAGTATTGATCGAGAAGTGCTTACCCACATCGCGGAAGAAGTCGATCACATTGATTGCTTTCATCCAGTCAGCGTTGTTCACCATGATCATTGGCTTGCTCAGTTGGTGATTCATCAACTGTTGAATTTGGTTTGAGAGATCGTTAACCCAGCCTGAGACGATTTCCGCTGAGTTAAGACTGCGCTCAGTCGCTTTAAAGCTTGGGTCGCCAATCATGCCCGTTGCACCACCGATCAGAGCAACGGCTTGGTGTCCGGCATCTTGAAAGCGCTTAAGCATAATCAAAGGCACGAGGTGGCCGATGTGCAAGCTGCCTGCAGTAGGATCGAAGCCGCAGTAAACGGTTTGAGGCTGTGAGAGAAGTGTCTGAATTTCTTCCAAATCGCTGGCTTGTGCAATCAAACCACGATCTTGTAAATCTTGCAGTAATGGTGTCGTCATTCTTTTTGTCTGTTTTAGTGGTTGTTGTATTCAGACTAAAACGCGACACCTTTTGTCGATATATCCCTAAAGGGATGGTTTTCTATTTTGAGTGCATGATCAGGTGGTTGAGGAACAATTGAAACAGCTCACTCAACGATGAAACATTAAGCTGAGAATAGATGCGCTTTCGATGGTTTTTTACTGTGCCTTGAACAAGATGAAGATGCGCAGAAATTTCTTTAGTATCAAACCCTTGAGCAAGGAGGGAGGCGACTTCCTGCTCCCGTCGAGTTAGTGACTCTATGCCAAATGAGCTTAACGCCTGCTCAATGGCAACCTTCATATTGCCTGTGTAGGCGTCTGGGCGAACTACGGGCTCTGATAAGTTAAACTCGGCTTGTTTCCAATGCTGTTGGCACAGCGATTGAAGAACAGAAAAATGCGATCGCAAGCTGTTGATTTGCGCGGCAGAGAAGCGTTTACCTTCACGCAAGCAGCCAAAATAGAGAATTACCCAACGACCGGATTCGATTTCTACCAGCATGCTGAGTTCATCTTTCCAACCTGTTTGATCGTAAAACTGCTTTCGATACGTTTGATATTCGATGCCTTTTTTCGCCACATCTTTTAGGGTGAAGATGCCTTGTTGCTTGTGCTGGTTGAGGTTTTGGAAAAACGGATCGTTTTGAAATGAGTTGGTCAGGTAACGTTGAAATAGCAACTCACGTTCATTTTCAATCGAGTCATATAGATAGATCGGGTGTTTGCCTTCTCGGTAACCAAGAATGATCGCGCAATCAAAATCGAAAATTGAGTGAATCACGCTCATCAATTTTGGGGTGAAGTTAGGCGTGTTTAAAGCAGAAATTGCTTCTGCGAGTTGCGCGTTAAAGTTTTGGTTAGGCATGCGATCATCGAGTTGACATGATTTAATTTTGCGCAAGCATAACCAAAAGCAATCCAACGAGAAAGGGAAGTCACCATCTTCTCGTGACTTCCCCCTAAAAAGTTGCTCAGGTACTCAGTTTTGCGTTCTCGATTGTTAATTCTATGATTTTTAATGCTCAGATTTTTATCAATTCCTGTGAAATCATTCGTTGTTGTGAAGTGTTTTCAATCAGAGCAGGTAAATTACTGGGCGTTGGTGAGCTCTTCATTTACCCAGTATTTTGAACCAGATACGTTTGCATCGATAAGTAAGCCTTTTGAGTTGAGCTGATAAACGGCAACGCCGCTGTTGAACTGTGCAGAGAACTCTTCGGCATCTTCGCCTGCAACTGCTGAAGCTTCGCTGGTTGCTTCCCAGCCTTCGTTGACGAACGTATCGAAGTCCTGCTTGCTTTCAAACAAAACCACTTGCTGATAAAACTTGCCGCCGAGCCCTAGCGCAACCCCCATACCAAACATGTTCATGTAGGTGCGTTTTTCGGTGGTCTTATCTACTGCCACACCAGAGCCTGAATTAGTGTGGAAAAGCAAAGAGAGTTTACGAGAATCAAAAACGGCGTAGCCGTAAGCTTTATCGTAAATCGCTTTCGCTTCTGGTTTTTCATTAAAGAGTTTGAGTAAGGTGCTATCGGCCATCAAATCAATCGCTTGACGCGCTTCTTCTGGCGTGTCGCCTTCCATCAACTCATCAATTTTTTTGTCTGCGGCATCGATCCATTCTTTGCTTTTTTCGATACTGGCATCTGTCCATTCGCCAGCCGTATTGATTGCTTCTTCGGACCAATTCGTGAAATCTTGCCACGCTTGTTTTGAAAAGGCTTTAGTGTCGTCCCAAACATCTTGCGCAGTATCCGAAACCGCTTCGCCTAGCTCAGACATTTTGTTGGATATCTCGTCCCAATCTGCATGAGCAGGAGAGGTGAGTAACATAAGTGTGGTTAAGATAACGATCGGCTTTTTCATTAGAGCTCGTCCTAAACGTGGTCGGTTTTACTTCATTTTAGGTGAAATTTGGGATAGGGAAAATTGACGATGATTCTAGGTTGGGATTGACGTCACGAACTCACGTACCCTTGACAAGGGCGTGATAGAAGCCCAACAAAAAAGCCCTCAAACCGCAGCTTGAGGGCTTTGTCTCGTTGGTTTAGGAGCACTTGTGTTAAGTGGCTTCCTTTCGGCAAATTACTTGCTAACTTTACCTAGCTGTAACCAAGTGTCGATAACGGTGTCTGGGTTGAGTGAAACAGAGCTAATGCCTTGCTCCATCAACCATTCCGCCAAATCTTCATGATCTGATGGGCCTTGACCACAAATACCTACGTACTTGCCAGCTTTGGTTGCAGCATCAATCGCCATTTTCAGCATGATTTTCACCGCTGCGTTACGCTCATCAAATAGGTGAGCCACATCGCCAGAGTCACGGTCTAGACCAAGCGTTAGCTGAGTCATGTCGTTTGAACCGATAGAGAAGCCGTCGAAGTACTTCAAGAACTCATCGGCAAGCACTGCGTTTGATGGCAGTTCACACATCATGATGACTTTCAGACCTTGGTCGCCACGGCGCAGATCAAACTTCGCTAGCAAATCGATAACCGATGCGGCTTCGCTTGGTGTACGCACAAATGGGATCATGATTTCAACGTTCTTCAGACCCATTTCGTTACGAACGCGTTTGATGGCTTGCGTTTCTAGCTCGAAACAGTCTTCAAACATTGGAGAAATGTAACGAGACGCGCCACGGAAGCCTAGCATTGGGTTTTCTTCATGCGGTTCGTACGCTTTACCACCAACCAAGTTGCTGTATTCGTTCGACTTAAAGTCAGACATACGAACGATGACGCGTTTTGGCCAGAAAGCAGATGCGATGGTCGCGATACCTTCCGTCAGTTTGCTTACGTAGAAATCGATAGGATCTTTGTAACCACGAATGCGTTGTTTGATTTCCGCTTTCAGCTCATCGCTTTGAGCGTCAAAGTTCAACAGTGCTTTCGGGTGAATGCCGATCATCTTGTTGATGATGAATTCAAGACGAGCAAGACCAACGCCTTCGTTTGGAATTTGTGCGAAGTCGAACGCGCGATCAGGGTTACCCACGTTCATCATCACTTTTGTTGGCAACAATGGCAGTTCATCAACAGAAGAGCGTTTTACTTCAAAATCCAAGTCGCCTTGGTAAACGTAACCTGTTTCACCTTCTGAACAAGAGACGGTTACGGTTGCACCATCGGTCAGTTTGCTTGTCGCGTCGCCACAACCAACGATAGCAGGAATACCTAATTCACGAGCGATGATTGCTGCGTGACACGTACGTCCACCACGGTTAGTTACGATTGCCGATGCTTTCTTCATCACTGGTTCCCAGTCTGGGTCAGTCATGTCTGTGACAAGCACATCGCCTTCTTGAACCAGTGACATTTGGTCTAGAGAATCAACCAAACGTACTGGGCCTTTACCGATGCGTTGACCGATAGCACGGCCTTCGACAAGCACATCGGCTTTGTTGTTCAGTTCGTAACGTTCAATCACGTTTTGTTCTGTTTGAGAACATACGGTTTCTGGACGTGCTTGAACGATGTACAACTTGCCGTCGATACCATCTTTTGCCCACTCAATGTCCATTGGACGTTGGTAGTGCTTCTCGATGATCATCGCTTGTTTAGCCAGCTCTTTGATCTCTTCTTCGTTTAGAGAGAAGGTGTTGCGCTCTTCTTCTGACGTATCGATGATATCAACTTGCTTGCCGATCTCTTGGTTGTTTGAGTAGATCATTTTGATCAACTTTGAACCAAAGGTTTTCTTAACGATCGGGTGCTCACCCGCTTCAAGCATTGGCTTGTGAACGTAGAACTCGTCTGGGTTTACCGCGCCTTGAACAACCATTTCACCTAGGCCCCAAGACGATGTAATGAACACGACTTGGTCAAAGCCAGATTCAGTGTCTAGCGTAAACATAACCCCAGAAGAGGCTTTGTCTGAACGAACCATGCGTTGGATACCCGCAGATAGCGAGATGCCACGGTGGTCGAAACCTTGGTGAACACGGTAAGAGATCGCACGGTCGTTAAATAGAGAAGCGTAAACGTGCTTTGTGGCTTCTAGTACTGCGTCGATGCCTTTCACGTTCAAGAACGTTTCTTGCTGACCAGCAAAAGAGGCGTCTGGTAGGTCTTCCGCTGTTGCAGAAGAGCGAACCGCTACCGAAAGCTCAGTGTTGCCTTCGATAAGTTCTTCATAATTATTGCGAATTTCTTGTTCAAGATCCGCAGGGAAAGGGGCTTGTAATACCCATTGACGGATGGTAGCGCCTGTCTTACGCAGAGCTTCAACATCGTCAACGTCCAGTTCATCAAGTAATTGGTGAATACGCTCATCCAAACCTTCGTGGTCAAGGAATTGGTTAAACGCGTATGAGGTTGTCGCAAAGCCATTTGGTACTGATACGCCAACATTAGCAAGGTTAGAAACCATTTCGCCAAGTGAAGCATTTTTACCGCCGACTTTGTCGACATCATCCATGGATAGGCCATTGAACCAGAGGGTGTTCTTTTGCATGTCTTTCTCCAGAAACATTGCAGCTTAGTAGGGGGACTTAAATCAATCCAAACAAAGTATTTGTCTCAATTGATGTCAAAGGCAAACGATTACGTTCTGGCTCAAAAAAATTCTGACGAATTTTAAAAGCTGTGGGGAACCTAACTGAAAGCCAAACTGGTTTATTAATATTATGTTTACCATCCTACTCAAAAGATTTTGAAAAATTAAACAGAAATGCAAATAAATAACCAAAGTCGTGATGTGTTCTATGTTTCTGACGGTACGGCGATAACATGTGAGACATTGGGCCATGTTGTTCTTGGTCAATTTCCTTTCATTCCTAATGAAAAAACCTTTCCTTTTGTAGAAAGCCAAGACAAAGTTGCGGATGTTGTTAAAGAAATTGAAACATCCTACCAACGCAATGGCGTTAAACCGTTGGTGTTTTTCTCGATTGTGGTGCCTGGTGTACGCGAAATGCTGCTAGAAGCTCCGGCATACAGCTACGATGTGCTTGAAAGCATTGTACAAAAGGTGCAAGACGACATTCAGATGGCACCTGCCCCGAAGTTGCAGCGCTCTCGCAGTGTAGGGAAAGATTCCGATACCTATTTTGACCGTATTGCGGCGATCGAATACACCTTGGCTCACGACGATGGCATTACACTGAAAGGCTTGGAACAGGCGGACATCATTCTGCTTGGTGTATCGCGCAGCGGCAAAACACCAACCAGTTTGTATATGGCGATGCAGTTTGGCTTGCGCGTGGTGAACTACCCGTTTATTGCCGAAGACGTCAAGATGATGCGTTTGTTGCCAGAGTTCGAGGTGCATCGCCACAAACTGTTTGGCTTAACCATCACGCCTGAACGTTTGAATGAGATTCGTGAGAATCGCCTGTCGGGCAGCGACTATGCCAGTGAAGAACAATGTAAGTTGGAGTTGGACACGGTTGAAGCTTTATTCAGAAGAGAAGCGATTCCTTACATCAACACGTCGTCATTGTCGGTAGAAGAAATTTCAACGCGCATTCTTGAGAGAGCCGGAATGAAACGCCGTTTGTTCGGCTAGTCACTTGGATGAGAGGAGGTTGCTATCAACCTCCTCTTTGCGTATTACTGGTTATCAATTATCAGCTTATATGGTTGTTCCTTAGTAGTACTGGAACATCTTCTGAACGTCTTGATAGTTCTTCGTTTGGGTGAGTGACAACATCAGCAAAATACGTGCTTTTTGTGGGTTTAGCGTGCCTGATGCAACAAAGCCGTATTTATCATCATCAATTTCCGCGTCCAAAGTCGTTGAGCCAGTTGGCGTGCGAGAGCTTCTGACGACAACAATGCCATCTTTGCTCGCTTTTTCGAGCTCATCAAAGACCGTGTGGTACAAGTTACCATTACCCACACCAGCACTCACAATACCGTCAAACTTGGCATCAACCAAGGCTTTGACTGGCAAGCTCGACGCATTCGCATAGTTATAAACAATGCCTACTTTAGGTAGTGTGTTGAGTTTTGATACGTCGAATGGGGTTTCTGAGGTGAGTTTACGTTCAGGGCTTCTTTGGTACTTTGCATCGCTGTTGTGAATGTAGCCAAGAGGGCCGAAGTTTGGCGATTGGAACGTACTTACCGAGGTGGTGTTGGTCTTCGTTACATCTCGCGCATCGAAAATAGTGTCATTCATTGCCACTAGCACGCCGCGGCCTTTTGAGTCCTCATCGGTTGCAGTAACAACAGCATTGTATAAATTGACCGGGCCATCGGCACTCATGGCGGTAGATGGTCGCATCGCGCCCACGATCACAACGGGCTTGTCGCTCTTCACCGTTAAATCAAGGAAGTATGCAGTTTCTTCTAACGTATCCGTACCGTGGGTGATGACGATACCGTCAACATCATCTTGAGCGAGCAGCTCGTTAACTCTTTTCGCTAACTTCAGCCATACCTCATCGTTCATGTCTTGAGAGCCGATGCTGACGACTTGCTCACCAGAAATATCCGCAATGTTGGTCATGCTCGGCACAGCAGAAATTAATGATTCGACGCCAACTTTACCTGCGGTGTAGTTCGACTCAGTGGCAGATTGACCTGCGCCAGCTATGGTGCCGCCAGTCGCGAGGATTTTGATATTAGGAAGATCGGATTGGGCGAACGACAAAGAACTGAGGCACAAACCAAGGGTAATCGTACTGAGGCGGAAAAGATTTTTTGTCATGGGAATCACCTGCTTTTAGGTTAGATGTTGGTTGGGGAACAACCTCTATCCTAAAAACAGAACGGGAGAATTTTTGAGCACAAGCTCAACAAATTGCAGATGAAAATCGTGATCAACTAATCACTTAAAGAATATCAAATCAACCAGTTAACCTAATTAACGTGCTTCTTTAACAAGTGAGATGTACCAGCAACCTGTTCAACATTGAACGAAATACCAGTGATGGATCTGTAAGTAAGAAGTGAGGGCGTGTTTTGCTAAGAGATGTAAAGGGAAGGAGGATAGGAGTTAAGCTTTTAGAAGATTAAATGGTCTGCAAACATAGCGCAAAAAAAAAGCGGCTTTACCCCGGAACAGATAAGCCGCTTGCCAATGATGTGCGATACCAGTCAGAGTTGGTATCGTTTCACATCTTATCGCATAATCATTTGTTCACGACCTGGACCAACAGAGACCATTTTTACTGGTACGCCCATTAGTTCCTCAATGCGTAGAACGTATTTCTGTGCTGCTACTGGTAGCTCTTCAAACTTACGACAACCTGTGATGTCTTCGTTCCAGCTTTCCATTTTCTCGTAGATTGGTGCTAGTGCTGCAGTTTGAGGCCAGATTGGGTTTTCGCTGTGGTCGCCTTCGTAGCCAACACAGATTTTTAGATCGTTAAGGCCTGTCAAACAGTCTACTTTCGTTAGTGCAATTTCAGTTGCTGCTTGCAGTTCAACGCCGTTCTTCGTAGCGACTGCGTCGAAGTAGCCCATATCGCGTGGACGACCTGTAGTTGCACCGAACTCGCCTGCAAGTTCGCGGAAAGCATCTTGCTCTTCCATTGCAGTGATCAACGTACCAGTACCTACTGATGAGCTGAATGCTTTTGCAACCGCAATAACGCGTTCAGGACGAAGTGCCGGAAGACCACTGCCGATACCCGCGTACATTGATACAACGTTAGAAGATGTTGTCCAAGGGTACTCACCGTAAACAAGGTCACGACCCGCGCCAAGCTGTGCTTCGAACAATAGTGTTTTGTCTTTTGCTTGTAGCTCTTTTAGAGGAAGCGTTACGTTGCAAATTGAATCGCGCCAAGGTGCAGACACTTCTAGCAACCAGTTCGCCATTTCTTCAGCGGTTTGTTCGAACTCGAACGTCGGGTAAAGCGCACGCAGTTGTGGCAGTTTCCAATCCATCATGAACTGAAGGCGTTCAACCAATACTTCTGGTTGCTTCAACCAACCAACAAGAATGCCTTTCTTCATTACGCGGTCACCGTACGCAGGTGCAATACCTTGACGAGTTGAACCGTATGCTTTGTCGCCTAAACGCTGTTCTTCTAGCGTATCTTCTAGTGCGTGTAGAGGTAGACACAGTGTTGCGCGATCAGAGATGCACATATTCACTTTTACGCCTGCTTCTTCAACTTCCGCAATCTCCTGAGACAGCAACGCAGGGCTGATAACCATACCCGGACCTAACACTGCCAAACAGTCAGGGTTGAATACGCCACTTGGTAGCTGGTGCAGCTTGAACGT
Organism: Vibrio sp. zbq_1; assembly: GCF_043102935.1. Lineage (NCBI taxonomy): Bacteria > Pseudomonadati > Pseudomonadota > Gammaproteobacteria > Vibrionales > Vibrionaceae > Vibrio > Vibrio sp. zbq_1. Next base: position 248,419 of record NZ_JBICJH010000004.1, read on the forward strand.
ACCTAGGTCGTTAACCACGGTGTGACCCGCGTTGTTACCACCTTGGAAACGAATGCTCGCAGAAGCTTGCTCTGCCAAAAAGTCAACGATGCGGCCTTTGCCTTCATCACCCCAGTTTGCACCCACAACAACGATAGACGACATAATTTAATCTCCAAAAACAGATGCAAAAATCTTAAGGTGTTCGCCATAATAAGAGAAATTAATTATACTCATTAACTTGATAAGAATCTCATATCGGAATTGGCAATGTTAGATTTGAACTGGCTGCGAACCTTCGTAACTCTTGCAGAGGTAAAACACTTTGGTAAAACAGCGACGGAACTGCACATGACGCAGCCTAACGTAAGTTTGCATATCAAGCAGTTGGAGCAAGCCACGCGTACTAAATTGATTGAGCGAAACCCTGTACAGCTGACGCAGGCGGGGAAGCGTTTGTTAGCTACGGCGCAGCGGATGCTTAATGAGCTGCAAATTTGTCAGTCGGATCTCAATGCCATCAACGATCTTACGCAGGGGACGCTTTCTATTGCGGCGAGCGATATTGTTTCACGTTTACTGCTTATCAAACCATTTCAGCAATTCAAAAGTGAATACCCGGGTATCGATTTGGCATTGTTCAATACCACGTCTTCTCAAGCGGTGGATTTGGTGAAAAGTGCGCGTGCCGATATCGGCTTTGTTATCGCACAAAAAGAGAGTCAACCGCTGCATTTTACGCCTCTCACGCAGATTCACTGGTGTGCGTTTGGCTATAACATTTTTGAGTGGCAGGACAATCGAAAAGAGAGCCAGACGCTGATTCTGCTAGGGCACGATACTCGAACCCGAGAGCTGATTGATGCGTCTTTGCCTGAGTTAAATCTGCCTAAGCATCGCGTGATGGAAGTGGGCAGTGTGGAAGCACAAATCGACTGGGCTGAAGCGGGGTTTGGGACTGCTATTGTGCCGGATTTCTCGCTCGATCCGAGATTAAAGCTTTCCCGAGAAGTTACGCCTTTGCCAAGTTTTCCAAACACTGATTTCGGCTACATCGTGCGTCAAAATCAAGTGTTATCCAAAGCGGCAAAACAATTGTTGGCTTGGGTTGGCGAGAATGTGTCGGTGGTTGAGGGCTAAGACGATGAAAGAGACGAAGATTACGATTTCGCTCCCATCCTTGATTCACCGTATTGGTGGCGACCATGCCAAGCAAGCGAAAACACTCGCAGCAGAAAAACAGTGCGATCTTAAGCGAATTAGGCGATCTCGTAACTGGCAGATTTCAGGCGAGGCTTTGGATGTAAAAGCGTTTTTAGATCATCTTAAAAGCGAAGAGGCAGAGGTGATGCGCTTTGCGATCAACAAGATCGAGCAAGCTCTACTCGCTCACCAAGACAAGTTGGAACCTTTGGACGTGAAGTTGATACGTTTGGTGAGACAAAACCCAAACATCACCTTAGCTGAGTTGATGGCAGAAACGAACTGCACGTTGGTTCAAGCTCGCACGGCACGATTTGACGCCGAGTTGCTTTAAGATTGGTTTGTGGTTTACTCACTTTAATGGCGGATGTTAGGGTACTAACCAAAATAACTCACTAAGACCATTTTATTATGGATATTTGGAAGCTTCTCCTTTTTATTCCTGCTTGCTTCGCTCTCAATATGGCTCCAGGCCCAAACAATTTATTGGCAATGAACAACGCCCGCTGCTACGGATTTAGGGCCGCATTTGTAGCTAGTTTAGGCAGAATTGCCGCTTTTTCAGCAATGATTGCGTTGTCGGCATCTGGCTTGGCCGTGATTTTGTATACGTCAGAAATGTTATTTTTGGCAATAAAGCTGGTAGGGGCGCTGTATCTACTTTGGATTGCATTTAACCTTTGGCGTTCAGAGTCTAGTCCGATCTCTGATTTGGACAACTCGCGCAACTACGCAGGGCTTGCGAAGCAAGAATTTACGCTTGCTGCTGGCAACCCGAAAGCGATTCTTATCTTTACTGCTTTCTTGCCGCAATTTGTTGATGCTAATGCCAACGTTCAAGAGCAGTTCTTTGCACTTGGCTCAACGTTTTTGATTTTAGAAATGGTCGCCATTTCAATCTACGCCATCTTTGGTTTGTATTTAAGACACTGGTTTTCAAACCCGAAAATGGCGAAACGTTTCAATCGCGGGTGTTCACTCTTTTTGACTGTCTCTGGCGTGAACTTGCTGATAAGTAAGCAATAACGACGTACATTGTTTCTGTCACACATTCTTTCTATAAAAAAGAGCCGCTTGATGTTAAATCAGCGGCTCTTTTCTTTAGTTTATGTGCTGCTGGTTGTTTACCACATCAAATCATCTGGAACGACGAAATCTGCATATGGATCGTCTTCTGCCGGAATATCAGATTCTGCTTCTTTCTGTTCGATGATGACGGATTCATCACGTTGAGCAATTTTATTCGCTACTCCGCGCGGAATGACAACGTAGCTTTCACCGACAATAGCAATAGCCAAAATGCCTTTGATTAACTGTTCGCGGATAAGTGAATCTACATAAAGTGATTTCACTAGTGTACCGTGTGTGAAGTTGTATTTGATGTCACCATCTTTTAGCTCGATCTTGTTCATCTCAATCAGTTGATTGATTTGCGCTTTGATCTCTTTGCTTAGACGCTCTGCGTTTTGTTGTTGGCTTAGCTGTTTGTCTCGCTCTACCTGCTGGCGTTTACTCTCTTCAACCGCCGCTTTAACTTCGCGTGCTTGAACGCGTGATTTCTTTGAGCCTTTTTTCGCTTTCTTTAGTTTTTTCTCGTTAACTAAGCCCGCTTTTAGCATTTGTTCTTGAAGGGTAAGTTTTGCCATGTTTAATCCAGTTAGTGCGCAATTTTCTGCATTTTAACCAGTCATTCTCTGCAAAGAAAGGGGAGTGGCATTTTAAGCGAGAAAAGCCTCAAGAATCGCCAACAAAACATGGTCTGCTAACCCGTTTAACTCTGCTTATCTAGCCGCCATTTTATCTAACCGCCATTGTCTCGGCGATTTTCCCGTCCAGCGACGAAAGTGGCGGCTGAATACCGCAGTTTCTGCATAGCCCAGTTGCAACGCGATATCGGTAATACTCTGAATATTCTCACTTAAACGCTGCTCGGCGAAATCCTGACGCACTTGCTGCAGTAGCTGTCGATAACTCGTGCCCTGCTGCTTTAGCTTGCTTTGCAGCATTCTCGGGTGTAAATCCAATGCTCTGGCGACACGCTCCACGCTACATTCTCCAGTCGATAGCAAACGACCAATCATATTGGCCGCTTGGTCACTAAGATTGTTGGGGTAACGGGTTTGCAGCTCTTTGAGGTGCTGTTGAAAATGGCGCTCTAGTGCGTCTTCATCTTGGTGGTTCTTAGCGTTGAGCAGAGTCGCTTTAAGTAGGATACCGTCAAACTTATCACCGAAACGCAGTTTGTTCTGCTGGGCAAATTCGCTCTGTTCTGCCTCGAAGCTTGCGTGTTGGGTGAGGTGTAAAGAGAAGTGGCTCGCTTCAATGTCAAGCAGACTGGCAATAAACATCGCCAGATGCGATACACTCAACTGCATCAACTGCGCGATACCGCGTTCGCTGTGCACATCAATACTGAGCGACAACCGTACCCAATCATCTTGTGGCGTCATGTTGAGAGTGACCCCTGACGAATGCAGATAGAGAAAATCATTCACCCGCGCCAAGGCATCACCGACCGTTTCTGCGCGAGAAACCAACATCGGCAAATCGCCCAAACTTTGCAGGTTTTGGCGCTCGGCGAGTAACGCACCAAACAGCGGTTGTTGACAACGAGCAGCCGCTTCCTCCAGCAATTCAGCCAACCTTGGATAAGCGAGATAGGTATCGGGGTCGCGAAATTGCGCTGCAGACAGCCCGACGGCTGCCATAATCTCAACCGGATTTTGCCCTAGTTCGGAAACCAAACTATCAAATTTATCGGCAGCGCCACTTCGTACGATATACATGTCTCGATTCTTAAATGTTAATAAGTTGTAAATCGCAATATATCAAATTTACTTCGCAAAAGGTCAAGTGAGTATCAGTTAGTTGATTTAAGTTACATTTTGATAACAACAACGCATGGATGAGAAGCAGTATGGAACTTATCAATAAAACGGCCATTGTGACTGGGGCGGCTGGTGGAATTGGCCAAGCCATCATTGCGAAGCTGAGAGAGCAAGGAGCCAAAGTGCTTGCTGTCGATATTTCAGAACAATCACTGCAAATGTACACAAGTTTTGACTCAAAGCTGTTGGGAACCTTTGTCGCGGACGTCACCGATTACCAACAAGTTGAAGCTATGGTGAAGTGCGCGGTCGAACAGTTTGGCTCGCTCGATATCATGATCAACAACGCGGGCATCGGCGCACCGAAACCTCTGCTTGACCACGACCCAATTGCCGATTTTGAGCCAATCTCAAAGGTCAACCAAAATGGTGTCTACTACGGCATTCTCGCCGCTGGGCGACAATTCCAAGCACAAGGCACACCTGGTGTGATCCTCAATACTTCTTCTGTTTACGCACGAATGGCGTCTGAGATGACTTTTACCTACAACGTCAGTAAAGCGGCGGTCGATATGATGACCAAATGCGCCGCATTAGAACTGGCACCATTGGGTATTCGTGTTTGCGCCGTCGCTCCGGGACGTGTTGATACTCCGATGCTAAGACAATACGACGAAATTGGCCTGTGGAATCACATCCGTAAAGAGCAGATGCGCCAAACCTTCACTCAACCAGAAGAAATCGCCAACGTGGTGACGTTTTTGGTCAGCGAGAAAGCCAACTGTATCAACGGTTGCACCGTCAGCGCATCTGATGGTTTCGAGAATTTTAAGTACCCACTCATGGGATAGGCGAGCACGCCACATTACAGCAATAGCGAGGATGTAAGTTATGTCATTACCAGAAGTTATTCAGCATCAAGATTTCCTATTAACTCTTAATACTAATGAAGAGTCGATCATTAAAGACGCGCTACCGGGTGTTGATGTTTACCCGTTGTTTCTAGACCCAGAAAACGGGACTTGGGTGGTTCGCGCCAAATTCAAACCAGGTATCACTCTGCCTAAGCACTACCACACTGGTGTGGTGCATTTCTATACGCTGAGTGGCGCTTGGCACTACATCGAGTATCCAGACCAAGTCCAAACCGCTGGTAGCTACTTATATGAGCCGGGCGGTTCGATTCATACCTTCCATTGTCCAGAAGAGTCGGGTGGTGCAGATGGCTTTATGGTGATCCAAGGTGCCAACATTAACTTTGACGAAGAAGGTAACTTCATCAACATCATGGATGCGGGTTGGATTGAGCAAGTTGTTATTGCAACAGCGAAAGCACAAGGCTTTACCGCGCGTTACATCAAACCGGGTGCGATTGCTGGCCTAAGCGATGAGCTAGCGGAGTAACCCCATGCAACAGATGAACAGTATCGTAATGCAAGATGGTAGTGTTCGCCTGAAGCAAGTCGAAATCCCCAAACCCGCAGCGGGACAAGTGTTGGTTCGTAGTCTCGCCTGTGGCATTTGTGGCTCCGACCTTCACATTACTCGACACGCGGATGAGGTATTTGATGTATTCCACCAGCTCGGGTTGATGCCTGATGAAGCCGGTGAGCACGCTCAAGTGATGTTGGGGCATGAGTTCTGCGCGGAAATTGTCGAATACGGATCTGACACTCAACAGACGTTGGCTGTTGGTAGCCGCGTCACCTCAGTGCCGATGTTGCTCAGTCAAAATGGCGCGGGCGTTGGTGTTACTCCGGGTACTTATGGCGCTTACTCTGAGTACTTCCTGCTTGATGAAGCGTTATTGCTACCTGTCCCAGACGGAATGCCGTCTGAGGCGGCGGCATTGACCGAACCACTAGCGGTCGGTTTGCACGCGGTCAATCGCAGTGAAATCGAAACGGAAGAAACCGCGCTGGTTGTCGGTTGCGGCCCTATAGGACTGGCTGTGATTGCTGCACTGAAACAACGTGGCGTCAGCAATATTCTTGCGGTCGATCTTCAGGAAGAGAAACTGCAACTTGCTAGTGAGTTTGGCGCAAATCGATTGATCAACCCGACCAAGGAAGACGAGATCGCCATTGGTGAGCAGTACGCGATGAACTCACGCCTGGTCATTTATGAGTGTGTTGGCAAGCATACCTTGATTGACGATTTTATGCGCCGCGCCCCTGCCCGAGCGCGAATCGTCATCTCGGGTATCCATACGACACCCGCAATCATTAACTACGCGTACGCGACGGTAAAAGAGCTCGACTTGAGATTCTCTTACTACTACCAGCCGCACGAGTTTGAGCAATGCCTACAAGCGATTGCCGAACATAAGTTGCCTTGGCAGAAAATGCTCACTGCCAAAGTAGGAATAGATGGTGTGGAAGATGCGTTTAGACAGTTAATGACGCCAAATGACCACATCAAAGTGGTTATCGAACCTTGGCGCAGCGGCGCGTTAGAAGTGATTTAACTCTTAGCCAAATTAAGCTAGCTAAAACCAATTTTAGTTTGGTGACAGCCCCAACCGTAGCAGCTAGGTTGGGGCTTTTTTTGTTAGGCCTGTTCTGCGCATTCCTGTTGCAGAGCAGGGTAATCGGTGTAGCCTCGTTCGTTTCCGCCAAACAACGTTGATCCATCGAGTTCTGCCAACGGATGGTGATGTTGCAAGCGAGAGACTAAGTCTGGGTTTGCTACGAATGGTCGTCCGAATGCGACAAGATCCGCGTAGCCTTTCTCTAACACTTCGTTTGCTCGTTGAGGATCGTAGCGACCTGCGACAATGATAGCGTTGCGAAAGCGCTTTCTAAGTTCGATTCGAAACGTCTCGGGAATCGTTGGTGCATCGGCCCAATCGGCCTCGGACAAGTGCAAGTAGGCAATGTCGCGCTCCTGTAGCTGTTTTGATGCCTCTAGGATCGTTGGCACGATATCTGGGCAGTCCATATCTTTAAACGTAATGAATGGTGCCAATCTCACCCCAACTCGATGCGCACCAACAGCGGCGATAACTGCATCCACTACTTCGATAAGAAAACGGATACGATTTTCTCGTGAACCACCGTAGTTGTCTGTTCGATGGTTTGAGTTGGTTCTTAAGAACTGATCGATCAGATACCCATTCCCGCCGTGGATTTCTACACCATCAAAACCCGATTCAATGGCGCGCTTGGCTGCGTTCGCGAAATCACCGACAACTCGGTTGATATCCGCTTGTGTCATTGCGCGAGGCTCAACACAATCGACCATATTGCCGTTGCCTTGTTCATCTGCAATCCAAACTTGCGTCTCTACCGGAGCGAGCGCAGATGGTGCGATAGGCTGTTCACCATTTTGGAATGTTGGGTGAGACACTCTGCCCACATGCCATAGCTGACAAAACATCGCTGCGCCTTGTAATTTGACCGCTTGGGTCACACCTTGCCAGCCCGCCACTTGCGCATCGGTGTAAACGCCAGGTGTGAACGAATAGCCTTGAGAATCGTCCGAAATTTGTGTGGCTTCGGAAATGATCAGCCCGGCAGAAGCGCGCTGTTGATAATACGTTGCCATCATCTCATTCGGGATGTTGCCCGGCTGAGTGGTGCGTGCGCGAGTCATTGGTGCCATGACAATGCGGTTTTGTAGTGACAACGCTTTCAGTTGAGCTGGTTCAAACAGCTTATTTGTTCTTTGTTTCATGATGCGCTCCTTAGATAAGTACTGGCACGTTGGTCGCTTTACGAGCGGTTGCCATCCAGTGAAGTACGGCTGGATCCCATTGCACTTCGGGCGCACTGAAAAAGCCGCGTAGAATGGAAAACATAATGGCTTGATCAACCAGTGACGTTTGCTTTTCTGAACTTAGGTTGAGCAAGGGTTTAGTTTGTTCTATCAAGGCGGCGACTTCTTTCGCAATCGCAGGTGTATCGTTAATCAAAGCTTCAAAATTTAACGCTTCGGTTTCTTTTTTTGCACGCCATGCTTGTTTAGCGGTTTCTGTTGCAAATTCCGGTAACGTCATGTTTGACCAACGCGGATACCCGACTTTTTGTAGCGGTAAAAACGCTTGTTTTTGCCAGTCTAAAACCGGTGTTGAGGGTTGGCTTTTTTCGCTGGAAGATGCCAATTCAAGGAAGTAGTTGATGATGTCTAAGCTTTCCGCCATGGCTTCACCATCGTCTTTGATCAAAAGAGGAACTTGTTTTGCGCCGATAAGGTTTGTGGTGGTGCTCTCGTCGTCATAAGCAATGTTGATGACATCGAGCTGAATATTCAGCATGCCTGCAACAAAACGGACGCGGGCGCTAAAGGGGCAATGTTCATAAATGTACAGTTTCATTTTTTGTTTCCTATCTCTTGGCTGGGCAGGGCGTGTTGTTGTGCGTTGTACAGCGTTACGGCGTTTAACTTTGCCCTGTCACATAACGTTCTGGGTCTAAACAATGTCGATAGGGCCAGTATATGGATTCGATTTAATTTGATAATTGGGTAATATCTGAATTGATTATTCAGTTTTTCCAAATAATAAGGGCGCGAAGATGGATAAGTTTTCGGATATGACGTTGTTTGTCAGCATCGTTAAACATCAAGGTCTGGCAGCGGCGGGAAGGGAGTTAGGTTTATCTCCAGCGACGGTAACGGCAAGGCTGCAAGCGATAGAAGAACGCTATGGCGTAAAGCTGCTCAACCGAAGCACACGCCACGTATCACTCACGGACGCAGGGGCAATGTACCATCAAGCTTGTCTGAACATCATTGATAGCGTGAAAGAGACGGAAAACTTACTGCAAACGGGTATTTCGGAAGTGCGCGGAACGTTGAAAATTTCAGCTCCACGAGATATTGGCAAACAAATTATTTCGCCGATGGTGTCGGCTTTTTCTGAGCAATATCCGGATGTGACGCCTTATCTTTATCTTAATGACAATTTATCGAACTTGGCTGAATCGGGGCTCGATTTGGTGATTCGTTACGGCGAGTTAGCGGACAGCAATCTCATCTCGCGCAAGCTGGCGTCGAGTCAACGCGTGCTGTGCGCGTCACCTGATTACTTGGCGAAGCAAGGTGTCCCAAACTGCCCACAAGATCTCGCGGATCATCGCTGCTTAGCCATGGTGCGCAGCAATGAAGAATTAAAAACGTGGCACTTTAAAGATGAAGAGTCTCACCAAACGATCACGGTCACGCCGAAGCGCTTTTCTGATGATGGTGAAGTGATTCGACAATGGGCGTTGGACGGTGCGGGGATTGCGTTGAAATCGATTTTAGATATTCAGCAAGACCTCAAACAACAACGTTTAGTAACGGTTTTGGATGGGTATATGAAAAACTTCAGCGCCTTCTCGCAAGGCGCTGAAGCGGATCTGCATGTCATTTATCAGAGCCGACAATATCAACCGAAAAGAGTTCGCCTGTTTTTGGACTTTCTAGTTGAGCAATTTAGCGCGCTCAGTGATACCAGCAATCAGATCTAGATGCGATTCCGAGGTTTCTCGGCGGTGGCGATAAATCCCGACGGTGCCAGGGTTTGGTTCGTTTTCCATGGTTAAGCATCGTAAGCCAAAAGATTCCAAATATGGTTGCAGATGGCGGGTATAAGACATCACCGCGACGCTTTCTTTCAGTACATCAATACTGGCGAGCAGAGAATCCACTTCGTAAGTCGGTCGGTCATCCAGTTGCTGCCTTTCGCGTTCATTTTGTTTCGGGATTGGGTTATCGATGACGTGAGCGAATTTCTTAGCGTCATAAGTGACCGAAAGAGCGGGGTATTCGTGCAGCATCTCTTCGGTGACGGTTTTACCTAGCAGTGGATGGTTTGGGGAAACAAAATAGGCATCAACCGTTTGAAATAACGGAATAAACGTAACATCGCATTTAGACGACAAGCCGACAATCTCGTGGCCGATGAAGAATTCAATCTGTTCGTTGATTAATGAATCCATCAAGCCTAAGTGGTTGCCAAATTCGACGTGTGTAGATGCCGATGGCTGCTTGGTCAGATGTTCATTGAGTGCTTGTTTGACGAACAGCGGCCACCACGCATCGCCAGTACCCATTTTAATTTTTCCGACTTGATACTGTTTCCGTTCATCAATGCTTTGCATCATTTGGTTGTATTCATGCTGCATCGCGTTGCTATGGCGATAGAGGATGCGTCCGTATTCGGTCAACACCATGCCATTAGGATGACGTTCAAACAGCGTCACGCCGAGATTCTCTTCCAGCTTCTTTAAATTGCTTGTTACCGTTGGCTGGCTTAACCCTGCCATTCTTGCCGCAGCGCTGATGCTTTGGCAGCGTGCAACCAGTAAAAATTGCTGCAGAGATTTGTCCATTTTCTTTCCCCTCTAAGAACGAGGGGTATTTTGCACAATTTCATTTATAAATCACAAATCTGTAATCTCATTTGATTGAAATTATGCGCATTTCATAGATCTACATCACTGTTGGGGTTTGACGTATAGATGTTATCTATAGCTCGCTCCTGACTTCCTATTTTCCCCTCAAAAAGGTGTTCTTTAGACTGTCGCCAAAACAACAATCTAAGGGATGAACATGAAACCGAGTTTTATTGCGCTTGCAGTCGCGTCTTGTATTGGTCTTGCTGGATGTGGGTCAGATTCTTCTGATGCGCCAGTGCCGGTCGACAAACCAATTATTTCAGCCGACTTATATTTACGTGGTTTAAATGGGGATTGGGGCACGGCAGAGCATGCCAAGCTAAACTATTTGGGTAATAACGAGTACGAAACCGTACTGCGCGTCGCTCGAGGTAGCAATCAGTTCAAGATTGCTGATCCGGGTTGGCAGATCCAATACACCTATTTTGAGGAGCCCGCGGCGTTCGATAAAGCTCAGGAGTACCTGCCAAAACCAGACACGAATGAAGCGTGTATGAACGATGATTGCAACTCTGAGATCACGTTTGAAGACAAAGGGTATTACAAGTTTTCTGTGAGCTTTGCCGATGAAAGTCGCGCGACAATGACTGTGACGAAAGCAACGCAAGAAGAAGCGGAAAAATACTACTCTGATGCGATTCTCGACCCTGCATTGGTGCATGAAGGGCATCAGAATAAAGAAGTGAAACTGTTCGCCAATTACGATGACTCGAGTGATACCGTGATTTTCTCGGTGAAAGATCCTAAAGCTGAGCAGCGTGAATTTGGTATTTCAACGACGACAGAATTGCGTGATGCGCTCGACCAAGGCTTAGTGATTAATGAACAAACAGGGCCGCGAGTGGTGTCGGGTGATGTCGCGTTTGACGCGTTGTTTGCGTTGACGATGAAAGAGCTAGACCAGCTTGCCGTTTCTGAAATCAAAGACGGCAATTACAACTACAACAACCCAATCAAAGCGGAAGTTTTTGAGACGGGCGCGAAGTGGCATTACGTATGGACGCGTGATTTGGCGTACGCAGCAGACCTTTCGCTTGCATTGATGAATCCAACTCGCGTGCAAAATGGTTTGAATTTCAAATTGTCCGCTTTCCGCGACACGACCGATCAGCAATACGATGGCGAGCAGATTGTGCAAGATACGGGCACTGGCGGCAGCTGGCCAATCAGTACCGACCGCACGACTTGGGCGCTTGGTGCAGAACGCTTACTTTCGGCATTGGATGGGGAAGAGTACAACCAATTTGCCGAGCGCGCTTACAAAGCGATCAGTAATACACTTGAAGCCGATCGCCTGGCGGCTTTTGATGCGAAATCCGGTTTATACACTGGTGAACAATCATTCCTCGATTGGCGTGAGCAAACTTACTCAACGTGGACGCCAAACGATGTCAATGCGATTGGTAGCAGCAAAGCGTTATCGACAAACGTGGTTCATTACCGCGCGATTCAGCTCGCGGCTAAGTTGGCAGAGAAGTACGATTCAACCAACGCGGTCAAATACACCGATTGGGCTGAGCAGTTAAAAAACGCTATCAACGAGCAGTTTTGGAATGCCGAACGCGGTATGTACGTAAGCTATTTGTTTGACAATGGCAAAGACATCGCGGTCGACAAATACGACATGTTGGGCGAAGCGCTTGCGATCATCAGTGGTGTGGCAAGTGATGCGCAGGCGAAACAAATCATGGCCAATTACCCACACAGTGAGTTTGGCGTGCCGGTTTATTTCCCTCAACAACCAGACGTGCCTGTGTACCATAACCGCGCAATTTGGCCATTTGTTACCGCGTACAGCTTGCGCGCCGCGCATCAAACACAAAACGTGGCAGCAGCGAACAATGCCATTCAATCGTTGGTTCGTGGTACGGCAACCAATTTATCCAACATGGAAAACTTAGAGTGGCTTTCTGGTAAGTCATTCATCATCCATAGTGATCATGGCGAAGATCCGAGCTTGGATGGCCCAGTGATTAACTCTCAGCGTCAGCTTTGGTCTGTGGGTGGCTACTTGAACATGGTGGTAGAGACCCTATTTGGCATCCATACCGAAACAGGTAAGTTGGAAGTGAAGCCATTTATCACAAGTTGGGTGCGCAATAAGTTGTTGGCTCAGTCTGAACAAATCACGTTGGAAAACTTTGCCTTTAAAGGAAAGAACTACTCGGTAACCATTGATTTGCCTGAAGTAAGCAAAGATGAAACAGGTTACTACCCAGTTGAAAATGTCACGATGGACGAAGAGGGGCATTTCCACGTGACACTGGGCGCGCTTGTGAATGTAGATAGCAGCATTACTTTAGTTTCTGGGGTGAAACCGTATGTGAGTGAAGACAGTCGCGTTTATTCTCCGCAAGAGCCAACATTGGTGGTAAAAAGCGTTGATAATTCGGTTTCGATTGACGTGACGAGCAAGTACAACGTGAACTTGTATCGCAATGGCGAGCTGATTCAAAAGAACGTGATTGCTCAATCTTATTCCGATACGCCAACAGGTTTTGCTTGTTATTTGGCTGAAAGCATTAACGATAAAGGCTTCCGTTCTAACCCAAGCCAACCGGTTTGTGTCGGTGAAGAGATCCGCATCAAACTTGATGGCGAATATCAGCCACTCAAAGACAATGTCTCAGTGGTTACGGTGAGCAAAGACAGTGGCATCGTAAAAGGTGCAGAGTCGTTTACAGCTCCTGTAACGGGCACTTACCAGTTCGATGCTTGGTACAACAATAACCTAGGACAACTTAATACTGGCATCACGAACACCGTGAAATTGTTAGAGGTATTGGATGATGCAGGTAAGGTGGTTGGCCAAGGTTACTTGCAGATGGGCCATATTGGTGAAAACCAAGGTATGCGTTACTCAACGCCAATTGAAGTGGCGTTGGAGCAGGGGGAAACCTATCAGATCGCGCTGAAGGACCACTTCAATATGAGTTACCTCACATCGAATGAAACCTACATCTACGCTGGTGGTATTGAGGGTGAAAAGAACGAAGCACAAATCGCAGATATTCGAATCACACCTTTAATGTAGGCTGTTTTAACAAAGCTGTGTTATAGAAAACTGTGTTCTAAGAAAGACAAAGCCGCTGAGATTATCAGCGGCTTTGTTGTATTTGCTATCGGTGGCCGTTTACAGATTAGTTTGCAGCCTGCGGACGAGGTTTACGGCGCTGACTTGACGGTTTGTTTCCTGCAGGCTTAGCATTGTTTGGCTTGCGGTTACCAGACGGTTTACCAGCGTTGCCACTCTTATTACCGTTTGGTTTATTTCCACTCGGTTTATTGCCATTTGGCTTGTTGCCGTTAGGTTTACGGTCATCTGGTTTGCTGTGTGCACGACCTTGGCCTTCACGGTTACCTTTAGGCTTGCCCGCACCACCTTGATTGGTGCTGTTTTTGTTGCCGTTGTTACCACCGTTGAAGCGACGTTTAGGTTTGTTTGCACCATTGCCTGCTTTCTTTTCGGTTGCTGGAGCGTTTTCACCCGCAGCATTTGGCGCTTTTGGTTTTTTTGGCTTCTTAGGTTTTTTCGGTTTGATTGGGCGAGTATCCAGTTTAGATTCTGGCACCACATTGGTTGGCGCAAAACCTTCCAACTCTTTACGTGGTAGTACTTCTTGAATCAAACGTTCAATCGCAAACAACTCAGATGCTTCTAGCGCGCACACGAGTGAAATCGCTTTACCTACTTCGCCCGCGCGGCCAGTACGACCAATACGGTGAACGTAGTCTTCCGCCACTTTAGGTAGCTCAAAGTTCACCACTTGCGGCAATTGAGGAATATCGATACCGCGTGCAGCAATGTCCGTCGCGACTAACACACGAATTTCACCCGATTTAAAATCCGCCAGTGCTTTGGTACGCGCGCCTTGGCTCTTGTTACCGTGGATGGCAGCAGCAGGTAGATTTTGTTCGATCAGGAACTTCGCCAGACGGTTTGCTCCGTGTTTCGTTTTCGTAAACACCAGCACTTGCTTCCAATCGCCGTCTTTGATCAATTTAACCAACATCGGAGCTTTCTTCTTCACGTCTGCTGGGTAGATGCTTTGCTCAACCGTTCTCGCCGTCGAGTTTGCCGGGTTCACTGAAATCTCAACCGGGTTGTTCACCAAGCCTTTCGCAAGATCGCGGATCTCATCCGAGAAAGTCGCCGAGAACAGTAGGTTCTGACGTTGTTTTGGTAGCAGAGCTAGGATCTTACGAATGTCACGGATAAAGCCCATATCCAACATGCGGTCTGCTTCATCCAGTACCAAAACTTCTAGTTGGTCGAACTTCACTGCATTTTGGTTGTACAAATCCATCAGGCGGCCTGGTGTTGCTACCAACACATCCGCACCTTTGCGAAGACGCAGCATTTGCGGGTTGATCTTCACGCCACCAAAAACAACCGCACTGCTTAGTGGAAGATGACGGCCGTACATAAACACGTTTTCTTGCACCTGAGCCGCAAGTTCACGCGTTGGCGTCAGGATAAGTGCACGAACTTGGTTAGCACGAACGCGAGGGCCATTCGATAAACGCTCAAGAATAGGTAGTGTAAAGCCTGCAGTTTTACCTGTACCAGTCTGCGCTGCTGCCATTACGTCTTTCCCTTCCAAAATAGCAGGAATTGCTTTTGCCTGAATTGGCGAAGGGGTGTCGTAGCCTTTCTCTTGAATAGCTTTAAGGATTGGAGCAGATAGACCTAACGAGGTAAAACCCATATGTATGATTCTCAATTGTAGAGTTAGATAACAACGCGCCGAAAATAAATCGGTGCGAAAAGTGCGACATTCTGAGGCTTTTACGCGCAGGCTTCAACTAATTCCGTCATGGATAAATACTTGAACTGGATCTCATTTATTTTTGGCAGGCAAAAAAATAGGTGCTTTACCTAAACTTAGCTTGAGGTTCTAGAGTTGCATTAAGAACAAAAACAAGAACCCAAAGGAAAACATACATGAACAGTTATGTAGAACACGCCAATATCTCAGTCGTTGACGCACAAAAGATGACCCAATTTTTGACCGCCGCTATCCCTGAATGGAAAGTGCGCGGCGGCGGAAAAATAGATAATTGGTTTGGCCGACCAATTGAATGGTTTCACGTAGGTGATGATCATTCTTATATTGCCATTTCGTCGGGAGGAAAAGGCGACGCTACTCATTGGACATCACACTTCACAGGTTTTAAACACATAGGGATTGTGGTGCCGGATGTAGAAGCCCTCATCGAAAGGCTAAGCAAAGCAGGTTATGAGCTCGACCACCGAGGCGACGAACACCCATTTAGAAAGAACGTCTACTATCTAGAAGACCACGGTATGCTGTTTGAGTTTATCGAGTACTTCTCGGAGAAAGGCAGCGAACGAAATGACTATATCCAATAGCTAGAAGCTGTTCGGAGCAAGGGTGAGGCTTGCTCCTTTCATTACTCAGCTTTTGCATGCGTTAAAAACGCACTCGTCAATTGCTGAAAGAGTGAATCTACCGATGGGCGGTCGGATATATGATGGAAGAGCGGTGTGTGGACATCACCACGAATATCATCGTCATGACCACAAAGGTGATTACATAATCGTACTGGTTCGACAATCTTCTCGACGTCGGCATCAATCAGAATGCATGCTTGTGACAATACCACTTGTCCGCCGCCTTTTTTAAGCAAAACACGCTGCGCGGTTCCCACGACTTTTTGCCCGCCAATGTTGAGGTTATACTCGCCATCGCAGTAGGAATAAGGCGTAGCATGAACATCCACTTTCACGCCGAGCTGTTTAAAGAAAACCGTTAATATCGCACATAAATCGAGATACGCTTTCTTGATGTTGTAAGGCTCACCTTCTGGCCAGTGATAGATGTGGGATAGATTAATAATACCCGGTACCTGAGGGACTGGTGCACCACCGGTTTTACGAGAAAAGAGCTTCCAGCCAGACGTATTTAACGCATGTTCCAATTCATTAGACTCTGGCCATTTCTTGCCCGCGGGAAGTACTAGCGTCGGGCTTTTTACTTGCCAAAGTAATAGCACTTGCGAGAGTTGGTTGGATTGAACTTGTTTAATGAGCTCATCTTCTTTTTCAAATGCATCAGCGACTTCCGTAGCTGTGAAGCGAATTAGCTTATTCTTAGCAACCAAAACTCTATCCCTCGTGTGTATTTAATTGTTACTGTTTTATCTCAGATACGGTTTTATTGCTAGGTCTGTGATTGCGAGGTTTTTGCTCGTTAGCTGCGTGGCCACTTTTTGGTTTTTCCGTTGTCTATTAGTTCTACTTGAACGCGCGATAGAAATATTTTGTTGGTCATCGCATAAGCAATTCATAAAATCCGCCATCTATAAAATTTTTTGGCGATATGAATATGAAAAAGCGAGTGATGTGTCTCGCGTTAGCGGCATCATTAACGGGGTGTGTGACGTTCCCAACTCAAGAATCTGAGCAAGTACAGGTGCTTTGGGATAATGTGAATGCGATTGAAAACTGTGAACTAATGGGGACCGTGATCGGCTCAGAAGGGCACTTTTACGACTACTGGCTTCACGCAGATAAAGACATGGTTTGGGGTACACTAAACCAAATGCGCATCAAGGCGGCAGATTTAGGCGCAGATACCTTGTATTTATACCAACCGTTAAGCTTTTCTACGTCAGTGACGATGTTTGCAAACGCTTACAAGTGCAAACAGTAGCGATTTGCTTGCTCATAACTGAAAGACAGGCGTCGCTCGCCTGTCTTTGATGTGCTCAACAAACATGGGTTTGTTCGTCATGTTCTCTCTCGCCGTTAATTCACATTGGCCGTTGCTACCGCGATAGAGTCGGAAAACGACAGCGTGAAATCTTGCTCTGTATTGAGCACTTTGGCTGGAAACTCTAAGCTTAATTGCGCGTGTGGCGCGACTTCTGAAGCAATACTGGTGACGAATTTTCGAGTTTCTCCTGGAGAGATCGACAAGCTGTTTCCACCTTTGGATGAAAGCTCAGCAATGCCCATCGTTTGCAGCGTGTTGCCTGCAGTATCAGCCAGATGCAGTAAAGATTCTGACTTATAGACCAACTCTCCACTTTCGGTGCGATAGGCGCTAAAAGTGTTGAAGTTTGGCTGTAATGAACCTTGAGAACCTACGTTTGTGACGGAAAACATCACGTTAGAACCATCAAAATTCTCGACTTTCACCAACACGTTACCGTCTTGGTAACGAGCGGCTGCCGCAGCACTTGCTTGCTGTTTCTGCCTCTGTTTTTCTCTTTCAATGTTGCTCAATTGGTTTTGCTCGTTTGCTAGGCGGTTTTCAGCCATCGCGTACGATTGATCCACCATTGCCAACAGCGCTGGGATTGAATACAGCGTTAGACCTTCCAAATGGTCAAAGTCGATTTTGGCATGCTGAGTAAGTTCGTGACTCGAGAACTGGCAGTAGCCATCAATCAAGCTAACGAACGCGACTTCAAAAGTGCCCTGTAGTTGGCTTACTTCCTGTGCGGCTTTTTCTAAATCTGAGCGTACTTTTCGGATCTCTTCCAACGTTTTTTGTGGCAGACGTCCATTGGGCGACACGTCATTGGAAACCGAGACCAATTCTTCGGTTACAAATGGATTGTTTTGGGCGGGAATCACTGTGGTGATGCGGTTGGATTTGGTGATGTCTTCGCCCAATAAGACCATCATTTTTTGCGATACGGCGGTTGTGTTGCCCGCTAATACGTCACTACAGTTTGGAGACGTACTCGCATACGCGGCGAATGCGGTAAAAAGTGAAAAGATAACGGACCAGCCAGTGGTGACGAGTCCTGTCGTGGTTCGAGTGTTCATCCTGATAACCCCTCTGTCATTTGGTGCGATTCACTGACGTAATTGCCAATCAAGCGACTGGCTCGCGACATTCAGAATGGTTCTGGTCAATCCTTCGTAGTGGGCATGCCTGCAGATGCTTTCTAGTCGATTTTTCAATCGCTAAGCCACGACTGAGTAAAGTGTCTGAAATTGAGAGCATTAATGCTGCGAAGTTGATGTCTTTTGTCTGAAAGATAGACGTAACTTTTCTAACCATCAAATACGTGATTAGGTTCTCACTTTTATATGAGTGAGAGGATCAAGAGAAAACAGGCACTTACTGTAGAGAGTTGATTTGAAGGAAAAATATAAATTTTTTTGGGGAACTTTTTTGATGCTGCCTTTGAGACTTTTTTCGAATCTCAAAGGCAGGTTCTAACGCGGGGCACTCAATTACAAAGTGTTAAGTACATCCGCAAGTCGAGTGACAGCCGTCGTCAGTTCTTCTGGTGTGGCATTGGTAAAGTTAAGACGCAGAGCGGCTTTTACCTTGGAACCTTCCGGATAGAATACCGGGCTTGGCACCACAGCAACCCAGTTTGCGAGTAGAGTTTTCGCCAGTTCGAACGTGTCGCATTCTGGAATTTCGACCCAGACAAACATGCCACCATCGACAGGTTTTAGTACGCAACTTTCTGGCAGCTGCTTTTGCAGCTCAGCAAACATGACATCGTAACGCGATTTGTAAAGCGCACAGATGGTTGAAATGTGTGTTTCGAAGTTGTCATGTTGAAGTAGACCATGCAGCAATGCTTGCATAGGAATACTAGAGTGCAGATCTGCACCTTGTTTGATTTTGATGAGTGGCTCAAGGTAACTGCGTTTGCCGGTTACCACACCAATACGCAAGCCTGGTGAGGCGATTTTGGAGAATGAACGCAACACGATGGAGTGCTGCGGGCAGAAATCCGAAACCAGCGGTAGTGCTTCACCAGAAAAACGCAGCTCGCGGTATGGTGCGTCTTCAATGAATGCAACGTCGTATTGGATACAAAGCTCGGCAACTTTTTGGCGAGTCTCTAGCGCCCAGCATACGCCCGTTGGGTTGTGAAAATCGGGTACGGCGTAGAACATTTTTGGTTGCTGTGTGGAAAAGCATTGCTCGAGTTCTTCAAGGTTTGGGCCACACTCGGTTTGCGAAACGGTCACGATATTGGCTTGAACTAAACCGAATACTTGCATGGCTCCAAGGTAGCTTGGCGCTTCCATCACCACTTTATCGCCCGGATTCACGTACGCACGCGCAATCAAATCTAGCCCTTGCTGAGAACCCGTTGTGATCATCGCCAAATGAGATTCTGGCAGTTGGTAATAATCGGTCAAAAAGTTAAGTAGCGGTGCGTAGCCTGCTGTTGCGCCGTATTGAAACACCTCTGGCATGTTCGCGAGGTTTTCGAGCGTCGGTTTCATCAAGTCGATTGGGAAGGTTTTTTCGTCCGGTAAGCCACCCGCAAGAGAAATGACATTCTTATCGCTCGCTGCTGCGAGGATTTCTCGGATGTAGGATGACTTAGTTTGTTGTAATGACTGTGCGATTTCCATGTGCTGTGCTTCTCGTAATTGTCTTTTTTTATGTCAGAAATAGTATAGGTAAATTGCCAAGCTTGGTGTGTCCATTTATGCTGTTAAACATGTCCATTTATGCTATTTGAGCGAAAGTTTACTCCGTGAGCCATCAACAAGTTTCCAGAATCAATGACGTGCTGTTTTACATTCACCAGGACATTAGCAGAGATTTATCAGCTAAAGAGCTAGCGGACGTAGCAGCCTATTCTGAACAACACTTCCATCGTATTTTTAAAGATGTCGTGGGGGAATCCATCCATCAATATATCCGCCGTACCAGAATGGAATACGCCGCCAATCAACTGATGTTTGATACCGGCTCATCGGTGCTAGACATTGCTAACAAGTGCGGCTTTAACTCGGTATCTTCTTTTAGCCGAGCGTTTAAAGCGACGTTCGCTATGTCACCTGGTGCGTGGCGAAAGCATGATTTACAAGTCGCAGAAAAACCGTATTTGAAGGATCCGGAAGTGGCAGCGGGTTATCATCGGGTTGCGAAACGCGAGTTGCCAGAACCAAAAATTATGGAGGTCCCACAACGCTTTGCGGCGTATGTTCGACATGAGGGCTATAACCGTTCCATTCGCAATGCGTGGTTGATTTTGAAAGCGTGGGCAAGTTCTGAGAATCGGGACTTTTCGGTTCAATATGGTTTGCATCACTCCAACCCTGCTTGGGTTGAGCTCGACAAGTGTCGTTATGTGGCTTGTATGGCGATTGATAAGCCGCTCAAAGTACGCGGTGTCGTGAATCAAATGACGATTCCGGGTGGTTTACATGCTGTTTTTCGCTTAACGGGAGTATATGGTGAGCTTCTTCCTCAACTGAGTATGGTATTAGAGAAGTGGTTGCCTAACTCAGGCTTTAAGCAACGTTCCACGCCCGCTTATGTTCATTATCATAAAAACCATTTCCTCAGCCATGATGAGGCGTTTGAGCTGGATTTCTATCTACCCATCAGTTTTTTCTAAGCATCAGAAACACGCGGCTTGGCGAAAAGAGTGCAGTCGCATGGAACGAAAAGGCAGAGCCCAAAACAAGCGCTGCCTTATTTTTAGAATCTCTTGATAGGTGGTGGCTAGAAATTGGCATCCGTATCGGCACCAGCCGATACCGTTAACCCACTTGTTGCTTGATAAATACTGAAGGTTTCTCCGGCGACAATACCTTCTTCAGAGTCATCATTTGCAGTACAGGTATAGCCAACCGAGTAGGTGCCGGGTTCTACAAAACCAAACTCGTATTCGTAATTGACTTGCTCTATATCCGGAACCACGTTGGCTGCTGCAATTGGTGTGGCTTTCCCGTCTTCGCCAGCAAATGGCCCCATGTCCTCTTTGGCGACGCTGCCTTCATATAAGTAAACGGCGTGCGCATAGTCGTTTGCACTGGACGTATCAATTTCGCAATCTGCATAGGTTTGTGCGGCGACATCGCCCTGAATTTCACCTGTCGTAACGGTGTTGATCAAGGTCACCGAAGTGCGCTGAATACTGTACCCTTCGTTTTGACCCGTTCCGTCTTTTAAGCCTCGACGCAGATCAAACTCGACTACGAATTCATTGTTATCAGGATTAACCGCAAAGGTGTTGTTAAAGAACAATACCCCAGAGTTAGGCTCTTTACCCACGCCTTGAGGACAAGCACCATCGCCTTTGACTGTCAGTGGGATTTGATTTCCTGTCGCTTCGTCAATCACATACGATGGGTAGTCGGGGTGATCGCCATCATTGGCAAACACACATAACTTGTAGTTGCCAGAAGGAATCACTTCATCTTCAACCAGCTCTTGAACATCACTGCCTTGATAGTTGAGCAAGTTAACACTTAACGGCAGAGGATCTTCACCATCAGGAATTGGATCGCCGTTTTCATCCACGTAATTGCCTTCTTCATCGGTTTTATACACCTCAAAAATTTGTGGTGATCCGCCATCAAGAGGAAGGAAAGCGACTTTGCTGTAAGTGATGACCACTTCGGAAACGTCGTCTATCGGTGCATCAGAGACGGATAGAGTGACAGGGGTTGTCGTGGTGATGGTATTACTGTCAGAGTTACAGCCAAAGAGCGCTACTACCACCGCTGCACCAACTAGGCTGAATTTTATGGTGTTCATTGGGGTTACCTTCTTAGTGGGAAGTCTATTAAATGTAGTAGAAAATGATGAGATTTTGCGCAGGAGACGGGGGCTTTTGAATACCAAGTAGTTAAGATATTGTAAATTAAATACGTTGCGTAAAAGTGTGGTCAACTCGACGATATCACCCCGAATGAAGTGCTATGGTTAATATTGAATTGCTTAAAAAATAAGCAAGACAAACATCAATAACGCCACTCAAGAGGTCTCTATGTTAGGTGAAAATCACTCATTAACCCATGAATTCCCAGAACATTTGGATACCATCACTCAGCTTAGCCAAAACGATGCATCATTTGCTGAAAACGTTAAAAACTATAACGCACTCGATAAAGAGATTCGTGTATTAGAGTTGCAAGGCAGCCCGATAGACGACCACGCCATGAATGTGCTCAAACATAATCGAGCGGAGCTAAAAGACTGGCTGCACAACCGAATTATGGGTTCTTAACCAAGCAATGAGTATCGGCTCGTATTAACGAGCCGATTTTACTTGTTTGTTATGTTCTTAGAGTTTCGCATTTCCATTCAACTTCCGAGCGGCAAATGTCCGGTTTTCACCCAAATTACCGTTTCTTCCTCTACAAAAGGGAAGTGCTCACTCATGTGGGGTGATCGCAACCAAGTATGTGTTGGGTATATACCTAGCTCATCCCTAAACTCGCCAGATAACACAAAAATTTCTTCTCCACCAAAGTGTCTGTGAGGTTGAAACTTTTCGCCTTTGGGCCACTTCACCAACGCAACGTGCTCGTGCTTAAAATCATGTAAAGGCATCACTTGTAGTCCGCTAATGCCAGGCAACCATTCTGTTTCTCGAGTATTGATTCGAACAGTTTTAAGATCGTTCGGATCAAATTGATTGAGCTTGACCAAAATGACACAACCTTTCTCGCTAAAGGGCGCGTGCAGACTGCCGGGTGGGTTACGAAGATAAGAACCCGCGGGATAGTCGCCATTTTCGTCAGAGAAGACACCATCGAGCACAAAAATTTCTTCTCCGTAAGGGTGAAGGTGGGGAGAAAAACGCGATCCTGCTTCGTACTTCACTACACTGGTTACGTGACCAGATTCTTTTGCCTCTCGCTCCAATGGCTTACGCCACACTCCTTGAGAGGGGCTAGCAACCCAATTTTGGCTGCCTGTTTCGATGACGACCCTTTGAGAAAAATCCATATTCAACATACTGAAATACCGTTACTTATTTTGTCGGTTCTTGCTCCCATTATACGTTTAAAAACGTAATTTGATGCAATGGTTGGTTAAGCAATGTTCAACGGTTTTCTGAATACAAATGGGTTCTATTTTCAATTATTTCTTGTGTAATGATAATTGTTATATTATAACAATCTGCATCAATATGTTATAACATAACAATAAGGAAAAAGTAGTGAATAAAAAATTGGTTTCTCTAGTCATCGGTAGCATTTTTGCACTCCCTGTTTTTGCCGATACGTTGTCGAATCCACAAATTGGTGTCGTTTTGGACGGATATTACCAAGATGGACAGCGTCATAACTCAGAGCGAGAGGAAGGGTTTGGCTTGGGTCATACCGAGCTTAGTTTGTCTGCAAACATTGACGATAAATTCCATGGCGCTTTGACGACAGTGCTGGAAAGCCATGCTGACGACACCGAACTGATGTTGGAAGAAGCGTTTATCGAAACCTTGGCTTTGCCTTACGGCTTTAATGTCCGAGCGGGGCGTTTTCTTTCCGATTTTGGTTACTTGAACAACCAACACATGCATACCGATAGTTTTGTTGAGCGTCCATTAGCGTACCGAACGTTTCTTGGTTCGCATTACTATGATGATGGCGTGAGAGCGAGCCTTGTTCTTCCGACAGATCTGTTTGTGAAATTTGGTGTTGAGGCGCTAAGTGGCATCAAGATGTCGGCAGTGGATGAGGGTTCTGACGTTGGTGTATTTACCTCAACATTAAAACTAGGTAGCGACATTTCAGATTCTTCTAGTTGGCAATTTGGCTTGAGTTACCTGCGAAACAAGAACGGCAAGGTGGAAGAATTTGCTGACCACGATCATCATGCTGATACCGGTCATGACCATGAACATAGCCACACTGCTGCGATTACTGGCGCGAATCTTTATGGTGCTGATTTTGTTTGGAAATGGGCCCCGGATGGTAACTACAAGTACCGCAACTTTACGTTTTCTGCCGAGTACATGTTGTTGGATGGTGTGGTCGACAGCAAATTTAAAGATGAAGCTGAATCCCCTGATAACTTAACAGCATACTACGTTTCGGGTGTATACCGATTTAACCCTAACTGGTCTGCTGGCGTTCGTTACGGCGAAGCGGAAAGCTACGATGGTCATGCTCATGGTGACCACATGCACTTCACTGCGCTAAATGATAAAGAAGTCGATGCGATGATTGCGTGGGATTCCTCGCACTTTGGTACTGTTCGTGCGCAGTACACGCGTGCAGAAAACCAAGACAAAGAAAAAGAGAACGTCTTTACATTGCAATACGTCATGACTTTTGGGGCGCACGGTGCTCATGCGTTCTAAGTCATTAACCTTTATCTCTAAAGGTTTAGGCACAATGGCAGCGGTTGCTGCCATTGTTTCTTCTCCAACATGGGCTTTGGATATTTTTGTTTGTGAGCCGGAATGGAAAGCTTTATTGCAACGCCACGCTCCGGAAGCAAATATCTATTCTGCTACTACCGATAAACAAGATCCACATTACGTCCAAGCTCGCCCTTCGTTGATTGCAAAAATGCGTCAAGCCGATTTGGCTATGTGTTCTGGAGCAGAGCTAGAAGTAGGGTGGTTGCCTATGCTACAGGCACGAAGCTCAAATGCTGCGGTGCAAAATGGGGCAAAAAGCATGATTTACGCTGCCAGTTTTGTACGTATGCTGGATACACATCAACATGTGGATCGCAGTATGGGCGACATTCATGCGCATGGTAATCCGCACGTGCAGTTTGCTGCGAATGACATGATTACGCTTTCGCGCGTTGTGACTCAGCGTTTGCAAGCGGTTGATCCTGAAAATGCGCCAACCTACCAGCTCAATGGGATGAAGTTTCGTGCCCATTGGCGAAAAAAACTCAACGAATTGGAAGCAAAAGCTAAGCCGTTAAATGGTAAGCGAGTAGTGGGCTATCACTCCACTTACCGATACTTATTTGATTGGCTAGGTATGGTTCAAGTCGCGGATCTTGAGCCCAAACCAGGGGTATCGCCGACGACCTCTCATCTGCAATCACTGACAAAGTTGGACGCAAGTTCGTTTGATGCGATTGTGTATTCATCTCACCAAGATCAACGCCCCGCAATGTGGTTGCAACAACGAACAAACAAACCTGTCGTCCAATTGCCTTTGACGGTGTCAAAAGAGCAGAACTTAGATGAGCTGTACGATGAAGTGATTGCCGAGTTACTCGATGTGTTTGTTTCTCCTAGTGCTGTGAAGTTTTGATCATGACAGAATACACATGGTTAGCGCCGGCTATTTTGTGCGGCGTGATTGCGCTAATTGGTAACGTCGTACTGGGCCAGCAAGTATTAAAGCGGCAGATCATTTTCATCGACCTTGCGGTGGCTCAAGTCGCAGCATTGGGTGCGGCGCTTAGTCATTATTGGCTAAACTCATCTACTTTGTACGTGAGGATTCCTTGGTTATCGGAATCTTGGCTTGGTGCAATGCTTGGCCCTTGGATAATGTCGTTATTGTTATGCGGATTGATTGCTGCATTAGAAAAGCGAAATCATCCGCATCTTGAGCCGATGATTGGCAGCTTGTTTGTGGTATCTGCCTCTTTGGCGGTGTTACTTGTTAGCAAAGACCCACATGGTGCTGATTTCATTCAAGGGATTTTGAATGGTCAGCTACTGTGGTCGACATGGCAAGATGTTTGGCCGTTGACGGTAATCACTGGTGCGATGTTGTTGCTAGTACGCACAAAGCCCGAATTTATGCGTGGTAGCGGTTTTTATCTCATCTTCGCTATCTTGATGCCGATCACCGTCAAACTGACGGGGATTTACCTAGAGTTTGCTTTATTGGTGATTCCCGCTTTATGCGCTGCGAGCCTTAAAGGTAGACGTTTTTTAACCGCCAGTTTAGGTATCGGAACTATTGGTATTTTGTTGGGGATAGCAGCTTCTGCAAAGTATGATTTGCCTAGTGGTGCAACGATTGTTATTACGCTGTTTATGATGGGTTTAGTTTTTAATATCTTCTCAGCGCTGAGAAAAATCGTGTTGTTACAGATGAAGAGTTAATACCAAGCACCATTTGCGGTAATGGTGCTTTTTTTGCTTTTATTCAATGGGTTAGTTCCTCGCCCCATTTCTCTGTTTTAGTATTCAACTTGAGAACCGCCAGAAACATCATCAAGTTGTCTTGATTCGTTCACATCAGACTTCCAGAATATTCCTATAGTTTCATTAACGAAATAAAATCCTTTGCGTATGAGAAGCACAAACCCACATAACGATAAGCGCCTAGGATCAAGCAAGTTTGTAATCTCAACATTTAAGGAAGACCAAGATGAAACACGACAAAGTCGCCGTAGTTACAGGGGCTGCTCGCGGTATAGGGCAGGCCATCTGCGAACAACTACTCGAAGATGGATTCCACGTCGTTGGGCTGGATATCTCGCCTTTGGAATGGAGCCAGTCGGCGCAGCTAAGCAGTTATCAAGTCAATTTGTGCGATGCCGCTGCTGTTAGCGAAGTGGTAGACAGTATTGTAGAGCAGCATGGAAGAATCGATGCGCTGGTTAATAACGCGGGTATTACTCGCGATGCATTGCTGCCAGACATGCTAGAACAAGATTGGGACAGCGTAATCGATGTGAACTTAAAGGCTGTGTTCTTACTTACTCAACGCGTCGCGCCAGTAATGCTAGAGCAGGGCGCAGGTAGCATTGTTAGCATTTCTTCTATCGTGGGTACGGATGGCAATATTGGGCAAAGTAATTACGGCGCAAGTAAAGGCGGCGTCATCTCAATGAGCAAAGGCTGGGCGAAAGAACTTTCAAGAAAGGGTGCACAGATACGCGTCAACTGTGTCGCGCCAGGCTTTATCACCACCGACATGACCAAGAACCTGCCAGAAAAAGTCATTCAAATGATGGAAAGTAAAACGCCCCTAGGACGTATGGGCTCGGTGCAAGATATCGCCAATGGCGTTGCGTTTCTGGTCTCTGATCAAAGTGCGTTTATAACCGGACAAGTGCTCAAGATTGATGGTGGGTTGGTGCTTTAATGTTCGAACCATAACCTCAAGTAAAAAACGCTCTTTGCTCAGGTGAAGGGCGTTTTTGTCTCAAGATAAATGCATACAAACATGGAGAGTTAAATTGCCAGTTATTTACTCGGTATAACAAAACGCAATTGGTCTATCCGCAAAGCGCACATGTAATATCCATAAAAAACATGGATTATTCATATGAAAAAATTATCGCTACTTGGCCTGCTTATTCTCTTTGGCTGTAACCAGCAAAACACTCCGACTCCAGACCCAAATCACAATCAACCACACCAAAGTTTTAAAAAAACGCCGGAGATTGCTAAAGAGCTAAAGGCTCAACCTACAATTGATGACCAATTTGCTCTGCTATATCGAACATTTGATTACACATTAGACAGAAGTGATTCCCTTACAGGTCGTGATGAAAATAAAGACGGAATACGCGACGATATCGAGGCATTCATCAATGCGTTAGAAGTGTCAGAGCCAGTGCGCGATGCATTGAAGCAAAACGCTCGTTACTCTCAAAAAAATCTATATTACGACTGGAGTGAAAAGACCGAAGCTAATATCTATAAAGCAATGAAAATTGGTTTCGAGTATGAAAAAGTCATTGCTTGCAAGGATTTTGTCGGTATCCCAGTAGATGATTCAATCGATACGTCAAAAACGATAAGAGCACTTACCTATAACACTAAAGCCAGAACCATTGCTTATTTGGCTTATAATCATTTGCAAGATGGTTCAGTAAGCACATCGCTCCCAGCTGAGGAGCAGTATTGTGAATAAGCTAACGAGTGCACTTTTGTTTCTTACGATATTCCCTTCGCATGTCAGTGCTAACTCCTGTGATATTGAAGGCTACACAATAAGTTTTTTTAATGGCGTTGCTACTTCGAAAGACGCTGCGGTCGAGGGAAGGAAGAAAATAGAATCAACCCTTGGTATCAAGCAATTCAACGGTGAGCCAGTTGAATATCAACTGTTCTATAATGACTCTTACATTGAAAGTAACGGGTTGAATGTCTTAGCTGATTTTGCTGAAACTTTTGATCAAAGAACACAAGAGTTGGGGCAAAAGCAATTTGACCGATGGGAAGCGTTTTGGGAAATCGTTAACGGACGTCAGGACAGTTCCATCATCCAAAAAATTAGTGCGACTTTTTCATGGTTTAAAGGGTTTGTTTCTGACCTTCTCAGCCAAGGTATGAATACGATGATTCGTGAGTTTTTGCAGCTCTTGAGTACTTCGATTGATTCACCTGATACTGAAAAAACTCAGATGCAGCATAAACTCATCAATGATTCCAATATATGGAAAGGCAAAAAGCTAATTTATATTGCTCACTCGCAAGGAAACTTATGGGTGAACCAATCTTACAAGTATGTTGTTTCTCAATTAGGATACGACGCTGATAATATTCACGTGGTTCATATTGCGCCGGCCTCGCCAACATTAACCCCTGATAGTGACTATATTTTATCAACCTCTGACCTTGTTATTAATGGCCTGCAACTAACGGGAATTGGCTCTGTCCCTGTACCGAATACCGCTATAGCGCCAAGCACAGCAGACATTGCAGGGCATGGTTTAATTGAAATCTATTTAACTCATCCTGACTCGATTAACAAAATCAAGAAATCTGTGGGGCGAGCTTTTGATTCACTTACCAAGCCGGACATGGAAGAGCATCTCTTTGAAGTGACCTATCAATACACGCCTTCTTTTGTTGAAAGTCATGCTGAACCAGAGATTAAATTTGTCGATAACCCAAGCGGGGATTGGTTTGAAAAAGCCATGTATCCACATTACGATGACTCGTACTTTGAATATGATTCTGCCGCTTACAATTACAAACTCAAATCTGTTGCTGGCTTAAAATACTTATCTCACCAACGCGACAAAAAAGACAGAGAGAACCAAACGTTTACCGTTGTTCAATGCTCAAATATCCCAAACGATGACCCATTTATATTGGGTGAAAAATCCGAGGCATTAATATGGTACGGATATGATGAGCAACCGGACAATACCAAAGTTATTGTGACAGTCAGAGATAGGTATGGAAGAAAGCTACTAAGTGGAGAGCAATCGGTGAGTGAACTTCGCCGTAAGGGGTGGCGTTATCAAGGTATATTCCTTGATTTGAAAGCGAAAAATCCTTACTCACAGAAAGAAAAAAGTTTCATAGAAAAACAAAATCTAGATACTAGGTATGAGCTTCACTCTAATTCTATTCTACTACCAACGGCATCATGAATAGCTATTAGGCTCACTACGCGACATAAATTTGTTGCGCTGACCTCGTCCAAAAATGAGCGATGCTGAACACAGGTACTTAACACAACAAACGCCCCTCCTATCTCTAGGAAGGGCGTTTTTTATTGGAGCAGTTCGTCGAGTCGTTAGCATGCCATTATGTTCTATTTTACCTAGAGTGGTTACCCATAACATTTCTTAGCGCACCTATTTGAACGAACATGACTTATGCTGATGTGATGTGGCCAATTGCATAAGCAATGGCTATATGCGAATTATGAGCAATAGAAAAACCGCTGTACTAATTGACTCATAATTGCCCCAAAATTTGTTAGATCTATTGCTCATAACATTCCTATTAATTCGTGTTTGACCAAACTTTTCTAATGGCCCAATATGTGTTTGATTGATTATCTGTATGGCTGATATGCATGCTATTCAGTGATATTTGCGCGATGCTGCATCAATTAATAGTAATAATCATATGAAGTTAAAGAGGATAGATTTAAATGGAATTAGTGACTGCCTGGGTTAAACCTCCTACGCAAATTGGAGGTTTAGATCACCTTGGAGTTCAAGCTCCTTGCATTAATATCTATAGCCGTTTGTTACCCGGTATTACCAATGTAACTGATAGAGCACGCTATTATAGTTTCTATCCCTGGCTAATATGGGCATTAGAACAAAATGGGTATTCGCGGTATGACGATGAGTTTATAAATGCTTTTAGAAAAGCAGATGGCTTATTTACATTGATAGCACACCGTCATGCCAATGTTTGTGGAGATCACCAAGATGTTCACGCTATGAGTACTGTCGGGTCTGTTAATTTATCCAAAGTGATATCTGCCATAGCAGATGGTCATCAAGTAATTTTGAGTGATTATTCGAATAAAGATAGTGGTAAGCAACAGTATTTTAAGAATAAATTGGGTGGTTTAGGGCAGTATTATTTGGGGGTGCTATCGGAATTCTCGATTCTAGATGGGAATGTTTCTAAAGGGATTCGATACACTCGTCAGATGGGGCTTCCTTTAGTGAGAGCAATGGACACCGGTGTCCCCAGAGACTTGTTTATGCGGACGATTGATGAAGGGACTGTCACCGCTAATCGGTTAGATGAACTGAGAGCGTTTTGTCCTTGTAAACTGACATCGTCGCGAGATGAGCATCAATGGCTAGTTCAGCTTTTTATGGCTGAAAGTGAAATACAAGATACGGATTCTCAAATGCGTCGAGCTACTCTCTGTATGCTAATACAATTAAGTGATGCTTTATCTGAAAAGAAGCTGCCATTGAATTTAGTGAATTTTCGAGGGTGTGTGTATTCGGGAGCCATGCCTGATGGTAGTCCATGGAGGCTTCATGATGAATTAGAAACTATGCAAAAACTATGGGCGGTTTATCAGCGTAATGAACTCTTATCAATAAGCATTCAGGGCCTTTTTTTCGTACTGTTGGATGCATACCAAGAATCTGGCGAGAAATTTGACAGTAGTCAGTCCATCGCAGAGTGGTACGTAAACCAGTCTGGGGAGTTGTCGGGAAAGATTGATTTTGACCGTAGCTTTGGTGACGTCGTATCTGAGAGTAAAGAGACGCTTCCTAGCTATGAATACTGGGGGGATAGTTGTCATGAAGTCGAGTTATCAGAACAAATTGTCTTACTTTGCTCCGGAAAAAAGTCAGCGGAGAATCGAACTAATATAGTTAAAGCTGCTCTGGGTATTCTTGCTGCATTAGCTGCTCGACAGGAAAGTAACAATAGTTACAAATCGATCGGATTTCCAAATAATTACCTCCATACTTACCCTGTTAATCTTGCTTCGTTCCTGCATGAAAGTAAAACAAATTGGTCAGAAATGAAACTTAACGATCTCCTAGTATGGTTGTTTTCTCACTGGGGTATCGATACTCACTTAAGCGTTGCACTTAGAAAGCTTAGGGGACAATCAAAGTCTACTTTTAGGATTAGGCCTTCAGATCAAGGCTTTGAAGTCATCAATATCCCACCGGCTGTTCATACAAGTCCTCGTTTCACTCAGGCTATCAGAATACTGAAAGATATTGGTTGTTTGGAATCTGACGGGGAGCTAATAAGATCCACGCCTTTAGCTCAAACATACATGGATAAGTATTATGGAAGATAGAGTATCTTTATTTGAAGAGATTAAAAGCGGTGGATATGAGGCATCAATCATTACTACATTCAACGCATACTTGCCTTTCTATGAAGAAGTGGTGCTTCGCAGATTACGCAATAGTGGAATTCGCCATAATGTTTTGCTGATGGATGCGTTGCAGTGTCAAAGAAGCTTCAGTTCCCACCCGCCAAGTAAGGCTGGACGTAGTTATGCTCTGTTACCTATGCACGTGGAAGGAGCCTTTCATCCTAAGATAATCTTGCTTTTGGGGAAAAAGAAAGGTTTGCTTTCAATTGGGAGTCATAACCTTACATTATCTGGTTTTGGTACTAACCGAGAGTTGACGAATGTGTTTCGTTTTGGCACTAAAGGTTCTACCTCCGTTGCCAAAATTTTTAGGCAGGTTTTAGATTATATTGAAAATTGGCTTGATGGGCAGGGAGATAGGCTTCCTTCACACTCCAAGGATATCTTTGAAAAAATAAAAGATGTATCGCCATGGTTAAATGAAAATTCGTCTGATTTAAAAGATATTGCGGTTATTGCTTCAGCTTCCGATAAACCAAGTCTGTGGCAACAATTAACATCTATAGTAAATGATCCAGTCCATAATGTTCTTGTTGGTGGGGCTTTTTTCGATAGTCAGCTCTCGTTTTTAGACAGACTACAGAAGCATTACGAAAAGGCAGACATTATTGTGGGCATTGACCCTGATACCGTGAAAGCTCCTCCAGAGCTATCAACATTAAGTAAAGTACGTGTCGTCAGTTCTTCAGAAATAGGTTTCAGCGGAAAAGATTCTGAGCAACCTAAAGGTTACTTACATGCTAAGTTTCTGGTAATCGAAACACAAAATCAAAAAACATATATTATCACTGGTAGCGCTAATCCTAGTGCTCCTGCATGGCTTTCGAGTGGGAGTAGCGGTAATACGGAGATAATGGTTGTGCGCAGTGACTCTGAATCTACTTTGGTAGCAGAAACTTTGGGATTGACTCGGCTAAAGGAGGAAGCAGCTTTATTAGATGGTGATTGGGATGTTATCTTGGAAAACTGGGTTAAAACTGACGAGGAAAACTCAGATGCGATACCTTTAGGTATGGCAGTGATGAATGAACGGTATATTAGATTTAGTACTCGAACGGTTATTGAAGCCCCATTTGAGTGTGTCCTTTTAGATGAAAACAACACAACGATCCAAAATTGCAGTTTTGCTAATAATCAGCAACATTTTGAAATTTTTCTGGAAAATCACCAGTCTCTTATTGCCTCTACTATTGAAGTTCATACCAAAGAGAGTTGTATAGAAAGGTTCTTTATTCATAACGAAATTCTTTTAGAAGAGTTATCTAGAACTGGTGAACAGCGCAAGCTAAGAGATGCATTGTCTAGCTTGAGTTTTGAATCTCCGGACTTAGAAACGTTTCTGAATTGTGTCGATCGAATAATTTTTACCAAAGCGAATAACATAAATCGCGAGAAGAACGGGTATAAAGCGGATAGTAGTCCTGACGAGATTAACAAAGAGCAGACTGATTTTTTAATCGATGTTAGTGAAACTAAAAGGGCAAAGATAAAGCATCGTTTACAGGCGAAAGAGGATTTGTCGTATTTGCTCGATATACTCATTTATCACTTAAGAATTGAAGACAATGATTCGAATCGCTTCGATTCCGTTGATGCCATGGGACGAAATGAAGAAGAGCAAGTAGGAGAAGATGATTCTAGCGTCATTTCGGAAGGGAAAATATCAAATGATGAGAAAAACAATCTATTGAATCTTTGCCATAAGAAGGTCAGGCTTTTAGTTAGCAGAATGGTTGGTAACCTTAAGAGTTTTAAGAAAAAAGAATTAAGTTTTGAGTGCCTAATCGTTAGATTGACTGGGGTTTTAGCTGTTCTTAGAGAGCTACGCAATTGTGATGGTAAGCAGGATTGGGTTTTGGAAGGTAAAACGACTGTTCCTAAAGAGTGTAGAGAAAAGCTTCTTAATTCAATCCTAGAAGTTCTGTACGAAGGTAACCAATCGTTATTTCATATAAATCAACATGATCCTGAAGTAGCAGAAACTGAAGACGTAACAGCACTTAAAGGTTTACTCGTTTGGTTAGCTTGGGATTGCGGTTTGCAATTCATAACAAATAAACCGATGGCGGAGTCGATGAATGAAGCAAATGAACGATTGCTCCATAACGCATATCTTTTGGCAATAGCACAACTTATTGACAAAGAAGATGTCATAAACGAGGCAAAGAAAAGTGTTGCTCTTTTAGCTGATGGTGATTGTGAGTGGATTGATTGGATAGCAAGATTTAGTCAAAATATAAATGAGCTGAAAGCTAACACTCAAGCCATTGCATCCCGTCATGTTTTGCCTGGAGATGTGGTCGTTTCTGTAAAAGCTCCACATGCTCCAGCTCGATTGGTTCAATCGGTTCCAGATGGCAATAAAGCACAAATGTTTTGTTTTGATCCAGAACGCTTAGAAATGCAATTTATGGTAGACAGTATCAGATGTATCTATCTAGATGATGTCATGTTGTAGTGCTCTGGAATATTTGACCACGAAAAAAGAGTTTTTCCATACCTAAAGTAATTCGTATTTTACTAAATTAAGTAAAAAATCTAAGAAGGTTCTGTCCAAAAATGAGCTCCGCCAAGTTAGAACGTTTAAAAACGCTCCTCCTATCTCTAAGAAGGGCGTTTTTCTTTTGTTTAAATTATCTAGGTAGATTACCTTTCACGCACGTAAGTCGTTTGAACTAAGGTGCCTAGCACCACTTCGCTCTTGGTCACTTTAAAATTGAGTGGTTGTTCCAAATCACCAAACAAAGGTGCGCCGCCGCCAAGTAGGATAGGGAAGCGAGTGATCACCATTTCATCGATAAGATCTTCTTTGAGGAAGTTTTGAATCGTCACGCCGCCGTCGATGTAAAGCTCGTTAAAGCCTTTTGTATTTAGGTCAGCAAGTACATCTTTTAGCTCGCCTTTTACTAAAAAGACTTTGTCTTCGTAGCCTTGTGGAACTTCTGTCATGGTATTGCTGAGTACGAACACGGGCTTGCTGTACGGCCAATCGCAACCAAAACTCAGTACGACATCTAATGTATTACGACCCATTACCAAGCCATCTATACGCTCCATTAGTGGGACGAAGCCAGTATCAATGTTGTCTGGATTTGGTACGGATTGTAGCCAGTCGAGTTTGCCTTGTTTATCTGCGATGTAACCGTCCAGACTAGTTGCAATAAATATGATATTTGCCATGAGTACCTCATCAAAGTAATGATGCTTGAGCCAAGTTAAAGGTTGGTTTAAAATTAATTCTACAATGTAGAATAATTCTGAGTTTATCGAGAAGATCAAATGTCTGTCAACGAAAAGAAACGTGGAAGACCGACCGCAAAGCAGTCACAACTGAGTGCAGAAAGCATCTTGGAGTCGGCTAAATTATTGATGAAAAAAGACGGAAAGATACCAAGTGTTCGTCTGCTAGCGACCCAATTGGATGTGGATCCTATGGCGATCTATTACTACTTCAAAAACAAAAATGCTTTGCTTGAAGCGTTAACGACATCACTGGTGGAAGACATTTATCAACCGCAAGCGAATGAAGATTGGCAAAACGAACTCAAACACCTGTGCGCTAGTTATATTGAGCTGCTACGTGAGTATAACGGGCTGTTGCAAACTATGTTGAGCATGACATCCCACGGACCAGCTCAAGTGTTTACTGAGCGCTATCAATTGATTGTTCAACCTTTGGGTTTATCCCAGCAAGTAGAGCAAGACAGTTTGGAACTATTGGCAGATTACCTACACGGTTTTGCGCTGTCGATTAGCTGTTGCCACGATGCAAGCTTGATTAAGACTGATATGTTGGATGGGCCTCTAAACCTTATCTGTTCCTCATTGTTGGCATCTCGAACCTAGTTCACATTAACGCGCTGTTTTTGCTTATATCGTGAAAGAAATTCCCATAACCAAAGGTTCTAATTAATCGAGAGGGAAGGACTTTTATTTGAAGATTCCGACCTAATATCTTGATTATGCCCAGCCAATTTAAGGTGGGGATTTTTAAGCATTGCTGCTGGTAGCGATTTGAACCAGCCTACAGGTGCATTCAAACACGATAAGGAATAACAATGGCTAACGAATACACACCACCAAGAGTTTGGACTAACGACAGTGAAAATGGCGGCCAATGGGCGAGCATTAATCGTCCCGACTCTGGCGCACGTCACGAGCAAGAGTTGCCAGTTGGAGAGCACCCATTCCAGCTTTACTCAATGGGGACTCCTAATGGTCAGAAAGTGACGATCATGTTTGAGGAGCTTTTGGCGGCAGGCGTAAAGGAAGCCGAATACGACGCGTATTTGATCAAGATTGGCGATGGTGACCAATTTGGTTCTGGCTTTGTAGCTGTAAACCCAAACTCTAAAATTCCGGCGCTGGTTGATCGCTCAGGTGATGAACCTATCAACGTGTTTGAATCGGGTAATATTCTTTTCTACTTGGCAGAAAAGTTTGGTCACTTCTTACCAACAGAAGGCGCGAAGCGTGCCGAGGTAATGAACTGGCTATTTTGGCTGCAAGGTTCTGCACCATACCTAGGAGGCGGTTTTGGTCACTTCTACGCGTACGCGCCAGAGAAGTTCGAGTACCCAATCAACCGCTTTACGATGGAAGTTAAGCGTCAACTGGATGTACTGGACAAACGTCTGGCAAACAACGCCTTTTTAGGTGGTGATGAGTACAGCATTGCCGATATCGCAACTTGGCCTTGGTACGGTAACTTGGTGCTGGGCCGCGCATACGATGCAGCCGAGTTTTTAGATGTGGAGAGCTACAAAAATGTTGTGCGTTGGGCGAAAGCGATTGATGAGCGAGAAGGTGTTAAACGTGGTCGTATTGTTAACCGCTCTTGGGGGGAAGATTGGGAGCAACTAGCTGAGCGCCACAGTGCTACAGACATTGATAATGTTTTGAAGCTGAAACCTTAAACGAAAAGATGTTAAGCGCACCATTAAAGGTGCGCTTTTTTGTTCCTCAATATTCTCTACTAAGACCTAAATATCATTAATAGATAGGTCGTATGTTTATTGATTATGTATTTTTCAATAATAGTAAACTGCGTATGTTGATATCATCTAAATCTATAAATGGTAAAGTCGATATTATTTATTTTTGTCTTTATTGATAATAGCCAGTTATGAATTTTAGTTTTGAGTTTTATAACTGATTAATTGATAATTAACCTTTGACATATCCTTTGTTTTTGTATGGAATATGCACAATTTCGTCTTACGCTTTTCTAATTAATAGTCATAAAGTGTTAACTATATGCATCTCAATACATTATGAGATGAAAGCGTATTTCTTAAATGAAAGAGAGCCAAACCATATCTAAGTAGGGGCTATTAATTCCTTTCATTAATTTTTATATGGAATAATGACCTGCTTCGTCATGACGGAATAAAGCTCAAGTGTATGTTATTCATGTCATTAAAGAGGATATTTATGATGTCGTCGTTTAAGGCGTATTGGGTAGGAGTACGCGATCGAATTGCCACCCAAATTAAGGATAACCATTGTTTGGAATCCCTAGTGGTAAAGAAACAGCGTGTCAATCTAAACAACAGTGGTTTATCGTTTAGAGCGAAAAGTGGGTGTTTAGTCCCTCATTGCTATACTCAATTTATTGATCCAGAAAGTAAAAGTTCCAAAAAAACACGTAAGACATCATTGAGTTTTAAGAAAGGGAAGTTGTACTTTTCTTCGCTTTCTGACTGAATGAAAGAAAATGAAAATTAAAAATCTCACGATGTTTATTTAAGGTAAAAATATCCGAAATCATAAATTTGATTTAGGGTTATTATAAATATAATTAACCAGTACCGAGTTTTCTCTTCGATATTTTTTTATTTTATTCGTCGTCAATAAAATCAATCCCAATTTTTGTGTATCACGTCTCTATTACTCTGGTATTGACGCGAAGCTAACAAGATAAAACGTAAGGTGAGTAATATAAGCGCAACTGAAGATCTTGGATTATCCGATTTTCATTACCCCTAGTTTTTCAGCTCTGTAATTATTGGGTTGAATTGTCCTTTTAAGCCCGCACAGGTACTCTCCCTGACATCACCGTTTGTGCGGGTGCTTTTTCATATTTTGAACGATTTGTTTTAGAGATCTGCTTATCTAAAAATGTGGATTCTCGCTGTCATTGACGTGAGGCCGTTCTTTCGTGATCTCGTTTGGGCATCACATGTATGGGCGGAAAATTTCTACTCATCTCTCATTCTTCTCGACAAACATTGAGTAAAGGTAACGAATCGTAACATTGCTGCTGTAACTGTATGGCGTTTCAATATACTCGACTTAGTTTGTAAGCCACAGATTGCTAATAAGATTAGATGTCACTATGAGAAAAAATACCTTATTCAACACGACTTTCCTTACCGGCCTTGCTACCTTCTCTCACTTTGCCTTTGCTGCACCAACAGTTGTCCCTAATGCACCTGAATTAAGCTCCCGCGGTTATGTACTGATGGACTATCACACAGGTAAAGTGTTGGTAGAGCGCGATGCAGAGAAGCGATTAAACCCAGCGAGCTTAACTAAGTTGATGACTGCTTATGTTGCAGGACAAGAAGTAAACGCTGGCAATATCAGTCTCGATGATCAAGTTGTCATTAGTCGCAACGCTTGGGCGAAAAACTTCCCAGATTCTTCCAAAATGTTCATCGAAGTAAACACATCTGTGTCTCTGTCTGATTTATATCGAGGATTGGTGGTTCAGTCAGGAAACGATGCTAGTGTTGCCATTGCAGAGCACGTCGCTGGCAGCGAAGCAGGCTTTGTTAGCTTAATGAATAGTTGGGCGAGTCAACTTGGTTTGACGAATTCCTCATTTACTAACCCTCACGGTTTAGATAGCGATGGTTTGTATTCAACACCGCATGATATAGCTAAGTTGGGTCAAGCAATCATTCGTGATCTGCCAGATATTTATCCGATGTACAGCGAAACGTCTTTTACGTACAACGGTATTACTCAATATAACCGGAATGGTTTACTTCGTGATCGCAGCATGAACGTTGACGGGATGAAAACGGGCTATACCAGTGGTGCAGGTTACAGTTTGGCGACGTCAGCCACCAATGGCGACATGCGCCTTATCGCAGTTGTTATGGGGGCGAAGAGCCAAAGTGTGCGTGAATCAGAAAGTAAGCAACTTCTTAGTTATGGTTTTCGATTCTACGATACCTTGATGCCAACGGCCGCAGGAACTGATATCGCAAACGCTCGCGTTTGGATGGGGCAAAAGGATGAGTTAAAAGTTGGTGTGAACCGCGATGTTTATCTCACTCTGCCTAAAGGTGACGTAAACAAACTTAAAGCGGAAGTGGAATACAACGGTGATTTACTTGCGCCAATTGCTCAAGATCAGGTAGTTGGTACTTTGCTATACAAAGTGGATGGAAAAGTCGTGAAGGAGACCGAGCTAGTTGCACTCGAACCAGTGGAAGAAGGTGGGATTTTTAAACGTATTATGGATTGGTTTAAGCGACTGGTAGCAAGCTGGTTTTAAAGGTTTTTTATAAAATCAATTTACTAAGGCGGCCTAAATGGTCGCCTTAGTTTTTTGAACAACTCGTAATGTCCAAAGAAGCTAAAACGTGTTGTTATTCTTGCTCTCCCATCGCTTTTTATTAAAAACGACGTCAAAGAATAACGATGCTGTAGCTTTCGATATTGGATGTGATCCCAATCCTCACAAATCGTTGTTAGTCCAAGCCTTCAGTGATGTTTTTGCACAACCATTTGTGCGTGATGGGTATGAGAGAAAACAAACCAGAACAAAAATGGAGTGACACGTGCACAAGATTTTATCTTTGACATTGATTTTTTCGCTCATGGGCTGCGCTATGCCTCATCAACCTATCGATAATGGGCAGTGTGTGGGTGTGATGTCGTCTCAAGATGCATACGGCTACCTGAATCCCAACCACTACACCATGCAGGTACTAGCACTGAAGAAAGAAAAAGATGTGAAAGAATACATTCGCTATATCGACCCTAAACACCCTGTATGGGTTAACTGGAAAAATAGCCGAGGTACACGTTGGTATACGGTGACAGCTGGTGATTTTAAATCGAAGCAAGAAGCCTACAACGCGCTTTCGTCGCTGCCAAACCACGTGAAGCAGTCATCTCCGTTTGTCCTGACTTTTGCAGAGATGCAACGTAAGCAACAAACTAGTGTCGTGAGAATGCGCTAATCGCCTGAAAAAAACGGAAGCTTGAGCTTCCGTTTTGTGTTTTCTTAAAGTGCTGCAAGAATGGTTTCTGCATTACTTACTTCAAATTCACTTGGCTTTTCAACGTTAAGTGTTGTTACTACGCCGTTTTCAATGATCATCGCGTAACGTTGTGAGCGAACGCCGCCAAAACCGCCAGTATCCATTTCCAAGCCTAGCGCTTTAGTAAAGCTAGCATCACCGTCACCTAGCATCAAAATCTCAGAAGCGTTTTGAGCTTCACCCCATGCGTTCATTACGAA
The DNA here is from genome assembly GCF_043102935.1 of Vibrio sp. zbq_1. Classification (NCBI taxonomy): domain Bacteria; kingdom Pseudomonadati; phylum Pseudomonadota; class Gammaproteobacteria; order Vibrionales; family Vibrionaceae; genus Vibrio; species Vibrio sp. zbq_1. The sequence continues at coordinate 288,535 of NZ_JBICJH010000004.1, forward strand.
TGCATCGTTCACCGCCACACAAGCAATTAAATCAACGCCTTTGGCTTTTAATTGATCTGCGAGTACTACGTAGCCTGGTAGGTGAGCTTCTGAGCAAGTTGGAGTGAATGCGCCAGGAACCGCGAATAGCACCACTTTCTTGTTCGCGAACAGTTCGGTCACATCGTGGTTGACCATGCCATCGGCAGTCAGTTCACTTACGGTTGCAGAAGGTAGTGCTTGGCCTTGTTGAATCATGATTTTCTTCCTTTATTAAGTGCTTTGTTGAGCTTTTTCAGTCTAGCGCTTAAGTCCCGTTTTAACCACAGAGGGTTTGTAAGGGTATACCGCATTACATCGATAAATGTTGTGCAACATATTGTTCGACTTGATGACGATATTGAGCCTTCAACTCGTTGTCGATGAAGCTTGCATCGATAGCGTTGAGCGTGAATTTCGCCAGTTCTTCTTTGCTCATTGGATGTGCTTGATTTACTGCAAGGAAGTTATCGGTCATGTAGCCACCAAAGTAAACGGGGTCATCAGAGTTAATGGTTACCGCCACGCCTTTACGCAGAAGTTCTACGATGTTGTGTTGTCCCATTTCATCAAACACGCAAAGTTTGATGTTAGACAGCGGGCAAACGGTCAGTGGCATTTTGGTTTCAATTAGAGATCCCACTAGAGCTTCATCTTCTACGCAGCGAACGCCGTGATCAACGCGGCTCACTTCCAACATTTCAATCGCGTCGGTAATATTTTGCGCAGGTCCTTCTTCTCCGGCATGTGCCACGGTAAGCAAGCCTGCCTCTTTCGCTTGCTGGAAGACACGTAAAAACTTAGCTGGTGGATGGCCTTTTTCTGATGAATCTAGCCCCACACCAATGATTTTATCGCGATGCTTTAAAACAGATTGCAGTGTTTCCATCGCGCTTTCTTCTGACAAATGACGAAGGAAACAAGCGATGATCTGCGATGTGATGCCTAATTTTTCGCGGCCATCTGTCAGCGCTCTAGAAATGCCGTTGAGTACGGTGTCGAAGTCAATGCCACGTTCAGTGTGAGTTTGCGGGTCGAAGAATATCTCGGTATGAATCACATTGTCTGCTTTGCAATGCTCCAAGTATTCCCATGTTAGGTCATAAAAATCTTGCTCTGTGCGTAAAACATTTGCGCCTTGATAATAGAGGTCGAGAAAAGATTGCAGATCTTCAAATTGGTATGCCTCTCTCAATTCGCTTGGTGACGAATAAGGAATATCTATGCCATTGCGCTTGGCAAGTTTAAACATGAGTTCTGGTTCGAGTGAACCTTCGATATGTAAGTGCAGCTCTACTTTTGGAAGACCTTGAATAAATGCGTTCATATTCCACCTTATGTGTATTGTGGATCCAGTTACTCTAAGAATAGGTATAGATAGGAATAAATCGAACGCTATCACAAAGAGTAAGATCCACAGTGATCTCAACTCTTCGTAATCAGCACTTTGCGGGAACTGGTAGAGACCCCCAAACCATATCATTGGGGTTATACGAAGCAAACGCTTGCGATTATACGTAAATTTATCAATATATCTAGACCCGTCAGAAAATGAGAGTGCGATACGTTTTTAGAGCTTGATAGATATCGAGTGGATGTTTGAACTTGGATTGTTTTTCAGCGCACACTAAAGTTGGCTTACAGTGATGAAGCAAAGCGTGAAGCTTAAGATGAAGAAAAATATGGGTGTGGAGAAGGTTATTTTAAGAAGTGTATTTTTTGGCTAAGAGATAGCAAACTGATTGGAAAGCGGAGTGGAAAGGTAGGTGGCGGTTACCTTTGCACAATAAGCTTGAAGAGGTAGGAATCAGAGTTAAAGAACAAACATTTTATCAAACGCTCTTTGCTCCATAATATCTTCGATACGGCGACGCGTTCGTTGTTTTACAGCGGCAGCATTTTCCTCAGATTCTTTCTTTTCCTTATCAATTTGCTTTTTACTTTTTCTAGCCATTGGATATCTTCCAAAATATTGATGAGAATTATTAATGCCTTAAAAAAGCATTATTTGATAATAAAACTTCCTAACTTTGAACCTGAGTCACACAGAATAGTGCCTGAGCAGGTTTTTTCACAATATTGGAAGTCAATCAGATGACTACGATATTGAAGTTTTGGCAATATATGTCGCTTCAGTATATCGCTATTCAATTGATATATTTTAGCTCTCCAAGTGGTTTTAGGTTGATGTAAATTAAATTCAATTTCTAACATTTATTCTCCTGTTTTTTGACGATTTTTTCTTTGTTAAGTAATTGATACCAATGCCTTTGACGGCCTGTTCTTCTTGAGGACATGATTTTTCCTTTAAATAATAAGTTAAGCGGTACTGACCCATTTATTTTGGGTAGCACTAAGCAATGCCTGAAATTAGGCTGAGTTTATGTTGAGAGGATATTTTTTGAAGGAGAGAGATTTGGTGCAGCATGGACATGCTGCACCAAGAAAAGCAGTCTTATAGAGGAGTAACTTCAGTCGCTTGAGGACCTTTTTTACCTTGCTCTACGTTGAAGCTTACTTTCTGACCTTCAGTCAGTGTTTTGAAACCGTCAGCAACGATAGCGTTGAAGTGTACGAATACATCTTGGCCGCCGTTGTCTTGAGATAGGAAACCAAAACCTTTAGTTTCGTTGAACCATTTTACTGAACCAGTTACTTTAGCAGACATAAAAACCTCTGAATTAAAAACATTAATGATAAATTATTGGTGGATCTTTTTTTAAGCTATTGAATGTCAATCAAGAGGAAGTTGTACGCAGGTGTCTGAATGGGGATTCAAGATTTTACTGAGAAGGAACTTAAACTAAATGTAGCATTAACAGCTCTCTTCGAAGAGCCAAGCGCTACTATACACCTTGTTTAAGAAATAGCTACATTTATTTTCAAATAAATTCAAAAACGTTTATGTGATAAGAGAGAACTTATCATCAATCGCCGGGGATTTGGTCAGGATAAAAAATAACCAATAGTGCTTGGTATTGATTTCCTATTGTTCGAAAAACTTGAATAAGTAGCTCGAATCGCTCTGCTCATGATTATTTTTCTCCAAACTAAAATAAAACCATGTCGATAGCCATGAGCTGAAACGCGATTTGCAGACAGCCACCAAGGCGAACGAGGAGAAGAAGTATGAGCACATTCAGAGAAATTCGTCAGTTGATTCCATCGCAACCTACCGCTGACGGTGATGGTGTTAAAATTCGTCGAGTTGCAGGTTTTAACAACGCGAGCTTTTCACCATTTTTAATGATGGATGAGCTGAAATCCGATCAACGTTCTGACTACATTGGTGGCTTTCCTCCTCATCCTCATCGTGGGATTGAAACGCTGACTTATATGCTGAAAGGTCATTTTCAACATCGTGATCACATGAACAATGTCGGCGAATTGCGTTCTGGTGGCGCACAATGGATGGCGGCAGGTCGCGGAGTAATACACAGTGAAATGCCAATTATGCAAGACGGTGAGCTGCATGGTTTTCAGATATGGATTAATCAACCAGCCAAAGACAAAATGAAACCCGCTCAATACCACGATTTTCAACCAGAAACGATCACGGAATTTGACAATGCAAAGACAGGGCTTGTTCGTGTCATTGCTGGTGAGTTGATGATTGCGGGAGAACGAATTGTTGGGCCGTTGACTCAAACTGGTGTTGTGGCAACTGTTGCTGATTGGCGGCCTCGTAGAGGAGCCACGCTTGAGCTAGCTTTGGACGCTGACCATAACATGATGATTTATGCGTACCAAGGCAGTGTCGAGATAAATCAACGCACTGTAAAGCAAGGTGAGATGGCGCTGTTATCAAAAGGAGAGGCCGCAAAGTTTACTGCGGCAGACAACAGTGGGGTCCTGCTCTTTATAGGTGAACCAATCAATGAGCCGGTGGTTCACTATGGCCCATTTGTCATGAACAGTATCGAAGAAATTGAACAAGCGATTCAAGACTACAACTCAGGGCTGTTCGAAACCTATTAAAGCGAACGACAGCGAACAGCCAATTTTGACCGATGTCTTAGTATTACGCTGAATGTATTTGAGCCTGCTTATTGGGCTCGTAGCGAAGCAAATCGATAATCCACTGCCATCGAGTTTGCATTAGCCACCTAGATTAACTTGCGTTTAATCGAGGTGGCTTTTTTCTTTACATTGAATTCCAACGTTCTATGGCTTGTTTGCCAGCCTCAATTCCCAGTTCATATGCTTCTCGCAAAGGTTCTGGTGAGCGGCTTAAGCGTTTTAACTTAAACGTTTCTGGTGGGCACACTTGGATTATCTCAACGCCTGGTGGCGGGTTGTTTATCAGTTCCAATGTTTGGTTGTAACGAACGTCACGTGTCAGCATAGGCTCAATCAGAGCTGGCGTTTCCTTCAGCATACGTTTTGTGATGGCACTGAACTTTGATCTTGGTTTCCGGTAACTGGCGATCTGGCTGCGTAGGACCATGATTTTCGTCGCTCCTCTCTTGATGGCTTCGGCAATTGGCAGGGCATCTGCAACGCCGCCATCCACATATCGAGTGTCATTAAGGAGCACGCCATTACGATAGAGTACGGGCAGGGCGCTGCTGGCCTTCATGGTCTCCGCTAACATATCGACGTCCGGAGTGAGGTATTCTGCTTGTCCAGTATCTTGACGAGTGACGACAAGGAAAAAAGGACGCGGATCAGCAGCGAGCACTTCTTTATCAATGCCTAATTCTTCAAGTGTCACTTGCCACATCCAATCCAAATCCATGACATCACCACCGCGTATGAGCTGGCTGGGGGTGATGAACTCATTTCTTAGGCTGTAATCGAGATAGATTTTTAGGTTTCTGCCCGGCATTTTTGCCAAATAGGCGGCAAGATTACTTGCGCCAGCCGATACGCCCCAAAAGCTGTCGAAGGGAGAAAAGTCCGCAGCTAAAAAATGGTCGAGTATTCCGCAAGAAAATACCCCTCGCATTGCGCCGCCTTCAACAATCAGTGCACGAGAACCTACATGTTCCATCTGCTTATCCGCTTTCTATCTTTTATTTGAGTAACAGCAGCTTAACGTATAAGCGGCTGATTCCCAAACAACGCCGCGTATGTTCATGCGGTGAGGCATCAGATTGGCCAACCTTGAGTGCAGTGATGAACGCCTTTCTTAGTTTTCCATGTTGACTTTGTTTGATAGTCAAACTAAATTTAAATCAAATATTTTGATTATCAAACAAACTAAGCAATAGGGATATGATTTATCTATGGCAATAGCACAACACACGCACGATTTTGTTTCTCATAACCATAAAGGTGAAAAGCGAACTTTTTATGTTCTCATTCTGACGCTTGTCACTATGGTGGTTGAGATTGCTGCGGGCACGCTTTTTGGCTCTATGGCCTTACTCGCCGATGGATGGCACATGGGCACTCATGCTGCGGCATTTTGCATCACCTTGTTCGCTTATCGCTATGCTAAGCAAAATGCGAACAATGAGCGTTTTTCGTTTGGTACCGGGAAGGTCAGTGTTTTAGGTGGTTTTACGAGCGCGATTGCTTTGGGCATGGTGGCGCTAATGATGATGGTGGAATCCGTTCACCGTTTGTTTAACCCTGAGAGTATTCAATTCAACGAAGCGATTATGGTCGCAGTGATTGGTTTGGTGGTTAACTTAGCAAGTATGTTGCTGCTGCATGATCACCATCATCATGATCACGACCACCCACATGATCATAACCATTCGCATGGACACTCGCACGAGCACCAGGACCACAATCTTGCCGCCGCGTATTTTCATGTCTTGGCAGATACCTTAACGTCACTGTTAGCGATCGTCGCACTTATTATTGGTAAGTTTTACGGATGGATTTGGTTAGATGCCATTATGGGGATCGTTGGGGCTTTGGTGATTGGTAAGTGGACTCTCGGTTTGATGAAGCAAACCGCACCAGTCTTATTAGATGAGAATATTAATCACGAGTACCTACAGGCAATCAGAGAGACGCTTCAGCCATACGCAGACGTGCTGGATCTGCATGTTTGGAAGGTGAGCGGACATCATTACTCGGCTGCGATTGTGTTACATAATCACAGTGATAAAACGTTGAGTGAATTTAAGCAATTACTGAGTAAGTTTGATAAGATTCATCACCTTACTCTAGAGTTACAAAATAGCTGACGATGAGCGAACTAGAAAAGTTGAATCAAATGCTGACCGAGTTCTATGACAAGATGTCTTCTTGGGAACAGTCAGTCGTAAAAGAAACCGGTTACTCTTTGGCCCAAGTCCATACCATTGAAGTGTTGGGCGGCCATGGTGCGCTGCGCATGAAAGAACTGGCGGAAAAGTTAGGCATCACGACCGGAACGTTAACGGTACAAATCGAAAAGTTAGTGAATGCGAACTTGATAGAACGTTGCCCTCATCCGGAAGATCGCCGTGCTATCGTTGTGAGGCTCACACCAGAAGGTGAGAAAATTCATCGCCATCATAACCAGTTGCACCTTGATCTTGTGCGTGATCTTACTCGTCATATTGAGCCAGAGCAGCAATCAACCTTTCTATCGTGTTTGGAAAAAATGAACCGGGAATTCTAGGTTTCATCCGAGTTACGGCCAAATAAACAATGAAAAGCAGAACTCGCATCGAGTTCTGCTTTTTTGTATTTATGGGTTTAGAAACCAGCTTTCTAACGGTAACTGAGTAAATGCGTAAGTCACACCAACACAAAATGCAGCGCCCGTAATGCCAATACCAATTGTAGTGGCCAGCAGAAGTAACGTTATCTTAGGCATGATGATTCTCATCCCTCTTGGAGTGTATTTGCGTGCTTAGTTCGAAACAGAGCACACAAACACAATCCAAGCGGTGGCAAGCATAATTAATGGCGTAAAGACTTTTTGAATGGCTGCGCCATCGGTCAAGTTGTAGATCTCAATGGATTCGTTGTAGAAGGCGCGTTTGAAGGCTTTAAACGAAATGTCGTTTTTTACATTGGATTGCTCGTAACGCTGACGCGCAGCATCGGCCATCTGATATTCAAGATCTTGAAGTTCAAACTCTTGGTTAAAAAACGAATCCCAAGCGCAAAGGCGAGCTATTGCCTTAGGTGAACTGTTATCACTTTTTAGTTTTGAGAGACGCTTTGCGTAAGCCGCTTGATATTTATCCACGATATATTCCTGCATGAATAGATGCTGAGTCATTGAATGACTCAGAACATTCTGGTCGGTTGTAAAAGCAAAATTGTGGGATGAAAAGGCGTACTTTTACGTCGGTGGCAGAACTACAAATAAAAATATCAAAGAGCGTTTGTGGTGGGGATGATATGGGGTGGTAGGGGAAGAGGACAAACAAAATAAATTAGTCTACGTCACAATCAATGTTTGTTGATTTATTCAATCCTTAGTGTTCTTTGCCTTTTGATGTGCACATTTTGTAGTTAAAAAAAGATACGACCATAAGTTGTTCTTGGGCCTGAAAAAGTAAGATTCCTGACCAATATTCTTCTGTTTACCGCGTAGATCTCTCCTCAAAGTCGATTACTTTTGGCTACGCTTATAGTTCGGCTTTAAAAATTTGTAAGAGGGAAGTTGAGTTGAGATGTTTGTAGTTGAAGCGTTGAATAACTCAAGTGATGGGCAATAAAGGTAATTGATTATAAAGGATAAATTGGAAGCAGTGCAGAGCTAGGTAAGATATAAACCTAAAGGTGACGGTATGAGCTTACAATCAACCATTATCGAATACGCTGTAGCAATAATAGGCTTACTTTTAACAGGCGTTGCCCTCTGAGCTCGAAAGCTCAGAGGATACATAACCTTAACGATTAATGTTGTAACGAGCGATTGCCGCTTCTTCTGACGTTACAACAGTTTTACCGATAGGCGCGAGGGAAATTACGGCCAGTTTCAGGTGTTGAAGTGCAAACGGAATACCAATAATGGTAACGAAACACGCTGCGGCGGATAGGATATGACCGATTGCCAGCCACAAACCTGCAAACACAAACCAAAGTACGTTGCCGATGACGCCTAGCGGACTCGTGCCAATATCCATTTCATTGGTTAGTTCATCACGCGAAACGGCTTCTTTGCCGAATGGGAAAAACGAAAAGTTACCCATGACGAAACAAGCTCGCCCCCACGGAATCCCGATGATGCTGATGAACGCAAGAATACCGAATAGCCACCACAGCAATCCCATGAATACGCCACCGAATAAAAACCAGATGATGTTGCCAAGTGTTCTCATCTAAAACCCTTTTTGATTTATAACTTTCTACAAAGTATGTCACACAAATCTTAACAGAGGATGAATGGGTGTGCTTTATCTTAAATAAGAAATCATTGATGAGAATACTCATTTGATAAAGGAAAGCGGAGATCATTGGGCTGCTGAAAAAAAGGCTCTCAACGTTAGACGTTAAGAGCCTTTCTGGCTAGGCGGTTGCCAAATTCAAGCGCGATACTGGCTTGTCATTGATCGGTAAGTGAATCAAAGCGGCGAGGAGTGCCAGAACGACGGTTGACCACCAGATTGGATCGTATGAACTGTAGTAATCGTAGATGCGACCACCGACCCAAGCCCCCAAGAAGCTTCCTACTTGGTGAGTAAAGAATACCAAGCCATAAAGTGTTGATAGGTAACGAGCACCAAAGATCTGGCGGACTAATCCAGATGTGAGAGGCACGGTGCCTAACCAACAGAAGCCGATTGCACCACCAAAGATGACTGCGGTGTGCTCGGTGACAGGTAGAGTCACAAAAGCACCAATCACTACCGTGCGGATTAAATACAGCGCAGACATAACATGGCGTTTATTGAAGCGGTCCGCCATAACACCCCAGAAGTACGAACCAAAAATGTTGAAGATGCCAACATACGCCAGTGCCATTGCGGCGGTTGAGGCTGGTAAATCTTTATCTGCTAGATAACTTGGTAAGTGAGTTGCAATGAACATCACGTGAAAGCCGCACACAAAGAAACCTGCATGAATCAGCCAATAACCTCTGTGAGAGAAAGCTTCTTTTAATGCTTCTTTTAGAGTTTGTGTGTCTTCCTGAACATTTGCAGGGTTACTTGCTTGTGGCTTCGCAGTTCTCATGAACAATGCAAACATCACCATAAAGCTACACAGTACAGCGAATGCTTGAAGTGCGCCTTGCCAGCCAAAATCACTCAAAAGCGCTTGTGCTCCAGGGATCATGGCGAACATACCGAACGATCCCGCAGCGGTAGTTAAACCAAATGCTTTTGCTGCATGTTGTGCAGGGACTACCTTTGCTACCGCCCCTAACACAATGACGTAGCTGGTTGCGCTCAAACCAAAACCGACCAAAATGCCAAGTGATAGATACATCATGGTTGGCTCAATGGCGATAGAAGTAAGGTAAAGACCTAAAGCGTAAGAAAAGGCACCTAAAATGATAATACGCTTCGCGCCCCAACGGTCTGACGCCATGCCGACAAAAGGTTGGAATACGCCAAACAACAAGTTTTGCAAGGCAATAGCAAAGCTAAAGAACTCGCGCCCGGTCTGAAAGTAGTCTGAAATTGGCATCATAAAAATACCGAAAGATTGTCTGATCCCTAGGCAAATAATCAAAATCCCTATTCCAAGCCAAACAAGAACTGGAAATCGGAAAATACTCATAGTTTGCTCTTATTAATGATGGTGGTGATGAGAATGATCATGGTGTTCGTTGTCTCCCGTTGTTTGGTGACAACCGCTGTTGATGGCTTGTTCTGCTAATATTTCCAGCAACTTCGGAGAGTTATGGACGATGATTAGAGATAGCCCCAACATGATAGACATTCTCAACACCTGAGCGAAAATGGATTGAGAAAAAAGCATGCATTGTGCGCTCATATAGAAAAATGAGCGCGAAGTTTAGTGACGATTAGTCAATGAAACAAATGACAAAAAGTGAATTAATGTATGCGTTTTATGCATAGATTGGTTCTAGGGGTTAATTGCAATGCACGGCTTGTTCTATGCGTTGACAGATCTGCTCTGCAAGCTGGTGGCTCGCTATGTTGCGTTGCACTGTGCTTGTAGCCAGCTTGCCTGATTCAACAACCTTAAACCAATCGAATAGCATAGCGTGAAAACCTTTACTCGTGAGCATTGGTGTCCAATCTTTTAAGTTCAACTTACGTTCTTGATTGTCCTGCCACAATTTACCTTCCACGAACGATTCAAACTCAAATGCTTGGTTGGCATAACATGCCTGAACGCGTTCGTTTGTGATGCCAAAATGACGATTCATTGAAGCGTGTAGTAGGGTATCACCGTGTTGCCATTGCACATCCAGACGTGCGAGTTGTTGGCCGTCAAATTGGTGAGTGATGTAGACGTCTTGCAAATCGGCTTTTGCTACAACATTTACGCTGTCCAGCGGGTGAATAAAATCGTCAAAGATGAACGTTCGGAGTTCTCCCGGCAGATTGTGGCGATTTTTCTCCCAACGCAGTGACTTCAAATTAGCGACATCGCCTTTTTGTACGTTTGGCAAATAGTCGTTGTAGAGCGGAATGTGTCGGCGATTAAAGCCAACATAAAGTGGTTGATTGGCGATAGCTGCAATCTCATAGAGTTGCTCTACCTGTTGGGCACTGTCCGCCAGAGGTTTGTCGACAAAAGTAGGAATGCTTTGTTTTAGAAAATATTCAGCGATTTGAAAGTGAACATGAGTTGCGGCATGAATCATCACCGCATCTACACCAAACGCAGGAAGCTGTCGGTAGTCCTGACAGCTTTCCTTAATGCGATATTGCTGAGTTAGTGAAGAGAGGGCTTCGGCGTCTCGGGTACAAAAGACCAGCTCAACATTAGGAAGTTGAGTAATGACAGGAAGGTAAGCCTTTTGCGCAATATCGCCTAAGCCAATAATACCGATTTTCATGTTGTTCGCTCTGTTTCGATTTCATTAGGCGTTGATTATAACGAGCGAAAAAGAGGTTGGCAGAAACGGCTTGTCATAAAAAAGCCTGACTCACATTTTGAATCAGGCTTTTTCTAACTACTTAGGATACGGTTCGACAGGTTTTGAAGATATCTAACTGGCCGTCGTAGGCTTGGGTTTTTACATCCATAATACCAAGCAAAGAGTGGAACACATTGTCATGCGAGTACTTACCTGCATTTTGTGCTTCTTTGGACAAGCAATCCGTGTTGATGTGTTTTGCTTGCTTAAAGCTTGGCGACATCCACATGATAAGCGGTACTCGTTTTTGGAAATCCGGAGCAAGTCCGTAAGGCATACCATGTAAGAACATGCCGCTTTCACCAAGCGATTCACCGTGGTCAGAAACATAAATCAACGCAGTGTTGTATTTGTCTTCTAACGTCTTAAGTTTGTTGATAGTTTGTTCCAAGACAAAGTCTGTGTAACGAATGGTATTGTCGTAGGAGTTTACGATCTCTTCGACGCTACAGTTTTCAATGTCTGCACGTGGGCAATCCGGTTGGAAAAACGCTTTCTCTTTCGGGTAACGTTGGAAGTAAGTTGGGCCATGGCTGCCAATAAGGTGCATGGCTACCACTCGGTTACCGTTCATGTTCGACACTTCTTGGTCAAAGTCACTCAGTAGTGCCATGTCGTAACAAGTTTGACCGTTGCACAGTGCGTTTTGTTGCTTTCTGTCTACTTCGATTTTTTTGATCTTATGCGCGACTTCTTTATCGCCACCATCGTTTTCTTTCCACAGTAGGTCGATACCTGCACGTTGCATGATATCTAACGCGTTGTCTTGGTTATCAGCTTGTTTACGGTCAAATTGATTGCGCGTTAACTGAGAAAACATGCATGGTACAGATACTGCTGTCGCAGTGCCGCATGACGCCACATCTTTAAAAGAAATAACATCTAATTGGCTGGTGTAGGGGTTAGTTTCACGCTCGTAACCGTTCAGTTGATAGTTTTGAGTACGTGCGGTTTCACCTACCACAAAAACGAGTAACGTCGGTTTGTCCTGCGCTTGCTGTAAAGCGGTCGAAGATTGCTGTGCATCAGTACCGATTTCACGATATGGCTGTGGCGTAGTTAAGTAATTTTCTTTTACGTAACTTGTCGCGCTGTAGACATATTGCGTTGGGATGATCATTTTTTTCAGGTAGCTGTTATTGCGACCCACAGATGCGTAATCTTGATAGTACAACCCCGCAATCACGGCAATAACTGCTAACGAAGCGAGCATCGCGACCAGTTTTGTAAGCACAAAGCGTAGCCATTGTCCGCGTTGTGGTTGCAGCTTTACTTTGAACACAATCAGGGCAGGAATCACACCCATTAACGTCGTCCAAACGACCGAATACGTGCTGAGATAAGAGCTTGCTTCACTCGAGTCGGTCTCGACGATGTTGGCGATCATCCCAGAGTCAAACAGCGTTCCGTAGTTATAGCCTGCGTAGCTTACTAAGCTAGAGACCACTAGCAGCAAGATAAAGAACGGCTTTCCAACCCATGGCCAGCTAAATAGGTTGAATAAGAAATTAAGCGCGGCAAAAAAGAAAATCGGAATAGTTATAATGAAACCGATTTTGACTTCGTCTAACTTAGAGAAAATCCCAATGAGTTCTTTATAGATTGGGATGTTCACCACGAGAGCGAAATACAGCGCGAGTAGAACAGTAAAGGCAACGTATGGGATACCTTTCTTTGGAGAATCAATAGTCTTCATAAGTTACTTTCTTGAATAAAACTAAAGCAAGAACGACGCCCAAACAAATAGGGCAAGAAATAGCGCAACAAATACTGCTGCAGAGCCAATGTCTTTGGCTCGACCACTGAGTTCATGCCAGTCATCGCTGACACGGTCGACAACCGCTTCTACGGCGGAATTAATAAGTTCGACGATTAAAATCAGCAATAGGCTGCTGATCATCAATACACGTTCAAGCGTGGTAACTGGCAGAAAAAATGCGCTGATAGAAAGAACCAAAGTCAGTACGAGTTCTTGTCTGAAAGCGGCTTCATGAGTCCACGCGGCTTTTAGTCCTTTAATTGAGTAACCGGTCGCATCCATGACTCGGCGAATTCCTGTTTTACCTGGCTTCAAAATTGGGCCTTAATTCTTATTATTGGTTGATTGATGTGTGTTAGTACCGAAATGCACCAAATTGCGATCTGAGACTAATCGGTTAGACGTGAAACATTTGTGAATATGGGTGCAAGCAAAAAACGTCACGTTTGGTTTGATGAGTAAGTACTTTGGTTGTGTGGTTTAGACTAATGCTTAATCAAGGTCGTAAACGGTGTAACCTTTATTTTGTAGGCATTTGCGTAGCACGAGAGCTTGTGTTTTGGTGGAATCATTCGCGCCACCTAAAGCGCCTGCACCAGCACCGACTGCGCTACCAGCTACTGCGCCAACAGCTGCACCGCCAATACCATCTTCAAGAGCACCTGCCGCGGCACCGATTAATGCGCCAGTCATTGCACCATTGGTTGCATCAGATTTAGCGGCTTCTGTTTTGTCGACTTTCTCTGCGTAACCTTGGCAGTAGGCAAAATCTTGTTCATATTGCGCTTGGTCAACATTCGTCATGTCTACAACAGGCTTTTGGTTGTATGCACATGCTGCAAGTGAGGAAGAAAGGACAACGAGTAAAAGTGGTTTATACATGGGGTGAATCCATTATCTCTGTGAATTGATGGATTAAATGTACACTGTTTTATTACTTGTCTCTGTCTATGGATTGTATCGAAATGTCGTCTTATGTAATAAAAGCGGATGAGGAAGAAGATAGCGCAGAAACTAAGCGAACTGCGCTTTAACTTTTATCGTTGTTCGCCCGTTATTTAGGCAGAGATACGGTGAAGCAGGCGCCACCAAGAGGACTGTGTGAAATAGAAACATCGCCGCGTTGCAATTCCATAATTTGTCTTACGATGGCAAGTCCTAAACCAAAGCCGCTGGTGCTTTTATTACGAGATTTGTCGGCGCTGTAAAATGCCTCAAACAGGTGAGGCCAGTCTTTTTCATCAATACCGTTTCCATCGTCATGAATACTTATCATGCAGTGTTCTTCATCTTCGGTCATTTCTAACATGATTTGGCTATCGGCATAACGCATGGCATTGCGAAGTAGGTTGTCTAACGCGCGCTTGAGCAGTTTGGGGTCGGTCTTAATTTGGGCTTCTTTGCAATCCGTATCTTTAACGGTGATTGGCAATGGCGTCTCTTGCTGCCATTTGTCTTTTAGGTCAGAAAGCAGGGAGTTAAGCTCAAGACTTTCGGTCCGAAGCTCTGTTTCTGGGCGCTCCATTTTTGCGTAGTAAAGGAGTTCTTCGACCATTTCTTCCATCTCATCAATGTCTTCAACGATGCTATTTACGTACTTTGTCTGTTGTTCATTTAGAGAGGAGTCGGCGAGTAAATCAGCCTGCCATTGCAAGCGAAAAATTGGTGTGCGTAGCTCGTGAGCAACCGCATTGGTGAGCATTTTATTGCTGGTAATGAGTCGAGAGACTTTATCGGCCATGTTATTGAAGCTTTTGTTCAATGTGCCAACCGATTTGGCGCTGGCCGTGCTTGCGCGTGCTTTGAAATTACCAGACGCAAATTCGACGGTGACTCTTTCTAGTTCACGAATTCTGCGGCTTAAAAACCAGATCAGCAAAACACAGTAAAGCGCGAAACCAGCGATGAAGAATATCCACACCATGTTGTCGTCGAAATTGACGGCTTGAATGATGGGACTATTCGGGTTATCGCTAATTTTGAAAAAGGGAGTGCTCTCGTCGAAGCGAAACCAAAAATCCCGCTCATCATCAAAGGCGATGTTAGCGTTAGGATCTTCATCGAACACTTCCTTCACCTCGGGTGGGAGCTCATCCATAGTGTGAGGTTGCAACAATCGATGGCTTGCCGTGGCAAACTTTTCTAGCTCGCTTTTGGTGTATTCAAGCCCTTTTTCTTCATAGATAGGGGAGAGTAAATCGTAGAAAGCTTGCGAACTGTGTTCTTGAAGTAGGTAGTCATAATCAGTATTGAGCTCATACACGATGAGCTCATAACCTTTCAGACTGGCGAGAAAAAGAATGATCAGACCTAAAAAGCTCTCTAGATATACCCTTCTCATTTATGCGTTCCATGCATCCGGCATTAGTAGGTAGCCTTTGCCGCGTACCGTAATGATTTTTTGAGGTGAGCAAGACGCGTCACCCAATTTCTTTCTAAGCGTTACGATGCGGTTGTCAATGGTTCTATCTGTACCGTCGTACTCAATCCCGCGTAACGTTTTGGTGAGCCATTCACGCGACAAGGTTTTCTCGGCATGAGTGGCGAGTACCCACAGCAAGTCAAACTCACCGTCGGTTAATGCGACAGGCTGTTGGTTCATAGTACAAGATTTACGTAGTCGGTTTAAACACAACACGCCAATTTGTAAGCCGTTTTCTGGCGCTGGAGCGGTGCTTTCTTTCCTGCGCAATAACATACGGATACGAGCAAGTAACACGCGCGGTTTAATAGGTTTCGTGACAAAGTCATCGGCGCCAATTTCAAGCGCAGCGACGTGATCAAAATCGTCATCGCTTGCGGTAAGCATCAGAACTTTGCCTTTGTAACATTCGCGGATTTGACGACAAACGCTCAAACCGTCTTGGCCCGGCAGCATCAAATCTAACAAAACCAAATCGGGTTGAGTGTCTAAAATGGCGTTCGGCGCGTCGGTGCCGTTATCAATACAGCGGACGTCGAAGCCTTGTTCTACAAAGTACTCACCGAGCATATCTTGTAGTTTTGGATCGTCTTCGACAATGATAAGGGATGGCTTGATTTCTTGTTCGTTCATGTAAGTGATGTGTGCTGTATTTGATATCACTGAAAGTTAAACAAATTTGCGAGTTATTTCAAATAAAGCTTGTAAAGAATAAGGTTATCCGATGAGTTAATAATATAAAAAAAGCAAACGTTTTGATATAGAACAAATCGTTTGCTTAGTATATGGGAAATTAAGTTGTCACCAGATTATGGTTGCTGCTTGGTCGGCGCGAGCGCAATTTCTCGGATACAGACATTTTGTGGTTGTTGGTAAGCGAACATTACTGCACGCGCGACATCGTCTGCGGCGAGTACACCACCCATATCCACTTTCCAAGCATCGTATCCATCTTTAATGTCTTGTGAAGTGGTGTGAGAAAGCAGTTCCGTCTCTACTGCGCCCGGTGCAATAGTCGTAACACGCACATTTGATGCGGCCACTTCTTCGCGCACATTTTCTGAAATTGCATGAACTGCGAACTTAGTCCCACAATATGCAGCGTGGTCAGGGAACGTCTTTTTACCTGCAATAGAGCTGATGTTAATTATTGTGCCACTATTGCGCGCTTTCATTGATGCAAGTACGGAGTGCATACCATTAAGCAAACCAAGCACGTTAACGTCGAACATACGCTTCCATTCAGCGGCGTCCTGCGTGTCGATCTGACCAAGCAACATTACACCCGCATTGTTGACTAGCACGTCAGCTGGACCAAATTGAGCTTCTGCTTTTTCAATCGCTGTTATCAAACTCGCTTGGTCAGTGACATCGACTTTTTCACATAAGGTGTTTGGTAAATTTAGTGCCTCTAAACGTTCTACGCGACGAGCCACAAGAAGGAGAGGGTGGCCTTCTTCACTAAAACGACGTGCGATAGCTTCACCAATACCTGAACTTGCACCAGTAATAACAACCAGTTTTTTCATTTGTTACTTCCTCAGTTTTCGTTGAAAGCAGCGGTCTGCTGCGATGAACTCATACTAAGGAAATAACTTTTGTTGATATATATCACTTTAGGTAAAACACTGTTGTTCATTAGCAACAATAATTGCTGCTTGAGTTTGTCTTATTGGTAGGAAAAAGGCGCAACTCGTGCGCCTTAAGTGAGAAGAGTGCGCTGTTACTACGGTGAAATCCGTACTAATCAACCCATCAAAGTTACCACTTATTCAACGGTGCAAACAACGCTGTTGTCGCTACCAAAGCCATTTGGAACGTAAGCATCTGCTTGAGGATCGTTCTCCCATTCAACTTCATCGAGGAGATAACGAAATTGGATGTGTTGCTCTTTGGGTAGACGTGTTTTGAACTTAAATTGGCCGCTTTTTTTCACCAGTTTCATTGGCTCTGGTTGCCAGTCATTAAAATCTCCAGCGATTTTAATGGATTCCCATTGGTTTTTATCGAGTTCAAAAGTGACTTCAACTTCATCTTTAGTTTTGAAAAATCTCTTTTTAAGCATGAATCTTTCCTTGTTAGTACAAAAACTGCTCTAACTATTACTCGTGTTTCATAAGTATTTCAAGCGTTATCGGATTCATGCTGGTATAGCTCGTGAAATAACCGTGAACTGTTCGTGCTTCAAACTTGTATGAATATGATCTTTCTGTATGATGAAAATCAGTGTGTTGTGAAGAAATTGATATGTTGAAGTTGAATCGTACATTGATGACTACTCTGGTTTGTTTGGTGGCTATGCTGCTAACCAGTGTTTCATCGAGCGTTCAAGCATCGACAGCATCAATAGAAGCACAAAGCTTTCCCATGCAGCAAACTGCACTTCAAGAAAAACTCGGCGTAAATACAGATTGTGTTGAGCCGCACCACAAAGAACACATGATGGAAAAAGGGCAAAAGTCGCACACCAGTTGTAGCTCTTCTTGCATTGTGAAAATTCCCACGACTTTGTCGCAAAATGGCTTGATGCTACTGCCTTATAGCTTGGCGCTTATTGATAAGCTTCCTACTGAAAAAGCCGTGGTTGTGATTTATAAACCTTACCGACCTCCGATTGTTTGATTTCTTCTTTATTTATCTCCAGCACTAGCTGGCTCTTAGCTATATTTAAAAACGGCACTGTTGTGCCCGAAGGAAAACAAACAATGAAGAAATTACTTGCACTATGCAGCACACTTTTACTGGCTTTCAGCGCTCACGCTGCTCAATTTGAAGAAGGTAAACACTACAAAGTGTTAGACGTTGAGAAAGCGACTAAACCAACCGTTACAGAGTTTTTTTCGTTTTACTGCCCACACTGTTATAAGTTTGAATCTGTGATTGAAAACTTAAAACCGGCTTTGCCAAAAGAAGCACGCTTTGAAAAAGTGCACGTGGCGTTTATGGGCGCAGACATGGCAGTGCCAATGGCAAAATCTTACGCAGCCATGGTATCGCTAGGTGTTGAAGATAAAATGGTGCCTGCGATGTTCGCGCAAATTCATCAAAAGCGCCAAGCACCGAAAAACGAAGACGAGTTAAAGAAAGTCTTCACGGACAACGGTGTCGATGGCAACAAATTTGACGCGGCGTACAATAGCTTTGCGGTTAGTTCGATGCAAAAGCGTTTCGATAAGCAGTTCAAAGAGAGCACTCTGACCGGCGTTCCTGGCGTCGTTGTGAATAACAAGTACATCGTTATTCCTAATGAAGTCCGTAGCTATGCCGAGTACAGCGAATTGGTGAACTATCTGCTAACGCTATAAATTAAAAGAAATGAAAAATGGCGGCCAAGTGGTCGCCATTTTTTTGAATTCGTTATCTCAGTACGGTTGTACAAGCTTGAGTTGGTACGCTAGTCATGAATATCGCGTGCGGATAAAACAAGCTAGCAACGGTGATAGCGACATTGCACGGTTGTGCGATGGTGTTTTTCACCACATTGGTGAGAACAATGCCCGTGTTGTTTACTGTTTGAGTGGCAGCTTGTTGCGCTTGGTAAGAAACGCAGCCAGAAGTCGCATTGATAATTGCAGTGCTAAACAGTAGTTTGCGGAAAAACATATTCATATCCTTTGTGAATGTTTGCGGACATATATATTTAGGTTTGCGCTGCTTTAAAACAAAACGGTGTTCAAAATGTATGTGTATTCACGAAATGAACAATGTTTTATATGGGTTGATTGGTTTTGTGATCTGAGTACTGGACAGACCAGATTATGCAATCAAAACCAATCCATGCATCAAAATGACGCCGCAGGTGAGCTTATTCCTCATGCCTTGATAGCCTTTGGGATCAACTTCCAGTTCGACATTCCGTATCAGCTTTTCTGCATACCAAACGGCCGCGTATTCGATTGCGAGCAATAATATTGCCGCGATGTAATGTGTATTCCCTTGTAACAAGGCACCCCACGCAAGCAAAACAAACAAATTACTGAGAACTAGGATATTACGGCTCAAGCGGTGGTAGTAATGGTCGATACCATTTCCCCAGAGCACTCCCGATAGAAAACTCAAGATAACGGCGCTGTAGGCAATAAAAAATTGTTGGCCGCTTAGGTTAAATAAGGTGGTGTCAGACACGATAAGCAGCAAGCTGAACAGAAAAGGCACTAAGCCCAAGTACCCAAGGCGTAACATGGTTAAACGTGTCGTGACCATAACTGCACTCCTACAGTTGTTGCTCAATCATATTAGTAAGCGTAGTACTCGTCGGAGAGGTTGAGCTTGGAAATGTGGCGATGACTTTGCCTTCTTTACTGATGAGAAACTTGTAAAAGTTCCACTTCGGAGTCACACCGGCTTGAGTGCTGATTTCAGAAAAGACAGGGTTGGCATCGTTGCCCAATACAGAGCTTCGAGCCATCATAGGGAACGTCACGCCGTAGTCGAGATAGCAGATCTTTGCGGTATTTTCTTCGCTTCCTTTGTCTTGTCGAAAATCGTTACTGGGAAAACCGATGACTGCGAAGTTTTTATCTTTGTAAGTTTGGTATAGCGTTTCTAGTTGCTCATATTGAGGTGTAAAACCGCATTGGCTGGCAGTGTTTACGACGAGCAATGTTTTCCCTTTGAATACTTCACAAAGCTCAATTTCTTCTGTTGAATTTAACATGCGCTGTTTGCCTTGCAGAATGTCGGGGCACTCAGACGCAAGAGCAAACGAACTCATGGAGATAAAGCCAAGGTACGCGGCGAGTTTCAGTAATCCTTTCATGATATCGTTCCTTTTGTTTTGAAGTAAGTATAACTACTCAAACGTAAAGGGAATCGATCAAAAAAAGCCGCACAAATGCGCGGCTTTTTAATGTGCTTTGAATTTTTATGCCAGCTTCAAATCGAACTGATTACGATACGCGACCATGTCTTCGATAGTCAGCACTGGCATGTTGTGCAGGTGACCAAATGCAACGATCTCCGGTGCTTTTGCCATCGTACCATCTGGATTGGTCACTTCACACAGTACGCCAGCAGGTTGAAGCCCTGCCATTTGCATCAGATCAATCGTACCTTCCGTATGACCACGGCGAGTCATTACACCACCTGGACGTGCGCGCAGAGGGAATACGTGACCCGGGCGAGCAAGATCTTCAGGTTTCGCATGCGGGTTTGCCGCCGTTTTAATGGTCGTCACGCGATCTGCTGCTGAAACCCCCGTTGTTACGCCAACTTTCGCTTCAATAGAAACCGTAAATGCAGTTTGGTTCGCGCTGTTGTTGTTTACCACCATTGGAGGCAGTTCCAGTTTGTCTGCTTGAGCGTCTGTTAAACATAAACAAACGATGCCGCTACATTCGCGGATCATCAACGCCATTTGCTCGTTGGTGAGGTGCTCGACTGAATAAATGATATCGCCTTCGTTTTCGCGATCTTCATCATCAAGAAGAAGTACGCCACGGCCTTCTTTTAGAGCGATAAGTGCGTTTTCAACGCGAGTAATTGGGTCGCCGAATTCGGCAAGTAGTGATGACTGATTCATGGTTAACTCCTAAATATCACCAGAATCAGGGCGGTATGAGAGATCGTCGTAAAATACGATCAAAAAGAAGCGCACCAGCATTCAACGCGATCTTACTCGCAATACTGGTGTATTCTTATTCTCTTTCATCCGGACTATAACCGTCGGCTCTGGCATCTCACCAGATCTGCTGACCTCGACGAATCGAGCGCTCGCGGGCTCACTTGAAAAAGTATACCGCCGGTGGGGAATTTCGCCCCGCCCTGAGAACAATTAAAAATGTGCCACTTCATTCAAGTTGTGAAGAAGTGGAGCTAGGATAGTACTGCGAACTGAATAGCTTGGAAAGTCGATTCCATCTGTATGATGGAAAAGTGTGCTATCGACGGAAATAATCTGTGCGAATAAAGTGATCAATCTGCTGCGGCACGAAGGTGTTGTAAATCAGACTCGTATGCGTTTGCTTCACTTCGATATGATCTTGCATACCGTCCAGTCTTGTCTCTTCTACGGTAACCGTACCGTCCGACATGGTGTTGTCATTACGGATCAACAATGGGCGGGCACCAATCGGTACCGTTCCTGCGATACTGCCGAGTTTTTGCGGAAAAGCCCACGCATCATCATGTTTGTTTAATCCGTGGTGTGGCGAATTGCCTAAAATTGCACCTAACCCGAGATCTTGAATCCGACCTACTATGGACGCGCCTTTAAGAGGTGAACCGATAGCGACAACATGAGAGATTAAACTGGTGGTTGGCTTTCTGTTGGCGAGATAGCGCTTAATCATCAAGCCTCCCAAGCTGTGCCCCACGAGCACGTTTGCGGTCAGTGGATTAAGCGAATGGTCAATAGAATCAAACAGTGAAGACTCATCGATAGCAACAGTGTTATAGCTGAGCACTTGCGTTTCGTATCCGAGCTTTCGCAGCTTTTGGCTAAGAGGCTGCATGACCAGCCCATGCATATAAAGACCATGTAAGATGATGATTTTCATAATACCTCCTAGATTTATGACGTCGTAGATATCCTACTCTAATTAACAAAGAACTACTTGTGCTTTGTGGTGCATATTTACGTTTTGCTGCAAAGTTTGATCGGTATAGCAAGCGTATCAGCCCAGTAAATCCTGTACTTGTTGTTGCAATTGATGACGATTTAAAGGAGCTGGGCTTAACACTTCACCGATTACAACATCCACTTTTGACCAAAAACGAGTCGGTCGTTTTGTGAGAGCATGTCCGCCTTTGTGGCTGAAAAAAGAACCCCAAAGCCCTTTTAACGCCATAGGGATGACAGGAACAGGGTTACGTTCAAGGATTTTTTCCACTCCAGGGCGAAACTCACCCAATTCACCGTTAGACGTTAAACGACCCTCAGGGAAGATACAGACAACCTCACCGTCGTTAAGCGCTTGTTCAATCTGTTCAAATGCTCGTCGGTAAGTATCGGCACACTTACGTGGAGAACAGATCGGGATAACACCGGCATGACGGAAAACATATTTAAGAACAGGCAACTCGCTGATGGATTTGTCCATCACAAAACGAACCGGGCGAGTAGAGGTTCCCATCAAAATCAACGCATCGACATAGCTAACATGGTTAGCCACAATTAACGCAGCACCTTGTTCAGGAATATGTTGGCGCCCCTTTACAGACACACGATACATACAATGGCTGAGTAAATAACTGATAAAGCGTTGTGTAAATTCCGGTACTTGACGATAGACATAGATTGCCACGAAGAAGTTACCTATTGCCATCATGGCAAACAGTTCCACAATAGAAAGCTCTAGTACGCTGAGTACAACGATCGAAACCAAAGCAGACACCACCATAAACAACGCATTCATGATGTTGTTAGCAGCAATGGCACGTGCACATTCACCTTTGTTTGAACGAGATTGGATGAACGCATAAAGAGGAACAATAAAGACACCGCCGCTTACACCAACAAGGAACAGGTCAATCATGACGCGCAGATGTTTGGATTCAGCAACGAAGTTTTGCACATCATAAAAGTGCACCGGAAGTGATGGATAACTTGGGACTGCCCATAGCAAGTCGACGCCAAAGACTGTCAGACCAAGGATACCGAATGGCAAAATACCAAGCTCAACGTGGTTGAAAGAGAGCTTTTCACACAACCAAGAGCCTGTAGCGATACCAATGGAAAACAATGCCAACAGTAAAGAAACGACAGTGCTGTCTGCAAACAAATGTTCACGCGCAAAGTTAGGGAATTGAGTCAGGTAAGTCGCACCCATGAACCAAAACCAACTGATGGCTAGAATAGACATCCAAATGCCTCTCTGTTTTTTTGCCATTTTTAACGTGTTTTTTAAACCAGAAATCGGTTCAAACTTCGCTTTGTCAGTCGATTGGCTAGGCATCGTTGGAATGTTCACACTGCTCATAAACCCGAGCAAAGACAAGGCAATCACGACGCAAGAAGCAATCAAGGTGCCATTAGGAATAGCTAACAGCAGGCCTGCGCTAAGCGTACCTATAAGAATCGAAAGGAACGTGCCCATTTCAACCCAAGCATTTCCTTTAACAAGCTCATTTGGTTTGAGCGCTTGTGGTAGCAAGGCGTATTTCACGGGACCAAAATAGGCCGATTGAGTGCCTGTCATAAACAGCAGAACCAGCATCAGCATGGCACTTTGGGTGGCAATAGCGGTTGCTGCGCAAGACATGATAGCCAGCTCGATGAGCTTTAGACGTCGTATTAATTTGGCTTTGTCCATGCTGTCAGCGACGGCACCAGCATGCGCAGAGAATAGAAAGAAAGGTAGGATGAATAAGCCTGCCGCCAAATTAACAAATAGATTAACGGATATTGGTAAGTTATCAATTTGGCTGTATGTCACCATCAATAACAGAACGTTTTTGTAGATGTTGTCATTGAGTGCGCCAAGACACTGCGTCACAAAGTAAGGAAAAAAGCGTTTTGAGAAAAACATGCTGGCTCCGATTAAACAAAGTCGAATGAGATGGGAGCACTTTATGCTCAATGGACGATTAAACCAGCTTTCTCTGTCAAGTGACGTTGCATGCCACCAAAAGTAACTAAATGCGTTACTTTCATTTCCATTTGTTTATTGAGTTACTAATTTCGAGACTTCTGTGTAGGTTTTCTTTCCCATGGTTCAAACAGAGGGAACGTCCAGCGACGCATCGCAATAATCAGAGAGGTGCCGTGCTTTTCGTCCATATCGAGAGAGCTATCACTTTGGCAAGCCTGATAAAACTCATCGATGACCTTTTGCAGTTTCTGTTGCAGCTTCTTGTTGGTTGGTACGCTCATCAATCCTGTTGCCATGGACAACTGTTCATCTTCACCAGAAAAGTAGCTTTGGAAAAAGGCGTCTTGAACTTGCTGTTGGAAGAACCGTTGAATAGGGCCGCCCATCTGCCACTTAAATGTCGGAGATATACGCAAACGAATTTTGTTATTTGGCTGTAAGTCGATGATGTTCAGGCGATCCAAATGAGCAAGCTTTTGTACCAGTTCCAACTCATTGAAGGTATATTGCTGAACGATTTGTTCAAACTGATAGCCATTTACAACACAGATCGCCACGAGTAGCAGGGCTTTATCGTCAACCAACTGCTTTTCTTGCTCTAACGTTAGCGACTCTAGACCTTTATTGTGCGCAGCCGCGAGCTTAAACAGTTCCGCCATTTCTAAACCAATCAGTTGGCAAATTCGTTCTAAGCGCTCAAGGCTAATGTGTTGACCTTCCGCAAGTAAACGTTTGACGCTTCCTTCACTTAAATCAAGGTGTTGTGCAACATCGACATAATGCAGCCCGGCTAACTTTAGCTGGCGCTTAAGCTCTTTAATTAGCGTATAGCTTTCAGACATTTACGCGGTTACCTCATCGTATAACTGTTTTAGGTACGTTTGCATAAAGGCTTTCCGTTTATTGGCTTCAAGTTTTGCAGACTCCGTGTTCATGGTGTCGACAATTTTAAACAACTTGGTTTGGAAATGATCTACGGTGAATTGTTTGTCGTTGAGTTCGCGCTCTTTAGCAAACATGTCGTTATCGTTGTAAAGCTGAGCGTTAAACTGAGTGCTGACTTGAATGCATCGCGTAACGCCAATTGCGCCTAAAGCGTCCAGACGATCAGCATCTTGGACGATTTGTGCTTCCAACGTGTTTGGCCTGATTTTGGCGCTAAAGCTGTGCGCCTCTATCGCATGAGCGATGGCATCATGGTAGTGCTGAGGGTATTGAATACTCTCTAAATACGCGATGGCTTTTTTGGCTGCAATTGCAGAGCTTTGCTTGCGATTTGGATGATCTTTCGGGTAGGTGAAACAGTCATGCAAATAGGCTGCAGGTAACACAATTGCTATGTCTGCATTTTCTTCGTCGCAGAGCTGTTTCGCTGTTTTGACCACGCGTTTTACGTGTTCAATATCATGGGCCGCATCAACTTGCATCTCTTGCTGCATAAATTCCAAAAACAGCGGCTCAAACTGGCTTAATGACGTCATGGTTAATATCTACAACTAAAATGAAGCCAGAAGTATGCCCAACGCTAAGAATAATTTCCAAGTGCGATGGTGTAATTGAGAATTAGCCACCAGATTGTTGAATACCTGAGTGATGTCAAGAAGTGGGATTAAGAGCGCTGTCACTGATTCCATTTGAAAGGTTAATACGCAGTGAAATGACTGAACTTTTCGAAGGTTTCTCTCCAGACAAGACTATTTCAAACAGACATTTTTATCAGTGTTTCTATGAGTCATTAATTTTATAAATGTGACTCAGTAGCACAGAAAACTTGGGTCTATAGATTGCATTTTTGAGTGATCTCAATTCCATTTTTATAG
Source organism: Vibrio sp. zbq_1 (assembly GCF_043102935.1). Taxonomy (NCBI): domain Bacteria; kingdom Pseudomonadati; phylum Pseudomonadota; class Gammaproteobacteria; order Vibrionales; family Vibrionaceae; genus Vibrio; species Vibrio sp. zbq_1. The sequence goes on from NZ_JBICJH010000004.1 coordinate 314,039, forward strand.
TTGTTTAGTGTGGTTTTTGTGATCTTGATCATGATATTTTTGCTTTCAGAGCGATAGGATTCCGCGCAAATGGTGAGTTAACTGAGTCGATGATATGCAGGATTTATATGAGCTAGAGCGTAAACTGGTCGAAAATGGCGCAGATATGAAAGGCTTAAAAGTGGTACCCGCGGTCGTTGATGAAGAAGGGCATGTTGTTTATCTGGGTAATAGTCCATCCATGATCAGAAACATCATTAGTTGTCGAAGACAATTAACGCAACGTACTAAAAAATAGTAAAAGGGTCTGACTAAATAGTCAGGCCCTTTTCGTTTCGGTCGGTCTTTTTAAGAACTTTAGCGCTTGAACGTCACTTGTTCTGATTGTTCAAGATGAATACGAGTTGTCGCAGGTTGTGTTTCTGCAATGACTTTTCCGTGACGAACCGAGTAACGAACAGGTACTTGGCGACGTACTGCATCAAAGCCATTTTCAGCAGGAAGAATCAGTAGGCTACCTGGTTTGCCTTCTTCAATTCCGTACTTGTCTTGAATGTTCAATGTACGCGCTGAGTTGGTGCTGATGAGATCTAGCGAGTGATTAATTTGTTCGTAACCCATGACCTGACATACATGCAGGCCCATGTGCAGCACTTGCAGCATGTTTGCTGTACCAAGTGGATACCATGGGTCGAATACGTCATCGTGTCCAAAGCAAACGTTGATGTTTGCATTTAGCATCTCTTTCACTCGTGTTACGCCGCGACGTTTTGGGTAATCATCAAAGCGGCCTTGTAAGTGAATGTTCACCAATGGGTTTGCCACGAAGTTGATACCGGACATGCGTAATAAACGGAACAGGCGAGATGCATACGCACCGTTGTAGGAACCCATTGCCGTTGTGTGGCTTGCCGTGACTTTATTCCCCATATCAAACTTGTGCGCTAATGCTGCCAGTGTTTCAACGAAGCGAGATTGCTCGTCATCGATTTCATCACAATGTACGTCGATCAGACGGTCATATTTTTGCGCTAATTCGAACACGTAGTGCAGCGATTCAATGCCATATTCGCGTGTGAATTCAAAGTGTGGAATCGCGCCAATCACGTCCGCCCCCAATTTGACGGCTTCTTCTAGCAGCTCTTTGCCATTTGGGTAAGAGAGAATACCTTCCTGCGGGAAGGCGACGATTTGGATGTCTACCCATTCTTTCATCTCTTCACGTACTTCTAGCATCGCTTTGAGAGCTATAAGTGTTGGATCAGAAACATCGACGTGAGTACGAACGTGTTGTACGCCGTTTGCTATCTGCCATTTTAAGGTTTGTTTTGCGCGCGCTTTCACGTCTTCAATCGACAGCATTTCTTTGCGCTCAGCCCAACGTTCAATACCCTCAAACAATGTGCCAGAGATGTTCCAGCTTGGCTCGCCAGCGGTTTGCGTTGTATCTAGGTGAATGTGTGGCTCGCAGAAAGGCGCAACCGCCATGCCGCCTTCAGCATCGATGGTGTCACCGTTGTGATTAAGCTCCACATCGTTGCTTTCAATGCGCTTGAATTGACCATCTTCAATCAAAATTTGCTGCAGACCTTCTTGTCCTTTTAGCGTTACGTTTTTGATCAGTAGTGTTGTCATGATGGTTCCTTACGCTGGCTGTGTAGCCAGTGCTTTTTTGTTGAGAATAGGATTAAGAATTAGGAAGCTAATTGCGCCGCCAAGTACAGCGTTAATCGGTACTACGCCAGGAAGGAAGTGTCCCGCACCAACGCCAATCGCTACAGCGATAATGCCAGCCCAGTTTACGCTTTGGAACTGGGCGGTTTCAAAGTTTGCGTAGCGTTTACGGTTTGTGAAGAAGTCAGCGATGATCACGCCGCCAATCGGTGGAATTGCCAACGATAAGAAGGTCAGCCAGCCAACAAAGTTATTGTAGAGCCAGAGAGCGCAAAGTGTGCCAACAAGACCGTTCGCCATCGAGATGTATTTACTTGGTAAGCCTGTGATGTTGGAAAATCCAAGACCTGATGCGTAGAGCGCGTTGTCGTTGGTCGTCCAAATGTTTAACCCAAGTACGATGATGGCAGGAATCAATAAACCTTGCGCAATCATCACTTCAGAGATGTCTGATTGACCAGTCACCGACGCACCTGCCGCGCCAAAGATAAACATTAACGAGTTACCGATGAAAAATGCCACCATGGTGATCATCACGGCGCTGCGCGGCTTTTTGCCAAAGCGTACGAAATCTGCCGTTAATGTGCCTGCACTAACAAAAGAGCCTACAACCATCGCGAGAGCCATTGAAAAGTCGAGTGGTTCGGTTGGTTGAACTTGTTGTAGTTCGCTAATACCGCCAACGCTATTTACTGCTTCTACGACAGAGTAACCGCCAAGTAGCGCAATGGCAGGAACGGCGATTGCTGACAGCACCATCAGTGCTGAGATTCCAAAGTAAACGGTCGCGGTCATGAGCAAACCGGAGACAAGGATCAAAGTATTGGTATCGATGCCCGTTGCTTTATGCACCGGAATCGCAAACATCGCGACACCAACTCCAAACCACCCAACTTGAGTTCCGCCAAGAAGAGCAGAAGGAAGCCAAGAGCCTTTAGAACCAAAAGAGAAACGAGCAAGAAGGTGGGTAGAGAGACCAGTAGAAGCGCCGATGTAACCGAGGAAAGAAGTGTAAATACCGAGGATTAGGTTACCGATGAGAACAGCGAGGAAAAAATCATTAAAGGAGAGCCCAGTACCGAGAGAACCACCTGTCCACATACTTGCGGAGAAAAAAGTGAGTCCTAACATCACCATGGTTAGTGACGCCACGCCTTTTCTGGCCGTGTTGGGAACTGGTCCAAGACTGTAGTTATTGTCTCCAGCCATTATTACCTCCGCAAAGTAAAAGATTAAATTATAGCACCTGATTTTCAGGTAAACGGCGCGTATTATCGTGATGTAAATTCGATAGTCAATGATAAAATTGAAATTTAAACGTTTACTTGGGTTTGTTTGTATTTTTTATTGTTAAATAACAATAGGTTGAATGAGTTATTCTAAAAATGAAAAATGTATTTTTACGTGTGTTTTTATGATTTCTTGACGAGTTTTCTGTGTGAAATGAATATTTTTTACTACTATTTGTGCTTATGGATAAAATTTATCTATAACTCTAGATTGTTCAGTCGATTTCTATGAAAAGAAAACGATTTCATGATGAGTGTTTTGGTTTGGGCGTTATTTGTTCTTTTTTTGGTGTGTTTTCTTGGTTTTATTTATGTTAGGTAGTTTGTTTTTGTTGAAGTCGGTATTTCTGATGGTTTATTGAAGGAATTTTTGAATTTTATAAACAGTAAACAGTCGGTTGAGGGCAAGATAAGTACAATAGAGATCGGTCGGAGGATAAAGGAGAGCAGTAGCCGCATAAAAAAATAGCCAACCGCAAAGAGTGCGATTGGCTTATATACATGTGAACAAAATCAAGTTCACTAACAACGTCAGTTGGCTAGGTGACCCTCGGCTTAAGAAGGGTCAATTTATATAATGCAGTTACTGTGCCAACTTTTATATGCCCGAAAATCGTGGTTTCTGTGACATATGTTGCTTAAACTTTGACTGTTTTTGCAATTTGCAAGTGCGTTATGCAATTTGTCTCTATTATGCTAATGATTGATTAATAAACAGTGGACTTTTTAGAGCATGACTAAACTCGCCGTTCCCAAAAAGGCGAAAAAACCAACCACATCTGTCACTGTCGTTAGAATAACCGAGCCTGCTAAGGCTGGATCCAATTTGAACTTATCCAGAATAATGGGTATCAACACGCCAAACAAAGCAGCGGTAATAATGTTGACGATAATGGCCAGTGCGATGGTTCCGCCTAAAACTGGCGATTGGAACCACAATCCGGCTAACCCGCCGATAATCAGTGCCCAAGCAATGCCGTTCAGAGAGCCAATACCCAGTTCATTTTTCAATAGCTTGAAACGGTTACCTGGAGTGATCTGATTAAGCGCCATCGCACGAACCATCAGAGTGAGCGTTTGGCTGCCCGCGATGCCACCCATCGATGCAACGATTGGCATGAGCACGGCCAAAGCCACCACTTGAGCAATCACATCTTCAAACAGTCCGATAGTGACAGAGGCTAAAATTGCAGTCAGCAAATTGATGCCCAACCACACGCCACGTTTTTGTGAGCTTTTTAGTACTGGCGCAAATAAGTCATCGCCTTCATCCATACCAGTACCGGCCATTAAGCGCGCTTCGTAGATTTCTCGTTGAGTACTTAATGCAAATTGCCAATCGACCTCACCAATGAGAGTTTGGTCAGCATCTGTTACGGGGAGCGCGGGTAGGGCGCTGTGCTCTAACGCCTCTACCGCTTCTGGCAGTGTCATTTTGCTGTCCAACACGGTAACGGTTTCAATCTCAAGTGTTTTCAAACGCACGCCTGAATCACTTCTTAAGATCTCGTAATAGTTTACTGCGCCACGGAACTGTTTGTTTCGGTTAATCAGGTACACTTGCTGCGGCGTATCGTAGCTGTAGCGTTCCATCAACTGCTTTGCGGTTCCAACCGTTATATTGAACGGCAGCGTAATGATTTTACGCTCCGCCCAGCGACCTAGCTCATCGTCTTCATATTCATTCGCTTGGTCGTACAGTTCAAGCTCGTCTTTTTCAATTAAAGCGAGCGCTTCATTGATGATGGCCTCTGGTAACGAGTCTGCCCATTCGATCAACGATAAGTTGTCGAGTTTAGCGAGGGTGAGTTTCAGTTCGACTTCAGATAACGCATTGATGATAGAGAAACGTACATCGGCACGCATCTCTGTCAAAACGTCGATATGAAGTTCTAACGGCAATGCTCTCCATAACCGAACACGGTCTTCGATAGGGAAAGCTTCGAGGATAAGCGCAACCGCGCCGGGTTCGAGACCCGCTTCGATAGATTCATTGAGCGTTGCGACTTGATCCGATTCTTCGGCTTGGCCAATTTGTTGGATTAGAGTGGAGAGATCTTGAAACTTGCTCACCGAGCCCCCGATAGTTAATTCGTTTTCATGGATAAAGTTGTGGCGTCATACGTGACACATCAGCCAGCTAACTTTGGTTATTGACCTTATGTTCATTAACCATAGTCAATAAATCTCAATAAAGTGGGCTGTTGATAACGCAGAATAACTGCTCAAGGTACTTGAAAGTGACAGAAAAACAATAGGCTATCCACTATTGATCTTGAGATATGGTTGTACTAATCGACGAATGTTTACTTTTGCACCGATTCGAGCGGCGAGCAAATACATGCCACCAATTTTTCGGTGCAAGAATATGGCATCGGCTGGTGGGGTATGCCAATAATCTTGCTCCATACTAAGAATTGTTCCAGCTTCTCGCAGTTTTTGCGCCAGTCCGCTGGCTTTAAAGTCATAAGCTTCATCAATTAGCATGGGTTCGCATGCCATTTTGACCAAATCTAAAATCGCCGTTCTCTGCTCTGGTTTGATGCTTTGAGCGAAAAAGCCTATTTGCTCTAAAGCATCGTTTAGCCCTTGTTCGTCATCGTTCACAACAGATGAAAAGGCTTGGCGATAACCGGAACTAAAACGTTCACTGTATTCGCGAGTTGCGCCAAAATCTAACAGCCCGATTTGTTTACTTTGTTCAAGATAGAGATAGTTTGCGAAGTTTGGATCGGTTTGCACCATTTTGAATTCGAACAGTTCTTTAAACAGCAGTACCAACAAATTGTGCATTACAAAGTCGCGAGTTTCTTGGTCGTAGTTTGCGATTTTCTCTATGGGCGTCCCTTGAATGAACGCCATAGCCAGAACGGATTGGGATGAAATTTCCGGGTAGATTTTTGGTACCACAAAATGCGGATGGTCTTGTAGAGCCTCGTGATATTTACAGGCAAACTGAGCCTCTCGCTCATAATTGGCTTCGTCGTGCAGCTGTTTTTTCGCCTCTTCCAACAGTCCTTTATAGTCAACTGACTCAGGGATAAGGCCAACAATTTTCAAAAGCGTACCGACATTATCGACGTCGCTGTCGATGCTCTTTCTGATACCGGGATATTGCACTTTGACTGCCAAATTATCGCCAGCATCGCTGTAGGCTTGGTGAACTTGCCCTATGGATGCACTCGCAATAGGTTTGAAGTTGAAAGCAAGAAACGCGGATTTCCACTGTTCACCAAGTGCATTTACCATCACGCTGTTGAGCTGCTTTGATGGCATTGGATCGGCGTTTGAACGCAATCTGGCTAAAATCTCGGCCAACTCGGGTTCAAGAATATCTCCGGCATCCATCGACAGCATTTGACCAAGTTTCATGGCTGCGCCGCGTAAGTGCGCCAGTTGATCGGTCAGTCGTGCAATATTTTGAGGGGTGAGCAAAAGGTCTTTTGCTTTCGGTCGGTTGCCTTTGGCGATTTGCTTGGTGCCTTCAGCAATAACATTGCCCGCAACTCTTGTTGCGAGCGAGGCAAATTTGCTGAATCTAGAAATACGGTGTGTTGGTAGGTTTCTTTCCTTTCCCGACATAACTCTCTCCTATTGCTCATGGTTTGTTATACGGGAAATTGAAGCCTTTGGATACAAAGTTACGAGCACCGCTGGCAGGACCAGCGGTGATTTAGGAGATTGGATGAAAGTTGCTATTGAGAGCGTTAGCAAAAGTGAGAGGGTTAGCAACAGGAGCTCTTAGCTGAGTTTCTCCGAAGCGCACCAGCGGTTAGGATAGGCGCTGCTGTAATCGGGTTCTTCGATGCCTTCATACAAATCCGAACATGGTTCAAGAGGCCCCACGACGGTTCGATATGGCAGTACCCCCGCCCAAACCGGAATATCCATATCTTGCGCGTCGTCGTTGACACCAAAACGACTGATTTTTACCGATGCTTCCTCTAAAGAAATACGCAGAAGCATGGTGGCGCTGAGCTCTTTCTCGTTACTCAAACGGACATGCTCTGTTCTTCCCGGCGCGATTTGTTCGAGAAAGTGATTCAGTAAACGATCTTTTTCCTGATTGTCTTCAACAGTTTCAAACTGACCAAACACAACCGCACTGCGATAATGCGCGCTGTGGTGAAATGCGGAACGCGCCAATACCCAACCATCAAACAAGGTGAAGGTGAGACATGTCGGTTGGCCTTGTTTGAGGGAGCGTAACAGTCGGCTGTTATTTGCGCCGTGGATGTATACAAAATCATCGACGCGCCAAGCTAACATAGGGATAACCACTGGCCCTGACTCGTTGGTGATTGCAATATGGGCAATTAGGCTTTCATCAATAATCATGTGCAGCTTTTCAACTTCAGTCACCGCTTTATGAGCGCCTTTTTTGATTTCTGTTCTTTTTGTATTCGATAGCATGGTGGTCTCCCTAACCAACTCACAGTAATGAGAAATAGTCATTTTCTTCCTAAGCGTGTCGTTGCAATGTAACGTTTAACTGGTAGCTTAGAGAGAGCCACTTTTAAACTATGGATGGATCCAATTTGTCGTTAATCGATGTGGGTGATTTGTGCGTAAAAACAGGCCGCGGTACGCGCCAGCAGTCTGTATTTTTTGCAATAAGGGATAAGATTGTTCGAGGGCTTTGGCCCAAGAACGGCAAGCTACCGTCGACTCGTAAACTGGCACAAGAGTTGAACCTTAGCCGCAACACGGTTATTTCTGCCTACGAACAGTTAGTTGCTGAAGGGTACTTGGTCAGCCAGCGTGGTTCAGGCTTTTTTGTTGCTGTTGAGTTGCCAGAACAATACTTGCCTGAAAAGTTGCCAACTCAAGCTGCCAACCTTCCGCCAGCGGCGTTGGATGTGAATGCCAGTTTCGCGCCTGGTGTACCCGATTTATCGCTTTTTCCAACCGCTTTATGGCAAAAATATCTCAATCGTCATTTATCCCGTACGTGTCTGCTAGGCAATCAAGACATTCAAGGTTTCTGGGAGCTTCGATGCGCTTTGTCGGATTACTTAGCGTCGAGCCGTTCAGTGAACTGCACGCCTAGTCGAATCATCATCACGTCAGGCGCGCAGCAAGCGTTGTGTATCGCCACCATGGCAACATTAACGTCAGGAAGTAGAGTGCTAATGGAACAGCCAGGTTATGCGCAGATGCGCAAGTTGATCCTGTTTCAGCAATATCAATTTGAACCGTTATTCGTAAGACAAAAAGTGGGTTTTGATATTGATTCCGTCACGCAAAGTACTGCAGATGCACTCTATATCACGCCAAGTAACCAATATCCGATGGGGACGACTTTAAACACTGAGCAGCGAGCACAAATCATTGAGTGGGCATCGAACCAAGAGGCTTGGATTCTTGAAGATGACTACGACAGTGAATTCCAATTTGCACATCGTCCATACACCAGTTTGCAAGGGTTAGCCGCACAAATGGGCCGAGACGAGCGAGTGTTATACATCGGCTCTTTTAGTAAAGTCATGTTTAATGGTTTGAGGCTTGGCTATCTCGTTGTGCCTGAATCGCTGGTAGATAAATGTTTGATGGTGAAAGACGCACTTAGTGGTGACACACCAAGTCATATTCAAGCCGCGATGGCGGACTTTATCTCAGAAGGAAGCTTGCTGCGACATATTCGTAAAATGAGGCGAGTGTACAAGTCGAAGCACGAACAAGTCTGTTTCTCTATTCAGCATTATTTTGGTGACAAAGTTCGAGTTGTTAGCCAAGCGGCGGGGTTGCACGTTACGTTGAGCTGGCAACAAGGGATTGATGAAAACACGTGGACGCAACGAGCCAAAAAGGCGGGCATCGTGATGCGCCCAGTCAGTTTTTATGAGCATCCCGATTTTAAAGCACGAGATTGGCAGGGTGTCGTGATCGGATATGGGAATGTTCGTCTTGATAACATTGACCCGTTGATTAAACGCCTCTTTGAGCTATTTGACGTCTGAAGTTATTCGACAATGCTCGAGTGTCGTTTTTGTCGCCATTGTTTCCACGGCAGAGAGAGCAGCGCAAAAATGCCAAGGGCGTAAAGCATAGACCAACCTAAACAGATGAACACACCTGTACATAACACTAAGGAAATCGCCGCGAGGGCTTTTCCTAGTCCGTGCAGCAATTTGTATGCAGCTAGCATTGCCAATAGATAAACCAAAACAAAAATACTGTTGGCCAGCTTAAGGAAAAACTCTAAATCGAGTTTGGATAACGACCCAATCACACAAGACGCAAGTAGCACCGCACCGACTAAAACCGTTGCTGATGAAGGTACGCCTCTACGCGAAATTTTAGCCAGTGGACTGTTTGGACGATGTTCGCGCGCTTGAGCCCAAACCATTCTTGATAGGCTTTGGGTGTATAAGTTAACGCTGGCAAAGCACGCAGAAAATCCGATGATACTGATGAGCCACTTTGCGCTATCTCCCAATAAATGGGCGCTTAACCAAGGGATGGAAGCATTATCGAATTGTGCGCTGCCATAAGCACCAAACTTTAAGATGACAACAGAACAAGCCCAGTAAGTTGCACCAGCAACAAAACAGCCGACGATAATCGCGATCGGGAAGTCCCGTTGCGGATTCTTAAACTCTTCCCCCATGTGAGCAAAGGCTTCGATGCCAACAAAGCACCAGAACATCACGCCAAGTGCTGCGGTGATCGGCCAAATGGACTCTGTTGTGAGAGTAGGCATTGAAAGATCTGCGCTATTGATTTCGCCTTTAAACAAAAATGCACCAACCAAAGCAAAAACACTCAATGCGATGATGGTTTGCAAGCGCCCTGATGATTTGGTGCCCAATAGGTTGACCAAGATGAGCAGAAAAACCGTCAATACTTGCGCAAATAAGTGGTTGTTGATTGGGGTAGGAAGCAGTTGTTGAAGAAAACCTGCTGCAAGAGCAATCGCGGCAGGTACGCCAACGGGAATCACACTGACAAATAGCCAAGCGACGCTGCTTTCCAATCTCGAGTTAAAAGCTTGACGCACAAAGAATGCCGTGCCGCCAGCATTCGGGTAGCGCTTACCAAGTTGGGCAAAAGTCAGCGCAATTGGACAAATCGCGATGAATAAAAGGACCCAAGCCCACAAAGAAAAATGGCCAGCGATTCCTGCCGCGATAGCGGGAATCATAAACAAGCCTGTTCCCATCAAGGTTGTGGACAACTGGGCGATACCGGAGATAAGAGAGATGTCTTTTTTTAGCTGTTCCATGCGTTTCTCGGAGGTTTTATTTAAGTGCGCGTTCCATGCTGCGCCTTAATTGGACTTTGGGTTGAAGATAGAATATCTGAACTCCAAAAAACAAAATGCGCTTGTTCACCGTCAATATGACGGTTGTTTTAAATAAATCCAACAAAATGTTGGTTTCTTATGCATTTAGAATCGGTATAGAATAAGAAAATTAAGGGACGCTTGGTATATTTATGGACAAATTTGATCACAAGATCATTGATATCCTCCGGCATAACGCGCGGTTGTCGGTCACCGAGATTGCGGAGAAGGTCAATTTATCTCGCTCAGCCGTCACGGCTCGTATTCGCAAGTTAGAAAATGACAAAGTCATCTTAGGCTATCACGCTGAAATTGCGCCTCCAGAGGGGGATTCGATCTGTGCCTACTTCGCATTGAAATTCGACACATCCATATCATCTTACTACTGTGAATCCTATGCTGATGAGTTGTATAAAATTGATGGTGTGAAATGGTGCCATGCAATCAGCGGCGAAACTGACATAATGGTATTTGTGGAAGTCCCTAACATGAATCGGCTCAATGAAATCCGAGATCAAATTCAACGCTTTCCTGAACTGCGTCATTTGATGACGCATACGGTTCTGACCGAGTTTTTTAATACGACCGGAAACAAGTTCGTAAAGTGAAGCATCAAGTGGGTCGAGTATGTTAAACAACATCAATTTAAATCTGCTGAGGTCGTTGCATGTGCTGCTTGAGGAGTGTCATGTAAGTCGCACTGCCGAGCGCTTGCACGTAACTCAATCTGCGGTCAGCCGCCAATTAGCCCAGCTTAGAGAGCTTTGTGGCGATCCATTGCTTGTCCGTCAGGGGAACTTGCTCATACCCACACCTCGAGCGTTAGCGTTAAAAGCTAAACTTGATGATTTGCTGTCTGAGTTTGATCATCTGCTTGATGATAAACCGTTCGAACCGGCAGATTGGCAAGGTGAATTAGTTGTCGCGTCTAGTGACTATGTTGCTCAGTACGTCCTTCCAGATATCGCTTCTCATTTCAGTCAACTCGCGCCGCAATTGGATATGGCTTATCGCTTATGGCAACCAGATTTTCTCGATAAGTTGCATGAACTGGGTATCCACATCGCATCGTCCATGTACCCTTCAAAACCAGAAGGTGTTTCAAGCGTGAATATCGGTTCTGATACCTCGGTGTGTTTGATGAAAGCGTCTCACCCGCTAGCGAGTTGTAAAGAGCTAACGGTGGATGCTTTACTCAGCTATTCGCACATAAAAGTCACGGGGGGCGGCGATAAAGACTCAAGCACCGACACGGTTTTAAAAGAGATGGGGTTGGCGCGACATATCACATTTAAAGTCCCATTTTTCTCGGCGGCGGTTAATCGCCTAGTCTCAAGTGAACATTTGATGGTCGTCCCTGAGCATATCGCGGTGAACCTCGCTAAGCATTGGAGTTTGGCACATAAACCTCTGCCATTTGATACTCAAATCCATCAATACTGGCTGATGTGGCATCCAAAGTACGATAACGATCCTGCGCATCGTTGGATTCGGGAAACGATGCAAAGCGTTATGCAGCAATCAGAATACTCTATTCACTAGACTATGAGTTTCAATCATGACTTTCATGATTAACTTTGATTTCAGTTTATATCACCTCTATTGATAAATTAACGTCAAAGAGGGGAGATTTTTATGACACTAACAGTTTGGTTATCACTTTTTACAGTCTGTTTATTAGGGGCTATGTCGCCAGGGCCTAGCTTAGCGATCGTTGCTAAACATGCTTTGGCTGGTGGACGAATGAATGGTTTGGCAACGGCGTGGGCGCATGCTTTTGGGATCGGGATTTATGCGTTTATCACGTTGATCGGTCTTGCGGTTGTGCTGCAGCAGAGCCCAATGCTGTTCAAAACTATCAGTTTAGCGGGCGCAGCTTATTTGGCTTACTTAGGTTTTAACGCGCTGCGATCCAAAGGTGGAGTGGCCGCCAAGTTGGAATCTGGTGAGGAAACGACCGTACTTCAATCTGCTAGAGAAGGTTTCCTTATCTCTATTCTAAGTCCTAAAATCGCACTGTTCTTTATTGCTTTGTTTAGCCAGTTTGTCGCGCTTGGGAATGATCTGAGTAACCAAATGATCATTGTTGCGACACCTTTTGTTGTCGATGGCTTGTGGTACACCTTTATTACGTTGGTGTTATCAAGCTCCAGAGTGGTCGATAAAATTCGCTCCAAAGCGGTTCTCATTGACCGACTATCTGGCGTTGTTCTTATGCTCTTAGCACTAAGAGTGGTGGTTACGGTTTAGGACTTTCAAGACACTCGATATAACAAACCCAAAGGCAGCGAATGAGCTGCCTTTTTGTTATCTCAAGTGTTGTTTATGAGACATTTACTTATAGTAAATGTGGCTTATAATTAAAAATTATTTTTATCAATAAATGTTACTTTGGTTCATTTTAAAGTAAACAAAACGTCAATTGCAGTTATGACTTGGAAGTCATAAGTTATAATCAAAGCAAGAGCTCACTTAACTTAACACTTATTGCGAATCAGTCGCTTATTAAGGTGAGAAAACTTGTTTAAGTAAACGGATTTTCCTCTTACTTATCCCTACTTGGGATAGATATTTTACAATTGTTGAAGAAAGTGAGAGAAAAGTGCAAAAAGTAACTAGCTTGATTCCGATCGTTGTTTTACTTGGCCTATTTAGTGCTGGGTGGATATTTTTAACTGGAAAAAGTGCATTTGAGTTCTTCACTCTTCTCGCATTTATATTAGCTGGTATAGGGCTTCTGGCTATGGTTTTGCTGAGAGTGGATCCTAAGCACTTCAATTTCGTTCTAGATAAAGTGAGCGAGATTAAAAATGAAGGTAGAGACGCTTTTTTAGAAGGACGCTCTAAAGAGTCCAACCCGTACGCTGGAGTCGATGGAGAGCTTTGGGATACTGGCTATGATGAGATGAGTAGACGTGCTTCTGGCGAGAAAAAATCTAATTAACTGTGTACTGGGAAAATACGCCTGAAAAATAAAAAAACACCCAGCTTGTGGGGCAAGTCTGGGTGTAAGCAAGAAGTTTCTCAGGAACATTAGGGGGAAGAGAAACACAGTAATTTCGTTATCGGCGAACCTCTTCAAATTCACCTTCGATGGCATCGGCTTTGCCAGTATTAAACTCATACTCTTCATGCATTTTTTTTTGCATTTTCCGTACGCGTTTTTCAATTCGTTTACCTGTGATCAGGGCTGCGATGGTCAATGGAATCGCCATGATTAGGCTAAATACTAATGCGAAAAAGCCAGTAATCAGTGCCAGTGCAGTAACAATAATTCGATTCATAATCATGACCTCTTTTCAATCTATGTGTTCAGATTAACGCTGCGAACATGAACAAAACATGAATGGTTCTGTTTGCTTTGTCCGGAGATTGTCAAATGATACGAACGAAAAAGCGCCTGAGGGTCATCAGGCGCATAAACGGGGAATCAATATTAGTACTGCGCAAAGCGCTTATTATCAGAACAAATGTTGGGTTATTGCTCGTTACCCATTGTGGTTAACGTTGTGGAGCAAAGTTCACCTATCGAGGGAATGTTTGGTAACGGACGCCCATCATTTGTTCCATACAGTGCACAACTTGGCAGCTGTATCCGAATTCGTTGTCGTACCAAATGTACAGTACGCAACGCTTGTCTTGTGCGATAGTCGCTTGACCATCTACAACGCCAGCATGGCGAGAGCCCACTAAGTCTGTAGAAACGATTTCAGTTGAATCTGTGTAATCAATCTGCGCTGAAAGCTCAGAGTTGAGAGCCATTTCGCGTAGGTAATCGTTCAGAGAGTCGCGATCAACATCTGTTCCTAGGTTAAGGTTTGCAACCGCCATTGATACGTTTGGCGTAGGTACACGAATTGCGTTACCTGTTAGCTTACCAGCTAGCTCTGGCAGTGCTTTTGCTACTGCTTTAGCTGCGCCAGTTGAAGTTAGAACCATATTCAAAGATGCACTGCGACCGCGACGGTCACCTGAGTGGAAGTTATCGATCAGGTTTTGGTCATTCGTGTAAGAGTGAACGGTTTCAATATGGCCCGAAAGTACGCCGTATTTGTCGTTCAATGCTTTTAGAACTGGTGTGATTGCGTTGGTGGTACAGCTCGCTGCAGAGATGATGGTGTCATCTTCTTGAATCACAGATTCGTTAACGCCGAATACAACGTTCTTGATGTCGCCTTTACCCGGAGCCGTTAGTAGTACTTTCTCTGCGCCTTTACATGCTAAGTGTTGGCTCAGACCTTCAGAATCACGCCACACACCTGTGTTATCAACAACAAGTGCATTGTTGATGCCGTACACAGAGTAATCTACATCACTAGGATTGTTTGCGTAGATGATTTGAATGTAGTTTCCGTTAACGATAAGCGCTTTGCGCTCTTCATCAATCACGATGCTGCCGTTAAATTGACCGTGTACAGAATCACGACGAAGTAGGCTAGCTCGTTTTTCTAAATCACCTTTCTTACCGCCACGAACAACAATTGCGCGCAGTCGAAGTGGGTAACCTGGGCCACTCTTTTCAATAAGAAGACGAGTCAGTAGGCGACCAATACGACCGAAACCGTAAAGCACAACATCGCGAGCGGCTAGAGAAGAGTCGGCATCACGCGCGCCTTGAAGTGCAGTTTGTAGGAAATCGTTTAGTGCTGCTGTATCTTCATGCTCATTCCAATACTTAGTTGCCAGTTGACCAACATCAACGCGACATGAAGAAATGCTCATTTCGCACAATGCTTGGATGATCGGCATTGTGTGCTCTAGAGAAAGAGGGTTTCCAGTGTATCGTCTTGCTACGCGGTGAGTTTTGAGAATGTCGATAGTAGTGGCGTTGATAAGCGTCTTACCAAACAGAACCACTTCGATTCCTTTTTGACGATATAGCTTACCAATAAGAGGGGAGATAGATTCAGCAATCGTTTGGCTCGTTTGCCAGTCTTGGAGATATTTCTCTGGACTCATTGTTGTATTGGACCTTTCACGTTTTGAGGGCTAACCATCCTCACTACTGTTACCTCAACGGTAGAGTGTGGAGTTTGGTGGGTTATGTAATCGGGTTGTAATAATTATGTGTGCGAATTCTAAGGTGAGAGTTCTTATTCTGCTAGGAAAATTAATACCAGTTAAAACTGCTAAGTAGGGCATTATTTCTGGTTGATTAATGTGACTAAAGCGGGGTGTTTGTACTATTGACTTTTAATAACTTGCTGACTTTTTTTGTAACGATAATGAATAGCTTCAAAATCTAAATGTAAATAGCCTCGATTCTTTTCTAGATTAATGTGATCTCACTCGATAAGACAACGGGAGTGGTAAACATTCAAATGATAAATGTCTGTTTTACATTTTTCTGCTTAGGTATGACTTGGATTTGAGCGTTTAGGTCATTTTTTGATGATCAAAAAACTTGCTTTGAATCACAGTTTAAAACAGGCACCTAAACCCGCCATAACCCTATATCCCTAGTGTTACTAGGTGAAATGAGAGTGTTTTTTAACTCATCAATATCCATTATTAATGTGTGAAACTAGTCTAGTATTAAATCAGTAGGCGTTCGTAACACATGGAAAGATGGATGCTGAGATTATCAATCAAAACACGTTTAGCGTTGTTAGCGTTATTACCCGCAGTGGTGATCGTTGCTTTTGCGATCCACCAGTTTTATGCCAATTCGGTGCGAGTCGATCACCTCAATCAAACCGTAAGCAACATACAGGGATTCCAGCTGATATCTCAGGCTTCGCACTTTATCTACAGCATGGAAAAAGACAGACGCCAATACGGTCAGGAAACGCCTTTAAGTATCGAAGTGGATGTCCAAAACAATGTGGTGCTCTCCATGCATCATAAATTTTCCACTAATCCACACACTTCCGAGTACGCCGATGATTTAAAAGAGGCGATGCTTGGTATGGTGTCTGGGGATCTTACCAACACAGATGAAGTGGGTGATTGGGCATTTCAGTTGTTGCAAGAAATGTCGCTTTCCTTGCTACAAAACTATCAGCTGTATGGAAATAGCGATGGGCACGCCATGCAGAACTTTATTGCTTACCTTGCTCAATTATCTTATTGGACGCAAAAAGAGGCTTGGCTGACCTACCGTTTAGTGATGGATCCAGATGCGAAGCTGAACCAAAGCGTTTTTTTTCAAACCATTGATCGTCAGCAGCAAAATCTAGATGCATTTTTGCATTTGGGGGCATCTTATGCGCATGTCGATAAACTGCTTGGCCTTTTCAGCTCCCCCCGCTATCAACGTAATTTGGAATCAAGAGCGAGGCTGATGAATGGCGACATGCCACGCAGCGATTATGCGGCTTACCTTGACGAACTCGATTTTCGGGTTCAGCGATTGCAAATGATGATTGAAGGATTTACTCGTCAAGCTGAGCAATCCCTACTTACTCAAGTCAATGAGCAAAAACGAAA
Organism: Vibrio sp. zbq_1; assembly: GCF_043102935.1. Classification (NCBI taxonomy): domain Bacteria; kingdom Pseudomonadati; phylum Pseudomonadota; class Gammaproteobacteria; order Vibrionales; family Vibrionaceae; genus Vibrio; species Vibrio sp. zbq_1. The sequence goes on from NZ_JBICJH010000004.1 coordinate 330,695, forward strand.
TGTATTGCTCATTACCTGTGGTGTTGCGGTAGTTCTTCTCTTGCTTGGCTGGCTGGGGGTTGCCACTTGGTATCGTGTTAACAGCAAGATTGGCGCTATCATTCATGCTCTTAATGCCCTAGTTAATGAGGAAGAAAAAGAGAAAAAAGTCGCAGTCGATGGTAGTGACGAGTTCACTCTCTTTGCGCAGCAAGTCAATCGTGTGGTGGAAGAAAAGCAGAGACAAACTCACGAAATACTGCACGCCAAAGAGTCGGCAGTGGCAGCCAATAGAGCAAAATCTGTATTTCTGGCCAATATGTCCCATGAGATTCGAACGCCGTTGAATGGCATCATGGGGATGACTGAAATTTTGTCGCAAAGTGAGCTGTCGCCTCATCAGCAAGAAGTCGTGGATGACATCGATACCTCTTCCCACACTTTGCTTGCATTGCTAAACGATATTCTAGATTTGTCTAAGATCGAGTCGGGGCGCCTCGAATTGTCGTTGGTTGAAGCTGACATTCGCGAAGTCGTTTATCAATCGGTGATTTTGTTTCAATCTAAAGCCACGTCTAAACAGCTTGAACTCGATATTTCATTGGATGAAAACATTCCGGCTCGCGTAATGGTCGATGATCATCGCATCAAACAGATCATTACTAACCTGGTTTCCAATGCCGTTAAGTTTACTGAACAAGGCTATATCTCAGTCGACGTGAGTTACGAAGAAGCGTTAGAGCAAGGGCGAGGTTCGCTCACATTCCTTATCAAGGATTCGGGCATCGGCATTGAAAGGGACAAACTGGCGACCATTTTTGAACCGTTTACTCAAGAAGACGAGGGTGTTTCGAGACAGTTTGGCGGAACAGGGCTAGGGCTTGCGATTTGTCGCCAACTAGTGTCAATGATGGGAGGCAAGCTAGTGGCAACCTCGACCAAGGGGGTGGGCACATGCTTTGGTTTTTCAATAGAAGTAGAGGCGTTACCTCTCTTTGGTTGGCATTCCGATGTGGTCAAAAGAGGGCTCTTTATATGTGATAACTATGCTTATGCAGAGCAAATTGTCCAAGAGTGTCGTTTAGCTCAAATTAAGCTGGTAGGCGTTAACTCACTTTCGGAAGCAAAAGCGCTAGATGAAGATTTCGATGTCATTTTCTTATGTAATGACGGTCAGATGGATATCGATAGCTGTTTGAGTGAACTGGCTGAAGTTTATGATGTTCGTCGAGTAGTAGTGTGCCAGCACCATTTGACGAGTTCTTACACAAACGCGGAAAACGTGCATGCCGTGTTGACTCAACCATTCTTGGGTAATCGATTCAAACATGCCATCGAAGAGCTAGCTAAGCTCGAAAAGAATACATTGCGTGACAATGTCACAAATATTGCATCTCGCGCTGAATCTAAAATATCTCGAACTCATCGAAGAATATTGATTGCTGAAGACAATCTAATGAACCAAAAAATCGCAAGCTTTTTCTTAGATAAAGCAGGGTACGACTACTTAATTACGAGTAACGGGCAAGAAGCGCTGGATGCCATCACCAAAGGTGAGCAGTTTGACGCCATTTTGATGGATTGTATGATGCCAGTGATGGATGGCCTAACCGCGACAAAAGAGATTCGCCGTTGGGAAAAGAAAGTGGGCTGCAAGAAAACAACCATCATTGCTTTGACCGCGAGTGTGTTGGAAGAGGACATTCACAATTGTTTTGCTGCGGGTATGGATGCGTATTTGCCAAAGCCGTATAAATCTAACCAGTTATTTGAGTTGTTTAATGAACTAAAGCTTGCTTAAATCGCACTGATAAGCCGAATTCATTACGGCTTTTTAGAACGAATATAAAGGAAGTGACATGTTTAAACTCGCTGTTATCGGGACTAACTGGATTTCGCAACAATTTGTTGAAGCGGCAATCCAAACCAAGCAGTTTTGCCTTAAAGCTGTGTATTCGAGAGATATAGAAAAAGCGCGTTTGTTTGGCACGCCTTACGATGCAGATACTTATTACGACAGCCTAGAAACATTAGGTCAGGATGCAGACATTGATGCGGTGTACATCGCCAGTCCAAATTCGCTTCATGCTCCTCAAGCTATTCAAATGTTAAAAGCGGGCAAACACGTCATTTGTGAAAAGCCAATGGCTTCGAACTACGCATTGGCACAACAGATGTTTGCCTGTGCTGAGGAAAACAACGTTGTGTTGTTTGAAGCGTTTATGTCGCCTTACACACCAAACTTCCAAGTATTGAAAGAGAGCTTACCGTCTATCGCTCCGTTACGACATGCGACGATTAGCTATTGCCAGTATTCATCGAGATACCAAAAATATCTAAATGGAGAAAATCCAAACACATTCAATCCTGCGTTTTCCAATGGCTCCATCATGGACATCGGTTATTACTGCGTGGGTTCTGCGATAGAGTTGTTTGGTGAGCCGAACTCTGTTCAAGCCAGTGCACATGTGCTTCCATCAGGCGTTGACGGATGCGGCAGCGTAACGCTGGCGTATGATGGCTTTAACGTAAATCTTCTGCACTCGAAAGTCAGTGATTCTCTTATCCCAAGCGAGTTTCAAGGTGAGCAAGGCAGTGTGTTGGTCGATATGATCGCCACAGGCCGTGGTGTAGAGCGTATTCTTCGTGGTGAAGAAAAAGAGACCCTAACTTTGCCTCAAACCGAGAATCATATGTTCTACGAAGCAGAAGCATTTGCGAAGCAGTTAAAGCTTGGTGTGATTGATGAACAAATGAAACAACGTTCGTTGACCGTTGCAAAAGTATTGACTGAAGTACGCAAACAAACTGGCGTAGTATTCCCTGCTGACCAGTAAACTTGTGCATGGTATAGCCAAAAGCTGATAGTAAGAAGCCCTCAGTTGAGGGCTTCTTTGTTAATACTAAAACTTAGGCTGTAGCTTGCTTTATCGCAAGTTTGTGTATGGTTTTACGGTAAGTAAGGTAAGCAGAAATACCCGCCATAATATTACCCACACACGCACCAAACAGCAGACCTCTGATACCGCCCAGTTGTGCACCCAGCCATAGGCAAGGTAGGAAGAAAACAAACAAGCGTAATGCCGAAATGGTTAATGCTGTGTACGATTTCCCTAGCGCATTGCAAATCGACACCATCAGCATACAAACGCCAAGAGAGCCCAAACTTATCGGCACAATCATTAGATGCATGTGGAGCACTTGTTCTACTTGGGTATCACTTGTCATTAACAATGCGAGCGGGTTTGCAAGCAAGAAGGTAATCGCTGCAATCAAAAGCTGGAAGCCAAGAATGAACTTAACCGCTATTCCAACCAGAGATTGAATGTCTCGATAGTTCTTTGCGCCTAACAAGCGCCCCACCATTGGGGGCATCGACATGGTCAGTGCCAATACAGACACAATGGCAAAAAACTCGTAACGCGAACCTAGCGCCCAAGCAGCGACTGCGGCAGTTCCAAAGCTGGCAAGCAACTTGGTCGCTAACATTGAAGAGAGCGGCGGTAGCAATTGACTGACCATGGCTGGCCCCATGATATTACCTATCGAAGTGACGCTTTTCATCACATTCAGATCTTGCCATTGCGTTGTAGCCCAGTGGTTGCGCTTCACTCTTGGCGCAACGACAAGGATACCAAACCCAAATGCAACTAAGGTTGCCAACGCTGCACCATTAATGCCGAGATCGAGCGTGAAAATCAACAGTGGGTCTAATACCAAGTTCACACCACTTGTCACCATCATCATCGTGCCCGGAAGCATAGTGTTGCCATTGGAACGACAAATACTGTAGTAAAAATAAAGGACTGCACCAACCCATGAACTCAGCAGCCACCAAGGCCAGTAACTATCTATGATAGGCATAACAGTTTCTGGCGCGCTGAGCAGAGATAAAATCGGGTAACGCAGCAGCCAAATTAAGAGGCCGAATACCGCAACACCGATTGAACCAATCATTAAGACCAATCCGCCAAGTTGTTTGGCATAGCGAGCATCATTCGCGCCCAAGGCTTTAGAGATCACTGCGGTAGTCGCGATGCCTAAGCCTACTTGAATGCCGATAATGACCATTTGAAGCGGTAGGGTGAAACCTTGAGCGGCAAGCGGTAAAACGCCAAGCTGACCGATAAATGCACTGTCGACAAGCTGAAAACTCATTAAGGACAACACACCAAACAGCATTGGCCATGTCATCGTAAACAGTTGTTTTGCTAACGTAGGTTGTGCGTTAGTAGAAGTTGAAGGCATAGGAATTAGAGTGTGTTGGGATTCGAGAATGGTTTTATTGTACACACTGGACTACAAAGTGACAAAAAGAAACCCCGAGTAAGGAATGCTCACTCGGGGTTTGAAACTTGAACTAATCGGGCCTATTTTTTGCCGCTAGTTTGCTTGTCTTCTTCAGTCAATTCGCGAATGCGACGGCTGATGTCACGACGTGCTTTAGAAATCTCTGCACTTTTGATGATGTGATCATCAACGCGGTCTTCGTAGTCAGCTTTCATGTTTTTGATGATAGCGACGATTTCATCGTGAGACATTTCTGGTTTGATGTAGTCTAGTAGGTTTTCTAGAAGGTCTACACGTTTACGGTTATCACGAACTTTCTTTTCGTTATCAAGTAGCTCACGTTTTAGTTTGTTTTTACGACGAGCTTGGTTAACGATTTCAAATACGCTACTCATGGTTCCCTTTCCTAATTTGTGAATATCTGCCTCGATTAAAGCACAACATCCCGTGGCATAACAGTCTTTAGATCAATCACAATGCAGAGTTGACCAAATCTCAACCAATTCTCATATCTCGCTGACAAACTGCCCTTTGGTCGGGTCACTAGAGGGGAGCGAAGATGAAAAAATTTGCACCATGAACGCGTTATTGAGGGGATACGGATGCGTCTTTCTGCGACGGTTATTGTCGATAAGTGGATAGCATTTTGCATTTATGAACAAATCGATACGTTGTCATGGCGAGACCTTCGCTATATCATCAGCGTCATTAAATGAAAAATGATGAAACTTGATATGGACTCTGGTAACACTGCGGAGCAAGCCGACAGTCAAGAGAATGAGAAAGTCACCAGCTCTTTGGCTGAAAAGTTAAAAGCGGCGTACATTGAAGAGAGAAGCCAACTTGAAATCACGGAAGTCGAACTGAATCGTTCGAAAATCATGATGATTGATGAAGACGGCAATATGAGAAAAGTGCCGATTCTCTCGGAGCATTGAGACCGACCCCGATTCGCGATGGGTGCCAGGTCTTTGCGCTATGCTTTAGCCTGACACCTATACCTAAACAGCTTCAAGTCGTGCAGCGTTTTGAATCGACGGTGCAAAGTAGACATAAAAGACTTAGATGCGGTTTAGGTATAAATTCAAATGCAAAAATAATAAGGAAATGCATTATGAAAGTTGAGCTAACGGCAATTGAAGCACGAGTAATTGGTTGCTTGATTGAAAAAGAAGTGACCACCCCCGACCAATATCCCCTCAGTTTGAACGCGTTGACCAACGCATGTAACCAAAAAAGCAACCGTGAGCCTGTGATGGCATTGTCAGAATCTGACGTCCTTGATGCTGTTGATGCGTTGATTGAGCGTCGACTTGTCAGCGATGAGAGCGCTTTCAATAGCCGTGTTAGCAAGTACCAACATCGTTTTTGCAACACCGAGTTTGGCGATCTTAAATTGTCGGAGCAAGAGAAGGGCATCATCTGTTGCATGTTACTGCGCGGAGCGCAAACGCCAGGCGAGATCCGCACTCGAACTAACCGCCTTGCCACTTTCCACGATGTAAAAGAAGTAGAAGCTGTACTTGAGCATCTTGCTAGCGAAGAGAAAGGTCCGCTTGTGGTGAAGTTACCTCGTGAAGCTGGTAAGCGTGAATCTCGTTACATGCACTTGTTCTGTGGTGAAGTCGATGTGTCAGCAATGGCTGCGGCAGTTCCAGCTACTTCATCAAGCTCAGAACGTGTCGCTCAGTTAGAGCAAGAAGTTGCCGAGTTAAGAGAAGAACTCGATGCATTGAAAGCACAGGTAGAATCTCTACTTTCATGAGTGAAAGCGTTGAGCAGCACTGGAGCGTTTATCTGATCCGCAATAACCGTAATGCACTGTATTGCGGTGTTACCAATGACATCGAAAGGCGATTTAAACAGCACCAACTTGGCAAAGGCGCAAAAGCGCTCAAGGGTAAAGGGCCTCTTGTTTTAGAGTGGTCGACTAGCTTCGACTCAAAAGTAACAGCAATGCGCGCTGAGTATTTCATCAAACAACTAACCAAGAGCAAGAAAGAGCAGTTGGTTGAACTCAAAGCTTTGATTGCCGTGGATGACAATCAGCAAGTGATGTTTGAGTCTTGCTCTCAAAGTTAACGGTTCATCGTGACCGTTTGAGTGCCTGTTTTTCGGATTCTTAAATTTCAATTGTCTTTTATAAGCCGCCAACATTGGCGGCTTATTTATATTTATTGATACAGCTGACTAATACGGCCGAGCCCGATACATCCAAGCTTCTTGAGATAAAAGCAGAATACCATATGGACTTTGGGTATATCATGTATGGCTATTCTGACGCATAATGGCCCGATGTTCTGTTCCAAGTAGACAAATTTACTATTGAAACAAACACTCAGTGGAAGGTAGATTACAAGAGTAAAGGATGACTCGGCTAGGTCAAAAACAGAGCTGAAGTAGGCTCAATAAAAAAGCTAAAAGAGCAATAAATGAATAAAGCGTTAGTATTGTCCCTGATTTCAATTGCCGGCATGTCTCCGGCTTCACAAGCCTCTCAGGTTCTTAACGGCTACTGGGCGTATCAAGAATTCTTAAATGAATTTCCAGAACAGAAACACTTAACGGATGCTCTGGCTGCGGCCGTGAGAGACGATCCTGTGCCTATTGCCCCTGAAAAAAGACACCCATTAAAAATCTCCGTTGTTTATCCAGGGCAGCAGATTTCCGATTACTGGATAAGAAACATCGACGCGTTTGAGAAGCGCTTAGATAAACTCAATATTGATTACCAAATCAATCAAGTGTTTACGCGACCAAACGCCGATATCAAACAACAAAGCCTTTCTTTGATGGAAGCACTGAAAAGCAATTCCGACTACTTAATTTTTACACTCGATACGACCCGACATCGTAAGTTTGTCGAACACGTTTTAGATTCCACCAAAACCAAACTTATCCTGCAAAATATCACGACGCCAGTCCGTGAATGGGAAACTCGACAGCCTTTTATGTACGTCGGTTTCGATCACGCTGAAGGCAGTCGCGAACTCGCTGTGGAGTTTGGCAAGCAGTTCCCGAAAAATACCCATTACAGCGTTTTGTACTTCTCTGAAGGCTACATTAGCGATATCCGTGGTAACACATTCATTCACCAAGTGAACCAAGACAGTCAGTTTGAACTACAATCTGCTTACTATACAAAAGCGACAAAACAGTCCGGGTATGAAGCTGCAAAAGCCAGCTTGAAAAAATACCCAGATGTGGAGTTCATTTATGCTTGTTCTACCGACGTTGCGTTAGGTGCCGTCGAAGCACTGTCTGAACTTGGCCGTGAAGACGTAATGATTAATGGCTGGGGCGGTGGTTCTGCTGAGCTAGACGCTATCTTAAAAGGGGAGTTAGATATCACCGTCATGCGTATGAATGATGATACTGGCATTGCGATGGCAGAGGCGATTAAATGGGATTTGGAAGGTAAGCCTGTACCAACGGTGTACTCTGGGGACTTCGAAGTTGTGACCAAATCAGATTCCCCTGAGCGAATTGAAGCTCTCAGAAAACGTGCATTTAGATACTCAGACAATTGATGACAATTACATCAAAGCTAAAAAAGCGTCGCTCGCTGTCGACGCTTATAACTAAAATTATTATTCTCGTTCTTGCTCCGATCATTTTAGGCATTTTCGTTCAGAGTTATTACTTCTCCAAACAGATCATTTGGCAGGAGGTCGACCGAACCAAGCAGCAAACGTCTGCGTTGATTCTGAACATTTTTGAAAGTCATTTTGCAGCGATTCAGATCCATCACGACAGCAATTCGAAAAGTGATGTGATTTTGGATTTTTACTCGGAGCGAAATGAAGAAGCCTTAAATTACTTCTTTCTCAGCATTGATCAGAGTGATCCTTCGCACACGCCTGAATTTCGTTTTCTCACCGACCATCAAGGTATTATTTGGGACGATGGGAACGCGCATTTTTATGGCATCAACGACTCAATGCTGGACGGCCTGACTAGCAAAGTCACGTTCAGTAATAATTGGTATTACGTCACGTCAATCACGTCAATGGGTGCTCGTCACTTGTTGCTACGCCGCGTTCCTGTGTTAGAGCCGAAAACGGGCGAAGTGATGGGGTATTCGTACAACGCGGTCGTCTTGGATAATAACTTCGCCTTGATGGAGAAGTTAAAAAACGAAGGCAACGTCGACAATGTTGTGCTGGTGGCGAACGACATTCCTGTAGCAAGTTCACTAGCAGGGGATGAGTCATACAAAATCTTCGATGTGTTGAAACGCAAAGAGACCCAGAAGAAGTTAGATCAGTTGTTGATCATCCAAACGCCGATTGAAGTGAACGCGGCCATCACCAACTTGAAGTTACTTACCGTGCAAGACAACCAGAGTGTTGTTACGCTGCAAATTCAACACTTTTTGGCGATGTTAGCCTCTGTTATCGGCATGATCATGATTGCGCTGATGACCAAAGAGTGGATTGAAAACCGAGTTGTGGAAGAGCTGGGTTCGCTCATGTCTTACACGCGTTCTGCTCGCGAAGAAAAAGGCTTTGAGCGTTTTGGTGGGTCGGATATTGAAGAGTTTGACCACATTGGTTCGACGCTGGAAAGCACGTTTGAAGAATTAGAAGCTCAGAAGCGATCGTTTAGAGACCTGTTTAACTTCGCGTTATCGCCAATCATGGTGTGGTCAGAAGCGGGCGTGCTGATCCAAATCAACCCCGCAGCTCGCAAAGAACTGGTTATCGAAAATGACATCGAAACCATGCATCCTGTATTTAAAGGATTCAAAGACAAACTGGTACCACATTTAAGAATGGCAGCGCAGGGCGCGACACTGACGGGAGTGAACGTGCCGATTGGTGACAAAGTCTTTCGTTGGAACTTATCGCCAATTCGTGTCGATGGTGATATCAGCGGCATCATTGTCCAAGGGCAAGATATTACAACGCTGATCGAAGCTGAAAAGCAAAGTAACTTAGCACGCAGAGAAGCCGAAAAGTCCGCGCAAGCGCGAGCTGACTTCTTGGCTAAAATGAGCCATGAAATTCGCACACCAATTAATGGTATTTTGGGTGTTGCGCAGCTACTCAAAGATTCCGTGGAAGCGGAAGAGCAGAAGAACCAAATCGATGTTCTTCGCCACAGTGGTGAGCACTTACTTGCTGTATTGAATGATATTTTGGACTTCTCAAAGATTGAACAAGGCAAGTTCAATATCCAAAAACATCCTTTCTCCTTCGCTGATACCATGCGAACGCTAGAAAACATCTATCGCCCTATTTGTGAAAACAAAGGAGTTGAACTTGTCATTGAAAACCAGCTTGATGGCAATGTAGAGATTTTCACCGACCAAGTTCGCCTGAATCAAATTCTGTTTAATTTAGTCAGTAACGCGGTGAAGTTCACGCCATCGGGCTGCGTGCGTTTACATGCCGAGTTAGAGCAGTTTTATGGCGCAGACAATAGTGTGCTAGTGGTTGAAATCAGCGATACGGGTATCGGTATTGAGTCCGACAAGTTGGATGAAATGTTCGAACCTTTTGTTCAAGAAGAAGCGACCACAACTCGCGAATACGGTGGCAGTGGCCTTGGTTTGACCATCGTGAAAAACTTGGTCGATATGCTCGACGGGGATGTACAAGTTCGCAGTCAAAAAGGGCAAGGAACCACATTTGTTGTTACGCTGCCAGTAAAAGATCGTGAGCGAGTTCTGGCTCCGTTGGATTCGAGCCAACGCGTAAAACCTGCAGAGTTGTTTGATGAAAGTCTGAAAGTGTTGCTGGTGGAAGATAACCATACTAACGCCTTTATTCTTAAAGCGTTTTGTACCAAATACAAGATGCAGGTTGATTGGGCGAAGGATGGGCTAGAAGCCATGGAGTTCTTAAAAGATCACTCTTATGATTTGATTTTGATGGATAACCAACTTCCGCATCTTGGTGGCATCGAAACCACGAAAGAGATTCGTCAAAACTTGAAATTGGGGACGCCAATTTACGCCTGCACCGCCGACACTGCGCAAGAAACCAGTGATGCATTTATGGAAGCAGGCGCGAACTATGTTTTGCTGAAACCCATTAAAGAAAATGCACTCCACGAGGCTTTTGTTGACTTCAAGCAGCGCTTCTTGATTGAACGGACATAGTCTGCTGCCACATTTACGGTAGTTTCTTTGTTTACCTAGCCCAACTTAGCTTTTCTGAGTTGGGCTTTTTCTTTCCTGCAATCTGAAGATCTTAATTCTTCGCAACCTTTTAAATGCGCAAAAATTCATTGTGATTTAAATCACAAAAATATTTACTTAGCGTGCTAACTAAATTATATTACTTAGCACGCTAAGTAATAGAGTGCATCTTATGATTCAAGACATCAACGTTTTGAGAGATCTGTCCCTTGCCGAAAAACTGTCTCGTGTCGCTCGTTTATGGAAGATGGTTGCCGACCGTGAGCTCGAACCGCTAAACCTAACTTACCCGCGCTGGACGGCGCTTTGGAAGCTGTATCGAATGGGCGACAACATCAGTCAAAAGCAACTTGCTGAAGCGCTTGAGATTGAGCTTGCCTCGTTGATGCGCACGCTAAAACTACTCGAAGAGCAATCGCTCATTACGCGACGTTGTTGTGAGCATGACAAGCGAGCACGAATTGTCAGCTTAACGGACGAAGGCAAAGAGCTGTTGATACAAATGGAAGAACGCATCTTGCAGGTTCGTCGAAAACTGCTCTCAGAAATCAATGACCAAGAGCTAAAGAAATTGGGCTTGGTCCTAGAGCAAATTGCTCACAATGCGCTCGATTCACTTGGCGAATAAAGTCAGAAATCCTAATAAAAAAAGAGAAGTAAACGCCTATGACTCCAGACCAAAAGTTCGCGCGTTGGATCAAATATTCTTGCGTCGTGTTTGTCCTTGTCTTTGCCTATTTTCTTGTTGCTGATTTAGCAATGCCGTTAACTCCTCAGGCGATGGCTACCCGAGTGGTAACCAAGGTCGCCCCCCGTGTTAATGGGCAAATCACCCATCTTTATGTGGCAAATAACCAAGAAATTCAAAAAGGAGACTTGTTGTTCCAAATCGATCCGCAGCCATACAAGTTAGCGGTAGAAAAAGCGCAATTAAACTTACAACAAGTGATCCAAAACAATGAGCAGTTGGATGCCTCTATCACGGCAGCCAAAGCGGATGTGGAAGCGAGTAAAATCGTCGCTGAGCAAAAAATCCGTGAAGCCAATCGACTGAATACATTGTTCAGCCGAAACGGTACGTCTCAACAACAACGTGATGATGCGCAGAGTAGTGCAACAGCGGCAAAAGCGAATTTGCTAGCAGCAAAAGCCCGCCTGAAAGAGCTAGAAGTAAGCCGCGGCGAGCTCGGCGAAGCTAACGTCAACGTGCGTGTTGCCCAGAACCAGCTAAAACAAGCTGAGCTTAACCTTTCTTACACTCAAGTAAGTGCCGAGCACGATGGTGTTATCACGAACTTGCAGTTAGAGACAGGTGCTTACGCCGCTGCGGGGACGCCACTTATCGCACTGGTTTCGGATCAAGTTGATATTATTGCGGACTTTCGCGAGAAAAGTTTGCGTCATTTTAACCGAGATAGTCGAGCACTGGTGGCCTTTGATAGTTTGCCAGGAGAGGTTTTTGAAGCCCGCATTACCAGCTTGGATGCCGGGGTAAGCTCGGGTCAATTTGATGCAGACGGCCGCCTCGCGACACCAACAGATTCCAACCGCTGGGTGAGGGATGCTCAGCGTTTGAGATTGCATTTGTCTATCAACGAACAGCCACAAGCTTTCCCGGCGGGTGCTCGTGCGACGGTACAACTATTGCCTGATAGCACGATTTCAGGTTGGCTGGCTCGTCTGCAAATTCGTTTTTTGAGTACTTTGCATTACATCTATTAATTGGGAGGTGGTATGAAATTATGGGACCACCCCATGTCTGAGAACGATTTCAGACAATGCCTACGCATAGCAACTGGCGCAACCATCGGCTTTACACTGTGTAAGTTGTTTGGCTGGAACTACGGTGTGTTTTTCACCGTAACACCCATGCTTTTGCTCGGTATGGTACCAGTAGTGAACTTGCATGCATCAAGACAGTTAATCTTCTCCGCTGTTGTTTGTGGGCTAGAGGTTGGCATTTTGGGGGGCTTGTTTGGTAGTCATCCGGTGTTGATGACCTTGATTGCATTCTGCTTGTTTCTTTACAAGTTTGCTTGTATGTCAAAAGGGAGTTTGTTTCTATTTGGCGCGAACAGTGTGCTTAGTTTGAGTATCATGCTGCACTTTGCTAGTTACCCGACAACGGATCTGAATGATCTTATTTTTAGTAACTTACAGGCGAACGTTTTGTCCATTATTGTGGCGTATTTAGTGACGTTTTTGATTCCAGATGCGGAACCTCGTCAACCGCTGCCAAAGCCTTCACAAGCCAAACAAAGCCATCGGATGCGACATGAGGCTCTTATGGGGGCGAGTATTGCAACCATGTCCTTTTTGGTGTTTCAGATCTTTGATTTAAACGATTCCATGTCAGCGCAGGCGACAACCTTGTTGCTCCTGTTTCCAATGCACTGGAATGGCGCCTTAGGTTACGCTCGTAAACGGGCGATGGGCACATTGCTAGGCGTGACCTTTGGTATCGTCGGGCAGCTCATTTTGTATGATTGGTCAGATACTTTGCTGTTTATTGTGCCGTTACTTTGGATTGGCGCGATGATATTCAGTTACATGCATGTGAAAGAATCCAGTGGTTCAGGTGCGGGCTTTGGAGGCCTCACTACTTTAGGGATCTTATTCGGACAGTATCTCACGCCCGATGGTGATCTGATTTTTAGTGCTTTGTATCGAGTCACCAGCATACTGTTTGCCATCGTGGTCACTTTGCTTGTTACTTATGCCGTGCATCGGTTACTCAACAGCTTTGCCGCAACGCGCTTTAGCCAATCATAGCCTTGACGCGTCGCAGTTCACTAAATCATACGTTGCTGGTCAGAAAGGACTGTTCCAGCAACTTGGTTTTCAAATCTTCAGTCATAGTAATGGGTTGCTCGAATCGAATGCCTATCACCCAGCCTTTGGGTTGCTTCTTTATATTGGCGATCAAGCAAGGATTTTCCTCTCCTATATGAATGCTAAGAGGTGATACCACCGAAACTCGGTCTCCAACCTTAAACTCAGGCTCAATAAAGGTCTGAACACCGACGCCTGCCAGTGAAAAATCAACCAAACTGCCGTCATAAATATTGCCGCTGTGATCGATGGTACAGTCCATTTGTAGCTTGTAACGCTCGTGCTCTCTAACAGGCTTAGTTGCAAACGTACCGGGTATGCGAATAAAGAGCAGAGGGGAAGGGCGAACGGCTGTCATTAGTACACTGGATTTAAAAGCCAACACGTGACCAAGCTCAGTGTCGGAAACGCCGCGCACAATCACATCGGCGTTATGCAGTTTTCTCATCACTTGATCTTCGAGCAATCGCATCGGAATATCGAGGATCAAATAAGAATTTTCTTTTATTCCTAAATAAACGGTTGAGTAGCTGAATTTATCTTTTGGTCCAAATTCGAAGTTAATCGAGAGTTTCATCCCTGGTTTGAGGAATTTATGCAGTACATCTTTCGTATGAGTTGCTGGCATAAGATCTGAGGTTCCAATTTCTGATTGAAAAGAGGCTACCAAAACGCCGTTTTACTCATCAAGTGTGGTTTATAAAAGTTTTTGTCAATTAATCGCTATCTGTGAAGTGGTGGGCGATAAGTTTGAGTAAGTTCATGCTTCATAAAGATTTGGCTGGCGACTACGCTACCGCAAGTCACCAGAATTAACGCGATCCAAGTTAGCGAATCCGGTTGTTCGCCAAAGATTGGAACGGCAAGCAACGTTGCGACAACGGGAGTGAGAGACCCAAATGCGGCGCTGGCTTCGGCGCCAATGATTTTTATGGCATAGATAAACGTAAACGATGCGATAAGCCCTGCGCCGACACCTTGTAGCATTGCATGGCTAAACAGCTCCTCCCAAGGCCAACTGGAGATAGGCGTTACCGCTAAATAACTGTCTATCCAACCGAACCCAACTGCGATGATAAGCATAAGTAACGAGACAATGGCGACAAAACCCGCGCATACATAAGCGTTGAGGTTGGCTACGCGTGCACTGATAGTAAAAACCGCCCACATCAAGCTGCCAACTAAAAACATCGCATGCCCTTGAAGTTGAGACCAGTTGTATTCCTCCCCGATATTAGATAGCAGAAACACAAAAATACCCAGCAGTACGGTGGAAAGACCAATAATGCGGTGATGACTCAGCGATTGTTGATAGAACAAGACTGCAATGGCAGAAACAAACAAAGGCAACGTGCCAGGTATTAAGGCGCTACCATGCGCGACGGGAGCGAAATGCATGGCAGTGCCCGCTACAAGTAAATAAGGTAAACCGCTACCCAAGACAATACCAGTAAGGTATTTGTTGGGAACGGCTTTTAGGGCGGCTTTATGTTTCATTACAAAAGGCAACAAGATTAGGCTAGGAACGAGAAAGCGCACCAAAGCAATATCAGCAGGTTGTAGTGCCGAAATTGCCCCACCTTTGAGCGAAATGAAAAAACCAGACCAAAGCAGTACGGTCACTAAAATTGCAGCGTATCCCAAAATCATCGTTGTCGCGTCCATGTGTAAAGTTCGCTGTAATTATTGAACGAAACTGACGCATCATGTTGGCAAAATGTGACGTACTTTGTTTCAGTATTGGTGTTAAACTGCGTTTAATTAATTAAATTTAGTGATTTTAGGCAAAGGGAGTTGGCATGGACAAAATTGATAGGCAGTTACTTCATCTCATACAGAAAGACGCCACATTAACGACAGCGGAGCTTGCTGACCAAGTAGGGCTCTCTGCTTCACCATGTGCGAGGCGCTTAAAACGTCTTGAACAAGAAGGGGTTATCAGCGGATATCGAGCAATGATCTCACGTGTCGCAGTAGGTATTGCGATGACGGTGTTTGTTGAAGTGAGTTTGAATAACCACCAAGCGTCGTCAATCGATGAGTTTGAAACCGCAATCGTCGATATGGATGAGGTGATTTCTTGTCACGTTGTATCTGGCGCTTACGATTATTTATTGGAAGTGGTAAGTAAAGATCTTCCCGGATACGAAAGCTTCACGAGAAAGCTGCAAAGGTTAGAAAACGTCAAAGACATCCACACACACCTTGCTATTCGGCAGGTAAAAGGAAATGGCTGTTTACCCATTTAATTTGATCATTGTGCCTGTAGTGAGCAAGAGGGGAGATAAATGAAGTGGCTCGATAGATTGAAGATTGCCAACTACCACCGCAAGCGTTATAAACAATTCAGTAATGATAAAGCGCGTACGCTGGGTTGGCAGGACGAATATAGCCAAATCAGCCGATTTGAAGCGCTGACTCGTAGCCTTTGTTTAGAGGCAGTTAGTATTCTCGATATTGGCTGTGGCTTTGGTGATCTGCTTGAATATATTGAGAGCCAGAATCAATATCCAGCGCGCTATGTCGGCATTGATCTGCAGAAGCAGTTCATCACAAAGGCCAGAAAGAAAGCCTTTAAAACGCCTGTTAATTTCATTTGTGGCGACTTTTCTAAGCTTGTTCTTCCTCAAAGTGATTATGTGTTCGCGTCAGGTTCATTAAACTACAAATCGAGCAATGCCAATCATACGATTGAAATGATAGAGAAGATGTATCGAGCGGCTCGAATAGGCTGTGTGTTTAACTTACTCGATGAAGAAAAGCTGCCGAGCATGAGAATGCTAGAATCGCATAACAAAGTGGGGGTGTTGCGCTATTGTCGATGGCTATGCCCAGATGCACAATTAATCGAGGGTTACTCCGACCACGACTTCACGATTGTCATGATCAAAAAAGCGGAGCCAGTTTCCTAACTCCGCTTCATAAACTTTTAAGCCTTATTGGTGTTTGTACTGTGAGATCTTACAGTCACCAGTTTGTCTATCAACCTTAAATGAGAACGCGGCTGAATGGTATTCCCTTCCATCACTCCAAATTGTTTCTCCGAAGATTTTACATAGGTCCAAATCGCTAATTGAACCGAACTCTTTTACGTGCCTAACTACTGACAAAAACTTGGCTTTGGTAGCATTAGGACAATCCCTGTTACTTAATCGATTGATAACCATTTTTGTAGCATCATCTCCAGCCAAATGTGACTTTTTATTAAATTTTGTTAATGGGTAAATTAACCAAAAAATGCGCGTAAGTAAAGCATTATTGTGACGTATGTCTCTATAAAATGGCTGCTTTGGTTATTGGTTAATCAATTTTATTAAGGGGAACAGTCCCATTTTGTAACAGTTTAATGGCGAGAGCCTTGGGCGTATTTTAATGCACTAGCTTCTTTGTCATAAAGATGGGCTAATCCCAGAAATTGCGAGGATAGGGTCGTATAGTCTTTAGCCAGTTGTTGAGCGTTTTCTCGATACCATTCTGCACTGATTTGGTTCGCTGTTTCATTATTATGTCTGCAACTTTGAGCGAGCTTTTCCCAGCCATTGGCTGCCCACTGCGACTCGGTACTAAGCTTGATAAGCTCATTTGCTTTTTGCGTTAACTCTTCTTTGTACTGAACCGAGGCTTTTAGCTGATTTTGGAACAGGTTTTGATTGTACTTAGCGCGCCATAACAAACTGAGTTCATCTGTGGAAAAAGTTTGCGAAAGCAGTTGGCGCTGCTTGTGCTCACTTAACAAGGTGTTGAACACCTTAACATGCTGATTGTAATTGGACTCTAAACGGCTGAATTGGGTAAGATTGTCATTCCAAGAAGATGGATTACATTGAACATTGGCGAACCCTAGCAAAGGGAACGAGATAAGTATCAGCATCCAATAGTGTTTGTTGATCATGATTGCTCACGTAAGTTAACCGTCTCTAAACAGTATAGATGGCGAGATAAGCACAAAGAATAAAAAGGAAAAGAACATGAAAAAAGTTCTCATCGCAGTGTTGATTCTTCTGCTGCTGGGTGGCGCGGGTGCTGGTTACTATTTCTTTTTTATGCAAAAAGACGAACCTGAAAAGCCTGTTGCGGCTAAAACGGAAAAGGCGCCTGTAGATAAAGGGGATGCCTCCAAACCCATCATGGATTTAGAAGCGCCAGCTCCTGAAATCACGGAATATTACGTTATCGAGCGTCGCGTTAACGTTTACAATAAGCCTGATGATAAGTCTTTGATAGTTGATGCGCTTTACAAAGGCGAAAAAGTGTCTGTGCTGGAAAAGGTCGAGGGTTGGTTTCGTCTATCTGACTACATCGTTTACGAAGATGGTGGAGAAGAGACTGCGGAATGGGTCAACTCGAAAGGTCTCTCTGATGCTGAACCTGTCATCAAAGAGCAAGAGCGATTAGAGATCTTGGATGGCTACCTGCAAAAGTCAGACGATTTGAAGGAACATTTAGATATGTTCCGAAACAAAACCCAGCAATTGCTGAAAGATGAAACGTGTGATCCTAGTGATTTTGAAGAGCTCGGTGGTTGGGTTCGTTCAGTGACGTTCAAAAAGCGCAATGTTTACTTCATCTATTGCGGCGGTTTGGAGCAAGAGAACAAGATCTACTTAGATGTCGATAAGGGTGAGCTTTTTTATCGGTAACTTACGACCGATTACATTGGTTCTCTAAAGACGTTTTGATAAAAGCAATGACGATACAAACCTGAAATCAGAGATTTATAACTTTTTAGTTGTGAACCATAATCAATAGGAATACTATCATTAAGCCAAGTGACCTAACTTGGCTCTTTGTGTTTTTAGTGAGTTTCTATGCCTTGGATTTACCTAAGAAAATTGATTTTGCTGCTATTTGCAATGGTATTGCTACCAGTGCATGTATCTGCTGCGCAAATCGATCACAAGGCTCATGTACCGCACTTTTCTAAGCTACAACCTTTTGTAGTTGCAAGTGTATCGCCAAACTCTTCCGTCGATTTCTCTGAAGTTTCAGAAGAAAGTTCTCAATCTCCAGTATCTGAAGGTCATGCAAGTCTTGATTCCGTTGCTTTGTTTAACTCTCAACGCTGGACGTCTTACTTACGAGAAGGGCTTGATGACGAGCACGTAGATTTTGTCGGCGATCTCACGACTCCGTTTTACGCTGATGCGGGTTACGCATACAGCTTGATGGACATTAACTGGCGTCACAACCAGTCCACATTTTATCATTTCACAAGCGATCATCGCATTTCTGGTTGGAAAGAGACCAATGCCATGTACGTCGCACTCAATAGTCAGTTCTCTGCCTAAACACCATCTATTTGCACCATTGTGCACTCTTAACACGACGATTGTATTCGACAGGGCGCGAGCGTTCTGAGCATTTCATACCCTGAATTTATTCTGGGAGCATCTGTCGTGTGTTAAGCCTTGTTATTAAAAGCTTCACTTCATCGTGAAGGGATGATGTTTACATGAAAAAAACACCAAAGCAGCAAAAGAATAGAAAGCTGATGAATCACTACTCAGCTTGGAAATATGTCGTATTAATCACGACGGTCATTATCTTAACCTTAAGTGCGATCCCAACTTGGTTTGGCGAACAGCCTTCTATCCAGTTGACGTTTGCGGATCAAAACAACAGTGAAATGTCGGTTGTTCATCTGAATCAACTGCTAAAAACCAACCATATTTCAGCCGACAAAATCATTGAAAAAGACGGCAAAACAACCATTGTATTCGATGGTGAAGATGCGCAAAGTAAAGCTCGTGCGTTGTTAAACAAAGAGCTAAATAAAGACGACAGCATCACTTTCTCATACGTATCGGTTGCGCCAGAATGGTTGAATGAGATGGGCTTTAGCCCAATTAAACTCGGTCTTGACCTTCGTGGTGGCGTTCAGTTCTTGTTGAATGTTGATGTGAATAAAGCGTTTGAAGAGCAACGTGATGCGTTGATTGATGAAATTAAAGCGAATCTACGTGATCAACGTGTTCGTGGTGTGCAAGTTCGAGCAGAAAGCGGCAACCGAATTACGGTAAACAGTGACAGCGAGCAAGCATTGTCGGAAGTGAACAAGTTCTTGCGTCAAAATTACCCTAGCTGGATTTCAAAAAGTTCATCTCGTGGCTTTGTGCTTGAACCGAGTGAACAAAATATCCAAGAATTTCAATCCTCGACTCTTCAACAAAACCTGAAGATCATGCGTGGCCGTATTGAAGAACTTGGTATCACAGAAGCACTAGTGCAACGCCAAGGTAAAGAGAGCATTCGAATTGAACTCCCTGGTGTACAAGATCCTGCTCAAGCGAAAAACGTTATTGGTGCAACAGCAAGCTTGGCGTTTTATGAAGTGAAAGATGCGAGCCAAGCACACAGCAGCCAAGATCTTGTTCTTCAAGACAATGACGGCCGTACGGTGATTTTGGCAAAACGACCAGTACTAACGGGTGAGCACATCGTAAACGCTCGAGCTGGTGTCGACAAAATGGGTATGTCAGAAGTAAATATTTCTCTTGACCACGCTGGTGGTAAGAAAATGAGCGACTTCTCAGCAACTCACATCGGCAAGCCAATGGCGACCGTTTACCGAGAGTACAAGACAAACGATCGCGGTGTAACCGAGCGTAGTGAGCGCGTTATCAGCGTCGCGACTATTCAATCTCAACTTGGTAGCCAGTTCCGCATTACCGGAGCAGGTAGCATGGACGATGCGCAGCAGTTAGCGCTATTGCTTCGTGCGGGTTCACTAACTGCGCCGGTTACTATTGTGGAAGAGCGTACTATCGGTGCTTCTCTGGGTGCAGAAAACATTGAAAACGGTTTTGCAGCACTGGCTTTAGGTATGGGTTTAACACTGACCTTTATGGCACTTTGGTACCGCCGCTTAGGTTGGGTAGCAAACGTGGCGCTTTGTGCCAACATGCTTTGTTTGCTTGGCCTAATTGCTTTGCTACCAGGTGCGGTGTTAACGCTTCCTGGCATTGCAGGCTTAGTGTTAACCGTCGGTATGGCAGTGGACACCAACGTTATTATTTTCGAACGTATTAAGGACAAAATGCGTGAAGGCCGCAGCTTCGCTCAAGCGATTGATCTGGGCTTTGACAGCGCGTTCTCGACCATCCTTGATGCCAACATTACTACTATGATCACCGCCGTGATTCTGTACGCCATCGGTAATGGCCCAATCCAAGGCTTTGCCTTAACACTCGGATTAGGTTTGTTAACCAGTATGTTTACAGGCGTATTTGCCTCTCGAGCAATGATCAATTTAATTTGGGGCCGCGATGCCCGTCGTGATGTGAGGGTTTAATCATGGTCGAAATGCTAAAACAAAATATTCGTAAAATTCGCTACTTTACTACGCTAGTTTCCATCATTTTGACGGTGATCGCGTTAGTCGCTCTAGGCTTTAAAGGGTTGAACCTCGGCTTGGATTTCACTGGTGGTATGGTGACAGAAGTAAAGGTAGATAAGCAGCTAACTAACCATGATCTGCTTGACGTACTGCAACCAAAACTTGGTGAGTCAACATCAGTAACACGTTCCGGTGAAGATGGCCGTTGGGTGATCCGTTACTCTGCGCCGGAAGAAGGGCAGACATTACCAAGCGTGGCAGATGTACTTAAGCCAATCTCTCACCAAGTTGATGTTGTCAGTAACAGTATTGTTGGTGCTCAAGTTGGCCAAGACTTGTTTGAACAAGGTGGCTTAGCACTGTTGATTTGTGTGTTGAGTATTCTCGGTTACTTGTGTTTCCGTTTTGAGTGGCGTTTGGCAAGCGGTTCACTGTTTGCTTTGGCCCATGATGTGATCTTAGTGCTTGGCTTCTTTGCAATTACTCAAATGGAGTTCAACTTAACCGTTTTTGCTGCTGTGCTGGCGATTTTAGGTTACTCATTGAATGACTCGATCATCATTGCAGACCGAATCCGTGAGCTGTTGATTGCGAAGCAGAGTTGGAAAACAGAAGACATCAATGACCAAGCTGTTATCGCGACGTTTTCACGTACCATGGTGACATCTGGTACAACACTGATCACCGTTGGAGCATTGTGGATTATGGGAGGAGCGCCTTTGGCTGGTTTCTCAACCGCGATGTTTATTGGTGTTCTGTCTGGTACATGGTCATCGATTTCGATTGGTACCGTGCTGCCAGAGTGGTTGAAACTGGAGCCGAAACATTATCTGCCTGTTGAGATCGACGCTGCGCCATAGCATCGTTCTTTTAAGGTAAAAGTGCTTGCGCCACTCATTTTGAGTGGCGCTTTTTTTGTGCTTATTTCACGCGCATCAGACGATGTTTTACCCGTCCCAAATCGAACTCTAAGATCTGTGAGCGCTTCATTGCTTCGACTTTATTCAACATCGACTCTTGGTAGCCTTTTTTCTTCATCCACTGAAGAGGCTCAGAGAAAGCATCTTCATTAACGACATAAGACTCGCCTTTATGCTCTCCTGCATAGACGTTCACAACCCAAACTCGGGCCTGAAAATCTAGTACTTCACTCATCACTTGCGTGAACTTTTGAAAGAGGTTTTTCATTACTTTTAGTTCTGCTCTAACTCACAAACAGCCAAACACCAACGCCCATCATCAAAGTGCCTGCGAAACGGTTCATCAAACGTACATTTTTTGATTGGCCTAAAACACGTTTAAGCCCTTTACCGCCTGTCGCGTAAAGTGACATACAGATGAACTCGAACAGCAGAATGATCGAGACTAAAACCATGAGCTGTGGCGCCAAGGCTTTGCTTTGGTCGATGAATGGAGGCAAAAGTGAGATCATAAACGCCCAACCTTTAGGGTTCGCGATGGCGGTAACGAAGCCCTGCAGAACCAAATTCCAGTTACCTTTAGGTGGTGAAGTTGAGTTCTCCAAATTGATCGCGAGTTTGCCCCGAGATCGCCACATTTCGATACCTAAATAGAGCAAGTACGCACCGCCGCCAAATTTGAGGAAGGTAAACAGCCACGGATAATTGAGCATAACTGCGGCGATGCCGAGTACAGCAGAGATGGAAACCAGAGCGACTCCGGCGAGTTCCCCAATCATCATCCACAGTGTCCGGCGATAGCCGACACTCATTCCCAATGTGAGTGCCAACGTCATGCACATTCCTGGAGTAATCGAGACGAAAAAGAAAGTAGGGATGAACATACTGAGTAATGCAATATTCATATCTGTTGATGACTTAGTGATTAAAGAGAAGCCACAAAGATAGTGCAAAGCGGGAGAGGATGCTACTACAAAGCGAACGGTTGCTTTTTGTGTTAGTTAGCTGATGTTATTAGGATATTTAAAATTAAAATGAAATTATATTTTAATCTCTGCGTCATAATAGTGCGTATTGCACCAGTATGAGACAAACTCTTATATCGTTCTTCGATTAAATATATTTAATTGTTTATATTTTTTCGTTGTTTGTTTTCATTGTTTTAAATAGCCATATTGATAACTAAATTGTCATTAAATACAGTAATTAAATGATATGTTTGATAATTGTCTTTACTGATATTTGAATTATTATTCTAATCTTGTTTTTGCCATAATCATTTAGACTTAAAATTCAGATCTTAAATCATGACATAATGTAACGTCTGCTGTTCTGTATGTAATCATTTGATCTATAAAGATTATTTTACCGTATTGATAGGCTAGTGTTTCAAGTAAGTACTATTAAAAACAATGAGTTATGAAGAGTTAACCATTTTATAACATTTCATGTGTAATGAGATCTAAATCAATCTTATGCAAATGGATTAGTTTTTTATTTGAAATGTAATATTTCTAGGTTAACTTAAAATAAAAGGCAGCACAGGATTGGTTGTCAAAAGAATAAATAAACACGTCAGTTGGTGAACTATTTCATCAGTGTATTAAGTTTGCTTTTTAAATGCCGTTAAGAATGGAGTCTTCAATGAAGAAAGTCGCTTTGATCACTGGATCAAAAGGCGGAATTGGTTCTGCTATTTCCTCTCAATTAGTCAATGACGGTTACCGTGTAATCGCTACTTATTTCACAGGTAACTACGAATGTGCGCTGGAGTGGTTCAACAGTAAAGGGTTTACCAAAGATCAGGTTCGCCTTTTTGAGTTGGACGTAACAAACACCGCTGAGTGTGCAGAGAAGTTAGCGCAATTGCTTGAGGAAGAAGGAACCATTGATGTTGTTGTCAACAACGCAGGTATCACACGTGATGGCGTGTTTAAAAAGATGACTGCGCAAGCTTGGAATGATGTCATCAATACCAACCTCAATAGTCTATTCAACGTTACGCAACCCCTATTCGCAGCAATGTGCGAAAAAGGTGGTGGTCGTGTCATCAATATCTCTTCAGTCAATGGTCTAAAAGGGCAGTTTGGTCAAGCAAACTACTCGGCGGCGAAAGCTGGGATGCTCGGTTTCTCTAAAGCCTTGGCATACGAAGGCGCTCGCTCGGGTGTGACGGTCAATGTTATCGCTCCGGGGTACACCGGTACGCCAATGGTTGAGCAAATGAAGCCAGAAGTGTTGGAATCCATCAAGAACCAAATCCCAATGAAACGCCTTGCGACACCAGAAGAAATTGCAGCATCAGTGAGCTTCTTGGTCAGCGATGCCGGCGCCTATATCACCGGTGAGACTTTGTCGGTGAACGGCGGCCTATACATGCACTAAGGAGATAAGATGATGGAAAAAGTATTTATCGTAGCGGCGAAGCGTACCCCAATTGGCGCTTTTGGTGGCAGCCTGAAAAATACCTCAGCTGGCGATCTGGCAGCAGTAGCGATTAAAGGCGCGTTAGAAGCTGCAAAGTTGGCTGGCGACAAGGTTGACGAAGTGATTGTCGGCAACGTTGTTGGTGCAGGTCAAGGCATGGGTGTTGGCCGCCAAGCGGCATTGTTTGCTGAGATTCCTGAATCTGTTCCTGCATACGGCGTAAACATGGTTTGTGGTAGTGGTATGAAAACGGTCATGGACGCAGTTTCTCATATCCGTAGTGGCGATGCAGAGATCGTTGTTGCAGCGGGTGTTGAGGTCATGTCTCAGATTCCGTTTGCCGCACCAAGCAGCATTCGTGATGGCAATAAAATGGGCAATCTGGAGCTGAAAGATCTGCTCGTAGCGGACGGTTTAACCGACGTTTACAACCAATATCACATGGGTGTGACGGCAGAAAACGTAGCAAAAGAAATCGGCCTAACTCGTCAACAGCAAGACGAATATGCGTTGTCGAGCCAACAGAAAGCGGTTGCCGCTATTGAAGCAGGTAAATTCAAAGACGAAATTGTGCCAGTGGAAGTGCAACAGCGTCGAGAAACCGTACTATTCGATACCGATGAATACCCAAAAGCGAACGCAACAATGGAAGCTTTAAGCAAGCTGCGTCCTGCTTTTGACCGCGAAGGCACAGTGACTGCGGGTAATGCGTCGGGCATTAACGATGGCGCGAGTGCGATTATCGTTGCGTCTGAAAGCGCAGTTAAAGCGCACGGATTAACGCCGCTTGCTGAGATCGTAAGCTACGCGCAATCGGGTCTTGATCCGAAAATCATGGGCTTAGGTCCAGTTGAGTCGGTCAATAAAGCACTCGCAAAAGCGGAACTCACAGTAAACGACATCGACGTTTACGAGTTAAACGAAGCATTTGCAGCGCAAGCACTTGGCGTGATTCATCAGTTGGCGGAAACCAACCAAGTTCCAGTTAATGCGATTCAAGATAAAGCGAACTTTAACGGCGGTGCTATCGCGCTAGGCCACCCGCTTGGTGCATCGGGCAACCGAATTTTAGTGACGCTTGTTCACGAGCTTCATAAGCAAAATGGTCAATATGGTGTTGCTTCACTTTGTGTGGGCGGCGGCATGGGCACGGCTGTGGTTGTAAAAGCAGTTAAGTAATTATTTAAACGGACATTTTTAATTCTTTCTCTAGGAGATAAACCATGTACACTGATTTTTTCAAAACATTTAGCGATCAAACTGAAAAAAATCTAGAACCTTACTTGAAGTTCAACAAGCTAGTGACAAAAAACGTAGAAGTGTTGACTGAGCTTCAACTGAACGCAATTCGCACTTACAGCGAAGTGGGTCTAAACCAGATGAAAGCAGCGTCAGAAATCAAAGACGTGACATCACTAACTGCTTTCAACAGCCAACAGCTAAGCGTACTTACTAAGCTTTCTCAGCAAATGATGGATGACAGCAACAAGCTTCAAGCCATTGCAAAAGAGTTCAAAGAAGACGTTGAGAAAATGACTTCGGAAAATCTAAAGACTGTTACTCCTGCGTAATTTGTCCGATTCTCGCCGCCCCTAGATTTGGGCGGCGTTGTTTTTTCCGAATATAGGAGTAAGACTATGTTTCAACACTTCTTTTCGGACTATCTTGTGAAGCTTCAGGAAACCAATCATCAGTGGTGGCATGATTTCGAAGTGAACAAGGCAGTCGTGAACTCTCCTTTAAACAAGGCCATGCAAGAAGTGAACTTTGAGGATACTGCCAAACTGTTCGAACAAGCTGCGAATCAGCCTGCTGCGATTTTAAAGCTGCAAGCACAGTGGTGGGAACAGCAACTGCAAATTTGGCAGAATGTTGCATTGGCGGGGAATCAAGCACAAATCATTGAAGCTGAAAAAGGGGATAAGCGTTTCTCAAACGAAGCGTGGCAAAATGAAGCCATGTATAGCTTCATCAAACAATCCTACCTTTTATTCAGTAAGACCTATCTTGATACCATCGAGTCTTTGGAAGGCTTAGACGAAAAGACGAAAGAACGTATTATTTTCTTCTCTCGCCAAGCCATTAACGCCCTTTCTCCTTCCAACTTCATCGCAACTAACCCAGAGCTTTTGAAGCTGACACTTGAGCAAAACGGTCAAAATCTACTGGCTGGCTTAGAGCAGTTGAAAGAAGACGTTGAGTCGAGCGCAGACATTTTAAAAGTGCGTATGACGAACAACAACGCTTTCCGAGTGGGTGATGACGTTGCGACAACCGCTGGCGATGTGGTGTTTCAGAATGAGTTGTTTGAGCTTATTCAATATCGTCCGTTAACCGAAAAAGTCAACGCGACACCACTGCTTATCGTTCCGCCTTTCATCAACAAATACTACATTCTTGACCTCACTGCGAAGAACTCGATGGTTCGCTGGTTGCTTGAACAAGGCCACAGTGTGTTCATGATTTCTTGGCGTAATCCAGGTAAAGCGCAAGCGCATGTTGAATTTGGTGATTACGTTACTGAAGGCGTTGTGAAAGCGGTTTCTGCGATTGAAGAAATCACAGGGCAAGAGCAAATCAACGCGGCTGGTTACTGCATTGGTGGTACGGTTTTAGCGAGCACTGTTGCGTACTATGCAGCAAAACGTATGAAGAAGCGCATCAAATCGGCGACGTTCTTCACAACGCTTTTGGATTTCTCTCAACCGGGCGAAGTCGGCGCGTACATTAACGACACAATCATTAGCGCTATCGAGACGCAGAACAACGCAAAAGGTTACATGGATGGTCGTTCACTGAGCGTAACATTCAGCTTGTTGCGTGAAAACAGCTTGTACTGGAACTACTACGTCGACAATTACTTGAAAGGTAACAGTCCGGTTGATTTCGACTTGTTGTACTGGAACAGCGATAGCACCAACGTTAGTGCCGCGTCTCATAACTTCTTGCTTCGCGAGCTCTATCTAGAGAACAAACTCGTGCAAGACAAAGGCGTTAAAATTGGCGGAGTGTGGATTGATCTCAACAAGATCAAAATTCCTAGTTATTTTGTGTCGACGAAAGAAGATCACATCGCGCTTTGGCAAGGCACATACCGAGGTGCATTGCACACTGGCGGCAATAAGACCTTTGTATTAGGCGAATCGGGCCATATTGCTGGTATTGTTAACCATCCTGCTAAAAACAAATATGGCTACTGGTTAAATGACACTCTTGATGACTCAGCTGATGAGTGGTTGAGCAATGCAGAACACAAAGAAGGTTCTTGGTGGACGCATTGGAACGAATGGTTATTGCAATACAACCCGCAAGAGCAGATTGAGCCATTCCCTGTGGGCTCAGAAAATTACCCAGTGATTGATGAAGCGCCAGGACAATACGTTAAGCAAGTTCTGCCAGTGAAAGAGTCTTAAAACTCCCTATAGCAGTAATCTTTAGCGGCCTACATGGTCGCTTTTTTTATGGTCGGATAAGCTGCCATTACACTATAAACAAAAAAGCGCCGAGCATTTGCTCGGCGCTTAGTGTCAACAAAATAGGCAATAAAAAGTTGACGGGGTAGAGATGAACTAACCTTGCGGTTATACCTCTTTATCCTTACCTAGTGAGAGTAGCCATAAAGAGACTGCTGCTACTCCTACAAAGCCGGAAAGAATAATCACTGGCATTGCGCTGTATCCAAGGATATGCCAAATCACAGATTCTAAAGTACTCATGGTTTGTCTCCTTATTGCCAGCCTTCAACGCCACTCATGTCAGGCAGCTTGTGAGCAATACCTTTGTGACAATCTACACAGGTCTTGTCGCCAGAAGCTAATGCTGTTGAGTGTTGAGCCGCAGCACGCGAGCCCTGCTGTGAGTAGTCCATGTAATCAAACTCGTGACAGTTACGACACTCTAGAGAGTCATTCTTCTTCATACGAGCCCATTCGCGCTCGGCTAGATGGCCACGACGAGCTTGGAACTTCTCTGGTGTATCAATGGTGCCAAGAACGTAGTGTGCAAACAGTTCTTTTGACGCTTGAACTTTACGTACGATCTTATCTGTCCATTCATGTGGTACGTGACAGTCAGAACAGATTGCACGAACGCCTGAACGGTTAGAGTAGTGGATCGTCTCTTGGATTTCTTTCACGATAGGTGCGTGACATCCAGAACAGAATTCTTCCGTATTCGTTGCTTCCATACCCGTGTTGAATGCGCCCCAAAACAGAAGACCACCGGCAAAGCCTAAGAATAAAACCACACCAGCGGCAGCTTTACTTGGGTTCTTCAGCCTCTTCCAAAACGCTTTAAGTATTTTCATAAATGACCTCTTAGTACTTGCGTTTCAACTACTGAAGTGAATCAACTGACTGGAATTCATTTTCCACTAGCGGTTTCGCATTGGTTTGTGGAACGTGACATTGCAGACAGAAGTAACGACGAGGAGAGACATCAGCAAGTACTGCATCTTGGCGGTTTACATAGTGCGTTACACTGATTTTTGTTGCGCCAGACTCTTTCGCGTTTTTCCAGCTATGACATGCAAGACACTTGTTTGCGTTCAGTGACACTTCGTAGCTACGAATGCTATGTGGAATCAACGGTGGCTGATAAACAAAGCTGTCTTCAACGATTTGGTCTTTCGGAAAATCTTTAAATTCGTCTGCAGGGCGAGTGTCTTCCAGTTGAGTCATTCCACGTAGTGACTCAAGGCCACCTGTGCCTCCTGGATTGTCCAACTCTGCTTGCGCAATGCCTGTTACTAATGCACCTACAGATAAAAGTGCGACAAGTAATTTTTTCATCATTTCATCTCCGCCTATATGGCTTAAATTCTTTATGAGGCCGCCGCTATGACGGCCTTTACGTTCGTGATTTGACGGTTAAGCAACCTTAGTGATTTTGACTGGACACTTCTTAAAGTCTGTCTGTTTAGACAGAGGGTCAGTCGCATCAAGGATTAGCTTGTTGATCAAAATACGAGCATCAAAGAACGGTACGAATACCAAGCCTTTTGGCGGACGGTTACGACCGCGTGTTTCAACGCGAACGCGTACTTCGCCACGTTTGTTCGCGATAACCACTTCTTCACCGCGACGTACGTTGCGCGCTTTCGCATCTTCTGGGTGCATGTAACACACCGCATCCGGTACTGCTTTGTACAGCTCAGGTACACGACGAGTCATGGTACCAGTGTGCCAGTGCTCAAGAACACGGCCTGTACATAGCCATAGGTCGAATTCTGAATCTGGCACTTCAGGTGGCGCTTCGTACGGTGCAGAGATGATCTTCGCTTTACCGTCGGCATTGCCGTAGAAATCCCAACCAGAACCCGCTTTCGCGTATGGGTCCGAGCCTTCTTTAAAGCGCCACTGTGTTTCTTTACCATCAACGACTGGCCAACGTAGACCGCGTACGGTGTGGTACACATCGTATGGTGCTAAGTCGTGACCATGGCCGCGGCCGAACGTTGCGTATTCTTCAAACAGACCTTTTTGAACGTAGAAACCGAAGTGGTGCGAATCGTCGTTCAGTTCACGTGCCTCTTCAAGCGGGAACTTGTCAACTTGGCCGTTTTTGAACAGCATGTCGTACATGGTTTTGCCACGGTACTGAGGCGCTTTCGCTAGAAGTTCTTCTGGCCATACTTCTTCCATCTTGAAGCGTTTAGAGAACTCCATTACCTGCCATAGGTCAGACTTAGCGTCGCCTACCGTGCCTACTTGTTGGTACCAAGCTTGAGTACGACGTTCTGCGTTACCGTAAGCGCCTTCTTTTTCAATCCACATTGCTGTTGGAAGGATAAGGTCAGCCGCTTGAGCGGTAGCCGTTGGGTATGGGTCAGAAACAACGATGAAGTTTTCTGGGTTACGGTAGCCTGGCAGACGTTCAGTGTTAATGTTCGGACCAGCTTGCATGTTGTTGTTACATTGAACCCAGTAACAGTTCAGTACACCATCGTTCAGCATACGGTCTTGAAGTACCGCGTGGAAACCTGGTTTTGGTGGAATCGTGCCTTCAGGCAGTTTCCAGATTTTTTCTGCGATTTGGCGGTGTTTAGGGTTAGCAACCACCATGTCCGCAGGTAGACGGTGAGCAAACGTACCAACTTCACGAGCTGTACCACACGCCGATGGCTGACCAGTTAGTGAGAATGGGCTATTACCCGGAGTGGCGATTTTACCGGTTAGAAGGTGGATGTTGTAAACCAAGTTGTTCATCCACACGCCGCGAGTATGTTGGTTCATACCCATTGTCCAAAGTGACATTACTTTCGTGTTTGGATCGGCGTATTGCTTCGCAAGCTCAATCAGTTTTTCTTTCTCAACACCCGAGATCTCAGACGCTTTCTCGACCGTGTATGGCGCTACAGACTTCTTGTACTCTTCGAAAGAGATTGACGTCAGTTTGCCTGAGTTAGGGTTTTTCGCTGCTTTTTGTAGCGGGTCGTCGTCACGCAGACCGTAACCGATGTCGGTGTCTGCTTGAGTAAAGTTCGTGTGCTTGTTCACGAAATCCCAGTTAACTGCATCGTTTTCGATGATGTAGTTCGCGATAAAGTTAGCAATCGCAAGGTCAGACTGTGGGTTAAAAATGTAGCCGTGATCTGCCAACTCGAATGAACGGTGGTAGTAAGTTGAAAGTACGTTTACGCGAACATGAGGGTGGCTCAGGCGACGGTCAGTAATACGAGTCCATAGTACTGGGTGCATTTCTGCCATGTTCGAACCCCAAAGCACGAATGCATCAGCGTTCTCGAAGTCATCGTAACAGCCCATAGGTTCATCGATACCGAAAGCACGCATGAAACCTACTACCGCAGACGCCATACAGTGACGAGCGTTAGGGTCAATGTTGTTAGAACGGAAACCGGCTTTCATCATTTTCGCTGCCGCGTAACCTTCCATTACAGTCCATTGGCCAGAGCCAAACATACCAACGCTAGTCGGGCCTTTTCTCTCTAGAGATGCTTTCCATTTTTCTGCCATCGTATCGAATGCAACGTCCCACGAAACTGGCGTAAACTCGCCATCTTTGTGGTATTTGCCGTCTTTCATACGAAGAAGAGGTTGAGTCAGACGGTCTTGACCGTACATGATCTTAGAAAGGAAGTAGCCTTTGATACAGTTTAGGCCTTTGTTTACTGGTGCTTCTGGGTCACCCTGAGTAGCAACGACTTTGCCGTTTTGAGTACCAACAAGAACAGAACAGCCTGTACCACAAAAACGACAAGGCGCTTTGTCCCATGTGATTTTGGTTTGATCAGAGCTTGCAATCAGGTTCGCTGCAGATGCTGGTAGTGTAATACCTGCGACAGCAGCAGCTGATGCAGCCGCGTTTGCTTTCACAAACGCACGTCTTGTCATTTTCATACTTCACCCTCGATTTGGGAATGTTGTGTTCCAGTGTCTTCTTCATCCGTTTCTTCAAGCGCAGTTTCGATTTGGTGATAAACCAATACTGTGCTCAAAACATTCGGTAAATTGTTAATGGCATCAATAGTGTCTGTGATGAAACCTTGGTTTTCGGTTTCAAGCACTACAACGATTTTGCCTTCTGGACTGTCTCCGTAAATTTCCGCGTTTTCATACGTTTCAATTTGCGTCTTAATTTCATCCAGATGCTCGGGCAGCACGTGCACTACCAAACTTGAAATATGCACTTCATTTAGTGACATATAGCTCTCTCATTTATTGCCGTTTACCGTATATACGGCTTAGGCTGTTATATTGCTCACATTGATGGATGAAGTCGGGCACACAGAAACACATGCGCCGCAGCCGTTGCATTCATCAAGGTTTAAATTGGGTTGTGCTACTTTTCCCAGTTCTAACTTGAACTGGATTGCCATTGGGTCGCACATGTCCCCACAGCTTCTGCATTCGACATTTTGCTTTGCTAAACAGCTATCATTAATTACTGCTTTTGCCTGCCAAGGTTGCTCGGTTTCTGCTAAAAAGAGCGGCTCTGGACAAACATCTGCGCATTGATAGCAAAACGTACATTCATCAATAGAAAAATCGACTGAAGGGAATCCGCCATCACTTTTGGTTATAATTTTCGTTTCGCAGGCGTCAATGCACGTTCCGCAACGAGTACAACCATCCGTGAACTGTTCTGGTCGGGCTAACCAAGGTAGGCGAACGGCGTTATCGGTATGCGTTTTTCTTGCAAAGAGTCTTCTTCTGGAAAGGTCTACCACTTAGTCACCTCGAAACTTGGAACCCAAACTAAGCATAGTCCACAATTTTCATTAATAAACTGTCATTAAAGCTAACGAAATTGTAGTTTTTGACATATTTGTATAAATACCTCTTAGGAGGTAATTGGGATGCAATATTGTTTTGGATCAATAAATTCCATCGCAGGTGATCACATATTGATAAAGTTGAAAGTCAATGGGTTCATTGCGTGTACAAGTTGGACAATTAATAGGCGAGGAACTCTGATTGTTTAAAAATGTGAAAAAGTCAGTAACGCGCACGATTGCGTCCGCGATGCTTCTGATTTTGTTGTTATCAGTAGCAACGACTGGCTTTGCTATTTTTACCCTTGCGTCAAGCCTAAATGACGCAGAAGCCGTCAACGTGGCGGGGTCGATGCGCATGCAAAGTTATCGTTTAGCACACGACATTCAGATTCGATCTGTTGATTATTCTTCACATATTGACGCATTTGAGCACTCTATTTACTCGTCTTCGATGAAAGCACTTCAGCATTGGTCTGTGCCGGAAGACATCACTCACGATTACTATCGCTTAATCATGCGATGGCACGAGTTAAAATCGGTGTTGAGAGGGGAGGACCCAAGCCAATATCAACTCTTGGTCGCGGGCTTTGTTCAGCAGATCGACGACTTTGTGTTTAAGCTGCAAAACTTTTCTGAGCAGAAGCTCATCAACTTAGCTTGGATTGGCGGGTTAGGGTTGGGCGGTATTCTTTGCGCCAGTATGTTTGTTGTCCACTTTATCCGTTTGGAAGTCGTGAGGCCGCTGCGTGCACTAGTATTCGCAAGTGAACGAATTAAAAATCGCTCTTTTGATATCAATTTAGCGGTGTCAAGTGACAACGAAATGGGCATACTCACGCGCACCTTCAATCGGATGGCGACAGACCTCGGTAAGCTCTATCGTGGATTAGAACAGGCGGTAGACGAGAAAACTCGCAAGTTGCAACATGCGAATCAGTCTTTAGAAGTGCTTTATGATTCCTCAAAAGAACTCACAGCATCGCGCATTAATCAGGATAATTTCCAGGCGATTTTGAAGCACATTGCGAGCTTAGAAGGCATTAAAGCGGTAAAGCTTGAAATCGAACAGTTGGGAGAGCCTAATTGGATCCTTACGGAAGGGGAAGAGTGCTGCCATGATTGTGATGATGAATGTCATGCAGAACCTTTAACGTTAGATGGCGAACATCTCGGTTCTCTATATTGGAAAGCAGGCTTACCGTGCCCGAACGAGACGCTAATTGACAACTTTGTACAAATTCTCTCGCGAGCGGTGTATTACAATCGCGCACAGCGTCAAGCAGAGCAAATTTTGTTGATGGAAGAGCGCGCGACCATTGCTCGCGAACTTCACGACTCTTTGGCTCAAGCGTTATCCTATTTGAAAATTCAGGTCGCTTTATTAAAGAGAAGCGTGAAAAATCTTCCTGACGAAAAGGCCATTGCTCAAGCCAATCAAGTGATTGCAGAGCTGGATACGGGCTTGTCGGCTGCTTATACCCAGTTACGTGAGCTGTTGACGACATTCCGCCTGACGATCAAAGAAGGCAGTTTTGGCCAAGCGCTGCAAGAGATGGTCGAAACGCTTAATGAGCAAACAACGGCAGAAATTACGTTGAAAAATAGACTTTCATCGACGGAATTAGATGCGCATCAACAAGTCCATTTACTACAGTTGATCAGAGAGGCGGCACTGAATGCGATTAAGCATGCGCAAGCTGACCATATACATATTCAATGTCTTGATTGTGATGGGAAAGTCACAGTAACCGTCTCCGATGACGGGGTAGGCTTTGAACATCAGGACGAAAAAATTAATCATTACGGTATGACGATCATGCAAGAGCGAGCAGCGAGACTGCACGCCGATCTACAGATTGAAGCATCAATAAACAAAGGGTGCACCGTAAAACTCGAATTCCAACACAGTAAGGAAGTAAACTTTGACAGTGTGTAAAGTAATGCTGGTGGATGATCATCCACTGATGCGACGTGGTATCCATCAACTCCTGAGCTTTGAGCCAGAGTTTGAAGTCGTTGCAGAAGCAAGCAATGGCGCAGATGCAGTCGCAAAAGCGCATGAGCTTGAGCTCGATTTGGTGCTGCTAGACCTCAACATGAAAGGCATGTCTGGGCTGGATACGTTAAAAGCGCTGCGAGCAGATGGTTGTGAGGCGAGGATTGTTATTCTGACCGTTTCAGACAGCCCTGCGGATATTGAAGCGATTGTACGCAGTGGCGCGGATGGCTATTTGTTAAAAGATACAGAGCCGGATGAGCTTGTTGAGCTACTCAAACAGGCCCATCAGGGTGACAAGGCATACAGCCAAGAGGTTGCCAAGTATTTGAGTGAACGCTCTGATCATGAAGATGTTTTTGATTCGCTAACGGATCGCGAAACGCAAATACTGCGAGAGGTGGCAAGAGGCTTCCGTAATAAGCAGATTGCCGATCGTTTGTTTATTTCTGAATCGACGGTAAAAGTACACATGAAGAGCTTACTTAAGAAGCTTCAAGTACCTTCTCGTACGGCGGCAACGGTACTTTACTTAGAGCGCTTCGGAGATATCAAATAATCACGCTGTCATCGCTGTGTTGCGACCTTATCTTTTGATTATTAAATAATTTTTATAAAATCAGAAATGAAAAAACCGCCATTAAAGGCGGTTTTTTCATTTGTCTGGGCGAATAGAATACAAGTCACTGTTGTGCTTGCCGCACTCCAGATAATACTGATGCGCCACCTTTTTATTTTCGGCGACGACGATCATACTGTGCATTTTCCCCTGTTCGAAATATCGAATTTCATATTCTACACTGGTATCAAGTTGCTCAGCGGCTGCCATACTTCGCCTCCATAACCTATCCTAAAATCATCCATGCAAATAATATGCCGTTATAGGGAGCGCTGTCCGGTACAAAAATTGACCGATAAATGCGCTTTAACTCACTTTTTTGCGGATAGATGTGATCAAAAAGTTAATTTCAAACTCTATATACTATGAGGGTGGCAATGAGCAATTGTCACACTGGCGTAAGTTTGCCGCAATATTAAGTGATACAAGTTGAGTATAGAACTTAATCAATAGAAAAGGGAATACGAATAAGTGATTAAATTATCGAGTTTATCCAATAAAGTTCTTCAATACGGATTCGTGTTCTTGTTGGTTATTTTACTGGCCGGATGTACGAAAAAGTTTCTATATAGCAACATCGATTGGTTTGTTATTGAATATTTAGATGACTACGTATCGCTTAACGATGAACAAGAAACGTTGTTAGAAGAGCGACTATTGCTATTAGCAGATTGGCATAAGAAAGAAGAATTACCATTATATATCGATCACTTAAAAGAGCTTGAGAATATTAATGCAAACAATATTACTCTTGCGTTTTTACAGCAAAACCGAGAAAAAATGAAAGCGCACTATGACCGTATAGTGTCGAGATCGGCGCCAGATTTGTTCTCTTTGAGCTTACAACTGACGCCAAAGCAACAACAAGAGTTTTTGCAAAACGTGAGAAAGGACTATCAAGAAAGAAACGCAAAATATGCGGATAAAACCGAAGCAGAGATCAGAGAGATTATTTTAGAGAATACAGAGGAGTTGATAGAAGAATGGATTGGGGAATTGAATAGCGATCAAAAACGGTACGCAAAACAAATTTCCCAGCAAACGATTTTGAATAGTCCACTTTGGCGAAATTATCGCGCTTCAATATATCAAGAGTTGGAATACCTTTTCGAAAATCAGTCCAACAGTGTTGTCTATCAACAAGTATTTATGCAGTTATTGTTCGAGCCGGAAAGCTATTATAGCGAACAACTATCCGAGAATATCGATCACAACCTTGGGTTAGTGGATCAATTGACGTTAAACGTAGCGAAGTCCATGACCGATAAACAGTGGATCCACTTCCACAATAAAGTCAAAGAATGGCGAGTGTTAGCAGAAGAACTCCAAGATTAAACATATTGAAAACAAATGGTTATCGTTATGTATGCCAGGCTGAACCGAGACTTTCTGATGAAAAAATGATTCAAAGCAAATTCTTATTGAACTAAGAGCGTAACATGGAGTGAGGTTTATTACGGGCACTAGGCGGCCTCGCATTTAAATAACATTAGGTAGCTGAACTCATCCAGAGTAATTGGAGTTCATTCGTCAGAGCTACCTATGTTCGGCAAACCTTAGTATTGCCGGTTTGTTTGAGTACGATGCGTAGTCTGGTGTTGATCGCTTAGAACAATGAGAATAAATATGAAGCATTTAGTTGAAAGATTCCTTCGCTACGTCACGTTTGACACCCAATCAAATCCCCATGTTGCCCAATGCCCAAGTTCACCTGGCCAACTCGTTTTTGCAGAGTTGTTGAAACAAGAGATGCTAGACCTTGGTTTGAGCGATGTGACTTTAGATGAACACGGTTACTTGATGGCAAAACTGCCGTCGAATGTTGATTACGATGTTCCACCAATCGGCTTTATCGCCCACATGGATACTGCACCAGATGCGTCTGGTAAGAATGTAAATCCGCAATTTGTTGAAGACTATCAAGGTGGCGATATTGCACTTGGGTTGGGAGACGAAGTGTTATCTCCGGTTCAGTACCCAGACTTGCACAACCTACACGGCCACAATTTGATTACCACCGATGGCACAACGTTGCTTGGCGCGGACAACAAAGCGGGCATTGCAGAAATTTTGTCTGCGATCGCGATGTTGATTGAGAATCCAGACATTCCTCATGGTGACATTTGTATCGGTTTTACGCCGGACGAAGAAATCGGTCGTGGTGCAGATTTGTTTGATGTTGAGAAGTTTGGCGCGAAATGGGCATACACTATCGATGGTGGCCCGC
Organism: Vibrio sp. zbq_1; assembly: GCF_043102935.1. NCBI lineage: Bacteria > Pseudomonadati > Pseudomonadota > Gammaproteobacteria > Vibrionales > Vibrionaceae > Vibrio > Vibrio sp. zbq_1. Next base: position 367,702 of record NZ_JBICJH010000004.1, read on the forward strand.
AAGGCGAACTTGAATATGAGAACTTCAATGCGGCAAGCGCCGATGTGATTTTCCATGGCGTAAGCGTTCATCCAGGTACGGCTAAAGGCAAAATGGTCAATGCGATGAATTTAGCGGCGCAATTCCAAGTTAAAATGCCAGCAGACCAAACCCCTGAAACCACCGAAGGGTATGAGGGTTTCTTCCATCTGAAATCGGGAGAATTGGGTATCGCCCGCAGTGAACTTGGTTACATCATCCGAGATTTTGACCGTGAAGGGTTAGAAGAGCGTAAGGCGCTGATGCAAAAACTTGTCGATGAAATGAACGCAGGTCTGAAACACGGTTCTGTCGAACTTAAGATTACCGACAGTTACTACAACATGCGCGAAATGGTTGAGCCGTACCCTCACATTATCGAATTAGCGAAACAGGCAATGGAAGCGTGTGATGTTGAACCGTTGATCAAACCGATTCGTGGTGGTACGGATGGCGCGCGGTTATCCTTTATGGGATTGCCTTGCCCTAACATCTTCACCGGTGGTTTCAACTTTCATGGTATCCATGAATTTATCTCTGTAGAGATGATGGAAAAATCTGTCCTTGTGATTGTAAAAATCGCTGAACTTACCGCTAAAAAACACGGTTGATGGAACGTTCACCCACTCAATTCAATTGAATGGGTGACGGGTGGCATCGATACAAAAAAGCCCAGACAATTTCTGCGTCTGGGCTTTGTAGTTTTTGGAAGGACTAACGAACGTCTTTATCCTCGAAATTGATGTCGTCTAGCGGTAGCCAATCTACCTCAACACCCGCCTGATCAAACATATCTTGGCTCACTTGGATTTTATCTCCCCAGCGAGATAGAAAGTCTTCAGACTGCTCTGGGCAGTGAACGTGCGAAATGCCTGTTTGAATGATCTTTGCCGCGCAGTTCGGGCACGGGAAGTGCGTTACCCAAATGTCACAACCATCCAAATCGCGTTTTGAAAAGAGAATTGCGTTCTCTTCTGCATGCAGAGTTTTTAAGTATTTCAGTTCACGTTCGTCGGTGTCTACGCTGTCCGAAACACCGTGTGGATAACCGTTAAAGCCAACAGAAACAATGCGGTTCTGTTTAGTGATCACCGCACCTACCTGCGTTGAAGGGTCTTTACTCCAAGACGCCACCAGTTCAGCCATTTGGTAAAAACGTTTCGCCCATTTAGAAATCATGCTCATCCTCTCGGTCGAAGGCTTTGAATTATCTGAATGATAACCCATTTTTTTTAAAAAAATAGTCGAAATACGAGCATTACAGTGAAAGCGATTCGTTTTCATGGTTAATCGGGGAGAGTTTGTTCAGCTCTAAGCAACAATTCCGCTTTTATTGATGAGTTTATTGGTCAAAATTGGCAAGCGAATGAGTCATACATCACATTGATGATTAGAGGTTGCTTATATTGTGGGGTGAATGAAGATCTGAAAATGATTTCAAATGCATCAACTTTATTTCGGCTCGTTTCAATTAATTACATTTAGAAACATTTTACGCAATTTATGTAGGAGAATTCGGAATCTACTGTCTGTAAGGTTAGTGTGTTTTCAACAATATCCTGTTCCATAAAGACGGTAAATACATGCAAAAGAAACCACTTGTCGCATTAATGGCGGCTACAGCTATCCTTGCAGGATGCGGAGAAGCGAATAATGCCCAAAGAGAGAGCCAAGCGCCTCTTGTCGTAACTCAGGATGTCACGGTAATCGACTACCAACCGAGTAAATCATATATCGGTCGCATTGAAGCGGTAGAAGATACCAATATCACAGCACAGATTTCAGGCTATTTACAAGCTCGTCATTTTGAAGAAGGACAAATGGTAGAAAAAGGTCAGCTTCTTTATTCTATTGAACCTTCTTCTTTTGAAGCACAAGTGGCAAGTGCGAAAGCAGCGTTAGCACAAGCAAAAGCTTCGCTTAAAAAGGCAGAGCTTGATCACCAACGCGGTAAAAACCTGCTTCCTCGTGGCAGCATCTCCCAATCGGAATTTGATGCGTTGACAGCAACATTGCTAGGCGCGCGTGCAGAACTAGAAGCCGCGAATGCACAGCTTAAACTTGCAGAAGTCAACCTTTCGTACACGCAAATCCGAGCGCCGTTTAGTGGTCGTATTAGCGACACAAAAGTGAGTACTGGTGATCTGGTTTCTCCATCTTCGGGTGTGCTGACGACGCTCGTGAGCCTAGATCCTGTGCACACTTCGTTTAGCGTCAGTGAACGTGAGCGTTTAGCGATGGGCATGGATCGAATTAAAGGCGATGGTTCGGCCGAGTCGAACGGTGTGGAAGTGCAACTAGAGCTAGAAAACGGCCAGTTTTTCGAACACCTAGGTCAGCTTGATTTCTTGGGTAACCGTATTGATACCAAAACTGGCACGATTGCTATGCGTGCGTTGGTGCAGAACCCAGAACACAAACTGCTCCCGGGCCAGCACATCAAAGTCAACTTACGTGATAAGAATACGCGAGATGTCATCGTCGTGCCTCGTCGTGCAGTGCAAACTGACCTGGAAGGTGACTTCGTGATGGTGACAACGGAAGGTAACGTCGCTGAGCGTCGTAATGTTGAACTTGGCCCGCAAGTGGAGCAGGGCATCATCATTCGCGAAGGTCTTGAGGAAGGTGAAGCTGTTATCACACAAGGTCTACAGCGTGTTCGTAATGGCGTAGAAGTGCGTGTTCAAACTCCAACTGAAGACAAACAGTAGGAGGTCGCATGTTAAGTCGTTTCTTTATACAAAGACCTAAGTTCGCGCTGGTCATTTCGATCATCCTGACGTTGGCTGGTGCCATTTCGCTAGCGATTTTGCCAGTGGCTGAATATCCGCAAATTAGTCCACCGTCGGTTAGCGTAACGGCGTACTACACTGGCGCAAGTGCCGAAGTGGTTGAACAGGCCATCGCCGATCCGATAGAGACATCGGTGAACGGCGTAGAAAACATGATTTACATGTCTTCGAAAAGTGCTAACGATGGTTCGTACAGCTTAAACGTTACGTTTGATGTTGGTACCGACCCAGATATGGCGCAGGTGAACGTGCAAAACCGAGTGTCACAGATTGAGTCAAAACTGCCTCAGGAAGTGCGCATGGTCGGCGTGACGGTGAAAAAGCGTTCTCCTGACTTATTGATGGTTCTGAACTTCTATTCACCAGACGGCAAGTACGATGACCAATTCTTAATTAACTACATCAACTTGAACGTCAAAGATCAGTTGGCGCGTGCGAAAGGCATCAGTGAAGTAAATGTAATTGGTGGTGGTGAATACGCGATGCGCGTGTGGTTGGACCCAGAAAAAATGGCCAACCTCAAACTAACGACATCGGATGTATATGCTGCTTTAGCGGAGCAAAACGTTCAGGTTGCTGCTGGCCGTGTTGGTGCCGCGCCGTACAATAACCCGCAAGAAGTGCAGTTCAACCTAGTGACGAAAGGCCGCTTAGAAAGTGTGAGCGAGTTTGAAAACGTTGTTCTTCGTGCCAATCCAAATGGCTCTACGGTTTATCTAAAAGACGTTGCTCGTGTTGAACTGGGTAAGAAGTTCTACGATGGTAACGGTAAGTTCCGTGGGCAAGATGCTTCGATTGTCGCTCTGTCACTTCAGTCTGATGCAAACGCACTAGAAAGTGGTAAAGCAGTAATGGAACTGCTTGAACGCTTGAGCGAAAACTTCCCTGAAGGTATGACTTACGAAACCAGCTACGACACGACTGTGTTCGTCGCTGAGTCTATCAAAGGTGTGGTAAAAACACTTGTCGAAGCGATTCTACTGGTTATTGCCGTAACCTACCTATTCTTGGGCAGTGCGCGAGCAACGTTAATTCCAGTGGTCGCGATTCCAGTTTCGTTGATTGGTACGTTTGCCATCATGCAAGCGACAGGATTCACCATCAACACGGTAACCTTGTTCGGTTTGATTCTCGCGATTGGTATCGTGGTGGATGACGCGATTCTGGTTATCGAAAACGTTGATACCACGATGGCGAAAGATCCAACCATTTCACCTCGTAAAGCAACGTTGCTAGCGATGAAAGAGGTGACTGGGCCAATCATTACCTCAACGTTGGTTCTGTTGGCGGTATTCCTACCTGTTGCGATGCTTCCGGGTATTACTGGCATCATGTATCGTCAGTTCGCATTGACGATCTGTATTTCGGTTGTGATTTCGTCAATCAACGCGCTAACGCTGTCACCGGCTCTTTGTTCATTGGTATTAAAACAAGGTGGTGGCAACACGGCTAACTGGTTCCAAGCATTCAACCGTGGTCTAGAGCGTGTTACTACGCGTTACGGCCAAGTTGCAGGCTTCCTTGTTAAGAAATCTCTGTTGTTGGTTACGTTCTTCATCGTTGCGGTTGCTGCGGTGTCTTTCTTCGCGAAGACGACGTCAACGGCATTCGTTCCTCAAGAAGATAAAGGTATTTTGCTGGTCAACGTTCAGTTGCCTGATTCTGCTTCTCTGTCTCGTACAGAAGAGGTGACGAGCGACTTGATGAAAATGATCGAGGAAGAACCTGGTGTAGATGGCGTAACGGTTGCAAACGGCTTTTCGTTTATGACTGGAGCTGCGGCGTCAAACGGTGCTTCGCTGTTCATCAAGTTGCATGATTGGGAAACGCGTAACTCGCTAGGTGGTGAACATTCTGCCAACGCGATTGCAGCTCGCATCAATGGTCGAGCTGCAATGGAATTGCCTCAAGCTGTTGTGTTTGCGATGGGGCCGCCAGCCGTTCCGGGTATGGGCGCTGCTTCCGGTTTTGAATTTGTATTGGAAGATACGCTAGGTCGTAGCCGCACTGACTTGTCGATGGTAATGGGGGAGATGATTCAGGCAGCAAACCAAGCTCCTGAGATTGCGTACACCTTTAGTACATTCCGCGCGAACGTACCGCATTACTATGTGGATATTGACCGCGAGAAAGCGCAACAACTTGGCATTTCGCTGTCGTCTATCTTCCAAACGTTGCAAGGCAACTTAGGTTCGCTTTACGTGAATGACTTCACCATGTTTGGTAAAAACTTCCGTGTAACCATGCAAGCGGACAGCCAACACCGTAGTGGCATGCAAGATTTGGAACGTTTCCATGTTCGCTCTTCGATGGGGGAAATGGTGCCACTAAGCACGCTAGTCAGCTACGAGCAAGTATTCGAACCTGATGTGGCATGGCGATACAACATGTACCGTAGTGCCATCATTCAAGGCCAACCAGCTCCGGGTTACTCAAGTGGTGATGCAATTGCAGCGATGGAACGCGTTGCTGCAGAAGTTCTACCACAGGGCTATACCTACGAATGGACAGGCATGGCGTACCAAGAAGTGCTTGCCGGTAACCAAGCCATTTACGCATTTGCGTTGGCGTTGATCTTCATTTACTTGTTCATGGTGGCGCAGTATGAAAGTTGGAGTATTCCTCTGGCGATCATTTTGGTGGTACCTGTTGCAACGCTAGGCTCCTTCCTCGCGCTGAACTTAACGGGCACACCATTAAACTTGTACGCTCAGATTGGTCTCGTTCTCCTTATAGCATTGGCTGCGAAAAACGCTATTTTGATTGTGGAGTTCGCGAAGCAAGAACGTGAAGAGAAAGATGTTTCCATCGATGACGCAGCCGTAAAAGGCGGTACGCTACGTTTCCGTGCGGTGAACATGACGTCTTGGTCGTTTATCTTGGGGATTTTCCCGTTGATCTTCGCCGCTGGCGCGGGTCATGTGAGCCAAAACTCGCTCGGGGTGTCTCTGATTGGTGGTCTATTGTGTGTGCTTCTTGCGGGTACGTTCTTGATTCCGGGCTTCTACGCCCTGGTACAGAGACAACGTGAGAAGATTCATGGCGGCAATACAAAGCTTGTGCCGCTTGATGATGAATAACTACCGACACGATTTGGGCTGAGCTGATACTGAGCCTAGATAGAAAACAAAAAGCCCGAAGCATTCATTCGCTTCGGGCTTTCTTATTGGATTAAAGAATCTACTAGTAGATTACTTTAAGCGAGTCTTAAACTCGGCTACCGCTTCATCCATATCGTGTGCTTGAGCCGACACTGAGTTCACTTCATGCAAACATTCTTGCGCGGAGTGCATGTTGTTTTCAGAGATGACGTTCAGCTCAGTGATTGAGTCGCTAACTTGGTTCATCACAATGCCTTGCTCTTCAATCGCAGAAGCAATGCGCTCTGAGTTGCCTTGAATCGCGTGCATGTCCGTGATGATTTGTTGGAGGCTTGCGTCTAATTGTTCAGATGCACTCAGGGTTTGCTGACCTTGTTCGTTACATTGATCAATATCGGAAACCACCATCGACATCTGCGCTTGGATGTCCATCACCACTCGCGTGATCTCTTCCGTTGATTGATGTGTACGGCTCGCAAGAGCGCGAACTTCATCTGCAACCACGGCAAATCCACGTCCTTGCTCACCCGCACGAGCCGCTTCGATAGCCGCGTTAAGTGCAAGCAAGTTCGTTTGTTCAGCAATGTCTTGAATGATGTTCACTGCACCGCCAATTTTATCGACGTGTTGGTTCAATGAGCCGATAGACTGTTGGCTGTTCGAGAGGATACCCGTCAGCTGACCAACATTCGTCACGGTCATTTCTACGACAGAGCGACCTTGTTCGGCGTTAGTCGCAGCTTGGTGAACACCTTCAACCGCAACCGATGTGCTTTCAGAAATTTCACCGATAGTGGCAACCATCTGCTGCACGGCCGTCGCCATAGAGGCGGTGTGATCAGTCTGTGCGTGGAACTGTTCCATAACACCTTCAAGCTCACGATGCATGTTGTCCGTGCTCGCTGTTAACTGCATCGATTTTTCTTGTGTGTTGTGGATCAAACGCTCCAGCTTTTCGAGCAGATCGTTGAGGTGGTGGCTGATATCAAATAGTTCATCCTTACCTGCAAGATCAGAGCGTAAGCCCATGTTATTGCTTTCGCTGATGTTCTTAATCGTTGCTAGCAAGCTGCCAACTCGAACGTTGATAGAGCGAGAAATTTGCCAAATCAGCGCAAAAATCACTACTAAGATGAACGCCGTAATGGCTTGCTTGATGCTTGCCATTTTTTCATCGCGTTGGGTTGCGGCAGAATCAATAGATGATGAGAAAGCTTCAAACTGCTCTTCCACGGCATGAGATAGCGCGCGAGTTTCGCCCAGTAAACCTTTGTTGTAAGCCACACCAATGACTTGTTTTTGAGCTGCAAGTTGTTTCGCTGACTCTAACAGTTCTGGAACGTATAGGTCAGACAGTTTGCTTGCGTCAAATTCGCCCACTTTCACCGCATTATCAAACTGGATAAGAGAAAGGATTTGCTGATGGTCGGCGCTTTTCTTTGCTTCAAGTAGAAGGTTTTCGTAACGCGCAAGAATGCCACTTTCTTTGTCTAGTCCATACTTTTGAGAAGCGGAAACTAATGCTTGGAAACCTTTTTGATAAGCGAGTAAATCCTGCTTGAAACGCTGACTTGACGGTAGGTCGTATCGGTTTAGGATTTGAGCGAGCTCTTTCTCGGTGCTTAAAAACTTATCAACATTGCTATCAAATTTATCTAAGTATTTGACATTGCTGCGAAGTAAAAAGTCTTTCTCATTACGTCGCAAGTTGAGTAAGCGTATTTCTAAATCACCGACAAGTTTTACTGCGTGGTTGAGTTCATTGCTCTGATTTGCGAAATGAGATGAGGTACCCAAAAGGGTCACAATGCCTAAAATGGCGATAACTCCGAGGAAGTAGAGTTTTTGCCTAATAGTCATATTGTTGTTTCCTGAATAAGTGACTAAAAAAGAGAAATCCAATCAGATTTCCAAGGGCTAGCAAACGTTGTTCAACTAACATGTCGTGAAAATGACATGCCTTAATACAGCACTTTTTTACGTTGCTGTTTTTTTGCCCCCTGCTTGTTTTTACTGTCAAGTCGGCGGCGTTGTGAAGCGCGGGTTGGTTTTGTTTTAATGCGCTTCTTATCTTGTAAGGCGGCAGCTTTAATCAACTCTTGTAGGCGATTTAGCGCATCCTCTTTGTTTTTTTCTTGTGTGCGAAACTGTTGCGCTTTAATGATCACCACACCATCTTTAGTGATACGGCTATCAGAAAGTGCAAGTAATCGCTCTTTGTAGAATTCCGGTAAACTTGAATGGTGTATATCGAAGCGCAGATGTATGGCAGTCGCTACCTTGTTAACGTTCTGTCCGCCATTTCCTTGAGCTCTAATGGGCGTTAATTGTATTTCCCATTCTTGAAGTGTGACGGAGTTCGAAATTTTGAGCATGATAAGCAAATGCCGATAAGGACGATTGAAAGAGCTGATAAATTAACACTACAGATGTACAAATAGAAGAAAAGACATGAGCACGATTGATTTTAGGCCATACGAAGGATTCATCTTCGATATGGATGGTACCTTGATTGATACCATGCCTGCCCACCTTGCGGCTTGGCAAGCAACGGCTGACCGATTTGATTTTCCGTTTTGTCAGGAGTGGTTACACAGCTTAGGCGGAATGCCGAGTTTTAAAATTGTTGCTGAGTTGAATCGTCATTATGGGTTATCTCTAGATCCTCAAACGGTTTCAAAATTCAAAATGGAGACGTTTGCCGCGATGGAATTGCAGGGCGAGGTCATCCAGTGCACTGGCATTGTTCTTGACGAATATTTAGGCCAAAAGAAAATTGCGGTCGGAACGGGAAGTCAGCGAGAAAGTGCGATGCGTCTGCTCAGTCATGCAGGGTTGATCGACAAGCTTGATGCTGTTGTGACGGCTAGCGATGTCGAAAATCACAAACCTTGTCCGGATACTTTTCTATTAGCCGCAGATAGATTAGGGATTGACGCGCAAAACTGTCTGGTTTTTGAAGACACAGAATTGGGTAAATGTGCGGCTCATTCTGCTGGGATGGACTGTGTCATGGTCGAAGGAAATAATCTCGTTTTTTATCCGAAGAGATAAGTGCTTACTATCGATGGACGATGCTTGAATCTTCATTTCTTGATTTCATTTCCTTTATAAAAATCCAAAAATCCAAAAATCCAAAAATCCAAAAATACTGAAAGTGAAAAGGGGTGCAAGCGCACCCCTTTTGATGAGAATGTGTGAACATTCAGATTATGGTTGAACCATCTCTTGGTATTCGAATGAAGGAACCACAACTTCTACGCGACGGTTTTTCTCACGACCTTCACGAGTGCTGTTGTCAGCGACTGGATTCTCTTCACCCATACCTTTCACTGTCAGGCGATCAGCATCGATACCAGCGCCAGTGATGTAATCTGCCACAGCTTGAGCACGACGCTCAGACAGTTTTTGGTTGTAAGCCGCAGGACCTGAGCTATCAGTGTAACCTGTGATTTCAACTTGAGCTTGTGGGTATTCGTTTAGGAATGAAACAAAGTTGTCCAGACGTTCAGAAACAGACTCAGTAAGTTTCGCACTGTCGAACTCAAACGTGCCTGTACCGTACTCTTCTTTGTGAACTTTGCTCATTAGTACTGGTTCTGGATCTGGCTCAACTACTTCTTCTGTTACAACAGCAGCAACCACTGGCGCAGCCGCGAATTTGTAGTTAACGCCGATACCGAAGAAGTTTGCGTCCATATCGTCCCAAACGTCATCCGACATATCTTGGTAACGTTGGTACTCAGCGCGAACACTCCAGTTTCTATCAATCGAATATTCAGCACCTAGTGAGCCTGTTGCAACGAAATCTTTTTCGTCTTCAGACATCATGTACGCACCACCGATCTTAGCGAATAAGTTCCAAGAATCGTTTAGATGCCAGTTGAATTTAGGTGCAAGTGTTAAAGCCGTTAAATTGCCGTCGATCGTATCAACTGTACTAGCTCCTGACTTAAAGTTCGCTTTGTAGTCGCCTAAGAAATCGACACCGTACTCTAGACCGATGAAATCGGTAAAGTCATAACCGATATGTAGTCCGGCACCAAAAGCTTCATCATCACAAGGGCTATTTAGATAGCAAGCATCGTCAAGTGTAGTCATGCCCACTTTGCCCCCGATATACATTTCAGCTTGAGCAGAGTTTAAAAGCGCGCTACTACCAGCTACCACTGCTGCTACTGCAATTGCTACTTTGTTCATAATGTTTCCTTGTATTGATTGCATATTAACTTCTACTTTGTTTTATCAAAAATTTAGAAAAAACCAGCGTTTATAAGAAATTAGTTCAATATTCTAATGATTTCACATCAAGCAACAATATCTTTGAACTTGATCAACATTTATTACCCAATAACACCTCACAAACTTCTGATATTTCTTACATTGTAGTAAAGATTTTTAGTGTCATAAGAAAATTGATGATTATTTTGAACTTTTTCGTGTAAACATTATTTTACGATGTGCGAGATAGTTAACGGCTGTAATTTGTTTGCATTTATTTGCAAAAAGTGATTGCAAGTCTATGGGGAAGCCGATAAGTTAATTGGAACGATAGACAGATAATCACCGGAGCCCTTGTTGCTGCTCGCTTTGTGAACAATGTTGCAATGAGTACAGTTGGCAAAAATTGGGTCGGAAATAACAACCAGGAAGTAGAAGTAATGTTTCAAACTGATGATGTAAGAATTAATAGAGTAAAAGAGTTATTGCCCCCTGTTGCAGTTCTAGAGAAGTTCCCAGCGACCGAAACCGCTTCTTCGACCACTTTTGATTGCCGTAATGCCATTCACAATATTCTTGAAGGAAAAGATGATCGTTTACTTGTGATCGTTGGTCCTTGCTCTATCCATGATCCTGCAGCTGCAGTTGAATACGGCAAAAAGCTGAAAGTGTTGCGTGATGAACTTGGTGAGCAACTGGAAGTTGTGATGCGAGTTTACTTTGAAAAACCACGTACGACAGTAGGCTGGAAAGGTTTGATCAACGACCCATACCTGAACGACACATTTAAGCTAAATGACGGTCTTCGTATTGGACGTAAGCTGCTTTTGGATCTCACTGACATGGGCCTACCAACAGCGAGTGAATTCCTAGACATGATCACGCCTCAATACGTGGCGGATTTGATCAGCTGGGGCGCGATTGGTGCACGCACGACGGAATCGCAAGTTCACCGCGAACTTGCTTCTGGTCTTTCTTGCCCGGTTGGTTTCAAAAACGGTACTGACGGTAACATTAAAATCGCGAGTGATGCTATTCGTTCTGCAAGCGCTTCTCACCATTTCCTATCGGTAACGAAGTACGGTCATTCAGCGATTGTTGAAACTGCAGGTAACCCAGACTGCCACATCATTTTACGTGGTGGTAAAGAACCAAACTACAGTGCAGCACACGTTGCTCAAATCAAAGACGAGTTGGACGCGGCAGGTCTACCGAAGAAAGTGATGATCGATTTTAGCCACGCGAACAGCTCTAAGCAGTTCAAACGTCAAATGCTAGTGTCTGATGATGTATCAGAGCAAATCGCTGGTGGTGAAGATGCAATCTTTGGCGTGATGATCGAGTCTCATTTGGTTGAAGGCCGCCAAGATTTAGTGGATGGTAAAGCGGCAACTTACGGTCAGTCGATTACTGATGCATGTATCGGTTGGGACGATACGGAAACGGTACTTCGTCAGCTTTCTGAAGCAGTAAAGGCGCGCCGTAGCAAATAAGCTCAGCAGCAAGAACATTTTTAACAAGCGAGTACTTAAAGAGCCAGAGGCACTATGTCTCTGGCTCTTTTTATTGAGAATTAATCGCATCTCTTTCTATTACGCGGTCTTTCCTATATGTTGTTTGAAGGAATTTTAACCAAAGGAAATGGATTTGAATCGTAACGTATGGTTGTTATCGTTGTGCCAAGCACTCTTGATGACAGGAAACATTCTCTTGATCTCGGTGATCGCGCTCATTGGCAAAACACTTGCCCCGTCACCGAGCTTTATTACTTTGCCTGTCGCACTGCAGTTTCTCGGTTTAATGGCGGCAACGATACCTGCATCATTGATTATGGGGAAACTCGGTCGTCGTTTGGGCTTTAGCCTAGGTAACCTCATCGGCATCGTGGGCGCAAGTTTGGCGACGTACGCGTTAAGCCAACAAACTTTTTATCTATTCTGTTTTTCTACGTTTTTGCTCGGTGTCGGAATCGGTTTTGGCACGCTCTATCGTTTTGCTGCAATAGAAGTGTGTGAAGAATCGGCAAGACACCGAGCAATTTCAATATCTATGGCGGGTGGGGTATTAGCGGCTATTCTCGGTCCGAATTTAGCGGTGTATTCGCAACAATGGTCAGACGATGGTTTATATACGAGTGCTTTTTCTGTCCTGATTGTTCTCTACATCACCGCGCTTGTATTGCTTCAAACGATTCGGTTCCCGCCAGCGCATACTCAGCTATCGCATGTTAAAGCCGATACTATTAGTGACATCATAAGACGCCCGAACTTTATGATTGCGGTGTTAGCGGCAATGGTGGCTTATGCGGTGATGAATATTCTAATGACAGCGACGCCTTTGGCGATGATTGGTTGTGGTTTCGACTTCGACAAAGCCGCAGGTGTGATTGAGTGGCACGTGCTCGGCATGTTCGCTCCGGCCTTTATTACTGGTCGATTAATTGAGCAGTTCGGCGCAAAGAAAATGATCCTAGCGGGAGGTGTGCTGTTTATTGCTTGTATAGGGATTAACATTCATGGTGTGTCCATTTGGCACTTTAGCCTTGCCTTAGTTTTGTTGGGCGTAGGTTGGAACTTCATGTTTATCGCTGCAACGGGGCTGTTTAGCCAAAGTTACGAAGCGAAAAACCGCAGCAAAGCGCAGGCGTTTAATGAGTTCTTCGTGTTCAGCTGTGTCACCATTACTGCCTTACTTTCCGGCTGGCTTGAATCGACAGTCGGTTGGCAAAACCTGAACTTGTACGTTCTTCCGTTCGTATTGCTCGTGATTGTGATCTTTGCGATGAAAACGGATAACAAAACAGAATCCCAAATAGCCTAACTTTCAATCTGTCACAGAAAAACTCAGCATCTGAATGCTGAGTTTTTTGTTTATTAGCTCAAATTTTGACTGGTAACGCGCAAATTTCTGCCAGTGATGATAATTCCCACACTAAAAATGTCGTATTGATAATACTTTTTATCTAACATTTTGTAATAAAAACAATAATCCTGTATACATCTCGCCGAAAACTAATAAAAATTATAGAAGTATCGTCTATGTCAGCCAATTTTTCTCAGAAAGCTCAAGAAACTCTCGTCGGAGAACTTGAAGAACTCGTTTCGACCACTAACTTAAAAGGCGTTATTACTTATTGTAATGACGCATTTTGTCGCGTTGCAGAATACACGCACGAGGAGTTAGTCGGTCAGAATCATAATATCGTCCGTCATAGTGACATGCCTAAAGCCGCTTTTGGTGATATGTGGGCACGCCTTAAAGAAGGCAAAGCGTGGCGAGGTATGGTTAAAAACAGCACCAAATCTGGCGGTTATTACTGGGTAGATGCCTACGTAACGCCTATCTATGAAAAAAACCAAGTTGTCGGTTATCAATCTGTACGCGTTAAGCCCAAGCGTGAATGGGTGGATATTGCAGCAAAAGCTTACAAGGGGATGCTAGCCGCCGAGAAAGCGGGTAGAACCTGGTCGTTAAAAATTAACGAAACGGTTCGCTATGCGATCCTACTTGGTGCATTAACTGCACCTGCCGCAGCGTACGCACTATCTGTTGAAGGTCCGCTTGCTTGGCTTGCAAGTGCATTACCAGCGAGCGTTTTAGCGTTATTGTTCCGCCAAGAGTTGATTGACACGCCGCAACAGCTCAAAAAGCTGCAAAAACAGTATGACAGCGTGAGCCGTTTGATCTATTCAGGCAATAGCGCATTTTCGATTGCTGATTTCCATATCAAAATGTTGTCTGCAAGGATTCGAACCGTATTGGGAAGAATGACCGACTCGGCGCTACCACTGCAAAATTGCGCTGAAGAACTCAGTCAAACAACGGCCGAGGTTTCAGCCGCGTTGAACCAACAAAACAGTGATATTCGACGCGTGCGAGATGCGACGCAAGAAGTGGAATCTTCAGCGAACTCGGTATCTTCAAGCACTAACGATGCCCATATGCTGATTGATGACACCTTGAAGTCATGCATGATGGCCAAAGAGACGATCGATCAAACGCATACCAACCTAGCTCAATTGAGTCTTCAAGCTGAAAAAGCAACGGAAACGACTTATCAACTGAGCGATCAGGCACAGAAAGTGAATCATTTGATGGTTGAAATCGGTGGTATTGCAGAGCAGACCAACTTGCTGGCGCTGAACGCGGCGATCGAAGCAGCAAGGGCAGGTGAGCAAGGTCGTGGTTTTGCTGTTGTTGCTGATGAAGTTCGCGCACTGTCTGGACGTACGTCGAATGCGACGGAGCAAATTCAAGCGTCTATCTCTGCTATGCTTTCGACGATAGAAGGTTGGCAGAAAGATATTTTGGCAAACAAAGAGCAAACCGATGCCTGTTCTCAAGTTGCTGAGCAAAGCGCGCTGCGTTTGTCTGAAGTTGAACAGATGATGCAAAGCATGAGTGGTTTGATGGTTGATGTGGCAGAAGCGGCGAATAACCAGTTAAAGCTATCTAGCGATGTAAACCAGCACATTCATTCTATTGCGTCGACCGCAGAGCAAAACTTAGCAGCTACGCATTCTGTTGAGCAAAACAGCCGTCAGTTGAAAGAACAAGTACAAGATTTCTATCAGCTTGCGATTCGATTTGAAGATAAGCAGTCGTAAAGCTGCCTTTTAGCGACGCCAAATATCTCAAACAAATTCGAGATAAAATAAAGCCCCGCCATTTCTGGCGGGGCTTTTCAGTTTTCAAATTCGCAATAGAGAAAACTGATTATCTTTTAACGCAATTACGCTAGTAGTTCTTTTGCTGTGTTCACTACGTTTTCTACAGTGAAACCAAACATTTCGAACAACTGGTCAGCTGGCGCAGATTCACCGAATGTTGTCATACCGATGATGCGACCGTCGAAACCAACGTACTTGTACCAGAAGTCTGCGATGCCCGCTTCAATAGCGATACGTGCTGTTACGTCTGATGGTAGAACTGCTTCACGGTAAGCTGCGTCTTGTTTGTCGAATGCATCTGTTGATGGCATTGAAACAACGCGTACTTTCTTACCTTCTGCTGTTAGTTGTTCAGCGGCTTTCACTGCTAGCTCAACTTCAGAACCTGTTGCGATTAGGATTAGCTCAGGTTTGCCATCGCTGTCTTTCAGGATGTAGCCACCTTTCGCGATGTCTGCAACTTGCTCAGCGCTGCGTGGTTGTTGCGCTAGGTTTTGACGAGAGAAGATAAGTGCTGTTGGTGCATCTTTACGTTCAATCGCTAGTTTCCATGCTACAGCAGACTCAACTTGGTCACATGGACGCCATGTGTTCATGTTTGGAGTCAAACGTAGAGACGCGATTTGTTCAACTGGTTGGTGAGTTGGGCCATCTTCGCCAAGACCGATAGAGTCGTGAGTGTACACTTGGATGTTCTGAATTTTCATCAGAGCGGCCATACGCATTGCGTTGCGAGCGTATTCCATGAACATTAGGAATGTTGCGCCGTAAGGAACGAAACCGCCGTGTAGTGCGATACCGTTCATGATAGCAGTCATACCAAATTCACGTACACCGTAGTGGATGTAGTTACCAGAGAAGTCGTTCGCTTCTAGAGACTTAGAACCAGACCACATGGTTAGGTTAGAAGGCGCTAGGTCAGCAGAGCCGCCCATGAACTCAGGTAGTAGAGCACCAAATGCCTCTAGAGCGTTTTGAGATGCTTTACGTGACGCAATGTTTGCTGGGTTTGCTTGAAGATCCGCAATGATTTGGCTTGCTTTCTCTTCCCACTCAGCTGGAAGTTCACCGTTTACGCGGCGTTTAAATTCAGCTGCCAGCTCAGGGTACGCTGCTTCATAAGCTGCAAATTTCTCGTTCCACGCTGCTTCCTTAGCTGCGCCTGTTTCTTTCGCTGACCATTCTGCGTAGACTTCCTGCGGAATTTCAAAAGGACCGTGCTCCCAACCTAGTTCTTTACGTGTCGCTGCAATTTCTTCAGCGCCTAGTGGTGCACCGTGACAGTCGTGTGAACCAGATTTGTTTGGTGAACCAAAACCGATGATAGTCTTAGTACAGATTAGAGTAGGGCGAGGATCCGCTTTTGCAGCTTCAATCGCTGCGTTGATTGCGTCAGCATCGTGACCGTCTACTGCTGGGATTACGTGCCAACCGTAAGCTTCGAAACGCTTAGGTGTATCGTCAGAGAACCAACCTTCAACGTGACCGTCGATAGAGATGCCGTTGTCATCCCAGAATGCGATCAGTTTGCCTAGGCCTAGCGTACCAGCAAGAGAGCAAGCCTCGTGCGAGATACCTTCCATTAGACAGCCGTCGCCCATGAACACGTAAGTGAAGTGGTCAACGATGTCGTGGCCTTCTTTGTTGAATTGCGCTGCTAGCGCTTTCTCAGCCATTGCCATACCAACAGCGTTGGTGATGCCTTGACCTAGAGGGCCCGTTGTTGTCTCGATACCAGGAGCGTAGCCGTACTCTGGGTGACCTGGAGTCTTAGAGTGAAGCTGACGGAAGTTTTTCAGATCATCGATAGATAGCTCGTAACCGCTCAAGTGCAGTAGAGAGTAAATTAGCATTGAGCCGTGGCCGTTTGAAAGTACGAAACGGTCGCGGTCTGCCCATTCAGGGTTTGATGGGTTGTGGTTTAGGTGAGAACGCCAAAGAACTTCAGCGATATCAGCCATACCCATAGGTGCGCCTGGGTGGCCAGAGTTAGCTTGTTGAACACCGTCCATGCTTAGCGCACGGATTGCATTTGCTAGGTATTTACGATCCATAGTGATTACTTCTCGATAAGTGTTTAAATAGAGGGAACTCGTCTAAACAAGTTCAAATAGAAAATCTTGAATGAGCGTTGATGCTAAAAGCGAGTAGACGGGCTACTCGCTCTTGGTAAGCAATTAAAGCTTAGCTTCGATCATCGCTTCTAGTTTGCCTTGGTCAACTGCGAAGTTGCGGATGCCTTCTGCCAGTTTCTCAACAGCCATTGGGTCTTGGTTGTGTTCCCATAGGAACTCAGCGTGAGTCATTGGTGCTGGACGCTCAGCTGCGCCTTTAGAATCAACTAGCTTCTCAACCACTTCACCTTCTGCAGCTTCTAGTTCTGCAAGTAGAGCAGGAGCGATAGTTAGACGGTCACAACCAGCAAGTTCTAGGATCTCACCGATGTTACGGAAGCTTGCGCCCATTACTACCGTTTTGTAGCCGTACTCTTTGTAGTAGTTGTAGATCTTAGTTACAGACAGTACGCCTGGATCTTCTGATGCTTCAAAGTCGCGGCCTTCTTTCGCTTTGTACCAGTCCATAATACGGCCAACGAATGGAGAGATTAGGAATACGCCCGCTTCTGCACAAGCACGCGCTTGAGCGAATGAGAATAGAAGAGTCAGGTTACAGTTGATGCCTTCTTTCTCTAGGATTTCAGCTGCGCGGATACCTTCCCAAGTAGACGCCAGTTTGATAAGGATGCGGTCGTTAGTGATGCCAGCATCGTTGTACATTTTCACTAGTTGGCGTGCTTTCGCTACGCTGCCTTCCATATCGTAAGATAGGCGAGCATCAACTTCTGTAGAGATACGACCTGGGATAGTTTTTAGGATTTCTTTACCGATGTTTACTGCAAGCATGTCACAAGTGTCTTGAACTTGTTGAGCTTTATCGTTGCTCTGTGCTTTAGCGTATTCGATTGAAGCATCGATTAGAGGTGCGTACTCTGCGATTTGAGCTGCTTTTAGGATAAGAGAAGGGTTAGTTGTTGCGTCTTCTGGCTGGTACTTTTTGATTGCATCAATTTCACCAGTGTCTGCTACTACAGTCGTTAGTTTACGAAGTTGCTCTAACTTGTTGCTCATAATCGATCATCCTATATAAATGGGCTTAAGCGTGGTTTTTGTTGCCACAGCTTGTGCATTTGCAAGCGAGTTAGCTAATCGTCTCATCGCGTTTAATGAGACATCTGCTCAGCCAACTACGGAAAATTTCGTTACCGAACAAATGCTATGAACATTTGATCGATAGCTGAGTAAATGATGTGTTCATATTTATCCTATCTATGCCGAAAGTCAATCGGTGAAATCGACTTATAGTGAACTTCATCAACGTTTTTTTACTGTGTGTTTAGCGGTTAACCCAAATAAACGTTTGCCCTTATTGCTCAATGCTTGAGCGTTGTTAGAAATAGCAAAAAACCGTACTGAGAAAATGTTATTGCAGTGAGCAAATGTTGCATTTAAATTGATGGAGAACATATGCTAAGTCAATGAGCAGATGCTCACTTATTGCATACAATGTCGGGCCTCTTAAACGACGAGAGTAAACATGAGCAGTTCTAACCAAGATATTTCCATTGAAAACACGGATTTGTTGACAGAGATCTCCGTTGCCTACTATCAGGACGGTGCGACTCAGGAAGAGATATCGAGAAAATTTGCCATTTCACGCGCGAAGGTAGGGCGAATGCTCAAACAAGCGCGTGATGAAGGCATCGTTGAAATCACCGTTAAATATCACCCGGTATTCAGCGCCAAGATTGAGCAACGTTTGATCGAGCGATTTGGCGTAAAGCGCGCGCTTGTCGCTCTTGACCAGCCGAATGAAGAAGCGCAGCGACTGCAGGTGTCGGGATTAGTATCCAATTATCTCACCAGTACGCTTAAAAACGGCATGGTGGTGACCGTTGGACAAGGGCGTAACGTCTCTTCTGTTGCTCATCATATTGGGGTGATCACCCCACGAGACTGCAAATTTGTGTGTGGTATCGGCGGTATTCACCCGCGTGGTGGTATGTACAATGCTGACCACATTTGTCGTCAGTTAGCTAAAAAGTACGGCGGAACGTCCGAAACGCTTTACGCGCCGGCTTATGCAGAAAACCGCGAGCAAAAAATGGCGTTCATGCAAAATGCAACCGTCAAACAAACGCTCGATTTGGCACGTAAAGCCGATGTCGCTTTAGTCGGTATTGGTGATATGAGCGAAAACAGCTACATGGTCGATCTAGGGTGGTTTACACCAGATGAAGTGGTTCAATCCCGACTAAAACAAGGTGTAGTAGGGGACTTTGCAGGTTATGACTTCTTTGATATTCACGGTAACGTTGCCAACACCGTAATGAGTGACCGTGTCATTGGCCTTGGAATTGAAGAGTTTCGGCCAATCGCAGAAGTGATTGCTATCGCTGCTGAAAACAGTAAACCGCTTGCATTACTTGGCGCGTTACGTACCGGTGCAATCGACGTGATTGCTACCAGTGTAAGCAACGCTTTGACAGTATTGAACTTGGATGAGCAGATGCACGGCAACGCGGCATCTGAGAGTTAGCACAAATAATATGCAACTTATGTAATCAGGCTGCGAGGATTTATAAATGACTCGCAGCCTGATTTCGTTTTCAAGTTAAAAATATTCTCTAGGAGTAGCTTTAAATTTGTACACCTACTCTGGAGAAAACAATGAAAAAGACACTTCTTGCTGCACTAATTATGGGGATAACTGGTGCGGCGCACGCCGAGCAAAAAGTCGTAGCGGGTTACTTTGCGGATTGGCAGTACGCGAATGCAGAAAACCCATACACGGTGAAAGATATTCCCGCCGATAAACTGACACATGTGATTTACGCGTTTCTCAGTATGTGCGGTCCTCATACCGGTGCCTCTGAAACGGTGCAAAACCTAGTAGCTAAACAATGCGAAGGAAAAGATCCCTATACGGCGATCATTGTCGATACCGAAGCGGCACTGGAAAAGAACTTTGGCGCTGTCTCAGTTAAGGTGCCATACAAAGGTCACTTCGCTCAACTTGCCGAAATGAAGAAACAACATCCTGATCTCAAAATTCTTCCTTCTTTTGGTGGTTGGACAATGTCCGAACCGTTCCATGCTATGGCGAAAAACAAACAAGCGATGGATCAATTCTCAAAAAGTGCCGTTGAGTTGATTGCTCAATATGATTTCTTTGATGGCATTGATTTGGATTGGGAATACCCAGGCGGTGGCGGTTTAACAACGTCGCCTTGGAACCCAGATACCAAGCTTTCTGATGAACAAAAAGCGTCTGAGCGTGAGGCGTTTACCTACTTGGTGAAAACCATGCGTGCAGAGTTAGATGAACTCACAAATCAAACCAAACGTGAATACGAGCTTTCTACGGCGGTAGGCGTTGGTCCAAAAGCGGCAGGTATCGATTGGAAAGCAGCAGAACCGTACCTAACCAACATGTTTGCGATGACGTATGACTTTCTTGGTGGGTGGGGGCAACAAACTGGCCATACTACCAACTTGCACGCGACAGAGCGAAGCTGGTGGGGCATGGGCGCAGACGTGTTCATCAACCAGATGATCGAGCTGGGTATTCCAAGTGAAAAACTGGTGATTGGCGCTGCATTTTATGGGCGTGGCTGGCAAGGTACTAAAGATTTTTCGGGTGGCTTACCAACGCAAGATCTCGTATCCGAGCAAGGAGCTCAGTTTGGGACGGGTGAGAACGGCTATTTCATGTTCTGGGATTTAGTGACGAACTATGGAGCGAAGCAGGGCTACGAGTACAACTATGATGAGCAATCCCAAGCGCCGTACTTGTGGAATCCTGAAAAGAAAGTTTTTATCTCTTACGAAGATCAACGCTCGATCAAAGCCAAAGCAAATTGGGCGAAACAGGCGAACTTAGGTGGCATTTTTACTTGGGAATTGTCGGGCGACCCGAAAGGCGAGCTTGTTGAGGTGATGTACCAAGAAATGCAGAAATAAACGGAAATCGTGGTTTAAAACCGACATCACTAAAGCCATCGTTAATCTATGATGGCTTTTTCTTCTTTATTGTCTTTCACAAAGCTAACAAGTTGGTCAAAAGAGAGTGGCTTGGAGTAGAAATAACCTTGAATCAAATCACAGCCACACGCTTCTAATTGGTCGCGTTGGCGTTGCGTTTCGACCCCTTCAGCTAAGACTTTCATTTCGAAGTTTTTGCCAATAGCGATGATGTTTTTCACCATATTCAGCGCTTTTTTATCGTGCTCAATATTGTCGACAAAGCTCTTGTCAATTTTAACTTCATCAATCGGCAATGTTCTCAACATGCTTAGTGACGAATAGCCCGTTCCGAAATCATCCAATGAAATCTTAAAGCCCAAAGCGTGCAAGCGCTCGCAAGTCGGAGAGAACTTTTCTAGATCTTCGATAAACAAGTTCTCGGTAATTTCTAACGTGATTCTATTGCAATCAAGATGGTATTTGTCCATCGCCGCCATCAAGCGCTCTATAAATTTGGCGTGCAGGAACTGCTTGACGGAAATATTGATCGACATCTGAATTGGAGTGGCAAGGTGGGTTGTCAGTAAGCCCATATCTTCAAGGCTCTTTTCGATGATCAACTCACCCAATCGCACCATCAAACCAGAGCTTTCAGCGACAGGAACAAATTCGTTAGGTGGCACTTTGCCCAGTTCCTCGTCTTCCCAACGAACAAGCGCCTCAACACCATAAATCTCGCCATTAATGTTTAACTGCGGTTGATAAGCCATAAACAGCGTTTGCTTCTCAATCGCAAGCCTCAGACGTTGCTCGACTTTCATCTTGTGCAGATGACTTGCTTGCATCTCCTGATTAAACAGACTGTACGCATTACGCTGTTTCTTCGCTTGATACATGGCGATATCTGCAGAAAGCAGCAGCGCGTCTAAGTTGTCGCCGTGCATTGGGTAGAACGCAATCCCAATGCTGCAACTGAGCAGGAACTGGTTATCGTTAACGTTATATGGTTTGGAAAGCGTTTGAATCAGCTCGCTTGCTAGATCTTTGATGGTCTCTTCATCAGTTCGATTAACGATAAAGATGAACTCGTCGCTTGCCTCACGGACGATCAAACGACCTTCGCGCGAAAAGTGGTTAAGGCGAGTCGAGATCTGTTTTAGAACTTCGTCACCAAATTCGTGGCCGTGTGTGTCATTGACCGATTTGAAGTTATCGATATCAATGAACATTAAGGTGAACGGGTTACTGCTGCCACACATCCAACGTTGAATGTTGGAACGTAAATACTCGCGATTAGGTAGGCGAGTTAGATGATCATGACAAGCTTGGTAAAGCAAACGCTCTTTGGTTTCGTGTTCATTGTTAGCGATTGAGCGAAACAGCGCATAAAACGCTGCTTGAACGATCAGAAAGACGATGCAGTAAAACGCAAATTGGCTGTAAAAGCCGCGCTTGATGAAGCCCAAATCGGTCGACGACGCCGCCCATAACCCATAATCAGGAAGGTATTTGAGTGTGATTAATTCATTCAAACGTTGGGTGTCGACGACGACATTGATTGCTCGGGTTAGCTGTTTTACTTGGTCGGTATCCCAGCCGTAGTCTTGCTGGATTTGATCCAATAAGGCTTGTTTATTTAAATCATCGGCGGGCTTTTGATAGTCCTTGATCGTGGTGTCTTCAGATGAGCTAAACGTAAGGTAGCCGTCGTTTCTAATGAGGGACACGCGATTGTGTTCATTAGCATGAATATCGTTACGAAACACTGACGACGTATTCATGTTAAAGCCAGCGGTCATTACCGCTTGTACTACGCCATTTTTATCTGGAATCGCTTTACGAATGGGAATAACTAACGAATCTTGCGCTTCCATAAAGTAGGTTCTGCCGATCACCATGCGATCGGAGTTCAACGCTTCAAGGAAGGTCTCTCTGGTCAGCGGATCTTGCTTGAGATTGTGTAGCTTTTCCAAAATCAAGTTCGAGCTAACGGAAATATAGTCGCCGTTGGGATTGGTCAAGCCAAAACCGATGATCGCCGGATGAATGTTGAGAAGTTTATCTAACATTGGGCGAGTTTGAATGGCCGCGGTACGAGTGAAGCTATTTTGTTCCACCAGTTGATGACCAACGACTTCTAGCAGCGATTCTTGCCCTTTTAAAAGTGATTCAACGGAGGAAGCAAACAGCTCCAATTGTAGGAGCTGTTTGTCTTTGTATTTGTCTAACGTTGCTTGGTAGTGGTAATAGCCGAATAGCGAAAATGTCACGATACTGACGGTGAGCAGCATCATGTAAAGAGTCCAAATGTTCTTCTTTAATCCGACCATGTTGTTTTGATAACCCCTAGCTTAACGCGTAATTGGCAGTGAGCAGTCTGCACCCCATTCTGTCCATGAACCGTCATAAACAGATAAGTTGCGTAAGCCTAGTTGATGAGCTGCCAACAATAAAATACAGGCAGTCACACCTGAGCCACAGCTGAAAATGATTGAATTGTCATTATATAGCGACAGTTCGCTAAATGCTTGTTTCAATTCTGAGTTCGGTTTGATGTAACCGTTATCCAGCAGTTCTTGAAAAGGCAGGCACAACGAGTTTGGAATATGGCCACTGCGCAATCCTTCTCTTGGCTCAGGCACTTCACCAAAAAAGCGCGCTCGTGAGCGAGCATCAACAATATGCGCACTGCAATTGTTTGAGTACTCTAATACTGCATTTGCGTCCAAAAATGCATTTTTATTTAATTTTCCCGCAAAATTTCCTAATTGTTCAGGTTTTGCTAGCGAATCTACGACGGGCAATCCCGCTTCTATCCAAGCTGGAAGTCCACCATTAAGTACTTTGACGCTCTCGTGTCCCATCGCTTTGAGCATCCACCATGCGCGTGGTGAAGCAAGTGTACCTGAGTTGTCATAAACGATGATCAAGTCTTCGTTATTTAGCCCAAGCTTTTGTGCGCTTACATTAAATCCGGCTTCGGTTGGCATCATGTGCGGCAAAGAGGTATCAGGCAGACAAAAGTCATTGTCGTAATCAAAACGGTAAGTGTTTGGAATCCATTTATCGGTGATTTTTTTGCTTTCAGAAGGAATTTGAAAGCTAATGCTTGCGTCTAAAAGCTTTACATTTTGTTGGTCAAGTAGGGCATGGAGTTCTTTTGCACTGATCAATGCTTGCATTGCTAAATCCTTCTTGTCGTGGGAGTGACCACTATTCTAGTTACAGCTGACGAATGAAAGTGATGGTTCAAAAGTTGAGCTTGTCGCTTGCCTAAATGTGGCTGTCGAACCGATCGCACAGTCAGTTGTTATCGGAACGGCGACGCGTTGTTGTTCGATATCAGGAGCGTCTATCGTCAGGTAACGTCGTTGCCCGTCTAAAGACTGAGTCAAAGTGTTGCTGATGACGGTTGCTGATAAGGTTTTTTCGCTGGTGGGTGAGCCCCACAAAAGTAAAAGGAGCAGAGCAATCGAACCGATGAAGACCAAAATGTAAGTTTTGGGGTTATCCAAGTTGAGTTCCACCCGTTTAGGCTAGCGTAAGCCTATTGTTTTACAATAAAAAAATCGCATGTTCAAAGAACGATGCGATTTTTGCTGATATTTAACATCTCTAAGAGGTTTAGGTTTGTTTGCTATTCATGACATTAATGCTTACAGGCGCCAAGATGAATCTTCTGCTGATATCACGTGCTGCACGGGGTCTGAACCGTCATAAAACCAAACTTCGACTAATAGATTTCCTTGGCTATCGGAGACCGGAAAATTCATTTCGGCTTTTCCGTTGATGAGTGCTTCAGAAGCTACTTTGCTTGCGTATTTCGCTTGGTAGGTACCTGAAGTCATCGCTTGATACTCTTTATAGACACTAAGGTGCGCGCGTTGTGAAGAGTAACCACTAATGTCAACAGATAGAGCACGAGCGACGATCGGATCGTAGTCGTAGCCATCTGGTACGTTCAGCGTTTGCATGCTTGGTTCTTCGACCACGATGGTGGTCTGAGTTGGTGGAGGCGTTGAGCTGTCACCGCTTTTATCACCGCCGCCACCTCCACCGCCGCAGGCTGTTAACGCTAATCCCATGATGATTGTGATTAAATTTTTCATAATGTGGTCTCCTATGGAATGTAGCATTTGTTTGCTTTTGGTGAGGCATGCCAGTTAGCATTTTGACTGCCGACTGATTCAGCGTAAGTGGCAAATTGTGGATACGCGTCGACCAAGTCTACGTTTTCCAATGGCCACTCCCAGTCCTCAACAATCAGCAGAGCCCAAGGTAGGTTGTTGCTGGTTTTGAAGTACGTACCTTGTACAGGATCACTTGCATCAACACCGAGTCCGTACAAATTGGCATCATCAAACTGTTCGGTTGGCGCTTGATCCGGTAGGTGTACTTCCCATTTTCGGCCTGGTTGGAAGGTAATACCGTCACCGTGGTAAGTGTTTGGTGTTGCAAAGATAAATGGGTCGTAAGGCATGGCTTGTAAGCCAGAGCGGTCGGAGCCTTCCTTAAAGTAAACCGTCAACGTAAAAGAGAAAGCAACGTTGTCATCACATCCTGATTGAGTTCGGAAGTAGGTACAATTGCTTTGCGTGTATTGGCTGAGATCATCGCTGATGATGAAAATGGCCTCTTCCGAGATAGTTTCCAATCCATTGCTTGCTTGTTGAACGCCGTTAAACGACAGGGTAGTTAAGCCATTCTCGATGCTTGCTTTTGCTATGCCCGGTAAACGAATAGCAAAGCCATTTTTGTATCCTGCACCGTAAGCGGCGAGGTCACCGGTGATTTGAATGTTCTCGACCACACCTTCCATACGCGTTTCTGTGATTCGGAACTGAATGACGACGTCGTTCATGTCGTAGTCTGCGGTGTATGGCCAGTTATCCTCAAACGCTACCGTTGCGTAGCCTTCTGCACTTGGGAAATGCTGAACAGATACGCCATTTTCGGTGATAGTGATTGGATGATCTTCCACTTCGCCGGAGGTTGAGCCGCCATCGTATTTGAGCCCCGTTTGTTGACTAAAGCGGAATCGGCTCCAACTTGGTCCTGCGGTTGCCAATTCAGAGACGATAAATGGAAGTGTGTTGTTTCCTGTTGCGAGTAACTGGTCTGTAAATACTTGTTCACCTTCATCTGCGAAATCACCGTCGCGGTTCCAGTCAAACCAAGCGGATAAGTAGCCAGAAGTAGACGCTGTCACATTCACCAGTGAACTCAAACCTGGATCGAGTGCGGCAACAAAGCCAACACCATCTTCGTCTGCGGTACCAACTTTGTTGTCGCCAGAAGGTGCGATTTGTCCATCTGAATCGCCATCAGGCGCAATGAAACCAAGCCATGTCACACCATCGATTTCGTGTCGTGGACCGTTTGAGGAAAGAAGCGTGTGGTAACTATCTGGAGCATCGCCAAAATCGATTGGGTCATCTTCATCAATAACTGGCGCGTTGGCGCAGCGTGCACCGTCATTTTGGCTTGAACTCGGGCCGTTCGAGACAAACTCAACCGCTGGGACAATGCCAGCGTTGATGTTTGAAGCGTTGTCCGCTGACAAATTAATACGGTAGATTTTTCCGTCTTGATTGCGGGAAACATAGTAATTGCCGTTGACGTCAAAATAGCCTGCACCAAAGGTACCGGTTTCGCCCGTATCTCCAATCATAGTGGCTTGGCCATTTGCAGTATTGAATTTGTAGAGAATGCCGGAGTTGTTGTCGATTCCGTAAAGCGAACCGTCGCCTGGATGAAAGGCAAAATCCGTCAAGTTTACGTTTGCGGTCGCGGTAATTTGTGTAAGTGTTAGCGTCGCATTTGGATTGGTATCTAATGGTGATAAATCAATGGAAAATAATCCTTTGCCTTTTCGATATAAGTAGTAAACGTGATTATAAACATCTCCAACAAAAAACGTATGGCTAGGCAAACCAGCGACATTCAGTGTTTCTGCTTGAAAGTCTTTCCCTAAACGGACGATTTTCAAGTTGGTGGTATCGTAGCCGTAAATGTATCTGTCGGTGAAGTCGAACCCGACGGCATTGATCCCTGATGCCAAACCCACATCATCAGCTAATAAAGTGGTGGAACCCGTAACCAGATTGACGCCATAAACTTGAACGGGGGTCGATTGGAATAAATACGCTTTGCTCGGACAAGTGTCGAAAGGCGCCGCATTCGCATAAGCGCTTACGAACAGTGAGCCGAGTATTAGTGATGTCCTTTTCATGATTCGCCCTCTCATTGAATTGTTTTATATGCAATGAAAGGAGCGTGCCAATTCTTAAGTAGCTGTTTTTGATGGACATTGACAACTAGAAGTTCGAGGTTTTAATTTTGAATCTCAGAATAAGAAAAAGCCCAACGTTGTGTTGGGCTTTTTGAGAACTCTTTACTATGGTGAAGTTTGCGCCACTTAACCACAAACAGGGCAGGTCGGCATTTTCATCAAGTTCATTTCTCGCCACGACATGCTGAGCGCATCGAGAATAAGGATTTTCCCTTTCTTTGGCTGGCCGTAATTTGCGATCACCTTGATGGTTTCCATCGCTTGTACAGCACCCACAATCCCGACCACTGGTGCCATTACACCAGCTTCAACGCAGCTTAGTGCACCGCTACCAAATAGTGCACTCAAACACTGGTAACAAGGTTGAGTTGGATCGTCGTACGTAAACACGCTCACTTGACCTTCCATACGAATTGCCGCACCAGAGATAAGCGGGGTTTTCGTTGCAAAGCAGAGGCGGTTCAGTTGGTTACGAGTATCAACGTTATCAGACGCATCAACTACCACAGTGTGTTGTTCAATCAAAGCTCGAAGTTGAGCATCATCGAGACGTTTGGCAACGGTGTTTACCTCGACGTGAGGGTTAAGTTCTCGTAGCGCATCGGCGGCAGAATCCACTTTTTTGCGGCCGATATCTGTGTCGTGGTGTAATACTTGGCGCTGCAAATTAGAGAGCTCTACAATGTCGTCATCGATGAGCGTAATACGGCCGACACCTGCTGTGGCGAGGTATTGGCTAGAAGCACAGCCTAAACCGCCCGCACCCAAAATAAGCACGGAGCTTTGTTTGAGCGCTTCTTGCCCTTCGAAATCGAACTGGCGAAGAATGATCTGGCGGTTATAGCGCAGCATCTCATGATCGGAAAGAATATCCACGGCACGTTCCTAGTATAACGTTGAGTTAAACAGTTGGATTTGAACTGTTTCGCCAACTTCCACGCGGCCACGCTCTCGTTCCAACACCACAAAGCAGTTTGCCAAACTCATTGAGCGGAAGGCACCAGAACTTTGGTTGCCAGTGGTTTCAACGACAAATTTGCCATCTTCTAGCGTGTAGATGCCACGTTGGTAGTCCGTGCGGCCCGGCGCTTTCTTAAATGCAGTTTTTGTCGTAGCAGGGATAGACTCAGGTGCTTTCCATTCAGTATGGCCAGCTAATTTCGCCAACATTGGTTGAACAAGTACGTACATGGTTAGCACAGCAGATACAGGGTTACCTGGTAGACCACAGAACCAAGCTGTACTTAACTTACCAAATGCGAAAGGTTTACCCGGCTTGATTGCCAGTTTCCAAAAACCGATTTCCCCAAGTTGTTCAAGAATGTCCTTGGTGTAGTCTGCTTCGCCCACACTGACGCCGCCAGAGGTGACAACCACATCCGCGAGCGTTTGTGCTTTTTCAAACGTTGCTTTTAATGTTTCTGGGCAGTCAGGGATAATGCCAAGATCAATCGCTTCACAGCCAAAGTTTTCGATAAGCGGTTTAATGCCGTAACGGTTGCTGTCGTAGATTTGACCTGCTTCGAGTGGCTCACCTAATGGTTTAAGTTCATCACCTGTCGAGAAAAACGCCACCTTCGGTTTACGTACAACAGTGACATGGCTTACGCCAAGAGAAGCAATCATTGGAATATCGCGTGGTGTTAGGCGCGCGCCTTTTGCTAATACGATATCGCCTTGCTTGATGTCGTCACCAGTTGGGCGGATGTTATTTTGAGGTTTCACATCCGTTTGGTTGAACTGGATACCCGCTTCGGTCACGGTCGTGTTTTCTTGCATGATAACGGCATCGCAACCTTCCGGAATTTTCGCGCCAGTCATGATTCGAACACAAGTGCCTGTTGGCCATTCACCTTCAAAAGGTTGGCCCGCAAAGGATTTGCCCACCATCGGCAATACAGTCGACGCTTCTAAATCTTGAATACGGATTGCATAACCGTCCATTGCTGAGTTGTCAAAAGGCGGTACGTGAATTGGCGATAAAACGTCTTCGGCCAGTACAAAACCCAGAGCATCAGCAAGAGGAAGAGAAAGTGTCGTTTGGATAGGTTTGATGCGCGATAACATTTTGTCCATCGCTTCTTCAATTGGCATCAAGCCAGGTGCGTCGCAGCAGCCCATTGAGATAATCCTATGTTCTTTTGTTTTGTGGCAACTCTACCATAAAATCGGACTTGGTAAGAATGTCCACCTATAAAATATGGGTGTAATTATTCAAAAATCCGAGTATCCTTGTCACCCATCCGAAAGGGGTAAACGCCTATCGGAACTAAAGAAAACGGCTCAGTGTATTCTTGTTATGTGCCTTGGCGATATGAACATCTAACTGAGCAACTTAGACGCTAACGGGATGAAAACACTGCAATTGTATTTCACACCGAGAGTGGTAGTTACAAAAGAGGAAGTGGAATGTCAGGTCTTAGCGAGTCAGCGAAGTTAGTAAAAGAAGCGCTAGAGCAACGCGGTTTAGAAACACCAATGCGTCCTAATGCCGTGAGCCGTGAAGAGAAGAAAGAAAAGATCGAGCACCACATGCGTGAGATCCTAACCCTGCTTCAACTCGACCTTACGGATGACAGCCTAGAAGAGACGCCACATCGCATTGCAAAAATGTACGTGGACGAGATTTTCTCTGGTTTGGATTACTCCAACTTCCCAAAAATCACGGTTATTGAAAACAAGATGAACGTAAGTGAAATGGTTCGCGTGAAAGACATCACCGTAACCAGCACGTGTGAACACCATCTTGTCACGATCGACGGCAAAGCGGCCGTTGCGTATATCCCTCGTGGTAAAATCATTGGCCTGTCTAAGATCAACCGTATTGTCCGTTTTTTCGCGCAGCGCCCTCAAGTTCAAGAGCGTATGACACAGCAAATCCTAGTTGCTTTGCAAACATTGCTTGAGTCTGACGATGTGGCCGTGACTATCGACGCGACGCATTACTGCGTGAAATCACGTGGTGTTATGGATGCAACCAGCGAAACGACAACCACAGCATTGGGTGGTATTTTTAAGAGCAACCCAGCCACCCGCGCTGAGTTTCTGCATGGTTTACGCTAGTTAAAACGAAGCTTAGATTTGAGAGAGGATGGCAACGTGCCATCCTTTTTTATACCTGAATCATGGGTAGGTGAGTCGCAATAAATAATATTTATGCAATTGTGTGTTGACAGTCACATTCGTTGCTCTTAGTATATGCGCCCAATGAACGGCTACAACGTGTAATCGTTTGTTTTGAAAAGAGATATCTCTCTAAGTTCAGCTGATCTCGGTCAGTTGTCTTTCTTTTTTTCTAATAATAGAAAGACAACAAATTTGAGACTTGGCATGACTACACAAAGCACTATCAGCACCTCTTCCATTTCAGCTCCTGTAACAGAAACCAGTTGGCAAAAGAAAGCCATGCTAAGTGTCGCGTTTTTGATGGCGACGACCTCTGTTGGCCCAGGCTTTTTGACTCAAACTGCTGTCTTCACGAACATCTACAAAGTCGACATGGCGTTTCCAGTATTGGCTTCGATCTTTATCACGTTTGGTATCGTGATGAACTTGTGGCGCATTGTGGGCGTTTCTGGCATGCGAATCCAAGACATTGCGAACAAAGTGGCGCCGGGTATGGGTTATGGTGTCGGTATTCTCCTTGCGCTTGGAGCTGTGGCGTTTAACTTTGGCAACGTAAGTGGCGCGGCGTTAGGCATTAATGTGTTAACGGGCGTGGACACGACTTGGGGTGCGCTGTTTACTGGTGTGGTCGGCTGTTTGCTGTTTGTGGTTCATAACGCCTCCAAACGAATGGACCAAATGGCTCGCTACCTTGGCTTGTTCATGATTGTTCTGATTGCATATGTGGCAATGACGAGCTTACCTCCGATGGGAGATACACTAAGTGCAGCGGTGATGCCTATGGATGTTGGAAGCTTGCTTCTGCCTACATTGACTATCGTTGGTGGCGCAGTTGGCGGTTACTACACGGGTGCACAACGTCTAGTGGACATTGGCTTGAAAGGTAAAGAGAACGTACCTTCCATCACTTCAACGGCGTGGGCTGGTATCTCTATTGCGGTGGTTATTCGCGTACTACTGTTTTTAGCTGTATTTGGTGTTATCGCGACAGGCGCAACGTTGGATTCAGCTAACCCGGCAGCCGACGCTTTCCGTCAAGGTGCTGGCCAGCTTGGTTACTTCATCTTTGGCTTAGTACTGTTTGTTGCTTCCATCACGTCTGTAGTGGGTAACTCTTATATGGCTATCTCATTAATTAAGACGCTTTTCCCCGTTGTAGCGCGAAACGAAAAAGCGTGGTGTGTCGGTTTCATTATCCTAACCTCGCTAGGCACGGTTACCATGGATATGCCAATTCTTCTACTTATGTTAGCGGGTTTAGTGAACAGCATTATCCTTCCTATCGTTTTGGGTACCGTCTTAGTTGCGACAAAACGCAAAGATATCGTCGGTGACTACCAACACCCAATGTACTTAACGCTAACTGGAGCAGCGATTGTTATCGTGATGGCTGCATCGAGTTTGACTAACGTCGGTAACTTCATGGCGAAGTTTACGGGTTAATACTTTGTTGATAGTGATAAAAAACGGCCTCTTAATGAGGCCGTTTTTTATGCTTGTTTGGTCGGGGTTCTTACAATTTCTGGCCAGTACATTTTCACATAACCTGCCGATACCCAAACGACCAATACGGTCGCGATACTGAGTTCTAAAAAGCCGAAATCGTGTAACCAATGCCATTGAGGATGAGATTGTGCGAAAAAAGAGGTTAATCGGTGCATCGCAATGGCGCTGATGACTGAAGGAAAAGTCACCGCTGCAATCGAGGGTTGGAACTTCAATCGAAGTAAGCGGAAATAACATAAGTAGATCAGTAGCGTCATTGTGATCGCGATTCCCGCCAACGCGCCCGTCAGAATAGGGTCGGGTTGGGGAAAATTCACTAAATAAGCTGCCAGTGACAAGTTAACTGGCGCGGCCATAATCGCGAGCGTTGGTCTTGCTCGTCTTGGCAGTGAGCCAAAAAACACCAAGCGATACAACACCAGTGGCAGCATAAAGAAGTAAATGCCGATACACATGATCGCGAGGGTTTCGGAAAACAGATTATGACCGAATTGCGAACCAGCCAACGAGCTACTGATTAATCCAACAGGGTAGAGAAACCAGCTCGGGACGATGTTCGACATTTTGAAGTTCATGAGCTGGAAGCCAAAAAACAGCACCATCATTGTAAAATGAAGCAGTACAGCTAAACACCAAAGGGGATAGGCAATGAGTGGTGCAACCGACGCGAGATAATCGGTCAGGATCAATAATGCCATACTCATTGGTGCCATTAAACTACCACTTAACGGGTGCTTAATATCCGCCATAAATAGGCGAGGATTGGTGGCGTACTTAATCAGAACGGGAGCGAGCAATAACGCGCCAAATGAAGCCAGAAAAGGACGAATTGGCGTACCAATATCGGGAACATAGAGCGCCCACGCTTGGCCAAGCCCGATCATACCCAGTGCCAGCGCCGCTTGAGAAGGCGGGACACTATAAAACTGCACAAGTCTTTTCCAGTTCAAATCTACTCCGAATTGATTTTGCCCGAATGAAACGAAAAGTGATGTTTAAAACCAAGTTATCTTTGGTTGCTTTGCGTGTGAAAATCGCGAACGGTGTGGAATCAGATCGTTGATTCTCTTCATCTTAACCTGCTGCTGCCTTGCATTGCGAAACGCGAATTTTCAACGCATGTTTTGCGCAATTGTTAACTCATTTTGGCCTGTAGTGGGCGGATTTGAGTGGAACAATTGCTCTATTTTATGGCGCGAATATTAACAAGTTTAACAGGCGATGACGCCTAAACATGATGGGTAAATATCAGAGAATGAGAATTTTGTGAGTTTGGTATCGAATATTTGCGAACCGTTGCAAAATTATAGAAATGCAGGCTCCAAACATTCGTGATACTTACAAGTAGGTTTGGAGCCGGAGTGCTTTAAGTTGCCTAGGAGGCCTGATTTTCAGGGAGATCTTGTTGACGTAGCTTGTCATTTTTAAGCGTACGATGCAGCAACTGGCTGTAAATAGGTTGTCCACCAAGCAACTGTGCGACAATCACCGCCCCTAGACAGGTAATGATTAGCGGAAGAATCAGATAGTAGTTGTTGGTCATTTCGATCACCAACAAAATACCAGTGATAGGCGCGCGAACTGTCGCAGCGAACAGAGCTCCCATTCCTGCAATCGCAAAGACGCCAGGTTCTATATCAAGCGTTGGCAACAGAACATCTGCGCTTGCGCCAAATGCGTATCCAAACAATGTGCCCAGCGCGAGCATTGGCGCGAAAATACCGCCTGGTGCGCCAGAGCCAAAGCAAAGCAAAGTTGTGACCACGCGACCAATAAACAGCAGCACTAAAATAGAGATCGAGTAGTTACCTGTTGTGACATCGGGAATAAGTGCAATGCCTCCGCCTGTTAATTGAGGTACGTAAAGCAACAGCAGGCCAAATACGCCGCCCAAAATTGAGCCCGTGATCAGGTAACGCTTACGATCGTTTTTATGAATAGCAACAAAGCTGTCTTGCGCCACTGTAATCAGTTTGTTGAAGATCACGCCAAACACGCCAAACAGTGCGCCAAGCAATAGGAACAACCACAAGGTTTGTAGCGCTGGGGATTGATATTGCGGCATGGTGATTACGGCGTCTTGACCATTGATGGCGCGGAACACAATGTTCGCCATAATGGCAGAAATGATCACGGCACGAATCGAGATAAGCGAGTAGCGAAACTGAGGTCGCATTTCCTCAACTACGAACATGATCCCCGCAAGCGGTGCATTAAAGGCCGCAGCCAAACCGCCAGCAGCACCAGAAGCGAGCAGGGAATGGCGGGTATCGTCATCTTTAACGCGGAAAATATCGGTCACCATTCGACCTACA
The DNA here is from genome assembly GCF_043102935.1 of Vibrio sp. zbq_1. Classification (NCBI taxonomy): domain Bacteria; kingdom Pseudomonadati; phylum Pseudomonadota; class Gammaproteobacteria; order Vibrionales; family Vibrionaceae; genus Vibrio; species Vibrio sp. zbq_1. Next base: position 401,766 of record NZ_JBICJH010000004.1, read on the forward strand.
GCACCGCCCATTTGCACCGTTGGGCCTTCACGACCGAGCACCATACCAGAGCCAAGTGCGCCCATGCCGCCGAAGAATTTTACTGGCAGGACTCGCCACCAACGCACAGGACGAATGTTGTCCATCGCGCCTTCAATTTCAGGGATACCTGAGCCCGCCGCCTCTGGGGCAAAGCGGTGAACAAGAAAGTAGCCAATAAAAGCAAGCAGCGCGCTGATCAGCACCGCAGCAAGCCAAAGAGGAAGTACGCTACCGATTTCGCTTCTCAGCCATTCGGTGCGGGTTTCAGAAACAAAATGAACCGCAAGTTCGAAGTAAGTACCGACGAAACCAGCTAATGTGCCGACGATGGCGGCCATAATCAGGACAGAAAATGGTGTGGACCCTCGAGAGACAAACTGGTTAATCGCATCTTTCGGTACGTGCGCTAACACAGATTTCACAATTCTCTCTCGTTTGGTCATTAACAAATTCTCCTGAAGCTTGTGGAAAGGAAGAACGAAAGTATACGCTTCGGAGAGTCTAGACCTAATCAGTAAAGATGCAATTTAGCTTTCCACTATTGAGTGTTCGAAGAATCTCGACGACAACCATTATTTAGGATTGTGCTATTGCTCTCATATTTGGCGGTTTTTTGATATAAAAAAACTTGTTTTCTGAGCAAAATGAACCATGCTTTAAGTGTAAAGCAACATGACTGCTTCAGAAGGAGGGATGTGAGGTTTTACACACAATTTGGATGGATTCAAACCCTACAGTAAGTCCTCGTTTTATGTTCGGGATGCATCAATAGACATCATCGATTCGCAAACTCACGATTGAGTAACGAGGTAGAGGCGCACGCAAGAGTGCGCCTTCTTAATGTCTGCTAGATAACATTTTCGTACTCGCCTCTAAAATATTCTCTTTGATAAATCTAAGCCTAGCGTTAAGGTCGTTGTTTTCCGTTTTTAACTTTAAACACACCATGCGATTTGCTTCTCGAACTTTGCTATTTTTCTGCTGTGTCGCGGCATCCTTTTCTTCATTGGCTTCGCAACGCTGGTGGCAAGAAGTCTTGTCTTCTACGCCGTACCAGAAACTGAGTGAACAGATTCAACATGATGGGAACTGGTATCCGTGTGATGTGCAGATTGGCGAGACAGAAAATCTCAGCCGTTCTTTCTGTTTAGATGAGTTTTCCTACTATCAGCAGACGCTATACGGCGAGGCGGTATTCGAAGAAAAGAAAGCGCAATTCTCCTTTTTAACCGAGTATCAGAGACAAACGCTGAGTGAACTCATTCTTAATCTAAGAAAAGATGGTTTGGTGATGCGAAGCTTAGCAATCGGCAACGAGCAATACGATGTCGCAGCGTCGCTGAAAAACAAATCTGCAGGAGAGGTCGACAAAGAAGTGGTGTTACTGATAAATCGCTACCCGCCAGAGATTGAGAGGTCGATGGTTTGGGTAAAAGCAGATGAGTTTACAGAGCCATCACCGCACGTAGTCATTACTTTACGCAGTGATGGCGAAATGATCGAGTTGCGACTTACTCGGCTTTAGTCTCTTTATGCAAAGCAAGAAATGTCGCCATGGCGGATTCATCTAAAAATCCGTCTGCCTTTTTATGTGCGCGCAGGTATTGGTACCCTGCAATGAGCTTTCGATGAAGCTCTTCTTTATCTTCTGTCAGCTCATCATTCATCACGTGTTGGAAAGCCAACTTATAGGCATCCATATCCACCACTTCAGCTCGACGGTAGAGATAACCGCAACCCGTCGCTAACCATTCAAGAGAGCAGTTTGCCCGCATCGCAATCTGATTGGCTTTGGTTAGGCTAGGTTCGCTGCCTTTTAGGTACTTTCGGATGAGCGCTTCCGACACATCAACGCGTCGTGCAAATCCGCTGATGCTTTCTTCGCCAATCAAAGTGGCTAAACGTTGGGCAAAAGACATATTTCGTACTCCAGTTCGAATTGCGAAAGTTTACCCGTTGAGACGATGTGAAAACAAGACTAGGATGAATGCAGTTCAATTGAAGGAGAAAACCCATGGTTGCAAAAGTTGTGACTGCACCAAATGGCCCTGAATTTTCAGAGCTAGTTCAAGGATATTGGCGTGCGGCAGATTGGGGAATGACGGCTCAAGAGCGTTTGTCATTTCTTAAGCAACATATTGAGTTAGGGATCACTACGGTCGATCACGCAGACATTTACGGTAACTACGAATGTGAAGCGTTGTTTGGTGAAGCGTTAGCTTTGGATAAAAGCGTACGCGACCAAATCCAGATCGTGACCAAATGTGACATTAATTTGTGTGGTGACAAAACACCTGAACGCAAAATTAATCACTACGACACAAGTTCGGCACACATTTACCAATCAGTGAACAACTCACTTGAGCGCTTAAATGTGGATGAAATCGATGTGCTATTGATCCATCGTCCAGATGTATTGATGGATGCTGATGAAGTTGCGGAAGCATTCACGGAGCTGCACAAAGTAGGTAAAGTGAAGCACTTTGGTGTGTCCAACTTTACGCCGCGTCAGTTCGAATTGTTGCAATTGCGCCTTGGTAAACCTCTTGTGACTAACCAAGTGGAAATCAACCCGCTTAATTTTGAGGTTGCGCACGATGGAACGCTAGACCAAATGCAAATGTTGCGCACGCGTCCAATGGCTTGGTCTTGTTTAGGTGGCGGCTCAATCTTCAGTGGGGAAAGCGAGCAAGCGATTCGCGTTCGTAACGAGCTAGAAGCGATTCGTGAAGAAGTGGGTGCGACCAGCATTGACCAAGTGATTTACGCTTGGGTACGTCGCTTGCCTTCTAAGCCAATTCCAATCATTGGTTCAGGGAAAATTGAGCGCGTGCAAACGGCAGTGAATGCACTGAATATCGAATTGACTCGCGAGCAATGGTATCGAGTTTGGGTTGCTTCGAAAGGTCACGGTGTGCCATAGAAAGCGTATTAGCATCGTGATTTTACTTAAGGCATCTTATTAGATGCCTTTTTTGATGTTTCCTCTTTCCTTTCTTCACTTTAGCAAGTAACGAACTTTTTCTCGGTTTTCTGGAGCTTAGATAAACGCAACCCTATGCGTATCAAGGGCTGAGAATGGTCAGTAGGCTTTGTTCGATGTCACTAAATCGACAGTGAAATGCGTTGTTTCTTGTTGGCTAGGTTCACTCATCTATTGATCTTGCGTATGCTTACTGCATAAACAAAAAATACAAATTCCTCGTCAGTTTTCTCGTACTATATGCGGTAACAATCTGGTAGACTCCAGCGCAGATTGTTGAATATAAAAAGGTGATTGAATGTCTTTTCCTGTACTCATCTGTGATGATTCAGCGTTAGCACGCAAGCAGATGGCTAGATCACTGCCAGCAACATTGAATCCGGATATTACGTTTGCTATCCACGGAAAAAATGCGCTTGAAGAATTAGCGCAAAAAGAATTTAAACTGATGTTTCTTGACCTCACCATGCCAGAAATGGACGGTTTTGAAACCTTAGAAAACATGCAGCGTTTAGGAAACAAAACGCCAGTTGTGGTTGTGTCGGGGGACATTCAACCCAAAGCCAAAGAGCGCGTTTTCGCGTTAGGTGCCAAAGCATTTATTCAAAAGCCCATCGCAAAAGATGAGCTAAAAAACGCCCTCAAAGAGCTGATTGAGCCAGAGCCTAGACCGCTTATCATCACACCAAGCGTGATTGAGCTGCCTATTCTCCGCCGACGCGATATTTACATGGAAGTGGCGAACGTTTCTATCGGCCGAGCTGCCGACGCGTTAGCTCGCCATTTTGATGTATTTGTTCAACTGCCTTTACCAAACGTGAATATCTTTGAAGTGAGTGAGCTTCACATGGCGCTGCGTGACTTGGCATCGCATGATAACGTCTCAGGCGTTTGTCAGGGCTTTTGTGGCGAAGGCATTGCCGGGGAAGCATTGGTCATTTTGAGTGACTCTAGCGTATCGGATCTGAAAAAGCTGATGAAAGTGCCAGCCGACAGTGAAGAGCTTGAAGAACTCGAGTTGTTGATGGATATCTCTAACATCTTGGTTGGCTCGTTCCTAAATGGTTTAGGCGAGCAATCAGAAGTGCGTTTCTTCCAAAGTCCGCCGGTATTGCTTGGTCAGCACATTTCGATTGATTCCATTATTGAGTCCACAACGGGCGCATTCAAACGCACAATGACGTTTGAAGTGAGCTACAACATCGAAGGCACATCGATTCGCTGTGATTTGCTGTTTATGTTTGTTGATGAATCGCTGCCATTGCTTGATAACAAACTCGCATACCTAATGGAGGAGTTCTAATGTTGAATATGCCAGCAGAGTTTGAACAATTCCATTGGATGGTCGACATGGTACAGAACGTCGATATGGGGTTGGTGGTGATTGATCGAGATTACAATGTTCAAGTCTGGAACGGTTTTATGACGCACCACAGCGGTTTGCAATCGCATGAGGCAATTGGCCGTTCGATCTTCGATATCTTCCCAGAAATCCCGCCGGAATGGTTTAAGTTGAAGACGAAACCTGTGTACGACTTGGGTTGCAGAAGCTTTATTACGTGGCGTCAACGTCCGTATTTGTTTCGCTGCCGCAACGTACGCCCTGTTACACAACAGGCGGAGTTTATGTACCAGAACGTAACGCTTAACCCAATGCGAACGCCAACTGGAAAAATCAACTCACTGTTTTTGTCTATCCAAGACGCGACAGCAGAAGCCTTGATGTCACAACATAAATAGCGATTGAAATTTATTCGTTAAAAGCCAAGGGGAACCTTGGCTTTTTTGTATACTTATAATTGTGTTTCCCCAATGCGCAGAGCCTAAATATGGACTTTAATCTCGCCTTAAAACTCTACACCGCCGAGCAAGTCAAAAACGGAGAAGTGGTTGCCGCCCACATGGCAGGCGTTTCTATGTATAGCCTAATGCAGCGAGCTGGCATGGCTGTTTACGAACGATTTCTTCATTTATACCCAAGAGCGAAAAACGTTCTTGTCGTTTGTGGCAAAGGCAACAACGGCGGCGATGGCTACGTGTTTGCATCCCTTGCAAAACAAGCTCAGCTGAATGTTCAAGTTTTTCAAATCGGTGATGTAACGCAGCTTCAGGGCGATGCTTTGCGTGCGTATCAAGACTGGCAAACCGTTGATGGTAAAAACAGCAGTTGGGATGATTGGAATACTGCGTTACTTGAAGCGGAAGTGATCATCGACGCTATGTTAGGCACGGGGCTAAAGGGTGAAGTCCGAACTGAATATCGTCGCTACATAGAGCAGATCAACCAAATTCAGTGCCCGGTTATTGCGGTCGATATCCCGTCCGGCTTGTGCGCTAACACTGGCTCAGTTTTAGGTGACGCAATCCAAGCGGACCATACAGTTACCTTCATCGGCGTTAAGCAAGGGTTATGTACCGCTCAAGCGAGAGACCGAATTGGCGAGCTGCACTTTTGTGGTTTGGGCGTCAACGTGGAATTCGATTCCATAGAAGAAGAAAGTGCACTGGGTATTGACCATAAAGTCATCCCTCGTTTGCTCCCAAAGCCAAAAGCGACCGCTCACAAAGGCGATAACGGTAAATTACTTTGCGTCGGCGGGAATCAAGGTATGTCTGGCGCAATCCGTTTGTGCGCGTCTGCGGCGGTTCGAAGCGGGGCAGGGTTAACAGCAAGTATTACGCACCCTGATAGTTTCATTCCTCTGCAGGTTAGTTGCCCAGAAGTGATGAGTCAAAGCATAACCACGGATTTACTCAGAGACACGGAAAACGCGCTCACTAAGCGTATTCGCTGGGCGGATGTTTTGGTGTTTGGCCCCGGTTTTGGCGACGATGAGTGGGCGTATCAAGCTTATCAATACCTATCTCAAGAACAAAAACCGAAAGTTGTGGATGCGGATGGTCTAAATATTCTGGCAATGTTAAGTCAACGATGTGATGGCACATTGGTGTGTGACAACCAACGTGTCATCACTCCTCATCCGGGAGAAGCCGCTCGTTTGTTAAATGTGACCACTCAACAGGTTGAAAGTGATCGATATTCCGCAGCACGCCAACTGCAAGAACGCTATGGTGGCGTAGTGGTGTTAAAAGGTGCAGGAACGCTGGTTTTTGATGGTGTCAGAATGTATGTGTGCCTCGCAGGTAATCCGGGCATGGCGACGGGCGGAATGGGTGACGTACTTTCTGGTGTGATTGGTGCACTGCTTGCCAAAGGTTTACCGATCTCTATCGCAGCGCGATTAGGAGTCATGATTCATAGCCACGCAGCCGATCTCAATGCAGAAAAACATGGAGAAGTGGGATTATTAGCCACAGATGTCGTGGAGACTCTTCGCGCTGCGACTCATATTCAGCGAGCGAAAAACTGAATCTCGGGCGAAAATGTGACTTTAAAAGTGAAATTTCTTTAATGATCTTCGAGATGTATACGCGAGATTGAAGGTTAACTGGTTGAGTTTTAATCAGCTTTGAGAGGTATATCGGTCAAGATAAAAGTGAATGACGCAAAGGTTTGCGCAATGGATTAGCTTTTAGGTTTTCTTAAGTTGTTGAATTTGTTAATTAAGAAGAAAAAAGAGTGTCTTGAAAGGGATTTTTGATATGCGATTTTCAAGATGGTAACACAAAAAAAATGCAAATATCAGACTTGTAGGAAAGAAATCACAGCCTATAATGCTGAAAACCGGAGCGTCTGCCAACGCTCCGGTTTTTTTGTGTCCGAAGAACAGTGAACCCGTCTGCCAACGGTTTCACTACGCACTCTGAGATGACACATATACATATGAATCAAGGAATTACACAATGCGTATCGAACAAGAACTTAAGTTAGGTTTTAAAGATGTACTGTTTCGCCCGAAACGTTCTACCCTGAAAAGCCGTTCTCAAGTAAATTTAACCCGCGATTTTACATTCAAGCATAGTGGTCGTCAATGGTCTGGTGTGCCTGTAATCGCAGCGAACATGGATTCAGTTGGTAGCTTTGAAATGGCTAAAGCACTGGCTGAGCATGGTGTAATGACAGCCGTTCACAAACACTACACAGTGAACGACTGGGCAGACTTCGTAAAATCTGCTGACAACGCAACGCTAAAAAACGTGATGGTGTCTACGGGAACTTCTGACGCAGATTTCCAAAAAACAAAAGACATTATGGCGCTTTCTGACGAGCTCATCTTTATCTGTGTTGATATCGCGAACGGCTACTCAGAGCATTTGGTTGAGTACGTAGAGCGTGTACGTGCAGAGTTTCCAGACAAAGTGATCTCTGCGGGTAACGTGGTTACTGGTGATATGTGTGAAGAGCTTATTCTTGCTGGCGCAGACATCGTAAAAGTGGGCATTGGCCCAGGTTCAGTATGTACTACTCGTGTCAAAACGGGTGTGGGTTATCCTCAGCTTTCTGCAATCATTGAGTGTGGTGATGCGGCGCACGGCCTTGGTGGTATGATCATCGGTGACGGCGGTTGTTCATGCGCGGGTGACGTATCAAAAGCGTTTGGCGGCGGTGCAGACTTCGTGATGCTGGGCGGTATGTTAGCGGGTCACGAAGAGTCAGGCGGCGAGATCATCGAGAAAGATGGTGAGACTTTCATGAAGTTCTACGGAATGTCTTCTCAGTCGGCAATGGACAAGCACTCTGGTGGTGTGGCTAAGTACCGTGCCGCTGAAGGTAAAACCGTACTATTGCCATTCCGTGGCAGTGTTCACGGTACGATCTCAGATATCCTTGGTGGTGTGCGTTCAACCTGTACCTACGTAGGCGCAGCGAAGCTTAAAGAACTAACGAAGCGTACGACTTTCATCCGCGTACAAGAGCAAGAGAACAACGTATTCGGTAAAGAGAAGTAATTTAAAACTTCGAATAAATTGAAATCGTAAGAGCCGCAATAGCGGCTCTTTTTTATAGCGCATTGGTCAGTACTGGCTGTGTTTCAACGGCAATTGCCGCTATCTCTTCCAAAACCTCTGGATTCGCAATTGCGCCGATATTTTTAACTGTCTGACCATTCACGACCTGCTTTACTGCCAGTTCAACCGTTTTACCGGAACGCGTTCGTGGAATATCACTGAGTGCGAAGATCTTGCGCGGGACATGTCGCGGTGAGCAGTTCGCTTTCAACGTTTGGCGGATCAAGTCAGTCAGTTGCGGCGTTAACTCAACACTTTGGCTTAATTTGACGAATAACCAGATCTCTTCAGATTGCTGGCTCAACTTACCGACGGCAATCGAATCTTCGATACCCGATAGCGCGTTCACTTGTTGATAGATTTCTGCTGTGCCAATACGTACACCGCCGGGGTTGAGCGTTGCGTCGCTTCGGCCGTAGAAGATAAAGCCACCGTTTGCGGTTTGCTTGACGTCGTCACCGTGGTGCCAAGTATCAGCAAATTTGCTCCAGTAAGCATCGTGATAACGTTCGCCATTGTCATGCCAAAAGCCGATAGGGAAGTTTGGCAGCGAGTTGTTACATGTTAGTTCTCCGCGTTGTGAAACTACTTCGCTCCCTGCGTCATCAAGCACTTTTACCTTGTTGCCGAGCCCCGCGCCTTGGCATTCCCCTTTGTAGACGGGAGAGATCGGGTTACCGAGAACAAAGCAGCCACAAATGTCGGTTCCGCCAGCGATGGAAGCTAAGTGTAAATCCTGTTTGATATGTTGATAAACGTAACTGAACTGCTCTGGATAGAGCACGGAACCTGTAGAGCATAAGGTCTTCATCGAATCCAAACTATGCTCTGACCGAGGCGAATAATTGGCTTGCTCAAGCGCTTCGAGATACTTTGCAGAGGTACCAAACAGTGACACCGACTGCTCTTCCGCCAAGCGCCAAAGCACAGAATGGTCGGGGTACACGGGGCTACCGTCGTAAATCACCAACGTGGCACCGCTCGCGAGTGCGGAAACATGCCAGTTCCACATCATCCAACCACAAGTGGTGTAGTAGAAAACCTTGTCGAGAGGTTTAACATCGCAGTGCAGTTGATGTTCTTTCAAATGATTGAGTAAGGTTCCACCTACGGAATGGACAATGCACTTAGGCTGCCCTGTGGTTCCTGACGAATATAAAATGAATAACGGGTCATTAAACAGCGCTGGTTGGTAGTGAATAGCTTGTGGAGCAATGTGTTCAGACAACTCGCTCCATGTAATGAAGTCGGAGTCGGATCGTTCGTCTCTTGGTGTTAATTCGCTGCTTGGCGTTAAATAGTCAATTTGGCAAACGCTAATGGTGTTTCCGAGCTTGCTGCTAATCGCTCGGTTTTTTTGCGTCATATCGAAGATCTTGCCGCCAAATTGGTAGCCATTACAACAAAACAATACTTTGGGTGTCACTTGACCGAAACGCTCTAACACGCTGTCGACGCCAAAGTCTGGAGAGGTCGACGTCCAAATAGCACCGAGGCTGGTGGTCGCGAGCATCGCAATTACGGTCTCTGGAAGGTAGGGCAAGTAGGCCGCCACGACATCACCTTTACCGACACCATTTGCAATCAACCATTGTTGGACGATGGACACTTGCTCAATCAACTGTTGACCAGAGAGCTGTTTTTGCTCGCCACTTTCATTGCTGAAAACAATCAATTGTCGCTCTGGTGATTGCTCAGCGTGTACAAGTAAATTCTGAGCGTAGTTAAGGGTTGTATCGCAGAACCAAACCGTATCTCTGTTGATATTTGGTGAGTTTGAATCGCTCCATTTTGGCTCGCCTAAACTTTTGACTTGTGAACCTAACTTGCCAACGACTTTACAAAATTGCCAAGTGTGCTGCCAAAATGCGTCATTGTGTTCAATAGACCAGCGGTGTAATGACGCATAATCGCTAATCTCATTACTTGTGCTGCTTCGTACTTTAGTGCTCTCGATAAATCGAAGTAGGTTACTGTCTCTGACTCGCTCAGCAGATGGCGACCAAATAGGAGTTTGGCTTGGCATAGTTCCCTCTATTTTCAATCCATTGTTAACTTACGTTGATCAAAAAGGGCGAGCATCATCATGCTCGCCCTTAGTCGGTTTATTTATAGTTGCTCAGCGAGCTGAGGCAATATCTCAAACAGATCGCCGACTAACCCATAATCCGCCACTTCGAAGATAGGGGAGTCTGGATCTTTGTTGATAGCGACAATCACTTTCGACTCTTTCATGCCGGCAAGGTGTTGGATTGCACCAGAGATCCCGACGGCAATGTAAAGTTTAGGCGCGACGATTTTGCCTGTTTGACCGACTTGTAAGTCGTTAGCGACAAAACCTGCATCGACAGCAGCGCGAGACGCCCCAATCGCTGCGCCGAGTTTGTCGGCGACTTTTTCGATAAGTTCGAAGTTCTCTTTGCTGCCAACGCCACGACCGCCAGAAATCACGATTTCCGCAGCGGTGAGTTCAGGGCGCTCAGAAACGGTCTTGTCGATAGCAACTAACTCTACAACGGAAGATTGAGCCGAGGTTTGCTGATGTTCAATATCAACTTGGCTATTGCAGGCGACCGGATCAAAGGCCGACGCGCGCACGGTGACCACACGTAAATGGTCGTTTGAAGTCACCTTAGCGAAGGCGTTGCCCGCATAGATTGGACGGATAAACGTCTTATCGTCAACCACTTGAACGATGTCTGAGATTTGTCCTACACCACATTTGGCGGCGATACGTGGCGCAAGATCTTTGCCTTTGGACGATGAGTTAGCCCAAATGCCGTCAAAGCCGTCGGCAAGTCCGACGACTACTGGCGCGATATTTTCCGCGAATTGGTGCACCAGCGATTCGTCGTCAATGCAAATCACTTTTGCAATACCATTGACGCGGCTCGCTTGCTGAGCGACTTCTTCACATTGATAACCAATCACGAGCAATGTGTTATCTTGGCCCGCTTGACTTGCGGCATTCACGACTTTCAACGTATCGGCGTGCAGTTGGTTGTTGTCATGTTCTGCAATAATTAGATTCTTCATGAAATCACCTTCGCTTCGTTACGTAGCTTATCGAGAAGTTCTGAAACAGACTTCACTTTGATACCGGCTTTTCTTTGCGCTGGTGGGGTAACTTCCGTGATGGTTTGGCTAAACACAACTTCAACGCCCAAGCTCTCTGGTGTGATCGTGTCGAGGGGTTTACGTTTGGCCTTCATGATATTAGGTAGGGAAGCGAAGCGAGGCTCGTTTAAACGCAAATCAGTGCTGATCACCGCTGGCAAGTTCATTGCTACCGTCATCAATCCACCATCAACTTCTCGCACCACCTGCACCTTGTGATCTTCAATTTTTACATCCGATGCGAAAGTGGCTTGAGGCCAATCAAGTAAAGCGGCCAGCATCTGCGCGACTTGGTTATTGTCCGTATCGATCGATTGTTTGCCGGTGATCACCAACTGAGCTTGCTCTTGCTCAACAATCGCTTTGAGCAACTTAGACACCACGAGCGGTTCAATTTTGTCCGCCGTGTCGATATGAATCGCGCGATCTGCTCCTAGTGCTAGGGCCGTGCGCAATTGTTCCTGACATTGTGTGCCGCCAGCACTCACAACGATGACTTCTTCTGCAATCCCTTGCTCTTTTAGTCGCACCGCTTCTTCAACGGCGATTTCGCAAAACGGGTTGATAGTCATCTTGACGTTATTGGTTTCAACATCGCTGTTGTCCGGTTTAACACGGACCTTAATGTAGGGATCAATGACCCTTTTAATTGGCACTAGTATTTTCACGTTAGATTCCTTTTTACAGTGAAGACTATCTGTTGACACTGAAGACGATGTGTTGACGTCTTTAAAATGATGTTAATTTACCTTTACGTTTGCGTCAACTTTAAATATATTGTTGATTAACAAGTTGGCAACATGCAAAAGAAGAAGGGAATACAACCATGGAAAGAGACTGCATGGAGTTTGATGTTCTGATTGTTGGTGCGGGCCCGGCGGGCTTGTCTGCTGCCTGTCGCGTCAAACAGTTGGCAATGGAAAAAGACCAAGAAATTTCAGTTTGTGTTGTAGAGAAAGGTTCGGAAGTGGGGGCGCACATTCTCTCTGGCGCGGTGTTTGAAACGCGCAGTTTGGATGAGTTGTTTCCGGATTGGAAAGAAAAGGACGCGCCGCTCAATACCAAAGTCAATCAAGATAAAACCTACTATTTAAGTAACGAACTTAATGGTCATGAACTGCCAACGTGGGCAGTGCCGAATACGCTGCATAACGATGGTAATTACATCATCAGTTTAGGTAGTTTGTGCCGTTGGATGGCAACCCAAGCAGAAAACCTAGGCGTAGAAATCTACCCTGGCTTTAGTGCTAACCGAGCCATTATTGATGAACAAAACCGTGTTTGTGGCGTGCTTACTGGGGACATGGGGTTAGATAAAAACGGCGAGCAAAAAGCCAATTTCGAGCCGGGTATCGAACTTCGCGCTAAGTTTACGCTGTTTGCCGAAGGTGCCAGAGGTCATATTGGTAAGCAATTGATTAACAAATTTAATCTCGCTGAAGATAAAACGCCACAGCACTATGCGATTGGCTTTAAAGAGCTGTGGGAAATACCCGCAGAGCAACATCAGCAAGGATTGGTTGTTCATGGGTTAGGTTGGCCGTTGGCAAACGAAGCAAGTGGTGGCAGTTATCTTTATCATCTTGAGGGCAACCAAGTCGCAGTTGGCCTGATTGTTGACCTTAATTACGAAAATCCCCACCTGAGTCCGTTTGACGAATTTCAGCGTTTTAAACATCACCCGTTGATTGAGCAGTACCTGAAAAACGGTAAGCGCATCAGCTATGGGGCTAGGGCGATTGCCAAAGGCGGCTTTCATTCCCTTCCGACCCAACAATTTGCGGGTGGACTATTGATTGGCTGTGATGCTGGCACGCTCAATAGCGCGAAAATCAAAGGCACGCATACCGCGATGAAGTCGGGGATACTCGCCGCTGAAGCCGTTTTTGAAGCGGTTTCAAATCAATCGGTTATTGCCGACTACCAAAGCCATTTCAAACAGTCATGGCTATATGAAGAGCTTTATCAAGCACGCAACTTCTCTAGCGGAATACACCGTTTTGGCTCTTGGTTAGGCGGTGGTTTAGCGATGTTGGAACACAACGTGTTAAAAGGCAAAGTAAAGTGGAATGTACGTTGTGAACATCCCGATCATCAGTCTTTAATTCTTGCGGAAAACAGCGATGAGATCCTCTATCCGAAACCTGATGGCGTGTTGAGTTTTGACCGCCTTTCTTCCGTCTATTTATCCAATATTTTCCATGAAGAAGACCAACCGTGTCATTTGCAGCTTGCCAGCCAGCGCATTCCTATCGAACAGAACTTGGCGCTCTATGCAGAGCCCGCTCAACGCTACTGTCCTGCTGGGGTGTATGAAATTGTAGAAGGTGTAGAGCAAGCCAAATTACAGATTAATGCGGCGAACTGTATTCACTGTAAAACCTGCGATATCAAAGACCCAAGTCAAAACATCACCTGGACGCCTCCTGAAGGTGGTGGTGGTCCCAACTACCCAAATATGTAGTGGTCTGAGAATAGTTTTTATTAACAACTTATTTACTTAAAGTTTGCGTCAGTTCAAATCTTTATCGGTGAACTCGATTGCAACTTAATCTTCAAGGCATTATTCTGATTTTAAATTGACGTTTACGTAAACTGAATGAAAAGTTGATGCATAGGTGTAGAAGCGGTTACCAGTATCAAAGTGAAGTTTGATATCGAAATAGTGCTCAAGGAAACGCACTCAAAATGAAAGGGAGATCAACTATGGTATCGGAAACACCTCTTTTGCAGGTAAACGATATTTCATTGGCCTTTGGTGGGGTGAAAGCGTTAACCGACGTGAGCTTCCATGTGAACGAGAAGGAAATTTTCTCAATCATCGGTCCCAATGGTGCAGGTAAAACTTCGATGCTCAACTGCATCTCTGGCCGATACACTCCGAACAAAGGGTCGGTCATCTTTGCTGGAAACGACGTAACCAAACGTACCCCGAGCCAACGCGCTGAGTTAGGTCTGGGCAGAACCTTCCAGAACTTAGCACTTTTCTCACATATGTCAGTGCTCGACAACATCATGGTTGGCCGACACCACCTGTTGAAAAACAACTTCGTGACAGGCCCGCTTTACTGGTTCTCTAACGCGCAAAAAGAAGAGATGGCACACCGCAAATACGTGGAAGACGTCATCGATTTTCTTGAAATCCAACACATCCGCAAAGCCACCGCTGGCACGCTTTCTTACGGTTTACGTAAACGTGTCGAGCTTGCACGCGCAATAGCGTTAAGACCAAAACTTCTTTTACTCGATGAGCCGATGGCCGGTATGAACCTTGAAGAAAAGGAAGACATGGCACGTTACATCATGGATCTGAACGAAGAACTCGACATCACCATCATCATGATCGAACACGACATGGGCGTAGTCATGGATATCTCTAACCGCGTGTTGGTTTTGGATTTTGGTAAACACATTGCAATGGGCGAACCGGAAGAAGTGATGGCGAACCCACACGTGAAACAGGCTTATTTGGGTGAAGAACTACCGACATTAGAGGAGAGTGCATAATGGCACAGCAACATAATGATTGGGCAGATATAACCAGCTTAGATACCTTTCCAAAAGTGTTGCAGCACAATGCCAAGCACTGGCCAGAGCAAGTGGCAATGCGAGAGAAAGAGTTCGGTATTTGGCGAGAGTTTACTTGGCAGGATTACGAAAACCGAGTCAAGTGGATGGCATTATCGCTACAAGATTTAGGCATCGGCGAGCAAGATGTGATTGGCCTGTTGGGGGATAACCGACCTGAATGGGTGTGGGGTGAACTGGCTGCGCACGCGATCAAAGGCTATTCACTGGGTATCTATCAAGATTCCATGCATGAGGAAGTGGCGTACTTAATCAATTACGCGAAAGCAAAAGTTGTGATTGCCGAAGATGAAGAGCAATGCGACAAATTGCTTGAGCTAGGCGATGAAATTCCAAGTGTGGAATACATCATTTACTGCGATCCACGCGGGATGCGCAAATACGATGATCCGCGACTGATTGATGTTGAGCAGGTTTACAAAAAAGGGCAGCTGATCGATAAAGCTAACCCAGATAAGTATCTCAATATGGTTGCCGCAACCAAAGGCAGTGATCTCTCGATTCTTTGTACCACTTCGGGTACGACCTCAAAACCGAAATTGGCGCAACTTCACAGCGGCACGTTCTTAGATCACTGTGCGGCTTACTTGCGTGCGGACCCACGTTCTCCGGGCGACAACTACGTTTCTGTACTGCCTCTGCCTTGGATCATGGAGCAGGTGTATGTGGTTGGTCAGGCGTTGATTTCACGTCAAATCGTCAACTTCGTGGAAGAACAAGAAACCATGATGTCGGACTTACGCGAGATTGGCCCGAACTTTGTGCTGCTTGCACCGCGAGTATGGGAAAACATTGTGGCGGACGTCTCTGCACGCATGATGGATTCCACACCGTTCAAGCAGAAGATGTACAAACTCGGTATGAGCTTAGCGAACAAAGCGCTGGATCAAGGCAAACGCTCTAAGCTGGCGGAATGGATTTTACTACGTGCCCTGCGTGACCGTTTAGGTTTCTCGAATCTGTCTTCTGCGGCTACCGGTGGTGCGGCAATGGGGCCAGATACTTTCCGTTACCTGCAAGCTATCGGTGTGCCACTCAAACAGCTTTATGGCCAGACCGAAATGTGTGGTGCGTACACCGTACACCAAGCCGATGACGTGGATTACGATTCAGTCGGTGTCGCATTTGACAATGCCGACGTGAAAGTCATCAACCCAGACAGCAATGGGGTGGGTGAGATCATCGCGAAAAGTACCGGCATGTTTACCGGCTATCTCAATAACCAAGCGGCGTACGATGAAGATGTTCAAGATGGTTGGATGCACACAGGCGATGCGGGCTACTTTAAAGATTCTGGCCACTTAGTCGTTATCGACCGTTTGAAAGATATGTCGGAAACCAGCCACGGCGACCGTTACTCTCCGCAGTTCATTGAAAACAAACTCAAGTTCTCGCCATTTATCGCAGAAGCGGTGGTGGTGGGTAAAGGCCGACCTTGGCTCTCCGCAATTATCTGTATTCGTTATGCGATTGTCGCCAAGTGGGCGGAACAAAAGGGCATTGCATTCACCAACTACACCAATCTTTCTGCACAGCCAGAAGTGTACAAAGCGATTCGCGAAGAAGTGCTGAAAGTGAATGAGTCGCTGCCAGACGCACAGAAAATCAGCAAATTCATTCTGCTTTATAAAGAGCTGGACGCGGATGACGGCGAGCTAACTCGTACACGTAAAGTGCGTCGTGGTGTGGTTGCCGAGAAATACGGCGACATCATCGAAACCATTTACAGCGCAGCACCGACGGTGGATGTCGACACGGTGATCACTTATCAGGATGGAACCAAGACACGCATTCAAACGTCGCTGGTGATAGAAACGCTTATTCAACATGAGCTGACACTGGTGGATAGCGAACAACGGAGGATCGCATAGTGAATACGGATTTATTACTGCAACTCGTCATTAATGGCGTGATCGTCGGCATGTTGTATGGCGTGGTCGCCATGTGCTTTGTACTGATTTACAAATCAACTCAGGTGGTGAACTTTGCTCAGGGTGAGTTTCTATTAATCGGCGCGTGGGTGTGTTGGGCTGCATTGGTTCATCTACAGCTGCCATTTTTCGTCGGCTTCTTACTCACGCTCGCCTTTATGATGGTGTTTGGTATCGCTGTGCAAACCATTGTGCTCAGGCCGTTGATTGGTGAGCCGATCATCTCGGTGATCATGGTGACGATTGGGTTGTCGATGTTCTTCCAAGCCCTGATGAAATGGATGTTTGGTGTATCGGCGGTGTCGTACCCACAGGTATTCGAAACCAACGTCGTCAATATTGGTGGTTTGAACGTAGAATTTGCTTACATCCTCAGTTTGATCTTTTCGATGATCATCATGGGCGCGTTCTACTGGTTCTTCAAATTCAGCAAAATGGGTTTGGCGATGAGAGCGACGGCATTTAACCAGCAGGTCGCCCAGAGTCTTGGCATTTCCATCAAGAAAGTGTTCGCCATCAGTTGGGCTATTTCGGCGATGGTATCCGCGACAGCAGGGATTGTTATCGGGATCGTAAATGGCGTATCAGACGCGTTATCTATCATCGGCATCAAGGTGTTCCCAGCGGTTATTTTAGGTGGCTTGGATTCCGTGGTTGGCGCAATCGTCGGTGGTATCACCATCGGGGTGCTGGAGAACTTGGCTGAGTTCTTTGATAGCCAATACCTGCAAGTGGGTAACCTTTACAACATCGCACCGTTCTATGTGCTGTTAATCATTCTTGCCTTCAAGCCATACGGCCTGTTTGGTACCAAAGATATTGAGCGTATTTAAGGAGAAATACTATGGCTCAACTTAGCATGCGCCCATGTGGGGATTTTCGAACCACATACAAAAGTGATACGCCAATTTTTGAAACAAAAACCATCAGAAGCCTAGCGATAGCGGGTGTGATCGCCATGCTGGCCGCACCTCTGGTACTGGATATTTACTTCCTCAACCTGTTTATTCAGATTGCGTACCTCGGTATTGCGGCCCTTGGTTTGAACATTTTGGTCGGCTTTACCGGACAAATCTCGCTAGGTCACGGTGCGTTCTTTGGCTTTGGCGCGTTTGCATCGGCTTGGCTGAACAACCAGTTCAACATTCCAGTGGTATTTGCCATTCCGCTCGCGGGTTACTTGACCATGATCGTCGGGATGCTCTTTGGCTTGCCAGCCGCGCGAATCAAAGGTTTGTACCTTGCGATTGCAACTTTAGCTGCGCAGTTCATTTTGGAAGACTTCTTTGCTCGCGCGGAGTGGTTCAGTGGTGGTTCATACGGTGCGAGTGCCAGCCCAATCAACCTGTTTGGCTTCGAGTTCTCGACCGATGAAAGCTTCTTCTATGTTGCACTGTTTGCGCTGATCTTTATGTATCTATGGGCTTCCAACCTCATCCGTTCTCGTGATGGTCGTGCGTTTGTTTCGGTACGCGATCATTACCTATCGGCTGAAATCATGGGTATCAACCTGACTAAATATCGTCTGCTCTCTTTTGGAGTGTGTGCGTTTTATGCAGGCATCGGCGGCGCGCTCTACGGGCATTACTTAGGGTTCGTTTCTGCTGAAGGCTTCACCATCATGATGTCTATTCAGTTCCTCGCGATGATCATCATCGGTGGTCTGGGATCGGTGAAAGGTACATTGATGGGCACGATCTTCATCGTGTTGCTACCGGAGGTTTTAGAGTTTGGTGTGACGGGGCTGGCTGCGTTTAGCGATAACACGTCGTTCATTGATGGGCTTGCTTACTTCAAAGAAATGGCGATTGGTTTGGTCATCATGCTGTTCCTGATTTTTGAACCTCAAGGATTGTCGCATCGCTGGCAACAAATTCGAGCATATTGGAAACACTATCCGTTTTCTTATTAATCGGTACGTCGTGTACTTAAGTGGAATATACCTAAATAACAAGGACAACGAGTTATGAACAAAGGACATTTAGCGACAACGTTGGTGCTATCTTCGGCACTGTTTACTACCGCATCTTGGGCAAAAGATTCCGTGTTTGTCGGGCATCTGGTGGATTTCTCTGGTCCAACGGCTTATGTAAGTAAACCGTACGGCTCTGGTGTACGAGATGCACTGCAGTGGATTAATGAAAATGGCGGCATCAACGGTACCGAATTAGAATTTGAAACGGTGGACATGGCGTACAAAGTGCCAGTGGCGATTTCTAACTACAAACGTTGGGTTGCGCGTAAAAACATGGTCGCGATGCAAGGGTGGGGCACAGCAGATACCGAAGCGCTGATCTCATTCGTAACCAAAGACAAAGTGCCAGTATTCTCTGCGTCTTACTCGGGTCACTTAACAGACCCTACGGGCAAAAACCCGAAGACAGCCAAGCCTGCTCCATACAACTTCTTCTATGGCGCGTCTTATTCAGATGCCTGTCGTGCGTTGGTGAAATGGGCGAAAGAGGATTGGGAATCAAAAGGCAATACCACGGCACCTAAATTTACTCACATTGGTGATAACCATCCGTTCCCGAATGCACCAAAAGACGCGTGTGCGGAATACGCCAAAGAGCTGGGCTTTGAAGTGCAAAACCCAGTGGTTGTCTCACTCAAACCGGGTGATTTCAAAGCGCAATGTCTGTCGCTAAAAGAATCCGGCACCAACTACGGTTACATCGCGAACCTAGGTGGCTCAGTCATTTCACTAGTGAAGTCGTGTAACACGGTTGGCACGGAATTCCAGTACATGGCGAATATCTGGGGTGGTGATAAACCCGTAATTGAAGCGGCAGGTGACGGTCTGAAAGATTACGTGTTCCCAGGTATGACGGCATTCTGGGGCGACGATAGCGAAGGCATGAAGCTGGTTCAGCAAATCTCCAAACTGTCTGAATCTGAGCCGGGAGAGTTCCGAACTCACCATTACATTCGCGGCGTTTGTTCAGCGTTTTACATGAAAGAAGCGATGGAATGGGCGAAGGACAACGGCGGCATTACGGGTGAAAACATCAAGAAAGGCATGTACGTACACAAAAACTGGGTTCCGAAAGGTCTAGAAGGCGTGTGTATTCCTGCTAACTGGCAACCAGAAGATCACCGCGGCACTACCACCGTAAACGTGTTTATGGGTAACAACCAAGGCGGTGCAGTAGACATCAAGAAAGTGTCTCAGGTGACATTGTCACGCCGTGACGATTGGCTAGGTTACTAACAACAAAACAAGAACAGGTGAGGGGATGCGATATACATCATCCCTTCCTCTGCACAAGGAGTGGCTTGATGAGTGAATTAGCAAGGGATATAGAACCAGCGGAGATCTTACTCTCGGTAAACAACATCGAAGTGGTCTACGACGAAGTTATTTTGGTTCTGCGTGGCGTGAGCCTTGAAGTACCTAAAGGTCAAATCGTGACGCTGTTAGGCGCGAACGGGGCCGGTAAATCGACCACACTAAAAGCCATTTCGGGTTTGTTAAAAACCGAAGATGGTGAAGTGACTCGCGGGGAAATTAACTTCATGGGCGAACGTATCGATAACAAAAGCCCAGAAGAGATTGTCCGTTCGGGCATTTTCCAAGTGATGGAAGGGCGTAGAATCGTCGAAGACATGACGATTATCGAGAACCTTCGTTTAGGGGCGTTTACCCGCAACGACAACGAGGTTGAGCAAGACATCGAAATGGTGTTTGATTACTTCCCTCGACTCAAAGAACGAACTGGTCTCGCAGGCTATTTGTCGGGCGGTGAGCAGCAGATGTTGGCAATTGGCCGCGCACTGATGGCCCGCCCGAAAATGATCTTACTTGATGAGCCGTCGATGGGGCTTTCACCACTGTTGGTGAAGGAAGTGTTCAGCATCATTGAGAAGATCAACAAAGACCAAGGCATTACCATGTTGCTGGTGGAACAGAACGCAAACTTTGCGCTTCATGCGGCCGACTATGGCTACATCATGGAATCCGGCAAAATTGTGCTCGATGGCAGTAAGCACGAGCTGCTTAATAACGAAGACGTGAAAGAGTTCTATCTGGGTGGCGGCGATGAAGAGCGCAAGAGCTTCAAGAACTTAAAATCTTACAAACGTCGTAAGCGCTGGTTGTAAGGAGCAGAGATGAACGAATTATTCGATGCAAAAGAGTCTTTATCTCCCGCTGAGAGAGAAGAATCGTTGTTTCAACGTCTGCCGACACTGATTGAAAACGCAAAAGCGAACAGCGAGCACTACGGCAACATCTTCGCAGATATCGACGCCTCAATCGCAAGTAACCGTGAAGGGCTATCGAAGTTGCCGATTACACGCAAGTTTAATGTGCCCAGCCAGCAGCAACTCAAGCCGCCGTTTGGGGGCTTGAACAGCGTCAGTATCGGGCAAATGGCTCGCGTGTTTCAATCTCCAGGCCCGTTGTATGAGGCGCAAACGGATGAATCGGACTTCTGGCGAATGGGACGCGCGTTTCATGCCGCAGGATTTCGCCGTGGTGACTTGATCCACAACACGCTCTCTTACCACTTCTCTCCGGGTGGATTCATTATGGATGGCGGTGCTAGAGCGTGTGGCTGCGCGGTATTTCCGGCTGGGGTAGGTAATACCGAAGCGCAGATTGAAGCGATCAAACAGCTTCAGCCGACGGGTTACACGGGAACGCCATCTTATTTGTTGACGCTGCTACAGAAATACCAAGAGCAATACGGCGAGTTACCTAGTTTTACCAAAGCGTTGGTTTCTGGTGAAGCCGTCACCGAAGATATGCAACAAGCGTTTACGGACAAAGGGATTGCTGTATTTCAAGCCTACGCGAGTGCCGAGCTTGGTTTGATTGCGTATCAAGTCGCTGGCGAGCAAGGCTTAGTGATTGGCGAAGATATTATTGTCGAAATCGTTGATCCCGACGGTATACCAGTACAACTGGGTGAGGTCGGAGAGGTGGTCGTTACCTCACTAGATGAGAAGTTTCCGCTGATTCGCTATGCAACGGGAGATTTATCGGCTTATTTAGATTCAGGCTCAGATTCGCCACGCACAAATGCGCGAATAAAGGGTTGGATGGGGCGTGCCGATTCGGCAGTCAAAGTTAAAGGCTTATTTGTGTATCCGCATCAGATCCAAGAAGTGTGTCGACGTCATGAAATCAAAGGTTCTTTGAAGATTGAGCGTGACGGCTTCAGCGATACCATCACATTCTGTTGTCATGATGTACATGTATCGGCAGAGGACATTCAAGCGACACTTCAATCCGTCACCAAACTGAAAGGCAATGTTCAGTTTGTTGCAAACGATGCGGATCAGCCCTTGATCAATGATTTGCGCAGTTAGATGAATAATAAGAACAGTCACGTCATTAACAACGTTAAACATCAACACTAGGTATTTAACGCTAGGCTATAAAAGAAAAGGGATACCGAGATTCATCGCGTATCCCTTTCTGTTTTGAGTGCATGCTTTTGTTGAATGTGTGCATGTGAGCGAGAACAAGAACGATGAAAAGCAAAGATTTACCAATCATCAATGAACAATTTTGGGATGCGCTGTTTTTTAGCGGCACGATGCCTTGGGATCGTAACCAAACGCCAAACGAGCTGAAGCACTACTTAAAACGCATTGCTGACAAGGCTCACTCGGTGTTTATCCCTGGCTGCGGCGCAGCTTATGAAGTATCGCATTTTGTCGATTGCGGACATGACGTTATCGCAATGGATTACAGCGCAGAAGCCGTCAATCTTGCGAAATCTCAGCTTGGTCAACATCAAGATAAAGTGATGTTGGGGGATGTATTTAATGCGGACTTTTCCCGAGCGTTTGATGTGATTTATGAACGCGCATTTTTAGCCGCACTACCGAGAGAAATATGGGGTGATTACTTTGCGATGATTGAGCGTTTGCTACCAAGTAATGGCTTGCTGGTGGGGTATTTTGTTATCAGCGACGACTACCGATCGCGTTTTCCTCCCTTTTGTTTGCGTAGCGGAGAGATTGAACAAAAGCTAGCGGCCAACTTCCACCTAATCGAAAGCGCACCCGTTACCGACAGCGTTGATGTCTTTAAAGGTAAAGAACAGTGGATGGTGTGGCAGAAGAAATGAGGTCATGGCGATTCAATCTGACATTGTTGGTGATCTTTAGTTGTCCAATTACCTATTAGTAGTTTAGTAGTTGACTCATTTTTGGATTAGATATGGAGACATAGATTATACCGAATAGACACCTTGCTATCCTCGAACTCCATTGCCTAGACTTTAATCTGATTACCCATGCTAAACGAAGGTATTCTTCATGAAAATAATGTCTAAATGTAATGTGTTCGTTATCTCTTTATTCACTTTGGGGCTTTTAGGCTGCGCAAGCACGAAAGACAATATGGTGGCCAAAGGGTTTCCTGTTCAATATGCAGAGGGTTTTGATGACGGGTGTCACAGTGGATACAAAGCGGCTGGAAGCTTGTTTGATGAATTTAAGAAAGACATTTCCCGATTTAACTCTGATAAAAAGTATGCTCAAGGTTGGTCTGATGGATTCAGACAGTGTGAGAGTGAACAGGAAGCAATTGAGCGTCAAACCCGAATAACAATAGAGCAGCAAAAACTGATTGAACAACGCGAAGCCAATGAGCGCTCAGAGACATATCTTCTTGAAAAACATGCATTAGAAGGAGTCGATACAAGCGGACTTGAGAGTTTAACCCCCAAGTAGCGGTGGAGTATTGTGATTGCGAGTCGATGTACTTTCCATATATTTAGTATTTCGCAAAACGACGTAAATGTATGGAATGGGCCGCAGTCGTTTACTATAACTGGCGGTCGCGCGGAACTTCACTTTGTCCAAGGACGGGTTGAGTCTCGTATAATCAAATAGCGATAGCAGCTGACGTTTGATTACCCTCCATAATAGGTAGAAAGGTATTCCAGAATGGCTTCTCGGTCGTCGCCTGATAAATCTTCCATACCTTGCTCTTCAATCATCCAGTCGAGGGTTTCATCCCATCTTTGGCGGCTTAGTCCTTGTTGTGTGACCATGTGTAACGAATGACAGGCTGAGCAGACTGCTGCGACGAGCTCCATATTCTCTCCCGGCGTTAATATCCCATTACCTGGCGATTTAACCTCCAATCCTGATGACGTCATATTCCAATTGGGTGGTGTCGGGTTTTTCGTTGCAAGCCATGCAATGATAGCCGCGCGCGCACCGGGATCTGTTACGCCAGGGAAGACCATGTTGGTTCCTTGCGCGAAGTCATTCGGAGCGGATAAAAATGCGTCCAACTTTTCAGCGTCCCACTTTCCTTGATGTTGTCTAATTCCGTCGCTGTAATTGAAGCCCTCAAAACTGGCGATATTGCGCTCCGCTAGCCCCCATAAGGGCGGGCCAACCACTGTTACGCCATTCGGCTCAAATTGATGGCAGGCTTTACAAACCATGGCTTGCTTCTCGCCTGCTGCAATCAACTCGTCGTTACTCGCAAGAACAGGGGCGCTTAACAAAGCCAAAAGGGTGAAAGCGAGCGGGAGTACCCTCTCTGATGGTTGTTTTGTTCTCACCTTGTTATGTCCCCTAAGTTCTCACCATTCTGCTATTGACTCTTTAACTTCGTACAATCAATGCGATGCGGTGGAAAGTGTTGTTGAGGTAACCTTTCGGATTCCATGCAATGGCAAAAGGCTGGCTGACGCCTTGATCGTCAGTTGCTTTCGCCCACACTTCGTAGTAACCCGCTTGAGGGAACTTCACCTTAGCATTGAACGTTTGCCAAGCACCGTCATTGGTAGGAGCTGCGAGGTCGGCATCCATCCATGTTGCGCCAAAATCAATCGAAATCTGCACTTTGGTCACTTTTCGGTCGCCAGACCAAGCATGTCCGCGAATGGCTATTTCATTGCCATTGACTTCTGTGTTGGTTTGCGGAGAGGTGATGAGCGATTTTACTGGCATACGCTCTATGATCTCGAAATCCTCTTTCGCCACGTTTTCTCCCGGGGCTACGGGGCGGTTAGGGACTCGATAGGAAGTGCCTGTCATCTTTGGCCCATCGTGTATTTGATCGCGAATTTGAATGCGAGTGAGCCATTTTTGCGAACAAGAACCTGGCCAACCTGGAACCACTAAACGCAATGGCGCACCATTCATAGGGTGAAGTGCTTCGCCGTTTTGAGCAAAGGCGATGAGATTTTCACTGCCCATGGCTTTAGCAATGGGGACGCCACGAGAAATTGGTAACTTGCCTTCTTTGCCTGAAAGATGCTTGTCGGCACCATAGTGCGCGGTGTAAACGGCTCCGTCTTTTACGCCTGCGGCTTTGAGCACGTCGGCCAAGCGAACGCCTGTCCAACTAGAGCAAGCCACAGCGCCGTAAGTCCATTGATTACCGGATGCTTTGGGATCAAAGAACGCTCGGCCGTTACCACCACATTCAACGACCAGTTGCTGTTCTACGACATCGAAGTTCTTTTTGAGATCGGCAATCGACAGCGACATTGGTTTGTCGACCAATCCATCAATGGTCAACGTCCAAGTTTCAGGGTTTACGTCTGTTGGTGGAATACCGTTGTTGCGAATGAAATGGCGTCGAGTTGGAGTTACGTCGTCATTCAACAAATGGGGTGGGGTTTCTGCATTCATCGGTCTGTCGTTGAGCACCGTTAAACCGTCTTTGCCTTCGATCATGACGTCATCAAGACCCTCTGCAAAAGCTGCGGGGATGATGCCAGCCGGCATATTGCGATGGAATGGGATAAATCCACCAAGCGCGGCGGCCATGGTCGCTAAACCAGCGCCTTTTAGAAAACCGCGCCTGTCTGGGTAGCTGACTCGTCCAAAGACTTTCTCATCCGCAGATTTGGGATTGTTTTCATAATACTTATAGATCCCTTGCGGTTTGTTTTTCTCGTTCTCACTCATGATGTGTTCCTTTGTCGGCACACGCCCAAGAACTGCTACGTCATTCTTGTCCCTTAGTTCGTATCGCCGATCTCTACAGTTGCCTTACTAAAGGGTTTACATCAATAAAAGTAGACGACTATTTATAGTCTTAACAACATCGGTAAGAAACTAGACTGCTTGCTTTGCAAAGGTTATCCATAGTGTGGTTACATTACTTGTGGTCACAGGAAGGGATAATCTTCGGTAAAAATAATGAATATGAAAGAGTTTTCCAGCGCAGTTGGGTTGTCGTCTTACACGCTTCGATACTATGAAAAAATTGGCTTACTGAAACATGTCCACCGAAATAGCAGTGGGCACCGTGTCTACACCCATCGAGATATTGATTGGGTCAACTTCATCAAGCGGCTGAAAGAGACGGGAATGCCGTTAGAAGAGATTCAAGAATATGCTTCATTGAGGGAGATTGGCTCGCAAACGACTGCTGACAGACAAAAGCTTTTGGAAGCTCATCGAGATAATTTAATAGAGCATATCCGACAACAAAATGAGCATCTGAAACGATTAGAAGAAAAAATAAATCTGTATAAAAGCGGAAAAGTACGTTGACTTAGAGTTCACTCTAACTTGTAAGGTGTGCGGGTATTCACTCAAAGGAGCACACAAAATGGAAAATACGCGATTTCAAACAGGGTTAGAGCAGTTATCAAAAATCGATGGGGAGGCCGGCCAAAAAGTTATCGAAAGCCTGAACGACATTTGCCCTGATTTAGCAAAGTTCACGATTGAGTACCCATTTGGCGACATCTACACCCGTGAAGGGCTAGATCTAAAATCGCGAGAGATCGCTACGGTGTCCGCATTGACGGCGATGGGGAACTGTACTCCACAGCTTAAAGTGCATTTACACGCAGCGCTAAACGTTGGCTGTACGGAAGAAGAGATCAAAGAAGTGATCATACAAATGTCTGTTTACGCAGGATTTCCAGCTGCATTAAATGGCATGTTTGCCTTTAAAGAAGTACTCTCGGAAAGGCAGGTTTAGCTGCCTGCAAGCAACATTGAAAGTGAGCGTTAGGAGTCTCTAACGCTTTTATTTTTATATTTTTTAACGCGTTATTAAACCGCAAGGATGGTGGATGATTAAAGCGCAGATATATGATGTATTTTGTGATGAGTTGGCTCAAGGTAACCCTTGTGGCGTTGTCGAACTAAATCACTGGCTGAGTGATTCTGAGTTACTTCAAATCACTCATCAGGTCGCTCAACCTGTCACATCATTTGTGGTTCAGTCTGGCAGTGACTACCACATTCGTTGGTTTACTCTAGCAGGGGAAATCAACTTATGCGGACATGGGAGTTTAGGCGCAGGAGCCGCGCTCATTTCTAAATATCATCGGAATGAGGTCATTCTTCAAAGTTCGCATGGTCATATTACTGTTTCTGAACTGGATGGAATGTACAGGATTGTGATGCCAAGTTGGCAAGCCAAGCCTCATGCCATCCCCTTGGATATTTCAGGCTTCTCCAATCGCCCCATAGGTGCTTTTACAACGCGTGATTTGGTTGTTGTTCTCGAATCCGAAGATGATGTTGTTCGCTATCAACCTAACTTTGATGAGCTGATTAAAATTGATGAGTTTCATGCTGTCATCGTGACGGCTCAAAGTTCTGATAGTGGTTATGTGCTGCGTTACTTTGCACCTAAAATCGGTATTTCAGAAGATCTTGCCACAGGCTCGGCTCAGTGCTCATTAGCGCCTTATTGGTTTGAAAAGCTGGGCAAAGAAAAATTGACGGCTCGTCAGCTATCTCGTTCTGGTGGTTATTTTGAAGTGGTTCGTGGTTCAGAATCTACTATCGTATTGTCTGCACAAATAAAAAGTCGGACTTGAATATAAACGCCTCTAGCTCTTACACAAGCTCTAGAGGCATCCATTTTTTTATTGACTTAAAAGTGCCGAGCTAAGATTTTAACCCTGCCGCGGTCATCATGACGCGAAACAGCATTGATACGAACCCCAGAGCTAGCACACTGGCCGCCCAGATCCCAACCATCCAAGCCCACTGGCGGCACCAATTTTTGATTTTCATACTCACTCCTTATCAATTTGTTAATGGTACGCTTCGCCTTCTTTCACTTTTCCAGAGAAGACGTAGTAACTCCAAAAGGTGTAAGCCAGAATGATCGGGATGATGATCACCGCTCCAACGAGCATAAAGCGCTGACTGCTTGCAGGAGCCGCTGCTTCCCATATCGATATGCTAGGAGGAATGATATTTGGCCAGATACTGATACCAAGCCCAGCGAACCCGAGAATCACGATCACCAATGCCATCACGAAAGGGCTGCGCTCTTTTCGCTTTTTAACGGAGTCGGCAATCTTCAAACAGACCAGCCCAGTAATGACAGGTACGGGCAGTAAGTAGAACAAATTGGGCAGAGAAAACCATCTTTCCGCAATGGCAGGGTAAGCAAGTGGAGTCCAAGCGCTCACAATGACTAATGCGGAGATCATTGCCAGTAGTGTTTTGTTAGTGAAGCGGTACATCGTGTTTTGCAGTGAACCTTCCGTTTTCATGATGAGCCATGTGCTACCGAGCAGCGCGTACGTTGCGACTAAACCCAAACCACAAAAGATGGAAAAAGGGGTGAGCCAGTCTAGTTGGCTACCTACGAAGACGCGGTTTTCCACCGCAAAACCCTGAATTACCGCGCCAACGACGATGCCTTGGAAAAACGTGGTTAAAATCGAGCCGACCATAAAAGAGCGGTCCCAGAACTTTAAGTGGTTTTCCAATGCTTTAAAGCGAAACTCAAACGCTACGCCACGAAAGATCAAAGCAATCAACATCAACGTTAAAGGGATGGTTAGCGCTTCAATAATCACCGCGTAAGCCATCGGAAAAGCGCCAAATAGAGATGCGCCTCCAAGCACAATCCAAGTTTCGTTGCCGTCCCAAACTGGCGCGACACTGTTGACCATGACGTCTTTTTGTTTTTCATCCTTGATGAAGGGCATCAGTATTCCAATACCCAAATCGAAGCCATCCATGATGATGTACATCAAAGTGGCAAAAACGATGATCGCGAACCAAATCACGGATAAATCAAAATGCATATTCTCTACCTTCACTTTGTGACAAATTCTAAATGCGACCTGAAACGGTCGTCATGTCGTGCTCATCGTGCTCGATTGTATCGGGGCCTTTCTTGATTTGGTGGATCATGTAGTAATACCCAAAACCAAACACCAAGCTGTACACAACAAGGAAACACAGCAGGCTGATGCTCATTTGTAGGTCTCCGTGTGCAGAAACCGCATCACGCGTTTTTTGTACGCCATACACGACCCAAGGTTGCCGACCAACCTCTGTCGTAAACCAGCCAGCGAGTATTGCGATAAGACCAGATGGCCCCATAAATAATGAAAACTTGAGGAACCAACGCGAGGTATAAAGCGTGTTCTTTTTTCGTAACCACATGCTGTAGAAGCTTTGAAAAATCATCAGAAGTCCTAGTCCGACCATGATTCGAAATGACCAAAAGACGATAGGTGAGTTCGGTCGTTCCTCTTTCGGGAAGTCTTTCAGCGCCGGAATTGGCTCAGTTAAACTGTGGCGTAGGATCAAACTTCCTAGAACAGGAATTTCTAAGGCATAGTCTGTGCGTTCTTGTTCCATGTTTGGCATGCCGAACAAAATCAATGGGGTTGGTTTGCCATCACTGTTATCCCAATGTCCTTCGATGGCGGCGATTTTGGCGGGTTGGTGTTCCAAGGTGTTTAACCCGTGCACATCGCCAATTACGGCTTGGAGTGGCGCAAGGAACACTAAGATCCCGAGCGACATCGAAAACATGGTTTTTACCGCAGTCGATTGATTGCCTCTCAATAAATGCCAAGCGGCTGACGCGCCTACAAAGAGTGCCGAACTGATGAAAGCCGCGACGCTCATGTGCGCCAAACGATAAGGAAATGAAGGATTGAAAACGATAGCAAACCAGTCGGTTGGCACCACACGTCCGTCGACAATTTCATAGCCTTGTGGCGTTTGCATCCAACTGTTGGAGGCGAGAATCCAGAACGTCGAAATGATCGTGCCTAACGCCACCATCGAGGTTGCAAAAAAGTGCAGCTTTTCGCCGACGCGACGCCAACCAAACAGCATCACGCCAAGAAATCCAGCTTCGAGAAAGAAAGCCGTTAACACTTCGTAAGTCAGTAATGGGCCAGTGATAGAACCAGCGAAGTCGGAGAAACCACTCCAGTTGGTGCCGAATTGATAGGCCATGACAAGACCAGATACAACACCCATTCCAAAGTTAACCGCAAAAATTTTCGACCAGAAGTGATAGAGCTTTTGGTAATCGGGATTACGTGTTTTTAGCCATAAGCCTTCCAGCACGGCGAGATAGGTGGCCAAACCTATGGTGATAGCGGGGAAAATAATATGAAAGGATACCGTAAAGGCGAACTGTATCCGTGCAAGCATAAATGCGTCGAGGCCAAACATTAAACTTCCTTTGATCTTTTAAGTTTTATGAGAGAGCTATTTTAAAAGGAGCGGAATGAGGGAAGTAGGTACAGACAGTGACTATAAACCTATAACAGATTAAATATTGAAGTGTTATTATTTTGAATTCAGCTTTATGGAGGGGGATTTGCGTTTGGCGAAGTATCAAGAGTTAGTGGAACAGCTTAAAAGGCAGATAAAATCGGGGATATGGCATCCGGGTGACAAGCTGCCTTCGCTGCGTCGCCAATCTGAACACTCGGGTTTGAGCTTGATGACGGTGTTGCACGCGTATCAAATTCTGGAATCTCAAGGCTGGGTGACGTCACAGCCGCGCTCTGGTTATCGAGTCGCTCCCAATATTAAGAGTTCAAATGAACCCCAAGCGCCAGCCGCGGTTTCGTGGACAGAGCAGGTAGACATCAATGAGTTTATCTTTGATGTGCTGCAGGCGAGTAAAAATCCATCCATGATCAATTTTGGCTTTGCCTATCCAGACCCAAGTTTGTACCCACGATATCACGTGAATCGGGCGATGAGCGCAGCCGCTCGCAATATGCCGATTTCCACCACCTTTGATAACTTACCGCCGGGAAACGAACAATTACGCACCATCATCGCGAAGCGTTATGCTGCGAAATGCATTGAAATTTCACCCGATGAAATTGTTATTACGGCAGGCGCGCTGGAGGCGTTAACGCTCAGTTTGCAAGCCTGCACAAGACCGGGAGATTGGGTGGTTGTGGAGTCGCCTGCATTCTATGGCGCATTGCAATCCTTAGAGCGGTTAGGTTTGAAAGCGCTCTCAGTAAGAACAGACCCAGTCACGGGCATTGACCTAGACTCATTGGAACGAGCGCTGCAAACACACGATGTGAAAGCATGTTGGCTGATGTCGAACTTCCAAAATCCTCTGGGTTTTACGCTCACCAACGAGAAAAAACAAAAGCTGATTGAGCTGACACAGCGATATAACGTGCCAGTGATTGAAGATGATGTGTACAGCGAACTGCATGCCGAGAATGACTCAGTTTACCCACTAAGAATGTTTGATGACATGGGCAATACCATGTTGTGCTCCTCGTTTTCAAAATCATTAATCGCAGGGCTACGTATTGGTTGGGTTGCGGCGGGAAAGCGGGCGCTAGAGGTACAAAAGTTACAGTTAATGAGTACATTAGCGACGAGTGCACCAGTGCAAATGACATTGGTGCATTATTTAACAAGTCGCAATTATGAATCGCATTTGAAGCAGTTACGGAAAAAGCTGTTTGAACGTAAAAGTAAGATGACGGATCTGCTTAATGAGCTGTTACCTGAAGCAGTCAAAGTGTTAAGCCAAAGCGGCGGGTACTTTATTTGGTTAGAGCTTCCCAAGCATATCGACGCCTTGCAGATATATCGAGAAGCGCTAAAAGATAATATCAGCATCGCACCGGGAAAGATGTTCAGCCTGACAGAACAATACGATCACTGTATTCGTCTTAACGCTTCTTTTGAGCTCAATGACAAATACGTCCATGCTCTCAATCTATTTGCCAACATTATTCGCGATCATTTGGCGAAATAGCGACTTTCTTCAGTTTTTTGGTTTAATGGATCGCGCCGGATTCCCAGCAACTCGATCGCCCGGCGCAACGTCTTTGGTTACGACAGAGCCAGCGCCGACGACGGCCTCATCGCCAATGGTCACGCCTGGCAGTATGATTGCGCCCCCACCAATCCAAACGTTATTGCCGATTTTTACCGGTTTGGCGATCTCATCTCCGGCTAAGCGTCTTTGTGTATCGAGTGAATGAGCTGCTGTGTAAATTTGCACTCTAGGCCCAATCATGACGTTCGCGCCAATCTCAACCTGCCCATTGTCCAGAATAATGGCGTCCCAGTTGATGTAGGTGTTTTCCCCGATGGACAAGTGACAACCGTAGGTAAGTTGAAGCGGTGGCTCTATACAGGCGCTGTTTTCTAATTGGACGCCCATTTCTGCCAATAGTTGTCTACGTATATCTGGGTTTGGCTCGTGGTTAAATTGGAAGACAAGCTGAGCGGTTTTGGCGCGCATTAGCTTTAGTTCTTCATCCAGACAATTATAGGTTTCTCCAGAGCGCATCCGAGTCAGTTCTGACATAACAATCATTCCATCAATGTTGTTTGCAATAAGGTGCATAATAATAAATGAAGGTGATTCGAAGTGAAAATTTGATGCTTAAAAATCAGAAAGTTATCACTGATTTGCCTTGCGTATTCAGTCGGTTGATTGGCTCGTTTAGTACACAAAGACGTACTCCTTAAATGGCTTAATCGTGTTGAAGCCAAAGCGGGAAACCACTCGAAGCGTTTTGCGTAGATTACAATATAGTTAATAAGAAGAACTTAATTGAGCCGTTTGCGCTATCGATTGACCTAAAAACTTAAGACTTATGCGCTCTGGCTTGCTGGCAACGATGAAACAAGAGTGAGCACTTTATGTTCGAACGGGTCATTTCATTTTTAGAAACAACACTGTTTACCTTTAACGAACAACCTATCACGTTGTGGGCGATATTGATGGTACCGACATGGGTGATTGTCGCTTTATGGTTGTCCAAAATTTTAATCAAAACCGTTACGTCAAGAATGTCCTCATCGGGGAAAGATCCAAACGTCATTCATTTGGTTAAACGGATATTATTTGTCATCGCTCTCGCCATTATTTTTATGACCACACTTTCGATGATCAATGTGCCAATTACCGCGTTCGCCTTTCTGTCTGGTGCCATCGCTATCGGCTTCGGTTTTGGTGCACAAAACATCATTAACAACTTCATAAGTGGCTGGATTTTGATTGGTGAAAAGCCAATCCGAATTGGGGACTTTTTAGAGGTTGAGGGCGCCAAAGGCATTGTCGAGCAAATAAATACACGTTCAACTCGAATCAGACGAACCGATGGCGTTCACATGCTCATTCCCAACAGTCAGTTGATTGAGAACGTGGTGATCAACTGGACGTTATGCGACAGATTAGTTCGTGGCTCGGTCATCGTCGGTGTCGCGTATGGGAGCGATGTCAAACAGGTTGCTGCCTTAATGGCGGAAGTGACTTCGCAGCAAGCGCAAGTTCTGAGTTCACCAGCTCCAGACGTGTTTTTTCAAGACTTTGGCGATAATGCTTTGATCTTCGAATCTTATTTTTGGATTAACTCAACGGTTGAAGGCGGGATTCGATCGGTCGCAAGTGCCATACGTTTTGAAATCTATGAAGCTTTCGAAAAGCACGGTATTGAAATCGCGTTTCCACAACGAGATGTGCACATTGATGGGGAAATCAAGTTGTCTAGGGAGAGAAACGGATAGGGCGATAAGCGGTGTAGGTGCCCTTATCTTGGCTTCGAGTAGTGATAGCGAGGCGGTCACAATATGGATTCACCTCGCTAGAAACCAGTTTGAAGGCGTTATTGGTTGTCCCACATGACTTCGCATTCTTCTTTGATTGCTGATTTTAGCAACTCAATCAGTGGAAACGCTCTGCGCCCTAAGCTTACCGCTGGCTCTGCTTGTTCTTCCTCTTCGTCTACATCTACATCAGTAGGGAGGTTTTCCTCAGCCGCATTTTTCGCAGATAGAGCAGAAGTTAACTTTGATAGCGCGTCAGGAACATCTTGAGCGGAAATTGAGCCCGGCACTGTGCCGCTGTGACCCATCATTTTGATCATCTCTAATGCAATGTCGCCAAACATCGTGACATTTGCATAACTACGACAACGAAATGTAATAAGCATGTACTGCTCCTATTTTTAGGTATTCGTTTGAGTATAAATCCTATCCGAGACATGAGGCAATTTAACGCGTTAATTCGCAATCTTTCAAATAGCTATCTATCTTTAACGGAAGACAAACACAAGGAGGTGATTTTGTTGAATTCTCAATTGCAGAAGCTGACTTGGCTGTTTAAAAGGCGAATTTTTACGTTGCTTATGACGTTATGCATATTGTCGCCTTCCATCTTCGCTCAACCCTCTCTTGTTTTTGGTGTGGTGCCACAACAATCGGCCACCAAATTAGTTCAACAATGGCAACCATTACTGCAACGTTGGGGCGAGCTTGCCGGAGTTGAAATCAAATTTGCTACTGCGCGTGATATTCCTACTTTTGAAGCCCGTTTATTGGCTGGAGAATATGACATCGCGTACATGAATCCTTATCACTTTACGCTGGTGAATCAAACTCCGGGTTATACGGCGTTAGCAAGAGCGAAGAACAAGCGTATTACAGGGATTATTGTGGCGAGAAAAGGGCAGTCAATTACTCTTGATGATCTGCAAGAAGAGACGATTGCTTTTCCGGCTCCGCGCGCGTTTGCGGCTTCCATCATCACGCAATCTGAACTAGAACAGAAAGGCATCAAATTTACGCCCAAATATGTGGGCTCGCACGATTCGGTCTATTTAGGTGTTCTGAAAGGCTTGTATATCGCTGGTGGTGGCGTGAAGCGTACCTTTGAGAGCTTGCCGAGTGAAACCAAAGAACAATTGAGCGTGATTTATACAACCGCAGGTTATACCCCTCATGCTATTGCAGTCTCGAATGAGGTAGATGAAGAGATGGCTTTGGCATTGCGAGCGGCGATCTCACAACTCAATGAGGATCCCAAAGCACAGGAGAGCTTCGCTTTACTCAATATTGATGGATTGCAATTGGCGCAAGACCAAGATTGGCAAGACGTCGTCCAATTGGGCATTTCGAGATAAGTAGGCGCTTTATGACGCTGCGTTCAAAAACGATAATCGGCATTGCACTCATCGAAGCACTCGCGCTCGGTGTACTTATCATCAGCGGCCTCAACTGGTTTAAAAGCTCGAACGAGACCAGTCTCGAAGTTGGTAGCCAGAATTTGGTGAGTGTGTTTGCTCAAGCTTCGAGAGACGCGGTAATCGCAACGGATCTGGCGTACTTAGACAGCTTTGCACGCTCTGTCGTAAGTGAACACAAGTTGGCTTACATCCGTATCGTCAATCAAGATGGCATCGAACTTACGCTTCAAGGTGATTACACAGGCGTTGACACCAATGTTCGTCCTTTCGATGCAAGCGACGGTGTTTATGACGTGGCGAAAGCAATCACTTTAGGCGATCAGACTTTTGGCGTGGTAGAAATGGGTGTTCACGTCGAGCATGTTCATCAAATGCTTTCGTTTGCGACTCATGCGAGTTTGGTGATTGCCTTTGTCGAAATGTCGCTGGTGGCGCTGTTTTCATTTGCGCTAGGCAGCTATTTAATGAAGCGTTTGGATCTTCTCCGCACTGGGGTAATCAAGGTTTCACGGCAAGGGCCGGGTTCGCAAATTTCTATTTCAGGCAATGATGAAGTCACGCGCGTTGGAGAAGCGTTTAACCAAATGTCGCGCTCTTTAGCGCAAGCGCAAAATAAACTTCAGCAAGAACATCAGACCCAGCAGCAGTTATCCGCCAAAATATCTCAGCTTGCCGAGGTGGCGGAACACGCTCGCGATACCATCATCATTACGCATCCTGACGGCACGATTGCTTGGGTAAACTCTGCGTTTGAGCAGTTAACCGAATATTCGTTAGAGGAAGTGGTTGGCAAATCACCGGGCGAACTGCTGCAAGGTGAAGACACCGACGCAAACACGGTCGCGCTGCTCTCGCAAAGTGTTCGCAGCCATTCTCCGGTTAGGGTTGAGATACTCAATTACACCAAGTCGCAGCGCCCATATTGGGTCGAGTTAGAGCTGTCTCCGGTGTTTGATGAAAATGGCGAGCTACTGCGTTTTATTGCGGTAGAACGTGACATCACCGATAGACGCGAGATGGAGAAGCGTTTGTCGTCTGCATTGGATAAATCGAAAAAAGCCACGCAAGCCAAGTCGGAATTTCTGGCAAACATGAGCCATGAGATTCGCACTCCAATGAACGCGATCATGGGGATCAGCGAGATATTGCTTGAGAACGAAAACCGCCGAGAGCCAAGGGAGTTATTGCTCCTGCTGCACAAATCTGCCAATAACCTTGTGACCATCATTAACGACATCCTCGATTACAGCAAAGTCGAAGCGGGCAAGTTGACGCTTGTTGAAGAGGAGTTTGATTTGCGCTCGTTAGTCGAGAGTTGCACGGCATTGTGTGCGTATCAAGCGGATAAAAAGAACCTTAAGTTATTGGTTGATATGCCATTAGCCATGAATACGGTCGTGGTCGGTGATAAAGGTCGGATTAATCAAATCTTACTTAACTTGATCGGCAATGCAGTGAAATTCACGGATGAAGGTCATGTGCTGCTGAAAGTAAGAGAAAGTGAGCTCGGTTTTGATTTTTCAGTGACCGATACAGGCATTGGAATTCCTGAAGACAGGCTAACTCATATTATGGATAAATTTGAGCAGGTCGATACCTCCGCGACAAGGCGACATGAAGGAACGGGCTTAGGGTTGGCAATCTCAAAACGTTTGATCAGCATGTACAACGGTGAGCTTTGTGTGCGTTCGGATTTTGGCAACGGATCGTGTTTTAGCTTTAGTTTGCAGTTGCCTAAACGAAGTCAGCCTCATTCTGAACCGGTAGAACTGAATGCAAATCGACTATTGTTGATTGATGATTATCAACCACGCGTGGAACATTTGATGCGCTTAGCTAAGGAGATTGGCATCGAGGTGACTCATTGCAACGATTGGGCTGCGGCGCAGTCTTTGGGCAGAGATTTGGATGATTTTGACCGCATCATCGCGAGCGTGAACAATGCTCAGGATAGAGATGCGCTCTATGAGCTTGATGCGACAGAATCAGCCGCCAAACGGGTACTGTTTCTCGCCCCTTGTGTGATGGAGGAAGGGCTGGCATGGTCGTGCGAACGGGATCGTTTACTGCCGCAACCTGTCACACAGCATAAACTGCAAACTCTGCTTTCTAGCAAAATACAAAAGCGTCGAGCGCTTTCCTCACAAGACAATCCAGATTTTTCTAATTTGCACCTTTTGGTTGCAGAAGACAGCCATATCAATCGAATATTGATTGAAAAAATGTTGCAAGACACCGGTGTGAAACTGACGTTGGCGGAAGATGGTGTCGAGGCCGTTGAACTCTACAAGCAGCTTTCCCCTGATTTGGTGATTACCGATATTTCTATGCCAAACAAAGATGGTTTTGGTGTGACAAAAGACATTCGTGAGTTACAGGAAAACGGTGAGTTTCCTTGGTGTCCAATCGTGGCGTTTTCTGCTCACGCGATGCAAGAAGAGCAGCAAAAAAGTATTGCACTAGGGATGAATGATTACCTGACGAAGCCAGTTCAGAAAAGCGATTTACTCGATATGATTGCGAAGTGGGGACGGCATACTCAAATGGCTGAAAAGCACGCCTCTGGTTAGTGCTTTTGTGAATCGTATTTGGCCCTAATAAAACGGGCATGTTGTTACGCATGCCCGTTTGTATTTATTGGTTGCTTATCGCGGATAGAGTCTTTTACAAGCTGTGCGGATCACCCAGAGCGAGTGCTACTTTGGAAGACGGACGTTTACCTAACGCACGGCAAATTTGCCAACCCGCTTCATTGATAATGTTGAGATCAATCCCCGTTTCAATGCCAAGCTGCTCACACAGATAAAGCACATCTTCCGTTGCAACATTGCCACTGGCTCCTTTCGCGTAAGGACAGCCGCCCAAGCCTGCAACAGCACTATCAATGGTGTTGATGCCCATTAACAAGGCTTGGTAAATATTGGCTAGTGCTTGCCCGTAAGTGTCATGAAAATGAACCGCGAGCACGTCTTTTGGCAGTTGCGTTAATAGCGAATCCAGCATGGCGATAACGCGATTGGGCGTCGCCTTGCCGACCGTATCGCCCAGAGAAATCTCATAGCATCCCATATCAAACAACGTATTGGCGACCGCAGTGGTTTGCTCTGGCTTGATTTCTCCCTCATATGGACACACCATGGTGCAAGACAAGTACCCGCGCACAGGTATGTTATGGTGCTTTGCGAGTTCGATAACCGGCTCAAAGCGAGAGAGGCTTTCGGCAATACTGCAGTTGATGTTTTTCTGGCTGAACGCTTCTGAAGCGGAGCCAAATACCGCAATTTGCTTTACACCGCTTTCCAGCGCACGTTCTAACCCTGCGAGATTTGGTGTGAGCGCGCTATAAACCACGTTTGGCTTTTGCGTGATACCAGCAAACACCTGATCGGAATCGGCCATTTGAGGTACCCATTTCGGCGAGACGAAAGAGCCCGCTTCAATGTGCTTTAAGCCACTAGTGCTTAGCTGATTGACCAAACGGATTTTATCAATCAGCGTCACTGCCGTTTCATTCTGCAAGCCATCACGCGCGCCGACTTCGACGATATTAACCTTCGCTGGTAGCATATTCGTGCTCCTTATCTTCACAGACATTATCGGCTGCAGAAATTAAATGCAGCAGGATGGAACCGTGCTGTACTTGGTCTCCATGTTGATAAAACACTTCATCAACGGTCGCTGCTACTGGAGCGGTAATGGTATATTCCATCTTCATCGCTTCGAGTACTAACAGCGGATCGCCAGCCGCTACTTTGTCTCCTTTATTCACCATGACCGCCGAGATCACGCCGTTCAGTGGTGCGGTTGGACTAAGTTCGTCGTCTTTGCCTTTTGGTGATTCAAAACTTGGTTGATGAGCGAACGTACGTTGCTGACCAAGATAAAACACGGTTGTCTTTTGCTCGTCGCTAAGCACATTAAAGGTGTAACGCTCATTATTGATATCGACGATAAACGGGTTGTCACTTTCAAGCAGAGTGACCTGATGCAACTCCTCACCACATCGGACAGTGAAGTGGTTTAGGTGCAGAGCCCCTGTATCTTGCGATGGTTGTTGCAAGCGTACTTGATGGTTGGCATTGGCATCCGTGAAGTTAAATCGATAAACGTTGTCAACTGATAGCCTAAAACCTTGCGTGGTTGGAGAGGGTAACGTTGAGCTGCCTGATTTTGAAGTGAGATCATTCCAGCGAGCAACCGCCGCCAACGTTAGCCAGATAGAATCCGACACGTTTTGCTGCTCACTTATGCCTTGCTGGTGTGTGACAAGGAAACCAGTATCGAGCTCAATGTTGGCAAAGGCTTGCTGCGA
The DNA here is from genome assembly GCF_043102935.1 of Vibrio sp. zbq_1. Classification (NCBI taxonomy): domain Bacteria; kingdom Pseudomonadati; phylum Pseudomonadota; class Gammaproteobacteria; order Vibrionales; family Vibrionaceae; genus Vibrio; species Vibrio sp. zbq_1. Next base: position 440,805 of record NZ_JBICJH010000004.1, read on the forward strand.
AACAATGCTATGCAGATAACCAATGTTTGTCGTTACTCCACGCACGTGATATTGAGTTAACGCCTGCTTAAGCTGCTTGAGCGCGATATCACGTGTTTGCCCCCAGACGATCAGTTTGCTGATCATCGGATCGTAGTATTCGCTAATGGTATCGCCTTGGGTAACACCGCTATCAACACGCACACAAGCTAGTCGAACATTGCTGTCTGAGATGGGTTCTTGTAAATAATCAATGCGTCCAGTCGACGGCATAAAGTCGTTGTCGGCATCTTCGGCGTAAATTCGCAGCTCGATTGAGTGACCGTTATGAGTGATTTCAGATTGCGAGATCGGTAAATGCTCGCCAGCCGCAACTTTGAATTGCCATTCAACCAAATCAACGCCGGTGATCAATTCAGTGACAGGGTGTTCAACTTGCAGACGGGTATTCATCTCCATGAAGTAGAATTGACCGCGGCTATCGAGCAAGAATTCAACCGTACCAGCGCCAACATAATCGATCGCTTGAGCGGCCTGAACTGCGGCTTCACCCATTTGTTTACGCTGTTCATCACTAAGACCGGGTGCAGGTGCTTCTTCGACCACCTTTTGGTGACGACGTTGAATAGAGCAATCGCGATCAGACAGATAAACACAGTTGCCATGTTGGTCTGCAAAGACCTGAACTTCAACGTGGCGAGGCTGCAATATGCATTTTTCGACAAGAAGCTGCTTATCGCCAAAGCTTGAAAGTGCTTCACGCTGCGCACCGTCGATGGCCAGCGGCATTTCGGCTTCGCTGTTGACCACTCGCATGCCTTTACCGCCGCCCCCTTGGGTTGCTTTAAGCATCACTGGGTAACCGATTTTTTCCGCTTCCGCTAATAAGTGCTCAACGCTGTTGTCTGTGCCGTGATAGCCCGGAACCAAAGGCACGTTTGCCTCTGACATAATGGCTTTGGCTTGCGACTTCGAGCCCATCGCTTCAATTGCGCTGGTGGAAGGGCCAATAAAAACGATGCCATTTTCACTACACGCTTTGGCTAATTTCGGGTTCTCGGAAAGAAAACCATACCCAGGGTGGATAGCATCGGCTTGCCATTTTTTCGCTGCGCCGATAATCGCATCGATATCGAGATACGACTCACTCGCCGGAGCAGGGCCGATAAATTCGGCGAAATCCGCTTGTTTAACATGTAAGCTGCTGCGATCCGCTTCGGAATAGACGGCAACCGTCTCGATAGCCATGCTTTTTGCGGTTTTAATGATTCGGCAGGCAATTTCACCGCGGTTTGCGATCAGTATTCTTTTAAACATGATTCCTCCAATGAGCGGCGCGCTTTTCAAAAAATGCACTCAGTCCTTCTTGTCCTTCACTGGACACGCGGGCGGTTGCAATGGCTTGGCTGGTGTATTCAATTAATGAGTGATCGATAGGGTGGTTGTCACAACGTAAGCAGAGTGCTTTTGCCGCCTGCATGGCTTGTGGACCGTTGTTAAGCAGGTGGTCAATGGTGCGATTGACGGCTTCACGTGGTTGAGAGTCGATCTGATGAAGAATATTCATCGATAGCGCGGTTTCGGCATCAATCAGTTCGGCGGTTAAAAAGTAACGTCGGCTTTGTCGTTGTCCAATCGCTCGGATTACGTAGGGGCCGATAGTGGCGGGCAATAAGCCGAGCTTCACTTCACTCAAACAGAAGCGGCTTTCAGGTGTACCGATAGCGATATCGCAGCAGCAGATAAGCCCGAGTGCACCACCAAATGCCGCGCCATGCACCATGGCAATGGTTGGTTTGCTAAAGGTATCCAGTTTATGCAGGAGCATCGCCAATTGCTGTGCATCTTGAAGGTTTTCACTCTCGGTTTTGGTGGCCATTGACTGCATCCAGCCAAGATCAGCACCCGCAGAAAAGTGTTTCCCTTGCGCGGTGAGCACCAATGCACGTAAAGAATCGTCTCGCTCAAGTTGTTCCAAAGTTTCGATAAGTGAAGCAATTAATTCATCATCAAACGCGTTGTGTTTTTCTGGTCGATTGAGGCTCAACCAGGCAACGCCATTGCTGTCTTTTTCAAGCAGTAGTCCGGTCATGTGACTTCCTTTGTCTGACATTTCAGTCTGATATTCCAATGCTCGCTAACCGTTACTTGTATAAAGATCGGTATTCGCGAGGAGTTAAGGTTTGCCTTGCATCCGACTACATACGGAAGATGCCAAATTTGCTGTCTGGTATCGGCGCATTAAGCGCAGCAGACAGAGCAATGCCGACAACATCACGGGTTTTCGCAGGGTCAATAATGCCGTCGTCCCACAGGCGTGCACTGGCGTAGTACGCATGGCTTTGAGTCTGGTACTGCTCCGCGATAGGACGCTTAAACGCTTCTTCTTCTTCTGTGCTCCAGCTTTCGCCTTTGCGCGTTTTAATATCACGGGTCACTTGTGCCATCACGCCAGCCGCTTGCTCTCCACCCATTACGGAGATGCGCGCGTTTGGCCACATCCACATCATGGTTGGATCATAAGCTCGGCCACACATGCCGTAGTTCCCTGCGCCATACGAGCCACCAATAACCACGGTAAACTTCGGCACGTCTGCACACGCAACAGCAGTTACCATTTTCGCACCATGTTTGGCGATGCCTTCGGCTTCGTACTTCTGACCGACCATAAAGCCCGTGATGTTCTGCAAGAAGAGCAGAGGAATTTTGCGTTGTGCGCACAGCTCAATAAAATGCGCGCCTTTTTGTGCTGATTCCGAAAATAGAATGCCGTTGTTAGCGACAATGCCAATCGGCATACCGTGAATATGGGCAAAGCCACAGACCAAGGTTTCGCCGAACAAGGCTTTAAATTCATCGAACTGGGAATCATCAACAATTCGGGCAATCACTTCTTTTACATCAAACGGCTTTTTAAGATCGGTTCCGACGATGCCGTACAGCTCTTGGGCAGGAAAACGTGGTTCCTGTGGTGCTTTTTGCTTGAGTTGAACGGGTTTCAAGTGGTTGATTTGTGAAACCGCTTGTCTTGCCAACTCTAACGCGTGGTGGTCGTTTTCTGCGTAATAGTCCGCCACACCAGAGGTACGGCAGTGAACGTCTGCGCCACCAAGATCTTCCGCGCTGACTTCTTCACCTGTCGCTGCTTTTACAAGAGGTGGACCTGCCAAAAAAATCGTGCCTTGTTCTTTGACTATGATGGATACGTCGCACATCGCAGGAACATAAGCGCCGCCAGCGGTACATAGCCCCATGACCACCGCAATTTGTGGAATGCCTTTGGCCGACATACGGGCTTGGTTGTAGAAAATACGGCCAAAATGGTCTTTATCTGGGAAGACCTCATCTTGGCGGGGGAGGTTAGCGCCGCCAGAGTCGACTAAGTAAACACATGGGAGTTGGCATTTTTCTGAAATTTCTTGTGCTCTTAAGTGCTTTTTCACGGTGAGTGGGTAGTAACTGCCGCCTTTTACCGTTACGTCGTTGGCGACGATCATGCACTCAGTGCCGTCAATCACACCAACACCCGCTACTACGCCCGCGCATGGAACGTAATCTGGATACACATCCCAGCCAGCAAACTGACCGATTTCTAAAAAAGATGAACCGGGGTCGAGTAGGGCAAGAATGCGCTCACGAACCGGAAGTTTGCCTTTCTTCTGCTGATGCTCGCGGGCTTTCTCACCGCCGCCATCTTCGATTTGTGCAGTCACGGTATAGAGTTGATCTACAAGCGACGCCATAGAGCGGTAGTTTTCCTGATACTGCTCTGAATGGGTATTAATTTTGGTCGTCAAACAAGCCATAAATAGCCGATCTCCATTCGGTAGACGGGTGACACCACCCGTCTTTATCTATGTTGAATAAGATTTAGGTTGAATAAGGAAGTTATTTATATTCAGAACGCCTAGGTATGATGATTAGGCGCTTTCGTTAAACAATTCGCGACCAATAAGCATGCGGCGAATTTCTGAAGTGCCGGCCCCAATTTCATACAGCTTGGCATCGCGTAGTAAACGACCGGTATCAAACTCATTAATATAGCCATTACCGCCAAGTAACTGAATGGCATCTAATGCCATCTTGGTTGCCAGCTCTGCGCTGTAGAGGATCGCACCAGCAGAGTCTTTACGTGTGGTTTCTCCGCGATCACAAGCAGCAGCCACGGCGTAAACGTACGCTTTTGCAGCATTCATTTGCGTGTACATATCAGCGATTTTCGCTTGCACAAGCTGGAATTCGCCAATGGATTTGCCAAACTGTTTGCGGTCGTGAATGTAAGGCACAACGATGTCCATACATGCTTGCATAATGCCAAGCGGGCCACCGGCAAGCACCACTCGCTCGTAGTCCAAACCGCTCATCAACACTTTCACACCTTGGTTTTCTTCGCCGAGAATATTTTCCGCAGGGACTTCGCAGTTTTGGAAGACCAACTCACACGTATTCGAGCCGCGCATACCCAACTTGTCGAGTTTTTGTGCTTGAGTGAATCCAGGAAAGCCGCGTTCCACAATAAACGCCGTGATGCCTTTGGAATGTTGGCTTGGGTCGGTTTTGGCGTAGACAACATAGGTGTGTGCATCAGGGCCGTTGGTGATCCACATTTTGTTGCCGTTTAGCAGGAAAATATCGCCTTTACGTTCCGCTTTAAGCTGCATAGAGACCACATCAGAGCCAGCGCCGGGCTCGCTCATTGCTAGAGCACCAATATGTTCACCCGAGATGAGTTGAGGCAGATATTTCTCTTTTTGAGCTTGTGTTCCGTTGCGGTGGATTTGGTTAACACAAAGGTTGGAGTGCGCACCGTAGCTTAAAGCAACCGAAGCGGATGCTCGGCTGATCTCTTCCATGGCAATCACGTGGGCGAGATAGCCCATGTTCGCACCACCAAACTCCTCGCTGGTGGTCACACCTAAAAGACCCATTTCACCTAATTTGGACCAAAGATGGTTTGGAAAGTCGTTAGATTGGTCGATAGATTGCGCTAAAGGCGCAATTTCTCTTGCAGCAAAACTATTGATTTGCTCGCGAAGCAAATCGGTATTTTCGTCATAAACAAAGTTCAGGGAAGAGTAGGTAGATTTCATTGCGTGTCCTTGCCTTTACGTCACCTACATCCCAGAGTTGAGGTGTTAGGTGACTTTTTCGCCTTTCATGGATCTCAGTGTGTTTTGGCATCGCAACTGCGCCGCGTTTAACTCCATCATTACCGCTTGAATGTCGTTTGCTTGCTGTTGCAATGCTGCCTTCTTCTCTTCGATCAACCGAATCATATAGTTCAACTGCTCAGTACTTTGATCGGTATCGTAGAGTTCAAATAACTCTTTGATATCTGCAAGAGAAAAGCCCAATCGCTTACCTCGCAAAATCAGTTTTAGTCGAATTCGATCGCGACCATTGTAGATTCGAGTGTTGCCTTTACGTTCTGGAGTTAGGAGACCTAAATCTTCGTAGAAGCGAATACTTCGGGTAGTAATGTCGAACTCTTTCGCGAGCTCGCTGATCTTAAATGTGTTCATTCCTTAACCTTACGACTTTCGTATAACATTCATACGAATATACAATTCGTTAACGTTAAAGTAAACAAACAACATCGACTCTTGAGCCTTGATATCACTCGCATTTACTCGAAATAAAAGAATCACTCGAACAAACAATAACCTCAAACTTGACGTTAACGTAAATGTTAGTATAGTTATGACGTAAACGTCAATAAAGGGTTAATGGAATGAAAAATGAAACATGGATTGTTGCCGCCAAGCGAACGCCTATCGGCTCTTTTCAAGGTGCATTAGCTTCAACCGATGTCACGGAACTAGGTGCGAAAGCCATCCAAGGGGCACTAGCTGAAAGCCAGCTAGATGCACACAAAATAGACGAAGTGTTGATGGGATGCGTTTTACCCGCCGGCGTGGGGCAAGCGCCAGCAAGACAAGCAAGTCTTAAAGCAGAAATGCCACAATCCATCGGTTGTACGACATTGAACAAAGTCTGTGGCTCGGGTATGAAAACCGTGATGCTGGCCCATGATCTTATTCAATCTGGTAATGCGCATGCGGTTATCGCTGGCGGTATGGAAAACATGTCGTCTTCTCCTTACCTATTAAAGAAAGCGCGTGATGGTTTCCGTTTAGGTCACGAGCAAGTGCTTGATCACATGTTTTATGATGGTTTGCAGGATGCCTACCAAGGCGAATTGATGGGTGTCTTTGCCGAACAAACCGCGCAAAAGTACCAATTCAGCCGTGAAAGTATGGATGCATGGGCACAACAATCGGTGACTCGTGCGCAGCAAGCGATTGAGCAAGGTTTGTTCAAAGAAGAGATCGTGCCTGTTAACGTAAAAAGTCGACGTGGTGACACCTTGGTTGTAGACGATGAGCAACCGAGTAAACTCGACGTCACTAAAATTCCTACCTTACGCCCTGCGTTTGCTAAAGATGGCGGCGTAACGGCAGCCAACTCAAGTTCTATTTCTGATGGTGCATCAGCAATGGTATTGGTTGATAGTGAATTTGGCCGTCAGGAAAACCTTCAACCTCTAGCCAAAATTGTCGCGTACAGCACGCATGCAAGACAGCCGGATGAGTTCACCATCGCACCCGTATTCGCGATTGAAACGCTGTTGGAAAAAACGGGCTGGGACAAATCAGACGTGGACCTTTGGGAAATCAATGAAGCCTTTGCTGTTGTCACTCAATACGCGGTGAAGACACTCGAACTGGACGCGAGCAAAGTGAACTCTCGCGGCGGTGCATGTGCTTTAGGCCACCCCATTGGTGCAAGTGGTAACCGAATCCTCGTGACTTTGATTCACGCTCTTAAACAAACAGGCGGTAAACGTGGCGTTGCATCGCTTTGTATTGGTGGCGGCGAGGCTACCGCAATCGCGATTGAAATCTGCTAATTCATTCTCAACAAAGTTTCACTTACATAACAGTAGTCAGTAACAAGCTGAAAAATACAAGGATGTCATCATGACAGAACAAGTAAAGCAGTATATCGGTGGTGAATTCGCCATCTCCGACTCAAAACAATGGCTAGATGTAACCAACCCGGCAACCAACGAAGTGATTGCGCAAGTACCTTGTGCCACGGAATCGGAAATGAATGCGGCGATCGCCAGCGCAACAGAAACATTCAAGCGTTGGAAAGAAGTCGCTGCGCCGGAGCGTGCAAGATTGATGCTGCGCTACCAACACCTGCTAAAACAGCAACACGATGAGTTGGCGATACTGCTTTCAAGTGAGACAGGCAAAACTCTAGCGGATGCAAAAGGTGATGTTTGGCGCGGGATTGAAGTGGTAGAACAAGCGGCGAACATTTGTAGCTCAATGATGGGCGAAACGGTGGAAAACGTCGCGACCAATATTGATGGTTACTCTTACATTCAACCGCTCGGTGTTTGTGCTGGCATCACACCGTTTAACTTCCCTGCGATGATTCCATTGTGGATGTTCCCAATGGCGATCGCTTGTGGCAACACCTTTATTTTGAAACCGTCAGAGCAAGTGCCACTAACGGCAATGAAACTGGCGGAGCTGTTTGAACAAGCTGGCGCACCAAAAGGCGTATTGCAAGTTGTTCACGGCACCAAAGAGCAAGTCGACCGCATTCTGACTGATCCAGTCGTTCGTGCGATCTCTTTTGTCGGCTCTGTGCCAGTTGGTGAGTACATCTACAAAACGGGTACGGACAACTTAAAACGCGTTCAATCCTTTGCGGGTGCGAAGAACCACATGGTCATCATGCCAGATGCAAACAAGCAGCAAGTGATTAATAACTTGGTTGGTGCGTCAGTCGGTGCCGCAGGTCAGCGCTGTATGGCGATTTCGGTGGCAGTATTTGTCGGCGAAACTAAAGAATGGATTCCAGAGCTTAAAGAGGCGTTAGCTCAAGTACAGCCAGGCGCGTGGGATGATGAAACCGCAGGTTATGGCCCATTGATTAGCCCGCAAGCGAAGCAGCGCGTGGTGAATCTGATTAATGAAGGCAAAGCGTCAGGCGCGAACTGTGTTCTGGATGGAACCGATTGCCAAGTACCTGGCTTCCCGAACGGTAACTGGGTGGGTCCAACACTGTTTACCAATGTGACCACTGACATGTCGATTTATCAGGAAGAGATTTTTGGCCCTGTGCTGCTGACAATGGAAGTCGACAATTTAGATGCGGCAATTGAGCTGATCAATGCAAACCGTTTCGGTAATGGTACGTCTATTTTCACAGCAAACGGCGCAGCTGCGAGAAAGTATCAGCACAACATCGAAGTGGGTAACGTAGGCATCAACGTGCCAATTCCGGTGCCTTTGCCGTTCTTCTCATTTACGGGTTGGAAAGGCAGTTTCTACGGCGATCTACATGCTTACGGCAAACAAGCGGTTCGCTTCTACACCGAAACGAAAACTGTCACTGCGCGTTGGTTTGAAGATGACATTCCAAGCGGTCCAAACATGACTATTCAACTTAGCTAATTACTGGATTGGCGATACCTCTAGCCAAGCGCCACCGTTTAAGTGGGCTTGGCTTCAAGTGCAACGAATTAGACCTTAGGACTTCAAGATGGATTTTGAATTAAACGAAGATCAACTAGCGTTTGCCGAAGTAGCAAAGCAGTTTGCAGACCAAATGTTAGCGCCGCACGCGGCCGAGTGGGATGAAAACCATCATTTCCCTAAAGATGTACTGCGTCAGGCGGGTGAGCTGGGTTTTCTAAGCATCTACACGCCGCCAGAGCACGGTGGTTTGGGGCTATCTCGTTTGGATGCGGCGATCATTTTCGAGCAGTTGGCCATGGGTTGTACCGCGACCACTGCGTTTATGACGATTCATAACATGGCGACGTGGATGATCACCAGCTTTGCCAAAACCGAAGTCGCGCAGCAATTTAGCGCGGATTTAATTTCGGGTGAAAAGCTTGCTTCCTACTGTTTAACCGAACCAAATGCGGGTTCGGACGCCGCTTCGCTGACGACAAGTGCGGTACGTGAAGGTGACGAGTTTGTTTTGAATGGCGCAAAAGTGTTTATCTCTGGCGCGGGTGATACAGATGTATTGGTCGTGATGGCGCGTTCGTGCGGTGAAGGGGCGGTTGGCGTTTCTGCATTCGTCGTTCCTGCTGATTGCGAAGGCATTAGCTACGGTAAGAAAGAAGCGAAAATGGGTTGGAACTGCCAGCCAACGCGCATGATCACCTTTGAAAATGTCCGTATTCCAGCCGACTATCTGTTGGGTGAAGAGGGCGAAGGCTTTAAGTTCGCCATGCTTGGTCTGGATGGCGGCCGAATCAACATCGCTACTTGTTCCGTGGGCACTGCACAACAAGCACTGAACGAAGCCAAGCAATACATGACCGAGCGTAAACAATTCGGACGTTCACTAGCGCAATTCCAAGCCCTGCAATTCAAGCTGGCCGATATGGCTACTGAGCTGGTTGCCGCGCGTCAAATGGTGCGACTCGCTGCCGCTAAACTCGATGCCCAACACGCTGAAAAAAGTGCGTACTGTGCCATGGCAAAACGCTTTGCTACTGATGTGGGCTTTAAAGTCTGCGATCAGGCGCTGCAAATTCACGGTGGCTATGGCTACATCAAAGAATACCCAGTTGAGCGCCATTTCCGAGACGTTCGTGTTCACCAAATTCTTGAAGGTACCAACGAAATCATGCGTCTGATCATTTCAAGACGTTTACTCACGGAAGGCGTAGAGCTGCTTTAGAAAGCGAGACAGAGCCTTACCTCAAGGAACAACAAAGGACTGAAAGATTATGACGGCACAAATCAAACTAGAGCGTGAAGCGCACATTGCCAAGCTCACGATTAGTAACCCGCCAGCAAACACCTGGACGCTTGAATTTTTGAATCAGCTAAAAGAATTGGCGATTGAACTCAGTAATGATCGCTCCATTTATGCGTTGGTACTGACGGGCGAAGGGGAAAAGTTCTTCTCCGCTGGCGCGGATCTCAACAACTTTGCATCCGGCGATAAATCGCAAGCCGCAGATATGGCGTTCGCATTTGGTGAAGCCTTTGAAGCGTTGTCTGCGTTCGATGGCGTTTCCATCGCGGCAATTAATGGTTACGCGATGGGTGGCGGTTTGGAAGTGGCGATGGCGTGTGACATTCGCATCGCAGAAGAACAAGTACAAATGGCACTTCCTGAAGCATCGGTAGGTTTGTTGCCTTGCGCGGGCGGGACGCAAAACCTGACCGCGTTGGTTGGTGAAGGTTGGGCGAAACGCATGATCTTGTGTGGTGAGCGTGTGACGGCCGAACGAGCGGAAAAAATTGGTTTAGTCGAAGAAGTGGTGGCGAAAGGCCAAGCACTGGAAGCGGCTATGGAACTTGCACAGCGCGTCGCAGGTCAATCGCCAAAATCCATTTCTGCGTGCAAAACGCTCATTCAAGGCCGACGCAGCCAAACTCACGCGGCCGGATTGGTCTTGGAGCGTGAACTCTTCTTGCAGTTGTTCAATACACAAGATCAGACTGAGGGTGTGAACGCCTTCTTGCAAAAGCGTAAGCCACAATGGACAAACAGCTAGCGGAGGCCAAATGACAGGTACAGTAAATGTTTCACAGATAGAATGTGCTGACGGCTCTGTCATTGGTGTGTTGGAGCTTGATAATCCAGCCGCCCTCAACGCACTTAGCTATGTGATGATCGAGCAACTCTATAACCAACTGGTAGAGTGGCAATCGAACGACAGCATCGTTGCCGTGCTCTTACATGCTCAAGGTGAAAAAGCGTTTTGTGCTGGTGGCGATATTCAAGCGATCTACCGTGCACTTGAAAACAAAGAGCAAGACTTTGATTCTGCATTTTCAGCCATGGAAACCTTCTTTGATCTCGAATATCGCTGTGATCATCTTATTCACACTTATCCAAAACCGATCATCGCGTGGGGGCATGGTTATCTGATGGGCGGCGGTGTGGGCTTATTTATGGGCGCAAGCCATCGCGTTTCGGAAACCACCGCACGCTTTGCGATGCCAGAAATTAAAATTGGTCTTTATCCTGATGTGGGCGCGACCTATTTCTTAAATCAGTTACCGAAACATTTGGCACTTTTTCTGAGTTTGACGGCTTGCCAAATTAACGCAACAGACATGAAAGCGTTGGGATTAAGCCAATGGATTGCAAAGCCAGAAAGCAAACAAGCACTGTTGGATCTGCTCGCATCGGTAAGTTGGAAAGGTGAAGCGAACATCAACGAAAAAATCGCCACTACGTTGCGTTCGGTACAAGTGGACGAGCCAAGCGAAGGGATGTTGATGCCATATGCGGGATTGATTGAGCAGCTTTGTTCGGGTGATTTAGATTCGATTGTCCGCGCAATCAGCAGTGCTGACGTTGATGACAAGTGGTTCGTCAATGCGCAAAAGGCACTGAACTATGGCAGTCCGTTGTCGCTCAATATCACCTATCAGCAGTTAACGCAGTATCAAAACCTCTCTTTGAAAGCGTGTTTTGATATGGAATTTAACCTAACACTACGTTGTGGTTTAGAAGGTGATTTTAGAGAAGGGGTTCGTGCGCTGATTATCGATAAAACCAATCAACCGACTTGGCAACATCGCACGGTTTCTGACGTAACGCCACAAGCTTTGGAACGCTTCTTCGCACCAATTGACTCAGCAGAATACCCACTGACCGCATCGTCGGTTGCTACTGCGGCACTTTAGACAAGGAAGAAATACGACATGGACAAAATTGCATTTATTGGCCTTGGCAATATGGGTGCGCCTATGGCTAAGAACCTACTCAAAGCGGGCTTGAACGTTGAAGTGTTTGATTTGAACCCGAACGCAGTAGAGGAACTTACCGCACTTGGTGCGTCGAGTGCAGATTCGGTAAAACAAGCCGTTCAAGGTGCGGACGTGGTCGTTACCATGTTGCCTGCTAGCCAACACGTTCAAAGCGTTTATCTTGGTCAAGACGGGATCTTAGATAGCGTTGAGTCGGGCACTTTGCTGATTGATTCATCTACCATCGATCCGGCGACAGCACGATCAGTCGGAGAACAAGCAGAGCTGCGTGGCATCAGTTTTGTGGATGCGCCAGTGTCTGGCGGCGTTGCGGGCGCAGCGGCAGGTACGCTGACTTTCATTATTGGCGGCTCGCAAGAGAACTTTGTTCAAGCCAAAGCGGTGCTTAGCCATATGGGCAAAAACATTTTCCATGCGGGAGACGCCGGAGCCGGTCAGGTCGCGAAAATCTGTAACAACATGATGCTGGGCATTTTGATGAGCGGCACTTGTGAAGCACTCAATTTGGGTATGGAAAACGGACTCGATCCCAAAGTGTTGTCTGACATCATGCTGCAAAGCTCAGGCCGTAACTGGGCATTAGAGCTCTACAACCCTTGTCCGGGCGTGATGGAAAACACACCTGCGAGTAATGGTTATCAGGGCGGTTTCATGAGTCAACTTATGGCGAAAGATCTCGGTCTTGCGATGGAAGCGGCGGTTGCCAGTCAAACATCAACGCCAATGGGCAGCTTGGCTCGTAACCTGTTTAATTTTCACAACGGTCAGGGCAACGGGCAAAAAGATTTCTCAAGCTTGTTCGAGTTCTACCAAAAGCAAAATCAGGCCTAAGGAGCGCTTATGGAGTTAGCAAATAAGGTCATTGCGATCACGGGGGCAGGGCAGGGGCTGGGTAAACAAATGGCACTGTCTTTGGCGCAAAGTGGCGTTCATCTTGCGCTTATCGACCTCAACCCAAACCAACTGGCTGAAACGAAAGCGGAGTGTGAATCTCTCGGCGTTACCGCTCGTTTTTACGTGACGAACGTGACTGACGAGCAGCAGGTGTGCACTGCATTTGCGCAAATTGAAGCGGATTTCAAACAGCTCAATGGCGTGATCAATAACGCAGGCATTATGCGTGATGGGATGTTTGTCAAAGTCAAAGATGGTCAGATCAATACGATGTCGCTGGAACAATTTCAGTCCGTTCTGGATGTGAATGTGACAGGCACTTTTCTGTGCGGTCGTGAAGCGAGCAAGGTAATGCTGAACACCGACAGTAAAGGTGTGCTGATCAACATATCCAGCGTTGCGCGTGCCGGGAATATTGGTCAAACCAACTACTCCGCATCCAAAGCGGCCGTAGCCACCATGGCGACGGTGTGGGCGAAAGAGTTAGGGCGTTTTGGCATCCGCTCAGTGGCGATTGCACCGGGTGTCATCAAAACTGCAATGACCGATCAAATAAAACCTGAAGCGATGGAACGCTTGGTTAATATGATTCCAGTGGGACGCTTAGGGCTTGCGGACGAAATTTCATCGACCATCAAATATGTGTTAACCAACGAGTTCGTCACCGGGAGGGTACTAGAAGTCGATGGTGGAATGCGAATGTAATCTTAATAAGAGGACCAGCGATAACAGTGTTGCTGGTTCTTCCGTATTATTCTAGTGATCGTTAAAGCGCCACTTTAGTTTCACGTAATGTCCTCTTCCAACAGCGTTTATACGCTAGTTTTCATAACACACCATGCTCAGTGACACGACGCAATTTCTTTTTTATCCAGAATTGTGATGTTTTCGCGTGAAATAACCACAAAATCTATTGTTGCGTCAAAACTGAAATTATTCATTTGTCTCTTAAATGAGAAATTCCCTTTTATGGTTGAAAATTATTCTCTTTGTCTTTTTTGTGGGACGAAATCGTTTCTACATCGAAAGTTGGTGATTTATTATTCACTACAGAATGCATGGGAAAGCATGCGCGGTGTGACCATTGTCATTCACGTGCAAAATAATAATCAAAACTTCCCACCACACTGAAGTAACTACCCATCAGGGAATAATAATAATGTCGCAATTTTATAAGCTCAGAGCGTTGTCGCTTGTGTTTTGGTTCGTGTTTTTGACGACCAAAGTCTACGCGCAAAGCCCTGAGCCAAAAGATAAGTTTCTGCAATCTCTTGAAGGGATTGAGAGCCAAATTTACGCGCTGCCACAAAGTTCACTAGCACAAATCGAATCATTAGAAGAAGACTCTTTACTGCAAAACCAGCCCAAGGATCTGTTGATTCGTTATTGGCTGGCGAAGTCGACCGTTCTTGAGTTGTTAGGGCGCGATAAAGAGAGCTTAGCAGTGGTAGATAAAGGGCTGAGTTTGACACCAGAACAAAGCCAAGAACACTTGCTGTTCAAGCTGATCCAAATTCGAGCCATGATGGGCAATCGAGATATCGATACCGCGCTCTCGTCGTTGGATGCTTTGCTTGAAACATCACGAGAAAAAGGTGACAAAAAATTGGAATCGGAAGTTCTGTTGCTCAAAGGTCGTTACTACGATGAGCAAGGGGACTATAAGAAATCGTACGCGGCGTTGATGTCTTCGATGGAAGCGGCGGAGTCATCGGGTGCGCAGGGCTTAGTCGAACGTGCAGCGCTAGAGCTTGGTGATGTATTGGTAAAAATTCAAGGCTATGACCGCTCTGAAGTCGTGCTGAAGCAGGCGTATCGTTATTTTAAAGACCGCCGCATGTCGTTTAATGAGTTGCTTAGCGTCCTAACTATTGCAAAGTTACACAAAGCTCAGTTCCAATACGATGAAGCCATCAAATCTTATCAAGCAGCTTTAAAGCTTGCGCAGATTATTGGTGACGGACGTTTTCGTTTTCGGGTGAACTTGGAGCTTGCGGCTCTGTATCGCGAAACCAACAACGAAAAAAACATGCTGCGTCATCTCAAGCTTGCCGAAAACTTGCAGTATCGTGAAACCTCGAATGCGTACTTGGCAACATTTAAGTTGTTGCAAGCTGAGTACATGCTAGAGCGTAAGCAGTATCAAGCTTTGTTAACGATGATTACGCCTTTACTTCCTGAGATCATCGAGAGTCGCTACATCAAACAGCAGCAAATGGAGCTGTTAAAAGTCGCTGCTATGGCTTACGCCGGAGATAAAAACTTCGAATTGGCCTATCAAACCTACGGTCAATATCATGAAAAATTCATTCAATTTAGTAATCAGCGTGAAGTCGAGAACTTAGAGCGACAACAAACCTTGTTTGAGCTAGAGCGATTAGAGTACGAAAACGAAAACCTCAACTGGAACAATGTATTACAGCGTCTAGAGCTGGAGAATAATCGCCGAACGTTCTACCTGTTGGGTGAAGTGTTATTGGCAATGGTTGGTATTTTATTGCTTATGGCGTTGGTATTTTTGTACGTGAACCGTTCGCGTTTACGTATGCGTCGTTTGGCGAAAACCGACATGTTAACGGGCCTATTTAACCGCCGATTCTTGGAAGAGTGGTTTGCGAAACCTGCAGAGCAAAAGCCTAAGCTGATTGAAAAGCCAATTCCAGAAACGAAGAAAGGTCAGTTGGTTCACAAGCTAAACAAGCAAGTCATGCGTGTTCAATACGGCTATTTGGCGCTCAATCATTGGGTTGAAAGAAAGCTTGATAAGCAGAAAATGGTAGCGAAAAAGCCGGAAACAGGGCCTATCACGCTGGTTATGATGGATGTCGACCACTTCAAACAAGTCAACGATACCTATGGCCATGTGTTTGGTGACGTCGTATTAACTGGCGTAGCCAGAGTGCTCGATTCGTCGGTGCGTGAGAGTGATATTGTTGCTCGTCTTGGTGGGGAAGAGTTCGTTATCGTTCTTCCTAATACCGATCTTGAAGAAGCAACCGCGCTGGCTGAACGACTGCGTATTGCGCTTTCTCAACGTGGCTTTGTAACGGAGAACAATCAAGCCGTGAATGTCACTTGTAGTTTTGGTGTGATCACTTCGGATGACGTCGGCGTTGCATTTGAAGCGCTTTGTAGTCAAGCAGATAAGTTGTTGTATGAAGCCAAATCCAGTGGACGAAACTGTGTGAAAGCACTGTCGTTTAGCTGATCATGGCACAATAAGAGTCGCGCAACGCGGCTCTTTTTTTGCCAGTTTTATGTGCTCACCACTTCCCTCATAAGTTCTGGCAGAACTCGACGTACTTATCTACCTGAATCTTATCAATTCGCCTTCCTGCAAGTGCAGCACTTGGATATGCGTCCATTTTGCCAGGTGCTCCCACCTTTCATTTAAATCTTCCAATTTACGTAGTTGTGGTTGGTAACAATCTAGCAACTCACGGGGCTGGGCAGTCAATTGGAATTACTTACCTACCATTCAGAAATGAAATAACACAAATAATTAGTGTTCGATGTAAATGTTTTCTAACGCTTCTACGTTGCGTTGTTCGCTTTGTTGGTGTTGAAGTTCAATTTAACTGCTGCTTTTAATTAAGTTGTTGAAATTAATTATTTTAATTTGTTTTGTTTCTTCTTTTTGGGTGGTTCTTGGAATAGATGACAGGGTGTGATTTGTCATCTCATTGCGTGTATTTAAATCTCATTATCACTATTTTTAACAATAAATGATTTGAGTTCGAACTAATTTTTTGGCATTTTATATTTAACTAACCGTTCAATTAAAAATAACAAGGACGCAAAATGCCAAAGGTGGGGATGCCTGAAATCAGAAAACCGCAGCTTGTAAAAGCGACCATGTCTGTGATTGACAGAGTCGGTTTACATGCTGCGAGCATCTCGTTGATCAGTAAAGAGGCTGGAGTATCAACGGGGATAATTAATCACTACTTCGGTGGTAAGCATGGGTTGTTAGAAGAAACCATGCGCGAGATCCTTCGTCAGCTTTCTTCAACAATCACAGGGAAGCTTCGTGCGTTGCCAGCAGATGCTCATCATCAGCGTATCAACGCCATTGTTGACGGCAACTTTGTTGGCTATCAGGCAGAAAATAAAGTAGCTAAAACGTGGCTGGCTTTCTGGTCTTACTCTATGCATGACGAGCAACTTAAGCGTTTGCAACGAGTGAATGAACGACGTCTGTTGTCCCATCTAAGAAGAGAACTAAAAGCACTATTAAGTGCGGAGCAAGCAGAGTTGGTTGCTCACGGGATAGCATCACTGATTGACGGTATATGGCTACGCGGCACGCTCAACCCGCAAGGCATCGATGCTGATAAAGCGAGGATCATCATCAACGATTATCTCGAAAAGCAGCTAACGTTTTACTCTCATAAAATATAAAAGTCACAGGTCTTCACTATGGAAATGAAAACACATTACATCGATGGTGCAATGTATATCGGATGTTCTGACGAGCATTTCACCACTTACAATCCGGCAAATGGCGAGCCATTGGCCAATGTTAAACAAGCAAACCAGAGCGATATGGAAGCCGCTATTGAATCTGCAAAGCGCGGCTTTGAGGTTTGGTCTGCAATGACGGCCATAGAACGTAGCCGAATTCTCAACAAAGCGGTAGCGATTCTGCGTGAACGCAATGACGAGTTAGCCGCTTTAGAAGTGGCGGACACGGGTAAGCCAATTCAAGAAGCGATCGCTGTTGATATTACGACAGGCGCAGATGTTATCGAATATTACGCTGGCCTTGCACCAAGTTTGCAGGGTGAGCAACAACCTCTCAATGAAAGCCAGTTTTTCTATACGCGCCGTGAACCTCTGGGAATTTGCGCAGGTATTGGCGCCTGGAACTATCCTATTCAAATCGCAATGTGGAAATCAGCACCAGCACTGGCTGCGGGTAATGCAATGATCTTTAAGCCGTCGGAAGAAACACCGCTTACAGCGCTTAAACTTGCAGAAATTTATTCTGAAGCGGGTCTTCCTGATGGTGTGTTTAACGTCGTGCAGGGTGACTATCGCGTAGGGCAGATGCTAACGGCGCATCCAGATATTGCTAAAGTATCGTTCACTGGCGAATCAGGCACTGGCAAAGTTGTTATGGGTGACAGTGCAAAAACGCTTAAGCAAGTCACAATGGAATTAGGTGGCAAGTCACCACTGATCGTATTCGACGATGCAAAGCTGGACGATGCGGTATCGGCCGCTATGGTTGCTAACTTCTACACTCAGGGTGAGGTATGTACCAACGGTACCCGTGTATTTGTCCATGAATCTATCTACGACGACTTTGTTGCACAGCTTAAAACTCGTACTGAGAAACTGGTTGTCGGAGACCCTCTTGATGAAAATACACAAATCGGTGCCCTAATTTCAAAAGAACATGAAAGCAAAGTGCTGTCAGCGATTGAGAGCGCAAAAGCGAGCGGTGCCACTCTGCTGACCGGCGGTTACAAAGTAACAGATAATGGTCTGCAAAATGGTAACTTCGTTGCTCCAACCGTATTTATCGACTGTGACGATAGCATGAGCCACGTACAGCAAGAGATCTTTGGTCCTGTAATGTCCGTGCTTAAATTCAGCGACGAAGCTGAAGTTATCGAACGCGCTAATGATACGGATTATGGGCTGGCTGCTGGTGTCTTCACTCAGAATCTCTCTCGCGCTCATCGCGTTATTCACAAAATTCAGGCAGGTATCTGCTGGGTTAATGCTTGGGGTGACTCTCCGGCAGAAATGCCAGTTGGTGGCTACAAGCAATCCGGCATTGGCCGCGAGAACGGCGTCGAAACACTGAAGCATTACACGCAAACTAAGAGCGTACTGGTTCAACTTAGCGATTTCGAAAGCCCTTATCTCTAAACACTCCTAGGAGACCACAAAATGAAACAACACTACGATTATATTATCGTCGGTGCGGGTTCGGCCGGCTGTGTGTTAGCGGATCGTTTGAGTGAGAGCGGTCAGCACTCAGTATTATTACTGGAAGCGGGTGGTACGGATAAGAGCATTTTTATCCAAATGCCAACAGCACTTTCGTACCCGATGAATACTGAAAAATACGCTTGGCAGTTCGAGACCGTACAAGAAGATGGTCTTGACGGACGCCAGTTGCACTGTCCTCGCGGTAAAGTTCTTGGTGGTAGCTCTTCTATCAACGGTATGGTTTACGTACGTGGCCATGCTTGCGACTTCGACCAGTGGGAAGAAGAGGGAGCCAAAGGCTGGAATTACCAAGCATGCTTACCGTACTTTCGCAAAGCTGAATCTTGGGTCGGTGGAGCTGATGAGTACCGCGGTGACAGTGGCCCTCTAGGTACATGTAGCGGCAATGACATGAAGCTGAACCCGTTGTATGAAGCCTTTATTGAGGCTGGTAAAGAGGCGGGCTATCCCGAAACTGACGATTACAACGGTTTCCAGCAGGAAGGCTTCGGTCCGATGCACATGACCGTTGATAAAGGCGTACGAGCTTCAACCTCTAATGCATACTTAAGCCGTGCCAAAAAGCGCAAGAACTTCACGCTCATGAAGCGAGTGACTGTGCGTCGTGTATTACTTGAAGAAACAAGGCTTGGAGATAAAGGGCCGGAAGGGAAAAAAGCGGTCGGCGTTGAATTTGAGAAAGCGGGTTCAATTCAGCAGTGTTTTGCGAAAAATGAAGTCATTTCTAGTGCAGGCTCAATCGGTTCGGTACAGCTACTTCAACTTTCCGGTATTGGCCCTAAAGATGTACTGGAAAAAGCGGGCATCGAGTTGAAACACCAGTTGGAAGGGGTAGGCAAAAACCTGCAAGACCATCTGGAAGTGTACTTCCAATACCACTGTAAGCAGCCAATCACACTGAACAGTAAACTAGGCTTGGTGAGCAAAGGGCTAATCGGTACCGAGTGGATTCTGACTCGAAAAGGTCTTGGCGCAACCAACCATTTTGAATCGTGTGCGTTTATTCGCTCGCGTGAAGGGCTGAAGTGGCCAAATATTCAATATCACTTCCTACCTGCAGCTATGCGTTATGACGGGCAAGCAGCATTCGATGGCCATGGTTTCCAGGTTCACGTCGGCCCTAACAAACCAGAGAGCCGAGGCACTGTAGAGGTGGTTTCTTCTAACCCGACTGATAAGCCAAAGATTGAGTTTAACTACATCTCGACCGAGCAAGATAAACAGGACTGGCGTGACTGTATTCGTCTGACGCGCGAAATTCTCAATCAACCTGCGATGGATGAGTTCCGTGGCGATGAAATCCAGCCAGGTCTCAATATCACTACCGACGAGCAAATTGATGAGTGGGTTAAGCAAAATGTTGAGAGTGCTTATCATCCTTCATGTAGCTGCAAAATGGGTGCAGACGATGATCCGCTAGCTGTACTGGATGAGCAGTGTCAGGTACGCGGCATCCAGGGTTTGCGTGTTGTGGACTCGTCGATTTTCCCAACCATTCCAAATGGTAACTTGAACGCGCCAACCATCATGGTTGCAGAACGGGCTGCGGACATGATCTTGGGTAACGCACTAGAAAAAGCAAATAACACTCCGGTTTGGATTGCACCGAACTGGCAAGAGATGCAGCGAATGCATCCACCGAAAAGAGACTTGGAATCGATCTCTTAATCTTTAAAAACTGAGAATAAAGTCAGAAATTATTAAAAGGAATTCAACATGTCTAAGATGACGAAAATACTATCGACTATCGCGTTAAGTTCTTTAGCTACCGGCGCTTACGCAAATCAATGTAAAACCGTGCGATTTGCCGATGTCGGCTGGACAGACATTACCGCAACCACTGCTGTGACCACAGAAATCCTGAAAGGCTTAGGTTACAAAACCAAGACGGATCTGCTGTCTGTACCGGTAACTTATTCTTCTATGGCGAATGGCGACATTGATATCTTCCTTGGTAACTGGATGCCAACGATGGAAGGTGACATTGCTAAGTACCGAGATGCTGGCACTGTCGAAACAGTAAAAGCGAATCTTGTCGGCGCGAAATACACTCTGGCAGTACCAAAATACGTTTATGACGCAGGTGTGAAGAGCTTTGCTGACCTGGAAAAACATGCCGACAAATTTAAAGACCGCATTTACGGCATCGAACCAGGTAACGATGGTAACCGCCTGATTCAATCCATGATCGACAGCAATGCGTTTGGTTTAAAAGACTTCAGCCTGGTTGAATCAAGCGAAGCGGGCATGGTGTCACAAGTATCACGTGCGGTACGTCGCAATCAGTGGATCGTTTACCTGGGTTGGGCGCCGCACCCAATGAACAGTAATGTTGAAATGGAATACCTATCGGGTGGCGATGATTTCTTCGGCCCAAATTACGGCGGTGCGAACGTTTATACAAACGTACGTCAAAACTACCTTGCTGAGTGTCCGAATGTGGGTCAACTAGTGAAAAACCTAGAGTTCAGCCTAGAAATGGAAAACGAGCTGATGGAAGCGATTCTCAACCAGAAGCAAAAACCATCTAAAGCCGCACAAGCTTGGTTAAACGCGAACGCAGACAAAATCGAAGCGTGGCTGAAGGATGTGAAAACTGTCGATGGCCAAGACGCACAGTCGGCAATTGCTCGTTACCTTAAAGACAACGCTTAATTGATTTTTCTTAGTGGGCAGCAATGCCCACATCATCAACACAAAGGTTTTATTGTGAATTTTATTACGGACAACAAACTACCGTTGGGCCAATGGATGGAAACTGGCGTCGATTGGTTAACCATCAATGCATCAGGTTTTTTTGATGCAATCTCTATTACTCTTGAAACCATTATTATGTTTGTGGTGGACATCTTTAAATGGATGCCGCCTGCAGCGCCGATTATTATCACAGCGGCACTGGCTTGGTTCTTACACCGTAGTATCCCTTTAGTCATATTTATCGTATTGGCACTGCTGGCGATACTTAACCTTGGCTACTGGCAAGAAATGCTGGAAACCTTTGTTCTCGTGTTTGCAGCGACAACGATTTCCGTATTAATTGGCGTGCCACTGGGGATCATGGCGGCGCATCGTCCTTGGTTATACACCTTGCTCAGACCTATTCTGGACTTGATGCAAACCGTACCGACATTTGTGTACTTGATCCCGACATTAGTTCTGTTTGGTTTAGGCATTGTACCGGGACTGATTTCAACCATCATTTTTGCCATTGCAGCACCAATTCGATTGACTTATTTGGGCATCATTAAAGTGCCAGAAGAACTTCTGGAAGCGGGTAAAGCATTTGGTGCAAGCCGTATGAAGTTGCTGTTTAAGGTGGAGTTACCTGCGGCACTACCAAGTATCATGGCGGGGGTTACCCAATGTATTATGCTATCTCTTTCGATGGTGGTTATTGCCGCACTGGTTGGTGCAGATGGTTTAGGTAAGCCGGTTGTACGTGCACTGAATACTGTAAATATCTCGCAAGGTTTTGAAGCTGGTTTAGCGATTGTTCTTGTTGCAATCATCCTTGATCGCTTGTGTAAAGCACCAAACCAGAAGGAGGTTTAATCATGGACGCAATTACTATTGAAAATCTTGATGTAGTGTTTGGTCAGCAGCAATCACAAGCTTTGACTTTGCTGGACCAGGGTAAGTCTCGCCAGGAGATCATCGACGAAACCGGTCAAGTAGTTGGTGTTGATAATGTATCTCTGACGGTCAAGCGTGGAGAAATCTGTGTATTGATGGGTTTGTCTGGTTCTGGCAAATCCAGCTTGCTTCGTACAGTAAACGGACTCAATGATATTTCTCGTGGCTCTCTGAAAATCCAAGACGGCGATGATATGGTAGAGCTCGCTAACTGTGATGAGCAGACGCTTCGTCATTTACGTACACATCGAGTGTCGATGGTGTTCCAGAAGTTTGCTCTGATGCCTTGGCTAACAGTACTAGATAACGTTGCCTTTGGCCTGGAAATGCAAGGTATAGGTAAAGCAGAACGACGTGCAAAAGCACGTGAACAGTTAGAAATGGTTGGCTTGTCAGAATGGGAGAGTAAGTTCCCGCATGAGCTTTCTGGTGGTATGCAGCAGCGAGTTGGTTTGGCGCGCGCATTTGCGATGGACACAGATATTCTTCTCATGGATGAACCGTTTTCAGCACTTGACCCACTGATCCGAGCGCAGCTGCAAGACGAACTGATTCTGCTGCAAGAAAAGCTGAACAAAACGATTTTGTTCGTGAGTCATGATTTAGATGAAGCGCTTAAAATTGGTAACAATATTGCCATTATGGAGTCGGGTAAACTGATTCAGCATGGTAAGCCAGAGCAGATCATTCTCGCACCAGAAACCGATTATGTGGCGGACTTCGTTGCCCACACGAATCCTCTGAATGTGCTTAAAGGACGTTCTCTAATGAAGTCGAGTGATGCTCTGGTACGTGAAGAAGAGCGTGTGCTTATTTGTCCTGATAAAGAAATTTGGGTGACGCAAGAGTCGAAAGGCCTGAGTTTGTCGGACTCTGAACAGTCGCTGATTCAGTGGGTGAGCGAATCATCGAACCTCGATGATGTCGAATCCAACTCTCTGGTTCAGGTTAGCCCGAACATCAGTATGCGCGAAGCGATAGAGCTTAAGCAGCGCAGTAGCCAGCCTCTGTTGCTGGTAGAAGATGACAAGTTGGTTGGTGTCCTGAGTGATCACGAGTTGTATGACGCGCTGCTTGGTAATTTTAAATCCGAGCAAGTGGCTTAGTTGAGATAAACGTCTGAACTGAGAGCGATACTCAACTCAAATTACACTCAAAACAAACAAGCCGCATATCAATGTGCGGCTTGCTCATTCAACAATGATGATTTCAATCAGCTTTTATAGCGTGGTGATAACATCATCCAATGCCATACGCGCTTTAGGTAGACCGTGATTGTAGTCTTCACCATCTTTGTGGTAACCAATCGCCAGCGCAACTTCACAAACGTGGCCTTCTAACTCGTCTTTAAATTCTTCGCCAATCAGCTCAGGATCAACGCCTTCCATTGGAGTGGAGTCAATACCAAGGCGCGCTAATGTGTGCAGTAGGTTACCCAGTGCGATGTAAACTTGCGCCTTAGTCCAATGACCGTTGAAGCCATTTTCATCGGTGTTCGCTTCGGCAAATGCGTATGCGCCCATAAAGGTGTTGTACATATCTGCTGGTAGGTGACCTGAAGTGACTTCGGCATCCACGCGTTTTGCAAACTTCTCTTTTGTGAACTTAGGATCGTAAGCAAGAAGGATCGTGTGCGACGCCGTGGTTGCGTGGGGTTGGTTAAATTGGTGTTTGTTCGCGAACGTGCTGTGGAAGCGTTGTTTCGCTTCATCACTTTCAATCACGATGAATTTCCATGGTTGCGAGTTGATTGACGATGCAGACAGACGAATGGCTTCTTTGATGATGGCCATATCTTCTTGAGAAATGCGTTTTTCTGCGTCGTATTTTTTCGCTGTGTAGCGGCTGTTTAGATCTTTAATGATTTGATGAGACACGTTTTTATCCTCGTTATTCAGTTTTATATCGGCCGCTTTTAGCTTCGACAACCACGCGTACCTCGAAAGTGAGTTCATAGTACCGAATAACCAGCAATTGATAAGATGGCTTTTATTTAAATCACTTTTAACTTTTTGTTGAAAATCGAACAGAGAACTTGGGAGTGATGTTTCAAACTCTGCGTAGAGAACGTGGTCTTTGCTGTTTCTTGGCCAAAATTACAAGCTTTGAGATATTCGCTTGCCCCTTGTTTGAGATATTAAATTACACTCATAAAATATGAGTTGTACTCTGGTTTTCGTTTGGAGTGGTCATGAATGTGATTGAGGTTTTGAACGACAGTTACGAGCGTTGTGTTCTCAGTGAGTACTTTTTCGAGCGGTTTTATGCCAAGTTTTGGTCGAAAGGAGAGAGCTTTCGGCAGAAATTTGAAGGCGTAGATATGCAAAAGCAAGTTCGTATGCTCAAAGGTTCGATCGTCTTTTTTATGATGACAGACACGTCTTCTGATGCGCGAAAAATGATGGAAAAGTATGGCAAAAAGCATGGTATCGGAAACATTGGTATCAAACCCGAAGACATTGATATTTGGTTTGAAAGCTTATTGGAAACAGTACGAGAGTGTGATTATGAGTACAACTCAGACGTTGAAAATGCATGGCGCGCTTGTTTTAAATCGGGTCTGGAAATCATGAAACGCGAATGTGGTACGCCGCCAAGTAAATCCGACACGGGTCAGTGATCGAAAGGTTTGTGATATCTAATATGAAGAAGCGGCCTTACTGTTTACACCAAACTCAATCAGACCAAACTAAGCTCGCTAAAGTTAAACCAAAGCCGCTTCCGCCCTTACTTGAAAATTAATGTGGCTATTCTTCTTTATCCTGCCCCTGATTCTTTTTAACGGCATCGGCAATGTCCGACACCGCTTCGACCAAATTAATTGGCATTGGGAAGATGATGGTTGAGGTTTTGTCCGTCGTAATTTCGGTTAAGGTTTGCATATAGCGTAATTGCAGCGCGTTTGGCGCTTCGTTTAGCATTTCTGCGGCTTCTTTCAGCTTGTTCGACGCTTCCAATTCACCCGTTGCGTGAATCACTTTCGCTCGGCGGTTACGTTCCGCCTCGGCTTGTCGAGCCAGCGCGCGAACCATGCTGTCGTTCAAATCGACGTGTTTGACTTCGACGGTGGAGATTTTAATGCCCCAATCGTCGGTTTGTTGATCGAGAATGGACTGTAAATCCTTGTTGAGTCGTTCTCGTTCGGATAGCAGTTCATCCAACTCGTGTTGGCCCAGCACCGAGCGTAGCGTCGTTTGTGCTAACTGGCTGGTGGCATCGCTGTAACTTTCAATATTGTTGATTGCCATTTGTGGGTCAACCACGCGAAAATACACCACCGCGTTAACGCGCACAGAGACGTTATCTTTGGTGATCAAATCTTGTGTTGGTACATCCAGCACAATGGTTCGTAAATCAACACGCACCATTTGTTGGATGAAAGGAATCAAAATGATCAAGCCTGGGCCTTTTACTTCTTGAAATCGCCCCAGAAAGAACACCACGCCTCGTTCGTACTCGCGCAGAACCTTAAACATTTGTGTCGCTAATGCGAACAGCAGCACCACGATCACTGCAACAGTGTAGAGCATCATAAACGCCTCCTATTCTTTAGGGCGGTCATTGGGCTTCACCGTTAAGGTTAGCCCTTTAACATGAACAATGGTGACCGATTCACCTTGTTTGAGTTCTTGATCTTGTTCGGTCTTCGCTTGCCAAAATGCACCTTCAAACTGCACGCGGCCTTGTCCGTCGATGAAGTCGTCACTCACAATGGCATGTTTACCGGGGTAGGTCTCTAAACCTGTGGTGACGCCTTTTCCTCGAATCCTGAGTAAGAAACCAATAGTGAGAAGAATCAACGCGATAGAGAAAATGGCGATACCGAAAATCAACGGTAGGGCAATTTGGAAGCCCGGGAGCTCGCTGTCCATCAGGAATATTGAACCAAGCACAAATGCTACTACGCCGCCCAAGCCTAAAATGCCAAAGCTCGGGCTAAAGGCTTCGGCAATCATGAGCGCGATACCGAGCAGCAGCAGCCCCAAACCTGCGTAGTTGACGGGCATCATTTGCAGTGCGTACATCGCAAGCAGTAAGCAGATGCCGCCAAGCACACCGGGTAAACCCACTCCGGGGTTATAAAACTCGAGTAATAGGCCGTAAATGCCGATGAGCATTAGAATGTAGGCGACATTAGGATTGGTGATCACCGCAAGCATTTCTGCGCGCCAGTCCGGTGTTCTTTCAACCCAAATGGGATTGTCGAGTGACAATGTCACGGGGAGGTTGTTCACCTTGACGGATTTACCGTTTATTGCGGTGACCAGCTCTTCTGGCGAGTTGGCGATGACATCAATGACATTGAGTTCTAAGGCTTCTTCCGCGTCTAAACTGGCGGCTTCACTGACGGCTTTTTCTGCCCATTGTGCATTGCGGTCATGTAATTTTGCGAGCCCTTTAATGTAGGCTTTTGCGTCATTGATGACCTTTTTCTCCATGGCGGTTTTAGCCGGAACTTGAGCGTCGCTCTTCTCTGCATTGGGTTTGCTTTCATCCGAGGCTTCTTTGTCTTTGCCGTCATCAGAAGAGGGCGCTTGTGGTGCACCACCTATGGCGACAGGGGTTGCTGCGCCTAGGTTGGTCGCTTCTGCCATCGCCGCAACGTGGCTGGCAAGCAGAATGTAAGTGCCCGCGCTCGCTGCTCTAGATCCTGAAGGCCCAACCCAAGTCGCAATCGGTGTGGTCGAGGTTGTGATGGCGTGAATAATGTCTCTCATCGCGCTATCTAGCCCGCCAGGGGTATCCATTTTGAGAATCACTAGGCTCACGCCGTTGATTTGAGCTTGTTCAATTTCCCTAGAGAGGTAGTCACTGTTGGCTGGGCCAATTGCCCCTTTTACGGGCACAATCCAAACCGTATTTGCCAGTGTTTGGCCAGCAAATAGAAGCAGCGGTAGTAGCCATATCCATGTCCGTTTCATGCAGTCCTCCTTGTCCGGTGACAGGGACTTATTGAAAACCTTGTTTAAAGTATATACGCAGACATTTATATCGGGTTGAAACCGTGTTCGATCATCAGTGCGATGCAATACTGAGTCTTACTTGGCAAGAAGCAGAGAGATTGGGGAGCAAAAAAGGCAAAGCGACAGAGGCCGCTTTGCCTTAGGAGAGGGAGCTAGATTAACAGTGGGGCAAGCCAGAAAACTGAGCGAATGCGTCTTCTCGAGTCATCGGTTTATAGAAGTAGAAACCTTGTAACTCATCTATATTCCACACTTTTAGTTTGCGGACTTGGCTGGCCGTCTCGACCCCTTCTGCGACGATGGTTAATCCTAACTCTTGCGACATATTGGCAATGTTTCGCACGAGCGTTTTGGCTCGGTCGTTGGTTTCAATTTCATCCACGTACGATTTGTCGAGTTTGACGATGTCTAGAGGGAAGTTGCACACGCTGCTGAATGATGCGTAGCCCGTACCAAAATCGTCCAACGCCAGTTGTACACCCAGTTGTTTGATTTCGTTGATGCAGTGGATGGATTCCGTTTCGCCGCCCATCAGCATACTTTCGGTGATTTCTAGCACCAAATGACCTGCAGAGATGTTGTGCTCTTCAATCATGGTTTGCAGGAATGAAATCAACCGTGAATGGTAGAAATGCTGCGCACTCAGGTTGACGTGCACCGTCAGTGGCGGCAAGCCTTGGCTGTGTCTCTTTGTGTTCAGTTTGCCGATAAAATCGCAAGACTGATTGAGGATGGATTCTCCAAGCTCTACAATCAGTTTCCCTTGCTCTGCAAGCGGAATAAAGATCAACGGCGAGATAATGCCGAGCGTTGGATGCGGCCATCGAGCCAATGCTTCAAAGCCAATGATTTCACCTGATTTCGCGTTCACGATTGGTTGAAAATAAGGAATGATGTTGTCTTGTCGAATCGCTACTTCTAAGTCGCGATGGATGATCATCGACGTTTCTGCCTGCTCAGATAATTCACCATCAGCGACCAACACTTCATGCATGTGACGCCCGCTCATTGACTGCGCTGAGTAACGAGCAACAAGCAGTAGGTGCTCAAGGGATTGGTGGGTGATTTTAGGGGCAACCATCACGGCTTTGCTGTCGAGCGACAACATAATCCCAGAGAGTTCGATTTTGTAAGAGAGCTGATTTAACAGTCGGTTTGCCGCTTCCAATGCGTCGCTGTGACCGCTTGCGTTGGGAAGAATGACGATGAACTCATGCTCACTAATCCGACCAATTTGGTGAGTGCCCAAATGGTCGCGCAACAAAGTCGAGATGTACTGGATCGCCTCATCAAAAATCAGGTGTCCGTACACTTCAGCGATTTGTTTGAGGCTCTTACTTGTGATGTAGATGAACGAGAAGTGATTCGGCTGGTGTTTCACCAACTCTTCAAGTGCGCCTAAGATCACTGGGCGATTACAAAAGCCGGACACAGGATCAAAATCGGTCAGTTTTTGAATCATCTCAGCTTGTTGTTTGTTTTCACTCAAATCTTGCAACAGCAGCATCAAGGCGGTGTGCCCGTTGTGCTGAATCAGTGTTGCTTCTATTAAACAATCGATGGTTTCGCCATGGCTGTCTAGCATCTGTGCTTCAAACTGATTGCGGCCATGTTGAAGCTCTCGATACATTGCATCAACACGACACTCATCAGTAGTTGTAGGGCAGAGCGTGTCTAATGGCTGCTCAAGAAGGTCGGACTTTTTATAACTCAGTAGTTCAAGCGCTCGATGGTTGGCGTCGACGATTTCACGTTCAATAACGATCAGCATGCCTAACGATGAGCTGTGGTAAAGTGCGCCGAATTTCTCCATGGAGTCTTTCAGCTGTAACTGAGTCATAGACGTGTTTTCAGAGAGCTTTTGCACAAGCTTTGTCGCGAGTTCTAACTCATCGAACTTTACGGACTGCAAACCTTCAAGCTGATATTGGGAGGCGATTTCGTTAATGCCTTCTGCAAAGTGGCTAAAGCGTGTTGCCACCTTTCTTTTGAAGATGAAAAACGTGCTGGTAGCAATGACTGACGCTACCACCCCAACCGTCGCAAAGAGGTAAATAAAGAGCGTATTACCTTTTGAATAGTGTTCACGTTTGGTTTGTGTTTTCAACCACGCAATCGGCTCACCCGCGAGATCGCTGATTGGGGTCCATTTGATGATGGACTCTGAGGTTTTATCGATGCTTTTAGTTTTGGCATGATCGACAGGATTAAACGACTTGGTCACGAGCGTATTGCTGGCAGACATCATCGCTTTAAAGTCGCCAGGGAAACGCTCAGACAGATTGCGTCCCCACAGCATCCAGCCGTTCGAAGGACGATCTCCTTCGCTGTTGCGAACTGGCGCTAAGCTCAACCCCCAAATGTTGTCATTGATCTTAAATATGCCCGCCAAACTTTCGCGGTGAACATCAAGCTTACTGTTCATCGCCAAAATATGCTGTTGGAGGAGTGGCACGGACACGACTTTATTGTTTAGAGAGGATGAAGACTCAGGTGTGTTTTCACGACTCAATGACACTAAGGACTGACCATCCAGTGTGATAAACGACATCAAATCGAGGTTCAGCGCATCAAGGGTTTCGACATATAAGTTGCGTTCGCTGTAACCTGCGATGTCACGGTGTGCGAAAAGGTCATAGGTCTCATCCCAGTAAGCCCAATCGTAGGAACTTCCTTCTTGCTGAGTCACCATCATGTCAATTACGGCTATAGCTTGCTGACTTGAGTGGTCAATTTCCATGTTTTCCAACTCATCTGAGCTGTACAGGAAAAAGTATCGGCTGATAAAAAGGAAACTAATTATCATCCCGAGCAGACCGAGCGAGAAATACAAGGCAGTCTTGTAGCGAAGATTTAAGTTAAACAAGCGAGGTGTTTGCATTAAAAAATAGTTATAAGTATTAGTTTTAAAAAAGTGTACGACATATCATATTTGAAATAGTTGATGCTCGTCCAACTTGTCGACATCCATTTTCGCTCGCTTATCTAGGTTATACAGTGAGTTAACCGATTGCTTTTTAAGCAAAACGTGCAGTGAATTAATAAAAAAGTAGATAGTACAATCGCTTAGAGAACTGCGCTTCTAGCACGTCATTTTTTGCAAAAAATTTTGTTGATTGTTTAACACGCCTTGATACAAGCATCCGTTTTTCATTCGCCTGTTGACGTAGTAAACTGCGAAAAAACAACAGGAAATTGTGATGTTTATAGTTCAACGCTTGGTCAAATTGGCCATCATCTGTGTCATCTTCTTCACCATCTTTGATTTGATTGCTTACGGTGAAGTCACTTGGTTTTATCGCCTGCTTGCCTTCATCAACTAGCCACGCTCTATTGCCTTCCTGACGCGAGTTCGAATTCTATCGGACTCGCTCTGTCTGTTTTAATCTCTCTCCCTCTTGAGCTTTATACGAAACAAAATCATACCTTTTACTCTCGCCTGAAAATGGCAAAAAATCGCATTTGCAACTAGGTTCATAATTAGGGCGTTCTAGGAAGTTCAAGTTATGAGGCTGAGTACAGCTATCAAATGGGGTGCCGCCGTGCTATTCGTTTGTACCGCATCATCCGTCAGTGTTGCAAAAGCAGAAGTCGAACTTGTTTTGCCTATCGAGGGCGATCCGGTCGTCGACGTTAAGTTAGCGCGGATTGGTTGGCATTTATTTAGAGATCCCAACTTGTCATCGAATGGTAAAGTCAGTTGTGAAAGTTGCCACAATCTACAAACGAATGGCGCGCAAAACACAGCCGTAGCAGCAGGTGTAAAAGGGGCAGGAACACGGAACGCGATCACGGTTTTTAATGCGTCACTGAATTACCGACTGTTATGGGACGGCTCGTCGAATACGTTAGTCTCTCAAATGGATGGCCCAATTCACGACCCGTTAGAAATGGATTCCAACTGGCCGAAGATTGAAAGCTACGTTCAAAACAACGAGCAGTATCAAGCGCTGTTTAAACGCGCTGGAAACCTGCCAATTTCTATCGACAACATCAAAGCGTCCATTGTTGAGTTTGTGAAAGGGCTTGAAACTCCAGGCGCGCCGTTTGATGCCTACTTATTGGGTTACACGCATGTTTTGAGTGAGAAAGCGAAACGCGGTTGGAAAACCTTCCAGAAAGCTGGGTGCGTACAATGTCATCAAGGGAAAAATGTTGGCGGCGCGATGATTCAACGCTTCGCTTACTTTGAGCATAAACCCGTGCAGAAAGACACTGGTCGCCATTTACTCACAACGGAAGGGGATGAGGGGTATTATTTCCGTGTTGCCAGTTTAAGAAACGTCGCATTAACGGGGCCGTATTTTCATAACGGGCAAGTGAACACCCTTGCGGAGGCGATTCAAATCATGGCGCAAACGCAGCTTGGTATTACGATGAGTGATAGCAACATCGAAGACATCGAAGCGTTCTTGACGTCACTCAGCGCCCCAAGGCCAGTAATATTAGAGGTGCTGGAAAATGAATAAGTTTAGGTTGGTCAATTCATGCTTATTTATTGCGATGCTGGTGGCGTGCACCTTTGCCTACATGGCTCACATTAATTCCAACAGTACGCAACAACTTCATAGCGCGCTTTCTGAGGTCGGCCATCAGCTGATTGAAGAACGCGATGTGATTGTGAATCAGTATGCCATCAAGGAGCGAAAGAACTTCGAGCTCACTAAATCGTTGGTTGATATTGAAGTGGAAGCGGAAAAATTGGCTGATACCTTCGATAACGCCGTTTGGTTTCCCATCTCACCCAACCGCCAGAAAATACAACAGACGTTAGCCAAGTTTGAGCAACGAGTTATTCAAACCACTTCGCAATTAGACATGTTGATTGGGGTACAAGTCGAAAATCAATACGCTTTGCTGATGCTGTTGGACATCTATGAAGAGGAGTTTTCGACGCACATTGGTGAAACGCAATTAGATAAACATTACGTCGAGTTTTTTAGCCGCGACTTAGTGAATCAAAGTGGGGAGCAAAGCGAAAGTGGCGCGAACTTTTTGGGGCGCTTACATGAAAGCGATAAAAAAATCGAGCTGTTGACCAATGAGCTACTGGATCACAATTACTTTGTGTTTGTGGAAGAGGCCGAGCACTCACTTCTTGATCTCGCCCAAAATGAGGCGCGCTTCACTTGGCTGTTTGTGTTTGTCGCAGTGATGTTGTTAGTCGGGTCGTTCTTGTATCAATTGCAATACCGAATGCACAACTTGAAGCAGCTTAACTCGGAGTTGGAAGCCGAGACGGACAAAGCAGAGCGAGCCGCGAAGGCTAAATCCAGCTTTCTTGCTGCAATGAGTCACGAATTAAGAACGCCAATGAATGGGGTGCTCGGGATTTCTCAGTTGATTGCAGAGGAAACCAAAGAGCCCGTCACCAAAGAGCACATTAAGGTGATTCTGGATTCAGGGCAGCATTTAATGACTATCCTCAACGACATCTTGGACTTTTCTAAAGTTGAGGAAAATAAGCTAGAACTGGAAGAGGCCCCGTTTCATCTTGAACAAGTCTTAACACCGGTTTGCAGCGCCATACAGCCGTTAATAGATGAAAAAAGCATTGAGCTGATTGTTGAGAACGACGTTCCGAACAACACCGAGTTCACAGGCGATTGTGCTCGACTTCGCCAAATTTTGTTTAATTTGGCGGGCAACGCCGTGAAGTTTACCAATGAAGGGCACGTACTGATTCGTACCGAGTTAAATGGTGAAGACAAACAGCTGTTGATCATCGTCAGTGATACGGGGATCGGTATCGCGCCCGATAAACAAGGGCGAGTATTTAACTCCTTCGAGCAAGCAGATTCTTCAACTACCAGAAGGTTTGGAGGAACGGGTTTAGGATTGGCCATCGTTAAAAAGCTCACTGAGCTTATGGGTGGTTCTATTACCTTAAAGAGCGTAGAAGGGGTTGGCACGCAGTTTATTGTCACTTTGCCGATACCATGGAATGAGAGCGAAAAACCGAGCCCGCAGCATACGCCAGTTCAAACCCGAAGCACTCAGAACTTGCGCATTTTGTTGGCAGAAGATAACCGCGTAAATGCTTTGGTGGCGAAAGGCTTTTGCGAAAAGTTAGGGCACGCAGTGGATGTCGCAGAAAACGGGCTGGTTGCTGTAGAAAAGGCACGCGACAACGACTATGACCTTATCTTGATGGATAATCACATGCCAGAGATGAATGGTGTCGAAGCGACTCGTTTTATTCGCGAACAGCTAGGGGTAAAGACGTTGCTGTTTGCCTATACTGCGGATGTCTTTCGTGAGGCCCATGACCACTTTATCGCGGCAGGTGCCGATCATGTCCTAACCAAGCCTCTACAGCGGGAAAGTTTTGCTGACGCTTTGAAGCAATTCAGTGCGAGGCTCAAAGTGAAACAAACCGAAGAGGTATCGCCAGCGAGCAATGTATTGCAACTGCAACGTAAGCCGATTGAAAACTTGAGGCTGACGGAAGAGGAATTGTCGAACTCCGAAATGTTGGCGTCCCTCAAAGAACATCCGAATGAGTTACTTGATCTGCTCAACAGCATCATCACCGATTTTGAACTGGCGGTTGATGACCTGATTGAAAACTTTATGCAGAGCGATTTCGACTCTCTCAAATTGACGATGCATACGACCAAGGGAATGGCGTTGAATTTAGGGCTGAAGATACTGGCTAGCCAAGCGCTGGAACTCGAAACACAGTTAAAAATGAACCAAGTGCCAGCGATTGAACAGCTACAGATGTTGATTAATCGCCTCCAAGTGAATATTCATCAAGGACACCGTTTGAGAGATGAGTTAGTAAAAGCGCAACAAAACTCAGAACAGGTGCTTTGAAGTGGCTGTTCGCTCATTTCACTCAGTGTCTGTTTTCTTTCCGTATTGAGCTGTGATTTACTACACCACTCAACAATCAGGGAATGAGTATGAGTAAGCACACGGCATTAATAGCGTGGCAACGCCAGGCCAATGAAATCTTTAGCGATAATCATTACAGTAGAGCGCACACTTGGCGCTTTGATGGCGGTTTGTTAGTTCCTGCTTCGCCATCTCCTTATGTTGTTCCGTTGCCGCTGTCGGTAGAAGAAAACGTCGATCCCGAAGAGGCGTTTGTTGCGGCACTTTCTAGTTGCCATATGCTGGTTTTCCTTTCGATTGCAGCAAAGCGTCGTTATGTGATCGACTCTTATGTTGATGCAGCTGAAGGGGAGTTGACCGTTGGTGAAAATGGGAAAGAGTGGGTTTCGAGAGTGGTGTTAAATCCGACAGTTGTATTTTCTGGTGATAAGCAGCCAAGCTATGAGCAATTGGAAAAAATGCATCACATGGCACATGAAAACTGTTTTATCGCGAATTCGGTGAAAACGGAGATCGTAACCAATATTCTTCATTCTGATTAATGCTCTACAGCCAAGCTAAAACTCTAAATCGCAGTGATAGTGATGAGATATGAGTGACCTGTTTCACACTATTGCTTCGTTGCCTGCCTTAAATACGTGATTGTTGTGCAGTCGCGCAACTCGTTTGTTGTTAAATTTATGTTAATCTTGTGCCGTGTGTGATTAGTAAAGTCAGAATCATGGACGTAATTAAGCCTTTGGACTCATTTATTCAGCAAGATGGTATGCCGGTTTTTGGGCACTTGTCGGCGATTCCAAGATCATTCGATTTAGAGTCATTTCAATATCTCAATGAGATGGACAATCCTGTATCGAAGTGGCGAAAACATTTCGATTACAAGCAGTTCCAGTTCGTGTCTCTCGTGACGCCTGACTATGTCGTCGGGATTGCGATTGCCGATATTCGCTATTTGGCCTCCGGATTTTGTTATTTGTTCGATATTAAGCGCAATGCACTCACCGAGCAGCAATGGCTTAAACCTTGTCAGCTTGGTTATCAGACTCAACCATCGAGTTGGTTGAGCAAAGCGCATCTCGCGAACAATACAATTCAGTTCTCCATTGAGGAGGGGCAGTGGCATGTTCAGTTTGTGACGCCTTCCGTGAACGCCAACATTACACTGCATCCACAGCCACAAAGTTTGCCTCTTATGCTCTCTACGCCAACGGGTTACTCCGGATGGACGTATACGCAAAAACACAACGCGCTGACGGTAACAGGGAATCTATTTATTCTGGGTGAAGAGCAAGATCTGTCACAGGTTGCTGCGGGTTATGATTTCTCGGCGGGTTACATGCGAAGGGAAACGAGCTGGCGCTGGGCGAGTGTCAACCATAAAGACGGCGACAAAAGCTTGGGTCTCAACCTCGCCGCTGGCGTAAACGAAACCGGGTTTTGTGAAAATGTACTGTGGGTGGATGGTGAAAGGCATTTGCTTAATCCGGTGCAGTTTCAATTTTCACGTCAGAATCCACGTACTGATTGGCGCATCACCTCCCAAGATGGTTGCGTAGACTTAGTGTTTGAGCCTATCAATCAACGTTCTGAGAAAAAGAACTTCTGGTTTTTGAAAAGTAACTTTCGTCAATATATCGGCCACTTTTCAGGGTTTGTTGTGGATGGCAATGGCAGTAAGCACGAACTAGACGGTGTTGTGGGTTTAACGGAAGATCACTACGCAAAATGGTAGATAAGACAATGGATTGGTCACAAATCATGGAACGACCGGAGCTCTTGCTTATGGCTTTGGCTCCTATCTTTTTTCTCTGCATCGCCGCGGAATACGGTTTGGGACAGCGTCGAGGTAAACTGCCTGACAGCGCACAATATTATTTGCCGGAAGTGGCGTGTAACTTTGTGTTGGCAGGATTACATCAAGCTGCTGATATTTTAACGGGGTTGCTGATTGCGCATTTCTACTTGTGGATATTTGATTGGCGATTATTTGATATCGAAATGAGTGTATCGGCCTTCTTGCTTCTTATGTTGCTGCAAGACTTTTTCTATTACTGGTTCCACCGTGCTAGCCATCGTATTCGTTGGATGTGGGCGGCACATGTGGTGCATCACAGTTCAGAAAGAATGAATTTTAGTACGGCGTTTCGCCAAAGCTTGATGTACCCATTGGCGGGGATGTGGCTGTTCTGGCTACCTTTGGTCATTATTGGCTTTGACCCTAAATGGGTTGTATTCGTGGTGTTGTTGAATCTAGGTTTGCAGTTCTTTGTGCACACGCAGTCGATTCGGTCACTTGGTCCACTGGAGTGGGTATTCAACACGCCGTCTCACCACAGAGTGCATCACGGGATCAATCGTCAATATATTGATAAAAATTACGCAGGTGTTTTGATTCTCTGGGATCGAATGTTTGGCACTTTTGAACCAGAAATAGAAACGGTTCGTTATGGCATTTCTAAACCGGTAAACAGCTTCAACCCAATTAAGGTGACGTTTGCAGAATGGAAAGATATGTTCAACGAGGTACGTCGACCAAATTTAACGTGGCAACAACGTTGGCGCTGTTTGTTTGCTCCGCCTTCGGATTCAACTGAGTAACTTAGAAAAGAATTTCTTGGGAGTAGATAGATATTGGAGCGGGCAGCGGGAATCGAACCCGCATCATCAGCTTGGAAGGCTGAGGTAATAGCCATTATACGATGCCCGCGCATCGATAGGACTCAGCTAATATGCCACATTGATTTCAAAAGAAAAGTCTTTTTTCATCAGTCGCTTGTCAGTTGTATAAAAAATTGTCTTCTTGGTGAAAAAATACGCTTTCGATGAACTTAAATGGCTTCCTGATGATGCTCGACGAAAATGACACCGTTATGTGACAGAGCTGGCTCATTAATCGTCAATCCATTTGATGGTTTAATCATCACCTGACATTGAACACTTATCATTCATGGTCAAGACTCAATATTGAAATGACACAACTTTATTGTCAGCCGTATAAGTAAAAAAACGAGGAGAGCGCGTATGTGGAAAACAGTAACAATTGGGGCAATGGCGCTTTTGATGGCCGCTTGTACGACAGTAACAACAGACGTGGATAAACAAGCGGACTTCGCTTCTTATAAAACGTTTGATTTTGGTACTCAAAATGATGCTCCAGCAAGTATCGATGGACGCCGTATAGAACAAGGTTTGGCTGCTCAACTGGAATCGAAGGGGCTTTCTCGAGTTGCAAGTGGTGGTGATTTATACGTTCATCACGATATCGTTGAGGAGTCGGAGTTGGTATCGTCTGGTTCTTCTTTTAGCGTCGGTTATGGATGGAACAGCTTTGGTGTGATTACATCAAGCCCTGAACGATATAAAGAACGCAAATACGGGAAGTTAGTGGTAGAGCTGGTGGATAGTAAGGCGAACCAAGTTGTGTGGAAAGGCGTTTCAAGCCGCAAGTTAACCGAATCAATGAGTACTGAGAAAAGGGAAAATTTGATCACAGAAGAAGTGGCGAAAATGTTCGAAAACTACCCATACGGTAAGAATTAAGTCCTCCGTTATATCAAACTGAGTGGCTAAAACCACGAGGCGAGAATTTCGATTGCAAATTCTCGCCCTCAGAGTTAAAAGTACGTATTACTGTGATGTAGGTGAACGTTGTGCGTGCTCTTCTTATTAGCTTCTTCGGGCTATTTCTGAGCTTATTGGCGGTTTCTGTCGGCCAAGAGTCAACGTCGCCTGAAACTGTTCACCACTACACCGTCGGCAGTGCGTTTTATGATGAAGACGCACAAGTTTCCGAAACGCCACTAGCACCACCTTTTCATTCGTTTGCTAGCCTGTTAAATCGCAATGCACTGCGAGTTCATGATTCAAAATCAGAGCTTGACGAGCTCGATATCGGTTGGTTCGAAACGTTGGCTCCTCATTGGAACCGCTCTTTGTCAGAAACGCCATATTTGAACGTGGGTCTGACGGCTTTTCTTGGTCTTGAGAAAGACTTCTCTCATTCAAAATATCAAATTGGAGATGGGTTAGGCTCTAATCTTATCTATCGGTTTATTCACGCTCGATAGTCCTAAGCATCTACCTTGTTGTTATTTAGTGATGTTTAGGAGCTTATTTTATGTTTGATTCAATGATGGGCGTCTTGCTTGCCTTTTGGCATCAAGACTTTTCTGCACTTATGGTGCCAGGAAGTGCAGGGATTATTTATATTGTCGTGGCGACATTAATCTTTTTGGAAAGTGGTTTTATTCCTGCTGCGCCATTTCCGTGCGATAGCGTAGTGGTGTTGTCTGGCACACTTGCGGCGGTAGGCGTGCTTGATCCTATTGCCATCATGTTGGTGATTATTGTGAGTGCGGGCTTAGGAAGTTGGGCGGCATACTTGCAAGGAAAATGGCTAAACCGCCTACCTAAAGTTCAAGGCTGGGTGAATGCTGTCCCACAGAAAAGACTCGAACAAGTCGATGTTCTTTTGGGTAAACATGGCTTAGTTGCATTGCTTTGCGCGCGTTTCATTCCGGTGGTGCGTTCGCTTTTGCCATTGATGATGGGATTACGTGTGAAACGCGTGTCGAAGTTCCATTACTTTGCATGGCTGAGCGCCATATTGTGGACGTTGTTACTGTGCGGCTTTGGCATGCTCCTGCCTTTACTTCCGGAGAATATCAGCAAGATGGTGACGATGGGGTTAATGGCTGCGCCAGTGATTACTCTTACTATTGCTGTGATGAGTTTTGTGATCCTCAAGGTGCGCAAAGCGCGGTTTAAATCTAAGGCGGCGTCTCAGCTCTCTTAACAATGGTTCACTCATGTGTAACTAGGATATTGATGTAAGCAAAAGGCGCAGAGAATGCGCCTTTTGTTTTTGGAACTGTTGACCCTTTACCGAGTTCTTCATTCTCGCTGGTGTCAGTAGCCCACGCGGTAGAGCTGCTCACCAACTTCTTTACACTGTGTTTGATAGAACTGTTCTATCTCAGAATCGTTGTTGTCTTGTGCTTTAAACTCGGTTTCGGTGGAAGAGAGTTGGCTAAAGCTGTAACCACGTTCAGACATCAAGTAATGACGAAAAACGGCTCGGTGCTCTGGTATCGCGTTACGAGCATTGGAAGCATTTGCGCATTCCAATAGCGTTTCGTTTGTCATTTTGTCCGCGTTTGTGTCTGTATTTGCAAATGTTGGTACTGCAGTGAAAAGTAGGGCCGTTAACGCTGCTGCTGTGAATTTTTTCATAAATAGACCTCGAATCAGATCAGATAAATTTGAGGACATCCATGCCTGGTGTGACATGCTTCCTTGTTTTTTTGTGGTATCAAACTGTGATGATCGATTCGCGGCCGTGTTTAAACACGTACAGTAAATTCGCCTCTTTCCGCCCTGATAAACGATAGAGAGAACGTTGGTTTTTTAACATGCCATAGCTATCAGTAGGCAACGGAATAGTTTGCCACGCTAACTCTTTTAATGGAGGAGGCAAAAACGCGACAAGTAGATGGTATTCAGATTCAAAGCTGAGGGAGAGCGATCCGTCATCAGTAGACGTTCGGCGGTAACTCACCAGAGCGAACAAGTCTCTCTTGATGTGGCGCTCAAACCCATCAGAACCCCAATAGTGTTGTTGTGCTTCTGAATGTGGTGCGTTGACTACGGATTGAAAATCAGATTGCAAGAGTTTGTCGAGGCGTTCTGACGTCACGTGATTTGTATTGTGGTGCTGCGCTGCATGCAAATGCCCAGAGAGCATGGACAGTGTCAGCACAAATAAAATACGAAGAAGATAACGCAAAAAACAATCCTAAACGTCAGTGGGTATAGATTTGGGCAATACATCAGTCGGTAAGTGACCAATTGTGCGTATACTAACGAGACGAAACAGGAATGAACAGTGTTTTAAGCGAATCTAACCAACACCTGAAAAAGCGCTAATAGATTCATGACGTGATTGACTCTCAAAGATTACACAAATATTGGCGTTGTTCTGCTCGACATGCGATTTTACCCGCGACTTGTGAGCACATCAGGCAACAAAAAAGGGAGCTAGGCTCCCTTAGTTTTGGTATTCAGTGTGGTTTACGCGCTGGCGTAGATCACGCTGCCACCTTTAATCGTGTCAATGATTTCGCGTGACAGCTTTTGAGGTAACGCTGGGCAACCCCAACTGCGTCCCAAGTAACCATTCTTTTTAATGAAAGAAGGATTCGCATAGTCTGCGCCGTGTACAACGATGTAGCGCTCGCGAGCTTTGTCATTAAGGCCAGAGCTAAGACCATCTAGTCGCAGCGAATAGCCGTTAGAACCGTAGTATGTTGTGTCTGTCAAAAACGTGCCAAGTGATGTTTTGCGAGAATTCACGACATTCGAAAACTGTGTTGCTGTTTTCTTTCCGCTATTCACACCATGAGCCACGTAAGTGTTGTAAATCAGCTTCTTTTTGTTTACGTCCACAACATAAAAACGTTTTTCGGTCGATGGTTTGCTGTAATCAATAATGGTTAGTATCGACTTCTTTCTGTCTGGTGTTTTTTGGTAAGCGATAAAGGCATCGCGAAACAGTTTAAAGTCGATGACGCCATTGAGTTTGGCTTCTTTATATGTTTTTTCAATAACTTGCTGGGATACGCGGCTCTCTTCCTTGCTATTTGGGTGTTGCGCCATTGCAAAAGGAGAAACCGACAAACATGTCCATATCAACAATAAAAATAACTTTTTCATTTTGACTAAATAAAAACTCTTTGGTGTTACAAATTTATCGATTGCTTCATGCACTCGTTAAAACAACTTGCACATCAATATAATTATATTCCCAATGTTTCTTATTATGCACAAAAGCACGTAATGTTGGGATTCCATTAAGTTTCAAGGGTTCTGTCTAACCAATTGAAACTGCTTAATATTAATAGGTTAATCGTTACTTTTGAAAAACTTCGACGTAAATACTAGCCGATTTCGCTAATTAATAAAACTGTGTTTAGCAATATTTTTGATAGAGTAAAGTTAAAAAACAATGTTTAATTAAATGGATGTGGAAAATATCTTTTAATTTCAAAGTATTTATTAGAACCATGATCGGAGGACAAAAAGTTTACTCTGTGATCCAGCTCGAAACGCCGCGTTACTTAAGGGGCTGTCTCTGATCGTTGTGATTACGGTTTTATAAATAGAATAAAGGATGTAGAACGGAAAGATAGATAGATAAACAGCTCTTCATCTGAGCGTTTCACTCCAACTGAAAAAAGTGAAAAAAATGTGATGATGAGTTTTATAAGATACGGGGATGGAACGAATGGAAACTCTAAATCAGGTAATTCTATATAAGGAAAAACGAAAGTGATGGGTAGCCATTATTTTTATGTTTTCTTTTTATGAAATGAATAAGCAATTAGACTTTTATTATAAATGAATTAATGTTCGGTTAAGACAAGTTGAAACGGAATTAGTTTCATTTTTTAAAATTATTTTTATTCGATAAATAAAAATTGTGGTCTGGATAAAATATTATTTTGTCTTCTCTGAATTTGTTTCTTAAGTTTTTTGAGCAAAGTACGGTTATAAGTCAAATCTTCACTCAGAACATTGTGTTAGTTTCTAAACACTAATTTGGCTAGTTGAGGTCGTTATCGCGTTATAGAATTACGCTTAACGACCGCTTGCTTATCAATAAGATCATTTTCAGGGAGAAGAATTAATGACGAATAAATGTGGTCAATGCCGACAATTCACGAGAGTGAAATCAAGCGATCAGGATATATGTGGCGCTTGGGGGCACCCTACCTGCGCAACTAGGATAGCTTGCGAATTTTTTATGCCTACGATTTCAGCGAAACTGCGTGTCCCGACAGGTCAAGAACCCAAAAACTGAGGTTGTAGAGAAGCTCACCTTGTCTCATTGCTGATTGTTTTGACTGATAGCGTACGGAATATTCCCCCTTTAAATCTCAAGGGTATATAATGTGTGGCGCGTCGCAAAAGGGTGGCGCATTGCTACACTTCAGGACTCGTATGTTTAAGAAATCTCTTGTTTTCATTCTTGCCGCGTTTTCACTTCCTACTTTTGCTGCATCAACGATAGGTATTGTTGGCGCGATGGATGTAGAGGTTGAAGCTCTGCTGCCAAAAATTCAGAATCAACAAATCAAAAAAGTTGCGAACCACACTTTTTATATCGGTGAGCTTGAGGGCAAATCCGTCGTGGTAACGCAATCTGGTGTTGGCAAAGCCAATGCTGCGATGACGACCACTTTGCTGATTGAATCTTTTGGTGTGAACCAACTGATTTTTACTGGTATAGCAGGAGCGAGTGACCCGAAACTTGATCCATTGGATGTGGTTATTTCTACTCGTACTGTACATCATGATGTTGATTTAACCGCATTCAACAAACCGAAAGGGTTATTACCGGACTATCAAGAGCGTTACTTTTATGCTGACAAAGCGCTACAAAATTACGCGTATGAAGCAGCGGTGGAGACGTTAGGCAAAGAGAGTGTGTTCCGAGGCATCATTGCTTCTGGTGACCAATTTATCGCCAGTAAAGTAAAAGTCACGGGCATCTACCAAGAGTTCAACGCGATGGCCGTCGAAATGGAAGGGGCAGCATTGGGACAAGTTGCAACCGCCTTTAAGGTTCCGTACGTTGTCATCCGCACGATTTCCGACAAAGCGGATGGTTCTGCTGATGTGGTTTATTCTGAGCTGAAAAAAGCGACGGCAGATAACTCAGCAACCATTACGCTCAACATGCTTAAGCGCATGCAATAGGGTGAGAATACGAAAAGCAGCACATTAAGTGCTGCTTTTTTATGAGTTCGTCAAAGTAAACATTATCGATTCTTTACCTTCAAATTCCACCCTCAGCCGCGAGTTTGGTTGTAAGCGGCTGAGAGAATCGATTGTCATCGTTGGCCGATTTCCACCACAAGCTAAGTTGCTCTTTGTCCATTGGCTTTCCGAACAAGTATCCTTGCATGAAATCACATCGATAAGCGGACAACCATTTGTGCATAACGTCGTGTTCAATGCCTTCGGCGGTCACGGTTTTGTTTTGGGCATGGCACAGCTCAATGATCGGTTTGATCACGTGTCCATTATTGGTATTCATCAACGTCAGTAGAAACTCTCGGTCAAACTTAATCTTTTGTACTGGATATTGAACAAGCTGAGTGAGCGACGTGTAGCCAGAGCCGAAATCATCAATAGCAAGTCGATAACCCAGTTTCGAAAGCTCATCAAGCAATGCCGTGCCTTGCTGTTCCGCGGCAAACGTCTCGGTAATTTCTAGTTCGATACATTCTGGTTTAATGCCATTTCTCGTTACGTGTTTATGAATAAATTGCGCCATTTCTAACGAGTTTAATTCGGCCGATGAAAGGTTGATGGACAGGACAATGTCTTTGCCGAAAATGCTTCTCAAATGATGGTATTCCTCGGTTGCATTGGCAAACACCCAACGGTC
Organism: Vibrio sp. zbq_1; assembly: GCF_043102935.1. Lineage (NCBI taxonomy): Bacteria > Pseudomonadati > Pseudomonadota > Gammaproteobacteria > Vibrionales > Vibrionaceae > Vibrio > Vibrio sp. zbq_1. The sequence goes on from NZ_JBICJH010000004.1 coordinate 484,298, forward strand.
TATTTTGTCAAACAACCCAGCTTGCTCGGCGATTGGAATAAATTCGGTTGGTGGCACTGGCCCCAAGCCTTCTGCGTCCCAACGTAGAAGCACTTCCAAGCCTTCAATTTCGTTGTCTTTGTTATTCATGTAAGGTTGAAACACAAGCCTAAACTCATCTTCAACGTTGCTTTTACGCAGTGCACGTTCGATCTGACTGCGTCGCTGAGATTCCAAATTTAGCTCTGCTGAATAGTACGCGTACTGATTTTTTCCAGCACGTTTGGCTTGGTACATTGCTGCGTCTGCATTGGACAACAGTTTCGCGATGTCTTGCCCATCTTGCGGGTACTGAGCGATGCCAACACTGGCGGTCACCGGGAAGGCGTTCGCCCAAGTTTGGCTGAGGTTGCTAATTGGTTTTAATAGTTCTTTGGCGAGTAAATCTGGGATGCTGCCCACGTCTTTATTGGAGCTGAGTAGAATGGCGAACTCATCACCAGATAAACGCGCGCCAAAACAAGGGCTGTCGTATTGCTGAGAGAACTTTTGACAGGCGTTTTTAATGTGAGTCGAGAAGACCTTTAGCAGGTTGTCGCCAAGTTCATGGCCATATTTATCGTTCACGTACTTGAAGTTATCCAGATCGACATAAATCACCCACAAATGAGAAGGTGGCGAGGCTAGTTCACGCGTGGCAAGTTGGTGGAATCGATGACGGTTAGCCAACTGAGTAAGGTGATCAGTTTCTGCGAGACGTTTGGTCTTTTTGTAAATGACGTTGAGCTCTTCGTACATATCAAAAAAGCGAGATGAAAGACGGCCAATTTCATCATTGGTTCCGAGCTTTTCGATGTTGTCTCGCTGATTCGATTCTAGCTCGCTGAGTTGTTTATCGAGGCGAGAGACTGGATGCAAAACATAACGATAGAGCACTAAGACGATCAGCGTGATGGTACAAAATGCCGCGATACCAAAAGAAAGTGCAAGTTCTAGCCATACTTTGTCCACTTTGTTCCACATCAGATACTCCGCTGGGGAGAGCACCGCATAAAAGTGAGGCAGAAGTTCAATGGTTTGCGCAAGAGGGATGTCTAGATAAATGGGTTTATCGGCAAACGTAATCACACTATGAGTATCGAATTCGACGTCGTGTTTGATGTCGTTAAACACTTCTAAAGATACGGACACGACAACAAAAAATACGTTGCTAGGATCGAAGCTAACTGGCGGTGCGCCCGTTCGTTTATCAATGAGTTCGTATCGCAACAAGATGCTTTGGCCACTGGAGTTATAAATGAAACCTGTGTGACTGTATTCACCACGAGCCGCGAAACTGGTTGCTATGTACTCCAGCACCTTTGGGTCAACAACGCCGGACGATTCGTAATATTGGTTTTCGGTGTAATAAAGCAGATTTTGCTTGCCGTCGAGGATCGCCATGCTCGCATCCCCTTTATAACCATGGCTCAGGACATCAGCGGTTTCATCTAGGCGGCTAAAAAGTACTCGCTCACGGTAGGGATTGTCGTGATTGATAAAATAGTCCTGCAGCACATCACTTTTACTCAGCGTGTACGCATAGCTGTTAAGAAAAATATTGGCTTGTCGAAATTGCCCCGCCAGTTTTTCCATCTGAAGTTGTATGTAGCTATCTTCGCGCTTGATGAGTGTTACTTTTTGAATGCTATAGATGATGTAACTCGATACCAGCGCACTCAAAATGATCACGGGTGCGACAAGCAAGATAACTCGATTGCTTAATTTCATTATGGTTCTTCGACTTCCGTTTGTGTCCCTACAAACGTTGCTTACCTAAACGGTACTGAACGGATGATATATTTTTTGCAAATTGTAACCAGATTGTAAGGTGGGTGTTCTCGAAAATCAGACAACCATTTTAGAAATGTGATGATGTGGCAGATTTCCTTCCCGTTAACTAGAGGCTTTCTCAGTAATTGGACGTATTTCTGCTTTCGCGGGCACAAACCGTAGGGGTTTTGTGGGCTTTAAATATACCCATCGAAACGTTTCGATGAGTAAAGTGTGACTTGGTCGGCCTTTTCTTTCTCTTAGTTGGAAAAATCACGGATCATTCTCACACCTTACCGATCGGTGACTGGTGAAATCTCGCAAGCGTCTTATTATTGCATCGAAACGTTTCGATGAGTTTTCTGTTAATAATGAAAATTTCCTAAAACAGGCACTCATTGTTGTATGAACGTGTAACCGAAAGGTCGATGAGATGAAAAAAAGTACCCTTATTAACTCAGATATTTCTTACTTAGTGGCAACGCTAGGCCACACCGATGAAATCACGATTTGTGACGCGGGGCTGCCGATTCCTGATCATGTACAGCGCATCGATTTGGCGCTAACGCATGGCGTACCAAGTTTTCTTGATACCGTTCGCGTGATTTTGTCTGAGTCACAGATTGAAGGGGTCATCATTGCAGAAGAATTTTCCGATGTCAGTCCTGTTCTTCATGAAGCACTGCTTAAAGAGTTGAGCAAAGAGAGTGAGGAAACGGGCAAATCGATTGAAATCAAATACGTTTCGCACGAGGCCTTTAAAGCACGCACCGAGCAAAGTCGCGCAGTGGTTCGAACCGGTGAATGCACACCGTACGCGAACGTGATTTTCCAAGCGGGCGTGGTTTTTTAAGCCTGAGAATTGAGGACAGATTATGACTCAAGCCATTCTACAACTGAGCGAAATCGAAAAAGCGTTCCCAGGTGTAAAGGCGCTAGATAAAGCGAGCCTGAATGTATACCCAGGTCGTGTTATGGCGCTCATGGGCGAAAATGGGGCTGGCAAGTCAACATTGATGAAAGTGCTGACCGGTATTTACCATATGGATGCAGGTAGCATTCAGTATCAGGGTCAACCTGCTGCGTTTAAAGGTCCGCGAGATTCTCAAGAAGCGGGTATCAGCATTATTCACCAAGAGTTGAACTTAATCCCTGAACTGACAATCGCTGAGAACATTTTTCTCGGTCGTGAATTTACCGGTTCTATGGGGCGCATTCAGTGGAGCAAAATGTACGCGGAAGCGGACAGACTTCTACAACGTTTGAACGTGAAACACAGCTCGAAAACCTTGCTTGGTGATCTAAGTTTGGGTGAGCAACAAATGGTAGAAATTGCCAAAGCGCTCTCGTTTGAATCGAAAGTCATCATCATGGATGAACCAACCGATGCGCTTACTGATACAGAAACCGAATCTCTGTTCAAAGTGATTAATGAGCTTCGTGAGCAAGGCTGCGGCATTGTATATATCTCACACCGCCTGAAAGAAATCTTTGAAATCTGTGACGACATTACCGTGCTTCGTGACGGTAAATTTATCGGTGAATGCCGAGTAGCAGACACGGATGAAGACGGCTTAATCGAAATGATGGTTGGCCGTAAATTAGAGGAGCAATACCCACGTATTGATGTGAAGCACGGCGAGACATGCCTTGAAGTGGTTGGCTTGACGGGCTCTGGCGTTCACGATGTGAGCTTCACGCTTAAACGCGGTGAGATTTTGGGTATCTCTGGTTTGATGGGCGCAGGCCGTACCGAGTTAATGAAAGTGATTTACGGCGCGCTACCAAGCGAGCATGGCGTTATCAATCTCGATAACAAAACCATTAATCCGGTTAGTCCGCAAGATGGCTTGGCAAATGGCATCGCTTACATCTCGGAAGACCGCAAAGGGGATGGTCTGGTGCTGGGCTTATCCGTGAAAGAGAACATGTCTCTGTGTGCATTGGATAAGCTAACCAAAGGCGTACAAATCCAGCACGGCGAAGAAGTCATCGCAGTGGAAGATTTCATCAAGTTATTCAACATTAAAACACCAACTCGCGACCAAATCATTGGCAACCTTTCTGGTGGTAACCAACAGAAAGTGGCGATTGCGAAAGGGTTAATGACCAAACCTAAAGTTCTGATTTTGGATGAACCCACGCGTGGTGTTGACGTTGGTGCTAAGAAAGAAATCTACCAACTCATCAACAAATTTAAAGCCGACGGCATGAGCATCATCTTGGTTTCTTCCGAGATGCCAGAAGTGCTAGGCATGAGCGATCGCATTCTTGTGATGCATGAAGGTCGCATTACTGGCGAATTTGATGCGAAAGACGCCGACCAAGAAAAATTACTCGCCTGTGCCGTAGGCAAAAAGATCAATGAGGAAGCAGCATGAGTACCAATACCATGAGCAAACCGACCGAAACAAGCAGCAAAAAACTGTTTACTAAAGAGTGGTTGATTGAACAAAAATCACTGATTGCACTGTTATTTTTGATTGTTGTGGTGTCTTTTTTAAACCCGAACTTTTTTACGGTAGACAACATTCTTAACATCCTTCGTCAAACCTCAGTCAACGCGATCATCGCCGTAGGTATGACTCTGGTTATCTTAACTGCTGGTATCGACTTGAGTGTCGGTTCTGTCCTTGCGCTTTGTGGTGCATTTGCCGCGAGCCTAATCGCGATGGAAGTGCCAGTTTTAATTGCGGTTCCAACGGCTCTATTAGCTGGTGCAGCACTGGGCGCAATCAGTGGCATCATCATCGCTAAAGGCAAAGTGCAAGCCTTCATCGCGACGCTGGTCACCATGACATTACTGCGCGGTGTGACCATGGTTTACACCGACGGTCGACCAATTTCTACTGGCTTCACAGACACGGCAGACGCATTCGCATGGTTTGGTACAGGTTACGCGTTAGGTATTCCAGTGCCAGTTTGGTTGATGGTTGTTGTATTCGCAGCGGCTTGGTACCTACTTAATCACACTCGCTTTGGTCGCTATGTTTACGCACTAGGCGGCAATGAGTCTGCGACTCGCCTGTCTGGTATTAACGTAGATCGAGTGAAGATTGGTGTGTACGCCATCTGCGGTATGTTAGCTGCACTTGCGGGCATCATCGTGACATCTCGTCTGTCTTCTGCTCAGCCAACGGCGGGTATGGGATACGAACTGGATGCGATTGCAGCTGTGGTACTTGGCGGTACGAGCTTGATGGGCGGTAAAGGCCGTATCATGGGGACATTGATTGGTGCGCTGATCATCGGCTTCTTGAACAATGCGCTTAACCTACTGGACGTTTCTTCTTACTACCAAATGATTGCAAAAGCAGTGGTTATCTTGCTGGCGGTATTGGTAGACAACAAAAACAAGTAATTCATAACAACCTACATATCAATATGTGAATACAAACCGAGCCAGTAGGCGTGTGCTGGCTCACCCTACACAAAGGACTAGAACGATGAAAAAACTTGCAACTCTTATCTCTGCTGCGCTTCTTTCTTCCACTGTATCAGTAGCGGCGCAAGCCCAAGATACGATGGCGATTGTGGTTTCGACGCTAAACAACCCGTTCTTCGTAACGATGAAAGATGGTGCGGAAGCTAAAGCGAAAGAACTGGGATACGATTTGATTGTACTGGACTCGCAAAATGACCCGAGCAAAGAACTGTCAAACATCGAAGACCTAACCATTCGCGGTGTAAAAGCGATTTTGATTAACCCAACGGATTCTGACGCAGTGTCTAATGCGATTCGTATGGCAAACCGTTCTAACATCCCTGTGTTAACTCTAGACCGTGGTGCAAACCGTGGTGAAGTAGTGAGCCACATCGCATCTGACAACGTTGTAGGCGGCGAGATGGCTGGCCACTACATCATAGAAAAAGTTGGCGAGAAAGCAAAAGTGATTCAGCTGGAAGGTATTGCTGGTACGTCTGCGGCTCGTGAGCGTGGTGAAGGCTTTATGACCGCTGTGAAGGGAAGCGATATGGAGCTTCTGGCTAGCCAACCGGCTGACTTTGACCGCACGAAAGGTCTAAACGTAATGGAAAACCTACTGGCTGCTAACCCGGATGTTCAAGCGGTGTTTGCGCAGAATGATGAGATGGCTCTAGGTGCACTACGCGCGGTTCAAGCGTCTGGTAAAAACGTCATGATCGTTGGTTTTGACGGCACAGAAGACGGTATCGCAGCGGTTAACCGTGGCAAGCTAGCAGCGACCATCGCGCAGCAACCTGATCTTATCGGCGCGTTAGGTGTTGAAACGGCTGACAAAGTACTGAAAGGCGAGAAAGTGGATGAGTACATCCCAGTTCCTCTAAAAGTGGTAACAAAATAAGCCTGACGCGCGATAAAGCGTCCTAATTTCTTTGCTCTCTCCTCTGTTTACATCTGTCGTTTAGGGGGAGAGGGCAAGGTTTACCTAAGCAGCCATGCATCTTGAGGTTGCTTGGGTATAGATGCCTTTGACTTTTTACAGCGACTCAAACGAGAAGTTAAAGTCATCTAAGTATTTTCCAAAAACAGTTTTTCAAAAAAGGGTTCATTCAGAACCGAGGATAACCGTATGAATAAGTTAGTGGTGTTAGGTAGTGTAAACGCTGACCATGTTCTTCAAGTGCCTTCTTTCCCTCGCCCTGGCGAGACGCTGCATGGTCGCAACTATCAAGTTATCCCAGGTGGCAAAGGTGCCAACCAAGCCGTCGCGGCGGCGCGATTAAATGCAGACATTGGTTTTATTGCTTGTGTAGGCGATGACTCTTTCGGCATCAATATTCGTGAAAACTTCAAAATGGACGGCATCGATATCACTGGTGTTAAGATGCAACCAAACTGCCCGACAGGCATCGCGATGATTCAAGTGTCGGACAGTGGTGAAAACAGCATTTGTATATCAGCAGAAGCGAACGCCAAACTGACAGCAGAAGCGATTGAGCCAGATTTAGAGCGTATTCGCCAAGCAGATTACTTGCTAATGCAATTGGAAACGCCGATGTGCGGCATTGAGAAAGCCGCGCGTGTGGCGAAAGATGCAAAAACCAACGTAATTTTAAACCCAGCTCCAGCTCGCGAATTGTCAGATGAACTGCTTGCTTGTATTGACGTGATCACGCCAAATGAAACGGAAGCTGAAGTGCTGACAGGTGTTACTGTAACAGACAACGAAAGCGCGCAAGAAGCGGCGAATGTGCTACATGGTAAAGGTATTGAAATTGTCATGATCACTCTCGGTGCAAAAGGTGTTTGGTTGAGCCAAAATGGCCGAGGTGAAATCATCCCTGGTTTCCGTGTCGAAGCGACCGATACCACCGCGGCAGGTGATACGTTTAATGGGGCATTCGTCACTGGTCTCTTAGAAGATTTACCTTTAGAATCAGCGATTAAGTTTGCACATGCGGCGGCTGCAATTTCTGTGACCCGCTTTGGTGCGCAAACGTCGATTCCAACCCGCGAAGAGGTGGACGCGTTTCTCGCTGAACAATAAGGCGCACAACGCCTCTTAAAATAGGAGCAATAACATGGCGACGATGAAAGACATCGCAAAACTGGCAGGGGTTTCCACTTCAACAGTGAGCCATGTTATTAACAAGACGCGTTTCGTGAGTGAAGAAATCTCTGAACGTGTTAACAATGCAGCAAAAGAACTCAACTACTACGCGCCATCTGCTTTGGCGCGTAGCCTTAAAGTCAATCGTACCAAAACCATTGGTATGCTAGTGACAACCTCTACCAACCCATTCTTTGGCGAAGTCGTAAAAGGCGTGGAACGCAGCTGTTACCACAAAGGTTATAGTCTCATTCTATGTAACACTGAAGGTGACAACGAACGCATGCGCCAATCCATTAATACGCTTTTGCAAAAGCGTGTCGATGGTTTGATCTTGATGTGCTCGTCGTTAGAAGGGGAGCGTATCGATGTATTTGAGCGTTATCCAGATATCCCTGTCGTGGTGATGGACTGGGGGCCGATGCTGTTTACAAGCGATAAAATTCAAGATAACTCACTTCGTGGCGGCTACTTAGCGGCAAAATACTTGATTGATTGCGGTCACACTGAAATCGGATGTATCACTGGCCCTTTGATTAAACACCAAGCGCAAATGCGATACGAAGGTTACAAGCGAGCGATGAACGAAGCAGGCTTGGAATTTAATGCCAATTGGATCATTGAATCGGACTTCGAATGTGAGGGTGGGTATCAAGCGTTCAAGAAAATGGCTGAACGAGGTACGTTACCCAGCTCGATTTTTGTCTCTAACGATATGATGGCGATGGGTGTGATTAACGCCGCAAATGAGCTCGGTATTAAAGTGCCAGATGATCTTTCCATTATTGGCTACGATGACATTCATATCGCGAAATTTATGTCGCCTTCCTTAACGACCATCCACCAACCCAAATATCGACTCGGCCAAGCCGCCGTCGAAACTCTTGTCCGAAGACTGGACGACAAATCTAACGAAGCTCAAGTCGTTCAACTGGAACCAACATTGGTTGTACGCAACAGTGTGAAATTGCTAAATTGTTGAACTCATTGTGCAAACGGATATCACATAACCACAAATTACGTGTGATATTGAGCTAGAAAATTAAAAAAGACATTTCTCTTGAAACGATAAAAGCTTATTATCATCGTTGCTTATAAATAAAAATGTTAATTGTTGTCTAGCGGATTAGTTAAATGTTATCAAAAGGTTATGCGAAGTTCTCGGTCAAACATCCTTGGTTTCACCGAGCGAATGTTCTCGCAGTAGTGATCACTTTTCTCGTGAGCTGTTACCAGCTATTAGTGAATGAAGCTTTTGAATACGTGATTGGCTTTGTTGTTACGCTATTGGCATCGGTGCTATTTGCGTCAGCTTCCGCTTTCAAAAAGCGCTACTTAGGACTCGAGTCCTAGTTCATTTAGAATGAATGGTTGATATAAATAGGCGCTTTCAAGTAAGTAATGATCTGATTTATGATCGAGTGCATCAAGAGGAGGACAAATGTCCTCCTTTTTGTTTGTTGCTGCACCCTAATATGGGCGTATTCCAAACAAAATAATAAAGGACATCACCATGGACCTATTCGCCTTACTCGATATCAACAATACCCTCGTTACCATTCCGATTGGAGACGGCTACGCAATGAGCTGGATCGAAGCATTCGGAACCGTCTTTGGTCTGCTTTGCATTTGGTTTGCGAGCCAAGAGAAGACCGTCAACTACGTATTCGGCTTACTGAATGTCACGCTTTTTGCTGTTATCTTTTTCCAAATTCAGTTGTACGGGTTGCTACTTCTTCAACTGTTTTTCTTCTGCGCCAACATTTACGGTTGGTACGCATGGACTCGACCAAATGCACAAGGTGAAACGTTGGAAGTTCGTTGGCTTAGCAAGCAAAAGCTGATGGCGACTGCGGTTGTTTGTGTGGTCTCGATTGCATTGTTGACCATCTACATTGACCCATTCTTCTTCGCGCTAGCAAACATTGCTGTTGATAGCCTAAACATTTTCGGTGCAGGCCTGTCTGAGCCAGTACTTGAGCCTGATGCGTTCCCGTTCTGGGATGCAACCATGACGGTACTTTCTGTTGTTGCACAAATTCTGATGACACGTAAATACGTCGAAAACTGGATCCTATGGGTTGTGATCAACATCATCAGTGTGGGTATCTACGCGACGCAAGGTGTTTACGCAATGTCTGTTCAGTACGCGATTCTTATGTTCATTGCTGCCAATGGTACGCGTGAGTGGGCTCGTAGTGCCAAGCGCAATGGCGATAAAACCTTAGCTCAAGCAGCAGCGTAAGGAACAAGCAAATGGCTAAACAACCTCATATCGGTGTTGATGAAACACAAGTCGCTCCTCTTGTTATTGTATGTGGCGAGCCAGATCGAGCGAATCGTATCGCGGCATTATTTGATGATGCAGAAATGGTGTCGGAAAACCGTGAGTACCGCGTGTTTACCGGCAACTACAAAGGTCAGGCTGTTTCTGTATGCAGCACAGGCATCGGCGCACCATCGATGATCATTGCGGTAGAAGAGCTCAAACAGTGCGGCGTAACTCATGTGGTACGTGTTGGATCTGCGGGTGCAATGCAATCGCAGATTCAGCTTGGAGAATTGATTGTTGCTGAAGGTGCAGTAAGAGACGAAGGTGGTTCCAAATCGTACGTCGATTCGGCTTATCCGGCGTACGCAAGCTTTACTCTACTGAAAGAAGTCGAGCGTTATTTGTCAACGCAAACGACGCCATATCATTTCGGCGTAGTACGTTCTCACGACAGTTTCTACACCGATGACGAAGAGGCCATTTGTCAGTACTGGAACAAGAAAGGCATCTTAGGTGCAGACATGGAAACTTCGGCGCTGTTTACGGTCGGTCGATTACGAGGCCTTCATGTGGCTTCGATCTTAAACAATGTCGTACTCTACCAACAAGATGTGAAGGAAGGGGTAGGTCAGTACGTAGATGAAGCTAAAGTGATGATGGAAGGTGAAAAGCTTGCATCTTTCACGGCTTTAGAAGCGTTGATTGCCCAAGCATAGCGTCATCTCTTTCTAAGATTAATATCAAAAGCGGCACATGGTTGTCGCTTTTTTTACTTGGTTTCATCGTCTTAATGGAAGGGGTACAATCCATCTGAGATTGTTATCAATAGTAATTATCTGGATGAACAAGCAAACTGGCTTAGTCTTTGAGTTGCTCATTTGTCCGGATTAGCATCCTTCCTAGCATAGAGAAAAACGCATGAAAATCAGCCCTTATCCGACTGGTCGCTTCAAAAACTATCTAGAACAGAAAAGTGCCGCGTTTCGTGATCTCATCTATCAGTGCCAAGTAAACACTCGTTATTTTGATGCAGGCGAAGCCATTTTGCGCCAAGGCGAGCAACTTCAGTACCTGTATATCGTGCCTGTTGGACGTGTTTCTATGAGCATTTTGGCCGCCAATGGGCGACGTTTCCAACTAGGGGAGGCGAACTGCGATTACCACATTTATGGCGAAATGGAGTACTTTACTCAAACCCCTTGCCAGTGGAATGTGGTGGCTGATGAGCACATGCAAGTCGATGTCATTTGCATTCAAAAACTGACCGAAGCACTACAGCAGCACCCTGAGATGATGGTGTTTTTTGCCTCTGCACTGGCAGAAGACTATCAGGACTCAATGGATATCTATACTAACCGTTTGCTGCATCCCATCACTTACAACATTGCCTATGATCTTCTCGTCCGTAATCAGACGGATACGCTGCTTGGTGGCTTTGACAAAGTGAACCAAGAGGCGGAACGATTTGGTACGTCAGGCCGAGTTTATCGACGTGCGGTCAAAGATCTTATCGATAAAGGACTCATTACAAAAACCGACAATGGCTTAGCGATTCTTGATGAAATGGCGTTAAAAGCGTTCATCGATTCGCACGAATAATTCAATTCGGGATTGCAATGATTGCCATTCATAAGTACTTGAAATGGTTTAATCTAAAATCACTGTAATGAATGTAAAGTCGTATAAATCTTGTTGAATGCTTTTGAGAGTAACGCTATATTGCGAATGCGCATGATAATAGATCTCATTAAGGCTCAACAAAATGAAAAAACTCGTCAGTGCGGCTGTTTTCTCGCTGCTAACCATTTCTCCATCTTTTGCTGCTAACGTTGTTATTGACCATTACATGGAAAAAACCGAGCTAGAACAATCACCTAAGCGCGTGGTTGTGATTGGTTTTGGTCCTTTAGATGCTTTGGATAACTTCGGGATTGACCCTGTAGCTGTGTCAAACGCATCTCATCTTCCGAGCTACCTTTCTAAGTACAGCAAAGAGAATTACACATCAGCAGGCAGTTTGTTTGAGCCTGACTTCGAAGCTATTTATATGCAAAAACCAGATCTGATCTTGGTTGGCCCGCGTGGCTCCGCGAAATATGAAGAGCTAAGTGAAATTGCCCCAACGGTTGTGTTTGCAGCTAAAGAAGGCGAAGGCTACTGGGAAGGCACGCAGGCTCAATGGCGTAACATTGGCAAAATCTTCAACATTGAAGACAAAGTCGAGCAAAAGATTGAAACATTGGATGCTCAATTTAAAGCGATTCGCGACTACAACCAAACGAACAATAACGATGCACTAACGATTTTGAGCATCGGTGACAACATCAGTGCCTTTGGTGCGAAGTCCCGCTTCGGTGCGATTTACAATGACTTTGGTTTCATTGAAACGGTAAAAAACATCAAGACTGGTACACACGGTGACGTGATTTCTTACGAGTTTATCCGTGAAGCTGATCCGAAAAACATTTTGGTGATCGACCGTAATTCGCTGCATGCGAAGCCGAGCCAAGACCTTCGTAAGTCGATGGACAATGATTTGGTGAAAGCGACGACGGCATACAAGAACCAAAAAATTACGTTCTTGGATGTAGATGCGTGGTACTTGGCTATGTCAGGCGTGACTGCGACAGAAAAAATGGTCAACGAGATCAAAAACACCGTCGATCTTTAAGCCCGGCTAGCAGAGGTTAACTTTGAAAAAGTTATTGCTAACCCTTGTGGTTTTAAGCACTGTTTCGTTGTTTGTTGGGGTGGCTGATATGACGCCCCAACAATTGTTTTCAGGCGATGCAAAAGCGTTAGAGCTTTTCTTTACTAGCCGTATTCCTCGTTTGTTCGCGATTTTGCTTGCTGGGGCAGGGCTTAGTATCGCTGGCCTTGTGATGCAGCAGATCAGCCAAAACCGTTTTGCTGCGCCTTCGACCACGGGGACAATCGAGTGTGCCATGTTGGGCTACGTAATGAGCGTGGTGTTCTTTGGCGATGGAGATCATCTTTGGTTGGTGTTTGGTATCTCCGTGCTCGGAACGCTCACGTTTGTACATTTCATCCAACGTATCCAATTCAAAAGTGTGGTGTTTGTACCGCTTGTCGGGATCATTTTCGGTAACGTTATTGAATCGATGACCACGTTCATCGCTTACAAGTACGATTTGCTCCAAAGCCTGAGTGCTTGGTCGGTCGCGAACTTCGCCAACATTTTGCGGGGGGATTTTGAACTGCTTTATATTGCGGTTCCGATGGTGATTCTCAGTTACTTGTTTGCCGCAAGAATCTCTGCGGTCGGTATTGGTAAAGACTTTGCCGTGAACTTGGGTTTGAACTATCAGCAAGTGGTTACTATTGGCGTGCTGTTGGTGTCCATCATGTCCGCAAGTGTGGTGATGATAGTTGGTCAGCTGCCGTTTCTTGGCCTTATTGTGCCGAACCTCGTCAGTCATTTTTACGGTGATAACCTGAAGAAGAACATTCCTTTAACCGCCATGTATGGTGCCATATTGGTTCTCGGCTGTGATTTAGTGAGTCGTTTGATCATCTTCCCTCATGAAATGCCAATTTCCATTGTGATCAGCATTTTAGGTGGCGTGGTATTCATTGCGATGTTGCTAAGAGGTAAGCAGCATGCGTGATTCAACCAAAATCGTTTTGCTTGGTGTTATCGCTCTGGTGTTTGCCTTTTTGTTTATCGGCATTGGCTTGAACGCAGACAACTACCAGTACTTTCTTTCGCGACGCGTACCCAAAGTGTTGGCGATTGTATTAGCTGGCGTGGCGATTGCTCAGTCATCTATGGTGTTTCAAACCATTACGCATAACCGAATATTGACGCCAAGCATTATGGGCTTTGATGCTTTGTACGTGCTCACGCAAGTGTTGATCGTATTGTTGTTTGGTGGATTGAGCACATTAGTGTTGAATATCTACGTCAACTTCACCATTGCGGCATGCATCATGGTGGCGTTTTCTCTGCTTTTGTTTGGCTTCTATTTCTCCAAAGGCAGCCGAAATTTGATCACCTTATTGCTGGTCGGTTTGATATTTGGGCAGCTCTTTTCCAATGTTGCGTCTTTCTTCTCGCTATTGATGGACCCCAATACGTTCGCTTTCGTGCAGTCCAAACTGTATGCAAGCTTTAACAACGTAAAGGTTAATCTCGTGTACTTCAGTGCGCCGATGTTGATACTGGCTTGCTGGTTATTGTTTCGTATGCATCGCACATTGGATGTGTTCTGGTTAGATCAAGACAACGCGAAAAGCTTGGGTGTTGATGTGCCGAAAGTGACCCGCAACGTCTTCATCCTTTCTGCGGTTTTGATTGCAATTTCTACCGCTTTGGTTGGCCCAATTATGTTCTTTGGTTTGCTTGTGACCAACTTGAGCCGTGAGATGTTTCATTCCTATCAACATAAAACATTGTTGATAGGCTGTTCACTATTGGCCATTAGCTCATTGCTTTCAGGGCAGTGGATCATTGAAAACGTATTTAATTTTGAGACAACGCTAAGCGTGGTCATTAACTTCCTTGGCGGCATTTATTTCTTGTATCTGCTGTTGAAAAACAAAGTCGTATAAACATGATAGTCATAGAGAAACTAACCAAAGCATTTGGTTCGAGTAAAGTCGTTGATAGCGCGGATACTCAGTTCGAAAAAGGCAAAGTGACGTCAATCATTGGCCCAAATGGAGCTGGCAAGAGTACCTTACTCTCCATGGCTTCTCGCCTAACAGAGCGAGACGGTGGTAGCGTCATCATCGACTGTAAAGAGATCGCTGAGTGGGATACCAAAGAGCTGGCGAAAAAGCTTGCTGTGTTGCGCCAAGCGAACTCAATCACGATGCGATTTACCGTGAAAGAACTGGTCTCTTTTGGTCGCTTCCCTTATTCAAAAGGCAATCTTACCAAAGACGATCATGCGGTCATTGCACAAGCCATTGATTACTTAGACCTGCAAGACATTCAAGATAAATACTTGGATGAGTTGAGTGGTGGTCAGCGCCAGTTGGCGTTTATCGCCATGGTGATTGCTCAGGATACGGACTACGTTTTCTTAGATGAACCGCTGAACAACTTGGATATCAAGCATTCATTGCAGATCATGAAGGTGATTCAAAGGCTTGCTCATGACATGAACAAAGCAATGGTGGTTGTGATTCACGATATCAACTTCGCGGCGTGCTATTCCGATGTCATTCTGGCGCTTAAACAAGGCAAAGTGGTGGCAAGTGGCGCGGTTGAAGAGGTGATTAAGGCAACAACATTGGAAGACATCTACGAAACACCATTTAACATCATTGAGTTAAATGGCAAGCGCATGTGCACTTACCATTAATCTGAACCAACTTGTTGCCTTTAACGAACTGCAATAGATAGGCGAGCTTACTTAGTGAGCTCGTCTATGATTGGACAGCGACTTTTTGCATCGCCAGGACAAGCCGATACCCAACCTTCCAACTGTTTTTTGATTTCCATCAGGTGAGCAATTTTCTCTTCTACTTCGTGCAGTTTATCCATCGTTCTTTCTTTCACTTCGCTGCTTTTACGGTTTGGATTATGCGCAAGCTGGACGAACTCTTTACATTCTTGAAGTGAAAACCCTGCGTTTTTTGCTCGTGAAACTAAGTTAAGTTCTTGAATATGATTATCTGAATACTCGCGATAGCCAGAATCACTGCGTGCTGGTGGAGAGATGATCCCTTTGTCTTCATACAAACGAATCGACTTTGATGACAGTCCAGTTAGCTTCGCGACAGCGCCAATATTCATGTTTAACCTCCACATTCGAGATAACGCCGATGCCGTTAATTGTCGTTGCGTATCAGCGCGTTAAACATATTGGTTTCTACGCAGCTTTGATTTGCAACTGATGGCATTGGCTTGATGTTTAACGCGAGTATATACCCATGTCGCCGACGATATATACCCCAAAGTACCTAAGTAGGCTGGATAGACGCATTGTTGAGCGCTCCCGTCACTCTTTTACGATCTCATGGGGCGGCACACCGAACACTTTTTTAAACGCAATAGTGAAATTAGAAGGATGGTGATAGCCCGCTTCGTACGCGGCTTCAGTGATCGACACTAAACCACGCTCCAAATGTACTCTTGCGATCTCAAGACGACGATAACGGATATAACCATTCACCGTCATATTAAGTGACTGTTTAAAGCGGCGTTGTAGGTTAGACACACTCATCGAGAATACCTCTGCAATGTGTTCGAGGCTCAACTCTTGTCCAAGGTGCGTTTCGATATAGCTGACAATGTTTTCCACGCGTGAATCACTATGACGTTCGGTGATTTTATCTCGGTAACTGTTGGTGTTTTGAGGGCAAAAATCCTGTGGCATTTGTTGTGTTGCGTGAAACAGAATTTGATAAATCAAACTTTCGATTTCGAGCTTGTCTTGGAAACGATGCGGTGTATCCCGGTTGGTGAGTTCGGTGGCAAGAATAGTTAACGCCTGATTAAGCTCTAGGTGGTAAAAGGCTTGGTGCGTTTCAAAGAAGGCAGTACTGCAACACGATTCTTCCGAGCGGGACTCTAACCATTGCGGCTTTACAAGAATATTAATCTTGTTGATCTGATTGTTTTCAATAAGCGAACGACGAAAGTTAGCAGGATGAATGAGATTCACCACCACGCCTTGAGGTGTATCACTGGCATCGAGATCGAACTGTAAATCGTCGTAGCCGAAAGAGAGTTTTCCTTCGAGAAGAATGGTGATCAACAATGAAGCGTGCGCGGTAGAGACGATATTGGAGTCAACCAATTCAATGCAGCGCCCGCCATGCACAAAAATCTGGTCATTGTATTGATAAGACAAAAACTTCCCTTCGGCCAGTTGGGTCTGGCATGGTTGCCCTTGCGTCACAATTAACTGTTTTTCCGTGGCTTCCAGTTTTTGGGTCATAGCTATTTTGCCAAGTTTAGTTCGTTTGGCGGTGACTTCCTGCATTTGACGTTTCCTCATAACACTTGTGCGATTTCGCATAACTGAATCGCCTTTGTATTTATAAAACACCTGCTTATTATACCTGAGAATTATTATCATTAATATTTAGGAATGTACTTATGGAAAGCCCAGCTTGCTCATCAATCAAGCTTTCAAGCCTTTGCCTTGCAGTGGGAATGGCCTTGGCAAATCCCGTTTTAGCTCAAGAATCTGACTCTCATTTCGAAGAAGTCGTAGTATGGGGAACGAAAGTTTCCAGCAATACCGAATCGATGTTCGCGGACGATATGTCATTAAAGCAGGCCGATCATATGTCGGATCTACTGCGTGATATTCCGGGCGTTGATGTGGGCGGCACTCACTCAGTCAACCAACGCATCACGATTCGCGGCTTGGGTGAGACTGACTTGGATATCCGTCTGGATGGCGCGTCACAACACGCGAGTATGTTCCACCACATCGGTAACTTGACGCTGAACCCCGATATTCTAAAGTCGGCAGATATCCAAGTGGGTAACAACTCAGTGACGCAAAATGGGTTGGGTGGTTCGGTGTATTTTGAAACCAAAGATGCACGCGATTTGCTTCGTTACGATGAAACTTTTGGCGCGCGTGTATACGGTGGTTTTGCATCTAACGACAATCAACAAGGCTCATTAACGTTATACGGTTTGCTGTCAGAAAACGTAGACGCAATGGTTTATGGCCACTATGTGACGCGTGACGATTTCAAAGATGGAAACGGTGATAAGACGTTCGGTTCGGCAGGGGACGTTTACAACATTCTTGCGAAGCTTGGCTACGAGTTTAATGACATTCACCGCTTCGAACTTTCCTACGATATGTACCGTGACAGCGGCGATTACAGTCCGCGCCCTGATATGGCAGGTAGCGCAAACAATGGCTTGTCGAGCAAGTTGCTGATCCCAACGGATTACGATCGCGATACCGTCACGCTCAGTTACGAGCTAAGAGGCGAGCAGCACCAAGGTAACGTGACGCTTTACAACACCGAAACTGAAATCAAACGTGATGAAACGGTTATGGCACCGCGTTGGCCTTCGAACCGCTTGTCAAAGAACACGGCTAAGAACCAAAACCTCGGCTTAAATGCGAAATTCCAATCGGATTTTGCTCTCGCTCAGTTTGATAACCGAGTGACTTATGGCTTTGACTACATGGATAAGACGTCATCTAGTTACTACGGCAGTAGCAAGTTTATGGATGAATCGGCTGTTTCAACGGCGCTGTTTATTGAAGATCAGTTCTTCTTTTCGGATGCCTTCTTTATTACTGCGGGTCTGCGTTTTGATGATTACAAACGTAAAGCGGAAACAGGCACAAGCAATTTTGATGACGTGACTTGGGCATTGGCTGCAGAGTGGGCGGTGACACAAGACTGGACACTGTTTGCGAGCTCGCGTTCCCTGTTTAAGGGCCCAGAGTTGATGGAAACGTTCATCGCGTATCAAGACGTTGCGTACCTCGATGAAGGCATGAAGGCGGAAACGGGCCAAAACACCCAAGGTGGCCTGCGTTTCAACAAGACGTTAGATAAACACTTCTTCGGTGCCAATGTGACGGTTTTCCAAACAAACATTGATGATTACATTGCTGATAAATACCAAGATGCGACTCAAACCTACCTGATTTACAACATCGGTGACGTTGAGATCAAAGGCTTTGAAGCCAGTGCGTCCTACGGGTATGACAAATTCAACAGTAAGCTTTCTTACTCGCAGTCTGATACCAAAAACAAGAACACTGGCGGCCCACTTGCAGGTGGAAATGGTCGCAGTATCGACATGGGTGACAGCATTGCTTTAACGCTGGATTACCAATCTGATTCGCTAGAAACCATCTTTGGTTGGACATCCATGTTTGTACTTGAAGAAGACAATGTGTTTGATGGTCAGCCTGCTAAAGATAGCTACGATGTGCATAATCTGTACGCTCAGTGGGTGCCGTCGAACGTTGATGGCTTATCGGTAACGTTCGGTATCGATAATATCTTCGATGAGGTTTACACATCACATGCGTCACGTTCGGGCACGGTACGCGGCTTCACGCTAGATGATTACGAACCAGGTCGTAACTTCAAGCTTTCAGCGGCTTACCAATTCTAAAACCTACTCATAAGGCTCTCGAAAGAGGGCCTTTTTACACGAATAAGCAAAGTGACAATATGATCAAAGAAACGACCCAGATTGAAAGTGAACACGCGAGCAAATACTTAGTGACACTATGCCGACATTTCGCACGTAAAGTGCCTGCAACGTGGGATGAACAAAGTGGCTTGGTAACATTCCCTGCTGGAAAGGCAGAATTCAGTTTGAATGGGCTGTGCCTCATTATTGCGTGTGAAGCGGATTCTGAAAAGCAGTTGGAGCAAGTGAAGGGCATTATCGAATCGCATGTCGAAATGTTTTCACGTAGAGAGACGCTCGAGCTTGATTGGATTCGATAAAAACGAATTTTAGACAATAAAAAAGCCCGCAGTGTATGACTTGCGGGCCTTTCAAAATACGAGTTTTATTGGGCTTTTTCAGGCTCTAGGCTTTTTTTTTCCTGCTGCATTTTAGCTAGGAAGTACACGTTAACACATGCAATAAAGCCGTTTGTTAGCACTACTGGCCACGAATCAATCATCAGTCCGTAAGCAGTGAACAGTGCACAGCCGATAAAGTTAAGGATACGAAGCTTAACAATATCTTTCATAGTTAGCGAAATTGCGACCATGATTGAAGCTGCGTAGCCTAAAATCTCAACCATATTCATTTCCATTATTTGACCCTCTTTAAATCTGCCGAATTTGTCGGTACCAATTCTTCTCATCTTGAGATTAGCGAGGAAGCTCCATGCCTCGAATGGTCTTTATTTTTGTATTGGCCGTACTATATCAATGGAAAAACCGTGATGAAAGCCTCAAATCAAGGTTAAGAGAAGGTTAGCGATTACGCAAACGTTTAGGGAGAAAATTACTGATAACTTTACTTATTATGTTGATTGATAATAACGATGGGATTGATAGCTCAAACGCAGTTGAATATATGGGCATATTATCCTAATATTGCAAATGAGAATTATTTTTATTTGTGTCGTTTTTATGATGTATTTTTCTGCTAGTTTAGTTGTTTTATGCGCTGTTGCGCTTCGGACAAAACCTAATTCATGGTGTGTAGGTTTGCACATGGCTTTACACATGATGTTAGCCCTGTTTTTCCAACCTATTTATCTCGTTCAGTATCTAATTGTGACGTTCTTTTCTTCTCCTTTACTAATAAAATTATCAACTCGCTCAAGTCTCTACAGTATTTTGTTTGCGTTTTTACCACTTTTGATCGCAACTGGCAGTATCGCTTTTAGTTAAGTGACTTTGATAACTCCGTTTTTTATCAGACCGACTACACTTGTTTAGAAATAAGTGACGCATTTCATATAATTAATTGATATTGCGCCGCTAGGATATGTGTCCTATTTTTGTGACAGATAGTAACTTTCACTTGTTTTGGGATGTGGAACGCAATAAGTCGATTGTTTAATGAGTTGATAGTTAGTTTAATCAACCAACGATGTGCAAAACACCACATATATTCAACTAAAAACTATGCAATAGGTTAATGGGAAACGTTGGCCATTAGCGGAGGTCAGATGAGTACGCAAACCGTGCCGCAAAACGCGATTGTAAATGCTGTCAAAGGGGAAGTTTTGGTATTGGATCTTACAGGTAAGATCCGAGTGGTAAGCGCCGGAGATGCGTTAAATACAGGGGATGTCATTGTCACAGAAAACAATGCGTCTTTGGATGTTCTAATCAATAACGAGCTCTATCTTGTCGACCAAAACTGTGTCGCATGTCTTCCCGAGCCTTCATCAGAACAACCGGAAACTTTGGTTCAAACCCCGGTTGATGGTCAAATTGCTTTCGACCCGACGGCGATTGATAGTGCTAATTTTGACGCAAATGATGTTGCTGCTATACAACAAGCGATTTTGGAAGGTGCCGACCCGACGGCAATTCTTGAAGCAACGGCCGCTGGTGGCGATGCATCTGGCTCGGCAAATGCTGGCTATGTGACGGTTGAATACAACAACCCAGAAATGCTTGCCTCGACGTTTTTCGAAACCTCTGCAGCGCGCACTGGCGTGAAAGATCGCGAAGAAACCGATGACATCAACGTCACCATTTTTGCTGATGGTGGACAATCTCTTGAATCGGAAGTAACCGAAGGTTCGATTTCCCTTACGACTTATCCTCAATCTATTGCAACCAGCATCTCCGTTGAGGCGGGGGATCTCCCGCTTGACCCTAGCTCATTTGTGCCATCTGCTGCTTCACTAGAGTCGCTACTGGCAGAGTTGAACACCGATATTCAATCTGGTGGTAAAGCTGTCGAGTTCTCATACGACGAAGCGCAAAATGCCATCATTGGTGTTCAAGATGGCAATGAAGTCCTACGCATTGAAATTGAAGCGACTTCGCTAGGTCGTAATATCGAGTTGGAGGTGACGACCACCATAAGCCAAGGCATTGACCATGTTGCGTCTGTAGATGACGGGCAGGTGTCGATTGTTGGTGACCGCATCAGTATTGAGTTTGAGATGACGGGTGCCGATATTGGTGGTAACAGTATTCGTACGCCAATTGATTTTGTCACGACGATTATCGATGGCGATAATCCAGCGCCGCAAGACATCTCGTTTGAGAATGAAGAATCTTCATCGACGCCAATCACGGGGACGTTTGTCGAAATTGGCAGTGACCAGTTGGCTTCTGTCACCTTTAATCAGGAAAGTTTGTCGCAATTTGGTGGTGTGTTGAGTGACAACCAAGCGACGGTTGCGACCTTGTCTGAAGATGGCAGTAACATCACGTTAACCGTAGCTGGCACGGGAGAGGTGGTATTAAGTATCTCTTTAAACACCGACGGCACGTACCAATTTGAACAGTTCAAACCGCTTGAGCAGACGAATGATAGCGATACGATAGCGCTTTCTCTTCCAACGACGATCGTGGATTACGACCAAGATACGGTCAGCAATACCTTTGTGATTACAATTGCTGATGGCGATAACCCAGTCATTAACAATGTCACAAGCTTGTCTTTGGATGAGTCTGGCGTCGAGCAAGGTTCTCTACAGGGCATCGCGATTACTAGCGGTACCGGATCGATTTCGGCAGCCGCAGGCAGCGATATTATTGATCACTTCGAAGTAGAACCAACGGAATTTAATGTCTCTGGCGAGTTGCAATCGCAAGGGCAAAATGTACTTCTTGAACTCACTTCTGATGTCAACGGCGTTCGTACTTACGAAGGTTATATTGAGCTTGATGGTGTGCGCATTACGGTATTCGACATCAGTATCGACTCTCCGTCTCAAGGCGAATATCAGTTCAACCTCTATGAACAGCTGGATCATACTGGCGCAAACGACGAATCGTTAACGTTCACCATTCCAGTTTATGCCGTTGATGCCGACGGAGACCGCTCTTCTTTGACGCTCGGTTCGAACGATGCCAAAGCCGCAGAAATCGTTATAGAAGTTAAAGATGATGCGCCTTCTATTGATGGTGTAGAAGCTTTAACGGTGGATGAAGACGACCTTGCGAGCATCGGCTCGGATCAAAATGATTCTGTTTCGGTTAACGGCAAGTTCACCACGACAGAAGGTTCCGACCGAGTGGTGAGTTATCAACTCGACGCATCGACCAATCCAATTGATGGCTTGACTTCACATGGTGAAGCCGTTGAGCTGGTAGAAACCGCAAATGCCGACGGCAGCTTCACTTACACCGCGACAGCAAACGGCAACTCAGTATTTACGCTGGAGGTGAATGTTGATGGTTCATACAATTTTACGTTGGAAGGCACAATCGATCACGCTAGTGGTAGTGATGCGTTAACACTGAGTTTCCCTATTACAGCGACGGATTTTGATGGCGATGCCAGCACCATGGTTTTGCCTGTCACCATTCAAGATGACGTTCCTACGATTGATAATGTCGAGCCTCTCACTGTAGATGAAAATGACTTAATTACGAATGGTGGACAATCAAACGCACTGTTGGTTGAAGGGCAGTTCACTACCACGCAAGGCTCAGATGGTGTAGTTCAGTACCAGCTTGAAACAGGTTCAGACCCGCTAAACGGTTTGACCTCCAACGGTCAAGTTATCACGTTGGCTGAAGTCAGTAATGCCGACGGCAGCTTTACCTACACGGCGACGGCAAACGGCAATCCGGTATTTACGTTACAGGTAAACAGTGACGGGAGTTACTCGTTTGAACTACAAGGGGCTGTTGATCATGCTCCAAATAGTGACACCTTAACGTTGGGCTTTTCCATCATTGCGACGGATTTTGATGGCGACACGAGCAAAATTACGTTGCCAGTCACGATCGTTGACTCATTGCCAGTTGTAACGAATTTTGAAGCGATCAGTGTTGAGGAAGACGATCTGGCTGGTATCGGTTCAGACCAAAACGACCCAGTTTCAATTGATGGCCAGTTTACGACCACTGAAGGTGCAGACAGAGTTGTGAGTTACCAGCTTGACTCGAATGCGACACTTGTTGATGGATTAACCTCACAAGGCGTAGCTGTCACAATGACAGAAACGGCTAATTCTAATGGCAGCTTCACCTATACGGCAACAGCAGGGACAAATCCGGTTTTCACATTAACCGTCAATCCAGACGGCAGCTACAACTTTACCCTTGAAGGCGCGATTGACCATGCAGAAAACAGCGACAGCTTAACGCTCAACTTCCCGATCACAGTGACCGATTTTGATGGAGACACGACTTCCGCCGTTATTCCTGTCACGATTACTGATGACCAACCGACTATCACAAATGTTGAAGCCATCAGTGTTGATGAAGACGACTTAGCGAACATCGGTTCGGACCAAAATGATTCACTTTCGATTGATGGGCAGTTCACGACAACGCAAGGTTCTGATCGCGTGGTGAGTTACCAGTTAGATACCTCTGTAGATGTGGTTGCAGGGCTCACCTCGCAAGGCAATCCAGTGGCGTTGATAGAGACTGCAAATCCTGATGGCAGCTTCAGCTACGTTGCGGCCGCAGATGGCAACCCTGTGTTTACGTTGGTAGTGAAAACGGATGGCAGTTATAACTTCACGCTGGAAGGCCCAATCGATCACGCTATTAATAGCGACGAGCTAACGCTGAACTTCCCAATTATTGCGACTGACTTTGATGGCGATACAACTTCTGCCACCATCCCAGTGACTATCGTAGACGATAAACCAGTCATCACGAATGTGGATGCAATCCAAGTTGATGAAGATGACTTGACGGGGATTGGCTCAGACCAAAATGATGCACTTTCCATCGACGGCCAATTTGCAACAACGCAAGGTTCTGATGGTGTCGTTAGTTATCAATTGGATGCTTCTGCCGACCCTGTAGTAGGGCTGACGTCTCAAGGCGTCGCGGTAACGATGACTGAAACGGCCAACCCAGACGGCAGTTTTACTTATCAAGCCACCACGGGTGGTAACGCCGTCTTTACCTTGATTGTTAACGCAGATGGTTCTTATAACTTTACGCTAGAAGGCCCTATCGACCATGCCAATGGTAGTGACGAGCTAACGCTGAACTTCCCGATTATTGCGACCGATTTTGATGGTGATACCAGTTCAGCGGTGATCCCAGTGACCATCGTAGATGACCAACCAACTATCACAAACGTCGATTCTATTACGGTTGATGAAGACGATTTATCGGGCGTTGGTTCTGCTCAGGATGGCGTTGTTTCTATTGACGGTAAATTTACTACAACAGAAGGCTCTGATCGAGTGGTGAGCTATCAACTTGATTCCTCGACGGATCCTGTTGCTGGCCTTACCTCACATGGCGAAGCGGTTGTACTCGTAGAAACGGCAAATGCTGACGGCAGCTTCACTTACAGTGCGACGGCAGATGGCAATCCAGTATTTACGTTGATAGTGAACGCTGATGGCTCTTACAACTTCACGTTGGAAGGCCCAATCGATCACGCTATTAATAGCGACGAGCTAACGCTGAACTTCCCAATCATCGCAACGGACTTTGATGGTGACACCAGCTCCGCGGTGATCCCAGTGACTATCTTCGATGACCAACCGACCATCACAAACGTCGATGCCATTACAGTGGATGAAGACGATCTGTCAAATACAGGCTCAGACCAAAACGACGCAGTTTCTATTGATGGCAAGTTCACCACTACGGAAGGTTCTGACCGAGTGGTGAGCTATCAACTCGATGGTTCGATGAACCCTGTAGCAGGATTAACGTCGCACGGCGAAGTTGTTGATTTAGTTGAAACAGCGAATGCAGATGGCAGCTTCACTTACACTGCGACCGCCAACGGCAATCCTGTCTTTACGTTGGTGGTGAATACCGATGGTTCATACAACTTTACGTTGGAAGGCCCAATCGATCACGCGACTGGTAGTGATGAACTGACGCTAAACTTTCCAATCATCGCGACCGACTTTGATGGCGATACGTCATCGGCAACCATCCCTGTAACCATTGTTGATGACCAGCCAACAATTAACGATGTTCAAGCGATCACCGTTGATGAAGATGACCTCGCGCAGATTGGCTCGGCTCAAGACGGTTCAGTATCGATTGACGGGCACTTCACCACCAATCAAGGTTCTGATGGTGTTGTGAGCTACCAATTGGATGCCAGTGCGACGCCTGTTGATGGGCTTACTTCGCACGGTGTTGCGGTGACATTGAGTGAAACGGCAAATCCAGATGGTAGTTTCACTTATACGGCAACCGCAGGAACCAATCCTGTCTTTACGTTAACTGTGAATCCAGATGGCAGCTACAACTTTACACTCGAAGGCCCAATTGACCACGCTATTAATAGCGACGAGCTAACGCTGAACTTCCCAATCATCGCGACGGATTTTGATGGTGACACCACTTCTGCCACGATTCCTGTGACCATTGTTGATGACCAACCAGTGATCACAAATGTTGAGCCAATCACGGTCGATGAAGATGACTTGATCAACATTGGTTCTGATCAAAAAGATGCGCTTTCCATAGACGGTAAATTCACTACGACTCAAGGCTCGGATAGTGTCGTCAGTTATCAGCTCGATGCGAGTGCGATGCCTGTTGATGGGCTTACTTCGCAAGGTGTTGCCGTAACCATGACTGAAACTGCAAACGCAGATGGCAGTTTTACTTACACAGCAACCGCGGGTGCGAATGCTGTGTTTACGCTCGTTGTAAAACCGGATGGCAGTTATAATTTTACTCTTGAAGGGACACTTGACCATCCAATCGGTGCAGATGAGCTAACGCTGAATTTCCCTATTATCGCGACCGATTTTGATGGCGACACCACGAGCGCGACTATTCCAGTCACGATTGTTGATGATCGACCAACACTCGATGGTATCGACGCAAACAGCGTACTCACAGTAGACGAAGATGATTTGCCAACCGTGGGTTCTGATGGCAATGAACCAACGAGTATTATTGGTAAGTTTGTCGCGACAGAAGGTGCGGACCATATCGTCGAGTACCATATCGTTGACTTGAACACGCCAGTTCAAGGCTTAACGTCTGGTGGGCAATCACTGACTCTCGTTGAAGTTTCTAATTCAGGTGGCGTATCCGTTTATGAAGCCATTATTGATGGAACAACAACACCTGCTTTTCGAGTGACGTTGGATGTTTCTGATGGCAGCTACAAGTTTGAACTACTTGAGCCTCTCGATCATCCAACCGCGAATGGTCAAAACGACATCGTCATCAACCTTCCTATCGCAGCGACGGATTTTGATGGTGATGTTTCGAATACTCTCACGTTGCCGATCACTGTTGTGGATGACGTACCAACCATCGATGGTTTGGCTCAGGGTAGTGAACAGACCGTCGATGAGGACGACCTACCGCAGGGTACTGACCGTACTCAAGACACCATCATCGGTGGTACCTTCGATGTAACAGAAGGGGCAGACCAAGTCACCTCGATTCAACTGAGTGATTTGACGACGCCAGTTAGTGCATTAATGTCTGGCGGAGAGGCAATCACCTTAGTCTTAACGTCCAGTACTGGCGGGGTGAATGTTTATCAAGGTATCACGGTTACTTCTCAAGAAGTGGTGTTTGAGTTAACTCTGAATGCGTCAAATAGCTCCTATGAGTTTGATCTTAGAAAACCACTTGATCATCCTGATGGTAATCAGCAAAACAACATTATAATCGAACTGCCAATCACCGTGACTGACGGTGATGGCGATGTATCACCAGTGTTCACGTTACCAATTACGGTGGTAGACGATGTACCTGTGGTAACGAATATAGACCGCTTACAAGTGCATGAAGATGATTTGCCGCTGGGCTCAGACGAGACCAAGGAGCCTCTAACGGTTTCTGGTCAGTTTGAAGTGACCAGCGCGGATGGTATCGACTCATTTGTTCTGGATCTCAATTCCAATCTACTGCCTGCACTTACTTCTGGCGGCGAGAGCATCGCGATTACTCAAGACGCTACAGCGTCAACGAGTGATGCTTTGGTTTATGTCGGAAAAACCGCTGGTGGCGACACCATTTTCACGCTGACATTGCATCAAGACGGACGCTACGATTTTGAATTGTCTGGCGCGCTCGATCATGCGACGAACTCTGATGACCTGACCATCAATCTGCCGATAGTGATTACGGACGGCGATAACGACTCCGTTAACGCGACGTTGCCAGTCACTATTTTGGATGATAAGCCGACGATTGAAGCTATTCGTCCAGGAAGTCACTTGTCCATTGATGAGGATGACATTCCGAACAAAGGGTCGGATGGTCAAGGTGATCATATTATCGGCGGACATTTTGATGTCGTTGACGGTGCAGATTCTATCGTTAGCTTCCAATTGGAGGATCTTGTCTCACCTGTTGCTGGGTTAACGTCAGCAGGTCAGCCACTAGAGCTTGTTGAATACTCAAACGCGAATGGCGTGATTGAGTACCGTGCGTACGTGCAAGGCACTACCGATATCGTGTTTAAACTTACGTTAAATGCTGGAGAAGATAGGTATCAATTTGAATTATTTGCTCAGCTAGACCATCCAAATGGCAATGGTGAAAACGAGCTAGTGATTGATTTTCCGTTGAATGCCACGGATTTTGATGGTGATGTGTCGAACACGATTAGTTTGCCAATTACCGTTGTTGATGATGTGCCGTCTATCACTGGGGTGGATAACAGTAGCCAGTTGACGATTGACGAAGATGATTTACCTGCTGGCTCTGATACTTCTGGCTTACGAGTGTTAGATGGACACTTTAACGTTGTTGCTGGCGCTGATGAAATCGTCAGTTATCACGTTTCTGACTTAGCTGGCGCGGTCGCTGGTTTGCAGTCAAATGGTCAAGATGTGGAACTAAGACTGGTCTCTGAAACCGACGGTGTAAGCACCTATGAAGCGGTGATTGTTGGCACGAACACGCAGATTTTCACCCTAACGTTGGATGCAAAAGACAATAGCTACCAATTTGAGTTAGTGGGCCCTGTGGATCATCCTGCTGGCGCGGGAGAAAACAGCCTAACGTTAGATATTCCTATTTCTGTTACTGACTTCGATGGTGATACATCGGCATCTGTGAACTTGCCAATTACCATTGTGGATGACGTGCCGGAAATCAAAACGGCGACGCCGTTGTTCTTAGATGAAGATGACTTGCCTTCAGGCTCAGAGCTGAGCAAAGACAGTCTAGAAGCAAGCGGCAGCTTTGATAGCGTAGAAGGCGCGGATACGATAGTTTCTTACCAGTTAGATTTGTCTGGCAACCCAATCAGCGGGGTAACGTCAGGCGGCCAAGCGGTCACGCTCGTACAAACTGGTGTGAATAACAACAACTACACTTACCAAGGTCAAACGCCAGATGGAAAATCGGTGTTTACTCTGGTGTTACGTGCTGACGGAACATACAAATTCACGCTAGAAGGCGTACTGGATCATGGTGTTCAGGGCGAAGATTTACTGACGCTCAATCTGCCTGTTTTTGCGACGGATGTGGATGGCGATACCGCAGGTATCAATCTTCCTGTGACGATCACAGATGATATTCCAACGATTTACGATAGTTCCATCACTCGTGTTGAAGGGCAGGGAACGCGAACCGTTCAACTGTTCCAAGACCCTGTAGAAGGCGACTTAAATTATGGTGCAGATGGCAGTGAGCTGACCTCATTTAGCGCAGACGATTCAGGTATCTATTTCAAACAGAATGGAATAGATATGACAACCGTTGATCTTAACGGCAGCAATCAAACGGTTTTTGTACATAAAACCTTAAACGGCGTTGACACTGAAATTGGGCGTTTGATTGTTCGAACTGATGGCTCTATTAGCTTTAGACCAAATGACGATCTTGATCATACCGATGCGGCTTCAATCGATTTCACGGTTCATGTTACGGCTACCGATGGTGACGGCGATACGAGTACCGCCGATCTCGACATCTCCGTGACCGACAGAAATGCACAAATCGATACCTCATCGGTGTTGTCTTTCGAAGATAAAGGCCGTGACGGTTCTATCCTTGGTACTGAGAATGCCAATACGCAAGATAACTTATCTGGTCTAGATACTACGCCAGCGAAAGTCGATCTAGTGATTAACTTGCACGACCTCGATAGAAATGAAAGCCTAGGCGATATCACGATTCGCGATGCGAGCACGCACAACGGCACGTTCTATTATCGAAATGCCAATGGTGAGTACATTGAACTTACTCCAGTCAATGGTTCTGTTGTGTTGGACGGTTCGAATGTCATTCAATCATTCAATGGTGAGTTCGTTACGCTTGAGAACCTCTATTTTGTGCCTGACCGCCATTTTGCGACAGGCGATAGTGGCATAGATCCACGTATCCGAGTTGAGATCCTTAATAACGGCGTGTCTGACCACATCATCAATGGTAGGCTCAACATTCAAGTGGAAAGCGTTGCAGACATCGCGACTTGGACGGCAAACAGTACCTTTAACTACACGGTTGATGAAGATGGTAACAACGTTTCTCTGAACATCAGCGCGCAAACACAAGACAGCAGTAACCCAGAAAGCATCGTGTACGAACTTGTCTTTACCCAAGGTGAGGGCAACGCAACGCTAGTTTACTCAGATGGCAGTGCTATCGCGCAAACGGGTGGGGTATACCTTGTTGATGCAAGTCGAATTGGCGATGTTCAAGTCGATCCAATTGATAACTTCTCGGGTGAAATAAAAATTGATGTCACTGCGATCACCACGGAGAGCGTGAATCCACTGACAGGTAAAGAAACGGCTCGCTCAGAAAAGGAAACCATCGTCATTGATGTCTCTCCAGTCGCCGATGCTGGCAGCTTTACCGTTAATCGCATCAATATTTTCGAGGATAACGCTCGCACTCAAGATACGGTCGATCCGGTTACTGACCACGATCCACTTCAATTAAGCGAAGTGATTTCAATGAAACCATCCGCGGATATGGATGGTTCAGAAGAGCTGTTTGTTCGCATCTCGAATTTCTCTATCGACGGCGTGACGCTTGTTTGGCTCGATGGCGCGAATCCTTCACAGATTGTTGAAGTGACGGATGGCAACGGCAATGTGCTGTATTACGAAATTCCTGAGTCACAGCTGACGAATGTAGAAGTGCTGCCACCACTGCACAGTAACGACGATTTCACCTTCAACGTAGAAGGCATCGTAAAAGACAGCGCTTCGCTATCAACAGGTTCCGCGCAAGATGTACTTTCACTCGGGAACAAAACCGTCATTGTTGATGTGAAAGGCGTAGCGGATATTCCAATCGTTGAACTCAATGATAAGTCAGGTATTTGGCAAGAGTTTGATGATGGTAACGTACGTGGCGTTCAAACATTTGTGGATGAAAATGGCCAAGTTGATATTTCGTTCAGCATTCTTTCTGGAGAGTTCAAAGACAACCCGAACGACCACTCTGAAACGGTAACGGTACTGCTTTCCAACATTCCTGATGGCGTTGAGATATTTGATAATGATGGCAACTCGGTCGATTTAACGTTCGTTGGGTACGATGGTAATAACCAGCCAATCTATGAAGCGAATATTACGCAAGCAAACATCAACTCGGGCATTGTGATTAAACCGGAAGCATCGTCTACCGAGAATATTCACATCACAGCAACCACGATCGTTACTGAAAACGATGGTCATACGCGCACCTCAACTGGGGAAATTCGTGTGATTGTTGGCCCTGTGATTGACGCAAGAAATAACTATACCGTGGTTTCGGAAGGTGACGAAGATACGCGCTTCAACATCGATTGGAAACCAACGACCAGCCAAAGTCCAGATGCCGATGAGTTCTTCTCAGAAGTGACGATTTCTGGCTTCCCTCCGAGTTGTACCGTGTTCGTGGATGGTGTAGCGCAAACGCTTGTCGCTGGTACGTTAACATTAACGCCGCAAGCCAATGAATCGGAGCAAGACTTCTCTGCTCGCGTTACGCAGAGAGGTTATGTTCAAGTTGAGTTGGAACAAGATTCCAGTACCGACTTTGATTTGAGCACAACGTTGACTGTGAAAGAGATTGACCATGAGTACGTTGATGCGGCAAATCCAGGACAAGGGATTGCAGAAGCGGTGATTACTGGTTCGGTTCACGTTCAAGTGAATCCGGTTGTTGAGCCGGAAGATATCTCTGGTGCGATAGGCGATCAAACGCGCTTGCTGGTCACAGAAAGTAATGGTACTGCGATAGACGTTGTTAAATCGGATGCGCAAGGTGCAATCGACTTTACAATCAACACCTCTGCGGGTGGCCAAGCTGGTGCAAACATCATTAAATACCAAGAGTTTGATGCTTCTTCGGATGAGGTGGTGACTGAATTGGTTGTACAGTTACACACGACCGATCCTGCCATTCTCAACCAGCTAGTCATTATCGGAGCACTGAATGAAGGTGACGGTCGTTGGACGATCATTGATGAGGAGAATTTCTGCATCAAAGCGCCATCTGGCCTTGATTTGACGCCTAACGACGACACTGACAATGGTGATAACGGCGGTTTATCGCAAATTGGTTTGACGATTTACGCGCGTGTGAATGACTTAGGTGAAGATTCGGTTGAAAAAGACGCAACTGAAATAAGACAAACGGACGTGATGTTGGAGTTCCCAACGGTTCTTACTCCGCAAACCAGTGTCGCGGCCGAAATTGACGTGACCGATGACGTACAAATTGAGGGCTCAGAAGACAACTTTGTCGATCTTGGTGCTCAGCTTACTTCCAAGATTGATGTGATCAATCCTGATGGTGTGGAAGACGTATTGACCATCATCATTGACCCATCTTCACCTGGTATTCCGCCGGGCCTAATCATTACGGGTACGGACGTTGATTTTATTAACGGCAAATACGTATTCCAAGCGGATATCGACGCAAGCGGAAACATTGTTGGCCTTGAAGGCTTAACGATGCGTGTGGCTGAAGATTATGCTGGCGACTTCGTTTTGCCTGTGAGATTTGTGACTAAAGATACGGGCTCTGCAGATGAAAAATCGTCCACAGAACTGATTCCGGTGCAAATTCTGCCAGTTGCTGACGTGCCAAGTTCGGCAGGCGACCAGCCGTTGGATCGCAACATCACGCCAGATGTCACAGTCGATATTACTGGAACACTTGGTCTTGATGCGAACAAGCAGCCTGTTGATGACCTCAATAACGATGTTCCAACCGCTGATGGTATTGGTTACGAAGATGGATTAATTCAGCTTAATTTGAACGTCGATTTTGCAGATGGCTTCAACAACACATTAGGCGGTAGAGAAACGTTAACCAACATCAAGTTGACGCTTGATGACACGACACAGGGTGAGTTTGTCGATAGCAATGGCAATAGTTTGGGCACGAGTATCGAATTTAATGAAGCCGATATTTTAGCGGGAGCGTTGGATAACGTTCTGTTCAAACCGAGTGAAAACTACCCGGTTGGTGGTGGTCAAAATACGGTGAAAATTAACATCGAAGGCGAAATCACAGACGTTGCCGTGTTTGACCAATCGACATTGATCAATCCGGGCGATAACGTAGATGTACGCACCTTTACCGACGACGTGACATTTGAAGTCACGCCTGTCGTGGATGACATTGTAATTACGGGAACCGATCCAAGTCAGCCTATCGTCGTGACGGGTGATGAAGATACGTTGATTTCACTCAACCAGTCAGGTACTGGCGTTACGATCAGTCTGACCGACGATGATGGCTCTGAAAGCTTTGTTTCACTTAAGCTGACAGGCATTCCGAATGACTTTGTTGTTGAGTCTAATTCATCCGATTACATTGTGAAAAACGCAGGCAATGGCGAGTGGAGCATTCAAGTTAAAGACTTGACGCAAACTTCTATCGACTTGAGCGATATTCAAATTAAGCCGCCAAAACACTTTAGTGGTGAAGTTGAAATCGGTATCTCTGTCTTCATTCAAGAAGAGTTGTTGAAAGTGCCTACCGAGCGAAACAGCAACTTTACGTTAGTCGTTAACCCGATTGGCGACGATGTGGATGTTAACCCAGATACTCAAGTCTCAGGCTATGAAGGCGAAGACATTACCATCAACGTGAATGCGCTGGTGGTGGATAACAAAGAGTCGATTGGCGACGGTGCAAATTATCAAGAGAATGATCCAGAAACATTGAGGGTTGAGATTTCAAACGTACCAGATGGTGCGAGCTTGTCACTTCCAGATGGAACGACATTTGTTGATCAAGGTAGTGGTGTTTTTGTCCTTGAAATCAATGCTCAAGACCTAGATCAAATCGTCTTTAATTCTGGTGACAGAAATGACAATTCTTGGGCTGGCTCGCTTCATTTTAAAGTGCAAGCGGTCGATACCGGCCTAGACGGCAGCCAAAGCTTGGGTAATGCGGAAGAGTTTGATGTGTCCGTCGATGTTACTGCGGTAAACGACAGACCTGATTTCGTTAATGTTGTCGATGTGGAAACACCTGAAGACAACGCCTTATTGCTAAATAGCTTCGGTATCTCTGATGTCGATGCGGTACTTGATAACCCGAATGCAGAGTATGTTCTTAATGTAGCGGTAGATAGCGGGTATCTCGCATTGAACGCTAACGTTATCTCGAAATATGGTTTGACGGTTCAGGGTGACGGTACAGGAGCGGTTGAGCTAAAAGGTTCAGTCGCAGATCTCAATGCCGCCATTGCAGAAGGATTGATAGAGTTCAACCCTGATCTCAACTTCTTCGGCGATGTTACTGTGAACATTACAGTCGATGACCAAGGTAACGAAGGCATTGTTATTAGTGGTGTTGATGACACTTTAAACACCAACAGCAGCAGTTTTGTGATTGATGTTACAGCCGTGAACGATGCGCCTGAAACGTCGCCAGTTACCTTGACAAGTATTGGTGAAGACAGTGGTGTATTTGCAATTTCTGCATCAGATTTGCTTGTGAATGCCACTGATGTGGAAAACGACAACTTGACGGTGAGTAACGTTCAACTTGTAGACCCAAGTTCTGGCTCTTTGGCGTTTAACGCAGCCACAGGGAATTGGGAGTTTACGCCAGCGCCGGGTTACAACGGCCCTGTAGAGCTGACTTACGATATTACGGACGATGGCACAACAAATGGTGTATCCGATCCTAAGACGGTATCGGGTTCTGCATCTTTTGAAGTGTTCGATGTAAACGATGCGCCTCAAACATCGGAAGTGACGCTTTCTTCGATAGAAGAAGACAGCGGCGCTGTGAGTATTACTGCCTCGGAACTATTGGCAAACGCGACCGATCCGGAAAACGATAACTTGGCGGTCAGTAATGTCACGCTTGCGGATCCATCAGCGGGAACGATCACGCAGATTAGCGCGACGGAATGGCGCTTTGAACCATCAGTAAACTTCAACGGCGACGTGAGTTTTGTCTATGACATTACTGATGATGGCACAACCAATGGAGCACCGGATCCAATCACAATCAGTGGCTCTGCGGTCATGAACGTTCAAGCGGTTAATGATGCTCCAGAGATTGATGGCTCATTAGTAACCAGCACGATCTTCGAATCGGCAGGTCAAAAAATATCAGGCATTACGATAGCGGATGTGGATTTCACTGGTATCCATGAGAACGAGATCATGACGATTTCGCTCAGCACGAGTGAAGGTGATGTCAGTGTTATCGCGCCATCCGGCAGTGGTGTGACGCAAGGTGTTGGTTTAGCGGGTGAAACCGTGTTGATGGGGACGTTGTCCCAACTTAATGCGGTGTTGACTTCGACAGATCCAAATGTCGGTGTTTTTGTCGATGCAAGTGACGTGAACAGTTCAGCGATTTCATTGACGGTTACAGCGGACGATAATGGAATTTACTATGAGAATTCCACAGGAACGTCGCTGCAAGCCACCGAAACGTTTGATATCAACGTGACACCAGTGGCGGACAAACCGACGCTTGCCTTTGACGCGAACTTTAATTACATCCAGCGCATTACTGCTAGCCAAAGTGCGAGTTTTCAGGGCGTAGCGTTAGTCGGCATTATTGCTGCACTGACGGATTTGGATGAAGTCTTAGCGTTAGAGGTGACAGGCGTTCCAAGAGGCGCAACGCTAACGAGTGATGCAACCACATCGAGCATCAGTTTTGATAGCGCGACTTCTACTTGGACAGTGCCTGCTGATGAAATTGATACGCTTCACATCGATAATGTGCGCCAGGGTGATCACGATATCACGCTGACTGCGGTTTCAACGGAATCGAATGGCGATCAAGCGTTCTCAGACCCAATCGATATCAGCATCAATGTTACGTCCAACAACCGTGACATCGATGTTTCTTCTGAAACAGAAGATAATCTGTTACTTGGTAGTGATCGCGGAATTTCCCTCATCGGCGGGGCGGGTGATGACCGCATTATCGGTGGTGACGGCGATGATATTCTTATCGGTGGTCTGGGTTCGGACATCCTAACGGGTGGCGGTGGTAACGATATCTTTAAATGGACTCAAGATACCGTTGACGAAGGTGCGGTGGATACCATCACCGACTTTACGCTTAATGAAGACACGATCGATCTTAAAGACGTGATTGCGGATTTAAATGACCCAATGGCAGGAATTGATGAGTTACTTGCGCATATTCAAGCGGACTACGATGCCACGACAGACAATGTCTCTTTGAGCATTACTACTGATGCGAACGTTCATCAGACTATTGTGGTTGAGAACTTAGGTCAGGCAATAGACTTCAATGGATTAAGCTCAAACGAGATTGTTGAATCGCTTCTTAATCGAGGTGTTATTGATAACGGATAAAGTGACTTGAGAAATGAAAAGTGCGGCGGTTAGATTTGACCGCTGCGCTTATTAGCGTTTGGTGTTCTTCAATATCTGGAAAGGGAGTTAGGTATAATTTTTATCTTGGTTTCTTTAGACGTGAATGTCGAGAAGGCTGCCAATTACCTCGTTATTTTTTTCCACAACGGACGCACCAATACGGTTGTAACTTGCGGCTTGAGTAACTTCGATAAGAGGTTCGATAACAGTAGCATGTGCGGCTAGGGAAGGGTTCGCGGCGAAAGCCACATTTTTAGCGAGTTCGACTTTATTGAATGATAAGTCTTCACCGCCTTTTGCGAAGGTTTGTTGAATCTCATGTGCAGCTTTATCCGCCATCTTGTGCGATAACTGCATGATTTGTTGACCGGAGTGAATCCCTGAAACTGGCATGATTATAATTCCACTTATTATGCTGCTGTTAGCATAGGAAGTGTTTATAAAACGTGCAAGTGATTTATATCAATAACTTAATCAAACAAACAGTTTAGATAACATTTCACGCTCTTCAGTGGAGAGCAATGGCTTTTCCTTTTTGTTCAGCGTCATGCTGATTTCGCCTTGCAATGTTTTTAACTGACTTGCCGTCAGGTCTCCAAGCTTCTTTTTTAGCTCTTTAAATTGTTGCGCTTTCATCTCTGTATCCTCGCTGTACTCAGGTTTATCCTTCATGTCCTGTC
Organism: Vibrio sp. zbq_1; assembly: GCF_043102935.1. Classification (NCBI taxonomy): domain Bacteria; kingdom Pseudomonadati; phylum Pseudomonadota; class Gammaproteobacteria; order Vibrionales; family Vibrionaceae; genus Vibrio; species Vibrio sp. zbq_1. The sequence continues at coordinate 520,884 of NZ_JBICJH010000004.1, forward strand.
TAACGGCCTCCGTGGCCACACAACATACTTATTCAATAGAATTAGATTAGAATTTGATCGATGGTTTTTTGTCCGAGTATTGTCAAGGTGCGTTAAGTGATACGTAAGACTTTTCCTATGAAAGGTAATTTCACCTACTTCGGGTTATCTAAAATTAAAAAGGGAAGCAAAAAGTGCTTCCCTAATTGCATAAAGAACGCGTGTTAAGTCACATGCACCTTTAAGTTAGTCTCTCTAAGGTCGAGTTAGTTCACACGAACGGCAAATTTGCTCGCCAGCGAGTGAAGCTCAGGCAACATGCGATAAATAAGGTGGAGTTGTTGAAGCACCATACGCGCCGAGCTGTCATCCTCATCGCGCCATTCGTTCAAACGCTGCTCAAGTCCAGCATCGTCAATGTTGGATAAATCGCACTCTTCGCAATGTTGGTGTAATTGTTGATGCAACACATCCAAATGCTGGTGGATACAACGGTGAGCATCCAGAACCAGTTTATGAATGGATTCATCTTCGATGCGAGTACGATGTGCGCCTAAAGCAGAGATGTAGCTGAGCATGGCGTGGTTGAGTGTCAGAAAGCGGAAGCTCTCATCGACGGCTGCGCGATACTTACCTGGTTCAGCAAGCATTGTGCTGATTGCTGACGTCAATGTCGCATCATTATTGTGAGCCTGACGACGAGCAATGCGGTAGCTCAGGTTGTCTTTCTTACCGATACGATATTGGCCGATGATCTGATCCAAATACTGTTTATTCGCTTCTATCGCATCAGACATCACTTTATGCAGTCTTCTCGATTGCCAGTCAGGTAAAATGAACATCACAGCCGCGACGGCTAGCGCGCAACCAATCAGTGTATCGGCAAGCCGAGGAAGCACCACTGCGTAGCCTTCACCTAACTGGTTGAACAGGAACAAGACTAACAAGGTGATAAATCCGGTCGCGTAGCCGTAGTTGTTCATCCTAAATGCAAAGAACATCACGCCCGAAACAACGATAAACACCAACTGACTTTCTTGAGAAGGGAAGAACGTTAGCAGCGGTACGCCAATCAACAACCCCGCTAAAGTACCGATCACACGAGCCGTAAGTTTTTGGCGCGTCGCACTGTAGTTCGGCTGGCATACAAACAGCGTTGTAAGCAAAATCCAGTAACCACGGTCAATATCAAACAGCTGAATGATGCCGTACCCAATAGTAAGCGCAATTGACATACGTAGCGCATGTCGAAACAGCATCGAATCTTTATGAAAGTTAGCCGAAATGCGTTGCCACATTGCTTTCAACGTATGTGGGTTGGTATCGGCAAGCGTGTCTTCTTCTAGGCGTTCGGCATCCGGGTTATTGATGTTGTTTAGCTGCTTTTCAACCGTAGCGAGGTTATTGAACAGGTACGTCAGCTGCATTAACAAACGCTTCCAATGACCTTGTTGCTGCTCTTCCAAATACGCCAGTGAATTTTGTAGTTCTGCCAAAGCCAGAATCGACTCATCGGTGTGAGTGTATTCGTTGCCGAGTTGAATGGCTTGAGCAATATCCCGGCAAGCTTGCGCTTGTGTCTCAAGAAGATATTTAAAGCGGAACAGCACGTCTGAACGCTCAAACTCCGTTGCCAAATCTTGGTAGCGGTAGTGGCTCGAACTCACGCGTTCGTGAATGTCCTGCGCGATAAAATAGATATTCAAGAATCGGTCACTTGGGCCGTCTACATGACCACGCTTGGAACGGGTGAGTAGCGTTGCTTTACACGCATTGAGTGCGGTGACCGTTGCAGCATTAAGGCGAGCCGCTTCAATACGCATTGGTTGCGGTGCAAGGTTCGTGACTGGATGGAAAAGCTTGGCTTTGGCATCGAGATAATTAGCAAGCGCAAGAAACACGTTCGCGAGGCTTAACTGCACCGGCTGCAACGGCCAGAACATTTGCCAGATCATCGACATAAAGTAATACCACGCGGCGCCAGTTAGCAGTAACAACGGCTGGAACCAAATATTCGTGCTTTCGTGCGCGCCGAGCATGGTGTAAATGGCGATCAGCAACGAACCAAATGCGATACTGGCATACTTTGGCCCAATTGCGCCAAGCATGATAAAGCCAAACGTGGAAATAAACAGACCCGTGGCAAACAGCCAAGGGGTGTGAAACAGTATTTCAATAGAGAAGGCCGCAACCGCGAAACAGATAAACGTGAGAATCAGAGCTTTGATTCGTCCCATAAAGCTGTCATCACTTTCCGCTAGTGCAGCGGCAATCACACCTAGTATGAGAGGTGTGATCAAGGTGTTTTGTCCGAAGTACCAAGCAGGAATAACGACACCCAACAGGGTGATCAATATAAGAATGCTGTAGTTAATGGTTTTATTTGCCCAATAGAGGCGAAATTTAGAAGCTGCTTGCACAATGCGCCTTACATTTCCGATAAAAACGGAGAAAAATTCCCAATTTCACTCAAGGATGACGGCGTTAGAAAGTTGACGTTCTCACGGTTAACGCTCACCAATTGAGCCTTAAAACAAACGGCTTTCACGGGCGATATCATCTTGAAGTTGTTTGGATATGTTACCAAGCTCACTATAGCGTGTTTATGATTTAATTTAAGAAAAAATCACGCTTGGTTATGAAATCGACAGAAATGTCATTGACTTAGGAATGCAGAGCAGTTTTCGGATGCGAAAACCGTCTAGAGTTTGGGTTTATAGCGTTGAAGTAATGACAATTATGTTCACAAAATCAGCAGTAATGTGAATTTTATTAAAGAATCAAGGAAGATGCGTATTTAGGTGGCGGTCGCTGCTACAATTTGAAGCCCTAAAATGATATAAATCGACAACTTCTCACTTAAAAGGCGCACGTTTCATGCAGCTTACTGCCACCAGCAAAGCACAGTTTTTTATTCAAAATGAGTATTATCATGTCGAAATAAAAGAGAACAGTGTTTTATTAAGCTCAATTGGCAGTGAAGAGCATATTCCTTTCACCGTCTGGAACGGTAAAGTCAACGTGAAACGCGGCCTGTTTTGGAGCTCGCTTCAGTTCTTCGCTCACGAGCAAGATGGCAAGCAACAAAGTTGGTTAGTACAAGGTTTACCTTGGCCTCAATGCCGTAAGTTTGCGTTAGAAGCTGTGCGTCAATATCAAGAGTGGCACAACACTCAGTGCCGAAAACTGGCGGAGTACCTTCCTAAATGGGAAGAAGAGTTGTACCAGCTCAAACACCTTCCTGCCTATCTTTCTCATTCTCAAGTTATGGCGTGGGTAGAGAAACTCAATCAAGAACTAGCAGAAATCAAGACCAGCCTAGACGAAGCTAAAATGCGCATGCCTAATCGCATGGGTGAAATTGAGCCTTGGTTGGTTGACACCTCTCATACGCTGGGAGAGCGCAATCACGAATGGTTGGAGAACGAACGTCCTAATTGGGAAGTCTTGTTCAACCGCATTGAATCGTCTCCGCTGAACTTGTCGCAACAATACGCAGTGTTGCTCAATGATGATCACAACCTCGTTTTGGCTGGGGCAGGCTCGGGTAAAACCAGCGTATTGACTGCAAGAGTGGCTTACTTACTTCAAAGCCATCAAGCTCAAGCGGAAGAACTTTTGATGCTTGCGTTTGGCCGAGATGCCGCGAAAGAAATGAAAGAGCGTTTGGTTGATAAAGTCGGTTTGGCGGCAGAAGGCGTAAGAGTAAATACCTTTCATCAACTCGGCTTGTACATTCTTAATCAAGTCGAGCAGCAGCCTGTCGAAATTAGCCCTCTTGCATTAGACGATAACCAACGCACGGCTTGGTGTGTCGACTGGTTGAAAAAGCACTGGATGACACCAACAAATTTCAAACGTTGGCAAAAGCATTTAGATAAATGGCCTATTGCTTACCTGAAAGGTGATGATGAGCTGGGTAGCCATTCGGAAAACCCGAAGCTGATTGCTTGGTTGGATTCTCAATTGTCGCATTTAGCTGCTGTTGGTTTAACAAAAAAGCAAGTGCAAGAGAAGTTGGTGGATCACCAAGACTATACGCGCCTCAATAGCGAATTAGCATTGTGTTGGCCGTGTTTTTCTGCATGGCAAAAAATGCTCAAAGAGAGCAATCAAGTCGATTTCCCAACCATGATAAGTCGAGCAACGGATTACGTGAATAAAGGGAAGTTCGTATCGCCTTGGCGTTTTGTTATGGTCGATGAGTATCAAGATATCTCTCCAGATCGTTTGGCGTTGATCGAAGCGTTATGTGAATCAACAGAGAAGCAGCCTGGCGCAACCTTGTTTGCCGTGGGCGATGACTGGCAAGCGATTTACCAGTTTGCGGGCGCAGATGTGGACTTGATTACTGGGTTTAAAGAGCGATTCGCTCACTCTACGGTACATCACCTAGACACGACCTATCGTTTCAATAATCAAATTGGCGATGTGGCGAATACGTTCGTGCAACAAAACCCATCACAATTACCGAAGACGCTCAACAGCCACAAACAACGCAAGCAAAAGAGCGTGCACACAGCGCCAAGCAACCAAGTTGAGAAAATCCTCGATCAATTGAATCAACAAGCGAAACAAACTAAGTCTGTATTGTTGCTTGGCCGTAACCATTACCATAAACCCGATTTGTATGATGACTGGTTAAGACGATTCCCGAATCTCGATATTCGTTTTATGACTTGTCATGCGAGTAAAGGTCGAGAAGCCGATTTTGTGATTATTTTGGCTGTGGATGAAGGGCAGTTCCCAGCTAAGAAGAAGCAGATTCACATCGACGGTGCGTTGACCGAGTCCAAAGACAAATTCCCGTATGCCGAAGAGCGCCGACTGTTCTATGTCGCGATTACGCGTGCAAAAGAGAAAGTGTGGATCACGCATACGGGGGCAGGTTCTGCATTTGTGCAAGAACTCGTAAGTGGCGACTACCCAATCGTTACCTCACGCTAAACGCACTTTTTCAACCGTTAAAAACAACAAAGGCGATACTCAGTATCGCCTTTGTTTTATCTATTCGATTACGTCGATTTACATGCGTTCTGCAAGGTAAGCTTCGTAATCTGGCACTTCGATGTCGACTTCTTGTTCTAAAAGAGGAGAGTCGAAGAGGAATTTTGCCGTTGCACGGTTAGTCGCAACTGGGATGTTCCAAACACTCGCGATACGAAGTAGGGCTTTCACATCAGGGTCGTGAGGTACGGCGTTTAGTGGATCCCAGAAGAAGACCAACACATCGATTTTACCTTCCGAAATCAATGCACCGAGTTGTTGGTCGCCACCCATCGGGCCGCTGATCATACTCTTAATTGCTAAGCCAGTTTCTTTGCTCAGCATGTGGCCAGTTGTGCCTGTAGCGTACAAGAAATGGCGTTGCAGCTTTTCTTTATTCTCTTTTACCCAGCGAAGTAGCTCAGGTTTGCAATTGTCGTGGGCAACCAATGCCACGTGTTTATGCGCAGGCATGGTACGAGTCGTTTTTTGCATCAAGTTATTCCGATTTTATGATTATGAACTGGTTACTTATCAATAAAACACTTTTTTAGCGCATCAATCAACAGCCTTTATGCTGAATGTCGGCCTATATTCTGACGGAGATAACGATTCTTCAATTGTGTCATCGTGAAGCGTCTTTGGCGTCAGTGGTTTGATGATTGGCGATGCCTGTTTTTCATACGGTTGATGGCGTAAATAGTGCGCCGCTTGCATGACAGACAGGCGGCCTTGCTGCACCATTTTGTCTGTCGGAGCAAAAAGCACTTTATTGCGCAGAAGACCACGATACACACCGTGACTCAAATACACCGATACCAAACCAATATCATGGGTTTTATCTGCGCTGCGCAATTCACTGATGGCTGCTTCTATAGCGACCGCACTGCCGACGATGTAGTCAATGTTACCCATATCAATCACGCGCTGCACAAGGTTACGCTGTAACTCTTTGTCGTTGTCTGCCCAAAAGGAGTCAACGATGTGGATGTCGCTGTTTTTGATAGCTTCATAAAACCCCGTTGTGACAGGCTTAGTGCCACCACGAGTGCGCGGGCCAAGCAGTAGGGCAATATTGGTTTTACCTGAGCCTTTTGGATGGCGCTCGGCTAGGTACTTACCGGCCTCGTAACCCATCCAATACCAATCGACACCGACTTCGCCTTTGAGCAGTGTGCTCTGTTCTTCATCAAGATCGAGTTGGTTGACTGTTGCAAATACGGGCGTGTTGCCGACCCAACTTTTTAAGTTGTGTTCATAGGCGTGAGGATCAACCGTGCCTAAAATAATGGCATCCGCACCCCATTGGGTACACAGCGCAAGTTGCTGCTCTTGACGACTTTTATTTGGGTAGCCACCTGCTTCTAATACGCGCAGGTTGACGCCTTGTTTCTCTGCTTCAGAGACCATTCCATAGTTTACTGATAACCAGTAAGAATCCTTTAAATGAGGGTAGATCGCACAGATCTTTTCAGCGGCCACAGAAGGCAGTGAAGCGCAAAGTGACGCTGCCAAGACTGAATGCTTGAAAATTGTACGAATTGAGCGTTGATTTATAACCATGAAATGAAGTTCGTTGGCATAGATTAAGTAAACACTGCAAAATATAACGTAATATGTCGCCGAACACGAACATTAAGGTCATGAAAATATGTTGCTAGCAACCGCAAGCATCGGTCGTAAACTTCTGTTGTCATTCATCGCGATGGCAATGCTGGTCATGTTATCAGCATTGATTGGCGTATCCGGCTTTTCGCTGGTGGCAAAAACTGAAAGGAACGTGGTAGATGCCGCGATCCCCGCCATGATAGAAGCGCGACAAGTCTCGGAATTGAGTACTCGAATCATTTCATCGGTGCAAATGCTCTCTAATGCGCAAAATGAGCAAGAGAGGAAAGAAGCCGGGCGAGTGTTGTTCGAACAACTTGAATCGCTGTTGACGCACATTAAAGAGCTAGGCGGTGAGTCGTTTGATTCAAAACTGCTCGATGCACTTGAAAACAATGTTCAGAATGTGATCAATAACCTCGCAGAGCTTGGTGTCACGGTTGAAAGAAAGTTGTGGCTCGCGAAAGAAATTGATACTCGTGTTGAAGAAATGCGCCTGCTGAGTGAAGAGTTGGAACAGCTCACTCGCACTCAAGTGCAAAATACCAGCACGATTGCGGTTGCTAACGTAACCCACATTTATGACCTGTTAGAAGCGAACAAAAAAGACCAAGTCTATCAAGCGCTCGATGCCTTGGTTGAAGTCGATCTTGACCTAACCGAGCGTCTGCACGAGCTGCATCTTCTCGCTTTTAAAATGCTTAATCAAATTGAAGAAGCACGCACTCTGACCAACGTTGATCGTATCCAACAAATCCAGACGGCGTTTGAAAACAATCTTAAGATCATGAAACGCCGCGTCTTAGCGGTCGAAGACCCAACACGTTCAAAGCAGATGAGCCAATTGCTCACCGAGCTCGGTAAGCGCCAAGTTGTATTTACCATTTTGCTGCAACAATACGAAAACAACGAGCAATCTCAACAGTTGATGCAAAAAACGCTGGAGCTGTTTTCTGAATTGAACAGCACCGTAAACAAGCTGGTGGACGATTCCAACAAAACCACCACGTTTGCCGTTGACCAGCTGACCAATACCCTGAAATTTGCCCAATGGTCACTAACGGTGATCTCGATTGTCGGTTTGATTGTGGTTGTGCTTATCCTTTGGCGCGTGGTGTATGTGTCGGTAGTGAAACGTCTGGCGGAATACTCTGCTGCGCTGCTTTCTGTTGCTCAAGGTAACTTGGCTGTTGAACTAGAAGTTAAAGGCAAAGACGAACTCGCGCACATGGGGCAAGCTATCATCACCGCCCGCAATACCGCCCAAGCGCTCAAAGTGGTGGCAGAAGGGGAGGCAAAAGCCAAACGAGAGCTGGAAGAGCACAAAGAACACCTTGAAGAATTGATTGAGCAGCGTACTTCGCAGTTGAGACAAGCAAACCTGCGCTTGAATGAAGAGGTCGTGAACCACGCTCAGGCGCGTAATGAAGCTGAGCAGGCGAGCCGCGCGAAATCAGCCTTCTTAGCGACAATGAGCCATGAAATTCGAACGCCGATGAACGGCGTGCTCGGTACTGCTCGTTTGTTAATGGATTCTGGTTTAAACCCAATTCAAAAGCGTTACGCGGAGATCATCAACCGCAGTGGTAAAACCTTGCTTGCCATCTTAAATGACGTTCTTGATTACTCGAAAATTGAAGCCGGCCATCTTGAGATTCGCCGCTTGGGCTTCGACCTACATCAAATGGTTGAAGACACGTTCCAACTGATGAACAGCCGAGCACAAGAGAAGCAACTGCTGTTCTCTTACCACATTGAAAGTGACGTCAGCCGATACTGGAAAGGGGATGTAACGCGCATTAGCCAAGTGCTGAACAATCTAGTGGGTAACGCGATCAAATTCACTGAAGACGGTGAAATTGATATTTACGTCAGCCTGAATCCAGAAGACGAATCGCAAGTGCTATTTGAAGTCTCAGACACAGGTATCGGCATTTCGAAAAAAGATCAGAAAACTCTTTTTGATGCCTTCACGCAAGCAGAAGGTGGTCTGAATCAAATCGGTGGTACAGGGCTTGGTTTGGCGATAAGCAAACGCATCGTAGAAGCGATGGGCGGCGTGCTAGAAGTCGACTCAGAAGAGGGCGAAGGCAGCCGTTTCTGGTTCTCCATCCCACTTGAAGAAAGCGAACCTGTTGAAATCGGTGTCGTGGCGAGCGCTCGCTGCAAGGTGAAAGCGAAAGTGCTGTTGGTCGAAGACAATGAAGTAAACCGCGTGGTGGCGGAAGGTTTCCTCCAGAGCATGGGGCACCAAGTTGTGATGGCGGAAGATGGTCTGCAAGCTGAACGAATCATTGATAAACAAGATTTTGACATCGCGCTTGTTGACATCAATTTACCTGATTGCGACGGCACAGATTTGATTCAACGCTTAAAACGCATCGAACGTAACAAGCCAGGTGACAAAGCGCTGTCACCGACACCTATGATTGCGGTGTCTGCTCATGTTTTTGCGGAAGAAGTTGAACGCTACTTGGCAGCGGGTTTTGATGGTTACTTGCCAAAACCGGTTGAGAAAGAAGCCCTTGCTACGTTGATTCAGGATGTTCTGGATGGCAAACAATTACTGCTTCCGCAAAGTGGAGAATGCTTACCTCTGAGCGAAACGAGCGATACCAATCTAACTATTGAAAATCAGGTCGAACAAGACCACCAACAACGAGAGGAACCAGAAATGGTCATCATTAATCCAAGCGTGATCCAGTCCGACATGAAGATTTTAGGCAGAGAAAAAATGCTGCATATCATCGACTTGTTCAGAAATACCAGTGCGGATGTACTTGGACAGTTGGTTGAGTCAGCAGAAAAAAATGACAGCCTAGCAGTGAAAAATCTCGCTCATAAACTAAAAGGCAGTGCGGGGAGTTTAGGTCTTACTGCGTTAATGAACACTTGCCAAAGTATCGAGATTGCTGCCGAACCGCTAGATACATACAACGCTCAGCAAGGTTTATTGGCCGAGCAAGTCGCTACGTCAGTTAATGCGCTTGATGAGCTGATGGCAGAATAAAGCTCTGCGTTTTAAACCTAAGCCCAAACCTAAAAACAAAAACCTCCGGTAAATGCCGGAGGTTTTTTCTATTTGGTCATGTCATCTTCCCACTCGAATCGAGTGTCTAAGGCATAAGGGTCATCATCTAATGGATGTTCCACTTTGCCACGCAAGTATTCGAGTTGATGTTCAAGCATGTTGACCGTCTCGTAGTCTCCCTCTGAACAAGCAACGTAAATTTGTTGCTCCAGAGCGGCAATGTTGTCTCGGATACCCATGAGAACCCCCTTAAATCATCATCGATTCTCAAAACGATTATAGTCAAGTAATCCAAATTCGATCGGTTGATTTGTACGGTACCAATTGTGGATACGATCGCTAAACGGCCAGAATTTTTCCGAGCTACGGCGAATCGCAAAATTATCCAACAACTTAACGTAATCGGCTTCGTTTTGAATCGCGCTAAACTGATCGACAAATTCTTTTACTTGGTTTTCTTTAAGGGAGAAAAATGCTGCTGGGTAGCTCCCGACAACGCCACGCACGATGGTCATATCGTCGTTGGCGAAGTCTCGGTTGCTTTCTTCATCAAACAAACTCGAAATATTAGTGTGCGCATTGTTGTGAAGTAGGGTGAACAGTTCGTCTTTACCTGACTTACTACGCACCATCAGCATCGTGATTTGTGGGACGGTTTGTAGCCCTTCACCACGCACTTGACCGATGCGTTTTAGCTCTTTTTCCGTTTTATCTGAAAGCGCAGTATCGGTAATCTCATAACGAGGCAGTAGCACTGGCGATAAGCGTTTGCGCATCATGTTCAGTAGCTCGGTTTTTGGATCGTCCGTTTTGTAAACAACGCTGGTCGGTTGATTAAAAGGCTTCACGTTACGTTGCAAAAAGTCACTAAGCTGAGGGCTTTGATCTTGATACCAGCTCGATTGAAGCTGGTGACGCATATCCGCAGGCAGCAAGGTAACAAAGTTACTCTCGCCTTCAAGACGTAAGAAGTCCATGAACATACGCGTCATCAACTGGTGACCAAAGTTACCGTATACGTCAAATCCTGCTACCAATAGGTAGTGAATACGCTCCAGCAAAGCGTAATCTAAGATCCAGACTGTTTTTGGCTGCTCGCCAACCAACCCTTGAACTACAGATGCACTGTCGAAATGACGGAATACTGTTAATGCTGCATTTGGGTTGGTGCCGTTACCATCCCAAATGACGTCAGTCGATAGGTTTTCGCCATGCTTAAACCAGTTGTTCGTAAACTCAGATTTTGCTTCAAGATAACGCGCTTGTTGGCGTGCGTACTTAACCCAGTTTGTGACTGGAAGCGTATTACTTTCTTGTTCGGCTGGCAGTTTTAAGTTATCTGCTTGTGAACGGTAGAACTCGTTAACCTCAGGAATGTCAGCTTTGTCTGGGTCTAAGAAGAATACCCAGAAGCGATCATTGATGACGTTAAGTGCAAGCTGACCACGACAAACAGGGCCTTTGATATACGCCATGATGGTGTTTTGCGCGTTATCAAGCATGAATTTGAAGCGAGACTTCACTGGCATATCAATGAATGCCGTCATCGGGTTAGCTGCAACTTCTGGCTCGTAGCTAGGTAACTGAGTAACGGAGTAATCCGCTTCAATAAACCACTTTTTCCAGTTACTGATGCGCTGTTTGTTGAGCGCAAATGGCATGTGCGTTTTGTCAACAATAGTGCCTTGTTCTGGAATGATTCGGTAGTAAACGCGTTCAACGCCCGGATCGTCGTAAGGGCGGCGAGTGGAAATGCGTTTTACTGGCTGTCCTGGTGGCGTTGCGGAGCGCACGAGGGTAAAGAAGCGCGGTTTTTCGCTCAACTCAGAGAAGTACAGGTGCGACAGGAACAAGTGCTCGTAAATATAACGCGACATCAACTGATTCTTGAGATCAGAATGGTTGAGCAGTGTTTCGTATTGATTGATTTGCGCCTGCTCTTGGTCACTGATTGGCGTGTGCATATTCATGATCGCGCCGTTTTCTAGCCAAGTCATCAGCGTGTGGTATTCGCTGTTGGTTAGATTCGGCATACCAAATGGCATTCCCCAGTTTGGGTTGTCTTTTTCGTACTGCTCGTACTCTTCAATTGTCGGGCAGGTTTGCTCACGATCAATCGAAAAATCAAAACCTTCTAATTGCACTTGGTCTGGCAAGGGATGGCGCTCTTTCTGTTGCAATAAACGAGCGATAAGGCCAGCCTCAAGGTTTGCTGCCATGCTTTGGTCGCGTTCATTCAAAACAGGGTGGAAGCCAGCGTCGCGCCATTCTTGGGTGGTTTCTGCATCTTCAAACAAGCGAGTAGGTGCAGCAGCTGTCAGGCGAGTGCCTTCATAAACCAATGCTTTCGATGCTCCGCGGTCGATCCCTTCTACCGATGAGAGTTTTAGCTGACATGGCGCATCGTAGCAGGCGTGGCAAACCACACAGCGGTTATCGACGATAGGTTTTACCTCGCGTTGGAAGAAATCTGCCTGCGGCGTTTCAACGCTGGCAGTACGCTCACGAACCAACTGAGGGCCGAACAATTGGTCAAAGTTCAGGCCAGCATAAGTAGCACAACCAGCAAACAGACTGGCAATGCAGAGTATAAAAATTAGACGCAAATTCATTGAGTTATTTTGAGTAAATTGAATTTGCATTAATTAAAGCAAAATAAGTGACGAAATACCAAAAATCGAGACAAATAGCCGCGCTTTCTTTACCTATTTATGGATTTAAATAGGTAACCCTTACGGTGAATTGTCTGAATTTGATCTGGTGGCATGCCTTCGGCAATCAAGCGTTTTCGCATTCGGCTGATGTGCATATCCAGCGCTCGGTCATGCTCAGTGAACGGACGTTGCAAAACGGTTTGATAGAGGAAAGGTTTGGTCAGTACTTTATCTTGATGCTGAATGAGCGTGCGCAGTAGTTCAAACTGAATGGGCGTGAGTTGGATATTCGTCTTCTTTGGCTGGCTTTGAATCGTAACAGACTGCGTGTACTTATCGAGTGTAACTATATGATTTGCCGAAGAAGAGTGGCTACAATCTTGGCTATCAGACGTTAAGGTTGGCAAAACTGTCAAGGTTGCTTGATCGCTCACGTTGATACCTAGATTAATAATGAAATTGCGAACCATTATCATTAATGAACAATCAAAAATCAATGCAATATATAAAGAAGATATTCAAATCGATGATGACAAGTGGTTGGTAAATGTGCTCATTGTCCGGCACAAACTGCCTTGTTATTGCAATGCTATGCCAATTGAGATGAGATTTGGTTATATCTTGTATAACTTCAATCGTTTTTTCAGCAGGCATACCATAAAGAAAGTTTTTAACGTGAAGGAATAAAAAACGTGAACTTTCGCAAAAATACTCTAGTACTCACGATGCTTGCAATGGCAGCTCCGATTGCCGCACAAGCAGCTTCTAAACCCAACATGCTGGTTATCATGGGTGATGACATCGGCTACGGTAACATCTCTGCTTACAACCAAGGCATGCTTGGCTACAACACACCAAACATCGACAGAATTGCGCAAGAAGGTGCGCTTTTCACAGCGTACTACGCGCAGCAATCTTGTACTGCGGGCCGTAGTACTTTCATTACTGGTCAAATGCCAATCCGTACCGGTTTGACGAAAGTAGGCCTACCAGGTGCAGAACAAGGTCTTCAACCGCAAGACATTACAATGGCGACGGCACTTAAAGATATGGGCTACGCGACAGGCCAATTTGGTAAAAACCACCTTGGTGACAAAGATGAAATGTTGCCAACAAACCACGGTTTTGATGAGTTCATGGGTAACCTTTACCACTTGAACGCGGAAGAAGAGCCTGAAAACCCTGATTACCCGAAAGATCCTGCGTTCCGCAAAAACTTTGGCCCGCGTGGCGTAATCCATTCTTATGCCGATGGCAAAATTGAAGACACAGGTCCTTTGACGCGTAAGCGCATGGAAACGGTCGACCAAGAAACGCTAGACGCGGCAATGAATTTCATGGAGCGTCAGGTTAAAGCGAACAAGCCGTTCTTCTTGTGGTACAACGCAACGCGCATGCACATTTGGACGCATGTGAAAGAAGAAAACCGTACAACAGGTTTGGGTGAATACGCAGATGGTATGGTAGAGCACGACAACATGGTTGGTGAGTTGCTAGATAAACTGGATGATCTGAAAGTTGCCGACAACACCATCGTGATTTACACCACCGATAACGGCCCGATGAACGCGACCTGGCCTGATGCAGCATTTGGTCCTTTCCGTGGTGAGAAAAACACAGGTTGGGAAGGTGGCTTCCGCGTACCAGCAATGGTTCGTTGGCCTGGGCACATTGCACCAAATACGAAGTTAAACGACATCTTTGCGGGTGAAGACTGGTTCCCAACACTGCTTTCTGCTGCGGGTAACAACACCATCAAGCAAGATTTGTTGAAAGGTTATAAATCATCGTCTGCTGATCGCACATACAAAAACCATTTAGATGGTTACAACCAAATGAATTACTTGATGGGTAAAGACAAAGAGTCTGCTCGTGATGAGTTCTTCTACTGGTCAGACGATGGCGACTTGCTGGCAATGCGTGACAAGCGCTTCAAGCTTCACTTCAAGATCCAAGAGCATGAAGGTTGGGATGTTTGGACGAAAGAGTTCACAAACCTACGTATACCAATGATCTTCGACCTTAAAGTTGACCCACTAGAGAAGGGCGACCAAGGCTTCGGTTACGAAACATGGCAGTTCAACCACGTATTCTTGCTTGTTCCTGCTCAAGCGAAAGTAGCGAAAGTTCTGAAATCATTCAAAGAGTTCCCACCACGTCAAGAGATCCCAAGCTTCTCGGTTGATAAAGTGATGGAACAAATGAAGAACCTAAGTAAAGTTCAACAAGCGAAAGGTTAATCCTAAGCGTATTTGAACCCCCAACGGTTCGCAATGATGATCTATCTTGGTTGTCGGCGCGAACCGTTTTTTATTTTATCTATTTCGCAACCCTCTAATCGTTTGTTATCTCTTCCTGCCATTCCTTGCGTTAGCGAACCTTCTCTTATCTAAACGCCTTCAGATCTTTGTTGTCGCCGTGTGAATATGTTCGCGGAAATTATTAAACCCCATTGCCTTTATTCTCATTTTGAATATTCGCAAATCCGGAGGTTGTGAACTATACATTCTGTTGCAGGAAGCACTTTTCTAATACACACAGAGGTTTATATGACAGCGAAATATGGCGTTAAACGCCGATTAGCGATTCTTGCCGCGGCTTTAATTGGCGCGACAAGCAGCAGTATCGCGGCAGAAAAACCTAACATTCTCGTCATCTGGGGTGATGATATTGGCCAGTCCAATCTCAGTGCGTACACCTTTGGCTTGATGGGATACAAAACACCAAACATCGACAGCATCGCGAAAGAGGGCATGATGTTCACAGATTACTACGGTGAACAATCTTGTACTGCGGGTCGTTCCACCTTTATTACCGGCCAGACTGTGCTCAGAACGGGTCTAAGTAAAGTCGGACTTCCTGGTGCTGACCTAGGTTTGAAAGCGGAAGACGCAACTATTGCGGAAATGCTTAAACCAATGGGTTACATGACTGGTCAGTTTGGTAAAAACCACTTAGGGGACAAAGACGAACATCTTCCTACTAACCACGGCTTCGATGAATTTTTTGGCAACCTTTACCACCTGAACGCTGAGGAAGAACCGGAAAACGTTGATTACCCTAAAGATCCTGAGTTCCGTAAGAAGTTTGGCCCACGCGGTGTGATTCGTTCGTACGCTGACGGCAAAATTGAAGATACAGGGCCTCTGACTCGTAAGCGTATGGAAACTGTAGACGAAGAGACGTTAGATGCGGCACTCGACTTCATGGATCGTGCCGTGAAAGCGGAAAAACCATTCTTCGTATGGTGGAACGCAACCCGCATGCACTTCCGTACTCACGTGAAGCCAGATAACCAAGGCAAAACCGGCATCAGTACTTATGCTGATGGTATGGTAGAGCACGACAACCATGTTGGTCAGCTACTGAAAAAAGTGGATGACTTAGGCATTAAAGACAACACCATTGTTTTCTACTCAACCGATAATGGCCCACACATGAACTCGTGGCCAGATGCGGGTACAACGCCATTCCGTGGCGAGAAAAATACCAACTGGGAAGGTGCGTACCGTGTTCCTGCAATGGTACGTTGGCCAGGTAAAATTAAAGCGGGTTCTGTTTCGAATGACATCATGCACCACATGGACTGGATGCCTACATTTGTAGCCGCCGCTGGTGATGACAACATCAAAGAGAAACTGCTAAAAGGTTACAGCGCGGGTGATAAGAAATTCAAAGTTCACCTAGACGGCTATAACTTCCTGCCATACCTCACTGGTAAAGAAGAGAAAGCACCGCGTGAAGAGATTTTCTACTTCTCGGACGATGGCGATTTAACTGCGCTTCGTTACAATAAGTGGAAACTGGTTTTCATGGAACAACGTGCAAAAGGTACGTTGCGTATTTGGGCTGAACCATTCACCAAATTACGTGTGCCGAAGATCTTCAACTTGCGCATGGACCCTTATGAAGTTGCGGATGTTACCTCCAACACGTACTACGATTGGATGCTTGATCGCGCCTACATGTTGGTGCCAGCACAAACGTATGTTGGTCGATTCCTAGAAACTTTCAAAGAGTTCCCGCCAAGGCAAAAAGCCGCAAGTTTCTCGCTTGATCAAGTGATGGAGAAGCTGCAAGAGAACCCGAATAAGTAGGTTTGCTGCACGATCAAAACTTCAAATCGAGAGGCTCTGATGGGCCTCTTTTTTTGCGCACCGTTTAAGTTTTTCTTAAAACTCATGTAATTACTTGTCCAAAAAGAAAAAGTCATCCTACAGTTGATGAAGAACAAAATTAGAATAACAAGGATCGTTATGACTCAGTGGGCAAGTCGGAAGCAGGCAATAGTGAGCCTTGCTATGCTCGTCAGTTTTTCTCTGTTTGGGCAGCAAAACGCCCAAACTCCACCAGAAGTTGTTCAAGCTCAGTTTATTGGTAATGAAACGTGCATCGATTGTCACCAAGTCGAAGTGGAAGCGTGGCAAGGCTCGCACCATGATATGGCGATGCGCCATGCTGATTCAGAATCCGTACTGGGTAACTTCGACAATCAAGCCGTTGAACATCAGGGCAAGGCAAACCGTTTTTTTCGCAAAGACGATGAATATTGGGTCAACATCCAAGGTCCAGATGGACAGTGGCACGATTACAAAATCAGCTATACGTTTGGTTGGGTGCCATTACAACAGTACATGGTGGAATTTGATGATGGACGCATACAACTGATTCCTTTTGCTTGGGATTCGAGAAGTGTGGAACAAGGCGGGCAACGTTGGTTTCATTTATATCCAGACACGACCACAACCGATGAGTTTTACTGGGCCAATACAGGGCAAAACTGGAACTTCATGTGCGCTGATTGCCACTCAACCAACTTGAAGAAAAACTACGACGCTCAAAGCAATACGTATCAAACAACGTGGTCGGAAATCAACGTCAGCTGCGAAGCGTGTCATGGCCCGGCAAGTCTGCACGTGGAAATGGCGAAACAGGCCAAGCAAAATGGAATGCCAATTGCCACCGCGAATCATTATGGTTTTTCTCGCGATCTTTCAGCCGCAGTCAAAGAGTGGGTCTATAAAGAAGGGCACAGTACGCTTCAGCCAAAAGACATTGTGCCAACCAACCAAGTTCAAACTTGCGCTCAGTGCCACAGTCGACGTACCCAGTTGAATGAAGAAGCGGATCACGTCAAAGGTACGTTTCTTGATAAGTACCGTCTGAGTTTAATTACCCCTGAGCTCTATTATCACGATGGCCAAATTTACGATGAGGACTATGTCTACGGCTCGTTTTTGCAATCGGCCATGGCAGAGAAAGGCGTAACGTGCACAAATTGTCACGATCCACATACCGCCCAACTTAAAATCCCTGAAGAAGCAGTATGTGCGCAATGCCATGTAGCGTCAGATTATCTGTCAGAAAACCACACCTTTCATCAAGCGAACACCGAGGCATCAAAATGCACAACGTGCCACATGCCGGAGACGACCTATATGCAGGTAGACCCGCGTAGAGACCACAGTTGGCACGTTCCGCGCCCAGATTTAAGTCAGCATATTAATACGCCCAATGTTTGTACTGCTTGTCATGATGATAAAGATGCGAAGTGGGCCGATGAGCAGATTGGTCAATGGTTCCCAAAATCAAAGTATCGCAACACTCAGCACTTTTCGGTCGCATTTTATGCAGACGCGATAGGTCATAGAGGTGGTTCAGATGCCTTGGCTTATACGGCTCAAGATTCTTCCATCAGTGACATCATTCGCGCATCGGCTTTAGAGCGAATGGCAGGCAATACTGGCCAGAATACGTTGGTTGCGCTTGCTCGCGCCGTGAAACATGAGAACGAGATGATTCGACTGGGTGCTGTTGCTGGCTCGGCAGGGTATGACTTTAGTGACCGTTGGCAGATTCTACAGCCGTTGCTGAGTGATCCGGTGTTGTCGGTGCGAACCGAAGCGGCGGCTGCGCTAGTCAGTCATTATGGGGAAATGAATCCGCTACAAAGAGAGCGCATTCAAAAACCGTTAGATGAATACATGGACATTCAACGCTTTAACGCCGATCGCGGATTTGGGCGAACTAACTTAGCCAATGTATATCGCAGTTTGGGAGATGCTAATAAAGCGATCGAACTGTATCAACAAGCTATCGACATCGAACCTTATTTCGAAAATAGCTACGTCAATTTAGCGGACATGTATCGCCGACAAGGTGATGAAGCCAAAGCGGTCCAAATTCTGAGTGCGGGAATGAAAGCACAACCGAAAGCAAGTTCGCTGCCTTACAGTGCAGGGCTTGCGCTGTTAAGACAAGGCAACAGCAAACAAGCTAATCAGTATTTAAAACAGGCCGCAGAAAGCGCGAAAGATAACGCTCAGTATTGGTATGTGTACGGTTTAGCGTTGGAGAAATCCGACGTATTAGAAGCGAGTAAGGCCTTAAACAAGGCGTTTGAAGTTGGTGGCGACCCACGGCATCTTTATGCCCAGTGCGAAGTGTTAGCGAGAAACTATCGACAAGGCGGCGTTGCATTTGCCTTTGAACAGTGCACCAAGCAGCTTGGTGCACATGCTCCTGCGGAAGTTGTTCAACAGCTCAAAGCGACCGTGACTACAAAGAAATAGGTTCGTAATGCGCAGCGGCTAGGTGCGTTTTGATTCTCTCTCGCAATGCAATATGAGCAGGGTTGTTTAACTCACGTTTATGGTAGACGAACTTGTAAGGGATGGTGCATATAGAAATGGGGCAAGGCAGAACTTGAAGCTTAAGGGCTTTGCTCCATTTGTTCGCAAAAGATTGAGACACTAGACCTAAACAATCGCGTTGTGCGACGTACAACGCCATACCAGCAAGCGAAGATGTGACGAGATCCACTTTTCTTTCCAAAATGGTTTCTTGAGCAAGTTGCTCAAAACCCGACATGTTGTTCCATTTGCCTGAAAACAAACAGTGAGTTTCATCATAAAATTGTTCTTTGCTCAAAGTGCCTTGGATTCGAGGGTGTTGCTCTCGACAAATAATGACGGCCTTTTCTTCGTACGCCTCCTCCATAACAAACGCCGCATCTTTTGTGACCACTGTATCAATTACAAGATCTACTTTTTGTTGTCTTAAAAGCTCAAACAAGATGTATTTTTCGGGAGGTGACTCGTAAAAAATGGCATTTTTTATCGGGCTCATAATGTGCAGCAGAATCTCTGAACAGCACACCTCAAAGTGCTTCTTCTCCATGATAGCATTATCAATAATACTCACCGCTTGCTCAAACTGAGGCAGTAGTTGATACGCCGCGGATGTCAGCGTAATTCCCCGTCCTTTTTTCACAAATAATTGCTTATCTACGACTTGCTCTAAACGCTTTATTGCAGCGCTCACAGCAGGTTGCGTAAGCCCCAATTGTTCCGCGGCTTTTGTATAAGATTGGAACTCCGCGACAACAAGAAAAGTTTGGATCAAATTCAAGTCCATAACGTTACTCATAAATTTAATTTATAGGTTAACTAATTTTGACTGCATTTATCGCCTGAAATTAGTGCTTTATCTTATATCAACAATGGTATTGAAAAGCGAATACCATTTTTTACGCACTAGCGAACTCTTGGAGATAATATGAAAAATGCGACCAAAACGAGCAGTAAAAAACTCGTACTTAACGCATGTACGTTAGCATTAGGCGCTGCATCTGCAGTTGCACACGCAGCGGACAAACCCAACATTCTTGTCATCTTTGGTGATGATGTTGGTTACTGGAACCTTAGTACCTACAACCAAGGCATGATGGCGTACAACACGCCAAACATCGATAGTATTGCTAAAGAAGGTGCGAAGTTCACTAACTTCTACGCACAGCAAAGTTCGACAGCAGGCCGTTCTGCATTCATCACTGGTCAAATGCCAAAACGTACTGGTCTATCAAAAGTGGGCTTACCAGGCGCTCCGGAAGGTATCTCGGAAAAAGATCCAACGATTGCAACCATGCTTAAGCAAATGGGTTACGCAACCGGACAATTTGGTAAGAACCATTTAGGTGACCGAGACGAACACCTTCCTACCAACCACGGTTTTGATGAGTTCTTCGGCAACCTATACCACTTGAACGCGGAAGAAGAGCCAGAGAACGTGGATTACCCTAAAGATCCAGAGTTCAAGAAAAAATTTGGCCCTCGCGGCGTTATCCATTCTTACGCTGACGGCAAAATTGAAGATACCGGCCCTCTAACTCGCAAACGTATGGAAACAGTAGACGGTGAGTTCCTAGAAGCGGCTGAAACGTTCATCGACAAGCAAGTTAAGGCAGACAAGCCATTCTTCGTTTGGTTTAACACCACTCGCATGCACAACTTCACGCACGTTCCTGAAGAGTACCAAGGTAAAACCGGTGCTGGTTTCTATGCTGACGGTGTGAAACAGCACGATGACCAAATCGGCGAACTACTGAAAAAAGTGAAAGATCTTGGTGTCGATGACAACACTATCATCGTTTACACCACAGATAATGGCCCGATGGTTGACCTATGGCCAGACGCAGGTATGACGCCATTCCGTAGTGAGAAGAATACAGGTTGGGAAGGTAGCTTCCGTGTTCCTGCTCTTATCAAATGGCCTGGTCACATCAAAGCTGGCGAAACCTTTAATGGCATGATGTCTCTTGAAGACTTCTTCCCAACATTGGTTGCAGCAGCAGGTGACACTAAAGTTAAAGACGAGCTACTGAAAGGTAAGAAAGTTGGCAAGATGAACTACAAAGTTCACCTAGATGGTTACAACCAATTGCCATACATCACAGGTAAGTCAGACAAGTCTGCTCGTAACGAATTCGTTTACTGGAGTGATGACGGTGACTTGGTTGCACTACGTTACGGTAAATACAAATACCACTTCATGATCCAAGAAAATGAAACGGGTATGGATGTATGGCGTAAACCATTCACTAAACTTCGTGTTCCATTGATCTTCGATTTGAGCATTGACCCATTCGAACGTGGTGACCAAGGTATGGGTTACTCTCGTTGGATGTACGAGCGCTCATTCCTAATGATGCCAGCGGTAGAGAAAGTGAAAGAGGTAATGGGTACGTTTAAAGAGTTCCCTCCTCGCATGGAAGCAGGTTCATTCGTACCTAAGTCTTCTAAGTAATAAAGAACATCGATAATCAATAGCGCTCTTCGGAGCGCTATATACCCAAATAGCTTCCCGTTTACTGCACTACGCTTACGAGGTTATTTGGGTATATTTAATAGTGAGAAACGTATGAGTAAGATTTCCCCTCGCCATTCTACTACCATGCCTATTGTTCCTCTTAAAACGGCTTCTAAAGCACCGGTTTCGGGCGCGTATGACCGTCGATTCCATGTGATGGCAAAGCCGGGCGGAGCAAAATGCAACATCGATTGTCAGTACTGCTTTTATCTGCATAAAGAAAATCTACTGCACCAAGAAAAGCAACCAAAAATGGACGACGCAACATTGGAAGCGTTCGTGAAAAGCTACATCGAAAGTCAGGATGGCGAAGAAATTGTATTCTCATGGCAGGGTGGGGAGCCAACGCTGCTTGGGCTGGACTATTTCCGCAATGTCGTAGCTCTGCAAAAGAAACATCAGCCGAAAGGTGTTCGCATTGAAAACGACCTTCAGACCAACGGCATTTTGCTAAACGATGAGTGGTGTGCGTTTTTAAAAGAGCACAACTTCCTAGTTGGCTTGTCGATTGATGGGCCACGAGAGCTGCACGATAAATATCGCAAAACCCGCAGCGGTAAGCCGACGTTTGATCTGGTGATGAAAGCGGTAGATAAGCTCCAAGCGCATGGCGTGAAATTCAACGCGTTGGTGACGGTGAATCGACACAATGCGAAATACCCGCTCGAAGTGTATCGATTTTTAACCCAAGAATTGGGTGTGACATACATTCAGTTTGCACCGGTGGTTGAAGCGAACGACTTCCAAAAAACCGCACCGCAGTTTTGGAACGAACAGATGATCCCAACCAAAGGCAGTGATCTGGCGAAACCGGGTCATCCAATGTCTGTTGTGACGGATTGGTCGGTTGAGCCTGAAGACTGGGGACGCTTTTTAATGGCGACCTTTGAAGAATGGGTGAATAACGATCTTGGCCGTGTACTGGTTAACCTGTTTGAAACCGCGGTAGCGCAAGTAATGGGGAAACCGTCTCAGCTTTGCGTGACAGCTGAGTTTTGTGGCAAAGGCTTGGCGATTGAGCACAATGGCGACGTGTTCAGTTGCGACCACTATGTGTACCCAGAATACAAACTCGCCAACATTCATGAACACTCATTGAATGACATGGCCTTCTCTACACGACAATACACCTTTGGCATGGCAAAACGCGAATCTTTGCCGACGTATTGTAAACAGTGTCCCTACTTGCCTTATTGCTGGGGCGAGTGTCCGAAAAACCGTCTGATCAAAACGCCGAATGGCGAGGCTGGACTAAACTATCTGTGTTCGGGAATCAAAATGTTCTTTGATTACGCGTTACCGATGTTAGTTGGTCTTGCACAGCTTCTCCAATCTGAAGAACCGCAAAGATAACATAGTGAATATAACCTTAAGTTATTTCATTTGTTCTTATACTTAACTATTGAAAAGACGGCTTAAACCACTGAAAAGGTACCCTATGAACCACGCACAACAAGCGATAAAAGAACTCATCGAACAAACAGAAAAAAGCGTCATTGGACAAAGCCACGTGGTTCGAGCTTTAGTCATCGGGTTATTAACGAACGGGCACATTCTTCTAGAAGGTTTACCGGGAACGGCAAAAACACGTTCTGTAAAATCGTTGGCCAACTTGTTAAACACCAGTTTTGGTCGAATCCAGTTTACGCCGGACCTTTTGCCATCGGACGTGACGGGAACCGAGGTTTATCAAGAGTTGGATGGCAAGCCGCAGCTCCATTTTCAACCAGGGCCAATTTTTAACAGCATAGTGCTTGCCGATGAGGTCAACCGTGCGCCAGCCAAAGTACAAGCAGCACTGCTTGAAGCTATGGCCGAAGGCACAATCACGGTAGGCGATAAAACTCACGTATTGCCAGACTTGTTTATGGTGCTTGCAACGCAAAACCCAGTAGAACAGGAGGGCACGTACCCACTGCCAGAAGCGCAAATGGACCGTTTTATCATGAAGGTTACCGTCGACTATCCAGAAGATGAAGCCGAACGTGACATCATCCGTTTGGTGCGCAGTGAAGAATTAGGTGCGGAAACCAGCAGCGAAATTATTACGCCAAAACACATCGAGCCAGACGTGGTGCTAGAAGCTCGCCGTCAGTTACCAAACATCGTGGTATCAGATTTAGTGGAAAACTACATTGTCGCGTTAGTGATGGCGACTCGTAAGCCAGAGCGTTATGCCGATTCAAACTTAGCAAAATGGATTGAGATTGGCTCTAGTCCCCGTGCTTCCATCGCACTAGACAAATGCGCTCGTGCGTATGCGTGGATGCAAGGACGTGACCATGTCACTCCTGACGATGTGCGAGCCATGGTTCCGTCTGTACTGGGCCACCGTTTTTCTTTGACCTACGATGCACTAGCAGACGGAGTCGATCACCAACGCGTCGTGCAAGAGCTGCTAGATTGTGTAGAAATTGGATAAGCGGGAGGCATTATGGCTAAGCCAACTCTTGCGCCAAAATCACAGGGGATGGATCCCCGTTTGTACTGCGATTACGCTCGTTTAGTACGCTTGCAAGCACAAGCAGAATCATTCAGTTTACTTCCTCATCTAAAAGCGGGTAGCGTACTCTCAGGCCGCCACAATTCGCTGTTTCGCGGTCGTGGATTGAACTTCGAAGAGCTGCGCCATTATCAATTGGGTGACGACATTCGTAACCTGGATTGGAAAGTCACGATGCGCACAGGCAAGCCGCACGTGCGCAGCTACACCGAAGAAAAAGATCGCAACGTGATCGTGTGTGTCGACCAGCGCAGCGCAATGTTTTTTGCTTCGACGCAAGTAATGAAATCGGTTGTCGCGGCAGAAATCGCGGCCATGTGCGGGTGGCGCGTGTTAAAAGATGGCGACCGAGTTGGTTTTGTCATCGCATCCCAACAGGCGCTGTTTCACAGCAAGGCGCAGCGTTCGCAAAACGATCTTCTGGCTCAACTTAAGCGTCTCGCTAAAGCCAATCAATCGCTCAATGTGGACTCCCGCAATTCCGAAAAAGTGACGTTCAGTCAATGGCTTGAGCTCATTAAACGCATGAAGCTCAAACAATCCACATTGATTTTTATCAGCGACTGGAGCGACTGCGAGGAGCACCACCTTGATCACCTTAAACAGCTACAACAGCACAACGATGTTCTCGCAGTGATGGTCAGTGACCCATTAGAACAAGCGCTACCAGACGATTTGGCAAAATCGAAATGGGTGGTTGGTGATGGGCAGTATCAACTCAATTTAGACAGCAAAGCAAAGGTAGAAGCCGCGAGCGCAAAGCTTGAGGCTCGAACTAGCTTACAGCGACAATCACTCTCTCAACTTATGGCGATGAAACACCTTCCGCACATCGAACTCGATACGACAGGCGAGCACATTAAACAATTTCAAAAACTGGTAGGGGGGCGTTAAATGAGTGGTCTTCCTACGCCTCCGAGTACCTACATACTCAGAGAGCTACATGATGTGGCCGTGCCACCAAGCGTGAGTTGGTATCCGCAAACTATTGGCTGGAAGATTTTAGCGGCGGTTGCGCTCATTGCACTGGTGTATGTCGCGTATCGTTTGGCTCAACAGTGGTGGTGTAACCGCTACCGACAAGAAGCTCTGCTGGCGATTTCGCAAATCAAACCGAGCGACAAAGGCATGCCTAAAGCATTGTTCTCTGTGCTTAAAATTGTGTTGATTCATGTTGATAGCCGTAACGCGAAATTGTTTGATACCGCCTTTTTGCGCAAGCTCGATGCGCTATATCCGCAAACCGGAGATTCTCAAGCAAACTCGCAAATGGTCTTTAACGATGAGCTTTCAAAGCGCTGGTTACAAAGTATTGTTGACCCAAGCGTTACGCTAGCCAACGAAGAACGAGTAACGCTTATTGCTCGTGCGAAAAACTGGGTGAGTGAACACCGTTGTGATGTTCAAAAAAGCGCGGCAAAGAAATATCCATTATTGAAACGCAAAGCAAATCAGGGAGGTCAACATGAATGATCTTCTTGCATCGCTAACTGGTTTGTCTGGTTTTGAATTTGCTCACCCAATATGGTTTCTGATTTTGCCGCTGCCATTGGTGGTGTCCTACTTGGTGCCTGCGTATCGCACTAAGCAAATGGCGATCAAAGTGCCGTTTTTTAGTCAGCTTGTGGAAGCGATTGGCGAGACGCCATCAGAAGGTGCAAGCCAGTTAACCCCAAGCTGGTGGCAACGAGCAACGTTAATTCTCTCATGGCTTTTGGTGGTGTGTGCGATGGCAAAACCCACTGTGTTAGGCGAGCCTCAAGTTCGCGAGAGTTTAGGGCGCGATGTGATGGTCGTGGTGGATCTTTCGGGTTCCATGGCTGAGCCTGATTTCACCTCTCGTACAGGTGAAAAAATTTCTCGCCTTGATGCGGCAAAAGAAGTGCTGACGGAGTTTGTTCAGTCTCGTAAAGGTGACCGATTAGGCTTGGTACTTTTTGGTGATGCCGCTTTTGTGCAAACGCCATTTACCGCAGACCAAAAAGTGTGGCTCGAACTGCTTAACCAAACCGATGTGGCGATGGCAGGGCAGAGTACCCATCTTGGTGATGCGATTGGCCTAGCGATTAAAGTTTTTGAGCAAAGCGATAAGTCGCGTGGTGCTTTAGTACAAGATCAAAACCGTGAAAAAGTCGCGATTGTATTAACCGATGGCAACGACACGGGCAGCTTTGTCGAACCGATTGATGCGGCGAAAGTTGCGAAAGCCAAAGGCGTGCGAGTGCACGTGATTGCGATGGGTGATCCGGAAACGATAGGTGAAACGGCGTTGGATATGGACACGATTCATCGCATTGCGAAAGAATCCGGCGGTGAAGCGTTTGAAGCACTCAACCGTGATGAACTGTCGGCTGCCTACGACGAGATTGGCAAACTGGAACCTCAACTTTACGAAAGCACCACATACCGCCCAAAACAAAGTCTTCACCATTACTTGATGGCGTTAGTGGTCATCATGCATTTACTCGCGTTCAGCGTCGCGACACTCAAAAGAAGGGCTGCAACACGATCATCATTAGGAGAGAGCGATGTTTGATTCTCTTAGTTGGACGCAATTCTTTACGCAGTTTCATTTTATCCGACCGTTGTGGTTACTTGCTTTGATCCCCATGTTTTTCTTGGTGTGGTTGCGCTGGCGAGAAGAAAGCAAACCAAGCTGGAAGGATATTCTGCCCGAACATTTACGCAATGCTTTGACGATAGGCGAGCGAGGTTGGCGCAAGCAACTGCCGCTTAAGCTCTTGATGCTGATTGTGCTACTCGCCATTGTGATTTGTGCAGGCCCAACGTGGCAACGTGAATCTTCCCCCTTTGGCGAAGATAAAGCCTCTCTGCTTGTGGTGCTTGATAACAGCGACTCGATGCTGCAAAAAGATCTCCCACCAAGCCGCCTTGAGCGTTCCAAACAGAAAGTACGCGATTTATTAGCCGCTCGAAAAGGCGGAAAAACGGGTTTAGTCGTGTTTGCGGGCAGTGCTCATGTGGCGATGCCTGTGACTCAAGACAGCAAAGTATTTGACCCATTCTTGGCGGCCATTACGCCAGAAATCATGCCCGTGCAAGGTAAGCTTGCTGAAAAAGCCTTGCCGTTAATTGATCAACAATTGCAAGGTCAACCAGGCTCCACCGTTTTGTTGGTGAGCGATGGCGTGAACCCGGCCACGATTAAGCAATACCAAGCGTATTTTGAAGGTAAACCTTATCAACTGTTAATTCTTGCTGCGGGGAATACAGACATCGTGAGTAACAACCCGATGGATTTGGATTCTCTGCAAAAACTGGCCAGCCAGACCAACGGTCGATTGGTGGAAGTGACGGTCGATAACAGTGATATCGAACAACTGAATCGATACGTTGAGCGAAATATGCAGCTTAATGGCGAATCTTCAATGCCTTGGAAAGACATGGGTTATCAACTGCTGTTCCCAATCGCGTTGATCATGATGCTGTGGTTTAGAAAAGGGTGGTTAGTGCAGTGGTGCGTGATCGTAATGGTGAGCGGTACACTGTTGATGCCGACCAGTGCAATGGCGGAGAACATTTCTGTGAAAGCCGAGCAGCCACAAGTTGTGCAAAAAGTGACGACCTTCGACAAGGTGGCGCAATGGTGGTGGGATTTGTGGCTGACGCCAGACCAACAAGGACAGCGTTTGTTCAACCAACAAGCGTATTTAGAAGCTGCAAAACACTTTGTCGATCCATTACGCAAAGGCACGGCGTACTACTACGCTAGCGAGTTTGAGCTCGCGCACAGTGCGTTTTTGGAAATGCAAAACGACCCGTCCGAAGAGGTTAGAGATTACGGTCTTTACAATGCGGCGAGCGCATTGGCGCGTCAGCGTGAATATTTGGCTGCTCGTGACTTGTTAAAATCCCTAGCCAGTAAGCCAACGTTGAGTGAGTCGTTAAGACCTGATGTTGAGCACAACTTGAAAGTGATTGCTGGCATCGTCGATGAGATAAATCAGATGAGTGAGAGTCAAGCAGGAACAGAGCAAGAGGCGTCAACCGAGCTAGGCGACAACCCTCAAACCGCAGAAGGAGCGGATGAACAAACGTCAGCAGAGTTGATGATTAAAGAGACGTTAAGCGCAGACGACATCTTAGGTAGCCAAGAATTAGCCGACAAGTGGCTAAAGCGAGTCGAAGCGGATCCGAAGTATTTCTTACGCGCTAAATTCCAAATTCAATTACGCTCGCCAACAACGGGTAGCTCAACTACGACAACGGAACACAATACAGAGGAGGCGGCCCAATGATGATGAATGTCCATCGCGTTACCTCTTTTGCACCTCCTGCAAGGATAGTGGCATGGTTAGTGGTTTGTTTGAGTCTGTTCGTAAGTCGTCACGTTTTCGCTCAAGATATTTACGCTCTTCAACGCAATCATGGTGTTGAGTTGCAAGCGTGGGTCGGTCAACAACCAACGGCTGGGGAAAAGCGTAAAACGCCAAGTTTTAGTGTCAACGAGCAAGTCATTTTAACCATCGAAGTGGCAACGCCGCGCTGGTTTACGGGTGGGACGCGAATTGGCAGTATTGAAATGCCCAATGTTATCGCCAAACAGCGTAATCAGTTAGCCACTAACTTCACGGAGCACAAGGGCGGACAAACTTGGTCGCGTCAACGCTGGGAAGTGACTTTGTATCCACAAGCATCTGGTGATTTTGTGATTCCACCTGTCGCAGTGGGCGTTCAGGTGTCAGCACCGGACGGCGAGAAGGTGTCAGGCACCCTTTACACGCAGCCGATTAAGTTCAAAACTGTCTTGCCATCGGGATTGTTGAGCGGTGACACGCCTTGGTTTTCTGCAACGCACGTAGACGTAAAACAAGAGTGGGCGACCTCCACTGAGTCACTCAAAGTTGGGGATGCAATCACGCGTAAAATCACCATTTCAGCTCAAGATTCGCTATCTGTGTTGCTACCAGACTTGTTGAAAGGAGAATCAACAACCCGTTACCAAGCGTATCCTCAACCGCACCGTCTTACAGATACGCAAACACGTGGTGATTACCAGTCAACACGCACAGAAGAGAGCGTGTACGTGATTCAACAAGGTGGTGAATTAACCCTGCCAAATTATGAGTTCCGTTGGTGGAACAGTAAGACTCAACAAGTGGAAACGGTGGTGCTAGAGGGCAAAACATTTGCTGCGAAGCACACGTTGAAATCCTTCATCAATACGTACTTTGCATGGATTGTATCCACGCTTGTATTGCTGGGTTTTGTGACTGTTTCATTGGTAGCCATTAAACGTTACTACCGCAACAAACCGACACCAGCATGGTTGACGTTCCACCGTTTGCTAAAGGCTAAACGTTGGTCTGAAGCAAGGACCGTATTGTACAAACAATTGCGTTTAAATACGGCAGAGCTGGAAATGACCAAAGCCGATACGAGTGAATCGTGGCAAAAAAGTGCGTCGCGAATGCAAAATGGTGAAAATAGCGCTCATTTAATGAAGTCGATGTGGCGCAAGATCCAGACCAAACAACAACGCTTTAAATTCCGTATTCCACGAGCGTTACCAGAACTGGACAAAGTCATTGGAAGAGATGGCAATGAATAAAACGGGGCGCTAATATAGCGCCTCGTTTTTATTAGAGAATAGAGTTCAAATGAGCCAAGAGTTTATGCGCCGCGCATTGGAAGTGTCCAAAAATGCGCTTCCTGAATGTCAACCCAACCCACCGGTTGGCTGCGTGTTAGTGAAAGACAATCAAATCGTTTCAGAAGGTCATACTCAAGCTATTGGTGGCAACCACGCGGAAGTAGAAGCGCTGAATGCATATCAAGGCTCGTTAGAATCGGTGACGGCATACGTTACGCTCGAACCGTGTTCGTTTGTAGGTCGCACGCCAGCTTGCGCGGTGACATTAGTGAAATCCGGTATTGGCAAAGTCGTCGTAGCCATGTTGGACCCAGATCCGCGCAACAGTGGTCGAGGTATCGAGATTCTAAAACAAGCCGGTATTGAGGTAGAAATTGGTTTATGCGGCAAGGAAGTCAGCGAGTTTCTTACCCCATATTTAGGCAAATCTTAATGTAAGCTTTGGCCTGCACGTTAGCAGCCCACTTATGCGGTGAATGGAGTACGTCAAAATTGAGTTAAAACTCATTAAAACAGGTCGTACCGCCCATTTCTTGTACTTGGCTACGTTAACTATCATGCTGTTAGATTAAAATAGAAAAAGTGATTTTCGAAAAATTTAATAGCATGAAACCGACCGATCTTAATCTCATCCCCATTTTTATCGCCATCTACGAAGAGCGTAATTTGTCTCGGGCGGCGGCACGTTTAGACATCACCCAACCCGCGGTGAGTAAAGCGCTAGCAAGATTGCGCGATATCTACGACGAACCATTGTTTCACCGCAGTTCTTCTGGTGTTGAGCCAACATCGTTTGCTGTCGATATTTATCCGGCCATGGTTGCGGCGATAAAGAACTTTACCTCGACGCTGTCGGCATCGGTTGAGTTTGATCCTAAAGTTTCCAATCGCATTTTCTCTATCGCTTGCGTGTCGATTTTAAGCTACGAGTTGCTGCCACAGTTGATGAAGCAGATTCACGAGTTAGCGCCGAATATCGCTTTGGAAGTGCACCCGCTGTTTACTGAGGATTACGAAAGTGATCTACGCTTACAACGTTATGATTTGATTATCGATTTAGCACCGCGCGGGAGAACGGTCTTGAAAGTTGACCCCGTGATCACTGAGCGTTTGATGGTGGTGTGTAACAAAGATCACCCTCGTATCGCTGAGAGCATTTCTCAAGAGCAGTTTTTTGAAGAAGAACACGTTGCAGTATCGCAGTGGCAAAGCCGAAAAAGCATGCTGAGTGCAGAAGATATTGTTGATTTGGACAAACGCAAAATCATGTATCGAGCCGCAGGAGCACTGGAAATGTTGCCGGTTATCTGCGGTAGCGAATACATTGGTTTGATGCCAGAATCGATGATTAAGTTGTTCAGTAATACCTATCATGTGAAAGCACTGCCGTTTCCATTTGATGTAACAACTTACGATCTTTGCACCATTTGGCACCCTAGTCGCACTAATGAAAGTGCTCATCAGTGGTTGCGCGCGCAAATCAAACACGCAGGGAAAGTCATCAAGAAATAGGAAGTCCATATGAAGACAATACGAGCGATTCTAAACGGCAAAAAAGCCGGTAATCCTGAGCTAAGAGACGCCATCATGAAAATGAGAGACAGGGGCGTAGATGTGCAAGTTCGCGTCACTTGGGAATCGCAAGATATGCCGCGTCTCGTGAAAGAAGCGGTAACGGATGGTATTGAGCGTATTGTTGTTGCGGGTGGCGATGGCACTGTCAATGAGGCTGCTTCGGCACTTATCCACATTGATCATGAAAGTCGTCCTGAACTTGCCATTATTCCGCTTGGTACGGCCAATGATTTTGCGACCGCGAATCATATTCCAGATTCGATTGCTGATGCATTAACCTTGGCAGTGGAAGGGCAAGCGCTGTCTGTTGATTGCGTTAAGGCGAACGATCGTTGCTTTATCAATGTTGCGGCGGCAGGTTTTGGCGCAGAAGTGACAGCAGAAACACCTGTTGAGTTAAAAAACTTTCTCGGTGGTGGGGCTTACACACTGACTGGCGTTGTGAAGGCGCTCGGCTTCAAACCTTATGATGGCAGCATCATTATCGAAGGGGGCCGTTACGATGGCGAAATGTTGTTAGGGGCATTTTGCAACAGCCGCTTAGCTGGTGGCGGTCAACAGCTCGCTCCTCATGCGATGATTGATGATGGTTTGATGGACTTAACGCTGGTTCGTCCGTTTTTACCGCATGAATTGCCCAAAGTCATTGAAGAGATTAACAACCCATCCGAGAAAGGCGAGTTTGTGAAACACACCCGAGCCAGTTGGTTGGAGATCGATTTTACGAATCCTCTACCACTTAACTTGGATGGCGAACCGTATCATTCCCGTAAAATTCGATTTGAAGTGCAGCCAAAGAGTTTGAAGTTGGTGCTACCTAAAGATTGCCCGTGCGTGACGCACTAAGTCCAACCTTGTGAGATGAGCAAAAACAAAGCCACCGATGGGTGGCTTTGTTTTATCACTATTTTTACTGTTTCAACAATAGCTCCTTGGCTAGAGGACTTTCGTTGTTAGGGCTCTTCGTTGTTAGGGCTCGTTTATAGCTTTTGGATGGTATCTACGTCGATTTGCATGGTGGTCCATTCTGAATCAATTTCGCCACGAATTGCCACTTTGTCGTTTGGAGTCACGTCTAAGCCCATCCATTCTTCGTTGTCGATCTCTACTTCGATTTCGCCAGTGCTGTCTTTGAATAAGTAAGTCTCGTTACCTAGTGATTGAATGATGTGCCCAGTGAGCATTACGGCGCTGTCTTCGGTTGCGTTTTGCGCATCTTTCACTGTGTTGATTACGCTGACTTCTGGGCCATTAAAAGCAGCGAAAGCCGAGCTTGAAAGTAGGGCAAACATGGATGCCAAAATCATTTTTTTCATTATCGTTTCCTTATATTAAAAGTAGTAAGTTGTGCCTACGTTAAAGGATGCTGAGTTTGCGTAGCTGTCTAGTTGGTATTTTGCGTTTGCGCCAATGGTGAGCTTTGGGAACACTTGGTATTCCGCACCCACAGAGAACATTGCGCCGAACTCGTTATTTTTCTCCGCGCTATGGAAAAGCGTGTTGGTCATTTCCACATCGTCGTTCGCGACAAGCTCGTATTCTTGATGTTTAGAAACCTTGGCGTCGTATTGTGTGTAAGTTAGACCCGCTTTGAATTTTGTTGTCCATTTATCATTTAATGCGTAGCTAAACACTGGAGCCAACGACACTTGTTTGGCTTTGATTGACGCATCCCAATCCATTTCATGATGGTAATCTTTGCCATCAATTGGCTTGATACCTAGGTTTTTTGAACGACTATCATCAAGGTCAAACTGGCTGTAACCCAGTTCCAATGCCCAGTTGTCATTAAATGCGTAACCGATAAAGCCTGAGAAAATACCATCTTCAAGTTCAGGGTTGAGTGTTACGTTGTCAGCTGAAAAGTGAGGTTCCAAATCATGGTCAGTGGTGCCTAATCCATATTCCAGACCTACATAAGGAGCCGCAGATACCGAAACTGAGCAGGTAACAAGTAACGCAAGAAGTGTTTTGTTCATTCTAATTTTGCCTCTTCAAATCAACTTAGTGAGTAGAAGCGCATTTTGTGTGATGAAGCGTGAAGTGATCGTGAAGAAATAAAAGAATTTGGCGTGCAAATAGAAAAATTCCCCAAAGCGTGGGGAACTTTTCGGTCTTGGTTCGTTAATTGAGTGGGCTTCGAACAGCGCTCTTGTTTAATAAACGGTGCACCAATCGTTTTTCATGTCTATAAGCTGCCAGTTGTCACGCGCATTGGCTTCGTCTAACGCTTTATCTAAGCGGCCAACGTCCGATTGACGGTCGTATTTCCACTCGCGCGCTTCGTCAGTGTGATGCACAATCATCGCCATAGAGTTTGGTTGGCTTGTCGCCCACTGCATCATCGCTTGGTCTCCGTCCGAGTTACCAACGGCGAGCACTGGTTTCTTACCAATAATGTACTGGATGTTTTCGACTTTCACTTCTTTATCATCGAGCGTTAACAGTTCGCCCAACTTCATCACTTTAGGTTGACCATCATTAAAGCTGTATTCGTATTTCAACGCGCTGCCGATGATTTGCTCTTCAGGAATGTTGTAAGCTTCTGGCGCCCACACGCGCATAAAGTCCACGCCACCACCCGAAACAATGTAGGTTTTGAAGTTGTTCTCTTGCAGGTACGTAAGCATTTCGCGCATCGGCTTAAAGGTGAGGTCGTTGTAGGCTTTACCAAAGCGCTTGTCTTTCGCCGCCGCAAGCCATTGCTCGACGGATTGTTGGTATTCTTCAACGGTCATGCCGCTGTGGGTGACTTTCATGATTTGGAGTAGCGATTCTTTACCGCCAGCAAAGACTTTCTCTAAGTCGTTTTCAATGACGGATTTAAAAGGTTCCTGCGTTTTCCACTCCGGATGCATTTTCGCAAGGGCTTTGACTTGATCTAACGCGAACGCAATTTGGAAATAAATCGGCTTTTCTGACCAAAGTGTACCGTCGTTGTCGAACACGGCAATGCGGTCAGAAACGGGGATAAATGTTGCCTTTGAACTGTCGGTAGATTGCTCGACAAAATTCACAATGGCGGTTTTGCTGTCGCTGTCTTTCCAAGAGGGGAGCAAGTTGGCATCGCAATCTTTCGCGAGGCTGGAAAAAGATAAGCTAGTTAAGACGGCAAGAGTACAGAGATGGATTTTGTTCATTATTTACCTCGATTGATTTCACTAGGTTGTGATCCCTAAAAAGGGCAATGAGGGCGGATAACCTTAAACGACCACTTACACGTTGTACTCATGTCATTTTCTCGCCCACGCGTTAGCGTTGAAAATTCGCCTTCATCATAAGCAAGCGTAGTCGCATTCCTTGGTTGTGCACGAAATGAATAGCGTAATGCTTCCCAAACGCCGCATACGGGTTATCTCAAACTGCCCAAAGTAGAGTAGCAACAAGCGCCATGAAAATAGGTTATAAGCGGTATAACAAGCCTGCGGTATTAATGAAATTTATGATTGGGTCATCAAGGTGAATCGCGGGTAAATATCCGGATCACGCCTTCAAATTCGCAACAGCAAAGGTGACTCATGCAAATTACTCAAAGTCCTCAGTTCAACGGCAAAGCGTCTAAGCGTTTACATGTTATGGCAAAGCCAATTGGTGCTGCCTGTAACATTGACTGTACTTACTGCTACTACCTCAGCAAACAGGACTTACTTGAGTATAAAAAAGGATGTTCACCAATGATGGATGAAGCCACGTTAGAGGCTTACATCAAACAGTATATTGAAGGGCAAAATACACCTGAGATCGTCTTCTCTTGGCAGGGCGGTGAGCCAACGATGCTGGGTTTGGATTACTTCAAGAAAATTGTCGAGTTTCAAGCGAAGTACCAGCCCGCAGGCGTGAAGATCTCTAACGATCTGCAAACAAACGGCACGTTATTGAATGACGAATGGTGCGAATTTTTAAGCGAGAACCATTTCTTGGTGGGCTTGAGTATTGATGGCCCTGAAATGCTGCACAACGCGTATCGAACCAACCGAGCCGGTCGGGGTACATTCAAACAAGTCATGAATGCGGTGGAGTTGTTGCATAAACATCAGGTGAACTTTGCCACGCTTACCTGTGTGAACAACCTGACGAGCCGAAATCCGCTTGAAGTCTACCGTTTTCTGCGAGATGAAGTCCGCTCGCCACAAATGCAGTTTATTCCTATTGTTGAACAGAAAACGTTCCGCACCACTGCGCCTCAAAAATGGCAACCGCAAGAACAGCTTAAACAAGGAGACAAGCGTTTGATTCCGGGTCACAAAGATTCTGTCATGGAACCTTGGTGTGTTGCCGATGAAGCTTGGGGTAACTTCCTGATTGCGATTTTTGATGAATGGATTAAGAACGATATCGGCAAAGTGTTTGTGCAATATTTTGAAGCCAGTGTAGAGGCTTGGATGGGGCGCGCTAATCCACTTTGTACGCTGGGTGAGGTGTGCGGTAAGGGGTTAGCGATGGAGCCAAATGGCGATGTATTTGCGTGCGATCATTACGTTTATCCGGAGTATAAAATTGGCAATATTCATCATGACAAGCTGGATGAACTGGCCTACAGCAAAGAGCAACAGAAGTTCGGTTTTGCAAAATCTCGCTTGTTAACGCAGCAATGTCGAGACTGTGAGTATCAGTTTGCATGCTACGGTGAATGCCCGAAAAACCGTTTCATTCGTACTCGTGATGGTGAGCCGGGACTTAACTATTTATGTGCAGGATGGAAGAAATTCTTTGCACATGCTGACAAAGCGATGGCATACATTTTACGCGCAACGGGTAACGTGGTGGCTCATGGCAAATACAGCGATTCAGTCGTGCGCCAAGAGAGTGAACAACGCCCAGTATTCGAAACAAAATTTTGAGGAATTGGTATGTCATTGTCTACAGAAGCCCCCCTGTTAAAGACACCGTGTTTGGCACCGCGCAAACGTCGATCGAACAAAGTGAAGATGCTTTCTAAGTCGTTATTGGCGGTCACGTTAGGCGCGGTCATTAATCATTCTGTTATGGCGCAAACGCCGACGGAACAAACGCAAGCTCTGCCGACGGCGGCAGAGCAGGTGCAACAACCAACGCCGCAGCAAGTGATTTCTAAGCTCGCTTATCAAGCCCAAGACCAAAAGTTGCCGACCGAACAACGTGTTCAAGCTCTGCGCGAACTGGGTAATTACCCAAACCAGAATGCTCTGGTGGCTGTTGCTCGAGGTTTACAAGATAAAGACGCGGCAATTCGCGAAGCTGCGATAGTCGGCGCACAACCTTACGCGATCGAAAACCGCTGGCGCATGGTGGAACCACTACTTAAAGATGAATCCTCTTCCGTGCGTATTGCGGCAGCACTGAACTTAGTGCGTGACTATTCTGTTTTGACAGAAGCGCAAAGACCAGCGATAGAAAAGCCTGTGGACGAGCTTTTAGCGAGTTTAAAGAGCGGAACGGATAACAACACCCAATTGCTGTTAGCCGATGTGTATCGCTGGCATGAAAACTGGAAACAAGCGGACGATATCTATCAAGCATTGTTATCCAAAATGCCGGAAAACCCAGATGTTTGGCTGAACTTAGCCGACAATTACCGCGCGCAGCAACGTGAGCAAGAAGCGATTGATACATTGGATAAAGCGATTGAACGCCTTCCTGATAATGCCGCCCTGCATTATTCGAAATCTTTGACACTCGTTCGTTTAAACGACAAAGAGCAAGCCGCAAATGAAATCGAAAAAGCGGCCAACATGGCGAAAAACAACAGCTACTTTTGGTATTTGAATGGTGTGCTACAAGAAGAGTTCAGTGTCGATAAGGCTGTGAAATCTTTTGAACAGGCTTACTTGATTTCAGGCGCGCCAGAACAGCTGTACGCGGTTTGTGATATCTATATTCGTTACGATAATCCGAAAACGGATGAATGCTTGACGGAACTAGAAAAAGTCGCACCAAGCTATGTGATTGACCAGCTCAAACAGAAAAGAGCGCTGACTTCTGCAAAGCCTAAAAGCTAGTCAATCCGCATTTCATCTTCTTTTCGCGCGGTGACGTAACACACTGCAAATGGCACATTAAGGCGAGAAAACTCTTTGATCCAACGCCATTGGTTATCTTGGAGTTTATCGCCGGGCCCTTTTACTTCAATCCACTCGAACTCGTTGTCTCTAAAAGCAATCAGATCCGGCATCCCATTGCGGTAAAGCTTAAGATCGCTTAACTGAACCTTAAATAGTTCGAGTAATGTGCGGGTAGGAATGGTGTTAAGTGACTGTTCAAGCAATTCCTTGCCTATTAAGCTCCATTGAACAAACGGATTGCTGATACCAAACTTTTCATCGTATTTCGCTAAAATCGCTTGTGTATTACCCAATTCTAACTGTGTGAAAGCTTCATCAATCAGTGCTTGGCGCTTTGCTACAAAATCGGAATGGTACAAATCCAGAGGACGGTGTTGATAGGCATTGATGAATGCCCCTTCAATGGGAGCGAAAATCGCATCCCAAAAAGTGAGCCCAAGTAATGCATTCAGCAGTGCATTTTCGGCGTAAAACACACTCCAGCCTAAAGATTCAAAGTGCGCTTTGCTGGCGAGTTCGACTCTCTGTTGAGATAAATCCAGTTCAACGCGGTACTCCATACAGGTTGGCTTTGTCACTCTTGGCACTTTCTCACCTTGTTTTCGTTTCAGCCGCTGCTCAAGTTTTTGTGCGACTTCGAGCTCAGACACATCGATCGGTGAGTGAAGCATCTCTGTGACAATGTCACTAAATAAATCATCATGGTTCAGTTTGTCATAGATACGTGCGCGTCGTTCTCGGCTTGGCGTAAGCTGAGTTTGGCCAAATAGAGATAGGGCGGTCTCTAGCTCATCAATCCGTTCGTAATCACGTGCTATGTCATTCAACATGTGCTCACGTTTACGATCCACATAAGGATGATGAACAGGGTGAGGCATCACCTCAATAAGAAGGTCGAGATTGGCTTTGTCTTTTCGGTCAAATTGCCAGTACAGGTTGGCCAGTTGGCTCTGTTCAATTAAGCGGTCTATTTGCTCACGTGAATCAAAGAAGCGGCGCACTTTACTCAATTGATATTGCTCGAACTGGTGTAGACCTAAGTCATCAAGCACAAACTGACTTAAGTCTTGATGGGTGTTGGCAAAAAACAGAGTGAGCAACACGTCGATCATGTGGGCGGAATTGAGTTTGAGGATCGTAAACTCAAGTTGCTCTACGCGATCAAATTCCGTATTACTCAAACGTTCGACAAGGGCGTCTTTCTTGAGTGATTTCGGCAGTTCGGGATAAAGCGCGGAGATCTCTGGTTTGGTCAGTAAGTTAGCCGCCAACTCTTGATGAGAAAGTGGTGGGGATAGTGAGATGAAATCTTGTTCGCCTAATTCCGCCAGCGCAGCATCGATGAATGGAATTTCTTGATAATTGAGTTTATCGCT
Source organism: Vibrio sp. zbq_1 (assembly GCF_043102935.1). Classification (NCBI taxonomy): domain Bacteria; kingdom Pseudomonadati; phylum Pseudomonadota; class Gammaproteobacteria; order Vibrionales; family Vibrionaceae; genus Vibrio; species Vibrio sp. zbq_1. Next base: position 559,398 of record NZ_JBICJH010000004.1, read on the forward strand.
TCGAAACCAACATCCTTTTCGGCTGTATAAACGCACCAAAAGGCACTGGGCGTGTTTGTTCAAGGAATCAAACGAACAAAGCCAGGCGTGTTCTTCCTCGGTCAGTAAATCGCTGTACCACGTTACTGCGTGGTGAGTCAGCTTAAAGAAGTTCTCTAGATAGTAGTCTGGTGCGAGTTCGATTGGGCTTTCCATAAACGACCGATAACAAAAAAGGCTTAACCCATAGGTTAAGCCTTTTCGCTATCAAATCAATTCGCAATTATGCGTTTTTTAGCTGTGCTACTTTCGCTTCAGACAGTGGCTTAGTGATGAGCGCAAGTACGATACATACAGCCATCATTGCTGAAGAAATAGTGTAAGCCAAGGTGTAGCCGTCGCCATTTGTCATCGAGAAACCAACAACTGCTGCGCCGATTGCACCACCGATACCCCATGCAGTGTAAAGCACACCGTAGTTAGTACCGTAGTTTTTCAGACCGTAGAACTCAGCCGTTAGAGTAGGGAACACCGCTAGAAGCGTACCGTAACCTACCGCTGCGATTGCGGTACCGATGATGAGAGTGAACTCAGAATCGAACGTTGCGAACAACACCATGTTTACGCCTTGTAGAACGAACGCAAGTAGAAGCGTACGAACACCGCCGATTTTATCTGCAAGCATACCCGCAGCAACACGACCGCCAGAGTTGAATACAGCAAGAATGGACGCTAGGTAAACCGCGTTTGGCAAGTTTGCTTGAACGCTTGCGATTGTCGTGATGTTACCGATGATCATTAGACCAACAGAAGCTGCGAACGCGTACATGATCCATAGAGAGTAGAACTGTGGCGTTTTCAACATTGCTTTCCAAGTTAGGTCATCTGACTTTTTCACCGCTTTAGGTGTTTGGCCTTCTTTTACTTTCGGCTCTGCAGGTGTGTAGTCTGCTGGTGGGTTGTTGATGGTTGCTGCAAGAGGAACCGCAATTGCTAGGATACCAACACCAAGAACCATAAAGCTGGTTTGAATGCCCATGCTGTCGATCAGCGCAGACGTTACTGGCGCAAGATAGATAGCCGCTAGACCAAAACCTGCCGCAATAATGCCGTTGACCATACCTTTCTTCGAAGCGTGGAACCACTTCATCGCAGAAGGTGACAGACATGCATAACCAAAACCGATACCTGCACCTGTGATCACACCAAACGTAATGTTCAGCATTAGTGGAGAATCAACAAAGCCAGATGCGATCATGCCTAGACCTGTAAGAACAGTACCTAGGATAAGGATCATACGCGGACCCATACGGTCTTGAAGGATACCTGCAACAAGAAGACAGATAGAGAAGGTGATCGTTGCAGTTGCGTAAGGTGCAGAAGCTTCTGCAGCACTCCAGCCTGATTCAGTCACCAATGCCTTGTTGAATACACTCCAAGCATACAGGATGCCAAGACAAAGGTTGATACAGAACCCTGCAAGCAGGATGCGCATAGCTTTATCAATCTTGCTCATTTTCATTCTCAGTTTTACCTCTTGCTACAACGCAAAGAGGTGTTAGTTTAAAGATGTTTTTTCTCAAAATTAGTTTGCGTTTTTCAACGTTTAACGCAATGAGCGCGGATTATAACCAATAAAGATGTGATTGGAATCTCTTTTTACTTACAGATCTAAAAATAATTTGAAAATTTAAAATCAATTGTTAATTGATGGTTTTGTATATAGGAAAAATGTTGATCTAACGTAATGTGCTTTGTTTTCAATCCTGTAAAGCTAAGTGCAACTGAGTGAATTCAGAACGACTCGACGTTTAGCTCACACTTCCTGTAAATAGTTTCAAAATGTTTTTGAGTTAATTTTTTGTAACAAAAGTGCTCAAAATAAGTGCTAAGCAGCCGAAGTGCCGAATTTAAAGGCTTTATAAAATTCTGCTTGTTAACTGTATGTAAAGTGCGCGCTCTGAGTTGTCAGTAAGGACGAAAGTGAATAAAAAATGTGCTTGATATTGCGACCTAGATAAGCAAAATGAAGCGCAAAATGAGTTTTCATTTATGAAGGGATGCTTTTTTAGACTTGTTGTGAGGTGACTTATGAAATTGTTCCTATTACTCATGGCTTCTGTTTCTGCTGGTGTAGCATCTGCAGATCACATCCATTCATTTATGTTAGGTTTATCTATTGCTTCTCTGGCAGTGGGTAGCTGTTATTTCTTTGCTTTCCGTAGCTCGCGTTTTCCGCAGTTAGCGCTGTTTCTATTGATTTGCGGCATGTTATCTAAACTGACTATTACGGTTGTAGGTGTTATGTGGGGTATGTCTGCGCAATTGATTACTTCACCAATCGTGTTTGCGTTGTCTTATCTTTTCTTTTCACTTGCTGTTACGTACTTGTGGTTCAGCTATCGTGAAAGCATCACGCAAATTCCAGAGCGATTTAAAGCAGCTTGATTTAGCGCTTTGATACCGACAAATATGAAAACGCCAGCGATTAACGCTGGCGTTTTTGTTTTGGTGATACTTCGCTATTTGGCGTGAAGTTTCTTCTTAAGTTGCAGCAAATAACCTTCGTTTGGAGCGAAAGGCTTAAAAAGACACGCCTGAGCTAACCCGAGACGGTAAGTGGTGGTTCCGGCACCTCAAGGAAGCAAGCAATGACGCGATAGAGTTCTCCTTCCGCAACGGTAATTTCCCCATCTGATTCAATCGCGAGTCGACAAGCTTTGACGAACATTCGTCTGTCTTTGGGTTTCAGTTGCAGCAACAACTCTAATGCGGCGCGACTTAAATGCCAATTGCTGTTAGCTGGTTCTAACTTCACTTCAGGAAAGCCTAAATGGGCTAGGGCACAATGGTAGGCGCGCTGAGCTTTGTCTGCTTGAGAGTGGCTGACCCATGCCAGTTCTCGCAATAGCCAAAACACACTTTCCTCTAATTGCTTCAACGTCTTGTGTTGTTTGATGAATCCAAAAGAGGCGAGTAGCTGCTTTTCTAGTAAGTTGATGACACACCATTCGGCTAGCGAGTATTGATTATCCGTCTCTGAGAGCTCACGTAGCACTTTACATAAGCTGATTTTCTGGGCTTCACTCAGCGATTTAAGTGCCGGCAGAGCGAGTTCGAGTAACGGGAAACGCAGATGAAGTGGTAAGTCATAATCTAGCCAGGGAAGCAATGTAGATTGCGATGCGAGTGGAACGTACGACTTAATCATTTCGCGCTGAATATCGCTGTCATCAAAAATGAGGGCGAATGTGATAAATCGGGCGCTATATGGTTCACGTGCGATATCAACTAACTCTGGTGGTAATTGACTGATCAACTGTTGGCCTGTCTCACTCAATTGCTCCGATGGTGAGGCAGATTGCGAAGCAGGAGAGCCGCCACCTACGGCAAAGCCACTGACTTGTTCGTTATCAAACGCCGTGCTTTGAGCATGAGAATGTTGAGCGTAGATTCCGTCCCAATTGGGTTCGATTCTTCGAATTCTTTCGTCCAGTGGTGGGTGTGTCGCGAACAAACTAGAGAAACCGGACAATTTACTCTGTCCAAACATCATGTGGCTCATTTCATCACTGGCTTTCGTGTTTAAGGTAGAGCCTTGAACGTTGCTGCCAATCTTCTTTAACGCTCCCGCAATCCCTTGATCGTTGCGAGTGAACTGCACGGCACTGGCGTCAGCTAAAAACTCGCGTTGGCGCGAAATCGCTGCTTTGATCATATTGCCGAACAAGGTTCCTAACCAACCCAGCACCAAGCAGACAATCGCAATCAGTATGATGACAGCGAAGCCTTTGTTTGAATCAGAAGAACTGCGTGATACGTGACGAGTGCTGTTCGAGTTATCCAAGATCAGATGACCAAAATGAGCAATGCAGGTAATGCCAAATAACGCACCAATCAGACGAGTATTCAACCGCATATCACCATTTAAGATGTGGCTGAACTCATGGGCAATTACACCTTGAAGTTCGTCACGGCTAAATGCATCTAGTGCTCCTTGCGTTACTCCGATGACGGCATCATCAATGCTCATGCCTGCAGCAAACGCGTTGATGCCGTGCTCTTCCGTCATCACATAAACTGGTGGCACGGGAATCCCCGACGCGATGGACATTTCTTCCACAACATTGAGTAACTGGCGGTGTTTCGCATTTGACGTGTCTGTCGAAATCAACTTGCCGCCGATACTTTCTGCAACGCCACGTCCACCATTGGCGTTTAGCTCACTAAGACGAATGAATGAGCTGATGCTAACAACCGTTAGCACGCCCACAAAGCTCAACAAACAATAACTGATGATGGATTGAGTGGTGAACGGTTCGCCAGTGAAATAAAAGTAGATGCCAATCGAAATGACACTCACTAGCCCTGTGATGGCTAAAACGGCCAAAGTGAATAGCATCACCAAAAGTCCAGTTCGCTGGCGCGCAGTGTCTTGATGATGAAAAAAGTCCATTAGAACGCAACCTTCGGCGCTTCTTGGATTGCTTCTGTGTCTGCAAACTCAAGTAACTTACCGTCTTGGAAACCAAATGTGTTCGCGAAGATAACGGGTGGGAATGTTTGCTTGTAAGTGTTGTAGCTGGTCACGGCATCATTAAATGCTTGGCGGGCAAACGCGACTTTGTTTTCGGTACTGGTTAGCTCTTCTTGGAGTTGGCTCATCGTCTCGTTTGCTTTCAATTCAGGGTAGGCTTCTACCACAACGTTCAGTTTGCCTAGAGCGTTTTGTAACATGCCTTCTGCTTGGCTAAGCTGGCTAATTGCAGCATCACTATCTGGTGCATCACTGGCGGCTTTTAAACCTGCTATCGCTTGGTTACGAGCTTGGATAACGCGTTCAAACGTTTCCTTCTCATGATCCATGTAACCTTTAGCGGTGTTTACTAAATTCGGAATTAGGTCGTATCGACGTTTCAGTTGAACTTCGATTTGAGCGAAGCTGTTTTTAAAGCGATTTCGTAGAGTAACGAGCTTGTTGTAAATACTGATTGCGTAAACCACAACCAGCAGAACAATAACAATAAAGACAATCAGTGCAGTCATAGTGAGTTCCATTTTGTGAATGTATCAGTGTTTTATATAAGTAGTTGAGATATTAAGCAAATTAGACTTACTTATAATGTGGGGTATTTTTAAATATGGCACGTATTGCGTAAGAAATATGAGAGCCATTTAGGATAAGAACGAAGGGAAAGGATTCTCAAGGAGAGCAAAATAAAAAGGCCCGGCGTGAAAGCCGAGCCTTGTGGAGTGTAGAAATTCTAATCCGTGATTACGCTGTCATCGGAACAAGTACCATAGTACCGATGATTACCGTCAATAGGCCAGCAAGCACAGGCACTGAAGTGCGTTTTACAACTTCAAATGGGCTGATGTTTGCCATACCTGATGTCGCAACGATTACGCCAGATACTGGCGAGATGGTACGACCTAGGTTTGATGCTTGAAGCATTGGGATGATTAGGAACGCTGGGTTGATGCCCATTTTCGCCGCTAGAGAAGGCGCAAGTTCTACAAACGCATAGAAAGGCGCGTTACCAGAACCAGTAGCAATAGCCGCTGCAACGGTTAGACCTGTTAGGATCAGCATTAGTGCAACGCCGCCCGCACCTGCGTTATCGGCAAGGTGAAGTAGGTTATCGATAGCACCAATAGACATCAGACCTTGTGCAAATACGCCTGCCGCAACCAACAACATCACAACACCTTTAAATGCATCGGCCATGCCTGCGTAGCATGAGTCTAAATCTTCAAGCGCTTTTTTGCCGTCGAATTTGTTCACGACATAATGGATAAGTGCGCCAAGGAAAATAGAACCCACAACGATGGTGTAGATATCTAGACTAAGACCAGGAATCGTACGGCCATTAAATAGGAACACACCGATGATTGGTAAGAATGGTAGTGCTGCGTAAAACGCTGGTGCATCTGCTTTAATTTCTGATACGTCGATTTTTTCCATCGGCGTATTTTCTTTCTTATCTAGGTATTTGTTCCAGAAGAAAGCTGCTGCCGCCATTACGACGATTGCACAAATCGAAACAGGAAGAACAGTTTGCACCGCAAACACATCTAGCGCCAAGCCAGACTTTTCTGCAGCAATAACAACGTCACCTGAAGTAGGAGAAAGAATAATAGCAGCAGGAGATGCACACACTGCCACAGCCGCAGGACGAGAGATACCCATCGCAACCATCATTGGGAATAGGGTTGCCATCAATAGAACGCCAAGACCTGTTGCAGAGCTCACCGCTAGAGACATCAAACACGCCACAATGTAAGCCGCTACCAAAAGGACATAAGGAGACTTGATAACAGAAAGCGGTTTAGAGAACTGTTTCACTACAACGTTGTTCGCGCCGATGTGAGTCATGTAAGAAGCGAAACCACATAGCAACATGATTTGCATACCAAGGCCGCCGCCACGGTATTGCAGCATGTATTTCACGTATTCTAGCGAGTCTGTCACCATGTTACCGGTTGAGGTAATGCTTGATGGCAGAACGTCATGGCCCAAAAAGCCAGTCATAAGAAGCAAACTGATACCGGCTGTTAAAAGTACGCCAGCTGCTTTGTAACCTTTGACAATGAAATAGCCCACCGCAATGGTTACTACCAAGCCTATTAAGAGCTCTAGCATAGGGGTCTCCAGATGTTATGAAAAAAAGAAAGATTCTGTTTCAATTTATGACAAGGAATTTACAGAATTCTTAACTGTGGCACGAGGCTAATCTGGGACTTGCATGATCTAAAACAAATAATAATTTAATAATTAATTCCGACAGATTCTCTTGTTTCAATTTCGTTTTGTAGGTGTTATGTGCTGGTTTTTTGGGTTTTAATGGAAAGAAAATATAAGCAGATTGGTGAATGAAATGCAGATGAAATAATTAAAAGTAATCGAAAAGCATTATTCGAGTTAGATCACATTTGTAACGGCTAAAATAAACAAAAAGCCCCGACTAAGCGGGGCTTATTTAGCAACTTAATGCATTATGCGTAACGACGGATCATCAAGTTCCAACTGCGTTGTTGACGCTCAAACTCAGTTTTAAGTTGTTGATACTTCAATTTCGATACAGAGCACTCGTATTTCTTCACTACGTTCGCAGTTTTCTCACCGAGCAACTCTTTGCGTGCTTCGTAGTATTCCTGCATATGGTGAACCAATGCATCAAACTCTTGCTGAAGTTGATCGAGAACTGTTTGCGCATTGGGTTTGGACTCCAGTTTCTCTTTCGCTTTCTTCAACAACTGGGTTGCTCGCGCTTTTTCAATTCGGAAAGTTGATGTAGTGCGAAGCTTGGACGTCAGCCCCAACCAAGAACAAGACTTGATCAGCCATTTAGTTGGATCGTAGTGCCACCAATAAACACCATTGCGGTAGTCATTCTCAAAGATGTGGTGAAAATTGTGGTAACCCTCGCCAAAGGTAAAGAAGGCCAAGACACCGTTATCGCGGGCCGTATTTTTGTCCGTAAAAGTTTGCTTGCCCCAAACATGCGCCAAAGAGTTAATAAAGAAGGTTGTGTGATGGCTCAAAAACAGGCGAGCTGCGCCAACAACCAGCAGCATTCCCCAAACATCCCCATAGATAAGACCTAAAGCTACGGGGAAACCGATATTAGTCAGCAAAGCTAACGGCACGTAGTAGTTGTGTTGCCACATCACAATGCTATCGCGTTTTAGATCGCGGCAATTGGTGTACTCATTTTCTTTAGACTTATTGTAGTCGCGCAACATCCAGCCAATGTGTGAATACCAAAAGCCACGTTTGGCGGAGTAGGGATCTTTGTCATTGTTATCGACATGTTTGTGATGCACTCGGTGATCAGAAGACCAGTGTAATGCACTGTTTTGGAGAGAAAAAGCGCCGCCAATCGCGAAAATTGCACGTAATACAGGATGAGCTTCGTAAGTTTTATGGCTCCAAAGGCGATGATATCCCGCAGTAATCGACAGGTTAGTGAAACTGAATGCAAGGACACCCCAAATCAAGTGTTCCCAGCCCAGTCCATAATGATATGCGTACCAAGGCATTACAATAAACGTTAGAACAAAACTGGCTGAAAAAATCAATATATTCAACCAGATAAATGGTGGTTTGTTTTGATTCACGGAGGTATTCCTAACTTTGAGCTAACAACTGTTCGCTAGAATATCAGCGAACACGTGTAAGTCAAATTAAAGTTAGATAAATGTGACTATTCTTGTTGAGCTGAGCCGGAATTCTAACTGGGATATTTTGCTTTTAATTTAATAATGAGTAGTATTAAAAAATGAGCTATGGCTTGAGGTGTATGAAATCTACCAAGTAATTGGCTTTATAAAGGTGGAATATGCCAAGGCTCTGTGGAAAAGCAAAAATGTAAGAAAATAGGAATACGTAATGGAATTACGATTAGCGGAATATAAGGACTATGAACGCATTGCTCAATTGCATGCGGACAGTTGGAAACGTCACTACCGAGGCATTTTAACGAACACTTACCTGGACAGCGAAGCCATCGACGACAAATTGTTGATTTGGCAGACTCGCTTAACCAATCCTCCATTTAACCAACATATCGTTCTTGCAGAAGAGGGTGGCTTGTTACTCGGCTTTGTCTGTGTTTTCGGCAACCATGACTTTGAGCGCGGTACATTCATTGACGCTCTGCATGTTGATGATAGCTATCGTGGTCGTGGTATCGGCAAACAACTCTTGCTTGCCGTTGCAGAGTGGCAACAGCAATACTTCAAAGATTCAGGATTGTATCTAGAAGTTGTCTCGCAAAACACATCAGCGATTTCGTTCTATCAACATATTGGTGGACAAGAATGCCAAGAGCGTACGTGGCGTGCTCCGGGCGGAACAGAAGTAATGGAAAAAGTGTTCCGTTGGTCTAACGCGCAAGCGCTGGTAAATGGCATTGAGGAAAACGTCATCTATTCATAACGCTTTCTAAGCGAAGAACGGAGACGATAAGAGCAGCACTGACGCTGCTCTTTTTTGTTTGCGGGATAGTTAACAATCTGGCGAGTCAAAAAGACAGGCCCATTTCCTTTAACTCACTTTCACATTGGCTCGCGTTTTCAAACTGAATAGCAGCCATGCCCACCTGTTTGGCCCCTTCGACGTTGTAAGGCATATCATCCAGAAAAACGGTTTCTGATGGGTTTAAGTCGTAGCGGGAGAGAAGCGCTTGATAAATTTCCGGTTGAGGTTTTAAAAGTGCGACTTCGGCAGACACAATCGCGCCATCAAAAAGTGGCCAAAAATTGTACGTTGATTTTAAGTGTTCGACAATTTCTACAACATTATCAGTTAGTGCGTAGACACCGTAACCCGCTTGCTTCACCTTTTGTAGAAGCTCAACACTGCCGAACAGTTGAATCTGAGTCTGTTTTACGTAGTAGAAGAAACAGCAACATTCTTCAGCCGTTAAGTCGAGTTCTTGTTGATAACGGTGTATTGCTTCTTCTTCGCTGATCAAACCTTTGTTGAGGTCTAGCCAGATCTTGTTTGAGAACAGTCTTTTCGCCATTTGTTCTGCATCTACGGAATGACCAAATGTTAAGCGTACAATCTCTGGTGGTGACCAACGAACCAGTACGTTGCCGACATCGAAAACAACATTTTTAATTTGAGAGCTTTCCATAGAACACCTTTGATTTGTGAGTTGGTCAGAGTAATCAAACGAAGATGAGTGAGAACAACATTCGCGTTGCCCTCGCATAAGTTGATTCTACTTGAATCACAATAAAATAATATGCAATTGAACTCGTTACCAAAAAATTCGTGAAATCAAGCTGAACTTAGATAAAAGACTGAATTTAAAGACAAGCATCGCGAATAAATTGACGGATTTCGCGCTGCTTATATTTGGCAAGTAATATATAATTACAAAACAACGTGATTATAAAAAAGATAGCAAGTCACAACTTTGAACGTCAGGCGGAGTAGACAAATTAGATAGTATGGATTCGATACGTAAGGTATATGAGTACGCAGAGCCCAATTTAACATTAGTTGGTTGGATGGGATTTATTGGCTTCCCGCTCTACTACTTCGTTTGGGACTTCATGTTCCCGCAATCCTATGAAAACTTGCCGCTACGTTTGTTCTGTTCCGCACTGTTTTTTGGCATCATTTTTCGTAACCGTTTGTCGTCATCATGGCGAAAGTACGTGCACGTCTATTATCAAATAACGATTACGACCTGTTTACCTTTCTTCTTTTTTTATATGTTACTCATGAATGATTGGTCCAATGTTTGGGTGATGTCATTCATGTCGGCTATTTTCCTGCATATTTTGTTGGTTCATGTCACAAGGGTCATGTTTGCTCAGACGTTCGCTGGTATTGGTCTAGCGACGTTTTTTGCGTGGATAGCGAAAGGCTTTCATCTCGATATCACAATGGATTGGACGCATGTGCCGATATTTTTGTTTATTTATGTGTTTGGCAACATGTTCTATTTCCGAAATCAGGTCGAGCATGAAGCAAAAGTATCGCTCGCTAAGTCGTTTGGCGCTGGTATTGCTCATGAAATGCGTAATCCACTCAGTGGCTTATGTACGTCGATAGATGTTATTCAGTCTGTCTTGCCTAACAAAAAGGCGATGGGCGAAAAAGATCAGTATGTCATGAGTGGTGAAGACGTAACCTTGCTCCGTGAAGTGAGCGAAGATGCGATGAACATTATTCATTCAGGCAACGAGACAATCGATTTATTGCTCACATCGATTGATGAAAACCGCGTATCTCGCTCTTCCTTCAAAAGATATTCTGCTCAATCGGTGGTTGAAAAAGCCATCGAGAGTTTCAGTTATAAACGTTCGACAGACAGGTTCGCGATCTCATTCGATGCAAGAAGTGAGTTTGACTTTTTGGGTAGCGATACATTGTTAAAGTACGTCATGTATAACTTGTTTAAGAACGCATTTCATCATCGCAGCTCAGATGAGTTTCATATTCATGTGAGTATGCAGAGTAATGACACGGTCAACCAAATTGTAGTGACGGACAACGGCTCAGGTATCGCGCCAGATGTAATTCGACATATCTTTCAGGACTTCTATACCACAGGTAAATCGGGCAGTTATGGCCTTGGACTACCGTTCTGTAAGAAAGTCATGCGTTCATTTGGCGGTAATATTAAGTGCATTTCCCAGCCGGGAGAGTGGTCACAGTTTACGTTGACTTTTCCACCTATCACATCAGATACGGTAACGGAAATTAAAGATGAACTGACCAAAATGAAATCAATTTTATTGGTCAGTAATCAAGACATTATCGTGCAAAAAATGGCAGATATTAGTCGCTTCATGGGATTTGATGTCACCGTTTTAGATGTAAAAAGCGTCTTTAAAAAGAAAGAATACGAGTTTGAATTTGACCTGATATTTGTCGATGTGGAAAGCCTTGATGTTTTAGAAAACCAATTAGACAGAATCGAATCGTTACTTTCATTTACTGAAGCGCGTGTGGTGTATCTTTTTGAACACACACCTGCACAACGAGCTAAAAAAGCCGGCCATGACCCGATTTGGGTAGAGACTCAAGCGTGGTTGCTAAACACTAAAGCTACGATTGAACGTTTGCTTTATGATTCCACTTATATCTCTTCAACGTTGCCATTTGCGCCTTTAGATAAATCCATTAAACGAACCATCATGGTTGTGGATGATAACGAGTCTCTGCGTAAGTTTACGGCGATGTTACTAGAGAAGCAGGGATTTGAAGTGGTACAAAAGGAAGATGGTCAGCAAGCATTGGACACTCTTGAAAAAGAAAATATCGATCTGATTTTAATGGATATTGAGATGCCAATCATGGACGGAGTAGAAGCGTCGCGACGTATCCGTAACTCAGAAAAGCCGTATGCGTCTGTGCCGATTATTGCGCATACGGGAGACAGTTCTCCTGTGACGCTAGATAAAATAGGCTCATCCGGCATGTCCGACTTTATCGTTAAACCCGCTGATAAGAATCGCCTTTTCGATAAAATTGCTAACTGGATTTAAAACAGAGCTCAGGATTGAACTGAGCTCTGATCTTTCACTGGAGCCAAGCGTAGGCTCAGCGTCCACTACGAATCAACTTACACAAATTCTAAGTCGGGATGGTCAAATGCCTCCTGACAAGCCGATAAGACGTGATCCACTTGTTGAGCTGTCATGTCGGCATTGACAGAAAATCGAATGATGTTCTTGTTTCTGCCCGTGGCAGGTCGGCAAAACACCGCACCGAAAACGCCTCTTTCTTCAAGAAAGTCTCGTACTCGTTCAGTGTTTCTCTCACTTCCACACTCAAGAGCAATAATCTGCGATTCGCTGCGAATTTTAAACCCAATACGTTTTAATCCGATGGCGAGTTCTTTGGCTCGCTTGAACAAACATTCACGTTTGTCGTCAGCCGCTTTAATTACCTCAAGTGTTTTTTCTAGACGCACGACTTCTTGCGGCAAAACCGTTGAGCTAAAAATCGCAGGATAGGCCACGAAGGGCAGCGATTGTGCTAGCTTGTTCGGGCCTAAAATCGCACCAGCGCGGTAGGCGAACGTTTTCGCCAAACTTACGGTAACGAAATCCACCATCTGTGTTAGTCCCAGTTCTTGTAATAATCCAGACCCCTTTGGCCCGTGTGTGCCTAATGAATGGGATTCATCTACCACTAAGCCACAATCAAACTCCTTCGCCATTTCGTAGATGGCACGTAACGGGGCGATTGTGCCAATCGTGCTATACACAGAATCGACAACGATGATTCCCGCACCGTGGCGTTGGATCTGCTTGCGCAGATGATTCATGTTGTTGTGCATGAAAGGATGAATCTGCGCTCCAGCGGTGCGTGCTCCTTCCCACAACGACATATGAGCGAAAAAGTCGATGTATACGGGAACGTTTGACGCGCAGATGGTTTGCAGTAAACCAATATTGGCTGCCCATCCTGATTGTGACAACAAACAACTTTCCATGCCGATAAACGTCGCTAGCTGGTGCTCAAAGGCGGGTTTTGATTGATCATCTTGCAAGAAGATTGCTGACATCACGACATTGTCATCTCGTTCAGAAATTGCGTCTCGATGCGCTTTCTGAATGAGCTCATTGTGAGAGAGCGAAAGGTAATCATTGCTTTGCATAACCACAGCATTTTCGGACGGTCGTTTGCCAAGAACGAGGTGCTTTTGATTTTCGTTAGATTTAATTAAATCTTGAATATGGAAAGTAAGGCGTTCCTCGATAAAAGAGGGCAGTGGTTTAGTTTCGTTTTTAGTACACATAATAAATCTCTTTGTGATTTGGAAAAACGCCAGCGCTGACCTTATTTATATTGAGGATTTTGGGGAGAGTGTCACTAATCAAGTTGCATAACTTTGCTAGCGCTTGCAAACTCGATATTTAAGGGTTGGATGGTGGCTGTAACTCCTTAGGCTGTGGGGGTCTAAACTAGTTTGTGTTCAATAAATAAACATAGTTTATTGCGATTGTACGCCGTAAAAAATGTAGTACAAAATTACACGTAAATACGACAAAAAGTGGTTACGTTTATGAGGCGGGGTTATCTAGTGGGTGTAACAGTGGCGGACAAAAAAGGCGCGAAAATCGCGCCTAGGAATAGAGTGAGAAAAAGAACTTAGCGTTTGTTACGTAAGTAACGTTTACGACGTTCTTCCTTACGTTTCGCTTTCTCTTCTTCTTTGCGAGCCGTTTCTATTTCGACTTCGATCAGTTCTTGAGTAATCATCTCAGGAAGCTCAAGAGTGATTTGTCCTAGTGTACCTTGTCGAAGCTCGTGAAGTAGAATCTCAGATACTTTATGAAGATCTACTCGGCCACCTGCTCGTAGCGCGCCGCGACGACGGCCAATTTCTTCCATGATCTCAATGTCAGACTCTGGCAGTTCTTCGATTTGGTAACGTTCTTTTAGACGTTCTGGGTAATGTGCTGCTAGATACTCAACAGTGTAAAACGCAACTTCGTCGTACTCCATTGCTGTATCTTTTACGGCACCCGTTGCCGCTAAACGGAAACCACTATGCGGGTTTTCCACTTTTGGCCAAAGAATCCCAGGTGTGTCAGACAGGACAATGCCGTTTTGTAAATTAATGCGTTGTTGGCGACGCGTTACCGCTGGTTGGTTACCCGTCACTGCGATAGTGCGACCAGCCAGTGTGTTGATGATGGTCGATTTCCCCACGTTTGGGATGCCCATGATCATGGTACGAATGTTTTTACCAACTTCTTCACGGTGTGGCGCAAGTTTACGACAAAGCTCCATAATTTTATGTACTTCTTGAGGCTCAGAAGTCGTAATTGCCATTGCTTTTACGTTTTGTTCTTTCTCAAGATGGTCAATCCACAGTTGCGTCAGCTCTGGATCAGCCAAATCGCGCTTGTTTAGCACTTTTACAACAGGCTTTTCACCGCGGATTTTTGAAATCATAGGATTTTCGCTACTGAAAGGAATACGAGCATCCAGTACTTCGATGATCACATCCACCTGCGGGATGGCTTCTTCGATCTCTTTACGCGCTTTGTGCATGTGGCCAGGAAACCACTGGATTGAGTTGTTAACCATTTGAAAATATGCCTTTAAATTTATGGTTAAGCTGTTGAGGGTATGAGGTGAGGTATCAAAGGTACGATATCGGTCACCTGAAACTACGACAGCATAGATGTGAGGATCTTAACACTTTATCTTGTAGCGGAAAACGTTCAGGAACCCTTATCATTTAGAAACAGAGTTTCAACGTGTTCCTCTCACGATCTCGGACCAATATCAAAGGCATTCAGTTGCGACATAATGGCCTTAAATAAGGAATACAAAAATGAACAACAGTGGAACTGTTCAAATTGCTTTGCTTTGCTTTATTTAACCTGCATAGGAGAGTTTGATTGAGTCGGCAACGCGCGGTTTTGAATCGAGAGAGTTTATTGGGGACGGTCTAAAGTAATAGTAACCTTGAGTTAATGAGTGGCTTGTCTTTAACATCTTATGATGTTCGATGTACTCAGCACCCTCGAAGATCAATCCGTGTAAGCAGAAAGGGGCTAAGAAGTACTCTAGTGCTTGTATAGACTCTTGGTCGGCGTGTTTTAGAAAGCTTTTGTCAATCTTGATACGATCCCAAAGTATGTTGCCAAGTGACATGTTAGCCAGCTTGTTGTTACGGTGATAGTCATCCAGCCAAATCTCGATATTGTTCGCTTGTAACACTGATAAGTTTTCGCGTATTTCTTTTGATTCGGTATAACAATCAAGCTCGCTTATCTCAAGAGCAAACTTAGCACCATTGAAGCTTAAAAGCTCACGGACAAAATCTTCGTCAGCTAAACAAGAGAGTTTAATATTAAAAGAGTGTAGTTGGTGAGGGTATTTTTCAAGAGAAAATCGAATTTGTTGTAAAGCGAGAGTTTGAATAAACGTGTTGTCTATAATGGAAAAAAATACGTCGTTGTTTATGTTGCTTTTATCAAAAGTGCTTATCTTAGACAAAGTTTCGTAATATTGAATTTCTTGGCTTCTAGGACAGAGGATAGGTTGTACTAACGTTTTTATATCAAAGTCAGTCAATTTGAAGCTAGGTAGGTAAGGCATATTCCTTTTCATATTATCCACTTTATCCGTTTACTATTACTATGTTTGACTCACACTTAAATATCGTTTCATATTCTATATCTAAAGTTATTACGTCAGGAAATTAAGAATTATAATACCTCTATAAATAATATTTAATGTTCATTAAGCACCATCGAGAAAACAGGTGCCTAATGAACGATGATAGAAATTTATTTCGCAACAACAGACAGTTCTACGTCGAATTCTTCACGACCACTGATGCTGAAATAGTATTGTCCCATTTTGATCGACCCGTCTTCATTTTTTGGGATTGAAATCGTTTCGTTACTACCATGGGTGTAGTTCGACCATTCGTACTCGAAGTAGTGGCATACTTTGTCGTAACAAGCGTATAGATCGGCATCACCAGTGCCGGAGATAGACACTTCCAGTTGATTATAGCTTTCTGAAACATCGACAAAGAAGAGCGTTTCAGAGAACTTTTTACCACTTACTTGGATGCTGGTATTGAGTTCGATTTTCTTAGGCTTCTCTTTCGGTTTTGGCTGAGAAATATCCGAATCGTCAATGTCTTTCGTCACCTCATCCAGCCACGAATGAAACTCAGTATTGTAAGCAGGACCTAATCGTTCAAGCAGTTTTACCCACTCTTTGTATTGGCCGGTACGCGAGTAACCTAACAGTTCAGTAACGTCTTCAGGGTGTTTCTCTATCATGAAGCGTACAGCTAAGTAGCCCCAGCGATACACACGGTTTAAACCGTCGCTGTAGTTCGTACTGAACACGTCTGCCAATGTGTGCGTCTTTTCTTTGCCAAGTACTAGAGCAGCATTGTAGCTCTCTTTGTAATACATGTATTCAGCAAAACCTTCCAACCACCACACGATACTGCCTTCGCGCATTGTGTCATGAAAGTCACCGTATTGGTTGAATCGACCGTCTAAATAATGCACATATTCGTGCTCTAAGTTTAGAATCGAAAAGTCGTCGTCCCATCCGTTTTGATAAGCGACGAATCGAGGTACATTTCCTTGTTTTGATGGGTCTCGCTCAAGGAACTGTCCGCCGTTGTTGGTTGTGTTATCAAAAAGGAAGCTGGAGTAGGTCGAGTAGTCACTTTTGGTTTTAAAAACAATAACATCGACACTATCGCTATGATCATCAGCGACAGGCTGATATCCGGTATTAACAGTTTGGTGGAAGTCATCTTCTTTGAGGTTTAATGTTTCGCAGCTTGTTATTGCTTGAGCTTCGGTCATCTCTTGAGCAAGAATTCGCGCGGGTCCGCGACAATCATAACTGAATGTCATTATTCGCTGTTTTAATACGGATTTTGAGTTACTTAGCCCTAGTTGCTCAAGATAATCTGATGCATAAGCGTCAACCATTTCGGCGATGCCAACCCAAATTCTGTCTGACTTACCGCCTAGCGGGTAGCGCTTTAACAAAGAATCTAAAGTGTCGACAACGACTTTTTTTGTCTCTGCATCTTCAGTTTTTATCAGCCTAGCGAGCTCTCGCGCGGCATTGCCAAGTAGTTGTTCAGAATCCGTGCCTATCGCCCATTCGTTGTTGGTAATAAAACCACTCAAACGATGGATATAACTTGAGTCAGATTCAATCACATCGTAAAACGCTTTGGTTTGTGAGTGTCCAGCCATAGCGACAAAGATATTGTTGATGGCTTTACGGTAGTAATAGCTGTCGCTTTTATCCGCTGAAAAGCTATCAAGAATCGCGAAAACATCGGGTGCGGCGACGGCGAGTTGACGAATACTATCAACAACAATCAACATGGATGCGAGCGCTTCTTGCTGTTCGCGACCTTCAGTTAGAGCGTATGGCGAGCGCAAAAATTGTTGAATGGTATTGGCAATATTTACGCTTAATTCGGATGGGAAAGGTTGTAACTTTTTGGCAAAGGTATCGTGTCGGTTTTTGTAAGCTGCCTTAATGAACTCACCTAAATAGTATATTTGCTGAGCTTGCTCTTTTGTTCCTTTATAAGCTTCAATTGCCTTTTTTAATCCGCCAGTAATTCGACTCACGCTCATGGTACTGAAGACGACGTCTGCTTGCTCTAACGATGGAGAAAACCACGTTCTCATGCACTCGTAGTCACTGTTTGCGACTCTTGATTCGATATTGACTCGGTCAACCGTAAAATCTTCAACAGTACATTTTCCTTTGTGTGGGAAAAGCTCGGTATCGTCATCTACCACGGTGTCATCGTCAGTCGTATCGTCGTCTTTCGTGGAATCATCATCGACGGTACTGTCATCATCTGTATCTGTATCTGTATCTGTATCTGTATCTGTATCTGTATCGTCATCCACAGTTGAATCTACGTCAGCGTTGTCATCGTTTTTGTCGCCAGAATCTACGCCAGCGACGGGAACAGTCTTGACTCCACCGGAAGAATCATCACCACCACATCCAGTTAAAACACCAAGCATGGATAATAGAAGACATGCAGTTTTAATATTTTTCATAGAATTAGTATTGTATTTGAAATGGGCGTCAAATATATATTTTTACTGATGCATAGTTAAATAATAGAATTTAATGGTTAGATAAAAATGTATTATGCTCAACACGCCTATTTTTATGTGATATTGAACAAATAACTATTATTTATAAATTCAGTAGAAATGTTAATTGGGAAGGGAAAATTGGTTTTGATATACATAACGCTTGGTTTTTATTTTAGTCGACGGGTATATGAAAAAAATATATTTTCCAATCATCAGCACTTTGATGGTTTCCTTTGCTCATGCCAATACGCTGCCTGCGCCAACTTGGCATCAATTTCAGTTAAATGATGGCTCAAAGAAAGAATTAAAACTTTATGGCGATCAAGAATCTTTCTGGTATCAAGATAGAGAAGGCATTATTTATGTCTACGATGAAGAGACAGGGTGGTTTTATGGTAATCATGAAATTGTTGATGGGCGTTTTGTCGTCACTTCTCTTGGGGTTGAAGCCAAATTAGAAATGCCACAAGCAGTGAGAGAGTTGTTAAAAGAGCGCGTCACCCCGACGTCTTCTTTATTGCCTTCTGAGCACGTTTATCCGATGAATGAGCCATATCTTGAGCAAACTCCCATTCGAGCACTAAACGCAACAAATGAGCCCACGCACCAACCTTTGCTCGTTGTTCAGGTGAGCTTTAACAACCAAGACTTTGTGAATGACTTCACCAATGTGATTTTTGGTGATAATCAGCAAAGTGTAAAAGACTACTTCAGTAAGAATAGCTACGGACGTTACATTGTAGAGCCTGCGAAAGAAACGGAAGGTACGGCGAACGATGGTGTCATCGATCTTACGTTGGATATCGCTCACCCGAACTGCCACTCAAAAAATGATGCGACTTGTGACAGTAAGTTAAATGAAGCCTTTAAAGCCGCTTACGACAAGTTAGACCGTTATGTGGATTTGTCTACTTACGATTTGAATAACGACGGCAAAATCACGCCTGACGAATTGTCTGTGATGTTTGTATTTGCGGGGTATGACAAATCTGCCGGTTCGGTAAATACGCCGTACATTTGGCCTCATCGTTATAGTCATAATGCGATTGAGATCGATGGAAAGACCATTCGAGATTACTGCTTGTTTGCTGACTTCCAAGGTGATCATCAATCTACGATGGGCGTGATTGCCCATGAACTTGGACACTTGATGCTTGGTCTACCTGATTTGTACTCCTACAAACATTCTGGTTCTGTTGGCCAATGGGGATTAATGGGTGGCGGAAGCTGGGCAAGTAAACAAGGTGATACGTATGCAGGGGAAACGCCGGTCAATATGTTGGCATGGAGTAAGGAAGCTGCTGGTTTCATCAAGCCGAAAGTGATTGAAGCGTCTGGTTCTAGCACAATCGAGACTCGTCAAGGCGAGGGTGTGGTGTATCTCGATCCGTATTTGAAACAGCAAGGTCCAAGAGCTTACTTCGAAAACAGAAGAAAAACGGAATACGACCGTGCGTTGTCAGGTGAAGGTCTTTTGATCACGGCCGTAAGTATCGACAACCGTTTCAATGACATAGGGCCAATGCAAGTTCAGGTATTCCAAGCGGACGGTCTGGATGAACTGCAAACTCGTGGCTGGTCAGATCAAGGTGATGTGTTCCCGGGTTCAAGCAATGTGGTAACTATTTCGGACGATACAACTCCTTCTTTGAAACTCATCACCGGTGGCCGGGAAACCAATATCTCGATTAATGATATCGCCAGTACAGATCAAAGCGGCACGTTACGAGCGTCTATTCCTTCATCGACGAATAAATCGGCTTGGATAACGTCACTTTCAAGAACGTACGTGTATGAAGACAGCCGCAACAATACGATAGGGTTTGGGTTAGAAAACAACGACGGTTACCAATCTTTGGTTGGTTTCTACTTATTTGCTAAGCCAATCCTACCAAACTCCGAGATGCGTTATCGCATGTTTAAATATGACCTGACTACAAACCGTTGGGGGAATGCGTCTATTAACGTTGACACTCAAGTTGAAGTGTCATCGGGGGTGATTCCTACGTTTGGTGGTCGAGTTATGTTTGCATCGCCATTTGATATCGATGAAGGTGAGCAGTTGTTGGTCATTGAGCTAGAAAACGCTAAGCCAGAATACAGCTATTCATTCTTGGACGCTTATTTGTCTAACGGAGAGAAAAAGAAGCAGTTCTATGGAAATGCCAGTTCGTACAAGACGAGCGGATTAAGCGAAGGGCGTGGCCGTAACTATCCTTTTGCTGCTTTGTTCGAAAAACCTCAGGCGAAACCTAGTATTACGGTTGAAACGGATTCCGTCACCGTATTAAGCGGTGAAAGTATTACGATTGATGTACTGGCGAATGACCACTCATCGGATGCGAATAGCACATTGAAGCTAGATAAGATCACATCAAAGCCTTCGATTGGTAGCGCTGAAATCTCAGGACAAAAAATCCACTATTCTGTTCCTGTTTCAGACATTCCAGAACAACGAGCAGTAATGAAGTATCAAGTGTCTGACGATTTTGGGA
This sequence comes from Vibrio sp. zbq_1, assembly GCF_043102935.1. Classification (NCBI taxonomy): domain Bacteria; kingdom Pseudomonadati; phylum Pseudomonadota; class Gammaproteobacteria; order Vibrionales; family Vibrionaceae; genus Vibrio; species Vibrio sp. zbq_1. The sequence goes on from NZ_JBICJH010000004.1 coordinate 579,977, forward strand.
CGACAGCAGAAGGTGAGGTGGTCATCACGATCAATTCTCCAGTAATCACCGCCAATAGTCTTCAATACAAAGCGCTAGAAGATACGCCACTGGAACTTAACTTACGTCAGCAACAAGGACTTGAGAAAGGGGACACCATCATCATTAAAAAGCCGCCGATGCACGGCAAGATTGACGGGAATACCTACCAAAGCAAGGAAAACTACTTTGGTAATGACCAGTTTGAGTTTTCTATTGTGAAAGAAAACGGACGTGAATCTAATACAGCTATGGCTGTAATTACAGTCGAAGCGGTTAATGATGATCCGATCTTCGCTGTTGAAGCGAGCCGTAAAGAAGGCCTATCAAACGAAAAAGTCACACTATCTGTACTTGGCTTAAAAGACGTTGATTCAACGGATCACTCATTCAAATGGCGTCAAGTTTCTGGGACTAAAGCTCAGTTTGCCACCACGGACACGGCAAGTGTAGAAGTGACGTTACCAAAAGTGAGTGAGAAAAGTGAAAAGCTGACGTTTGAAGTGGCGGTAAACGACAACGATGGTGCAATTATTACTAAGAGCGTTGTTATGGTCGTTAAGCAAGAAGTCGTTGTGGAAAATGATCCTGGCAAGAGTGAAGAAGGCGGCTCTATGGGGCTATGGGTTACTCTGTGTATGATGCTGATTAGCCTGAGAACAAAGGTTAATAATTTGTATAGATTCGTAATAAGAAATGATATTTGGTAGAAAAATATTATAATTCATCGTCTTATATTCGCAGGATGAATGAAGATTGAAGGAAACCAATAAGAAAAACCTCCGTGTCGTAGCGCTTGCTCCGACAGGGAGGTATTTTGCATCAATAATAAGCTCATTAGAGATCTTGGAAACAGCAGCTGAATTTGCAGAGTTCCAAGGTTTCATGACACACGTCGTTACGCCAAACAATCGGCCGTTAATTGGTCGAGGGGGGATCAGCGTTCAACCCACCGCACAATGGCAATCATTTGATTTTACAAACATATTAATCATTGGCTCAATTGGCGATCCTTTAGAATCGTTAGATAATATCGATCCTGCATTGTTCGATTGGATCAGAGAGTTACACCTAAAAGGCAGCAAAATAGTTGCAATTGACACTGGTATTTTTGTCGTCGCGAAAGCCGGTCTTTTGCAGCAAAACAAAGCTGTAATGCATTCTTACTTCGCCCACCTCTTTGGCGAACTGTTCCCTGAGATAATGCTCATGACTGAGCAGAAAGCACTCATTGACGGAAACGTCTATCTTTCGTCTGGACCTTACTCTCACTCAAGTGTGATGCTGGAAATAGTAGAAGAGTATTTTGGAAAGCACACTCGAAACCTTGGTAACCAGTTTTTAAGTACAATAGAGAGCAGTGGAAACTCTCATTCATACTGTGATGTTTTCCGTTACATGCAACACAGAGATGAGCTGATTCTAAAAATCCAAAAATGGATTCTCACCACGGATCTAGACATCGTCTCTATCAGTGATTTAGCGAATGAAGCTTGCTTATCAGAACGTCAGTTAAAACGCCGATTTAAAGAGGCGACATCCATCAGTCCGCTAAAGTTTATTCAGTTAGGGCGTTTATCTTTTGCAAAAGAACTGTTGAGGTCAACAAAGTTGTCAATTGATGAAGTTGCAAGTCGATCTGGTTATGTTGATACACAGTTTTTCAGGCAGATATTCAAACGAGAAAATGATTGTTCTCCGCTTGAATATCGTAAAAGAAACCAAGTTAAAGCTGAATGATAAGCATATCTCATGGCCAGAATCATGATCTATACAACATTATTAATTGAATAGTCGTATTTACATTCGTTTTAAATCCATATTATAGTTCGAACGAAAATGGCAAACGTTTGCTATTTTCGTTCGAGTATAAATTGGTTAGTCTTGAATTGATTTTTAATAACGGTAACTTATACTTATATATACGTATTCTTATAATTACTTAATTTCTATTAATAATATTGTCGTTCATATAATGTATATTGTTTGTTATGAAATAAACCAATATGAATATTATTAAGTAATTACTTAAAATTAAAGGGGGATTTAGACCTTATAAAGGGGGTGATTAAGACACAATATTATAAAGTTATCTTTTTTTAATTAATTATTTCGCAACGTGAAATAATAGTTAAAACAGATATTTACAATGTTTTTTATCTTGTCGGATCAGTGGTAAACTCAATGAGTAAGCAATTAGTTTCTTATACAACTGTTTAATGCTTAGACGTAAAATAAGACACTGAGTTATAGAGGGGAGCTATTTATTAACTGGCTTCATCTGTAGCTTTATGGATTTATAAAAATTATAACTATCGGAAAATTATTGGGTCTTGGTGTTATTTAAATGAAAGCTAATAAACGTACCATCGATGTAAAGTACTTGCGCACTTTTTCACATGTTGCAAGGCATAGAAGTTTTACTGCGGCAGCAGAAAGTCTATATTTAACCCAACCAGCCGTTTCACAACATATTAAAAAACTTGAATGTACTATAGGGGCTGAAGTCTTCGATCGAAAAGATGGATTCAATCTGACTAAACATGGCCAAATATTGCTTAGTTATACAGACAGAACAATGTCTTTATATGACCAATTATTTGACGAATTGGCTCAAGTAGATATGTTTGATCGGTACTCTATTGCGATATCTGATTCATTTGCCCCTGAATTGGTCGCGAAGGTAATTAGCTCTTTTAGAGTGTATAACGACGTCGAGTTGGCTATTACAAGTTATAGCGACATGAACTGTGTTGATAAAGATAACCACGATTTAGTCTTCGCTATTGGTGACACCACATCCGTGGAAGGTCGCGTTTTCCCCCTAAATAGAGAGCAATACATTTTAGCTTGCGACTGTGCCGTCAAACCTGAGGAGTGCTACCCTGAGCGAATCGTCTTTTGTAATACTTTGACTAGGCGAGATGCTGAAGTATTGCTTGATTCTTCTGGGGTGAATATTTCTAAGGTAAAACATTGGCTTACCACTTCTTCGTCTCGGTTGATGATCAATGAACTGCAAGCGGCAAATACTTTTGTTATCTGTCCAAGTTGGACATTAGGTGATTACAAGTGTAGTCAATATCCGCTATCCAAGTATATCGAGATGTACGTATGGTGTAATGATTCTGCCGCGAAGAAAATTGACCAAGAACGTTTGAGAAGTTTGATTACCGAAACATTCCGACTTACTTCTAAAGGCGTGGTTGGTAGGCCACCTACGGGTCGCTTACTAACCAGTTGTGAAGTGATGTAGAAAAACGCCATGCCTATTGAATAAATAGACATGGCGTTTGTTTTAATAATGATTAAATTAATGATATGTAGAAGAAAAAGAGCCCACTTATACCAATTGGTATTGTGTAAGGGATACCATTCTCAAAAGGTGTTTTTTTGCGATAAACAGACATTAACCACATAACCAATATTTGAATCCCACCCAATAATCCTATCGCTACTATTGCCGCTAACATATATTCATCGTTCACTCCTAAGAAAAGTGCACCAATGAGTTTTACATCCCCTCCGCCTACAATATTTATCAACCAAAGTATAAAGAAACAAATAAAAACAGAGGTACTCACTGCAAGCTGGGTTAGTGGTTCTGGAGTAAAGAACAAACTAAGTAGAGAAGTAATAAAGATAATAAGAAGAAATCGATGTTTTACAATTCTATAACGAATATCATCATAGAATATGAGTAAGACGTTAACCAGGCAAGTTAGCCATAAAGCAAAATTTATATAATTCATTTTACTATTTTAAATGTGTTATTTCTAAATTCAAATCTTTTTGGATAATAAAAAGTTATGTAATGGATTTCATTGATTTTATAACAACATCTTATATGTAAATAAAAAAGCTTAATTGGTGTGATTGTTTCTGTTGATGTAAATTTTCTTCGTTCACGAAATGAGTGATTAATTCAAGGGAAATAGAGGTAAACATGCTTTTAAATATCAATTCTAAACTTCGTAATATCCGCAACAAATTTAAGTCTGACAAACGTGGTGTCACTGCTGTGGAATACGCAATCATCGCTGTAGCAATGTCTTCAATTATTCTATTTGTATTCAAAGATGGCACTTTGAAAACAACGTTAAATGATGCAATGGGTAAGATCTCTACGTCGATGGATAGTGCTAATTCAGCTGGTGGCAGTGGTAGTAAAGGCGGTACTGCCGACGGTAAACAAGGATAAGTTAACCCGTTATAAATTTAGAGAGAGGGGAAACCCTCTCTTTTAAGGTTTTTATTCTATGAGTAGAGCATTAATTTTTGTATTTGTTGCCATCACTATGTTTTTGGCCTTTTTTTACGTCAGTGATTTCTTTGACCAGCCAGAGCCTGTGGCCGTCGTGGAAAATGAAGTGTTTGTACAAGTCGCATTTGTTAATCGAACTGTGAACAAAGCTGATCCCGTCAATATTGATGCAATTGATATTCGTGAGTTTTCAGAGTCAGAAGCAAAACAGCATTCTTATACCCCTTATACGAGTATCAAGATTGAATCTGGCGCTCTATGGGCAAAAGATGTCACCGAAGGAACTCAACTAACGTCAAACTTGGTTTCTAACCCCGGCGAAAAAGATTACATGTATCTTTCGCTTAAAAAAGATCAGGTTCCTTATTACTACCTTTCTCAAGGCAGTAGCATTGTTGAGGCGTTACCAATACAACCTGGCGACCGCGTCAGCTTTGTCGCTACAACCTCATCTCAATCGAATTTATTAGAAAGCGGTTATTCCGATATCGATAGCTTAACAAGCAACGTCATTATTGATGGTGCATTAGTTTTACAGGCGATGAATGTGTCTGAAGATGATTCGTCAAACGAAGACTATGGCTTGATCATCGCGTTGACCGTTAAACAAGTACTTAAGCTTGAAATGGCACAAAAGATCGGAGCTATAACGTTGGTTCCTGCAAAGATGGTTCATAAATACTTATCTGTGAAAAGTAGCGATTTAATTGAGCATCGATTTGGCGTTCGACAGCTGAGAGGGAATTAAGGGTGTTCAATAAAAATATACTATTAGTCACATTAGGAGTGGCGCTATTACTCCCAGCTTCAGTCTCCGCAGGGGAGCTATTGAGCTTAGATAAAGGCGCAGCAAAAACCATTAACGTAAAACGTAATATCGACACCGTATTTGTCGCAGACACTCAAATTGCGGACTACAAGGTAATCGCAAATGGGAAGCTCGTGATTTACGGTATCGGTCGTGGTGCAACGTCGATCATTGCTTATGACCGAGCCGGAAACGAAATTTATAACGCAGAAGTGGTAGTCAACAAGAGTCTAAGACTTTTAAAGCAAACCATTATTGCGAGATATCCAGATGAAGACATTAAGCTGACCAATATTGGTGAGCAAATAGTCATTGATGGTGTTGTTAGCAGCGAAGAGATCAAAGACAAAGTTTACCGCCATGTTGGTGAGATGCTGAAAAAGAGTAAGCAAAGAAATACTTTTGAGCTTTCTGGCGCAAATGGAGAATCCGTTGATCCGCTTGACTATACAGCTACTTACGTTTTCGAAGATATCATCAACAACCTAAAAGTGCTCACTACCGATCAAATCAATGTGAAGTTGACGGTTGCAGAGGTTTCGAGCTCATTCTTAACAGAACTCGGCGTGTCATACGCAGAGACGAATGGTAAGTCGATTGGCGGTGCTGGTCAGTTTGTTAACAAAATCCTGGACTTTACGGCAGAAGATATCGTCGCGGTTATTTCAGCGAGTGGCAACGACAGTATCGGCCAAGTGCTGGCTGAGCCAAACCTGTCGGTAATTTCTGGCGAATCGGCGAGCTTTCTTGTCGGTGGTGAAATCCCAATCACCGTCCGAGACAACGATGGTATTTCCGTAACTTATAAAGAATACGGGGTAAAGCTGTCTATGGTTGCTAAGGTGACAGATTCAGAAAACATCCGCCTGTCACTGTTACCAGAAGTGAGCTCGATTGATAAAACCAATGGTGTGAACTCTGGTCTAGTTAGCGTCCCTTCGCTACGAACTCGAAAAGCTCAGACAACGGTTCAACTGAAAGACGGCCAAAGCTTCGTGTTAGCTGGTCTTTTAACGTCGGAAGAGCAGGAGTCATTGGCAAAAATTCCTTATCTAGGCGACATCCCAATTCTTGGTGCGTTATTCAGTAAGACCAATACCGAAAGAAGAAAGACGGAGTTGATCATCGTCGCGACAGTTAATCTTGTCGACCCTGTCAAAGAAACCGACATCAAGCTGCCGAAGTTCGAGCGAACGAGTGACCTTGAGCGCTTGCTGAAGCTCGATCTTTCGAAAGTTGATGACGAAGAATTGGAAAATACGATAAAGGCGGGAGGCTTTAACTAATGAAGGCAAACCTATTATTGGTCGTTTCCGTTTTACTGACCGGTTGCTCGGTATCGGTAACCCCAAATAAAACGACGGTAGACACCATTGTGGAAACCTTTGAGTTTCGAGTCACCAACAAAGACGTGGCAATGGATAAGTCGGTCAACTTTGTTAATCAAATCAATAGCCAATACCCAAAGTCTACGTTTGCAATCAATTACGACACCGAAGAGAGTCAATTTGTTGATGGTTTTGTAAAAGAAATCAAAGCCAAAGGCGTAAATAAACTGCGATACACACTGAACGCAAACAGTGAGGGCAAAGGTGTAAAAATCGTCGCGAAGTATCACAAGATTCAAGAACAAACCTGTGGTGCTGTTTCATTCAATACTCTTAAAAATCATCCATTTGGATGCAGCTTGGAATACAACAGACGTTTGAGTATGACGAATCCTGTCGTGGAGTAAAAAATGGATTTAGATAACCTATTCAAAACGACTTCATCGAGTAAAGACAAAAAGAATAACACCATTGATCTGGTTGTTTCAGATGATATGGCTTTTCTGCAAGCGATCGATGAGCTCTATGCGATCGAAGGTTTCGCATCACCTCTTAAAGTAGATGATATCGATGATGAGAGTTGGCACAAAACAAGCGCAGAAATAAAGCATGTCGTTCTTGATTTGCGAGATTGTGGCGAGCTTGTTTCGGAAGTGGCGGAAATATCTTCAAGATTAGATGTGAGCATCTCTCTGATTGTGTTGAGCAACACGGACTCAATCTTGATGCGTGACAAAGTGCTGTCGTTAGGTGCGAACTACATTCTTTGGGATCCGGAACTTGATGGCTTGTTGGGCGCATTAAAAGAGTCTGGTAAAGACACATTTTCGCCAACGGTGAAGAAAAAGTCGCGAATCGCTAAAAGAGTCTTGATGCTTGGTAGTAAAGGCGGTGTTGGCGTGTCAACCATCAGTGCTTTTTTATCCCATAGCTTGAGCCAGCAAGCGAGCTTAAAAACGTTGCTTGTTGAACACGATACGCTGGCATTAAATTCGGATATTTTCTTGGGTTTAAAAGGGCTAAAGGCGCAACAAAATAGCATCGATTTAAACCAATCTGAGCTCGATGCCGCAATTGCTGGGAGCTATGTACACCCGATCAAAGACAAGCTTGATTTCCTTGCCCTTGAAAAGAACATTGCATGCATAAGCGACCATGCAGACTCTCTATTTAGAATTTCTAATGAGCTGGTGGATCAGTACAACTTCATCATAGATTCATTGCCTTTAAATGCGATAAACGAACTGACTTCAGAAGACATCAATGAAAGATACAACCGCATTTTTGTTGTTTGTGAACCTTCTGTTGCCTCGTTACGCGCTTACCACTCGATAAAGAAAAAATTAGGAAAGGCCGAGCATCGAATCATTTTTTCTATGACTCGATCGCAGAAGGATTACATGATGCCTCTCCAAGGCGCCAAAGAAAAAATTAAAGCGAAAGACACCATTGATTTTGTTTATGAAGCCAATTTGGAAAAGTTGATCATCCAGCAGGGCATTCACAATACGGCGAAAATTAAGTTCACCCCAGCTATTGCAAATATGGTGAATTCGCTGACTGGTAAAAAAGTCAAAGTGCAGAAAAAGTTCGCGTGGTTTAAGAAATGAATCACCTAAAAGAAGTTTATATTGACATAAGAGACGAAATCTTTGACGCGCTTGATGCCGCTTCTTTAGTCGATGTCGAGCCATTAGAGCTTGAAAGCCAATTAAAAGATTCCGTCAATATTCTTATCGAGAAAAAGCAACTGCAAATCAGCAGTTTGAAGCGTTTAGATCTCGTCAAAGCACTACTGGATGAACTTAAAGGTTTAGGACCGCTTCAAGCGTTGGTTGATAACGATGATATCTCGGACATTATGATCAATGGCCCGTCAGATATTTTCATCGAAATCAACGGCAAGGTAGAGAAGTCGCCAATCCAGTTCGTCAATGAAAAGCAGCTCAATACTATCGCCAAGCGCATTGCATCCAATGTAGGGCGTCGAATTGATGAATCGAAACCGCTCTGTGATGCGCGTTTAGAAGATGGTAGTCGTGTAAACATCGTAATACCACCTCTTGCGATTGATGGTACTTCAATCTCAATTCGTAAGTTTAAAGAGCAAAAAATCAAGTTGGAAAACTTGGTTCAGTTTGGCGCGCTGTCCGTTGAAATGGCGAAGCTACTTTCCATTGCGAGCCACTGCAAGTGCAACATTCTTATTTCAGGTGGTACTGGTTCTGGTAAGACAACACTACTGAACGCTTTGTCAGGCTTTATCGGCAGTGGTGAACGTATTGTCACCATTGAAGATGCTGCCGAACTTCAGTTGCAGCAGCCGCACATTGTGCGTTTGGAAACGCGCCAAGCAAGCGTCGAAGGTACTGGTGAAATTACCGCCCGAGATTTGGTGATTAACGCCCTTCGTATGCGACCAGACAGAATCATCGTCGGTGAGTGTCGTGGCGGTGAGGCATTTGAAATGCTTCAAGCGATGAACACCGGTCACGATGGATCTATGTCAACACTGCACGCGAACACCCCTCGTGATGCAATTGCGCGTGTCGAGAGTATGGTAATGATGGCTACAGCAAGCCTACCGCTTGAGGCGATTCGTCGCACTATCGTGAGTGCGGTCGATCTGATCGTCCAAGTACGAAGACTGCATGATGGTAGTCGTAAAATATTGTTCATCAGTGAGATTGTTGGCCTCGAAGGGGACAGCGTGGTGATGGAAGATATTTTCCGCTTTGAGAACAATGGCGTAGGTGATGAAGGAAAAATCTCAGGTGAATTCCGAACGCCAGGTCTTTCTAAGCGTTCTGTGATTTATGAGAGAGCTAAGTTCTTCGGCTTAGATGGGGCACTTCAGGAGTTGTTCTCATGATGCTGATCGTCATTTCACTATGGGTTGCTGTCGCGTTATTCCTGTTTATTGGTCATGTGAAAAGACAAAAAGAAATCACGTCTATCATTGAACAGTCCAATACATTCGAGGGCGTTACTGGCTCCCGAGCGGTTATCGACTCGGAGAGTTTTGATGTTAGCTATAAAAAGAAAGTAAAGGACAAATTTAAGCAGCTGAAAAAGCTGCTGAGCCCAAATGCAGGACTAAAACTGATCGGCTTTATCGCTGCGTCTTCGATAGCGGTTTACTGCGTTAATGACTGGTTTTTTATGTTTGAGTACTGGAAAGTGCTGCTGGCGTTAGAACCAATATTATTTGTGATGTTTATCCTCAAATTAAGTGGTATCCAAGCGCAGCGATTCAAGGATAACTTTCCAGATGCACTAAACATATTGTCGGGTGCGCTCTCTTCGGGACAAAGTATTGTCCATGCGTTCGAATACGTAGGAACTCAGCTTGATAATGAAGTTGGCGAAGAGTTCAAAAAGATGTCAGAACGACTTCTGATTGGCGAAGACCCAGACGATGTATTGGCACGAAGTGCAGCTTCGTTTCCTTACGTTGAGTACTTTTTCTTTGCCGCAACAATTCGAATCAACTTAAGTCGAGGTGGGCAGCTAAAAGACGTGATTAACCGCATCAACCGAATCATGTTTGAAGCGAGGGCAATCGAGAAAAAGAAAAATGCGTTGACGTCGGAAGCGCGCGCATCAGCAAAAATTATCGCGGCGTTGCCAGTTATCTTTATCATGATTTTGAAAGTTACCAGCCCGGAAAACTATAACTTCGTAATGTTTGAAGAAGGGGGAAAGCCCATCTTTTATTACGTCTTGGTTAGTGAAGCTATTGGGTTCTTCTTTATCTACATGATATTAAGAGGAGTTAGGTAATGGTTGATATTAAGTTAATCTTCTTAGCGCTCGGTTTAATTATCTCGTTATCTGCCGCGTATTACTCGTTAAAGGTGTTTGATAAAACCAAGGCAAATATTTCAACAAAAAAGATTATTGACTCAACCCAAGAAAAAACGCCTTTTGTTGACAAATTATCGTTACATCTTTCTCGATTGTCTTTTAATAAAGAAGAAACAAAAAATAATTTGGTTAGAGCAGGTATTCATAGCGAGTTTATTGCTCAAGCCTATTATCTATTGAAAATTATACCCTTGGTTTTTTGTTTGGCGTTTATTGGCTACTCCTACATTCAAGGAGAGATGGAGTTTTCCTCCGCGTTTATTTCATTCTCGCTTTCTATGCTTGTTTGTTTGATCGCGCCGGATATGTATATCTCATCGCGAGGGAATGCAAACGTGCGACATGTAAGTAGTCGGCTGCCTTTCTTACTGGATTTGATGAACGTTTGTGTACACACAGGGATGACGTTAGAAGCAAGCTTGGATTACTTGTCGAACGAGCTAAAAACGGTCGATGAAAACCTTGCTTATGTCGTTAAGAAAACGTCAGAACGGGCCAAAATTGTTGGGTTAGACCGAGCTCTCACCGAGTTTTACGACTTAGTCCCAACGACGGAAGCACAAAGCTTCGTCATGACGCTTACTCAAAGCTTAAAGTACGGGTCATCCGTGGGTGCAGTGTTAGCCTCTCTTGCTTCTGATATTCGAGAAATAAACATGCTCGAACTGGAAGAGAAAATCGGCAAGATGGGGGCAAAAATGTCGATCCCAATGATCGCTTTTATCATGATTCCTATTGTTGTTCTAATCGCAGCGCCAGGGATAATGAGGATGCTAGGATAATGAATATAAAAAACTATTTCTCTCTTTTGGTGTTACTTTTTTTAAGTGGCTGTTCAACTATCAATCAAGAATTAGTAACAAAAGAAAAATTACTGACTAACTCTGGTCAAACTGAACAGCTTATTGAATTTTATAAAGCGAACTTAGTCGAAGTCCCGAGTTATAAGATAAAACTGATCAATTTATATTTGGATAATAAAGACCAAAAATCCGCTGAGTTATACATAAACACTCTAGAGAAAAAGGATCTTAAAGACCCAGATATTATTTATATCTTAGCTAAGCTTGAATATTTAAAATCCAATTACGATGCGAGTGAACGTTACTTAGAAGAGTATTTAGATAATGGTGGTCCAGAGGGTGATTACTACCTTCTAAAAGGCAAAATACTTGCGCGTAAAAAAGACTACGATGGTGCAATTTCTCACTTCAATGACAGTAAGAAGAATGGCGCATCAGATCGTGAGGCAAACAACAATATTGCGGTAGTGATGATGCTGCAAGGCAGACCAGAGCCCGCAATGGAACTGCTCTATGGCTTGTTTGCTGCCAATCCAAATGATGAAAAGGTACGTTCAAATCTCCTTTTGGCGTCGACTCGGTCTAATCGTCCGGATGTGGCGTTGGAGGTTTTGAAACACGACAGTAGCGAGCAAGACGCACGAGTCAAACTGAAAAAGCTCATGAAGAGCGTTAAACCTCTGAATAAAAAAATAGATACAAAAGTTCCACCCAAACAGGTCGCGAAGTCAAAGGAAAAGAAAAATATGGAAATGGATACGAAATCTGTCGATTTGAAACCAAAGTACGTAGCGCGCTCAGTATTAGACCCGCAAAACTTACGTCCTAAAGCGCCGTCAATTTATCGAATTCAAGTATTAGCAACCTATAAAGTCATTCCGTCAGATTACCTAAATTACCTGAAAGGCAACTATGGCAAAGTGTATTCCTACACTCACGGCTTATGGAAGCGTTATTGCGTTGGTGAGTTTAGCGATATAGATGATGCAAAGAAGTTTCTTGAAAACATGAATATCAAAGGTGCTTTTGTCGTTGATTACACGAAGAAAAGGTACGTTGAATTATGATCAAGTCTCAAAAAGGAAGTTTGACGGTCGAAGTTGCGATGGGCTTACCCGTTTTGATCATGGTGCTATTTACCTGGTTTGACTTGTCTGTACTTACGTATTCGATGGGTGTAACCGACCATGCGCTGACGACAGCTGTGATGAGTAGTAAAAAACAAGGTAGTTCTAGCAACTCGGAAAAAGTGGACTATCAAGATGTGGTCAAAACCAAACTAGAATCTAGCGGTGGTGCCTTATGGTCGAAGGTTGTTGACCATTCATCGGTATCTGCATCGGTCTATTACTTTAAAAATTTGTCTGATTTTGTTCAATGTAACCGTAGCGGCCAAGCCTTAGATGATTGCCCCAATGTTAAAAAGGGCGATGCAGTGGCGAACTCAGTCAATATGCCGATAGCCATCTATCAATTGAGTTTCACTTATCACCCTTTGTTTAACTTTGTTATGCCAAGCATGAGCATTAATCGAGAGATGGTCGCAGTTCAAGAATATGAACGATGCACTTTCAAATTAGGTGAGGAGATCACTTGTGGTGGCTAAGTCGAAACAAACCGGAGCCTTTATCGTTGAACTCGCATTGGTATTACTCTTTTTTGGTTCAATCATTGCCATGCATATCAACTACACGATCGCAGTAAACAAGAAAGGGCAGTTGGATAGAGTGGTTTATTCCATCGTAAGCGTCATAAGCGAGCGTCGACAGTTGTTCGCCAACGAACTTAATATTTGTGGTGAGAACGGTAGACATTGTGAGGCACAAGTAAATAACGCGTTTTACATGGCGAAAGGCATGCTGAAACGTACGTTACCAGATTTTGATGCCAGCGAATTAGGCATGAGAATCACGGAGCTCTCGTTAGAAGAAAAGGACACTAAGCTCGTTACGTTTACCAACTTCAAAGGCAAAACAGAAGATTGCAATTTTCCAGATCTGAAGGAAATCACGGTGGCAGAAGCGAAGAAGCTATTACCACTGACGACACAGAACCGACGTCTTCCGCTTTATCACGTATCTCTATGCTACAAAACACCTTTCAATATCATCGGTGTAATGCGTGGTGAGCCGATCAAGGTTGTGACCAGTTCATACTCATTTGCAAGGATTTAATATGAAGGGCTTCACTAAGCAGAAAGGAGTGGCTGGAATCATATTTGTTTCGTTTCTCCCTATATTAATCATCACTTTCTCATTTTCTGTCGGTTACACACAACGTTTACTTGCGCACTCCAAAATCGAAGAAGCGGCGGAAGTAGCAAGTCTTGCTTTGATCGCAAGCCCTGGTAAAGACAATAAAGACGACCAGGACTATGCGCAGAGAATTGTTGATTTATACATTACTGACAACATCAGCGATATCGAGATCAGCGTATCCACCAAAAAGTGTGAATACAAAGATGGCTGTGTTCAACGGAATAATGAGCTATCACCATTTGCTGACTTCACCGTTGTCGCGACTGCGGAGCATGACTCGTGGATCTCACACAACGAAATTGGTGTAGAACCCAAGTTCAAGGTCTCTGGTGACTCGATTACGAGAAAATACCTACCTCAGCCCGTTGATATCTACTTTATATTGGATACCAGTCAATCGATGAGTAACCCATGGTATGGTGAAAGAAACAAGACTCAAATGCAGGTCGTAAAAGATACGATTACCAGAGTCGTTAAAGAGTTGGAGAACTTCAAAACCGGTCCGGATAAGAAAAGTCGAGTTGCGCTTTTAACGTATAACGCCTACAACGCAAAGTTCGATAAAGGCGCTGGTCGAGTGAAGTTATACGATTATGCAAGTGAGTTTTCTCACACTGAAGCGTCATTTGAAAGCATTGTCGATAAGATGTTTGATAAGTCTGTAGTAGAGCAAAAGCCGCACTATGCTAGTGATTATAATAAGTCGCAGGATATCCCTCTGACTGATAAATATCAGGAATTTATTGATATTCTAAACTCCAACAAAGTGATGCCAGCAAGAGGTGGCGGTACTCAATCATGGCTCGGCTTAATTGCTGCGGCGAAAGAAGCGGATAAAGTTAAAAAGGAAGATCGAAACCCAGAGCAAGTGTTTATTATTCTTTCTGATGGTGCAGATACAGATGTGCAATTCCCGATGGGACTGAATAGAAATAGATCTTATAGAGATAAGTATGACGTCGTGACTAAATATTACGTAGACCAGTATGATGGGCGAACTTATTATTATCAGGTTTATGACAAATTCTTAAAGTCATTAGTGGGTGAGCATGGTTTGTGTGAAAGCCTTAAGAAAAGAATATCTAGTAAAGAAAATAAGTTTCAAAGTGAACATGCGAAGCTAGAGGGTGAAAAAACCAAGGTCACCATGGGCGTAATAGGTGTTAACTACAACGTACAAAAAGATGATGGTTTCGGTGAGTGCGTTGGTGAGAAAAACATTTATCATGCGAAAAATGGTAAAGACGTTTACAAATATATATTAAATCTGATTAACGAAGAAACAGGACGATTAAAAGATTAAAATGAAAAAGTTAATACCATTTGCGATTATTTTTACTTCAAATGTCGCGCTCGCTAATTGTATCAACCAAAGTGAAAACTATGTTACTTCAAAAGTTTTGAAAAGCTCTGATACAAAAATTACTCAGGTGGATGGAAAACTCGCATCAGTAATTAATGAGGATCTTTCCATTGTGCAAGATGAAAAAATTGAAAAGGTTGAAGCTACAAACGCCACGGAAAGTTGCACATTTGATAAGAACTCAATGTCGTTAGTTCTACACTATGATACTAATGAGCACTATCTAACAAACGTACATAAACAAGCTATATCAAAGTATTTAGAACTGGTTAACGAAGACAAACGTATTCTCGTTGAAGGGCACACGGATGATGTCGGAAGCCAGGCTTACAACAAAAGTTTATCCCTTCGACGTGCAAGCACTGCCTCAAAGTATTTAAAGAAAGATCTGGGGCTTGGCAACAGAATCGTGGAAAAGGCCTTTGGGGAGTCTGCACCTATATGTAAGGTGAACGAGAATAAGCTGTCAGGCTGTAACCGTCGAGTTGTATTAACTATAGAGTAATGAGCAATCCACTATTTGCTGTTGTAATTTTAATATTCATGTGCTCAATCTTATGTGGTATTTAAAAGCTTAGTTTTCACTAAGCTTTTATTTTTGTGAATATTATTTCTGTAATGTATAAATTAGTTGTCTCAATCAATGAAATGTAAACATATTTTCGTGTCGATATTTTTGTTTTTTGGTAACGCTTACCATTCCTATGCTGAAGTAGAAAAACCAGCGATGAGCGCCCAACTAGAGGAGTATGTATATAACCCTCGTATACTCAAAGATGTTTCTGACACTTTATTAGGCATCGACTTAAATAAAAATAATATCAGAGATGATGTCGATAAAGTCGTTAACCACCTAGAAGTAACAGAAGCTGATAAAGAGTTTATGTTACGTTATATCCAATACGCGACAAGTATATTAAGTTATGATTTCGCAAAAGATAGGTTAGAAAATCCGCTGATTGCTAGCGAACTCTACAAAGAGCTCAATTATATAAATAGCTGCTATAAAGAGTCAGGTGTTGATGGTAAAGATTTATATGATTCAATAAATGCATTAAACGTATTGATGTTTAATACAGACGCTAGAATCATTGCCTATCTACATTATGAAAAATACTTGGATATTAGAAATACATACGAATTGCTAAGCTATGATTGTAAAAACAAAAAATATCATCAAGTTTAATCGCGATATCTTTGCAGTTTAAAAAGCTCTGTTATTTAAAAACGAATTTAGCCACCATCGCTTTTGTTCTGTCTATACAATTATTATCAGTACACGAGGTAAAGCCGCTAGATAACCGCGCCTAGCTTACCGATACAACTGTATGGTTCTTGGCATCGGGAATAAGCAAAGAGCTAAGATTTGTAAAATGGTTTTAGCGTTTCTTTGATGTTGTTTCGAATACGCTTGTGGTGCAGGTTGTTTTTTTCTCTTTTGTGATAAATGAAATGGTAGGTGACAAGGTTTGACTCAATGGGCAAGTCAATCACTTGTAAGTCTAGCTGTTCCTTCCATTTCATTGCAAAAGAGTGGGGGATTATCGCGATATTGTCACTCTCAATCACGTTTAACACGACGCCAGAAAGAGAAGATGCCACGGTTTCGACTTGTACGTTATTTAGGTATTGGTTGTGATTGGTCGTTTGATTCACAGCCCATTCATCAGTCAGCACGCAGTGTTTCTCTTTAAAAAACTGCTTGGTATTGATTTGTCCATTTATTCTCGGATGTGTTTTGCGGCATACGACGACATTTGGCTCTTCGTGAATCACCTCATTGACCAGTGTAGAATCATCAGACTTGATTGAATCAATGATTAACGCAATTTTCTGCTGATGAAGCAGTTCCAGTAACAAGTTTTTTGTCGCGACAGCTTCGTGAATAGAAACGTTGTTAATCGACGATAAACTACCCGAAAATACCTCTGAGCAGTAAACCTTAAATTGAGGCGAAATGGACAATGCATTCTCTACCATACACAGTGCTTGCCTTAGTTTGGGGAGCAAGTTCTGCCCTCTAGAAGTCAGGGAAATTGAACGTCCTACCTTGGTGAAGAGTTGGTATTCAATTAGTGCTTCCAAGCGCCTAATGGAAGCACTTACTGCTGGTTGCGTCACGCCAAGGTGCTCAGCTGCTTTGGTGTATGATTGATATTCTGCAGCAATTAAAAATGTTTGGATTAAGTTTAAATCCAGTTTTTTATTAGTCATCAAAGTTATGGTCTGTTGTTATTTTAATATTGATTGCTTAATCAATATACCTCTAAACCAAAGATCAATTAACTTCGTTGATGTTATACAGAATATATCAAATATTAATATCTCACCGATAAATGAAACGTTACCACTGAGGAGAATCGAAAGGCTTTGAAAAACAACTAATTATCGTTAATGGATGAAAGTGTGCTTTCAATTATTGGAATCAGCCATTTATAAATAGGACTATTGCGATGGCGATAGTGCATGTATAGGTAAATATCTTGAGATTCGCCTTTGAAGGAGGCTTTTAGTTGTGGAGAGAGTGACAAACTTTTGAGTCCGGAAAGATGCTTTCTTGAAAGAAACGCAGATGTGGGGAATAGAGCATCTGTCTCAGAAATCACTTCTAATAGAGACAAAATGGAACTGGACCTAAAAGCGGTTTCGGTTTCAATGTTTTCACGCTCTGCCCAGCACTCAATAAGCGTTCTGTTCTCATTCCAATCTGGGACGATGGCAGTGACAATTGGGTATAGACTTAAGTCATTACAATCGAGCGCTTGATCTGATAAAGGGTGTGCATCTCTCGCTAATATCTGAAATTCATCGGTGGCAAGGTGCTTGGTTTGTAGTTCTTTTGGGACATTGTTTAGAGGGTAGTTGATTCCCAAATCTAACTCACCATTAATCAGTTTACTAATGGTATTTGAGCTCCAACTTTCTGTTTCTATTGTGATATTAGGAGCGATATCTAATAACTTTAAATGCAATTTAGCAGGGAAGGAGACGCCAAAAAATCCATTAATTGCGATTTTTATATTCGCGGAACTGCTTTCTGGCGAAAACTCATCAAGCTCTAAAATGAGATTCGATAAATCATCCATTATTTTAGGTAAGCTATCGGATAAAAGTTGTCCTTTGTCCGTAGGCTTTAATCCATACCTCGTTCGCACAAACAGTGGGTCGTTAAAATGCTCACGTAGACGTGCCATCGCCCGACTGACAGCAGGTTGAGTGATGTTGAGCCTCTTGGCTGCGGCGACTGTTTTCTTCTCTTCCGATACTACTCTAAAAATCTTTAGCAGATTCAAATCTAAATTATGTAACGGCTTTTTGTTTTTATCTTTATTTTTCATTCGATTACGTTCTGGTGGTGTAAGGCGTATCCGTGTTTGCATAAATTAACTTATACCAAAATTGGTATATTACCAATAATAAATGGTCAATTTATCTCCTTATCTATGAACCTTATGATGATGGTGGGTTTGAGATATGAACAAAGAATAATCGGTTCAACATTAATCTAGACTTGAAAAGACTTGTTCTAATTTGAGCAACACCATCTAATAAGATAAGGATTACTTCCATATGAAAAAGCGCATTTTAGCAGTAGCAGTGACGAGCATGCTTCTGTCTGCCTCTGTCTTTGCACAAGAAACGGTGGTTCCAAGCCGCGTGGGTGATTTGAAATTTGAATCAGATTTTCCGACACAAGAAACAATGAAAAACATGTTGAATGAAATGGATTTTCAGCGTGCAACCCAAGCTTATCTTTGGGGAATCCCTGCCTCAAGTATTATGGAATGGCTGAACGTTAGTCGTAATGATTTTAAATTTGAAGAAGGTCAAATGGGCTTCTTCAATACCCTTAAGCAAAAACAAGGCATTATTACCGCCAACTTCACAACGCCTTATGTTATCGGTACGTGGAACCTAGAAAAGACAGGCCCGCTAATTATTAACCTCCCTGAAGCTAAGATGGCGGGCATGATGCTTGATGTCCATCAGCGCGTACTGTCTGATTTGAGCTTATTGGGCCCAGATAAAGGTAAAGGTGGTAAATACTTGATTGTGCCACCGGGTGAAAAATACAAAGATCTAAATCCAAAAGGCTATTACGTAATTAGACCGAAGACCAATGTTGTATATGGTGGCATCCGTATTCTTGAACCGGATGTTGGTCGCGTAGTGAAACAAGTGGTGCCAAACATCACAACGCAACCATACGCCGATGGCAAACTAGGTCGTAAAATCCCGGTTGCTCAAGTGCCGGAAATTGATTGGACGCATATTCCAAAAGATGGCTTGGAATACTGGAAGACCATCCATCAAATCATCCAAGAAAACCCAGTGGAAGAACGCGATCGTTTTGTTATGGCTCAGTTGAAGTTCTTAGGTATCGAGAAGGGTAAGCCGTTTAACCCAACAGAAGAGCAAAAGAAAATTCTGCTTGAAGCAAGTAAAGTCGGCCGAGCAATGGCGCAATCAAATGATTACACCAAGCGTTTTACACAGCCGTACTGGAAAGGCACGAATTGGAAAGATGCCATCAGTGTGTCACTTGACCAACGAAGCGAAAACTACGATGAACTTGATGAACGTGCGGCTTGGTTCTACGAAGCGATCACGGTTTCTCGCGGTATGAAGAGTACGATTCCAGGCTTTGGTCAGCGTTACTTAGTGACGTATCAAGATAGTGATGGCAACTGGCTTTCAGGTGAACATACCTACAAACTGCATGTTCCAGCGAATGTCCCTGCGTCAAACTTCTGGTCGACGACGGTTTACGATGAAAACAATCGCCTGATGATCATCAACGATGCAGGCTCACCAGACATTTCTTCTCGTAAGAATTTAAAAGTTAATTCTGACGGTTCGATTGACGTTTACTACGGTCCAAAGCCAGTGAAAGGTTATGAGAACAACTGGGTACAAACGAACCCAGGAGAAGGTTGGTTTACGTATTTCCGCTTCTACGGCCCAACAGAGAAAATGTTCGATAAGAGCTGGACGATGGGTGATATCGAACTCGTCAAATAAGAACATTGGTATCAATATAGGGAAACACACGTCTCCCTGAGTTATAACACGGCACCTCAAAACTGAGATTGTCTGTTGTAAAATTAAGCTCGGCTACAGGACTGTTTTACCTGTGGCTGAGCTTTTTACTAAATAAACAAGACTTATCAACTGGCTAAGTCTTGAGAATAATCTGATGGCGCGTTTTCCAACTTTCCAGTTGTTTATTGGTTGAAACACAGAACATTTACTGTTGAGATATTGAACGCAAATATCGTGTAGTCAAAGGTGGAATATCTTGTCAGAATGTCCTTACTTATTTTTAATTAATCAATTAAAAACATATAGTTAGTGGTTATTTCGTTAAAGTTCGAAATTTGACATTTTTGCTGATCAATTTAGTCTGGCTTTCCAATTAGAGGAAGCATTTATGTTCAGCATTCTAAGAAAAATAATCATACTTACCGCAACCGTAGCCAGTCTTGCGGTTTCCTTTAATGCGCTTGCGAAAGAAAATACAAAAGACAGCATCGTAGTCGGCGTTATCACACAAAACGACTCTTCAAATTCCGTTGTAGACAGTGTCGGTCCATTTTACGGCATCAACCTCGATTATCTCTCTAACATCGCTAAGGTTCTTGGGCTCAACCTAGAACTGCGCGCTTATCAACACATTCCGCCGTTGCTTAACGATGTTGAAAACGGTGTGATTGATGGCGCTGTGGGTTTTAGCAAAACGCCAGAAAGAGAGAAGCGTTTTCTGTTCTCGAAACCCTTTTTCTCCAGCACCATCGCTGCTTGGTATCGCGATGCTAGCTACAAAGATCGTGATATTCGCGATATCAAATGGGTGTGTGTGGAAGGTAGCGTGTACTGCGACAATCTAACTTCGCAGGGCATCGACAACATTATCTATGTGAAAACGCGTTTAGAAGCCTTTGATGACGTTCGACGCGGCAAAGCTAACGCGTTGATTTACACCTATGTGGGCATTACCGAATACCTTGATGCTAATGATATTGTGAAAGGAATTGTCGATATTCCGAATTGGCTGCAAGAAGAGGAGGTGAGTTTTATCGCCTCACTAGACAACCAGAAACTGATCGACAACATCGACAAAATTCTTGAATGGGAGCAGAGCGGTAAAAACATTCGTTCGGTGGCATCAAAAAACCCGTATCACATCAACGACAAGTTGCTGGTGGCGTACCGTCGTAATCATAAAAGTAACTTAACGATCACGTACAGCAGCAGTGATGAAGCGTATCCATTTCTTTATCGAGATTCGCACACGGGTAAGCTGGACGGATTCTTCCCAGACTTTATCGACTTAATTCAGTCGCGTACGGGTTTGGCCTTTAGCTATGTGAAACCGACGTCGAGTCTTTCTAATGGGTTGACGGCGTTTGATGCCGATATTGTCCCGGTATCTTATGTGGGCCCAGTCCCTAAGTCAGACTGGCTGATCACTAAACCATTCATGCACAGCAATTACGTTTCTATCCAAGCAGAAGAGAGCGAGCGCGACAAGTCATCGCCAGAAAAAGCGGGCATTCTACTGAGTTTAAAGAAACAAGGGTTGGTGCACTTAGGTGTGTGGCAACAGGATCGTTTTGACCGTTATGACGATTTAAAACAGCTGCTTGCAGATTTGAAATCAGGCGTTTTGGACGTGGCTTACATTCCGGATGACGTTGTTCATAGCATGATTGCACAAGACCAGGTCGATGGTTTGGTGATCAATGAGCAAGACGTTCTGACGTTCTCGAATGCGTTTGCAGTTGCAAAACACAATACGCAGCTCCAACACATGCTCAACAGCATCATCGAAACCATTGATTCAAATGAGATAGAAAAACTTCTGCGCTCGCACCGAAGCTTCAACCTAGTTTATGGCTACGACGACGAGCAAATGGCAAAATTTTTCTTGGCAGGTGCGGTCACTTTTTCTCTGATGTTTGCTGCCGCGTATTTCATTCTTGCGCACCTACGTCTAAAGGTGAAATTAGCTGAGCTGAATGCCAACAATGAAGAAGCGGAAAAACAATGGCTGATGGGCATCATTCAAGAAATTAACAGCTTGGTGTTTATTCACGGTGAAGATAACCAGTTGGAAATGAGCAACTGTGCCAACTATAAGAGCAAGCAATGCCAAGAATGTAAGCTGAAAAGCTGCTCGACTAATGCGCCTCTTGTGAACAACTCGGATGAATTGGCCACTGTAATTGGCGGACAACGCATCTCGGAAGAGGTCGCGTCTGCGGGGTGCGAACTCGGTATTAAACATGTGTATCGAGAGCGTAAAACCATCGCGTCTCCAAGCGGGAAGAAGAAGTTTGTGCTGACGGTGATTCAAGACATTACCCAGCAAAAAGAGCGTGAGCAGGCGTTAATTGATGCGCAAAAAGAAGCACAAACTGCAGTGCGCGCCCGTGAAAACTTTTTAGCGACCATGAGTCACGAGTTAAGAACACCATTATCGGCGGCGCACGGCATCCTCGATTTGCTGAATCGCCAAGTGACGGCCGATTCAAATCGCGAGTTGATCGCTCAGGCCATGCGGTCACTCAATCATTTGAATGTGTTAGTAGACGAAGTGTTGGATTACTCAAAGCTAGAAGCAGGGCAGTTAACCGTTGCTCCCGCTAAAACCGACTTACTCAAAACTTTGTGCGATGTGTTTAGAAGCTTCGAGCCAAGAGCGCTTGCGAAAGGTTTGGATTACAAAGTTACGATCAAGCCGTTTTCGGATGCGTTCATTGAAATCGATGCACTGAGATTAGTGCAAATCACCACCAATCTCCTCTCAAATGCCGTGAAATTCACAGCAGAAGGCGAGATCGGAATCAGTGTCATCCTGCACGAAAAGCAGCTTATTTTGAAAGTTGCAGATACGGGCATCGGTATGACGGATGGTCAACTCGAAGGCATTCTCAACCCGTTTGTTCAAGCGGATGACAGCATTACGCGCAAATATGGCGGCACAGGGTTAGGGCTGAGCATCGTTGACCGATTGATCGAGTGTATGGGCGGCGTGCTCTGCATCGATTCACAATTCGGCTTGGGTACGACGATAACTGTCAAATTGCCAATTGAGCGTTGTGATTCAGAACCAGAAGTGTGTTTGAACTGGACTTACAGCGAGGCATTGCCACTCAGCATTCGTCAGTGGTGTGACGCATGGAAAATGCAGCCAGCAACACTGGCAAGAAGTATGGCGAACCTTTACGCCGCACAAGACAACGAAGCGGGCTTTGATGGTGTGATGCTGCGCGATGATCGAGAAATTCTCGGTAGTCTCACGTTGCGAGAGCTTCAATACCCAGATGCGCTGTTCAATTTGCTTAGCCAAACGCAGCAAGAGACCAAGTTGGACGAGCTTAAGTCCGAAGAAGTTTCGTGGATTCTCGGAACGGTATTGGTTGCGGAAGATAACCCAATCAACCAAAGCGTGATTTCAATGCAGCTACGTGAGCTTGGTATCGAACCTGTGATTGTGAACAACGGCCGTGAGGCTTGGGAGTACATCAACCAA
This sequence comes from Vibrio sp. zbq_1, assembly GCF_043102935.1. Lineage (NCBI taxonomy): Bacteria > Pseudomonadati > Pseudomonadota > Gammaproteobacteria > Vibrionales > Vibrionaceae > Vibrio > Vibrio sp. zbq_1. The sequence continues at coordinate 603,222 of NZ_JBICJH010000004.1, forward strand.
GATGAAAACGTCGTGTTGCTGCTGACCGATTTTCACATGCCAGCAATGGATGGCTATGAACTGATCAAACATGTGAGGGCGTCTGGTTTCAAATCGCTGCCAATCATCGGTGTGACGGCGGAGGATGCTCGCCTTGCCAGTGAGCGCACACAAGACATCGGTATTGATGATGTACTTTACAAGCCTTACGACCTCAACAAATTGAAAACCGTTTTGGTGCCATTTATTGGCAAGAAAGAAAAGACCCGATTACCGGATTGGATTAAGCGTTTTAAAACGCAAGACGCAAAAGAAATTGCGCGTGTGTTTAGCCAATCTATGGCAACGGATATTGAAAACCTACAAGCTGCCTCGACTGAGCGAGATAAAAAACGGGTTATCCACGGCATCAAAGGTGCGGTTGGGGCAATTGGAATCAGCATGCTGACTGAGCTTTGCATTGAGGCAGAGCGAGTCACCGCGGCGGAGTTTGACAGGCGAGCCGCGGAGTTAATTTTACGAATCGAGCAGGAGATCGACAATATAGACTATTGGGCAGAGATGAATGAATACACAGCTTAATGTGATGGTGATTGATGACCATCCACTACAAACCACAATACTTACGCAGATATTGAATCGCTATTGTGCGCAAGTAATGTCCTTCAACGGTGTCGATGATGCGATTCAATGTGCGCAACATCAGCATTTTGATGTGATTTTTTGCGATATCCAGATGCCAGGAAAAGACGGCATCGACATGATGGAAATGCTCGATCAGATTCAATACCAAGGACAAGTTGTGTTAGTCAGTGCGATGGAGCTGACCATCATCTCTGCGGTACGTGCCATGTGCGAAGGGTTTAGCTTTGAGGTGTTAGGAAAGCTGCCTAAGCCGTATGACGAAAACCAAGTGGTTGAACTGCTGAGTCTAATGAAAGGTGAAAAAACCAAAAAGGCGACGTTTATTCAACCCATTGAAGTGCAGGATCAAGAGTTCTTATTCGCGTTGGGTGAAGGGCGAGTGAAAAACTATTACCAACCGCTAGTGGATGCGCAAAGTGGAGAGGTGCTTGGTTATGAAGCGCTCGCGCGTTGGAGTCATCCGATTTATGGCGTGTTGTCGCCTTACCACTTTCTGCCGATTGTTGAACGTTGTCATCTCTCTGCCGAGTTGTTCCAAGCCGTCTTGAATAACGCGATTTATGACATCAAGCATCGGGGTTTGACGCAAAAAGTATCCATCAATGTTGATCATGAAAACTTGGAAGAACCGGAGTTTTCACATCGCTTTTTGCAGCAATGCCTTGAGAACGAGATTGAACCCTCTCAAATCACCATTGAAATTACAGAGCGAGACACGTTCCAAACCAGTGCATCTCTGTACAAGAACTTACTCAAGCTAAGAATGAACGGCGTCACCGTCTCAATTGATGACTTTGGCACCGGCTCATCGACGTTTGAAAAACTGGCTCAACTGCCGTTCAACGAGCTCAAAATAGATCGCTCGTTTGTGCAAGGCGTCGAGTGCGATATGAAAAAACGCAACATTGTTGTCGCCATCTGTGCGCTGGCGAAAAGTTTGAACATACGGCTCGTCGCGGAAGGAATTGAAGATGAAGTCACGCTTCAAGTGATGCGTGAATACGGAATTGACCTTTGCCAAGGTTTCTACATCGACAAACCCATGCCTTTAGAAGCAATAACCATACTGAATGAAAGATATGAATAAAATGAATTGTTTGATCTTTGATGATCACCCTCTAGTTTGCGTTGCAATCAAATCCTTACTGAAAGAGCTGGGGATGACCAATGAAGTGTTTACCGCAACGTCAGCTAAGTCTGCATTTAAGACATTAAAAGAGAGCAACATTGAACTGCTGATTTTGGATGTGAACTTGGCCGATTGCGACGGCTTTGATTTCTACAAACGCATCAAATCCCACGGTTATGAAGGCAAGGTCATTTTCTTCTCGGCGGAAACCAGCCAAATGTACAGTCAAATGGCGTTTCGATCTGGCGCAGATGGCTATGTGTGCAAATCGGAAAATCACGACATTCTGAAAGACGCTATCGAAGCGGTGGTGAAGGGCTATACCTTCTTTAAATTTAAGCAAGTCGCGAACGAAGTAAGAGAAATGCCGCAACTTTCGAGCAGAGAAAGTGCCGTGATGAAGTATTTGCTGCAAGGCAAGTCCAATCGAGATATCGCGTCCGTGTTGTCGATTAGCGATAAAACCGTCAGCACTTATAAACGCCGCGTACTGGATAAATTTAACGTAAAGAACATTGTCGAGCTAACGAGAGTAGCGGGGACCTAAGGAGACACCATGACATTTAAAAGCATCGCGCTGTCTTTCTTTGTGGCGACGTTACTGTTTGCAACTTCAACAATGATGATTGGCGCTGTGTTGATTTCTTATGAGGTAAAGCAGTTCAACACATACGCAAATAACCTAGCCAAAATAAAGCAAAAAGTCATTTTAATGGGGCTGCTGACGGAAGCGAAGCTCGAACAATACAAAGGCTTGAGCGTGGATGAAGTGGAAGCTCAAACTGAGTTCAGCTTCCAAGACGCGATTTACTCGCTGTCACCGTACGAAAAGCTGAATTACGTTGAAGCCGTCGCGCGCAAATCGCTGCATCAAGCCGAAGCGTATTTATCGAATGCGTTTAATCGACAAAATGCCATTATGTACTTTCGCTCTTATACTGGGAGCAAGTTGATTTTAGAGCGACCAATCAAAGCGTTAGAAGGTGTGAAGGCCACATTCGATGTCGATTGGTGCAAGAGCAACTACTCTTGCGTTCTGGCTGCGTGGAAAGAACAACTGACTGATCGCGTGTTGTTTTCTCTGCCGTTTAAAACCACCTACTCGGATGACATGGCAATAAGCATCATGAGCCCGGTTTATTTCCAAGGTGAGTTAGTCGGCGAATTTTCGGAACAGCTCTATCTTTCATCACTTTATAACGAAGGGAAAGCCGTCGACGTACAGATCTCCAATGGCAACAAGCAAATGGTGATCTATTTTTCGGGTTATCCGTGGCCATCGTTCGCGTACACTCAATCTTTTGTGGCAGACAACAACAACTTGATTGTCTACATGTACCCGTTCAGTAAAGTGATGGTGGATTACAGCTTTCTGTTTGTTATTTTCTTTTTGGCAACCTTGGCGTATTACAACAAAGCGCATGAATCCAAAGAGAGCAAACTTCGTCTGGCGACGGCACTGACGAATGTGACAAAAGACGATTTAACTGGGTTACTTAACCGCAGGGTCTTTAAAGATAGCGAATTCAAACGCCGCTTGAAAACGGCCCCTTATTCCGTCATTGCCATTGATGGCGACAGGATCAAGCGAATCAATGATCGCTATGGTCATCACGTTGGGGACGAGGTTATCGAGATCATTGCCGATGCGATGCGTAAAGTGTTCAGAACCAGCGATTATCTCGTCCGAACTGGGGGCGATGAGTTTATCGCAATCTTGCCGGGGTGCAGCATCAGTCAGTCTTCGATGTTGGCGAAAAAGTTACGTAGCGTTGTCAAAGACAACCGACTTAAAACGTTAGACATTGAAGTCAGCGTAAGCACAGGCGTTGCGGCAAACGAATCACACGAATCACTGCAAGATGTTATCGTTCGAGCGGATGAAGATCTCTATGAGATGAAAAAACGCAGACAACAATCACAGTAAGTAATAGTTTTATTGATAAAAATGCCAAGTGATTGGACATAACCATGACATAACTGTTTGATTAATTTGACCAAACAGAAAGAGTGGTCTTTTATATTAGAGCAGCCAGCAAACAATGGCTGCTCTAATTATTTTCTGACCTTACATCTGGTGTCGCGTGTGAACAAAGATCTCGACTTAAACCTACTCAAAATTCTTGTCTTATTGGATAAGCACCGCCAACTCAAGCCCGTTGCAAAAGCGATGGGGAAAAGTGAAGCGTCCATCAGTAAATACCTTGCCCGATTACGACTTCAGCTTAACGATGAGCTGTTTATCCGACATCCTCACCACATGGAGCCGACGGACTATTTAAAGCGTCAACTGCCCAAAATTGCCGACGCGTTGGAAAAGCTTGAAACCTGCTTAATTAGTGGCGAGTTTGAGCCAGAAAACTACGAAAAAGACATCACAGTCTGTTTACCGCAAACCGCTCAATACTCATTTGGTCACTTGCTCGCAATGGATTTGATGGAGCTGTTCCCTAAAGCGCACATTTCAGTGGCCACCATTACTGAGTACACGGTTGAAGAGATCATCCTAGGCAAGGTGGACGCGCAGCTTCATTACTTTAACGATGACTTACCGAAATCTGTCCATCAGAAATTCATTGGTTATGCACCCGCAGTGGTTGTGGTTCCGGAAGAGTTGGGGATTACAACTCTTGAAGAAGCTGCACAATTACCATTCATCATGTTAGAAATCATCGGCTGGAAAGAGAAAGAGCAGCTTGCCAAGCGAGCAATGGAGAGTCACGGTATGGTGATTAACCGAATTGCAGCGTTAGATAATGTAAGCAGCGTTTTGAAGCTAATTAAGAAAAAGAGTGCGGCAACGGTGTTGCTTGAGTATCAAGCGCCAATAGAAGGGTACAACTTTATACGAGTACCGGAATCTTACTACCCGAATGGTTGGCCCAAGATTGTGGTGCAAATGAAACAAAGTCACCGGCATGATGCAATGCACCAGCTGTTAACTGGCGCCATTGCAAAATACATGAGTGCTTAATTCTCAGTGCTTAGCGGCAAAACTGAATGTTTTCTGACTGAGGGATAGTATGCAGCAGCTCAATCAATGAGTCTGCGTGGTACTTCTTCAAGATACGTGTTTTGTAGGTACTGATCGTTTTAGCGCTCAGTGAAAGCTGCTCAGAAATCTTCTTATTTGAGTAGCCTTGCGCTAAGTAATGGAACACCATAGCTTCGCGGTTTGACAGCGTCACATCACCCGATGATGGCGTGTGAGTCGACTTAAACATCGAGTAACCGCGAGACACACTCACAATCGCATCGGCGATAGTTTCTCTTGCTTCATTCTTGTTTAAGAAGCCGTTAGCGCCCATTTCGTAAGCGGCTTTAGAAAGGCTAGAGTAGTCTCGTGAAGAGACAAACAACAGTCGTCCACGATAGCCCGTCGCTAAAATGTTTTTGGCTAAACGCATACCATCTCGGTCGCCAAGCACTACGTCTAATATAATCAAATCAATCCTTTGACTTCGAACGAGCTCCATTACTTCCGCACTGTCAGTGGTTTGGATTACTTCAGCTGTGTTGATTGCATTTTCAACAAGAGAAGCAAGCGCTTCGCTGTACAATGGCTGGTCGTCGATAATAAGAACGTTATTCAAAGTGAACCTCATCTAATATTTCAACTAGTACGCTGTCAGGCAACAGCTCGATTGGATGAGTAGGATTGTAGGAAAAACCTTGCTGAGAGGAAGGAAAATGACTCTTTCCAAAAATGAAAATCAGTGTCTTATTTTTTGGAATGTTGGCGGCAGCCATTGAAACGCTTAACGAAGAGAAAATTGTGTAAAAACACGCTCTGACAGAAAACTAACAAACAGAAAACGTTAATTCATCCATTGCTGACCGTGATGTTCTGTTTCGCATATTGATACATGTTGTTGTATTTAATGGATTGTAATTCTCGGTTATCACACAAGTTTCGTATTACGCGGTCACAATGCTCGAGCTTACGATAAATCGCGTATTCGCCGCGATACTCAAATGGGCGAAGTGAGGCTAACCTCACAATCGCTAAACAGATTTTCTTGGAGTGAGGAAGAAGGTCGTGCAGTTGAAAGTAGCGATCAAAGTGCGGCGTGATTGAGGAGGTTGAAATCGACTTCTGAGCGGTAATTTGTCTTCTGATTTGCTCGATTTTGGTCTGCGATTCTTGCAGGCGCACTTCCAGGCTTTTGAGCATGTGCACTTGGCTTCGGAAAATACTTGGATGTTGCGCCTCGGCAATGGCTCGGCGAGCACGTGGCAACATCGATTTCATTTCACTTAAAAATGAACAACGTTCGAGCAGTACGCACAGATGGTAAAGATCATAGAAATGCGACAGTTGATTGCTGGCTAGTACCGCTCTGACTTGAGAAATAGCGGCTTTTAAATCACCACGAATCAGCGCGATGTGCGCGTCAATCAATGCAAATTGGGCTTTGAATTGTGAGTTCTTCTCTATTTCACCAATCAGTGGGTTTAATCCAAACAGGAGGTTTTCAAAGCATTGATTTGAAGGTGCATTGAGTGCTCTATATAAGTGGCAGCGCACAAAATTCAGTTTGGTGAAGATGCCGCCTCGGAAGGTATTTTCGTTCTTTTCGTAGTAGCGCTTAATGTAAGTGACCGCGTCATCGTAAGATTCGCTGGCTAAAGAGAGGTTGGTGATCACCAGTTCACGCTCAGAACCAGCATCCAGCAACATGGTCGATTGCTTAAGGTGTTTGATCGCTTTAGGAATGTCTTCACTCAGCACCGCCATGTTAGACATTTCATCGTGATAGTAGGGGTTCTCTTTTTTACTGCTCAAGCTTTCCAGAACTTCTTGTGCTTTTTCTAGGTCATCGGTCTCGATTAGCGTGTTGGCGAGCGCAGTTTTAATCCAGTCAAAATTGTCTTCTTTGAGTAACTTTTCGTATTCGCTACGGGCGCTAGAAAACTGTTTGTTTTGCACCATTGCATGCGCACGGTAACGTCTGATCAGTTTTGAATATTCGGGATGAAAGGGAAGAAGGGTATCGGTGGCTTCAATCACGCCTTCAAAGTCCATCTCACGCAGTTTTTCGTAAATCGGTAGTAGCACGCTTCTGCGTTTCATGGCTGACAGCAGTCGGTTACGAAAAAAGGTGTGATTAAACGGTTTTAGCAAGTAGTCATCAGGGTCGCAGTCCACTATTGAACGTACGATCTTGTGATCATTTTCTCCGGTCAAAAAAACGAAAGTTGTATGTGCAGGCAGAATTTGCGCGTGCTTTAACTCTTCTAACAACTGAAAGCCATTGAGCTGAGTTTGAAAGTTGTAGTCACAAATCACCAAATCAAAATGCATTTGCTTACAAAGATTGATGACCTCAAAAGGTTTATAAGCGTAATAGATGTCACTTAAATCGAGTTGTCGAAGTATCGCGGTCACGCTACTCGTAACCAGTCTGGAATCGTCAGCGACCAGAACTTTACACAGATTACGGTCAAAACTCATGGGTCAATCCTTGTGCAGTCAAAGCGTGTAAGAAAATTCAATGCAGCGGAAGCTTAAATGCTTCTCTTGAGATTTTTTTGAGGGAAGATAATCGCTTTATGTATGTTGAGTAACCCAATGATGGACGTCATTAACGCTTAGCTCTAGATCGGTGATGAGTTTTTCTAACGCCGTTTGATAAAGGGGGGAATCAGATCGGCCCAATTGTTCGGTCAATAAAGCGGATTGATGAATACGCTCTAAGCCTATTTGTGCGAGCCCGCCTTTAATCTTGTGCACGGTCTGGAGTGAATGTTTTGGTTCGTGTAGATGCGCTTTTAACACTTCGAGATCTTCTGTCATGGTTTCCAGATACACCGTTGCCATGTGGTGTTGCATATCGGCTGGAAAGTGAGTTAACCATTGAGTATGTAGAGAAGAGTCTGAATTCATATAAGTGGAGCATCGTTTGTTATTGATTAAGAACAGATAAATAGTTATTAATTTTAAGAAACGGGTCAAGTATAGGACTGTTTTTAAACTAATTCTAAATTATTGATATCTAATGTTTTATTGTGGTTGTGAGGCTTTTCTTACATCAAAATAGGAAGCCAATAAGGGAGAGGTTGCTGCACTACACTCGATAGCTGCGTTTCAAATTTCTTCATGTTAGAAATGAGTGGCATTTTATTGCTATCTTCTGCGTTGTAACTTTGCTTGTGGCATAAAGCATTCGCTCAAATTATTCCTAAACTTTTCAGTGTTATGGCCGCTATAGAACGTAACGAAGGCGGGAGAGTAGAATCTCTACCGAAGTCTTGTTCAAAATTGAGACATATTTTCACTGTTTGAGATGGAAGTGTGCAGTAATCGTCCTTTTGAAGGTTTACAAACACAGTCGTAAAGACTAAAAAGGACGCTCGGATTTTTTGCCGTAGGAAGAAGTTCTTTACGGTATTGCATCAAGCCTTTTCTTGACGCGTTTTTTGGATATTGGGTCTATGAGTAACGTAACCAGCACCATTTTGACTGAAAGTGGTACCAATGAACTCGAAATTATTGAGTTTCACCTAGAAAAACAATTGCCAGACGGCAGCACCAAAACCTGTTATTACGGTATTAACGTTGCCAAAGTACGTGAAGTGATTCGCGTGCCTGAGACGACAGATTATCCGAACGCGCAACCTCATATGATTGGTGTGTTCTCATCTCGCGATGTCCTAACGCCTTTAGTCGATTTGGCTGGTTGGTTAGGTGTCCCTACGCGACAAGACCTTGAGCGCAAGTTTGTTATCGTTACCGATTTCAACAAGATGACCAATGGCTTCCTAATCGACAGCATTTCACGTATTCACCGTATTTCATGGAATGATGTGGAATCGCCAAGTCAGTTTTTAGAAGCCGGTGAGCAGGATTGTGTTGTGGCGGTCGTTCGCAAAGATGGCAACCTGATTATGATCCTCGACTTTGAAAAGATCATTGCAGACATTAACCCTGAGCTGAGTATGGAAAAATACGACGTGAAAGTGGATAAATCTGTTGATTTGAACCAGCGCATGGTTGGTAAGCGTAACGCGAAAACCATCATGGTTGTGGACGACTCCGCGTTCATCCGTTCTCTGATTCAAGATACCTTGGCGTCGTCAGGTTACAACGTTATCACCTGTAAAGATGGTGGTGAAGCGCATGAGAAATTGATGAGCCTGATTGAAGTTGCGAAAGAAGAACAGCTACCAGTACGAGAACTGCTGGATGCGGTTGTGACGGACGTAGAAATGCCTCGAATGGATGGCATGCACTTAGTGAAAAGGTTGCGTGAAACCGAAGCGTTCCGCCAAATGCCAATTATCATGTTCTCGTCACTAATGAGTGAAGATAACCGAGCAAAAGCGCTGTCGCTTGGCGCTAATGACACCATTACCAAGCCAGAAATTGGTCGTATGGTGAATATGATGGATAAATACGTATTCGCTTAATTTGCTTATCGCTCATCAAGCACAGAGTTAAAAGTAATAAGGCTGCCGATTGGCAGCCTTATTTGTTTATGGGCAAGGAAGAATTTCTAATTTATAGCTTTCGTTTGATGTAGTTGGCGGAGCATACAAAATACCGCACTGGGTTAAGCTACTATTTTTGTCGTCTCTAGCGGAAATTACGACTTCAATTTTTTCCTGTGATTGGGTTACTTTCCAATCACTTGTTCCATACTGATTATCTAGCTCAGCAACGAGTACGGCTAAGTTAGTTTCATCCGCATCTGGGTATCCATATCTAAATGTACAGCTCTTAGAACCATTAAGATTGCAACCTGGGAAAGGAAGACTTTCTGGGCCTTTACCTGATCCCGCGTCTGTGTGTTTGTTTGAAATGTATGGATAATGCTCTAATCCTACGATCGCCATTTTTCCATATCCGATCCCCAACGCCGACGCAATTGCGCCTTTCATACCTTCTAAGCGGGCTTCGCGAGCATCGTTTTGTAAGTTTAAAAAACGTGGTGCGGCGGTGACAGCAAGAATGCCGAGTATCACAATCACCACTACTAACTCAATTAGAGTAAATCCAGTCTGTTTTTTCATATTATTTTCACAGCAAGTTAAAGGTAAAAAAGTAAATAACTGTACGCTTTTTTGTTGTGGAAATAAGTACAGTATTGATAAAAGGGTCAGCATTATAGAGCGATGCAAAATAAAGCGCTAGAGCTCGACATCAATCATTTTGATGATTTTATCAACGGCATATGTGTTGTTTTGGTGTACAGTGCATTCAGTTTTCTGTAAGAAAAGCCTTACGTTGGTAGTGAGGTTAGCGAAAACGAATGTTGTCTAAAAACAGACAAATAGATTGTCTTTTCTTGGTCATTGAGGAATGCTACGCAAGGCGGGGTTAGGCAACTATCTCGAAATGCGATAAGTCTAGCGCCCTTATTGATCATCTGAATATAAGAACATCTAGATGGAATTTGATTCGGTTAACTTGCTTGCGATGGGACTGATTTTTCTCGGTTCTTTTGTCCAAACTGCGATTGGTTTTGGCTTAGCCATTGTGGCCGCGCCATTGCTCATTCTATGGGCGCCCGAATATGTGCCTGCACCTATCTGTTTGGTCGCGTTGTTTATTTCGATCATGAATGCGCTGAAACATCGCAGTAGCGTCGAAATCGGTGGTCTAAAAATGGCACTGATTGGCCGAGTTCCCGGCTCTATTGCTGGTGGCTTCATGCTGTTTTTTGTCTCCACTCAAGCACTGACGTTGTGGATCGGTTTACTCGTTCTATTCGCGGTTATCGTTAGTGTGCTTCCGTTTCGTATTGAACCAACACCCCAGCGTATGACGTTAGCTGGATTTTTCTCCGGTTTGTTTGGTACCAGCTCGGCAATCGGTGGCCCTCCGATGGCATTGCTATTGCAGCATCAAGAAGCGAACCAGTTACGCGGTAACTTGTCGGCATTTTTCGTATTCAGTTCTATCATCTCTTTGGTGGTTCAAATCCCAGCGGGCTTCTTTACGTTGCACCACCTTGTGATTACGATTCCGTTACTACCAGCTGCCGGGCTTGGGTATTGGCTTGCGATGAAAACGACGCAATCGCTGCCGAAAGAAAAGCTTCGTTTTGGTGCGTTACTGCTGTGTTTTGTGAGTGGCTTTACGGCAGTCGTACAAGGGCTGAACCTGTAACAATTAGGCGCGATGATAATCACTTTACAAACGCCTTTTGCGCTATAAAATCGCGTCACTTTTTCTTCATCTCAATGAGCAATGGCCTATGAATCATCGTCACTACGGCAATTTTATGGCTGCGTTATCCTTCGTTATTTGGGGATTACTGCCGGTTTACTACCGTTTTCTTCCTAATGCTGCAATGGATGAGTTGCTGGCATGGCGCATTATTGGCTCGGTACCCGTAGGGATTCTTATCGTCTACGCGGTGACTCGCCATTGGCCAAATTGGTCGCAGGTGTGGCGAGATAAAAAGTCTCTTTGGTATACCTTTGTGGCAAGTAGCCTAATGTGTATTTCTTGGAGTGCATTTACGTGGGCGTTGACTCACCATCGAGTGATTGATGCAAGCTTGGGCTTTTTCATCGGGCCACTTGTGTCTGTCGCTTTAGGTGTATTTGTTTTGGGAGACAAGCTTTCTAAGGGGCAATTAATTGCAATATTGCTTGCAACTTGTGGCGTGTTATACCAAGTGTTTCAATACGGGCAGCTACCGTTTGTTGCCTTAACAATGGGGCTTTTCTTTGCGCTTTATGGACTCTACAAAAAGAAAATCAACTATGATTGGAGCACAACATTGTTTATTGAAGCGCTTGTTCTTGCGCCGTTTGCGTTGGGATATTTGCTGTTCAAACAATGGACGACAGGCGAGCTTGCTTCTTCCGTTGATACGATAACCTTATTGCTTTACTTCGGCAGCGCGCCAATCACGATTCTGCCTTTGATCTTCTACTCAATCGCGATTCGTATTACAAACTTATCGACGGTTGGCTTGATGCAATACATAGAGCCGAGCTTGCAGTTTATTCTTGCTGTCGTGTTCTTTGGGGAGCTATTCGATGACGTTAAAGCGGTTACGTTTGCCTTTATCTGGATGGGTTTGTTGCTCACGATCTTCGAAGGCGTTGCGAAAGGAATAAAGCGTAAAAAGTTGGCTAATCATTCGGTGTAGGTTGAATCCGGTTTAAACCAAATTTGGGCCAACCACGCTCGTTTTAGTTCATTGTGCATCCAAGTAAAACCAAACATAAAAGCGCTCAGTCGAGCGCTTTTTTTATCACTGAAATTCAAGTTATGAATAGCGATGTTTTTCATTATTCGGCATCTTGAAGTTACTTAGGTATAGTGAATAGGTATCTGAATAGAAAGGACTCAACATGATCACTGCACTTTATGCCAGTATTCTGGCTCTACTTTTAGTTTGGTTAGCGTTTCAAGTCATCAAACAAAGGCGCCTTAACAAGGTTGCGTACGCAGATGGCGGCGTAGAAGCACTGCAAATTGCCCGCAGCGCACAAAGTAACGCAAGCGAATACATACCCATTACGCTAATTCTTATGGCGTTGTTAGAGTTTAACGGCGCAGCACCCATTTGGATTCATCTTACCGGTATTATCTTTGTAATTGGCCGCATCATTCATGCCAGAGGTATCCTACAAGAGAGTTTTAAAGGAAGAGTGAAGGGCATGCAGCTGACGTTTCTCGTGATTGTGTCTCTTGTGGTCTTGAATATGTTCTACTTCCCTTACGGAAAATTGTGGTAAGTCTAATAAGTTCCTACAGCGCGAATCTGTTTGCGAATTGCTAAATCGAGTTTGCAAATTGCAATGAAAGCTGTGAGCAAATAGTCGCTATTGATGAAGTTTTAATGAAATTGATTAAATATCAGCCTGTTTCTATGCGCTTTAAAGTTGGCACGCCTCATGCTTTAGTACTATTGACCCTTTCTAAGCCGAGGGTCACCTAGCCAACTGACGTTGTTAGTGAACCCAATTGTTCACAAGTATATACAGCCAATCACACACCTTGTGGTTGGCTTTTTTTTATCTTCAGGTTTCCTATCTCTACACGTTATTAAGGTGTTTGCCTTATCGAATAAAACCAACAAGTGTGATAACTTGCGCGCGGTTTAAATGTAATTGGTTGTATTAATGAAGAAAACAATACGTGTAGTAGGTGTGGCATCTTTACTGTGCTGTCAGTCGGTTAATGCGATGAGCGAAAAAGACTGGGACGTTCTAACGGATATTGGCACTTACGGTTTAGTGGCAACCGCTGCAGCTGTGCCAGCTTATAAAGGCGATTGGGAAGGGTTCTGGCAAGCAGGATTGAGCATTGGCACGGCTTCTGGTGTTGGTTTGATTGGTAAAAAGACCATCGATGAAGAACGCCCAGATAAAAGTGACAACGACAGCTTTCCATCCAACCACACGGCAAACGCATTTGCTTCTGCGACCAACCTTTACTTGCGTTATGGATGGGAAGCCGGACTTCCTGCATACAGCATGGCAGCGTTAGTGGGCGTCGGCCGTGTTGAAGCCAAGAAACACTACTGGCGAGACGTGTTGGCAGGCGCGGCTATAGGCACGTTGAGTGCTTATATTTTTACTGATGCGTATGACGAAAATGTACAGCTTGTACCTTGGGTGACCAGCGAGGATGCGGGTATCTCCATCACTTATCGTTGGTAAGGGTATGAGTTAGATATTTGAATCGAATGAAAAAAGCCTCGGAAATGTCCGAGGCTTTGTTGTTTATGAAGTTACTTAGAACTGCGCTTTAATCCAGATCATGCGGTGGTCAGATGAAACATCTTTGCCATTACCGTATTTGCCGATGCGCGAATCGTTAAACAGTTTACGACCTTCTTCATAAGATGCAGACCAGTAAACGCCGGAATCAACCACGTTTAAGTTTGCAGAAGGCAAGGCGTAGTCTACACCTAAACCAAATGTTGAAGTGATACGGTTCGGATATGGGTGAGTTGAGCTCTTTTCAACGGCGTGTTCAGCTGCGCCAAAGCTTGTTGGGTACAGGTTGCCGTTCATCACGTCTTGGTTAACCAGCGGATCACTATGCAGATCTTGCATGACAGAGCTAATACCATCGCCAGCAACTGGATCGAGGTTTTGGTCGCCCATCATGACGAATTTAGCACCGCTCGCCAAGCCACCTTGTTTACCTGCATCGTCGTAGAAAAATTCTTTTCCTTGGATGTAATGGTGCCAAAATTCCACTTCCGCTGCGTTTTGCGCTTGGTTTTTACCTGGATCGAAAACTGGTGGTGTAGGGTGCGACATCAGAAGATGAACAACCTCATTACCATTGCTGGTCGGGATGATAATTGGTGCATCTACGTGGTTTTTAGAAGAGAGGCGTACTTGAGCCCATTCCTCTGCAGAGTACCACTCATCGCCACACTTCATGTTGTCTGGAATTTTTTGTGAGCCGTCACAGATAGTAATGGTTGGGATTTTCGCGCCTTCTAAATCTTTCCATTTAAACTCTTGGAAGGTTCGTGTATTTGCCGTATCAATTTTGTACTTAGACATTAGGGCAAAGGCGTATTGGCCGTGGTACATGCCAAAGCCCCATGCATCCCCCGGCATTTGGCCGGCAGTGCCGTTGTTGTCGAGGTCAAAATCGCTCAACAAACCTGTGTTGGTAGAGTAAGACTCCGCGTAAGGGTATTCGATAGGTTCGAGGTTTGCTTCTCCGCCCGCGCCATCGAGGCTTTGTGCAACAGACAGGTAGTTCTTTTGGAAGCCTTCAAGGGCTGCTTTGTCTTCGCCTGTTCCGTCGTTGTTGTATTCCGCCATCATCAGTACATCAGGGCGATTCTTTTGAATGATCGCAGCAACGTTGCGAATTTGAATGACCTTTTCCGCAGTGGTTTTGTCTTCAGCTGCGATGGATCCGTCTAAATAGGCTGTAACCAATGCAGCTTGCTGCGCTGGTTCAATTTGCATTTCATTTACTAAAGCTTCGAAGGTCGCGCGGTCAAAAGAGAGGTTGTAGGTGGCAATCTTTACTTCAGTTGGCTGAACGTTTACGTATTTCGTGTCGTCGTCATTGCAGCCAGTCAGTAAAGCGGCACCGATAAGGAGAGCGAGAGAAGTTTTAATTGTTTTCATGGGTACGTCATACCTTATAATTGATTCGGGCAAATATTAATAACATCAGTAATATTTGTAAGCGATATGAGTCACACAAACGTTTGCATAATTACATATACAATCAATTTTTGTGTGATTTGTGCAATAAATGCGACAGTTTCAACATCAAAAGGTTATATGCAAATTGTTAAAGGTATATGTCGAGAACGTTGAGTCGCCATAAACTCATCCATAAGGTCTATAAATTCCTGTGCTAGACTCAATGAACAGAATGAGATCAATAAGCCTAACGTCCTGTTAAGGGATTATTCGGCGCATAAAATCTGTCAGTTTGGCTTTGCTATTTGTGCAAAATAGGGGACTTACCGATGGATCTAGGATCAAAATATCAGCGCAAGCTCGCAGTTGGCTTGGTGTTGGTGTCACCACTTCTTGTTTCACCTTCTCTCTCTGCCGCTCAGTTGGAGCGATTAGAGCCAAATCATGGACGTGTGGTTTCTCTCGAAAAGCAAAACCTTGCCGCGACCCAAAATGTCGCCAAAGCGCTTGGATTAAAGCCGGGCAATAATGTTCAAAAGCTTAAAGCCAACCAAGACAAAAATGGTGATGTCCACGTCCGGTATCAACAAACCTACAAAGGAATTCCGATCTGGGGGAAACAGATCGTTTTACACCGCGATAAACAAGGGAAAATCAAACGCTTTGGCGGTACGTTAGTTCATGATATCGGGCAAGACATTTCTAACACGACTCCTCAGCTCAGCCTTGAAAGAATAAGAAGCAAAGTACAAAAGCCGTATTTGGATGTTGGCTATCACATCGAAGATCAACAACAGGGATTGCGTATTTATATCGATGACAAAGACGTTGCGCATTTAGCCTATGAGATCCAGTTTTTTGCCGATTCTGAACAAGCGGTAAACCCAACTAGACCAACTTATCTCGTGGATGCTAAATCAGGTGAAGTGCTGTTGCAGTATGAAGGATTAGCTCATGCAGAAGCAGATGGCCCGGGAGGCAATCAAAAGATTGGTTTCTATGAGTATGGTAAGGAATACGACCCGCTACTTGTTCAGCAGTCGGGGAGCACTTGTATCATGGATACGCCTAATATCGTCCAAACCATCAACCTAGATGGCCGAACTTCAGGTAGTGTTCACACCTTTACTTGTCCAACGAATACGGTCAAAGAGATCAATGGCGCGTACAGCCCATTAAACGATGCGCACTACTTTGGCAAAGTGGTATACGACATGTACAAAGATTGGTTGAATACTGCTCCCTTGACGTTTCAGCTGCAAATGCGAGTCCATTACCGCAAGCGATATGAAAATGCCTTCTGGAATGGATCGAGTATGACATTCGGCGACGGAGCGAGTTACTTCTATCCGTTAGTGAGTTTGGATGTCTCCGCGCATGAGGTCAGCCACGGGTTTACAGAGCAAAATTCTAACCTGATTTATTCAGGTCAATCTGGCGGTATTAATGAAGCGTTTTCGGATATGGCTGGCGAAGCAGCAGAGTTCTATTCCCGAGGTTCAAACGATTGGAAAGTCGGATTTGATATTCGTAAGTCTCCAACTGGCGCATTACGTTACATGGACAACCCTCCGTTAGACGGACGCTCGATTGACCACGCGTCTCAATATGTCAGTGGTATGGATGTTCATTACTCTAGTGGTGTGTTTAACAAGGCGTTCTATCTGTTAGCCGTCGATTATGATTGGGGCACCGAAAACACCTTCAAGGCATTTGCCCACGCGAACCAAAACTATTGGACACCAAGCGCGACGTTTGATTCAGCTGCCGCTGGCGTATTGGCGGCGGCACAAGACTTAAGCTTACCTGCGAGTGATGTGACGGCGGCTTTTGCCCAAGTTGGCGTGTCGACGGATGGTGGTGTCGTTGAACCACCTTCAAGCGCTTGTGATGCTGTGTCGTTGAGTAATGGGACATCAAGCAATATCGAATCTGCTTCGACAGGGCAGTGGCACTGCTTCACTATTGATGTGCCAGCAAACGGTTCAGACTTAACCATCACGACCGCAGGTTCAAATGGGGATGCCGACCTCTACGTTAAGTTGGGCAGTGCGCCAAGTTTGTCAAACTACGATTGTCGCTCTATCAGCTCGAATAGTAACGAAGTGTGCAGTTTTGCTACGCCAAGTGAAGGGACGTGGCATATTGGGGTTTACGCGTATAGCGGTATCAGTAACGTGAGTGTAACCGCGAGTTATACAGAACAAGAAGCCCCACCACCTTCTGGCGGTGTGACAACACAATCCATCAACAATGGCAAAACGTGGACGGCGATTGTCACGGGCTCAGGATTGCTTGGTGGCGTGTGGAACAACAACCCTAGTGATTCATGTGGCAATGATAGCGAGTGTAGCAAATCGGGTATTGATAAAAAAACTGGTTCGGTAAGCTTCACGCTGAGTGATGGGCAAACTTTTGTCATTCTCAAACCATAGCGACAAAGCATATTTCCTAAGGCTCTGAAATTCTCAGAGCCTTATTTTTCTCTTACGAATTTTTGATTATACTCGAGGGCCACACAGAAGTGAGGACGACCTCACCGCTCTATCTTTTCTCGGGGACGACCCCAATCTCGTTGGGAAATATGACATGGCTTGGGGAATTCTCTTCATTGCGGGCTTGTGTGAAATCGCATGGGCTGTCGGTCTTAAATATTCACAAGGGTTTACCAAATTTGGCGCTTCGGCGTTCACCATCGTTTTTATGTTGTTGAGCTTTTGGCTGCTTGGTATCGCGCTAGGAACCTTACCTTTAGGCATCGCTTATGGCGTCTGGGTTGGCATTGGCGCAATAGGCACGGCAATCGTCAGTATTTACTTGTTCAATGAGCCAGCAACGCTAATTAAAGCACTGAGTTTATTGATGATTGTGGCAGGTATTTCAGGGTTAAAAATCTCTGCTTAACGCCGGGTTAAACATAAAAGAAAAGCCAGAGTCGACTCTGGCTTTTTTGCATTTAAATATCTTGCCCGTTTGGTATGGAAGCGTTAAGCACTGCGCTTAATAAAGGGCAACCGTAAATTATGGCCGAACACATTGATCAATGCGCCCGCTACAATTAACGCGCCGCCAATGTATGTCCATAGTGATGGAAGTTCGCCAAAGAACACAATGCCTAACAGTACCGAAAAGACTATCTGCACGTAAGAGTAGGCTGATGCTTTACCTGCTTGTTGAGTTTGCATCGCCTTAGTCAGCCCAAGTTGACCAATTTGAGTGAACACGCCGACCAATACCAACATACACGTCAGGTAAAGATCTGGCATGACAAAGTTATCCCCCATAAACAGGATGGACGTTGGTAGCGCCACAAGTGGGAAGTAGAAAATGATCACCGAGCTGTCTTCGGTTTGGCTGAGCTTTCTTACAATGACATAAGCAATAGAGCTACCAAAAGCACCTAAAATAGCAATCATTACACTGAACATCGGAAGTGTTTGTGCAGATTCTACGCCGGTTTCTGGCCGAACCATGACGTAGACGCCGAGCAAACATAGCGCAATACAAATGAAGGTTGTGGGCTGAATTCGCTCTTTCAAAAAAATGACAGCGAGCAGCGCCGTAAATACCGGATGAATGTATTGGAAGATGGTTGCTTCTGCCAAAGGTAACGTGGTCACCGAATAGTAAACACACATCAGCGCGAAGGTGCCCACCGCGCCACGCGCTAAGAGTAGTGGTTTGTTGTTGCCCCAAACAGAGATTCGTTTTCGTTTCACATCTAAATAACTGATCACTAAAGAAACGAGTGCTCTTGCTGCAACGATTTCAAAGACAGGGATACCATGAAGACTGACGTGCTTTACCGTGGCCGACATTAGCGCGAACCCGAAAGCGGAGAGCACCATAAAGTGCACACCAATGGGAACCATAGTGTTGAGTGAATTAGACATTTTACTGCTCATTTGTTGCGACAGATCGCACTTTAGCATACTCAACAGACAAAATGATCGGCGGCATTCAAACATCGCTGCCGAGAGAAAGAATAAGCGGTAGACTGTGGGTTCTCAATCAATCTATCTTTCTTTCGCGCATGGAGCGCATCTAGGAAATATCTAGATATTTAAGGAGCATACATGATCCCAATACAAGCGACGCATGTCTCTGGCGTTGTCATCTCTCGAATTGATGGCGTAGATAAAATTCTGTTACTCAAACGCGTTAAAGGTGGGTATTGGTGCCATGTGGCTGGTGGTGTAGAGGCTGGTGAAACAGGATGGCAAACCATTCTGCGAGAGCTTAAAGAAGAGACGCAGATTGACCATGTTGAGTTACATAAGGCGGACTTTTTAGAACAGTTCTACGAAGCGAAGGAGAACCGAATCTTGGTCATCCCATGCTTTGTGTTATTTTGTCCGCCAAACCAACCTGTGGTGCTTAATGAAGAACACACGGAATATCGCTGGTGTTCGCTGGAAGAAGCAAAGCAGCTTACGCCGTTTGCTAATCAACATCATCTCTATGATCATGTTTGGCAATACTATGTTGATGTGGAGTCGCTGACACCGTATACATTGATCGAGCAAAACAGCTAGGAAAGGGCAACAAGGACGTGACTCATAAAATTTCTGTGCGAGCAGCACAAAAGCAGGATTCTGCAACCATCTTAAGATTTGTTAAAGAGTTAGCTCGTTACGAGCACTTAGAACATGAAGTTAAAGCCAGCGTCGAAGACGTTGATCGAGCGATTTTCGGCGAAGATTCGACGACACACGCAGTGATTTGTTATGTGAACGAAGAACCGATAGGATTCGCCGTCTACTTTTTTAACTACTCAACATGGCTTGGAAAGAACGGACTCTACTTGGAAGATCTATATGTTTCTTCTGAGTACCGAAATGTTGGTGCTGGGAAAGCGTTGTTAAAGCATTTGGCGAATATTGCCGTTGATCGTGGTTGTGGCCGTTTTGAATGGGCTGTATTGGATTGGAACCAACCCGCGATTGATTTCTACCAGTCAATTGGTGCAGAGCCTCAAGATGAATGGAAGATCTATCGACTGGCGGGAGATGCATTGCAGCGCTTTGCTAAAGGATGATGTGAATGGGAGATTCGATGTATCCACACGACTATCAAGGGAATGGCTCGCAAGCGCGCTTTTCCGTCTCAGAAAGGGTCTCAATTGAGCCTCTAACCACCAAGCATGCGACGGTTTTACTGGAAGTGGTGAACACGTATCGAAACAGCCTATCTGGCTATTTACCTTGGACGGACTTTGTGACCAACCGCAGAGAAGCAGTGAACTACATCTCTCAGCGCGTGAACAGCAAAGCGTTAGATGCCCACTGGTGCGCGATTTATTTTGATGAGCAGTTTACGGGCGTTATTGGTATCAAGGGTGTGGATTCGCACACACACGTCACTGAGATTGGCTATTGGTTGGCGAACAATGGGCGAGGACACCGAGTGATTGACCAAGTGCTTGCGGTTCTGATTCCTTTTTTAAAGCAGAAAGGGCATGCGCAGTTCATCCAATTCCACTGTATGGAAGATAACATTGCCAGTATCAATATTGCGGAGCGTTCTGGTGCCACATTAAAAGAATACGTTGATCACGAGTTCGAGACGCTTGACCGCTCTCAACGATTAGGCATTTATGAATTGCGTCTGACTTAGCACCAAACCCACCGATATTTTAATCAGAGTTCGAACTCTAATTTCGCGAGCGCTACAATAGTAACATTGTTGCGCTCGTGTTAATTTGGAGCGTCATTGATCGAAACTAGGCTAGGAGAAGCATCATGAACGCAATCGCAGAGGTTGACGTGGACACCTCGTTACAGCAAAGCCTCGACCGCTTAAAAACGGCGTATGCCGCCGAACCTTATCCTAGTTTGGATGAACGTAAGCAGCGCCTTATTATGCTAAAACAAGCGCTTATCGCGAACAAACAAGCGTTGGTGGAAGCGCTGAGTGACGATTTTGGTTATCGTTCAGAATTTGATACCGCAATGACCGACGTTTTGCCGACGGTCTCGCACATCAATTACACCCTCAAACGGCTAAAAAAATGGTGTAAACCTAGCAAACGTGAATCAGGTTTGTTGCTTGCTCCGTCGAAAGTGACCGTTCAATATCAGCCACTCGGCGTTGTCGGGATCATTTCGCCGTGGAACTTTCCTGTCATTTTGAGCCTTGCGCCTTTAGTGACTGCTTTGGCCGCAGGCAATCGTGTGATGATGAAGCTCAGCGAATTTACGCCCAAAACCAATAAAGTCATCGTCAATATTTGTCGCGAGCTGTCGGAATATGCCGAAGTATTTGAAGGTGAAGCAGACGTTGCACAAGCATTCAGCCAACTGCCATTCGATCATCTCTTGTTTACTGGCTCGACAAATGTTGGCCGCGCTGTGGCAAAAGCAGCGGCAGAAAACCTGACTCCAGTGACGTTAGAACTGGGTGGGAAATCTCCGGTGATCATCGCAGAAGATGCAGACATGAAGAAAGCCGTTGATGCAATTTTGTTTGGTAAATGCATCAATGCGGGCCAGATTTGTGTGGCTCCTGATTACGCGTTTGTACCGCAAGAACGCGTCGAAGAGTTCATCACGCTGTTCTTAAAACGTTTTGAAAAACTCTATTTGAAATCCAACAAGAATCAAAAGCTGACCCATATTATCAACCAACGACAGTATGAGCGTTTGACTGCGCTGCTTGAGGATGCCAAAACCCAAGGCGCAAATCTCCATACCGTTGAAGCGTCACCTCAAGAGGAACGGCTTTTGTACCCTCATTTGGTCACAAACGTGTCAGCGGGTATGCGAATCATGCAAGAGGAAATCTTTGGGCCACTTCTACCCATCAAGCCATACAAAAGCTTAGAAGAAGCGATTGACTACATTAATCAGCACCAGCGACCACTTGCGCTGTATGTTATGTCGGACGACAAATCGACCATCAAACATATCGTGCGCAACACACACAGTGGCGGCGTCGGCATTAACGACACGGTATTACACGTTGGCGCTGAAGATGCGCCTTTCGGTGGCATTGGCCAATCGGGCATTGGTCATTATCACGGAGTGGAAGGATTCAGAACCTTTAGCCATGCGAAAACCGTACTCCACACGCCGAAATGGCTGCCAAGGACGGGGGCTTTAATGCGTCGCAGAGCAATGGCGATAAAAGCGATTCAAAAGATTTTTGTTCGATAGTGATTGGATTGATAAAAAACCGCCCAAACGGGCGGTTTTTTGGTTTCTATGCGTTCTAAATTGCGGATTACCAAAGGCCGAGAAGCTTCCACCACGCACCGCCAACAAAAACAAAGATTGGAATGACGATGAGTGAGAAGATAAACCCGATTTTCCACCAGTTTTGCAGAGTGTGGAAACCAGCACCAAACAAGATTGGCGCAGGGCCAGACGAGTAATGCGTGGTTGACATATACAAGTTGCTGAAAATACCAAGAACAATCGCAGCAAGCATCGGAGGCGCGCCAGCAGAGATCGCAATTGCCAGGAACGCGGAGTACATCGCACTGATGTGTGCCATTGCACTCGCCATCAAATAGTGGCTGTAGTAGTAAACCAAAAGAAGCACGACGATGGTTGTCACCCAGCCAAAGCCGGACAGTGACTCGGCCATAGACTCGCTGAACCAGCTGATGAATCCGAGTTTGTTAAGTTGCGCAGCCATCATTACCAATACAGCGAACCAAGTTATGGTGTGCCATGCTTCTTTTTCGCCAAGAACGGCGTCCCATGTGATGGTGTGAGTGAGAAGCAAGAAAACTAACCCAAGTAAAGCCGTAACCGTTGCATGAATGCCTAATGTTGGGCCCAATACCCAAAGTGAAACCATACCGATAAAAGTGATACAAACCATCAGTTCGTCACGCGTCATTTTGCCCATTTCAGCCAACTTTTGACGCGCAATTTCACGCATTTCTGGTGTCTTCTTCAGCTCTGGTGGAAACACCATGTACATCACGAGTGGGATGAGGAACAAACACAACAAACCAGGGACGATCGCCGCGGTTGCCCAGCCAGCCCATGTAATTTCAACGCCTTGTTCTTTTGCGAAGTTAGCGGCGAGTGGGTTACCTGCCATAGAGGTCAGGAACATCGCACATGTAATCGCGTTACATTGGAAGATACATTGCACCAAAAATGCGCCGATTCGGTTCTCAGTACCTTTTTCTGGGTCGGAATCATAAGCACTCGCAACCGAGCGAAATAGCGGAGAAATAATACCGCCACAACGTGCTGTGGTACTTGGGGTTGCAGGTGCAAACAGCAAATCAGTCAACACTAAGCCGTAAGCAAGGCCTAATGAGTTGTGACCAAGTTTAGAGATAAACCAGTATCCGACGCGTCGACCAAAGCCGGTGGTAATAAAACCGCGAGAGATAAAGAACGCAGCTGCAATCATCCAAATCGTTGGGTGCGCGAAGCCAGTCAGTGCGGTTTTGATTGGCAGTACGCCAAGCAGTGTCGCGAGCGTCAAACCCATCAAGGCCATCGCGCCAAGAGGAAGTGGGGCGAGGATCAAGCTTAGTACGGTGGTGACGAAAATCGCCATCATTTGCCAAGCTTGATCGGTGAGTCCTTCCGGGGTTGGGATAAACCATAAGATGCAGCCTATCGCGACCAGTAGGAGCATTTTCATTTGGGAACTATTCATACATCCATCTCCAAGTTATTTTTCTTCATCATAGGGTTTGGAAATGGCAAAAAACTGAGAGAAATCAATTTCATCAACGACGTACTTGAGCTCTTTATCAATTTGCATGTCACGACAAAATCTGTTTGAAAAATAATTGAGAATAAACGCATTAAATTAATAAAAGTCATAAAAATCACCACTGAGATCCGCGTCAAAATTCATGGTGAGAGCCCCTAAGTCGAATAAGGAATTGCGGTAAGCTTAGGGCAAGTCATCTCTTGGAATCCTATCGTGCCGTTTGCTTCCTTTTCTTTTACTAAACAACTGGCCGTATTGCTTAGTGGTGTAATGCTATTGGGCATGTTGAGTTGGTGGAGTTACAGTGCTCATCAGTTGGACGACATCCTCACTCATCAAATCAGCCTGCGTGCTCAAGTTCAGTCGCAGCAGCTCTCGCAATTGTCCAGCCTTATTACCGCTGTTGGGGCTGGTAGCGCAAGCAAAACGTCAGAAATAATCAATGCGGTTCAGGCAGCGAGTGATGCGGACTTTATCACCGTGAGTGATCGCGCAGGAATTCGCCTAGCACATCCTGTCGCTGAACGCGTTGGTTTGCCTGTATTGGGAGGTGACATTGAAAGAGCGCTGGAAAACGGTGAGTCCTACCTTTCTTATGGCGTGGGATCTTTAGGACCATCGGTTCGTTACATATCTCCCATTTTTTCCAATGAAGGCGATGTGATTGGCATGATCAAAGTTGGCTATTTGATTGATACTTTGGATCTCTGGACAAGCGAACGGTTATTGCCCTTGATATCGTTCGGAATCATTGCCGTCGCTATTTGTATTTGGTTGTCTTGGAAGTTTTCTCGCTATGTTCGTACTCAAATGCAAGAGTTAGAACCTTGGCAGCTTAAGCAGGCATTAAAAACGCATCAAGGCGTGCTGCAAGCGACGTATGAAGGATTGGTCGCGATAAACTCCGAGGGAAGTTTGTACCTTATTAATGATTCCGCTCGCACTATGCTCAACTATCATCAAGAGCTTGGCAACGTATTTACCGACGGGATAGATAACCCTGAAAGTTTTTCGCTGAAAGGTGACGATTACATTAATGGATTGATTCGCGTGAATGGTAAAAACTTGGTGATGAACCGAGTTACGCTTCGTACGTCGACAGGTGAACCTTATGGCGCAGTGTTTAGCTTGCGTGACCAAAATGAGATGCACGTACTCTCGGAGAAAATCAGTCAGGTGACGCAGTACATGGAGAACATGCGCGTTGCGCGTCACGAGTATCAAAATAAACTTTCGACTATCTCGGGCCTCTTACAAATGAGGGCTTACGATAAAGCGCTTTCAGTTTGTTTGTCGCAAGCGAAAGCCAGTCAATCACAACTGGATTCGCTACATGCGCTGAATAGCAGACCGGCCTTGTCAGCCTTGATTTTGGCAAAGGCGAGCAAAGCCAACGAACTGGGTGTGGCACTGAGCATTGACTGCCAAAGTGATTTGAGCGCGCTGTCTCGCTGTTTGTCAGAAGAACAATTGTGTGGGCTGATTGGCAATTTAGCTCAAAACGCTTTGGAAGCGGTGAAAGGACAAGAGAACGGTCATGTACACATTGGTATTTCAGAATCGGCCTGTGAGTACACCATTCAGGTTTCGAACAATGGCCCGCTGATCGAGAGCGAATTTGATGCGTTGTGCGAATTGGGCTTTACCACTAAGAAAAACAAAGCCGATCATGGAGTAGGCATGTACCTTGTACGTTCCATCGTTGAGCAAGGCAATGGGCATATGGAGTTGGACAGTGACGAGCAAGAAACCGCGTTTACGATCTATTTTCCCAAGGAGTTAGGATGATAAAAGTAGTCATAGTGGAAGATGATCCCAACATTGCAGAGCTTCATCACCATTTCATTGAGCAAGTGGAACAATATCAAGTCGTCGGTATTGCTGGCAGTATTCACATTGCCCAGCAGCTAGTGACGCATACTAAGCCGGATTTAGTCATCGTCGACAACTACTTGCCAGACGGGCAAGGTGTCGAGCTGGTTTATCAATGGTTAGAGAGCGACCAGAAACCAGAATGCATTTTGGTCACGGCGGCCAATGACGCATCTACTGTTCAAAAAGCTCATCGTTTCGGCGCATTTGATTACCTAGTCAAGCCCGTTGATTACTCAAGACTAACCGAAAGCTTGCTTCGTTTCGCAAAGGTCAAAAACCATATGCGTAACCAAGAAAGTTTTCGACAGTCGCAGCTTGATGATTTGTTTCATCTTGGAAAAGGTACGCCAACGGATTTGGCTGGTTTAGATCCTTTTATGTTCCGTCAGGTGGTGGACCTGTTTACGCATGTGCATGTCGAGCACACCGCATTGAGTGTGTCGGAAAGCTTAACCATCAGTAAGAGCACGGCTCGTCGTTATTTGGATAAAGCCGTTGAACAAGGTGAGTTGGTGGCCTTTTTAGAACACGGGAAAGTAGGGCGACCGACTCGGGTTTATCGCAATAAGTTAGTCTCAGAAAGCTAAGTGTTTGAGATAAAGAATAAAGAAAGGCTCTTGTTGAAAGAGCCTTTTTCACGAAATGTCGACATATTTTGGCAAGTTTAATGCAGAACTTCACTGCTGAATCTTAAGTATTTGCAGTCGTTCATCAAATCTTTAAATGCCTTTCTATCCAGCTTAATCAGAGTTTCATGATCGCCGGCTTCGAGATAGACATGTTCCAAATTTGCTAACCTTTCATCGCAAACTGTCGACATGTGGTAAGGGCAACCAATCGGCGGAATAGCGCCGTGTTCACAATCGGTGAAGAGTCGATAAACCATGCGCTCTTTCACCAAGTGGAAGGTGACGTTAAATTCGTCGTTTAATCTCGACAAACTGATTTTGTTGTTGGCAGGTAAGACCGCCATTATATGACGCCCTTCATGATCCTCAAGAATCACACCTTTTGCGATATTCATTAAAGGCACACCTGCGGCAACACCACTTTGTAGCGAGCTATGACTGTGGCTGTGATTCACGGTTTGAAAGTGAATGTTATGCTCAGTCAAATATTCATCTAATCGGGTTGCAATTGTCATATAGCCTCCACGTGTATGAGACCCATAAAGAGTATAGGAGAGGACGGTCGCAATCGCGCATTTTACTCCGCTTGCACTGACGCTCTTTGGCTCCTGTTCTACGCTTATTTGAAAGCCAGCGACAAAGCATGGTGAAAAACAATAACTAGGGGGCAACATGAGCAAGCCAATCATCGCCGATAACAAGCCGATCAAAGTCGAATTGAAGGCCGGGCAAGAATACTATTTTTGTCGTTGCGGGCGATCAAAAAAGCAACCTTATTGTGACGGCTCGCATTCTGGTACTGGGATGAAGCCAATGAGCTTTACTGCGGAAAAAGATGAAGATGCTTATCTCTGCCAGTGCAAGCACACCGCCAATGCGCCTTTTTGCGACGGTACGCATAAACGATTTACCGCCGAGCAAGTGGGCAAAGAAGGTCCCGATCAAAAACGAGAGAAAAGTGAAAAGCTCGCCGCTGCTAATACTCAAGAGGAACCTACTCTAGAGTTTATTCACCAACTTGCCAGAGAAGGGCTCTCTAAGCTCGGTCATCATGGACCGATGGCTGCAATGGGCGTGCCTAGGCACTTGTTACCACATTGGGATGCAATACAAATCATGGTGGCGCAAATGGCGACACAACCGCTGTTGGAAGATGTTCCCGTGTCTACCGAGTTGATTGTGGGGCCAAACGCACGTAAGCCGCTCAAGCTCGCCATTCCTTTATTGGTGTCGGACATGAGTTTCGGTGCGCTTTCGGAAGAAGCGAAAATCGCGCTGGCAAAAGGTGCGGAGTTAGCCGGAACTGGGATTTGCTCCGGGGAAGGCGGCATGTTGCCAGAAGAGCAAGCTGCTAATTCTCGATATTTTTATGAGCTAGCCAGTGCGAAGTTTGGCTACGACGAATCCAAGCTCCTAAAGGTTCAAGCATTTCACTTTAAAGGTGGACAAGGTGCGAAAACGGGGACAGGAGGCCATCTTCCTGCCAACAAAAATGTTGGTAAGATCTCTCAGGTGAGGGGCATTCCTGAAGGGCAACCTGCAATATCGCCACCAACCTTTACCGATCTTCATACTACTCACGATTTCAGAAAGTTTGCCGACAGAGTTCGTGGCATTACTGGCGGTATTCCGATTGGCTTTAAATTAAGTGCTAACCATATTGAGCAAGACATCCAGTTTGCGCTTGATGCGAGTGCCGATTACATCATTCTCGATGGCCGTGGTGGTGGCACGGGCGCGGCACCAACCATGTTCCGTGATCACATTAGCGTACCGACCATTCCTGCGTTAGCCCGCGCACGTAAATACTTAGATGAAAAAGGTGCAAGTGACCGCGTCACGTTAATCATCACTGGTGGACTTCGCGTTCCTATGGATTTTGTCAAAGCGTTAGCGCTCGGTGCAGACGGCGTGGCGATAGCGAATAGCGCGATGCAATCAATTGGTTGTGTTGCAGCTCGCATCTGCAACACCAATAACTGTCCGGCAGGCATTGCGACGCAAAATGCCGATTTGAGGCAGCGTCTCGATATTGAAAAATCGTCTCAACAACTGAAAAACTTCTTTGAATCATCGGTTGAGCTCATGCAAGTGATGGCAAGGGCGTGCGGTCATCATTCACTCAGCCAATTCAATGTTCGGGATTTAGCGACGTGGGATCAAAACATGGCGAGATTGTCTGGCGTTAAGTATTCAGGGGTAAATCCAATCTGATCTGAATTCATATAAAACGCATATATGTACATGTTTGGTAACAGTAAAAGCTTGTAAACAGCGTGCAAATTTTGAAGAAAAAGACTTCTTTCTTGCGTCAAGTGGACTACGCTGTTTTGGTCAGGTATTCAATGTTTTTCGCATTGAGTAGAGAATGAGTAGCCAAGGAGGCTACAAAATAAAGGAGTACAATATGAGCAATACAAACGGCGGTTCAGTAGGTAAATGTCCAGTTATGCATGGTGGACAAACATCTACAGACAAGTCGGTGATGGATTGGTGGCCGAATGCCTTAAACTTAGACATCCTGCATCAGCACGACTCCAAAACGAATCCATTTGGTCCAGATTTTAATTACAAAGAAGAACTTAAAAAACTGGACGTCGACGCACTCAAGCAAGACTTAAAAGACCTAATGACAAACAGCCAAGATTGGTGGCCAGCAGACTGGGGACACTACGGCGGTTTGATGATTCGTATGGCATGGCACGCGGCTGGTAGCTATCGTATCGCAGACGGACGTGGTGGTGCTGCAACCGGTAACCAACGCTTTGCCCCTCTCAACTCTTGGCCAGATAACGCCAACCTAGACAAAGCACGCCGACTTCTTTGGCCGATCAAGAGAAAGTACGGCAACAAATTAAGTTGGGCCGACCTGATTATTCTCGCAGGTAACATGGCTTATGAATCGATGGGCTTTAAAACCTTTGGCTTTGGTTTTGGCCGCGAAGATATTTGGCATCCAGAAAAAGACACCTATTGGGGTTCTGAGCAAGAGTGGCTTGCGCCAAGTGGCGCGAAAAACAGCCGTTACTCCGGAGAGCGTGATTTAGAGAACCCACTTGCAGCAGTAATGATGGGCTTGATCTATGTGAACCCAGAAGGGGTGGATGGCAACCCAGATCCACTGAAAACGGCGCAAGATATGCGAGTGACATTTGCGCGCATGGCAATGAACGATGAGGAAACCGTTGCACTAACGGCTGGTGGTCATACCGTGGGTAAATGTCACGGTAACGGTGATGCTGCGAACCTTGGTCCAGATCCAGAAGGCGCTGACGTGCATGAACAAGGCCTTGGTTGGATGAACCACAAGACTCGTGGTATTGGTCGTGACGCGGTAACAAGTGGTTTGGAAGGGGCTTGGACAACGCATCCGACTCAATGGGATAACGGTTATTTCTATTTGCTCTTCAAATACGATTGGGAACTGAAGAAGAGCCCAGCCGGCGCTTGGCAATGGGAGCCTATCGACATTGAAGAACAAGACAAACCTGTTGATGTGGAAGATGGCTCTAAGCGCTACAATCCAATCATGACCGATGCCGATATGGCACTCAAAATGGACCCTGAATATCGCAAGATTTCAGAGCGTTTCCAACAAGACCCTGCATACTTTGAAGATATGTTTGCCCGTGCGTGGTTCAAACTGACTCACCGTGATATGGGACCAAAATCGTGCTACCTAGGCCCAGATGTACCTAGCGAAGATCTGATTTGGCAAGACCCAACGCCAGCAGGTAAAACGGACTACAACGTCGATCTTGTGAAAGGCAAAATCGAAGCGAGCGGCTTGTCTATCGCTGATTTGGTCGCCACCGCTTGGGACAGTGCCCGTACTTATCGTGGCTCTGACCGACGTGGCGGCGCAAATGGCGCGAGAATTCGTTTGGCTCCGCAAAAAGATTGGCAAGGTAACGAGCCTGAGCGTCTAAGTCGTGTTCTTGCTGTGCTAGAAAGCATCGCAGCAGAAGAGGGCTGTAGCGTTGCTGATGCTATCGTGCTTGCTGGTAACGTAGGTATTGAACTGGCTGCGCGAGCGGCGGGTCATGATGTATCTGTGCCTTTCGCACCAGGTAGAGGCGATGCTTCTCAAGATATGACGGATGTGGAATCGTTCGAAGTGCTTGAACCTGTGGCTGACGGTTTCCGAAATTGGTTGAAGAAAGACTATGTGGTGAAGCCGGAAGAGTTGTTGCTCGACCGAGCGCAGCTTATGGGTTTGACAGCACCAGAAATGACGGTACTGATTGGTGGTTTACGCGTTCTGGGTAGCAACTACGGTGGCAGCAAAGATGGCGTCTTTACCGACCGTGTGGGTACGTTATCGAACGATTTCTTCGTAAACCTCACCGATATGGCTTACACATGGAAGCCAACGGGTGAGAACCAATACGAAATTCGTGATCGTAAAACAGACCAAGTGAAATGGACGGCGACTCGAGTGGATCTTGTCTTTGGTTCAAACTCGATTCTACGTTCGTACGCGGAAGTGTATGCGCAAGATGATAATCAGGAAAAATTCATCCATGATTTCGTCGCTGCATGGGCGAAAGTCATGAACGCGGATCGTTTTGACTTGCAATAAGTGAAACGATGTTCATCGATAAATGCGTAAACAAAGTTGTGAATAAGTAAGAGAGGCGGGCGCAATGCTCGCCTTTTTCTTTACGTGGATTTTTACTTTGTTTGAAAATTAAGCTCATTTGAACCATAATCACCAGACCATATGAACTAAAGGAGCTTGATATGGCAACTGCAGCATTAAAAAGCTTCAAACCGAAACAACCTCATAAAGCCAATTTCTGGTTTATGTTGGGTATTGAAGACGCCGAGACAGGCCGCACTGATGCGGTTCACAAAGGTTTTGAACCTAAGGTGTATCGCAATATTGTTGAGCGTGTGAAGCTATCTCAAAATGAGTTTCAAAACGTCACATTGATACCTGTCAGCACGATCAAGCGTCGTCTAAAAAACGATGAACGCTTCAATACGCAAGAAAGTGATGCGATTTATCGATTAGCGATGTTATTAAAACTCGCGACAGAGCTGTTTGACGACGAAGAACGCGCGCTTGAATGGATGAAAGAGAATGTTTACGGCTTAGGTGGAAAAAGGCCGCTAGACATGGTCTCGACCACGGTGGATTTTGAAATCGTGAAAGATTTGATCGGCCGTTTAGAGCACGGGGTATTCTCGTAATATGAAGCTCTATCGTCTCACACAAAAGAAATTTGCTGACACGCCATTCAGCCCCGTTGGCGCAAAGTTATTTGGAGGGCGATGGAATTCAAAAGGAACCGAAGCCCTCTACTTCTCTGAATCGGAATCCCTTTGCTCGTTGGAAGTGTTTGTTCACGTAAACAACGATCCTGCTATCACCAAGTTGTACGATTTATATCGTATCGAAATGCCAGAATACCTCATCGCCACCTTAGATGAAGAAGATCTCCCAGTGACGTGGCGAGCAATACCGGCGAGCGAGTCTACGCAATACATTGGTGATCAGTTTCTCAATGATCCTCATCCTGAGTTTGCCGCGCTGCAAGTGCCTTCAACGATTTCACCTCGTGATAAAAACTACGTGGTGAACCCAAATCATCCCAAAATGAAAGAGATCATCAAGAAAGCCGAAAAGCTCGATTTCGCGTTTGACCCGCGCATTTTCAAATAGAGGCGTTGGTTTTTGTCTTGCTTGAAAATATTCAGCGCTTACCTCAGATAAGCGCTGAAGCATAAAGCTAATTCCTTGGTTATTGTCGGTCGTAAGTGAACTGTTGAGTTTCATTCGTACTGCTGTGGTAATGCCCAAGCACCAACTCAGCACCTTTGTAAGATAAATGGCTGTCATCGGTATACATGGCGTTGTTCGCACCAACTTTCATTCGACATACACCATTTCTGCAAATGGCATCGGTCAAGTCGACAAACTCAACGTGCTCAAATCGATCAAAGTAGTTCACTAACTTCGCCACGTTTTGAGGGTGATGTCGCTTGGGAGAGAAATCGCATGCGGTCTCTTCCTGCTCGCCAAACAAACGCGCTTTCCAAAGGCATTCTCCTACCGCAAAAGGTGCAGAAGGCGTTGGGCCGAAAACGACCACTTCTTTCCCTTCCAGTTCATTTAACAAACCAGTCAATGATGCCTCGTAATCGGCTTGTGAAAGCTCTTTATTGAAGTTGGAAGAGATAACGACGCGACGAATAGAAGGGGTACGCAAAATGGTATCGACTGCCTGTTTGAAGAACTGTCGGCAAGAAATTGAGCCAGCAGCTTCGAGGATGTCGACATAACCGACCGCACAGGAATCTTGAGTAAGTTGCACCACGCCAGTTGGTGTGACTTCGGATAGATGCTTCACGTAAACCATGCTGTGGCTATTACCTAACACAGCGATGGTAGGCTCCGGTGCAGACGAGCACACATCGTTAACGTCAGTGTTGCCGTTGCAATCTAAACCGTAACCGTTATTAACGCGCATGGCCTCGAAAAATGCGCTTCTTTCTGGAAAACCACCGTTTTGATGACCAATAACGCCGAACGTCAGCAAAGGCAGCGTCAACAACACAACAACCGCAGATACAGTGCGCATACTCATGGCTTTTCGGCTGCGGAACGGCTTTTCCACAAAGCGCCAAGTGAAGTAAGACAGTACAAAAAGAGCGGCAATGTAAAGCGAGATATTGACGTCTTGAGTTGCGTCCAGCATGTAGCGGTAAAACACAAATAGCGGAATATGCCACAAGTACAAGCTGTAGCTGATTAAGCCGACGAACACGACCCATTTTAGGCTCAGCAATTTACCGCAGACATTGTCTTTAGAGGCAAACAAAATCACTAACGCGCTACCGATGACCGGCACCAGCAAAGTGATACCCGCGCCATCTTGCGATTTTTCAAACAAAAGTGCAGAGGCCAATATCAAAACGATGCCAATGGTTGCCAGCGTATCGTTGGATTGAACTTGAGCTTTTCTCATTACTAATGCGAGTAATGAACCGGTTGCCAGCTCCCAAGCACGAGAGAAGATCATGTAGAAGGCGAAATCAGGATCGTTGCTCGCATAAACAATAGTCATCAAACTCAGCGCAAATACCGCGATGAAAAAAGTCAGGTAAAACGCGTTTTTGCCACGAGCGAGTAGCATGAGTAGCAAAGGAATGACAATGTAGTATTGTTCTTCAACGCCCAAGCTCCAGGTGTGAAATAGCGGATTGGCTTGATCTTCTAAACCGAAGTAATTGTGGCCTTTTAAATACAGAAGAATGTTGGATGAAGAAAGAATAGAAGACACTGCGAACTGACCAACGTCTTTGTGTGCTTGTGGCAAAAATAGCCACCAAGACATCAAATAGCTGACGGCAATCACCACCAGTAGCAGGGGAAGTATGCGGCGAATGCGTCGCTCATAAAAATCACCGAGGCTGAACTTCTGGTTTTCCAAATCGTTAATCACGATGGTGGTGATCAAATAGCCGCTGATAACAAAAAATACGTCGACGCCAATAAAGCCACCAGCGAATTGCTCAACTCCAGCATGAAACAAAATCACTAACGTGACAGCAATCGCCCTTAATCCGTCTACTTCCGCTCTGTAAGTCATATTGTGTCCCTCCAACATTCCGTTTAACGAAGTAGAGCAAAATATGAACCAGAAATAATATTGCTTTAAATCAGTACCTTAAATTGATTGTCAAAATGAAAAGGCTGGGGGAAATAACGAATTCCCAAATTGAATTTCAATATGGAAATCCCAGAAAGAGTGATGTTAAGAAGCGCCAAATCAAAGAACGTAAAGCGCGAGGCTCTTAGACTTCATTGAAAATGATAACGCTAAAGAAACAATGACAAAGAATACGATTCAGGAAAAAATTGCCAGCTTTACTTCTATCGAAGAAGCGTTGGATTACTTCGAAATCGAGTTTGATAGCCGATTTATCGAAAACAACCGAACCGAGTTGGTTAAGAGGTTTAACGGCTACTTAATCCTCACTAAACCGGATGATTGGTTTTCAGGCCGCCGCGCACTGAAAAACGCCTACTGTAAAGTACAACGCAGTTTACTAAGTAAAACGACGCGCTCTGCGTGTCGAGGTTGTACATCTTGTCAAAGACGTTAATTCTTTGTGGCTTGCCTAAAAAAGAACCCTGCATCTTGGCGTCACAAGCGGAAGAGCAAGGTTCTTTTGGGTTAGCTGTTGGTTTGTCGCGAGTTGCGAATCAGCTTTACGCAGATGAATTAACCCGCGTGATACGCAGGGTAGTCCACTAAGCCTTTTTCACCACCGCCGAACAATGTGGCAGGGTCATGTTCTGCCAGTGGATAGCCATGCTTGATGCGGCTTGGTAAGTCTGGGTTTGCAACAAACGGACGACCAAAACCGATCATGTCGGCTAAGCCACTTTCAATCGCGTGTTGCGCCTTTTCTGCGTTGTAACGACCGGCATAGATCAGTGTGCCTTTATACGCCTCACGAACTGTGGTTTTAAAGTCGTGCGGAGTGTCTGGCGCGTCGTCCCAATCCACTTCTGCAATGTGAATGTAAACCACATTGAGTTTATCAAGCAGCGCAGCAGCAGCGGTGTAGGTGTCGACAGGTGTGCTATCAACGGTGCCGTTTAACGAAGTGAATGGTGCAAGGCGAACACCAACACGCTTTGTGCCAATGGCTTGCGTCATTGCTTCGACCACTTCACCAAGAAAACGCAGACGGTTTTCAATTGAGCCGCCGTATTCATCAGTGCGGTTGTTCGCTTCAGAATCGATAAACTGGTTAACCAAGTAGCCATTTGCTGCGTGAAGTTCGACACCATCAAACCCAGCTTCTATCGCGTTTAATGCGGCTTGGCGGTATTCTTCAATAACATTCTTGATGTCTTGTTTGGTCATTTCACGTGGCTCAACCACGTTGACAAAGCCAGGTTCGTCTGTGCCATTGTCGATAAATACTTTCACGTTTTCTGCTTTAAGCGCAGAAGAAGAAATAGGTTGCTCGCCGCCGATGTTGTCAGGATGAGTCACACGACCAACGTGCCATAATTGCGCGAAGATAACGCCGCCTTTCTCGTGCACTGCATCAGTTACTTTTTTCCAGCCAGCAATTTGCTCTGGGCTATAAATACCCGGTGTCCACGCGTAGCCTTGACCCATTGGTGAAATTTGCGTGCCTTCAGCAACGATTAATCCCGCTTCGGCGCGTTGAGCGTAGTAGGTGGCCATCATGTCGTTGGCAACATTACCCGGTTGAGAGGCTCGAGAGCGCGTCATCGGAGGCATAACGATGCGGTTTTTTAATGAGAGAGAGCCAAGTTGAATCGGTTGAAATAATGCGTCTGTCATAGGAAACCTCGTTATTGTTTAGTTTGAATCAGTTCGATTGGGTAGCCGTCGGGATCTTTAATGAAGGCGATGTGCGTTTCTCCTCCTTTCATTGGACCGGGTTCGCGAGTGACGTTGCCACCAAGCGCTTTGATTTTTTCGCAAGCTGCGTAAATGTCTTCACACCCAAGCGCTATGTGCCCGAATGCGTTACCTAAGTCGTAACTGCCGGTATCCCAGTTATAAGTTAGCTCGATGGTCGCGCAATCTGGTTGATCAGGGCTACCAACAAACACCAGTGAGTAACGGTATTCTTGGTTTTCAAAACGATCCAAAACGCTCATACCCAGAACTTTTGTATAAAATTCGATAGATTTGTCTAGGTCAACAACACGGATCATCGTGTGGAGAAACTTCATAAGTCGCCTTTCATAACGTTGCGTAATCACGATGCAAACCTTATCGCCACTCTAAACAAACTGGAAATTATCGTTAATTATGAAAATGATTATTTAACGTTATGGACAATGAGGTTGTTGGTCCTAAAACGTGCAAACAAAGATTACTCTCCGTTTCTTTTTAATAATTGGCATATGCTAATTACTCTTTTTACAAGCTGAGTACTTATCATGTCCGCAAACAGCCACTTTCATTCCACTCACGAAGCTCATTATCAATGTGCGGTTTGTTCTTCAATCGATGCGAATCCGAACTCTTTGGCTGTGAACTACCAGTGCCTAGCCGATGGTTCTGTTGTCGGAGAGTTTCACGTTTTACCGCGTCATCAAGGTTACACAGACCTGTTGCATGGTGGCATTGCGAGTTCGCTGCTCGATGGTGCAATGACGCACTGTTTGTTGTTTAGAGACATTCAAGCCCTTACCGCGCAGTTGGATGTGCGCTACCATGCACCTATTGAGCTAGATGAGCACGTCACGATTACTGCACACTGTGAAGGTGAACGCCGCGGTATATACCAATTGGTGGCTCAATTGCTGGTCAATAATGCAGTTAGAGTGACGGCAAAAGGGAAGTTCATTCGTCCTAAAGAGGCGTAAATAAAAACTCGTTCTACGGAGAGATAATGAAGAAATTTGATGAGCTGTACGCAATTGCGACGAGAAAATCTCAATATGACCAAACCAACACTTGGTTTAAAGGCGTAGAGACTTATCTGGAGGCCATTGGCAAAGAAGTCGATGAAGTCCGTGAAGAGATTCGTGAGGATCGCCTTTGTCATTTGGAAGACGAGTTAGGCGATGTGTTGTGGAACTATCTTAATGTATTAAAAGCGTTGGAAAGAGAAAAGGGCATAGATCCTGAGAAAGTACTCGAAAGAGCCTGCACTAAATACGAGCAGCGTGTATCTGCGATTGAATCGGGACGCAGTTGGGATGAGGTTAAACAGCAGCAGAAACAAGCCTTGAACGCGGAACATGAAGCCGCGCAGTTAGAGACCATGAAGAGCCAATAACTGCGCGTGATATTATTTAAGATGCGGCGGAATGGGGAAGCCTGATCAATCCTTCGTGCTATTGACCAACAGCAGGTCACAAGGCGGTTGATCAAGTAACGTGTCTACAGTGCTGCCAGACCAAAATTGGGATGACATGCTTCGCTTACACGCGCCCATAATCAGAATTGCCGCTTGTGATTGCTTAACTGCTTTTGGTAACGCCGTTTCAGGGTTTCCTTCTGGCAGCAGTAGTGGTACTCGAGTTAACTTTTGCGCAGTAATAAAGTCCGTAATGCCTGCTTTTTGGTTGCTCAAAATCTCTGCACGATAGCGAGACAGATAAGGCGCAACGTAGCGGCAGTAAACTAATGTCATTTTTCCGCTCAAGGTTTTTTCTAGCTTTGAGCCTCGCGATACGATGGCTTTATCTACGACTGATTTTGCATCTCCGCGATGAAGCGGATCTATCGCGCAAAGCATGTTGGCGTGAGAAGGCCATGAACGCTCACTTAATAGCAATAGATCACAATCGTTTTTTGCTAGCTCGGTGAGTAAGGTTTGAATGTCGTGCTTGTTAAAATGCCCCACGAGCAGTAAATCTGTGTGGTCGACAAGCCGTTTCGCGACTTGAGCGATCCAATGACTCCCTTTGAAATGCTCATAAGAGAGTGTTGGCGTTTCAACTTCCTCTTCTTCACAAAGTTCGATAACGAAGTCTTTAAATTTTGATGTCCAAGCTTCAAACTCAGCTTGTCTCTTTTCTATATGGTCAGAGTTGAAACTAAGGAAATGCGCGAACGCGTGATCTTCACTCCGGCGGTGATCTTCCACCAATACCACGATGGGTTGAGCCAGCGCTGTCGCAAACTGAATCACTTTACGAAGCACCTTACGACTTGGTAAGGCGGCTTGTTGAGTCAGAAAAAATACTGGTGCCATTGATTACTCCATTATCAAACGAGGCAAATGCGCCTGATGCACACTAAAAGTTTATACCATCCCCTTATGCAAAGACGTTCTGTTTCTGCGAGCAAAATATAAATTCCGCAATTGTGCGCGCCATTGCCTAGAATTTTAACATCAGGATCTCATGCCTTTAGGTAATAGACATCGTGTTGACACTAACGTGATGCCCAAGGAAATCGGTGACAATGATGATAGATTCCAGCCAATTACAAATTAATCGCAAAGTGCCTCATTTGCTTGCCGAGATCATTAAAGCGATAGAGTCGACCGAAGACCTCAGTTTTTTGAAAGACTATCAGGAAGCGCAAATCGCGAACATTTTGGAGTCGGTCAACATTGCTTATCGTAAACGCGTGATAGAAGCAGTGCCGCCAGAGAAGTACTGGACGGTATTAAATTTGCTGCGATACGACACCGCCAAGCACATTCATCAATCACTCAACAAAGAGCTGCAACATGAACGCTTAGCGTACATCACGGATTCGGAACTGATCATCTTTGCAGACTTTCTACCGACCGAGTTTGTGGATGAGTACCTTATCGACCAAAGTGAAGAGTCGGTCGCGCACATTCAACAAGCATTGTCGTATGAAGATAATAAAGTGGGGAGGTATGCCGAGCCGCATTTTTTAGTCGCAAATCCTAAAAACAGCGTAGGAGGCATCAAAACCGAGTTGTTAAAACGCGGACAAAGCCCGGTGCGATTGATCATCGTGCGTGATGTCGGAGGCGTTATTGGGACGATAGAACCTCAAACCCTGTTGCTGCATGAGAACCATACCAAACTCACAGACTTGACCGTAGTCACGCCAATTCTGGAAGATATCCAAACGATTCAAAGCGTCAGTAAACAGGTCTCGATTGATGGTGGAGCGCATTGGTTTCCTATCATGGCTGGTGGCAAAATTATGGGCGTTTTGTCGATGGCGACCATCGCGATTACGTTACGTGAACTCAGCCTACAAGCTGTAGTGGCAGAAAACGTACGAAGCGAAGAGGATTTGTTTACACCATTAACTGTGGCGACAAGGCTAAGAGCACTTTGGTTGGTGATTAACTTGCTGACCGCTTTTGTTGCCTCTGCCATCATTGGTATTTTTGATAATGTGGTCGAGCAAGTCGTTGCGCTTGCGATCTTAATGCCCGTCGTGGCGAGTATGGGCGGCATCGCAGGTAGCCAAACCTTAGCGGTGGCCATTCGGGGTATCGCATTGAACCACTTGCACCAAAGTAACTTGAAGCTATTGGTGAATAAGGAATTAAAAATCGCCACCATTAATGGCTTGATCATGGGATTAGTCATCGCGGGTGTCGTCTACATGGTGTTTGACTCTTGGCCATTGGCGCTTATTATCTGCTGCGCAATTTTTCTCAATAGTCTGGCGGCTGCGGCATCGGGTACGCTGATACCATTCACGTTGAAGAAGTTTAACATTGACCCTGCCGTGGCTGGCTCGGTAGTATTGACAACCGTTACCGATGTCGTCGGTTTCTTTGCGTTCTTAGGCTTAGGTGCCATCTTCTTGATATAGAGAGCCAATTGACGCGTTAACCTAATGATCCAATCTCTCCATTTCCCAACCCAATATTTTGGGCAAGTTTGGTTCGCTCAAAACTCCTCCGTTTTTCATAAGCGCTGAACACGTCATTTCGGGTTTCATTTCATCAATATTTTTCACTGCTCATTTCTATCTCAAAACTTTCCACTGCCGATCTCGCTTAACGCTGGCGTGCCAAATGCCAATTTTCTTGGCTGTATACGCATCACTTCACTCAAACAAAAAATAAGGAAAAGATTTTGAACAAACTCATCGTATTCACTGGTGGTCCCGGTGCAGGAAAAACCTCGGTTATCGAACAACTAAAAATACAAGGCTTTATCTGCGCGCCAGAAACTGGTCGTCACGTGATACAAACGCAGGTTGCGAATCACGGTTCAGCATTACCTTGGAATGACAAACAAGCCTTTCGAGATGAAATGACAAAAGAAGAAGTGAGCAACTACCGATCTTTCAATGTCCGCCAAGGGGACGTATTTTTTGATCGCAGTATTGTGGACGTATATGGCTACAGCAAGTTGGAACAACTGCCAATCTCGCATGAGCTCATCACGCATTGCCAAACGCTTCGTTATCATCCTCAAGTATTCATTTTTCCACCGTGGGCATCGATATTCAGTAACGATGAAGAGCGAAAACAAGATTTTTCTGAAGCGGTCGCCACGTATCAACAGATGGTCGATGCATACCACAAGTTCGGTTATCAATTGATCGAAGTGCCCAAAATGTCAGTCGAAGACAGAGTGGCGTTTATTCTCGACTCAGTCATCGAATAAGGCAGACAGATGAATAATGCAAACAAATGCGTAAGGCGATTGTGACCACGACGACAATATGTGTAAAGGGAGTTATTTATACTGGATAAAATTCAATAACTTAATTGAGTATTATGTCTTTTAAATATCTTACCTTATTGCTCGCAACGACGAGCATGAACAGCTTTGCTGATGTGGACCTGCCTTCGGGGGATGATTGGTTAAACCATGTGACAAATGGCCTAGCGCCATATTGGATGATGGAAAGTGCGCATGGGCAACCTGCGGGGAATTTTCCAACATTTCGTTGTGATAACGGTGTCATTCTCGACCCACAAAAGCCGTGTGAAGAATTAAACAAAGGGTGGATTAGCCCGCACTTCGATCGCGAATACACACGCATGAAATCGCGTCAAACTTACGCTTATGGCGTGCTTTTTCATCTTACGGGTGACAAACAAGCATTAGAGCTAGCCAAGAAAGGGGCTTATTACCTGATTGATCATCTACAAGATGAGAAAAACGGTGGCTTCGTGAGCTTTACGCGTAGTGGAAAACCGGGGATGGAGTGGCAACAGCGAACTTCTCAAGACCAAGCTTACGCCTTGGTGGGCTTGGCGATGTACTACTACTTGACGCAAGATCCAAAGGTTGAACAAGCACTTATCGACCAGCAAGCGTTTATATTTAAACAATACCGACGAAGCGATGATCGCGGTCTGGCGTGGGTTTTGAAAGATGGTGATGGGGAAAGTGAGAAGCAGCAAGAGTTAGTCGCTCAACTTGACCAGATCAATGGCTATCTGTTGTTAACGGCACCACTCTTACCAGAGCCAGCGCAAGCCAAATGGAAACAAGATCTGGAGTGGCTGACGCAAGTGATGCTGGATAACTACCACTCCAAAAAAGAGCAGCGCTTTTATGGCGCGATACACCACAAAGCGGTAATGATGCCAGATGCGAAACACAATGATTTTGGACACACCATCAAAGCGTATTGGATGACGTATCTCACTGGTCAGTTGTTGGAGAATTCCAATTGGACAGAGTTTGGTTTCAAAGGAATGAAACACACGCTTAAACAAGCGCAATACCAGCAAAACTTTGAGCAAGTCAAAGCGCTCTTCTCACCAGAATGGCAGAGTAAATGGACGCAAGAGAGCATTCCTGCTTGGCAATCAAGACCGCACAAGCACTATAGCTCGTCTTGGGAATGGGCTGAACTCGATCAAGCGGCTATGACGGTTTCTCTTGTCGATGGTTCGATGAAAGAAACGCTTCAATACACGTTACCCACCTTTATGGACGTGTGGGTGGATCATCAGTACGGAGGTGTTGGTCTGAATCCTAAATCAACCAAA
The DNA here is from genome assembly GCF_043102935.1 of Vibrio sp. zbq_1. Taxonomy (NCBI): domain Bacteria; kingdom Pseudomonadati; phylum Pseudomonadota; class Gammaproteobacteria; order Vibrionales; family Vibrionaceae; genus Vibrio; species Vibrio sp. zbq_1. Next base: position 644,664 of record NZ_JBICJH010000004.1, read on the forward strand.
GCGTTCCATTGGGGAAATGGTTACCACCAGTTTGAACATGCGTTGGTCGGTTATTTGTACGCGCAACAAATGGCAAAACAGTCCGCCAAGCTTTACTACGCGCGACCAGCCGAGAGTAAAATGCCACTTAATCCATATTACTTTAACGCGGATATAAAAGCGCTTTCATCGCAAAGTGATGGAGTCACTACCGCAACGTTCACCAATATTCGACCATAACTTGGTCGATGGTGGTGTGGTGGTTAAAGTCTGCGTGCAAACTAACAAAACCCAATGGTAAACTGCGGGTCTGTTTTACATAGTATTTAAAGGTAATTTGATGAACCCGATTCTTGCGATGTTGAAAGAAAACAATATTAGCGACGAGCAAATCAACGAGCTATTTCAGGCGTTAACTCAAAACCCTCTGGCTGCAATGGCAACTATCAGCCAACTAGGTCTGCCACAAGATCAGCTTCAAGCGTTAATGGCGCAGGTAATGCAAAACCCTGTACTGATTAAAGAAGCAGTGGAAGAGCTGGGCCTAGACTTCTCCAAAGTAGTAGAAGCCAAAGCGAAGCTACAGCAGTAATCGAGTTTTCGATAAAAACAAAAGCCGCCAGAGCCAAATGGTTCTGGCGGCTTTTTTACATCATATGAAAGGTACGCGACTCCAACGGGAAAGCGAATAGGTTGAGCTTAACTTGGTGCTTGCATAAAAAATTAAGTGCGATTCTAGTCACGTCGCATGAACTCACGGGTGCTATTGGAAATAAATGAATTGTTTCTAATACATAGAACGTATTAACATTGTTGCACTAGGCCCATATGAGTAAATTCATTGAATATACAATTTGAGAGAGGGTTTAGTTTTAAAAAAATAATAGTTAGTTGGAATCTAGGTTAAATGAAAATAAATATATTTAAAAAGCTACAAGTTGTATTTCTTGTGGTGTCAGCATCTTTAATGGTGGGGTGCTCGTCTATAGATGCGCATGCTGGTGGCGGATACGGAAAGCCGTTTTCAGGCACAGCGTTATCAGTCGCACGACAACCTTGCTATTTTAGAGCTGATATTACTTCCATCGCGTTATACCCACTTTCATTGATTGACATTCCTTTGTCGTTAGCAACGGACGTTGTGTTTCTTCCTGTTGATTTAATCATGGTAGCTACACCAACAACGAGTTATGGCGGTGTTGTTTCTCTAGGTTGTCCAAGCGGAAGCATGATCTAAAACACTTATTTTATTCAAATAAATGGAAGGAAATGAAAGTGGAATCGAAAAATAATTACTCAATAAAAAACAACGCTCCCTCGGTGCTCTTTGTAACGTTGCTTTTGTGTCTGGCATCAGTTTGTTTGGCCATACTGCTATTTATTATTGAGTATATTTCTGGCATGGAAATGAACGGTATCGGCTTTCTTGGGACTTTAATACCAGCGATGAGTGTAGGATATTATTTGGGCTATAAAACAGGGAATATAATGCCTTCGAGAACGAGGTGGTATTCAGTGCTGCTTTGGAATTTATCGAGCTTAGTGGTGTTTTCTCTCATCTTAATGTTTTTGGGCATCTCTATATTTGAATTGATAGCGGAACTAGGTTGGTTCAGTATTATTATCGTTGTATTAACCTTAATAACCGTTTGTCTCGCGTACTTTATTTTTAAGAGTGGTGAAAAAATGGCGATTAAGGTTTTGCTAAAAGAGCAAAAGGGTGCGTAACTCAAATATAACGGACGCTTAAAGATTGATATGTAAAAAAGACGCCAGCCATATCGTGCTGGCGTTATAGTTTTCTCCTCCTTTGTGCCTCTTTGGTCTCTAGCAAAATCGAATGTTTTAGACGAAACGCTCTTTCCACGAAAACTCAACATGTTTATGTCTGCCCAAACGTGTGTATAATTCGCCGGAAATTACGATTTACAGATAACGAAAGGTAAGTATGGCAGTCCTCGAAATTCTCTCCATTCCAGACCCAAGGCTTAAAGTAAAAGCAGAAAAAGTTACTGACGTATCGACAATACAAACGTTGATCGACGATATGCTAGAAACACTTTATGCAACGGGCAATGGCATCGGTTTAGCTTCAACCCAAGTGGGCAGAAAAGAGGCAGTTGTTGTCATCGATATCTCTGACGAACGCAATGATCCTTTAATCTTAGTCAACCCAGAAGTGGTGAGCGGAGAAAACAAAGCACTTGGTCAAGAAGGGTGCCTATCTGTTCCCGAATACTATGCCGATGTAGAGCGTTACACATCAGTTGTTGTGTCTGCATTGGACCGTGATGGCAACCCGATTACAATCGAGAGCGATGAGTTCTTGGCGATTGTGATGCAGCATGAAATCGATCACCTATCTGGTAACTTGTTCATTGATTACCTTTCACCGCTAAAGCAAAAAATGGCGATGAAAAAAGTGAAGAAGTACGTAAAAGCGCAAGCTAAGTAAGATGGGAAGAAGTAACTCACAACCGCGAGTTGCTTCCTTTTAAATCAAGAATAAGTAGAGTGGTTTATCTCGGTTTTTTGGGGACATAACGCTTTACGACCTTCATAAGCCTCTGAAATGAAGAGCAGTCCATATGTGACTCATGAGGGCAGGAGGCAACATGGTTTAGGCTGTCTCGCACCGCTTTCAAACGTGTTATTTGCTCATCAATCTCAAGCGCCTTTTTCGCCAGTAAGTCACGATCAATGTATGGTTTTGAGCCTTCTGAGTGATTCAACATTTCCGCCATTTCGTTAAGTGATATTCCAGCGATACGCCCTAAACTAATTAAGTTGAGTTTATTGAGTACCTCTGGCGAATATTGACGTCTCAATCCATTCCTTCCTATTGAACGAATTAACCCCAATTGTTCGTAGTATCTGAGCGTTGAGGTCGGTAATCCTGATTTTTTAACCACTTCTGCAATATCCATACTATTCCTCATTGACTTCAAGTTGGCTTTAAGTTGTAGCATGCAACTAAGACCTTAACAAATCAAAAACTTGAGGAGCGATAAATGCTGTTTTTAATAGGATTACAAGCGGCGCTAATAGGGATTGGAGCGACTTTGATAATGGATTTATGGGCTTGGCTACAAAGGAGAGTGTTTGGTATTCCCTCATTAAACTATGCATTGGTTGCGCGCTGGGTTTTGTGCATGCCCAAAGGGAAGCTTGTGCATGCGCCAATTATGTCAACAGACCCGATGCGGGGAGAAAAAGCACTCGGTTGGTTTTTGCACTATGCCATTGGCGTTGTTTTCGCTTTGGCTCACATTGCTGTTTTTGGTCATCATTGGTTGGTAGAGCCTAGCCTAACACCTGGCTTAATTACAGGTGCGGTAACGTTGGTGTTCCCATTTTTGGTCATTCAACCTTGTTTAGGATTTGGTTTTGCTGCCAGTAAAACCCCAACACCTTGGAAAGCTCGTTTTCTTAGCACATTGGCGCATTTGGCTTATGGATTGGGCTTATTCATTACCGCATTCGCTATCAAAGGTGTGAGTCAGTATTTTATGTAGTGAGCATGAGCATCATAAAAACGTACTGTTTTCGGTTTGGATTTATGATGCTCAACTCTTGGTTTTTTTGGCGCTCTGTTCATAGTGAGCAGATATCTTTTAAATCTGTCGTATCAATCCAAGACGTAAAGTCGGCCAACATTTAACATTACCTTAACTCCGTTATGGCAAGTGATTTGCCGATAAAAATTAGAATTGTCTGGTTTGACATCAAGATTATTGAGGATTTCAGATGGCTTCAAAAGCGACAGGGATATCGATACTGAGTTTATTAGTAGCTCCGGTGGCGATGGGAGAGACCGCAAGCGCATACGATTTATGTTTGCTAGAAACAATCAAAAAAAGCAATGGCGAAGAAACGATCGAGAGCATTCGCAAGCAGTGTGAGTTAGATACCGTCACGAGCACTGCGTCTGTCGAATCAACAACGAAAGAATCAGAAGAACCGCAAGAAAGCTTGATCGACAAACGTTTGGAATCAGAAAAGCAAACCGCGTTCGAGCCTTTTAGCTTGGTTGCACATCGAATTAACTACATTCTGCCGTTTACTTATAGTGATCGCGTAAACAAACGTGCGTATGCCGACACCAAATACGGCGATGAACTGCGTAAGGAAGAGGCAGAGTTTCAAATCAGCTTTAAAGTACCAATGAACTACGACGATTTGTTGTTTGACGGCGATGGTCTGTTTTTTGGTATGACGCTAAAATCGTTCTGGCAGGTATACACGGGGGATGCGTCGCGTCCGTTTCGCGAAACCAATTATCGTCCTGAGCTGTTTTACTTCACTCCTACAAGTTGGCAGCCGCTTGGTGGCTCAACTTGGCTGGGTTTCGGTATTGAGCATGAATCAAATGGCCAAAGACAAGAGCTATCGCGCAGTTGGAACCGCGTTTATACCAACTTAACCTTTGCGAAAGACAATTTTGTCGCCTCTATCCAGCCTTGGTGGCGCATACCTGAGGACGAAAAAACCTTTCCGAATGATCCTAAAGGTGATGATAACCCAGATATCGAAGATTACATGGGGCATTTTGAGCTAACAAGCGCCTACAAATGGGACGATTACGAGTTGACGTTCTTGGGGCGCGAGAATTTTAAAACGCATAAAGGCTATGCTGAGATAGGTTTGTTGTTTCCAATTTGGGGAAAAGTTAGGGGATATGCTCAATACTCGACTGGATACGGCAAGAGTTTAATTGACTACGACCATAATCAGCAGCGCATTGGTGTTGGTATCGCGATCAACGGTGTTCTGTAGTTTTTCGATAGCCCAAGAGAAATAAACACTGGCAATTGAGATTTCAGTATTTAGAATGCGTGGCTGAAATTGATTTCCAACCTAGAGTGATTTTATGCTTCGTGATTACACCTTCGATTGTCTTGTAACCATGCCTCGCCATGAACTGGAAGAGTTTAGTGCTCGCATGATCAGTAAAATGGTGCCAGAAGACGTGATGAATGAGCTGTTTACTTTTGATCAAGAAGAAGTGGATAGCGAAGACCGTATGTTGTCTGCACGTCTTGATGCAATGCTACGCATGACAGCAATCGCACTGAGTGAAATTCAACAAGCGTTTGATGACTCAGACAATGCAAAGCAAAATAGCGAGCGAATGACGCGACTGGTTCTTTGGCATTTCTATGCGATTTCATTCCATTTGGAAGAGGCAATCACGCTAGAAACACACTGTGCACTAGTGGAAAAACTACTCGAAAATACCCCTTCGGATGTTTTTGCTTGGGTGAAAACTCTGACAGAGCTTCTGCACACTTACGCTGAAATCAACGCGAAAGAAAACCCTCAAGACTAAGGTTTTTTGTCGTTAATCGTTCAGTAAACAAGGCGAGCTATCTGGTTCGCCTTGTTTTATTTTGCGTCTGTAAAATCCGCTGTTTTGGACTTTTGACGTACACCACGATCCTCGCTTCAGGTTCGCTTCTCACTAGCGAATAGGGCGATTCCTTCTTACACTAAAATCAAAGCATTTGTTTTCGAACACTTTAATGCATCATTAAGCCGTGATTTCCAATCCACTTAAATACGGATAATTTATGTCGGAGAACGTTCTGGTTTTTAAATTTGAACCGATTTTGAAGCGCATATGCCGTCTCTCTCGCCTACGTTATCGTGGTGGGCGTAAATAATGGACCCGTTAACGCAAGGTTTACTGGGCGCTGCTTTGCCGCAGTCTGCAAGTAACAAGCGGCATATTGTGGCTGCTGGCGTGTTAGGCGTGGCCGCTGGGATGGCTCCGGATTTGGACGTACTTATCCGTTCATCAAGTGACCCATTACTGTTTTTGGAATATCACCGACACTTTACCCATTCATTGTTGTTTATCCCTTTTGGCAGTTTTCTCTGCGCTTTAGTGTTGTATCCGTTGTTTGCAAAAAGACGAGAGCTAAACTTTCAACAGAGTTGGTTTTATTGTGCCCTTGGTTATAGCACCCATGCGCTGTTAGATGCTTGCACCAGCTATGGGACTCAGCTTTTTTGGCCGATAAGCAACACACGCTATGCCTGGAATACGATCTCTGTTATCGACCCCGCTTTCTCACTTCCGATTTTGATCCTGCTTTTCTTTGCCGCACTGAAGCGAAATCGAAATTACGCGCGTGTCGCATTTCTATGGTCTCTGGCTTATCTGACTCTTGGGGTTATTCAACGAGATAGAGCAGAAGCGGCCGGATGGAAAATTGTCCAAGAGCGACAGCACAGCGCTGTGCAGCTAAAAGCAAAACCAACCTTCGGCAATCTTTTGGTCTGGAAAGTAATTTATGAAACGGAAGATAACTACTATGTGGATGCGGTAAGAGTGGGGCGCTCAATAAAAATCTATCCTGGCGAATCCACACCAAAGCTCAATGTGAAAACACAATTTCCATGGCTCGACCCACAATCTCAGCAAGCGAAAGATATTGAACGTTTCCGTTGGTTTTCAAATGGTTTTGTAGTGCAAGACCCGGATGACGAAATGCGAATTGTTGATGTGCGTTACTCCATCGTGCCAAACCAAATTAATGCGCTGTGGGGCATCAATCTATCCCCGAAAGCCAGCGCGGACGAACACGTCGAATACACTGCTCATCGAGGTAGTGCAGCGGAAGACCGCCAAACTTTTCTCAATATGCTTACGGACTTTGATTGAGCGTTTACTTGGGTTACATGGGGAGCGACTCGGTGACTATCAAGCCGATTGAAAGTCCTTCACCAGCGTCGGCTTATTTGCAAAGAAGATCTTGCTAAACAGAGATTTGTACTTCCATCCAAGAGACAACAGTCGTTTTGCTAAGCTTTTGTTTTCAATGATAGCGACTTCAACGCCTTGGTAATGATATGGATGGCTTTTAATGTAGTCGATAAATGCAGTAAGCACACCTTGCCCGCGAACGGAGGGCGCAAAGTTGACTGCAACAATGGAAAAGCGCTGACTGCCTACAGTGCAACGGACAAAGCAGTGTCCAAGCGGATGAGTGATGGTCTCGGAAAACTCAGGAAATGCGCGAGACTCTAGATCTTGAGAGAGCGCATCGTATTGCTGACATAAATGATAAAAAAGTTGTTTCGCTTCGCTGTTCATATCGGTGCTACTTACTTGTAATTTGGCTTAAAGGCATTGATTTCACAAATATTGTAACCATAGTCAGCAAGACAAAACGCGGTGAACTTTTACAGTGGTGATTTCCTATTTTGAAAACAGATTGGTTACGAGTGAAGTCCATTCGTCTTCTAAGTGGAGTAGTGAAATAATGGAGTGAGGTTTTTTAGATGAGCGAAAGGATGTTGGGATTGCACAAAGTTCACGGAAGTGAATGAACAGAAAAAGGCAAACCGTTTGGTTCGCCTTTGCTTGTTTTGAGGGCTTAACTAGGCGCTACTCTAAGTGTTTAAATTGCAACGCCACAAGTCGCTGATACAACTCACAGCTTTGCATTAATGATTGGTGGTTACCAACATCGACTAACTCGCCATTGTCCAGCACCGCAATTTTATCCGCATGTTGGATAGTAGAAAGGCGATGAGCAATGATCAGCGTTGTGCGTCCTATCATCAGTGCTTCAAGTGCTTGCTGAACGTGGTGCTCACTTTCACTATCAAGGGCGCTGGTGGCTTCATCCAACAGTAAGATTTTTGGATCTTTTAGAATCGCGCGAGCAATCGCAATGCGTTGCTTTTGACCGCCTGATAGCCTAACGCCGCGCTCGCCTAAAAAGCTGTGATAGCCTTCGGGAAGCTTCTCAATAAACTCATGGGCATGGGCTTTTTTGGCGGCTTCGATGACTTGTTCATCCGTGGCTTCTGGATTGCCGTAACGAATATTGTGAAACACATCATGGCTAAACAGTGCTGGTTGTTGAGGTACGAGTGCCATTTGGCGTCGAAGCTCGTTTGGATCGAACTGTCGAATGTCTTCGCCACCAAACAACACTTGCCCCTGTTGTGGGTCATAAAAGCGTTGCAGCAGTTCGAATAGCGTTGTTTTACCTGCACCAGAAGGGCCAACCAACGCCAAGACTTTGCCTTGTTCAGCGGTTAGGTTTAATCCTTTGATAGCAGGTTGATTTGGGCGAGAAGGGTAGTTGAAATTCACCGACTTAAAGCTAACTTCAGCAGACATGTCTGAACGGACAAGCAAATGGTTGCTTGGTGCTTTAATATCGCTTTCTACTTGAAGGATCTCAATCAGTCGCTCGGTAGCGCCTGCGGCCCTTTGCAGTTCACCCATGACTTCGGAAATGGTTGCAGTCGATGAGGCAACCATAATGGCATAAAACACAAACGCTGCTAGGTCTCCCGCAGACATCTTTCCGTGAATCACATCGCTGCCGCCAACCCAAAGCATGCCTGCTATTGCGCTGAACACAATCACAATAACGCCAGATATCAGGATCGCACGTTGTTTTACTCTCTGTCTGCCCACTTCATACGCTTTTTCCACCTCGACAGCGAAAGCCGCTCGTTCGTACGGCTCTGAGCTAAAGCTTTGCACGGTTTTAATATGTTCTATCGCTTCACCTGCGTAGCTGCCGACATCGGCCATTGAGTCCTGACTTTGGCGGGAGAGCGCACGCACGCGTCGTCCATAAAACAAAATCGGAACCAAAACCAAAGGCACAGAAGCTAGCACAATCAGCGTGAGCTTAACGTTGGTGGCAAACAACATTATGATGGCCCCAAAGCACATCAAAGCGCTACGCATCGCCATCGAGAACGATGAACCAATAATGCTTTGCAGCAACGTGGTATCGGTAGTCAGGCGCGACATAATATCGCCGCTACTGTTGGTCTCAAAATAGCTCGGATGCAGCGTAATCACATGGTTAAACACTGCAAGGCGAATATCCGCACTGACGCGCTCACCTACGGAAGATACAAGGTAGAAGCGAAAGAACGTCCCAATGGCAATACACAGTGTGACACCAACAATAAACTGAATCGCATTAGTAAGCTCTTGCAATGATTGCTGTGCAAACCCTTGGTCGATAAGAATACGTACTCCATAGCCAACGGATAACGTCAAACTTGCCGTCGCGACAAGTGCAACTAAGGCCGCTGCAACCCGCCATTTATAAGGCGCAATAAAGGTGTTGAGTTTAAGAAGAATGCTGAGATTTTTGTTATTTTTTCGGCTCATGAGTGACTCACAAAGCGTTTTAGGTAACTGGCATAGTAAGCGAGTTTGGTGAGGGAGACCAGCGGCGTTCTCGTTCGAGTAAAAGACACCTTTTTACTGAGGCTAGGGTGGGCTATTTGACTCCAAGGAATCAAAGAATTGTCAGGGGAAGTTACTCCAATTAGCTAACTCCACGGCACACCAATTTTCCATTTGAATTTCTAGTGAAAAATATAATGCTTTAGAATTAGCCTGTCATTATCTAAGTGTTTGGTTTATAATGAATTTATTCGCTTAGATTCTAAGCTTTCAATAAGCAGGAGGCTGGCTTAATGCCACAAGTAATAAACTGGTACGATATTGCTGAAAAATTGTTGTCTTCACAACCCGGTGAAGGATGTAAACCTTTCTTGGATGCTTACGATAAGCTCAAGCTCGGTGATGTTTGTGGTGCAGTATCGGCACTAGAAGAATTAAATGAACTGCAATACTACTTGAGCACCATAATGCTTGAAATTCAGTTGGTTGAATTGGGGGGAGATGTCACTCAGTTACCGTTATTCACACTGGGCTTACGTGAAAATGTACCTGTTGAGTCGCTGAATACCTCGGAGATCTATCATGAGTTGAACCGAACTTGGACAGAAAAAGTTGCTGTCTTATTACCTTATGATGATGTCATGTATCGTAACCAATACTCCCGTAGTGATGGCGCATTGGAGGGTGTGATTCGCGCTCTCTGTGCCCAAGGCAAGCACGAAAAAGCGATACCTTATGCAAAGGCATCTAATACCTACAATCGCGAGTATGTAGCGGAGTCATGGGCTGAGATTATCCAGGGATTATCCGATGGAAAGCTTAAAGATCAGGCAATTTGTAGCTTGAGTTCTCTTGGTGCACTTAGACCAATGATTCAAGACGGGGGAGAAGAAGCGACAGCCTATGGCACAGCTATTGAAACATTCGCAGCCATCAACTTAGGCAGCAATCACCCTGAAGTGCAGCGTTGTTATAAAGGATTATTACGCCTTGCTCGTCATTATGCGCCAAGAGATTGTCGCTCTGGCGGTACATTTCGCGCAGCTGTCGCAGCGGCGAGGCTTGCAGGAAAACAAAATTGTGAGCGATGGTATGAAATTGCTGAGTCGCTAAGTAAGTATATTTGGAGTGCCGATCTCAATCAGAGAGCTAGCATCGCTTTAGAATTGGCATCCTATCAAATGGAAAATTGCTCAATCGAGGTTTTAAAGGAGCATGTTGAACTGATTGGGTATGATTGGTTGGCCATTGATGATCCTGTATTTATCCTTAATCAATATGTAGACAGCAACAGTCAGCAAAAGCCAGATGCCGACACTGAACTGGCCAATGCAGTAAAAGCTGGCAAAGATGTTTCCGCGCTAGTTGAACAAAGGATGATTGATGAAGACAAAAAAAATCCATTCGGCGCAAAAGAAGAAAATCGGTTAAAACTAGGGTGTAAGCTTTGCCTACCCGATGATGAACTAGAAAGGCTATACTCGGAAATTGCTCCTCGCTGGCAGAAATCGGCTCTAATAAATGGTGTTGCGTGGGGTTTTGAAGGGCAACCAGAACGTATCTTACCCTATCTAATTAAGGCGTATCCAGAAGGAGATGAATTTGGTATCTACACAAAGCGTCTTCTTCCCTATTTAACTACGGAGTTGTTAGATAAGGCAGAAAAATTCTATGTAGAGAGTGAACAAAATGAACCTCTAACGTTACTTGCGGCTTATTGGTTTACAAGGGGAGATTTGTTAAAAGCGACAAGAGTTATTGGTAAACTTGGTCAGGCGACGTCAGTTGAAGAGTGGACGCCGTATTATCGTAGAGGGTTCCGTGCAGATAAACCGTTCATCACTATTGGTGAAAGCGAAAATAGTAAGAATGAACGGCCTTATTCGGGAGAGGTTGCAGATATTCCTTCGGTCATTAAAACATGTAAAACTGCAACTGCTCTATTAGACGCTGTCAAGAAGCACTGGCAGGATGAAGCGTTTGTTCATGCAGCATTAAAAGCAGCTCAGTTGAAGAAATATCAAAAAAACTATGACGATCGCAGTGCTATCATTCAGCTGTTTATTGTCGCAGGTAGAGTGGATCAGGCTGTCGCATTGATACCTTCAGTGAACAAAGGGAAAAGTAAGCCAGGCGATGGTGATTATGCAGTGGAACCACTAAAGGTTGTTCTTGACTATTTAAATGACTGCCCTGAACAAATAACACCTGAATTATTGACTTCATTATTGAATGAGGTTGCTAAAGTATTCCCTCAATGGGTGTGGAAGCTATTTTTCCAGTTAAGTCGATTAAGTTGTCGGCTTTCTATGCCATCTCGTGCTGAGCTGATGACTGAAATATTGGCAGTGAAACAGAAGGGATATCGACGACGTTTTGATCATGTGACTTTCTACTTGGGAGTATTAAAAGGCACGTTAGAAGTAGAAGGGTATAACGAACGTAATAAGTCGGAAATAGAATCCTGGTTTATGACTTTGAGTGAGCTAGTTCGTGGAGACTCTATGTATGTCGATTCAATCTGGATTATCAGTCAGTATGCCAACCTGAAAACTCATTTGCCTGAAGATATTTGGCAGCAATGGAGTGCAGATGTGTTAAATGTCTTGTACAGCCGTCAAGGGTTCAGGGGAAAACTCCATCCATCGCAACTATTTGAAGGTGCTTACCGTCATTTATGGTCTGTGAATGATGACAGTATCATGGGGTTGTTTTTACAATCAGGACAATTACCTCAACATCTTCATGCGGAGATTTGTAGAAGTATCTGGAAAGACATTCACCTTGCACCCAATCCGTTTGCAGTATTAACAATGACGCAACCTGAGCAAGCATCGACTGATGTCATGAAGCGTGAATTCGTTGAAGCATTGAGTCGGGTACTTATTCAGGAAAATCATCCGGATGCGCATCGTCTTAAAAACTTAATGGCATGAAGCGAAGAAATTGCGCAAGGGTGAACCTTTGCGATCTGACTTAAATTTTGTGTCAAGCTAATAACGAGAATGAATGGTTTGATAAATTTCTAATTATGGGGGTAAGTCTTGCGTTTTGCTAAATGCAAGACTTACCCTAAGTTGTACTAATTCAGACCTGATCTGACAGTTACCCACTTGCTTCGTTATTCGCTTGGCGTTTTAAGTGCTCGATAAACGCCGGGATCTTCTTGGCTACGTGTTTTCTGGAAGCGTAAAAGGCATACAACACCAAATCTTCTGGTTCATATTCCAGTTCGATCACTTCCAGATCTCCTGATTCGATTTCTTCATGGCAAAACTCGACAGGTAGAATCGCAAACCCGAATCCTGCTAACGCGCCGGTTTTAGCAAGTTGCCCACTGTTGACCTTAAATGCAGATTGTACTCGTTGAGTTATCAGTTCTCCTTCCGAATTTCTGAAAACCCAAGGTGTTCCTTTCAATGCAGTAAAGCTGCTGATACAAGGAACGTGCTTCATATCGGTAATTTTGAAAGGTCTCTGACGTGTGTGCAGTAGCTTAGGTGAGGCGACCACAACACTGGGCCAGCGCTTGATCTCTTTTGCAATCCAATTGCTGTCTTCAAGCTTGCCGCGGTGAAAACTTACGATAACGTCAAACCCATCGAGCAAGTCCTCTTTAGGGCTGAGGTTCGTCTCGCAATTCAATGAAATAGCAGGGTACTGAGTACAAAAAGAGACGACGGCTTTAGCTAGTTCTGGTGAATCTGGCATGACAACGTTGAGCTGCCCCATGACCTCACGAGAGTGTTGCGTCACTTCTTCAAGCGCATCATTCAGTTTGTCTAACAAAGGCTGTGTGCGTAAATAGAGCTGTTCTCCAGCGTCTGTTGCACAGATTCGTCGAGTCGTTCTGTCGAATAAACGCACATCAAGCTGTTCTTCAAGTAACGCAATGTGGCGACTGACATTTGATGTCGGCAGAGATAAAAATTCGGCGGCTCTTTTAAAGCTGTTGTTCTCGTAGACACAATGGAAGCTTTTTAGCCATTGTTGATCAATTTTCTCAAGCATCTCCATTAATCCCATTTTGCTGAACTATAAAGCCAATAAGTTGCACTTTATTACTTAAAACAGGTTTATACAATGCGAGTTACTGTGGTTTGGGCATAAAGGTTTTCCAATGAGTTGGCTAGAAAAACTATTAGATAAAAAGAACATCATCAATACGCGTAAAGCGTCGATTCCGGAAGGCGTATGGACTAAGTGTCCGTCTTGTGACCAAGTGCTGTATCGCATCGCGCTCAAGGAAAACTTGGAAGTTTGTCCCAAGTGTCAACACCATTTGCGAATGTCTGCGCGACATCGTTTAGACAGCTTCTTGGACAAAGGTGAGCGTATAGAGCTTGCTAGCGAATATGAGCCGAAAGATCTGCTCAATTTTAAGGACAAGAAACGCTACAAAGAGCGTCTTGCTCTCTCTCAAAAAAGTACTGGCGAGAAAGATGCGTTGGTCGTGATGAAAGGCGAACTGTTGGGCTTACCCATCGTGGCTTGCGCGTTCGAGTTCTCTTTCATGGCTGGCTCGATGGGGTCGGTTGTGGGTGCTCGTTTTGTTGATGCCGTGGATGCGGCGATAGAGGAAAATTGCGGGTTAGTTTGCTTTTCTGCGTGTGGTGGCGCACGTATGCAAGAGTCGCTGATGGCTTTAATGCAAATGGCCAAAACCAGCGCTGCGTTGGAGCGTTTATCCAATGCGCGCTTGCCTTATATCTCGGTATTGACCGATCAAACCTTTGGCGGCGTCTCGGCAAGCTTGGCAATGCTGGGGGACATCAATATTGGTGAGCCTGAGGCAAGAATCGGGTTTGCAGGGCGTCGTGTGATTGAGCAAACTGTACGAGAAAAGCTACCGGATGGCTTTCAACAAAGCGAGTTTCTGCTTGAGCATGGCGCTTTAGATATGATTGTGCAAAGGCACGATATGCGCGAGAGGATAGGCGGGTTGATAGCAAAACTCACCAATACAAGCATCCGACTAGAAGTTAAGTAATAGTGGTTGTCTCATGCTTTATATGTTCTTTGAGATACTCACTGCTATGCAATCGATCGAATAGCATAAAGGCGGCTTTTTGATTCATTTCAATTAAGTATTACTTTTCGATATAAGATACTGATTATAAATTGATTTCATAAAACAACTTCGGCATCATTCACTGCTTGATTTTGAGGATGATTATCATCACGGCAAAAAATTAGAACAACTTATAATGCGAGGCTAGGGAACGATGGAACCAATGAAAAATCACTATTTAGAGATACCTGAAGAAAGAAAATTGCGTATTTTTCGTGAAGAAGATGAAGATTTCTACAGCTTCTGGGAAAGAATGCTTGATGAAAAACAATCTTTTTATAAGCAACCTCTTAAAAGAATGAAAGGTGATGCTTGGGATTCACTTCACGCATTCTTCACAGCTTCAAAATATGGACAACATCAGGCCTCGCCAGCTTATATAAAAAGAGCACTTGAGTTACTGAATAACGTGTACTTGCTGGCCAATCATTCAGAGCAAGTTGTTGAATTCTCCGTTGGGCACCGACATTTTTCGGAAGTAGGTAACCGTTCTGTTGCAGGGGGAACGATGGATGCTTGGTTGGATGAAATCTGTTTAACGATGGCCGCGAGAGATTGGCGCTGCGTAGAGCTGATGACCATCATGGATGAGTCGTTAGTGCGTTTAAAAGATCCATTCGATGTTGCGCTAGTCGAGTTCGTTAACGGTGTATTTAGCAATTCATCAGCGTTACCTGAGTTATTGCAAACTGTGATGGAGAAATCTTCTCCGCAATACTTAGAATCAACCAGAGTGCCCTATGTACATTCTTTGTTTATTCCATTTGTGAATGTGTTTGTTGCCATTATCGATGGTGATGAGGAACATTATCAAAAAGCACTAAGAGATGCGTTAGAGGCGCATTACCAGTTCTATATGAATGAAGATGTTCGTTATTCGCCAAAAGGGAATGTTTCTTTGAAACTGACTGGTCTTGCTGCATTGGCATACGATAAGTATGGCTGGACAATTCCAGAAGCCGCATATTTACCGAAATGGCTCGTTTACGGTGAACAGGATCTTTGTTCTAAATAAATCATTAATAGAACACCTTATGTAGTGTCTGCAGCAATGCCGTTCGATGAAAGGTTGGCGCAGCTGCGGGCTCTGTTTGAGCGAACAAAACAAACCTACAAGATCATTGATGAGTTCCCATCTTTGGCGGTAAGACCAACCCAACCGCAAGCAAACATGTTGCACCTTATCCTGCCTTTCAGCTGTGAAAAGTTGAAAGAACTTCAACATACTTTCGCTACAGAAAAGGGCATTTGGTTTGGTAATCCGCAAGTCACGGCACATCCACATCAATCCATCGTTGAATGGTATGTCGGTGACTACCTGCTCAGCCTTGGTGACGAAGAATTAAGGTCGTTTTTCAACCAGTTACTCGGTGGTAAGACATAAACTTATCAATATGCGAGCTTACTAACACGCCATACGTGACACTTCATGTATTCTTAATTGAAGCGAAGAAGAGGATTTATCAATGTCAAAAAGCTCCAAGCTTCACAATGAAGACAAACTGGTTAAGAAGGCATTAGAGATTGGTGGGAAGATGGCGAAGCTACAAGGCTTTGATCTTCCACAGTCACCACAACCTCTAAGAGTAAAAGCGATTTACCTATTCTTGGTCGATGCCAAACAGATCACGCCACTACCGGAAAGCAAGCTAGATGGCGCAAGCATCAAACACCGACTGGCAGTATGGATACACAGTGCGTTGCCAGACAACGACCCTCTAAAGTAAAAACCTCAAGAAGTTACATAGGTCATTAATTAACAAGGCGAGCCAGGTGGTTCGCCTTGTCTGATCTTGGCAAGTGCACCGAGGCCTTCTAATGTTTCGTTATCATTGATTTACAAAACAGCATCAAAAGGGCTAAAGATAAAGCCAGAGAAGCGCTACAATGCTCGCGTTGCAAGAGTGCAACCAAGAATACTCATTTACAGAAGCCTTGAAGTAACCATACATGTCTAAAGATTTCGAATTCACCACAGAATACACACTCGACAAGCCATTTTTTGCTGAGTGTTATGATCAAACTAGCCAGCCAACGAAGTTCCCACAAGCGTATTTGAAAGGATTACTCTTTCTCATTTTTGGTGTGGTCTTATTGGAGTTTGAACTGCTACCTAACGGTTACGTCGGTTGGTTCTTTATCGTATTGAGTGTGATTGAAGCGTGTAGCGTTTACTTCAAAAGAACCTGGTGGCTATGGCGTCAAACCATCAGTTCAAGCCGTGGCAACAAAGTGGTGTTTGAAGTGAATGCAGATGGCGTGCGCTATAAAAGCGGTAAAATCGATCGCAGCCTCGCTTGGAGTGAAATCGACCAACTCGAACAAACAGACCTAGGTTTTATCCTTCATCTTGGTAAACAACGCCAATACATCAGCAAATCTTGCTTAAACGAAGAAGTCATTGCGTTTATGGTAGAGCAGCACGCCGGATCAAAAGCGAGCTAAGAAATCTCTATTAACAGAAGAGGCGAGCCAACGGGTTCGCCTTTTTTGATCTTACACTTAAATGCTAAATTTTATGCTGAGAAAATAATGAAAACTTCTTCTCTTCAAATGTTTTTAGTACAAAAGTTTTTAATTCCTTTTTGTTTTTTTGAGAAAGCTTCCCACGTACATTAAAATTGGCAATATAGATCTGTAGTTCACTGGTATTCATTGAGTCATAGATTGGGAACTCAAAAACCAGGTCACATGTCCCTTCATACTTAGTTGTTTTTATCTCATACGAACCTTGTACACTATATAGTTTCAAGTGCTCTTTTAATTCGTTTTTACTCAAAAAAACACTACTATCCAGATTAGAGCCTTTTAAGGTTAAGTCATTGATTTTCTTTTCAAGAAAATCTATTTCCTTAGGTCTAGTTTTAGTCACTGTGTCATCGGGTTGAATGTGTATTCTTCGCGTATGTTTTTTAGAAGGGTATACCTCTACCTTTGTAGATTGTACCAGCGCTTTTAAGAAGTTAATTCTACCTATATTGGTGAAGTCGGTGAAAAGTATTCTCTTAATATTATCTGATTTGATTAAGCTGGCATCTTTTAAAGCTTTAGTAGCTCGCCTTACAACCTCGTTTGCTACGTACAAAGATTCTTTAGCAGTATGTTTAGTCGTTATGTTCAAATCAAGCTTGTTTGATGCATCAACTTTCAGTTCGACTTGGCATTCAAAGTAGCTTTCATCATCACCAAAGTTTTTTGTTTTATCTCGGCGTTTTAGTTTGATTTCAGCGATAACATGATTCGGATCTTTTGCGTTTCCAGCAGCTCGAAATTGTGGACTGTTTTCTATCGTTAAGACATCAAATGGGTCGTTAATTAAATTATTGAAATCAAAATTAAAACCCAAAGCTTGAACTAATGTTTTCCCTTGGGTTGCATCCCACTGTAACTGCTTAGTTTGAATTTTTGGATTGTCTTCCTTTTCCTTTACAGTTTCTTTGAGTTGTTCGAACTCGTAAGGAGCTACACCTGTTTTAATTAGTAATGGTCCCAACACTTTTTTGTCGTTTGAGCTACTAAAGCAGCCTCTACTCTGTAAGATTTGTTTTAAGTCACTAGCTTTTATCATTGGGTTTGCAAGAAACTGACGTAAAACATCACCAACAGGAATGAAAGCGTCACTATTCATTTGTTAAGTTCCTAAAGTTTGGTATGTAGTTTTCGACACGTAGTTTTTGCTCTGTAATATTATGGGCTTGCATAACTTTACTAACATCAACCTTGTGCTCATCTAAAAAGAAGTCTGGAAAACAGATTGATACTGAACTAATTCTATCTGAATGTTGGAGAGCACTATATGTGTGTCTTGATAAACTATCTTGTGAGAAAGGCTCGTTGGCAACAACTACACACTTAAACACTTCCTCATTCTCGATGTTCTTTCTCAAAACAAAAGTGAGATATGGAAGGGTCAAGTACTCTACGGGCATAACCGAACTATATGAACGTTGATTGAACGACATTCGATTTAAACTTGTGCTAGTGTGACCAAAGAAGATTTCGTAGTCTGAATAGTGATTAGTAACATGGTCAATAGCGTTAAGCATAAAGGTAAATTTGCTGTTATCGACAACATAAAATTCCTCGATTCCTTCATTCTCAAACTTTGTGAAGTACTGGGTGTTTGAAATATTAGCGAAGTAATCTTTATGTTTATCTTCCTTACTAGACAAATAGAAAAGTACAGGTACGTATTTTATGTTTTTTATCGTATTCCCAGAGAAGATTGCGTTTGTGTCTGCATTATGATCTGATACTCGAAAACAAACACTTGAATAAATAATATCGTCTACATAACCTTTTATCTTGTTAGTAAAGCTTTTTGGGTAATCACCAGTTGTGTGTTTTACCGAAGCAAGTATATGTACAAGTGTCTCAGTTTCTAAGCTAGATAAGTAAGAAAAGTGTTCATCTACACCATGCTTGGTTCTTGGTCCATCAGCATCAGATGGATGCGTTGTTCCAAAATGGCACGGAAAACTAATGTTTGGGTTAGAGTTCGGCCATCCGACTTTTTTGAAAAATTTACTGACAATATTCTCGCCAGTTTCACCTGATGATTTGGAGTCTTCTCCAGACATTTTTATCCACTTGCATGCTATTCGTTGTGATGAGTATATTTTACCTAAAAACTTGTATTTGAAAACAAATTATAGCTTCAGATTACACAGTGTTGATTAATAAAATCTAATGGGAATAAGCGATTTGCTTTAATTTTGGTTGTGTTATTGTTTTACGTGTTGATATTTAAAGGTAAATGAGCGTATTTTGTTTCTTGTAATGGGGTGGGTATTAATGTGGTTAACTGTGAGGACGGTTTCTGTGAGATTAAATAACAAAAAGGCGAACCAAACGGTTCGCCTTTGTCTATTTAGATTCTACTGATCACAGATAACTAAGATGGAAACTTGCCAGCCGTCTAAATCAACGATCTGGAATACTCTTTAAAAATAACCAAGTTGGAAACTCCATCGCTTAATGGCAAATGAAGCCAGCAGGTTTGGTTAACTAAGTTGGAAACTCTCTCTTCAATAGAATTCTCTCGTTTAGAGTGATTGTTCAGTTCGTAAAACCCGAACCGTACTTTGCAAACCGCGTTTTACGAACTGAACGTTTACGAGTGATTATTTCGCGAGTAATAGTTTTATTAGGTGCGGTTGTAGCTCTTAGATTTGCGTATCAAAATGCAATGTCTAATGATTTTCGGCTAAATATTAAGCTTGAACCTACAGTGGCAAGTTGTACTGATGGGCTGTTATTTCTTTTCTTGTCAACGAAACAGAATCCGTTAAAGCCACCGCATTTCGATTTAACTAATTGATATCCAGAATAAAGGGGCCTGTCTTCATAAAGTAAGAGCTCAGTTTCAGATATCGATCTGTATAACCATTCTAGAGCATTTGGAGAATCCTCTTCAAATAAGCTTTCCGCAGTTTTAAAAGCCTTTTCATCACCATCTAACCTTTGCATCAGAAATAGCATTTGAGCGTTTGCTTGGTGAATGATTTCGCATTCTTTTACGCTTTTTGATAGCCGTGGAGCATCGCTATAGCTTATGCCCAACTTAAAAAGTAACCACGAGACGTATGCTAACAACTGGGTGTATTCGTTGCTGTTGTATATATTTTCACTGTCATTGAGGATCTGAATTGGAGATTCTTTTTCATTAAAGAAACAGACAAAAGAGATCTCTCTAAGTTTTTTAAGGTGCTTCTCATCAACTATTGGTTTTGCTTTGTTGGCATTGTCTAGAGTCGGCTGTACCTTGATTTCATGTGAACCGACAATAAACTCGTGACGGCTAAGGTTATGAATTACAACGAAGGCCATTAGTAGAAAACTCATTTTATTGGCTTCATTATCCGAGTTCGAAACATATACTTTTTCAAGCTTATTAAGTATTTTCGTGAGCTTTTTATGTACATATTCTACTTGCTCAGGAGAAATACTTGGGCTTTCAGCGGTATCTTCATCATCAGTTCCGACAAGTTCTTCCTCATTGCGTCCTAAATGGTCTTCCCTATATAGAGAATTGCTGCCTGTCTGGATAGAAGGTATGGTGTGAAGAAACATATCTAAGATTAGGTTTAATCCATCCGACGATATGGCACGCCTTCCTGACTTGGTGCTGGCGTCGTTTTCTTGAACAATACTAACAATGAGCGAATCTCTCTCATCCGTATCATCATGAGTTTGTGGTATATATTTTTCAGATGCACCAACAGGACGGCGTAATTGAGGTGTTAGCTTCTCAATGCAGTTAAATAGAAGATCAAATTGAGGGTAATCAGTGCTTAATGATGAAACAGCCTGTCTTAACTGGCGTTCTTCAGAAGACTCGCATAGTTTCTCTAGCGAGGGGACGTTATGTGTGACGACAGTAGCGATTAACTCTTCATTATGGAGTAGATAGATCAGTCTCCCGCAGCCTAACAACTGCTCAGATATAATAATGACCTGATTTTCCAGAGTATGTTCAATTTGGTAATAATCGCCAAACTCATCCTTGTAAAACGGCTGACAACCTCTTTGGCTATCCATAAGCTCGATTTCTAGAGACTGGTTAAGTTGTAGTTCAACAAACATCAACTCTATATGTGTAGTGTCTGTAGAGCCTTCGCTAAGCTCTTTACTATTTACTTCCAGTACTTCTTCTGACGCTTCCATATGCAAAAAGTTGGTCGAGACTATTGCCTCTTTTGCATCTCCATTTCGGAGGAGAAGCATTGCCTCAGCGTTAGTATTACTGCCAGTTTTAAGCCATGCATTGCTACTGAAATTAGCACTACCAGATATGAAGAATGTTTCTTGATTGGCGAGAAATACTAAAGCTTTTGCATGAGCGTATGTCGTGAACTTTGACATACCATCAGGTTGGATAGATTTTATATCCACAAATTTTACGGTGCCGCTATGAAGTATTGTGGTACTCAGGCAAACGCTTTTAGGCTGTATTGCAATAATGGGTTTAGCTACAGATAACTCAGAAAGAGAAGAAACGAATTGTCCCGAGTTGTCAAAGAACGCTGAAACGCCGTATGTTTTGTCAACTGTTTTTGGTAGGTGTGTTTGGAGACTTCTCCAAAGACATTCTTTATTGGAATAGGACGAAAATAGGAAGCTATTGCTACTAGGTAGCTTTGGCTTCTTTTTAATCCATGGAGCTAAAGCCTTGGCTTTACCCAACATCTCTCTAACTATCTGAGGCGAGCTTTGCCCATAATCATTGAGCCATACCTCAAACGCATGAAAAGCATCTTTAAAAATAGAAAGATCTTCTTCGTTAGATTTCTCATCGAACCTAATTACATTTGTAACTTCTAAGTTCCTGCCGAAACCAGATAGAGTCATGTTGTGGCTTCCAACTACAAGCAAGCCTTTCTTTTTGCCAAGGAGCATATACACTTTGGGGTGAAATGCTTGGTTACATTTCATAGGTGCAATGCCGTATGCGTAGCTAGCAAACTTAGGTGGAAAATTCTGGATAGCCGCTTTTAACATGCGATTATCAACGAACAGTAAATGATTTGTCACACCAGCAATTTGCATTTTTCGAAGAAGGTACTCTTCATAGAATGCAAAGTTAATAGAGTAGCTTGTCATTAGGCATGAATCATAACCACCTTTCTTCAGCTCTTCTATGAGTGAAATAGGGCTGCTCATGAGCTCACCTTCAGAATGTCATAGCCCGCAGGTTCTACTAGAAAAGAGTTCTCTGTTATACGAACCATGCCAAGATCTGCCATAATTTGAATAACTTGCTTAAACCTTGGTGACGTAAAAACTGCTGGGGGTGGCTTTATTATTTCGATACCAAATTCACTGGGTAGGAAACGGAAGGTCATCTGTTGTTGGTTTCTTAGCTTTCTCATAGCAATAAGAAAGTGGTTCTCAAGTAAGCCATGGTGAGTTAATTGTATCAACGCTGACAGAGTAGATTGTTTATTCAATTGGGTATTTAAAGTTTCACAGATAGCTAGCAGATTGAGTGGGTATCTATCTAAAAAGCTCTTCTGGAGCTCTACACTGTTATACCCCGACTTATTCTGAGTGCGGGAAACCAGTGCTGCCAAGATCATTAAGCAATTTTTAGTTATGGATTCTAAATCGTTACTGCCATTCTTTGTAAGTTTCTCCACTCTGTGGGCAAGAGTCACTTCATGGTTGTTTTCATCCCATCGCTCATAGTTAGGTAACTGAACAGAAAGTTGAGACAAGGTTTGATCGAATTGTTGGTGATGATAATTTGATGTTACCTTGCTACCAGGCCCTTCTTGCCAGTACCACAAAGCTATTGACCGAGTGTCTTTGAAGTTCGGTCTGCGAGATTCAGTTGCTTTTAGAACACAGTAAAATATTCCCTGCATGGCAATAGAGGCTATCTCATTTCTAGCGTAATCTTGCCAGCTAGATTCAATGTTCCAAAGGTGCTCGTATTTACCTGAGTATTGAAGAGCATTTGTATAAGCAAGTTTTCGGAAGACCGCCACATCAAAACTTTGAGATGTGTCTGTTTTAGTAATATGCTCGGTGAGAGCAAGGATGTAAGCCATTGATTCAACGCGGTTGAGAGCTTGAAAGTCAGTTTCGTACTCTGTTTGATAAAGTGACGCGAAACCTTTGGTGAATAGGCTAATTAAAAGAGTTCGTTCTTCACTGTCGCATGATAGATTACATGGGCAGAATGACTTTAAATGAGTCAGAGTTTCGTAGGTAAACTCATCATTTTCAATAGTTTCCAAAAAAAGTGATGAGTTGACGTTTTGGTCAAATGCTTTGGCTAGTTTTAGTCCTACTTCTTCAATGAGCTTCCCGTTTTTAGGAGACTCGCCCGCTAGTATTTTTAGGTTGCAAAGTGTGCCAAAGTAATACTGTCCTAGGCCGCCAAAGGAGTTCTTAAAGTATCGAGAGGAATCAGGATTAGTATGGCTAAATTGCGATAGCTTGAATTTTTTCCCTGAGGTGATCTCTTCGAAGTGTTTCTGAAATGTATCCTTGCCTACAAGAGCTCCAGAGTGATTAACTGTACTGTTATCACTTGTTTCATGTGCCATAGCAGCAAGTGTGAATAGACAGTCTGCTCTTCGGAACATTTTTAAAAAAGTGTCACTATCTAACCACTTTTTCCTTTCGAAGGCATAAAACACCCATGCGTAGAACGAATAGTACCGAGCTCTATCGGTAACATTAGTTATCCCAGGAAGAAGTTTACCGTAGACTTCGATGCATGGAGCTTGCACTCCTAAATGGTCGAGGCCAGTAATCTGATTAATCGGCTTAACCCAGCCAGTATCTGAGGTAGCTTTCAAGCTCATTGTCCTACTCGTTAAGGATATACAAAACAAATATGTATAGCTGTCTATACGCTAATTTGGTGTTTAGTGATGGTCATCGGTTTCCTGATTTAAATCCAGGTACTAGGGCTCGAATAGAGTCAACATGCTCTAGCTCGTGTCTATTCATCAACTGCAAGTTAAAGGCATGCGGCGGCAAAGAAGCATTAGGTGTGCAGTCTACGTGGAGGTCATTTAGCACGTAACCAGCTAACGCTTCGTTGGTTGTAATGTTTCGCACGTATTGACCCTCCATACCAAGATCAATAGCTAAGTCATTTCTATTTTCATGCTTAGAGTGCGGTGCAACACTTAGGACAACGTCACGGTTCCAAAGAGTATCGTCCTCTATAGTCCTGTCGTATGAGCAGTCAGTTTGTTCAGCCTTAAGAATTCTACTTATTCTAAAGCACAGGAATTTACGTCTTTTACTGTCCCAAGCACGGATGTGCCAAGCCCCAAGCCCTTTGAATAGAGAATGAGGTGTCAGGGTTCTAGTCTCGGTGCTAGTTGAGGAACTGTACAGGACAGAAATACAGTGCTTATTAAGGATCGACCTTGTGACTTGAGAGACGATATCAATGGATAGTGAATCCAACACTGTCGCAAAGCTGCTTACACCATAAGTTGTTACTGGAATGGAGTTAAGCTCCTGACCCCATGCTATTAACCTCAGAGCTGCTTCTGGGTCATGCTCAAAAGCTGGGCTAAACGATGCTGACCTCATGTATGCTCGCAAGCTTTCGTTGAAAACCGTGTTGTCGGGAAAACGTTCTTTGTAAGCATTAAAAGAACGGCTTGCTGTAGCAACGGCAATATCACCATGCTGAATAAGGTCGGAGCGATTCACTTTCCCAAAGAAGCAGAGATAGAAATCAATAAGCCTTAGTCGTTTGGTTTGCGGAGATTCGACACAACGCATAATGATTACCCTTATCAAAATGAACTGTACTAATTTACTCTAACGAATCATTTGATTCCAGTGTAATATGACACTAGTTGATTCTAGCAATGTTGCTTGACGTGTTACTTATGGTATAAATTTCTGGCTGTTGAGGACTACAATGAACGTCAATGACTACTTATCCAAGATCGAAGAAGGCTTGCCGATAAACTTGAAGGGGTTTATTGAGAAGCTTAGTTTGAAAGACCCTGAACAGTGGATGTCCATCTATAAAGCAAAGCGTGTAAGCAAAGGACACGTGCTAAAGGTGTTAGATGAGGAACGTCACACCTCATTCTATACAAAGGATATTTCAAGTCGAACCGATGGCGCTAAGCAAGGCAAATCACACGCTATTAATACAAGTTTTTCTCATATCCTCTTATTTAACACGACTAGTTTTCCGAATACTCCATATGTGATTGTTTCATCAGAAGGTGGGGTGATTAGTTCCTTACCCAAGCTGAACGATCAAGCTGTGGTCATTGAGAACATAGAGAATTTTTATCGGTACATGTCTTTTATGGAAAGCATAGGACGTGAAGAGTTGATTGAGCAAACTGACTTTTTGTTTGGTGCAGGGACACAAATCAATAACAGCCTAAATTTAAAGTTTCTTACGAACTACAAACGGATCTACGTAGCGGGAGACTTAGATCTAGGTGGTCTGAAGATTTTTAGAACACTAGCAATGAACGTGTCAGATTGCCATTGGCTTTCGCCAGTTGATTGGGGCAAGTTTGAAGCGTTTTTCAATTTGAAGCCCAAGTCTGTTTCTGAATGGCGACAAGCGATTTCTATTGCCAGTGAGTTAAACCTCGAACAAGAAAAACAATTGTTACATACACATAGAGCATTTTTGGAACAAGAAGCCCTACTACCATAAGGATAAGATGATGGAAGATTTTCGCATAAGTATTTCAAGATTGATTGTTGTCGACTCTGTGGGGGTGGCTATCGCAGAAATCGATCTTAGAAATGGTGGGATCATAATTGCGAAGGGGAATGTTGGTAAAACATCAATACTTAATGCGATTCGGTTGTTTCTACTGCCAGAGACAAACTTCAAGAAGAGCTTTCAAAAGTTTGGGTTCATGAATAACAAAGGTGAACCTTATACGGATGATGAGAGTTATGAGCATTATTTCCCAAGTAGATCGAGTTTCTTGATTTTAGAATGTGAGAATTTTCTTGGCGGCCCAGTTCCACACTGTCAGATTCTGTATAGAGGTGAGTCTAAGTCTTACAAAAGGATGTTTACATCTCTTCCTTACCAGAACATAAAAGATCTATTTTGGGATTCAAGTGTTGGAGAAGATGGTATAGGAGGCGCAGTACAAAACCTATCGATCGACTATGTTAAGAAAGCATTAAAAGAAAGAGATCCTAAGCACTTTAAGACTATTGAGCGTCCTCAGGCAATCAAAGAAGCGCTGTATGCAAATGATTTACTTGATGTAAATGCTATGCGTTATTGCTTATTTCCATTGAGCAAGTTAGATGATGCCAGTATTAACTCCTTTAAAGCGTTAGTTAAGCTCCTGTTTGATATGAAGACTGGTTCCGATGCTGTTAGGCTGGCTATTGCCAACATCATTGAGTCTACTAAGAAAGAGCGTAAAGACGAATTAAGCCTTGATATCAATGAGTTTTTGAATAGAAACCAGATGCTTGGCGATAAGGAACTTCATCTACAGAAAGTAAAAAATCTAAAACCAAAATTTGAAGAACTTTCTATCTCGTACGCCACTTTAACAGACAACCAAAGTGCAGAAACTAAGTTGCTGCAATTTGATCGTGTGCTTAGAGGGGAGTTGGACTCTAAAGCTAAAGAACACAAGTTGCTTGAAGACCAGATACATTTGGCGCTTGAGCAGAACAAGAATAACCAAAAGTTTCACGATGACGCACAACGACACCTCAATGAGTTGAAGGGAGCCCTTAAACAGGAAAGTGCGAAATTGGAGAAACTACAACCTCAGCTAGATACAGCGAAAAGGATCATCGATGATTACTTTGGAAAGCCTATTTCTGAAATTGAAGAGATCCTTGCTGAAGAGCTTGATGAAGAGGTATCCAATCTCGACAACTTAAAAGATGCATCTAAAAGGAAGGTGCGTATTGATCAATTGAAGACGTTAATAGCAGATGAAAATAGGCACATCAGAATACTTAATCGAAGCTTAGAGTTAAAAGAATTTTTCTTATCAAAGCAGTTAGAGAATGGCGACTATCAAATACTATCTTCGATAAATAGTATTATTTCCAAAGCTAACCCTGGTCGTAGGTTAACAGAAACAGAGTTAGATCGTTTTAAAGGATTTTTAGCTCTTTTTGAAAGAGATAATCAGCAATATCGTTTCTTTGATAGAACTCTAAATATTGCCAGTTTGATTGAAGAACATTCAACAGAAGAAGAGCTTGAGCAGAGAACTAAGAACTTAGCTGCTTTTGAGGATGAGTTGCATGAGTTAGATAAAATTGGCAACCAAAGCGATATCCTTACTCAAACTGAAATAGCTAGGTTACAGCGTAAACTAGAACGATATGACAGTGAACTTACCAAAGTTAAGAGCTATGAGTTCAACCTCCAAACCGCTAACCATGCCAATGAGGAAGTACGATCTTTAACCCAACAAGTTGAAGAAGCTGGAAACTCATTATCTAAAGCCCAAAATAGTCTAGACATATCTCAAAGGGAGCTAGCTGAATCAAAGGAGAGTTTAAGTAACTTCAACTCAAATTTAGAAAAACTTAAAGGCTTGAGCCAGAGAGTGAGTAATAGCCTAGCTCGACATCAACTTGTAGATTTTCCACTGGAGAAGCTAAGTGTTGAAAACGTTGAAGTGTCGGAACAGTTTTTTGAAAGTCTGGAAAATGCACTATTAGCAAAAGTGCGGGCGCGTAGTGGCGTTATATCCAATATACATTTTTTGGTTAAAGAAGGTGTCATCGACAATGATGACGACTTGTTTACCGCGACTCTTTCTGATGAACAAATTCGTCATACATATAAGCAGATTGAGTCAAAATTTGTACATGTGGATGAAGAGATAGCTAATCTGAAAAGGCAGTTTGTTGCCCTTAAGAGTGAGATTCATGGAATCATTACTGAACTTGAGAAAAACCGACAGCTAATTGATAGCTTTGAAGGGTTTATTAACACTGAGTTTAAGAAAGCGACCATAAATGATTTATCGGAAGTAAAAGCTAAAATCGGTGTTAATAGTCGATTCGAAGCACTATTGGCAGAGGTAGCACACATTGACTTATACGCCGATAGCCGACTTTCAAGTGAGTTTGTGGATCGACTCAAGACCTTTAGCAAAGAGTTTTTTGATGAAGGCACTGCATCCACTTTAACTATGGAAAAAATACTCACGGGAATCAACTACCATGTTAAAAAACAGGGCGCGAAGAGTCTTGAGACAAAATCTCAGTCCACTTCGACAGTGATGCTAATAAACATCAAACTAGTTGAAGTGTTACTAAAATCTGTCCAGCAATCGAGCTGTAAAGTATTTTTCCCATTAATTATAGATGAGGGAGCTTCTGTAGATCTCTCGCAATTTCAGTGGCTTTTGCCACAACTCAATGAGTCGGGTTTTAGAGTACTAAGTGCATCTACACATTCAGTATCTAGTGAGTTGATATTACTCTTTGGCTACTACTTCAAAATTGACTCGATGAAAACAAGTCTTCCTTATCATCCTGAGCGTCAGATTGCCTTTACTAGTGAACCTGAGTACATCATTAAACCAAGCGTAGCGAAGGAAGATCAGATGTGTATTTTTGGAGAGACTGATGAATAGCCAAGTTCTAGATACACTTCCGACATTTAAGTTAATGATGGAGTATAAAGCCATCATGCTTGAGTCGATAAGGTCAATGGATACATATGGTGAATCGTATGTACGTGAATACGATTTTAATGCAGCTGTATTTAAGTGTCTCAAAACGCTGGAAGGAGATACAACTCAGCAAAATGCTGTCAGAGTAGCTTTTTCAAAGGATAATCTGATTAATTCACATATTTTGTCTGATTTTGATCATTTCGAAGGTGCTGGGAGGCTGTTTTTCGATAAAGCAGTACTGGATATTTTTAGACTGTTTGATAGAAGCTTAATCCAAGAACTTACCCATATAGAGTTAAACACAAGGCTTGTTGCATTAAGGGAGCTAACTGATAGGTTTGACAGTGGTAGCCTTGATTTTAACCCCCAAGACTTGGACTACAAGGAGGCATTGGGAGCTTTGTTTCGAGCTCTTGCTGCTCTGCAAAGTCTAATTCGTAGAAACCTTACTCGCATGGAAGATGTGAATAGGGACTTGAGCGAACAGAGTGAGAAAGCCCTGAAGGCTACCAACCCTAATGTCGTACAAGCATTACAAAAAGACAATATTGAACATATATCAAACCTTTTGGTGAGACATATCCTACCCACTAGAGCTTTTCTGGATGAGAAAGTGGTGCTTAGAGATGGGGCAAATTTATTGGCATGTCTGGAAAAGCTTAAAAGGTTGTTTGAAGTGCATAGTTTAGATAGTGAAGCTTCGACCATGCTCCGATATGCAATTTCATTTAATGCTTATCATAAAGACATAAGTCGTATATCTACATCTATTGATCAGTTCTTAGCTCGCTCAAGGAAAAGGCTCACCCAGTTTAATGCAATCGAAAATGCATTTTCTGAGTTAGTGGAATATTTAAAAGAAACACAACAGGACTTAAGGCGTAAAAGAATCAGTTCAGATTTTGCTCAAACATCAGGTTTGTTTTGTGGTTTGATGAACCAGCCTCGTCCCAAAGACCTCCGACTGAGTGATTCACAGTCGTACTTTAATAATATAACAACGGACATCACCACGAAGCTTGAAGATTACAAACTTGTTAATCAGCTTGATTTATCTCTTTTACAGAGCTCTAAAGATAATAGTTTAGACACGCGCTTGGAAAGGGTGAAACAGGTTAAGCAACTAATGTATTCGATGAGATTCGAGCATTGTGATGATTTAATAAAAGTAGTGAGCGATAGGCTAGAGGGCTTGTTGGACGATTACCAAATACTTGACCTTCTTGAAGCCCTAATGACTCTAAATTCAGTAGGCCAGTTAAACCTTCACAACCATCTTCCAAGAGTTACTAATATTTTTCATGAGATAACGGTAGGTGGGTATGTGTTTAAGTACAGAAAAATAAAATTGGAGGTACGAGAGACTTATGCATACGACTAATAACCTAATATCTAACACTTTCGACTATGCTGACCTCGAACTCAGTCAGCAAGTCTACTCCCAGTTCTCGTCTGGCAAAGTGATCACTAAGCGCATTTATGAAACATATACTCAGCAGTTTATTGAGAACCCTTTGTATACAGAGCTATATAAGCATTTGGATAGCCATTATAGCCTCCTTTACAAGCACATTGGGTTTGAGCTGGTTTTTAACTCTGGAGGCGAATTTTTTCACATTCGTAAAGATGATAGTTCAGAAGATGCGGACGAAAATGCTACTAAGGTACAAGCATTGCTTTTAGTGATAGCTAGGTTTTGGACTGATAAAAGTTTCGATCTAGATGATTTAGCCAATGAACATTTTGGCCTTAAAGCTAAACATATAGATGAGATCAAACGAAATGAGCAGTATGACCGTATTCGAGGGGCACTAATGCCAAAAGATGACTGGGATGCATGCGTGCGCTTTCTCTTGAATCGTAACTTTATGTACCGATGCGGTGATGGGCATTATGTAGTGAGTTCTGCGGGCATGTTCTTTATTCAACACCATGTAAAAAAATACGAAGAATCGATCAGCTAATCTCTTACTTGTTCGCTAAACGAGAGTATTACCTAGTTCTTACAACAGAGCTTTTTGGTTAGTAATGCTCACCGCATATGTAGTTGGTAACACTCAAAGGAAGTTAGATGAAAATTTGGGCGTATGTTACAGATAAGAATCAAAAACCTATTCCAGGTAAGCAAGACCATAGTCAACTCATGATGTACATTTGGGAAGCTCTCAAACTTAAACGGGATCATGGGGCGGAGTTTAACCATTTCATTCTGTGGAGCACTCACAGAGATCCAAAAGATCGGAAGCCTGTGCATCCAAATAAAAATGGCTTTTTTAGATATAATCCTAAGAACGCAGCTAAAGAAGTACAGGGTGATAGTGATGGAGAGAGTCTATCGCATCAGTTAGCAATAGAAGCACTAACGTCTTTAAGTACGATTCCTTTTAAGATCGGAAACCAAGACCTTCCGCTAAAGTTTGAGTACTTTGACAAGGATTATCAATCTACTCGGCTCCAATTTGGTAGCGACAAGTACTTCTATCCTGATGCTATTGGTTATCTGTCTAAAGACTCTCTGATGTACGATGAGTGGGGGGGAAAGGTTGCGTTAGAAATTTTTGTCACTCACAGTTGCGAACCCGATAAGGTGAAGGCATTCGAATCCCACAATATTCCTATCTTGGAAGTAAAGATCTCCGATAGCATTAGGTTTCGCAAAGAATTGAACAAACAGCCTTTTACGCCAGAGGACTTAGAGGACTACTTTGAGAAACTACGCGCTAGATTTAGCCAACAAGTCTTTGCGAAGATTTTGAGCAATCCACTTGTGACGCAACACTCAAGAACAATCATCAAGAAACTGAAAGATACTTTAGATAGTTCTAACGACAAAATGAGTCGTGTAACTAGAAATGTTACACTCTTAGAAAGGGAATCGGCCCGCTATAAGCAATACGTGGAGCAGCTAAAGATTTCGCAAAATCAAGAGTTGGAATCCTTCCAAAGCATCTTGCTTGAGAAGCAGAAAAGCTTTGAGCAAAGTAAATTAGACCTCCATCAGCAATACCAACGTCAGATCGGGATTTCAAAACTCTACACAGGTATGGGGATTGTGTTTACAGGAGTGCTAACTACGCTAATGCTATTTTTGTTAGCACTCCCTCATATCAATTACGAACTTGCTGCTGGGCTAGTCGTTGACTATTTCAATTGGATAAGCAATTGATATTTACTTTGATAACTACTATTCAAAGAGAGCTGTAGAGTCTCTCATACTGTTTATTGCTGAAGTTTCGCAAATTTGGACAACGACTCTGCGCTCACTTTCCTTACTTTTCGTCTTCCTTGAGCCAGATTCGCTGACTCAACCTCAAACTCATGTAATCGGAAATAGCTATAAGTGTACTCTCCTTTATCAGAATACCGATGGTACTTGATTAGACGAATAGGCCCTTGTTGTAGATGTGTCCGAACTAGGTGCTTGAAAGGAAAATCTAAGTTTGGATGAATAAATCGATAGTATCTACTTTTGAAGGCTCTTCTTGGAAGTGATGCTATTGGAATACTAAGGAAGTCTGTCTTAGCACCTTTGATTGACATATTGCAGCGTTTACATGATACGCTGAGATTTTTCATAGTAAACATATGCCTAAGTCTTGATGACTTAGGAATTATGTGTTCAATATCTAATACAAAATTAAACTCCGAATTTATGTCTCTTTGGCAATAGCAGCAAAGTTGTAGAGTTTGCTGTTTCTTTTGATGCTTTATCTTGGCTTTAATAGCTGCAAGATTTTTATTTGACCACTCGGTATGGCCCAACTGTGTTGCTGATTTCATGAGACTAATTTCAGCGTTGGTGAAGCTAATCTTTGGCATTTACCATCTCCAACTCTAAGATAATGTTTCTCACACCGATTAGAAACTCTCGTTGCTTGGTGTCGTAGGATTGCTGGTAGAAGGAGTCAAGACTTTCAGTTGCGTCTTCTTTGGTTAGCTGCCCAATCTCTACTTTGTGAATGAGTTCAATACACCTTTCTGACAATGCGTTGCTTTCTGGCGTGACGATACCAAACTGGTCAATTAGTGCATCTTCTATATTTTTTACTTGCGCTGGAGCTTCAATAAACTGGTCTTGTGATGCCCTGTAAACTGAAACATTTTTTTCGGTAAGCCCACCCGCGACTAGTAAAGGTGAGTGAGTCGCAATGTAGAAGTTGGTCTTATAATAAGGAAATAGATTTTGGAGGTTGGTTATATATTTTTGTTGCCACTCGGGGTGTAGGCTGTTTTCAGGCTCGTCAATCAATATGTTATATCTGGCGTTAGAGTCATGAAGATTAGACGCAATAAACACTGCTGTAGATATTAAGGATAGTTCTCCAGAACTTGCTTGTATCAATGGGAAAACGATGTCCTTTTTTTGAACAACTATTTCAATTGACCTAAATAGTTTAATTTTTTTACACAGCTTTTCGTGTTTTACAAGATTTACCAAAGCCTCTCCCCCCGAAGTTTTGGAAAGAGGTGTTTCTTGGTCTACCCAAAAAGTGTGGTCGGGCTTTAAGGTGCTTCTTATGTATCTAAAACTATTAGATATTACATCATAGTTTTCATAAACCCCTGATTCAGAGTCTGAGTCAAGTAAATGATTCATTAACTCACTCTCAATATTTTCACGAAGACCATTTATCGTTAGCCCAAATTTCTGTGAAAAACCAGCATAGTTTAAGATGTTAAATATGGATGAGAACAACTTATCTTCATGTCCGTAGCTATAAGATATTGCGCTCTTTATAGCCTCTCTAGCAACGAAGCGGCCTAATCTAGAGCCCATATAGTGATATGGCTTGTGAGGAGTTCTTCTAGGAAATTTATCGTTTGGAGCTGTCGAGATTGCAATGACTGTTTCTCCTTTGGCAATTAGGTTAGTTGCGATCTCGCCTAGTTTCTTACTTTTACCAGAGCCGTTTTCACCAACATATATATGTATCATAGAGTGTTACTTGTTATGGTTAGGTTTCTTAGTCTAACTTATTGAAAATAAAAAGCTGATATCTTGATTAGCGACGTTGGAAGTTATTCGACACGACAGTGGCAGACCAAGTCAGCGCGTATTACAAGAGAAAGTTAAATAGCACCTTCAAACTCACTATTTCAACTATTGAGAGTTTGAAGGTGCACCTAAGTTCTCTTTATGATGCTTGATTTATTATCACGCGTAGTTTAATGCTTGATATTTCGTCAATATAGGCTTCAGTAGCTCCCAGAACTGATAGAATATCTTTAGAAATCAGAGGTTTTGAAATTGCTGGTTGAACGATAGCTACTCCAACTTTGAATGAGGCATATCTAGCAACTTTTGACAGATGGATTAGCTGTTCTAGCGTTCCTTTGTCTATACGTGATGCCTTCTCTTGACTTAATCTAACTCGCTCTCTATCGATTAATCTGTTGATCAGAGCTTCTTTGTTAGCAAACCATTTGAAACAGGGGGCCACTTTAGCAGAACTGCCTGAATGGCAACCTTATTGCCCTTCGTTAGATGTTTGGATAGACGCAGATGTTAAAGAAGTTCAAAGAGTTTCTCATCTTATCCCTACTTTAAAGTGGGATGGAGAACCTTTAGGTGTCCGATTGATATATCAGCCCAAAGATTTAGATAGGTTGCGAGAAAACTATGTACGTGAAAGAGATGCTGTAGTTAAGGTAAACAAAGATAAGCAACTATCACTTTGGCCTAGAGACTTTAAAGACTACCTCAAAGAAAAGTTACACGTTGAATTTGAAATCAAAGCGTACTTACTTGATCCGTCCAAGAAAGATGAGACTCAAACGCTATCAAATGACTCTATATGTTTTGAGTCTGATCCATTTAAGGGTATTTTTCGAGTCGATACAATTGAAGCACAAAGAGGTTTTTCTGACCCTCACTCAGATTTAGGAAAGTCAACTAGCAGCTTATCTTCACAACTAAACGAGTACTACAAGCGCCATTTAAATCCATCTGATATGCCTGAGGCTGAAGATTTAGATGCGTTAGAGGCGGTTGAAAAGGCTCAAATCGAGTTTGATTCTCGATTGGATAAAGCCTTTGAAAAAACTCTTGGTGAAATAAAGGAGCTTGGATATCCAGGGTTTACCGATCCTGATATTAAGCTATCGAGCAGGTTGAACCCGATCGATACTTTAGAGCATGATGCCGCTGTAATCTTTGACGTTAGAAAACAGAATTTCGGTGACAATACATTTTCTCTTCCTGAGCAATACAATGGGTTGGGTTACAAAAACTTGAACCATATAATTTTTCAGTTGATTACTTTCCGAGATCGTTGGTTGAAGGTCGGAAAAATAGGCAAAAAGCGCTCGGAAGAAGACGCGGCGATTGAACCTATCCATTTAGTTTTGGTTGAAGAACCAGAAGCTCACCTCCATGCTCAAGTACAACAGGTTTTTGTTCGTAAAGCCTATAAGGTACTTAGAGAGTATGGATCCGTTGAAGCTAACTTAACGACCCAAATGGTTATTAGTACCCACTCTAGCTACGTTGCTTATGAAGCAGGTTTTGAATCCCTTCGTTATTTCAAAAGAAAACCTGCTTCTAAAGAACAACCTACTCCTCAGGCAGAAGTGGTGAACCTTGCGACAGTTTTCCCCTCCGAGAAGAAAAATGAAACTGATGTATCGTCCACGAACAAATTTGTTTCAAGGTATCTAAAGACAACTCATTGCGACTTGTTCTTTGCTAATGGGGTGATTCTGGTAGAGGGAGCTGCGGAACGGATGCTTCTACCACATTTCATTTCCAGTCATCATCAGGATTTGAGACGAAGCTATATTTCAATATTGGAAATTGGTGGTGCTCATGCGCAAAGGTTACGTCCTCTAATTGAGCTTCTAGGTTTACCAACATTAGTCATTACCGATACTGATGCGTGTGACTCTCTAGGGAAAAAAGCTCGCCCGAAAAGAGGGGCTTCTTTAGAGTTTGGCAGTGAAACACTAAAAAGTTGGTTTGAATTTGGTAATTTGACTTTGGACGACCTGCTTGACCTACCGCCTGAGCAAAAAGTTCAAAGTAACGTACGCGTATCTTTCCAATATGGCATTCAGACAAAATTTACGCCGAAAGCGAGAACGACGAAAGAAGTTATTCCTTATACGTTCGAAGATGCAGTAGCTCTGACGAACTTGGAGCTATTTAGGAAGCTAAGTAAGTCAACTGGAATGGTAAAGAAAATGCATTTAGCTACGAAAATGACAACACTAAATGCTTGTTGCAATGCCATGTATAAAGCTCTCGATGGAGAGAAAGCAAAAATGGCTTTAGATCTACTATCTGATGTTGAACCAAACGAGCTGCTTGTTCCTGAGTACATAAGCGAGGGGCTGGTTTGGCTAGAGGGTGAGCTAGAGATGATGAGCTTAGAATACACATGGGCACCAGAAGATCAAGCCTCTGAAATTATGGAGGAAATGATTGGTGAGTAAGCCTAACAGCCTAATCGGTGTCGATCATGAAATCTACGGATACCTAAACCTTGATAACCCCAAGAGCTTTCTATTATTTGCTGGTGCTGGTTCAGGTAAAACTAGGTCTCTAGTAAATGTATTACAAGAAGTACGAGAGAAGAACTTAGGTCGCCTTATCCAAAATGGTCAACGGGTCGGGGTCATAACATATACCAATGCGGCGTGTAACGAAATTCAACGGCGCTTGTCTTATGACCCATTGTTTCATGTATCCACAATCCATAGCTTTGTTTGGGAGATGATTAAGCCGTTTACCGAAGATATTAAAGGGTGGTTTAGGACAAAACTTAGTGCCGATATCGAGGAGCTTGACTTAAAAATCTCGAACGCTAGAGACATCAACGGTAAGACAGCTCAGCAAAATATTAGAAAGAGAGAGACTAAAGCTACGAGATTAGACGAATTACGATTAGTCAGAAAATTTACGTACTCGCCTACAAGTAATAGGATCGAAAGAGGTACGGTTTCTCATGAAGAAGTTATACAGATCACTGCAACTCTATTGAATGAGAGCCCGTTACTTCAAAATATACTTACAAATAGGTATCCCATACTTTTAATCGATGAAAGCCAGGACACCAGAAAAGAGCTCATGGAGGCTTTCATTCAAACTCAAAGTTTGAATCGTTCGAAGTTTTCTCTTGGGTTATTTGGAGATCTCATGCAAAGGATCTACGGAGGAGGGAAACATGATCTAGAGCCCTCCTTGCCTGACGATTGGAAGACCCCTTCGAAAACGATTAATTACAGCTGCCCGCAGCGAGTAATAGAGTTAATTAACAGTATTCGCGAAGAGGATGATAAGAAAAAGCAGGAGCCAAAAGCGGGTGCGCCGCTTGGAGTCGTTAGGTTGTTTATTGTTGATTCTGATACAGCACATAAGCGAGATGTAGAAGCTTCAATTAGAGCTAAGATGTCAGCTATTTCAGAGGATTCTTTGTGGCTTGAGCCAAATCAGATAAAAGCTCTTACTCTGGAACATGCAATGGCAGCTATCAGGGGTAACTTTGATAAGTTTTATTTGCCACTTGCAACAGTTGACAGTCTCAGAGATTCGTTACTTAACGGAACAAATGCTTCTTTAAGGTTTTTGTGTAGTAGCTTGTTACCTCTTGTTGACGCGATCAGAGTTCGAGATGAGTTTGCCATCGCAAACATTATCAAAAAGTATTCTGGTGTTATTAGCTCCACTAACGCGGATTTTTGTTTAGATCCTATATCGACTCTTAAAAATACGGATCAGTCGGTTGAAGAAATTAGGGCCATAGTCTCGGAGCCAGATCCTCCTTTAGCGCAGGTATTGCTCTTGATAAAAGCTTACAAGCTACTTTATATTCCTGATGAACTAAATGCTCTTCTTGTAGAATCATCCAGCTTGAAAAACGATGATGAGGAGGAGAACTTGAGCAAACGGTCAATTGCATGGAATCAGGCTCTTTTAGCTCCTATCAGCCATTTGGCAAACTACGCGCTTTATATTAATGAAGAGTTAGGGTATGGAACACATCAAGGGGTTAAAGGGTTAGAGTTTGATCGTGTTATGGCAATTATGGACGATAACAGTGCAAATGGATTCCTGTTCCGCTATGAAAAACTATTTGGTGCTCAAGAGTTATCCCAGACGGATATACGAAATCAATCAGAAGGTAAAGACTCTGTTCTATCAAGAACTAGAAGGTTGTTTTATGTGATATGTAGTAGGGCAGAAAAGAGTTTAGCTGTCGTTGCATATACCAAAGATCCCAAAGCTGTAAAGAGGAAGAGTTTAGAGTCTGGCTGGTTTACTCAAGATGAAATTGAAATGATGTAGCGGGGTTCTATCTACTTGTAATTTGGTGACAGTGATTTCTAGGTGATAGTGACGTGAAAAAGGCGAACCAAATGGTTCGCCTTTTGTTATTCAAGTTAGTTTCCAACTTAGTTATCGGTTTCCAACTCGGTTATCACAGTTTCCAACTTGGTTATCTGTGATCATCTACAAAAATTAATCTTCGTAGTTATCGATGCTTGGGCACGAGCAGATTAGGTTACGGTCGCCGTATACGTTATCTACGCGGTTTACTGTAGGCCAGTATTTCCAAGATTTGGTTGCTTTTGATGGGAAGCAGCCAAGTTCGCGTGAGTATGGGCGATCCCATTCTTCAGCAGAAAGGTCAACTTGCGTGTGTGGCGCATTAACTAGCGGGTTGTTCTCTAGTGGCCATTCACCGTTTTTCACTTTCGTCATTTCTTCACGAATAGAAATCATCGCATCACAGAAGCGGTTTAGCTCTGCTAGGTCTTCAGATTCCGTTGGTTCAACCATTAGCGTGCCAGCAACTGGGAACGACATGGTTGGCGCGTGGAAACCGTAGTCCATTAGACGCTTCGCGATATCTTCTTCGCTAATGCCTGTTTCTTCTTTCAGCGGACGGATGTCGATAATACATTCATGCGCTACGCGGCCATTTTTGCCACGGTAAAGAACAGGGTAGTGAGGGCGTAGACGCTCCATCACATAGTTAGCGTTTAGAATCGCGACCTTGGTTGCGTTGGATAAGCCTGCTTCACCCATCATTGCGATGTAAGCCCAAGAGATAGGTAGGATAGATGCGCTACCAAAATCTGCAGCTGATACTGCGAAGTCTTCGCCTTCTACACCGTTCTCGATGTGACCTGGTAGGAAAGGTGCTAGGTGGGATTTAACGCCGATAGGCCCCATACCTGGACCGCCGCCACCGTGAGGGATACAGAAGGTTTTGTGTAGGTTTAGGTGAGAAACGTCTGAACCGATAAAGCCAGGGGATGTTAGACCTACCTGTGCGTTCATGTTCGCGCCGTCTAGGTATACTTGACCGCCTGCGGCATGAACCATTTCACACACTTCTTTCACTTTCTCTTCGTAAACGCCGTGCGTAGAAGGGTAAGTGATCATGATGCTGGATAGGTTGTCTTTGTGCTTCTCGATTTTCGCTGCTAGATCGTCGATGTCGATGTTGCCTTCGTCATCACACTTAACAACCACAACTTTCATTGACACCATAGATGCGGTTGCAGGGTTAGTACCGTGCGCAGAGCTTGGGATCAAACATACGTTGCGGTGACCTTCGCCACGGCTTTCGTGGTAGCGTTGAATCGCGATAAGACCTGCATACTCACCCGATGCGCCGGAGTTTGGCTGTAGTGAGAATGCGTCGTAGCCTGTGATTTCACAAAGCTTCTCTTTTAGATCTTTCGCTAGCGCTGCATAGCCCGCCGCTTGTTCTGCTGGTGCAAATGGGTGGATAGAACCAAATTCAGGCCAAGTGATTGGGATCATTTCTGCTGCTGCGTTTAGCTTCATCGTACAGCTGCCTAGTGGGATCATGCCGTGCGTTA
The DNA here is from genome assembly GCF_043102935.1 of Vibrio sp. zbq_1. NCBI lineage: Bacteria > Pseudomonadati > Pseudomonadota > Gammaproteobacteria > Vibrionales > Vibrionaceae > Vibrio > Vibrio sp. zbq_1. The sequence goes on from NZ_JBICJH010000004.1 coordinate 683,845, forward strand.
GCGAGAAGTCTTTGTTTTCAAGCTGTTTTAGGTAACGCATCATTTGTGTTTCACTGTGGTAAGTGTTGAACACTGGGTGCGTTAGGTATTCTGAAGTACGACGTAGCGCTTCTGGAATGGCGGCAAACTCGTTACCAGCGATTTCCGTAGATAGTGCGGTAACGTCTTCTTTTACGCCAAAGACAGCAAACAAAGCTTCGACATCTGCAACGGTTGTTGTTTCATCTAAGCTAATGCCTAGTTTGCCAGGTAGGACGCGTAGGTTGATGTCTGCTGCGAGTGCTTTTGTGTACAGATCTTGCGTTTTCTCACCAGTGTTGATGGTGATGGTATCGAAGAAGCTGTTATGAGCAAGTTCAAAGCCGCCTTTTGTTAGGCCAGCAGCAAGGATGGCAGTCATGTGGTGTGTGCGACGAGCAATGGTGCGTAGACCTTCTGCACCGTGGTAAACCGCGTAGAAAGATGCCATGTTTGCTAGTAACGCTTGAGCGGTACAGATGTTTGATGTCGCTTTTTCGCGGCGGATGTGCTGCTCGCGAGTCTGCATTGCCATACGAAGTGCTTGGTTGCCTTTCGCATCGATAGAAACACCGATAACACGGCCTGGCATTGTACGTTTGTGTTTGTCACGAGTTGCCATGAATGCCGCGTGTGGACCGCCGTAACCCATTGGTACGCCGAAACGCTGAGCTGAACCGATTGCGACGTCTGCGCCCATTTCTCCAGCAGGCTTCAATAGGGTAGAAGCAAGCAGGTCTGTCGCAACAGTAACAAGCGTTTTGTTTGCTTGTGCTTTCGCGATGATGTCCGTTAGATCACGAACTTCACCCGTTGTGCTTGGGTATTGAACCAGCGCGCCGAATACGTCTTGCTCTGGTAGAGATTCTAAAGAGCCAACTAGCACTTCAAAACCGATGAATTTAGCACGCGTTTTTACCACTTCGATGGTTTGTGGATGCACGTCGTCAGCCACAAAGAATACGTTGCTCTTACTCTTACCAGCGCGCTTACAAAGTGTCATCGCTTCTGCCGCTGCCGTTGCTTCATCAAGCAAAGACGCGTTTGCGATTTCCATACCGGTTAGGTCGATAACCATTTGTTGGAAGTTCAGTAGTGATTCCAAACGGCCTTGAGAAATTTCTGGTTGGTATGGTGTGTACGCGGTGTACCAGCCTGGGTTTTCTAGCACGTTACGCAGAATGACATTTGGCGTGAACGTGTTGTAGTAACCCTGACCGATGAATGTACGTTTGACTTGGTTTTGTTTTGCGAATTGTTTCATTGTAGCCAACATGTCCGCTTCGCTTTTCGCTTCTGCCAACGTCATTGGCTGCTCAAGGCGGATGTTTGCTGGTACGGTTTCGCTGATCAGTGCGTCTAGGCTAACTGCGTTGATCGCTTCCAACATTTTTTGTTGGTCAGAAAGTTTTGGTCCGTTGTGGCGTCCAACGAACTCGTTTTGTGTGCTGAGGCTTTGAAGTAATTCAGTCATTGTCCTTTACCTACTCCTTGGCTCGGGTATCGGAAATGGTCTTAATTGACTCATTTAATTATACGTCCGAACCTAGAAAAAAAGCTGCTCTCTAAACAGGCTAGGGAACAGCTTTCGTCACATCCTAATTACTCTTCTTCGATAGAGCTTAGGTATTCTTCCGCATCTTTTAAGTCATCCAACTCAGATGGGTCAGAAAGTTTCACTTTCACGATCCAGCCACCTTCGTATGGTTCTTCGTTGATTAGCTCTGGGCTGTCTTCTAGCTCTTCGTTGATTTCAACTACTTCACCGGTTACTGGTGAGTAGATGTCTGAAGCCGCTTTTACAGACTCAACCAAAGAGAAGCTTTCGCCAGCTTCTACTTCGTCTTCCACGTCTGGCAGGTCAACGAATACTACGTCACCCAACATTTCTTGCGCATGCTCAGAAATACCGATTGTCACTGTGCCGTCACCGTTGTCACGTACCCACTCGTGGCTATCTGTAAACTTCAGTGTTTTGTCCATTGCTTAATCTCCAAATAACTTGTCAGGAATTATTCTGATTTAAAAAGTCGTTTACTGGTAAAGAGGGAAGCGACTGCAAAGCTCTTTTACTTCTTTGCGAACGCGTTTCTCAACGATTGCGTCACCTTCTGGGTTGTTCACCAAACCGTCCAGTACGTCACCAATCCAATTACCGATGAGTTTGAATTCTTCAGCGCCAAAGCCGCGGCTTGTACCCGCAGGCGTTCCTAAACGGATGCCCGATGTAATCATAGGCTTCTCTGTATCGAATGGGATGCCATTTTTGTTACATGTGATCCCAGCACGCTCTAGAGCTTCTTCTGCTTTGTTGCCTTTCAAGCCTTTAGGACGAAGGTCAACAAGCATTAAGTGCGTGTCTGTACCACCGGTTACGATGTCGCAACCGCGAGTTTGCAATACTTCCGCTAGGACTTTTGCGTTATTGATCACCGAATCAATATAAGTTTTAAATTCAGGGCCAAGTGCTTCACCAAATGCGACCGCTTTAGCGGCGATAACGTGCATTAATGGACCGCCTTGTAGGCCTGGGAATACCGCCGAATTGATCTTCTTAATGATGTCTTCGTGGTTAGTCAGAATCATGCCCCCGCGTGGACCACGCAGTGTTTTGTGCGTTGTCGTGGTCACAACGTGTGCGTGTGGCAATGGGCTAGGGTGTGCGCCTGTTGCGATAAGGCCTGCGATGTGCGCCATATCGACCATTAGGATTGCGTTCACTTCGTCGGCGATTTCACGGAACTTTGCGAAATCGATAGTACGTGGAATCGCGCTACCGCCTGCGATGATCATCTTTGGTTTGTGTTCTAGCGCCAGAGCGCGCACATCATCGTAGTTGATTTCTAGTGTTTCACGATCAACGCCGTATTGAACTGCATTAAACCACTTGCCAGATAGAGCAGGGCGTGCACCGTGTGTTAGGTGGCCACCTGCGTCCAAAGACATGCCAAGAATGGTGTCGCCAGGTTGAAGTAGTGCCAGTTTCACTGCGCCGTTTGCTTGAGCGCCTGAGTGAGGTTGAACGTTTGCGTATTCGCAATTAAAAAGTTTTTTCGCACGTTCGATAGCAATGGCTTCCACTGTATCTACGTGCTCACAACCACCATAGTAACGGCGACCTGGATAACCTTCAGCGTATTTGTTTGTTAGGCATGTGCCTTGAGCTTGCATTACCGCTTTAGACACGATGTTCTCAGAAGCGATAAGTTCGATTTGTTCGTTTTGGCGAGTGAATTCCGCCTGAATTCCGGCAAAGACAGCGTCATCTGTCGCAGAGAGGTTGGTAGAGAAAAAGTTTTCCAAGCTGTGGTTAGGGTAACTCTTATTCATGGTAGTTGACCTTCCAAATCTGAAAATGAACCCGCAGAAGATTGATTGACTTGCGATGTGGTTCATTTGTCCTCAAAACAGCTGAACTGCGTAGCAGAACAGAGTGAACATCCAGCCCTAAAAAGTGGGCGAAAACTCCGTCGGATTGCGCTTTTTCTTCTTCAATCTCTTACGGAAATTTGCATCTCTACATCTAACAAGTTGGTAACATAGCGCTTGGGGCGGGAACAATCAACCAAAAATTTCCTATAAGAAACAAGATTTCTGGTTTTGTTAACAAGAGCACGCTTTAATTAACGTGGTGCACTTTTATCCACTATAGGGTTCATGCACAATGCTAGTAGGAGAGAAATAAGGATATTTATAGAGGGATTTATGGCAGAAAGTATTTACGATGAATACCCGTCGATGACGTTGGCGAAAGAACAAAATGATCAAAATATCGAGCCGTTAAAGCTTGGTCAGCGCATTAAGGATATCCGTTCTAAGTTGGGCATTACGTTAGAAGAGGCGAGTCAGCGTACTGGCCTTGCGCGTTCTACGCTAAGTAAGATTGAAAACGAACAGATTTCTCCCACATTCCAAGCCATGCAAAAATTGGCGCTTGGATTGCAGATTGATATGCCTCAACTATTTGAACCTCCAAGAAAAAAAGTGGCAACAGGGCGTAGAGATATCACTAAGAAAAGTGAAGGAAAACCACACCCAACTCAGACCTATGAGCATGAACTGCTTGCGACACAACTTTCCAATAAGAAAATGATGCCGTTTAAGAGCCAGATCCGTGCTCGTAGTTTCGACGAATACAAAGATTGGGTTCGTCATGATGGCGAGGAGTTTTTGCTCATCTTATCAGGGGAGGTTATGTTCTATTCTGAGTTTTACGAGCCGGTGGTTTTGAGCGAAGGTGACAGTGTCTATTACGACGCGAACATGGGACACATGTTGACCAGCGTAAGTGAGGAAGATGCTCAAATTTTGTGGGTTACCGCTAAGTAGTGATAAATAGTTGTAAATTTCCTATAGTGAAAGCAAACGATTGCTAACAAGTGTAAATACGTTATGATGGCGCTCTGTTGATGATATATCGGTCAATGAAGCGCCTTTTTTATACGTTTTGTTGTGATTAAAATGTTAAGAGTCACACTTTTGAAAGCCGATCGCTGTCTTGTTCGTGCAAAATAGAATGAGCCATGTTTATTATTGGAAACTCATCGAATGCCGATAGCATTCTCGGGTCTATCTAAATGGAGACGAAAATGACTCAAGAACTTCTGAAAACACCACTGCACGCACTTCATGTTGAAGTTGGCGCAAAAATGGTCCCGTTCGCGGGTTACGATATGCCGGTTCAATACCCTCTAGGCGTAAAGAAGGAACACTTACACACTCGTGATGCAGCAGGTTTGTTTGATGTATCTCATATGGGTCAGCTTCGCTTAATTGGTGAAGGCGCGGCAGCATTTCTAGAAACATTAGTTCCTGTTGATATTGTGGATCTTGAGTCTGGCAAACAGCGTTATGCGTTCTTCACTAATGAAGAAGGCGGCATTATGGATGACCTAATGGTTGCAAACTTGGGCGATCATCTTTTTGTGGTTGTGAACGCAGCTTGTAAAGAACAAGATATCGCGCACCTAAAAGCGCATCTGCCATCGGGTGTTGAACTAGAAGTCATTGAAGATCGCGCTCTTCTGGCGATTCAAGGCCCTCAAGCGGCGACAGTGTTAGCCCGTTTTGCTCCAGAAGTGGCAGACATGCTGTTCATGGATATTCGTAAAGTGGAAATTCTGGGCGCTGAGTGCATTGTTTCTCGCAGTGGCTACACTGGCGAAGATGGTTACGAAATCTCTGTTCCTGCTGACAAAGCAGAAGAGCTAGCACGCAAACTGACTGCGGAAGAAGAAGTGGAATGGATCGGTCTTGGTGCGCGTGATTCTCTTCGTCTAGAGTGTGGTTTGTGTCTATATGGACATGACCTAGACACGACTACAACACCAGTTGAAGCGAGCTTGCTTTGGGGTATCCAAAAAGTGCGTCGTGTTGGCGGTGAACGTGAAGGTGGTTTCCCTGGTGCTGATATCATTCTAAAGCAGATTGAAACCAAAGATGTTGCACGTAAGCGCGTTGGCCTTGTTGGCCAAACAAAAGCGCCAGTTCGTGAAGGTGTTGAGCTGTTTGATGCTGATGGTGCGAAAATTGGTATCGTCACCAGCGGTACAGCCGGTCCAAACGCAGGTAAGCCAGTATCAATGGGTTATGTGCGCGCCGACCTTGCTGCGATTGGTACAGAGCTGTTCGCAGAAGTGCGTGGCAAAATGTTACCAATGACGGTTGAAAAAATGCCGTTTGTACCGCAACGCTACTACCGCGGTTAAAACTGAATGAAACAAAAATGCCGAGCTGAATAGCTCGGCATTTTTTATGTCTTCTTTTCGCTTATTGGCTTTTTAGTTTACCGCTTCATCGATGGTACAACACATGTCGATAACGATGTCTTCAAGCTTGCTAGGGTGGATCATATCTTCTTTCGCGATTCTGAATTGCGTCGCCATGATCGTATTAAACAATTCCCAGTGTTTGATCAGCAGTTGTTCACGATTGTCTGCGATATCTGGCCATGTTTCTTGCATCATTGGAGCAAGGCTGACTGCGCCGTGTGCAAAGATCAACATCTGCCATTTTGATTCCCACTGATCGAATTGTGCTTCTGGGAATTCACTGTTGTACTGCGCGAAAATGCTCGTGAAAATCTCGGCAAACTCGTCTTTTGACTTTAAGAAGTAGTCAAACAGCGCGTTATCATCTTGTCTGATTGAGTCCGCAATCATTTGCACTGGATGAGGGTTCACGAGTGCAAACGCCAACATGCGAACCATAAACAGGTAAATCTTGCGATTTGATGGGGTGTTCTCAGGCATTTCGTTGATTAGGCCTGCCATATAATTTTGCAGGAACTCATCCATCGCGTCACTCACTGCTTGCCAGATTTTCTCTTTGCTGCCGAAGTGATGACGAATCAAACTATGTGATACACCCGCCTTTTCGCTGATGTTTCTTAGCGAGACTCGCTCGTAACCCAGCTCACAAAACATATCTGCAGCGACCTTAAGGATCAGACACTTAGTTTGTTCTGCGGCTTCAGCGCTACGTCGGCCTTGCTTTCTTACATTCATAGTTCGATTTTTCCCGAATATTAATCAACGTGCCTACTTTTACCAGAAACCGAACGCTTTGACTAATTAATTTGCTATCCATGTGGAAAATATGTTGATCAATATTCAATTCTGCCTATACTGCACGACTGTGTAGTAAATTTTAAGTCTATGGAGAAGCCAGTGCGAAAACAAACTATAAAGCACACTTTGATTGGCGCTGTGGTGACGTTAAGTCTCTCTACGTTGCTGACAGGGTGTAATAAAGCCATATCAGAACCGGCAGAGCCTTTAATCAAACCCGTTAAATTACTTGCTGTTAAAGATCTTACGGTTGACGACTCTGACGCTTTTCTTGCGCGTATTGATGCAACGTATCGAGCGCAGTTGTCTTTTCAAGTTGGTGGGGAAGTTGAAAAGCTACTGGTAAGAATGGGACAAGGGGTAGAAAAGGGTGAAGTGCTCGCCACACTAGACCCGAAAGATCTGCAATTGGCTTTAGACGCGGCGCAAGCCCAATATGCACTGGCGAAAACTCAGTGGGAACGAGCAAAAAGTCTGTACAGCAAAAAACTCATCAGCACCGATAGCTACGATCAAAAAGAAACGCAATACAAAGCAGCGTTGGCAAGTTTTGAACAAGCGAAAACCGATTTGAGCTACACCAAAATTCAAGCGCCATTTGACGGTGTGGTGTCGTACACCTACGTGAAGCCGTATCAAGTGGTAGGTGAAAAGCAAGAAATCCTCAATTTGATTGATAACACCACGCTGGATGTTTCTTTCACTTTGCCCGTTAGTTACGCGGAGTCTGTCTCTCTGTCTGCACTAAAAAACGCAGAGATGTGGGTAACGATGGACAGCGAACCAAGCAAACGTATTCCGGGTAAGTTCAAAGAAATCTCAACGCAGCCAAACATCGATACCAACAGCTATGAAGCGATTGTGACGATCACTCGGCCAACCGATCGCAACTTGCTCACTGGGATGACAGGACAAGTACACATTGCTAAGCAAAGCAAGTCTAACGCCATGACGTTGCCGACATCGGCTTGGGTAAACAAGCAAGAGAGCCAAGGTGAAGTTTGGGTGATGGATAGCTCAACGCAACAAGTGAATAAGGTGACATTGTCACTAAATGAAAGTGGCGCGATTGAGTCAGGTTTGGATAACAACGACTACGTGGTTATTGCTGGCGTAGAACGATTAGTCGAAGGGCAAGTGGTGAAAGCTTGGATTCGTGAGGAAGGCATTTAATGAAGCATTCTCTATTCGCAGTATCGGCTATCGCATTGGTCGTTCTTACTGGTTGTCAAAGTGATAGCCAAAACGTAGCCGAACAACCGTTGTATGTTTCGACTATTTCAGTTGACGCGCCAGTGAAAAGCCAATATCGCGCGTTTAAAGGGCTAGTCGTTCCTGCTGAACAAACACCAATGGCATTTCGTCGCGCCGGTGAAATTCAACACGTACTAGTGAAAGCTGGTGACGTAGTGAAAGAAGGACAAATGATCGCCAAGCAGGATGACAGCAAAGAAAAGCAAGCGGTAAATGATGCGGAAGCGCAATACACGCTTGCGATTCGCCAGCTTAAACGAGGTGAAGAACTGCACGGCCGCCAAATGATATCCAAAGCAGAACTGGATGAGCTGACCGCAAACAAGGAACTGGCAGAGGCAAACTTCTATAACGCCACCAACCAGTTGAACTATACGCGTTTATTTGCCCCGTTTGCAGGCAAAGTCTCTGACGTTTTCAAAGAGCGTTTTGAGCGCGTGGCGATTGGCGAACCTGTACTGAACTTGTATCAAAACGATGTGGTTTATGTGCGCATCGAACTGTCTGACAACGTGTTAGCGATGGTGAACCCAACCGCACAAAACATGAGTTATAAGCCGCGTGCGACGTTCTCTGGTATTCCAACAACGTATGCGCTGGACTATTTAGAGCACACTAGCGAGCCAAACTCAGAAACACAGACTTATGAGATGTACTTAACCATGCCTCAACCAGAGCAAGAGATTCTTCCGGGCACCAGTGTGAGCGTGATGGTCGACATGATCAAAGCCGGTATCACTTCTATCGATGGTTACAACATCCCAATGACGGCACTTCAAGCAGGCAACGATGACAATGAGTTCTTTGTTTGGAAAATGAGCGGTGACGCTGTCACAAAAGTGCCTGTGGCGATTTCACAAGTTAACGGTGAAGGGGCGATTGTCTCATCGGGAATCACTCAAGGTGATGTGTTGGTTAATTCAAACCTGCGTAAATTACGCGAAGGTAAGCATGTGGATGTTGTGGAGAAGGAACAATAATGAACATTGCTGAGTATTCCATTAAGAACAAAGTCATCAGTTGGTTGTTTATTGTTATTCTTGCTATCGGTGGGGTGACTTCATTCCTAGAGCTTGGTCGATTAGAAGACCCTGCGTTTACGATTAAGGACGCGATGATTGTCGCTACTTATCCTGGGGCAACCTCCAAAGAGGTGGAAGAAGAATTAACGTATCCTCTTGAGAAAGAGATTCGTAAACTGCCGTACATTGATCGAATCACGTCGACCTCTTCGAATGGTATGTCGCAGATCATGGTCAGTATGAAGATGGATTACGGCCCAGATGAACTGCCACAGATTTGGGACGAAATGCGCCGTAAAATCAACGATCTGCAACCAACTTTACCGCAAGGTGTTCAATCTCTGCAGATTATTGATGACTTCGGTGACGTGTACGGTGTCATGTTGATGCTGACGGGCGACGATTACGACTATGTCGAGCTTAAACGCTATGCCGACCACCTACGACGTGAAATCGAACTGGTTGATGGCGTGGGCAAAGTAGACATTGCAGGTGATCAGCAAGAGATGTTGTTCGTTGAAATCTCGCTTGACCGCCTTGCATCTCTGAATCTCGACATGAACGTTGTGTCTGGCTTGCTTAACCAACAAAACAACGTGGTTTCGGCTGGCGAAGTTATGGTGAATGGTGAAAGCCTCGTCATTCGTCCTAGCGGTACGCTGAATACCGTTCAAGCGTTAGAAAACCTGATCATTCACGGTCGTGATACGGGTAATTTGATTCGCTTAAAAGACGTTGCAACGATCACCCGAAGTATTCAAGAAAAGCCGGGCAACATGATTTTGTTTAACGGCAAGAAAGCAATCAACATTGGTATTTCGTTTGCGTCTGGCGTTAACGTAGTAGAAGTAGGTGAGCGCCTTAACGCTGAGCTAAGCAGTTTAGAGTCCATCAAACCTGCGGGTTTGGACATGAGCTATTTCTACAACCAAGCGCAAGAAGTCGATGATTCTGTAAAAGCGTTTGTGATCAGCTTAGCTGAGGCGGTAGCCATCGTAATTATTGTGCTGTTGTTCACTATGGGCTTACGTAGTGGCGTGATCATTGGTGTGGTACTTCTGTTGACGGTGTTTGGTACGTTCATATTGATGAATTACAACAACATAGAACTTCATCGGATTTCGCTCGGTGCGTTGATCATCGCATTGGGTATGTTGGTGGACAACGCGATTGTTGTGGTTGAAGGTATTCTGGTTGGCCTGAAGAAAGGGCGCACAAAGGTTCAAGCTGCCGTTGATATTGTGAAACAAACACAGTGGCCTTTGCTTGGCGCGACAGTAATCGCAATTACCGCGTTTGCACCAATCGGTTTATCTCAAGACGCAACTGGTGAATTCATGGGCTCACTCTTCTGGGTGTTGTGTTTTTCATTGTTCTTGAGCTGGGTTACGGCAATTACACTCACGCCTTTCTTAGCAGACCTGCTTCTAAAAGAAGAAGAGAAAGACACGAACGGTGAAGACGAAGACCCTTACAAAGGCTGGTTGTTCGTTGTATTTGGCGCGTTGCTTAAGTTCTCGTTACGTTTTCGTTGGATGACGGTCGCTGCGATGGTGGCGTTGTTAGTGGGTGCCGTTATTGCGTTTGGCAATGTGAAGCAGCAATTCTTCCCACCTTCGAATACGCCGATGTTCTACGTTGATATGTGGATGCCAGAAGGTACGGATATCCGTCAGACCATTAAGCAAGCGGAAAAAGTAGAAAGCTATATTCGTCAGCAAGATGACATCGATTTTGTCTCGGTTTCGATTGGCCAAGGTCTACAACGTTTTGCATTGACGTACCAACCGGAGAAAAGCTACGAGGCTTACGCTCAGTTTCAAGTGCGAGCAACTGACCGTGACAATATGTTCAAGCTGCTTCACAAGCTGGATGACAATTTAGCGAAGGCGTTCGATGCGCCTACATTCCAGTTCAAACTGATGGAATTTGGCCCGTCTCCAGCGTCTAAAATTGAAGCGCGTATTACTGGCCCAGATCCGAAAGTGTTGCGAGAACTAGCGGTTAAGGTGGAAGACATTCTTCACACGGATCCAGGTGCGAGAAACATTCGCCACGATTGGCGTGAAAGAACGAAAGAACTTGTGCCCGTCTTCAACGAATCTAAAGCGCGTCGCCTTGGTATTTCGAAAGAAGATCTATCAAGTACGCTGCAAATGGCGTTTGGCGGCAGCACATTTGGTGTTTTGCGTGACGGAACTCATACATTGCCTATTATGATGCGTCTTCCTGAAGCGGAGCGTGTGGACTTTGAATCGCTACAAAACGTGAAGATTTGGAGCCCGTCATTACAAACGTACATTCCTGTCGATCAAATCATTGATGGTGTCGAACTAGATTGGAGTGAGCCTCTGATCCAACGCCGAGACAGAAAACGTACCTTAACGGTGTTGGCCGACCACGATGTATTGAGTGATGATACGGCGGCAAGTTTGTTTGCTCGTGTACAACCAAAAGTGATGGCTTTACACATCCCTGAAGGGTACGAAATTACTTGGGGTGGGGAATACGAATCATCGAAAGATGCGCAAGAAGGGCTATTTGGTTCTCTGCCGATGGGCTACTTGCTGATGTTCATCATTACCATTTTACTGTTTAACTCAATCAAAAAACCGTTGGTGATTTGGTTTACGGTTCCGCTTTCCATTATTGGTGTGGCGTTCGGTCTACTAACAACTAACATGCCATTCAGCTTCACTGCATTCCTTGGATTGCTGAGCTTGAGCGGGATGATTTTGAAAAACGGCATTGTGTTACTTGATCAAATTAACTTGGAATTAGAGTCTGGCAAAGATCCGTATCTTGCGATTGTAGATAGCGCGATCAGCCGTGTGCGTCCAGTAAGCATGGCGGCGCTGACAACGATTCTAGGTATGATTCCACTCGTGTTTGACGCCTTCTTTGGCTCAATGGCGATTACGATTATGGCAGGTCTTGGTTTTGCAACGGTACTAACATTGATTGTTGTACCAGTAATGTTTGCGATTCTATTTAGGATTAAACCGACCACTGCATAAGGACTCCTGACTTATCTAAGTCAGCTTCCTGCCTAGCCCTGAGGGATTTCCTCAGGGCTTTTTTCGTTTTAGAACTTGTAAGAGACGCCAGCGTAAAGCGAGCCGAGCATGATGGTTAAGTCATCGTAAGTTTCGTCAATTACAAATGTGTCTACTTCATACGCGATGCGGAAATTCAGATTCTCGATCGCTTTAGGTGAGTATTCGCCACCAACACCGGCACGGAATGACGTTTCTGCTTTTGACGAAGAGCCAAAATCAAGTTCGGTACGACCAAGGCCAACCGTCGCAAACGGACGCCAGCCACTGTCAAAGGTGTAACCTAGGTTCGCCATTAGAGCGATGTTTTCAGGTTTTACCATTGTGCGTGGTGCATCTTCAAACTTGTCAAAAATATCACCGTAGCGTGTGTATTGCGCTTCGATTGCGACGATACGGTTGAACTGGTAACCGCCAAACAGTTTGTATGTGGAGTCGTTAGAATCCAGATTAACCGCATACGGCCAAACACTGTCGTCATAGACAGTTGTAACCCCGATACCACCACCAAGGTAAAAGCCTGATACGTCTTTTTTCTCGACATCAGTTTGATTTGCTTGCGCGAATGCTGAAACAGCAGCTAACAAAAGGACAGCTTTTTTCATGTGTAATTAACTTTATTATTTTGATTAAAACGAAGTGAAATATAAGAGGCTTTATCTGCTTTTGGGATTTTTCATCGGCTACTTGAAAAAACACAAGTCACCGAAGCGTTAGTTAAGCAAATAAGTCGCACCTCTCATGCGTGCAGCATAACGAGTCAAAAAATAAAGGTTAAGTATCGAAATGTATGGTTTTGTCAGAAGAGGGGGAAATAAAAAACACCTCCCTTAACCGGAATTTAAGGGAGGTGCTGAATGCCAAATCGAGGGTGGCATTGTTAATTGCTTAAGTGTTAATCGCTTAAGTTTTGCTTATGCAGCAACTTCTTGTTTTGCATCCGCTTTGTTTTTTAGGAATGCATAGGTAAAGCCTGTTACCGCCGTACCTGCAGCAATTGCTACCAAGTACATCAAGACTGGAGAAATTGCGTTAGGGATAAGCAGTACAAATAGACCGCCGTGAGGTGCCATCAGTTTCGCGCCGAATAGCATAGATAGAGCACCTGTTAGAGCGCCACCAGCCATACAAGATGGGATTACACGCATTGGGTCTTTCGCTGCGAATGGGATTGCACCTTCAGAGATAAAGCACAGACCTAGCACGAATGATGCTTTGCCCGCTTCACGCTCGTTTGGTTCAAACTTGTTCTTCGCTAGGAAAGTGGCCAGACCCATACCTAGCGCCGGCACCATACCTGCCGCCATGATTGCAGCCATTGGTGCGTAAGTTTGAGAAGCCAATAGACCTACACCGAATGCGTAAGCCGCTTTGTTTACCGGGCCACCCAAGTCGAAGCACATCATTGCGCCAAGGATAATACCAAGTAGAACGGCTCTGTCTGAACCCATGTTGTTTAGGAAGTCAGTCAGACCATTCATGATGCCAGACACCGGACCACCAACGATGTAGATCATCACAAGGCCCGTAAATAGCGTCGCAACAAACGGGATGATCAGAATCGGTTTCAATGCTTCCATTGATTGCGGAAGTTTTACTTTATCTGCTAAGAGCTTCGCTGCGTAACCTGCGATGAAACCAGCCGCGATACCACCAAGGAAACCTGCGCCAGTAGAGCTTGCCAACATACCACCAACAAGACCCGGAGCCAGACCCGGACGGTCAGCAACTGAGAAGGCAATGTAACCAGCAAGCACAGGGATCATCAGTGCAAACGCAGAGCCGCCGCCGATGGTCATTAGTGCTGCGGCTAATGTACCTTCTTCTTTAAATGCTTCAATACCGAATACGAACGATAGGGCGATGATCAAACCACCTGCAACGACGACAGGAAGCATGTGCGAAACACCCGTCATTAAGTGTTTGTATGCGCCTTTCTTCTCGTCTGTTGCCGAAGCAGAACTTGCAGTGCCTGAATGTTGGTAAATCGTGGCTTGTTCGAACGCTTTGTCTATCTCTTCAGCGGTTTTCTTCAGAGCTGGGCCAGTCTTTGTACGGTACATTTTTTTGCCGTTGAAGCGATCAAGTGGCACTTCGATGTCCGCCGCAATGATAACCAAGTCCGCATCTGCGATTTCTTGGTCAGTTAGTTGGTTCTTCGCGCCAACAGAGCCACGAGTTTCCACCTTAATTTGGTGACCACGGCGTTTGCCTTCTTCTTCTAACGCTTCTGCTGCCATGAAGGTATGCGCAACGCCAGTAGGGCACGCCGTAATAGCGACGATTTTCTTGGTTGCAGAAGCACTTTCGACAGGCGCTTCAACTGTGGTTGCTTGTTCAAGTGTTGCTGCACTTTCGACTGCGGTCGTCAAGAATGCGGTAGCGTCTTTTGCCACCGAGCTGATTTCTGCTTGGTAGACTTTTTTACCTACGAAACGAGAAGTATCAACGGTGGTGTTCGCCGCGATTACGATCGCGTCAGCTTGCTCAATGTCAGCGTCTGTCAGCGGCGTTGGAGCAATAACACTGGATTGGCATTCAATCTTGGCGTTCCAACCTAGTTTAGCGGCCGCTTGTTCTAATAGACCCGCCGCAAGGATGCTATTAGCAACACCACTAGGGCAGGCAGTAATAATGGCAATATTCATACTGATAACCTTCTGTTCCTTAGTTTTTGTCTAAGTTCGTATTAGGGTAAAGCTCGCTGACTTGTGTTTGCAGCTTAATGTTTTCCAGTTCTTCTTGACTGGTTAGCCCCACGCCAACTTGGCTAACTGCTAAAGCAGAAAGCGCTGTCGCGAAGCGCAATAAATCGTGTTTCGGCATCACTTGCATGTGGCCCCAGCATAAGCCTGCCACCAGTGTGTCGCCCGCACCTACGGTGCTCACCACATTCATGCGTGGCGGTTGTGCGCGTAGCCACTCGCTTTGGTTTAGCCACATCACACCGTCAGCACCCATCGACACAACAATGTTCTCGATGCCTTTGTTGCTGAGGGTTTGTGCTGCCACTTGGCACTGTTCTGGCGTTTCTAGGTGCTCACCGACAAAGTCACTCAGCTCTTCATCATTTGGTTTAATAAGCCACGGATGAGCATCAATACCTGCACGTAGAGCGGCTTTGCTGCTGTCGAACAATACTTTTTTGCCTTGTTGATGCAGTTTTTCAATCCACGCTGCGCATTGCTCAGCGGTTACACCGCCCGGTAGGCTGCCAGCTAGAACGAAGTAGTCGTGAGTGTCTGAAAGGCGGAACAGTGTCTCTTCAAAACGAGCAATTTCTTCTGCCGTTACTTGAACGCCAGGAAAGTTGATGTCACTCACTTGGCCGTCGGCTTCAACCAGTTTTACGTTGATGCGTGTTGCGCCTTGAACTTCAACAAACTCGTTTTTTACGCCAATTTCGGTGAAAAGTTGATGGAACAGTTCTGGGTTGTCTTTACCCAAAAAGCCGGTCACCGTAACGTCGGCGCCAAGGTCGCTCAGCACTTTTGCAACGTTAACGCCTTTGCCTGCCGCGTGAAGGCTACTTTGTGCAACAAGGCTGACTGAACCTACCTTTAGCGCGTCGAGCGAGCCTGTTAGATCAAGCGCAGGGTTTAGCGTGATGGTCACAACTTTGTTTGTTTTTAATGTTGTCATTTGCGTGCCCCTTAACCTTCACCTAGGCCAGAAGCAATCGCGTTGCCGATAGACTCCAGCGCTTGAGCCGCGTCTGGGCCTTCAGCAGAGAACTGCAATTGGTGACCGTGTTTCACACCAAGGGCAATCACTTTCATCAGGCTTTTCGCATTTACTGCTTTACCATCACCATCTAGGTTTGCCACGCGAATGTTTGATTCGAATTTCTTCGCTTCTGCAACCAGCATCGCACTCGGGCGAGCGTGAAGGCCATGTGCGTTTTTGATCTTAAAGACTGCTACGTTGCCATCTTCGGCTGGCGCAGCCACTTCTTCGCCTTTGAATAGCGCGAGAATCTGTTCTGCAGAGGCATCTAACAGCTTATTGTGTTCGTTGTTGAAAACGATTTTAGACAAGTTGTTCAGAATTGATTGGTGAGCGTTGTTACAAGCAGCAAACGCAACCAAAGCACGCACTTTTTGGCCTTCGTATTCGCAATCGTTGGCCGTCGAGACAAAAGACACACCGGTGCGAGAAACGTGCTTATCGCTACCAACTAGCCATAAACCGTTGCCAAGATGAGTCGGTGCTTTTGTCACGAGATCAGCAACAAATTCAGCGCCAGCACAGCCAGTGTTTTTCAAGAGGCCACCAGCCACAGCGCTCATCTGTACCATATCGCTTGCAGGGAAAAGCAGTTGGATAAGAGACGCATCGAAGTCCGCTTCAAGTTGAACATCACCATGAAGTAGGGCAATGATGTCTTCTTCGCTTTTTGCATCGCGAAGACGCTCTTCCACGCCATCAGCACCTAGCACTTTGGTCAGTTGCTTCAGAATGCCTAAGTGCTCGTCTGATTTTGCCGCGATACCAATCGCAACGAAGACTTTGTTTCCGTCACCCCAATCCACACCTTTAGGAAAGTGGTGAACAGCGACGCCAGTGGTTTTTACCATTGAGCGAGTGTCGGTTGTGCCGTGAGGGATCGCGATGCCGTTACCTAAAAACGTTGAGTTTTGGTTTTCACGATTTAGCATGCCTTCCACATAACCTTGTTCAACAAGGCCTTTGTCTGTCAGGCTTTGCGCAATATTCTTGATTGCTGCAAACTTATCTGTCGCTGATTGCGAGAGGGTAATGTCGTTCTTGTTTAGCTTAAGCATGGTGCTTCTCCAGCCTTAAGGTATTCGTACCAATCAAATTAAAAATGTATTCAGTCTTGCTCTAGTTTTGTTGTGTCTTAGCTAAACCTTCTTTCGGTGCTGAATCGATTCAGCTAAGTGGCAAATTTTTTAAAAGACTTAACAAAATGTTTTAAAAATCTGACGCTAAACACCCCCTTGAGCTGTATTGCTTAAAGCCTAGACGAAGACTTACTGCATTGCCGGATTTTGGTGATTTTCGTCAATTTTTAGATTTTGCTGAATCCTTTAAGCTTTTATACTGAATCGGTTCAGCTTATAATTCAACTTATCGTAAGATCGTTGATGTATTAATATGATCGCGCGCACAGAATAGGGTTGAGAATATGACACTGGATGAAATAGCCAAATTGGCAGGGGTTTCAAAGACAACTGCAAGCTATGTAATTAACGGAAAAGCGCAGAAATACCGCATCAGCGAAAAGACGCAAAAGAAAGTGATGGCGGTTGTCGACGAGTACAATTATAAGCCGGATCATGCCGCTTCTTCGTTGCGTGCCGGTAACTCGCGTTCGTTTGGACTTATCATCCCAGACTTGGAGAACACCAGTTACGCACGCCTTGCAAAACTGATTGAACAAAACTCGCGTAAGGCTGGTTATCAAATTCTAATTGGCTGCTCAGATGATGATCCGGAAACGGAGAAAAAGGTTGCTGAAGCGCTAATCAGCCGCCGAATTGACGCGCTATTTGTCGCAAGTGGTATGCCATCGGCTAATGAGTATTATCTCAAGTTACAAAACTCGGGCACTCCGGTTATAGCACTTGACCGTCCAATGGATGATGAGCATTTTTGTTGCGTTATCAGTGAAGATTTTGATGCTGCTTTTGAGCTTACAGAATCGGTACTGTCACCAGAGATCAAAACCATTGGTTTGATTGGTGCGTTGCAAGATCTGCAAGTGTCGAAAGAACGCGAACTGGGTTTTCGGTCTGCCTGCCAAAAAGACGATACGGCAATGACCGTCGGTTATGGTTTGCACTTCTCTCGTGAGGAGGGAAAAAAGGTACTGGATAAATGGGTTCAAGCAGACAGTTTGCCTGATGCGATCGTGACGACTTCCTACACGTTGCTTGAAGGCGTCCTAGACGTGATGCTCGAAAAGCCGGAACTCATGAGTCAAGTTCGTCTGGCGACATTTGGTGATAATCGACTGCTGGACTTCTTACCAGTGAAAATCAACTCTCTGCCTCAGCAATTTGAGTTGATTGCTGATAGTGCGATGGAGTTGGCACTGAATGCCTCGGCCAAACGCTACAAGCCAGGTGTGGAGCTTATTCCTCGCAAAATTGTCAAACGACAATAGTCTCGGCACTTACAGTTTCACCTCGACCGTCAGCGACACAAACGCGTGATCGCTGGCGTTTTTATCTTTCTCATAGGATGGGTTAATCAGGTGTTGTTCTAACACTTGATAATCAATCACTTCCGCTACCGATACATCCGAATGTGTATCAAACTCTTGAGAAAGCAGAATGTAATCCAGCACGTTCCCCGTAGAAAAGTGGTAGTGAGTCGCTGGGCGTACCTCAAGAGACGAGCCCGTTTGCAGATTCCAACCATCCTTTAGTTGTAATTCGGTGACGCTGTCACTAAAGGTTTCGGTAAGCACGTTATTAACGCTTTCTTTTGAGATGGGCTGGTTCATATCACCCATTAACACGGTCGGTATCGGATGTGCTCGATATTGTGCCTGCATCGCGTCTCGCAACATGGCCGCTTCCCAACCGCGTTGCTGTGTAGACAACCAACGAGCCATTACGCGACTTGATGGTTCTGGCGTTTCGGTATCCGCAGGGCGTTGAGATTTGAGGTGAGTGACATATATGGCAATGTGACCAAGGACTGGGTGAACGACTTGCGCATAAATCGGCTTGCGACTGAAATCGGGTGCTTCATTTACCCCAAATGGCGTGAGTGAGTTTGAATCGAACTCTACGGGTTTTACATCCTCAATAGGAAAGCGAGACGCAATCGCGACGACGGGGCGAGAGTAAATATACTCGTCTTCTATTTTTGGGGTATCGACCGTTGCGAAATACGGAAAGCCAAGTGACAAAAAGTACGCTCGGGTTTCTTCGATACTGAACACCTCTTGCAGACCGATAATGTCCGGTTCGAGCTTTTCTAATTGGTTTTGCGTCCAAGCAAGTTTGTCTCGCCACTGCTCTTGGGAATAAATATTCTCGAAGTCGTAGTAGGCGTTCGGCGGTGCGACAAAATTAAACAAGTTAGCCGTAACAAAGGTAATTCTGCTTGGTTGAGACAAAGTATTCGCTCTTTCAACAATAACCTGGAGAGTATATACCTTCGGATTATGGAATTGCAGCCTCGTTTGAAGTTAGCATTGACGTAACAGCTTGCGAATGGTCAGTCAAATAGGTCAAGACGTGCTCAAAAGCCACAAAGAACCTGCGATAGAGCATTGGCTGAGGTTTCTATTTTGGGGCATTGCGTTTAAACTTCAGAGCATCAAATATGAAGAGTAAATAACATGACCCAAGATTACGACCACGAAGAGTATTTAGAAGGCGACGAGATTGAAATCGAAGCGATCGGCATTGATGTTGATGCGCATCCTATCGAACTGTATAAGCTTTTTAAAATCGCAAACTTGGTCAGTGGTGGTGGCGAAGCAAAACATATCATCGAAGAAGGTTATGTTGCGGTGAATGGCGAGCTAGAAACACGTAAACGACGCAAAATGTACGATGGTGACTTTTTTGAGTTTAACCAAGAATACTATGTGGTGGTTTGTGACGCGCCAGTTACAGAACCAGAAACGGCAGAACAAAAAGCGGAAAAGAAAGCGAAGAAAGAAACGCAATCTACTCGTAAAGAGAAGTCTCGCCAAAGCAAGCCGCCTAAAGCGAAAGGCACAGGACCTAAATCAACGGGTCGTAAAGCGGCACATAAAGAGCGCAAAGCACAAAAAGAAGCGCTGTCTCAATCTGCTAAGAAAGGCAAGAAAGAAGACAAACCACAAGCAACGCGTGACCCGAAGAGTGGACGTAACTCTATCGACTTCTTCTAAGCGATAGAATCATATAAGCGATTGAATCTTAGCGTTCAAACCCATACATACCAAAAGCGCCGACATGTGTTCGGCGCTTTTTTGTTGGGATAGTTTGTGTGGCTTATGCGGCATGACGAGATAAGCTTAATGCACCGTGCATTGGCAGGTTGCGTATTCTGTCCAGTGATGAATTGCACTTGGTTTACCGAGATAAAACCCTTGATAATAATCGAGTTCCAGTTGACGCATAGCCTGCAGCTGGTTGTTCTCTTCAACCCCTTCGATAATCACTTTGGCCCCCATGTTTGCCGCTAGATCTACCGCACTTCGAATGGAAAAGGTATCACCAGCGCAATAATCGAGTAGATAAGAGCGATCAATTTTAATTATGTCAGGACAAAGCTGCTGAACTCGGGCAATGTCGGAATGTTGCGCGCCAAAATCATCGATGGCAAAGATAAAGCCATTCGCTCTCATTAACTGTACGGCTTTGATCAGTAAATCAGTATCGCCACAGGATTCTTCTACAACCTCAAACACCACATCAGACGGGGTCATACCCAAATCGGCAAGACGTTTGTAAAGCAAGCCGTTGTCTTTAAAGCCCATGTCTTTGGTGAGCGTGAGTAGAGTTTGAGGCATAACATTGAGAAAGAGCTTAATCGGCGTTCCGGCAAAGTGACGAGCGAAGTTTCTGATGTGCATGGCTCGGGATAAAAATTCAACACATAAGCGAAAGTAAGGGTCGATACTTGCGTTGGAGAGAAAAATATCTGGGCGAATTTGAACGCCGTCTGCGCCATGAATACGAAGGAGGGCTTCCATTCCAATAACGCGTTGGTGCTTATCAAAAATCGGCTGATAAACACTGTGAAAAGTGAATTGGTTGATGACTACGTAATATTCCCCAAGACCGTCCTGTCTTATGTACTGTTCGTAGTCAGACTGTTTCTTTAACTCCATGAAAAACGCCGAGAATTTAGCATTGAGTCAATGTAACAGGATGCAGTTCCAATTTGAAGAATCAAATGTGTCTAATTGCATGTGCTATTGAGTTAATTTGAAATAGATTCCGATTTTTTCTCAATATATCGAAAAATGAGTGACAGACCGAAACAAATCAAGAAGTAAGAAAAGCCAACAATCAGCCAAATTTCAAAGATATATCCTGATGAGTTTGCCATCTCTGTCCCAACGAAAGTCATTTCTTGTATAGAAATTAGCGAAACGATGGAGGTGTCTTTCACCAAAGAGATGGTTTGACCGGCAAGTGCAGGTGTTATTGCTTTAAGTACCTGTGGTGCGATAACGAATCGGTACTTCACCCATCGAGACAAGCCCAATGAATCCGCCGCTTCCCACTGACCTTGGTCGATGCTTTGTAA
Organism: Vibrio sp. zbq_1; assembly: GCF_043102935.1. Classification (NCBI taxonomy): domain Bacteria; kingdom Pseudomonadati; phylum Pseudomonadota; class Gammaproteobacteria; order Vibrionales; family Vibrionaceae; genus Vibrio; species Vibrio sp. zbq_1. Next base: position 704,989 of record NZ_JBICJH010000004.1, read on the forward strand.
ACCTGCGCGCACAACTTCTGCTATGTAGGCAGAAGAAAGTAAGCCGACGCATAACACACCAGAGGCAAGATTTTCCCAAAGGTTAGAAGGTCCAAAAAGAAAGCTTTGTAGCGCATTTGGTTCACCATTGTAGTTTCGTAGAAGATCTTCCAAACCGAGTAACGGGATCAATTGGTTAGAAATGAAAAAGTAGAAAATAAAAACAAAAACCAACGGTGGGATGTTTCTTACCAACTGAATAAACGCGTTGGCAGGTGTGCGCAACCAGACGGAGCGAGAGAAACGCGCTAAGCCCAACAAAGTGCCAAGCACTAATGCGAAGCTGATGCCCCAAATACTGAGCCTTAACGTCGAAATCAAACCTTGGAAGAAGTAGGGCAAACCACCGTCGGATCTTGGTGTGAAAAGTAGTTCAAACGCCTCTTTCCACTGCCACAAATAATGCACACCAACGTTGGAACGATGGTACAGCCAAACACCACCAATACCACAGATAATAAGCAGTACCCAATCGAGCGTGTTTAACCGAACTAGAAAGGAACCTGTGTTGGCCTTTGTGGGTGCTGTGCGAGTGGTGGTTTGTTCGCCCAAAAATTTAACTCCGATAGATGATGGAAAAGTAAAATGGATGATTAAAAAGTATAGGCTCGCGAAGACCACGAGCCATTTAGATTACTGGCCTTGCGCGACTTGGTCTTGCCAATCTAATGTCGAGAACCAGTATTCATAACGCTGTTTTAACCATCCATCTTGGGTTCTTTCTTCAATCCATTTATTGAAAAAGGCTTTTTTATCTTCCTCCCCTAAGCGAACCGCAAAGGCTTCGTTACCTTTTGATAGTCGCTCAGAGAATGGAAGGAATAGCTTGTCGCTGTGTTTCACTGTCTCATGTTCTGGTTTTGGGCTAGAAGCAATGACCGCGTGGGCGTTACCATTCAGCACCTCTTGGAAGGCTTGCGCGTCGTCATCAAATTGCAGAATCTTCGCTTTCGGGAAGGTTTCTCTGGCTACTTGAACGGTGAATGCGCCGCGACGAGCCGCAATTTTTACGCGTCGTGAGTCAAAATCGGAGAATTCGCTAAAACCTGAAGCAAGCTCTTTGTTCGCTGCCACTTGAACTCCAGAGTGCGAGTAGGGCTCAGTAAACAACACGCTTTTGGAACGCTCGGGCGTGACCGACATGCCACCGATGATCACGTCGAACTTTTTCGCCAGTAGTGCGGGAATAATGCCATCCCACGCGGTCGGTACAAATTCCACTTTCAAACCTGAATCTTCAGCTAAGCGTTTGGCAACATCGATTTCAAAACCGATTAACTCACCTTGCTTGTTGCGCATTGCCCAAGGGACAAATGTTGACATACCAACGCGCAAAGTACCTCGTTCCTTGATTTGATCTATGTTGGGTGTGGTGGCAGCTTCTTCTTTCGCGAGAGTAGGCATAGTGATGGCTAGCCCTAATAATGCAGTAATGGTCGCTTTGAATAACTTCATGTTATCTCCTTATAATTTGCGCCAACTGGCTCCAAGTTTGTGTTCTAGCCATGCAGACAAGCCAGAAAGTGATAGAGTGAGAGCAAGATAAATTGCTGCCACGGTAAACCAAATTTCAAACGGCATCGCCGTCTCAGAGACGATGTTGCGTGCCTGTGTTGTTAAATCAAAAATCGCCATCACGCTTACAATGGAAGAGTTTTTGATCAAAGAAACCACTTCATTGGTCAATGGCGGTAATGTGCGTTGTAAAACCTGAGGCAAAATCACGTCTTTGTAAGTGTAAAACGGTGATAACCCGAGTGTTTGTGCTGCTTCGAATTGCCCTTTAGGAATACTGTTTAAACCTGCGCGGAATATTTCCGCAGTGTAGGCACCTTGGAAAAGGGACAATGCCAAAACGGCGGTACTGAATCGGTCCAAACCAATCACGGGGCCAAACACGAAGTAGAGCAAATAGATTTGCACCAACAACGGCGTGTTGCGTATTACCTCGACATAAGTGGTGCCAATAACATTGCCGACTTTCGAATCGCTAAGCCTTAGTAACGCGGTGACCAACCCCAACACTAAGGTGAAGAATAGACTAATAGCCGAGATGTTAAGCGTGACCAATAGCCCATCGATAAGTTCTGCTGGCCACCATTCGCCATCTTCATAAAAAGCGATGTAATTAGGTACGCGTTCCCATTGCCATTGATAGCCCATAGCATCGGCACCAGAGTCCAACACCCACACAATCGCGATGAAGAGGAGCATCATTTGCAGCAAAGCTTGAAGGACGGGTTTGATTACGCGAACTATCATCAGTAACTTAAAATTTGGTTCAAAAATGCTTGGGTTCGTGGATGCTGTGGTGTTTCAAATAAGGCGATCGGTGAGTTCATTTCCACGATTTGGCCTTCATCCATAAATACCACGCGGTTCGCTACTTTTTTGGCAAATCCCATTTCGTGCGTGACGCAAATCATCGTCATTCCACTTTGAGCCAGTTCAACCATGACATCCAACACTTCGTTGATCATTTCCGGGTCAAGCGCCGAAGTCGGTTCGTCAAAAAGGAGTAAGTCCGGTTCCATACATAAGGAACGGGCAATCGCGACGCGCTGCTGCTGACCGCCGGAAAGCTGGATAGGATACTTACTCGCTTGCTCCTCAATATTGACTCGTTTGAGGTAGTGTCGTGCGCGTTTTTCAGCTTCTTGTTTTGACAATTTGAGTGTGCGAATCGGCGCTAAGGTAAGGTTTTCCAGTACAGTCATATGAGGAAAAAGGTGGAAGTGCTGGAACACCATGCCGATTTTACCGGGTTTGAGGGATTTTGCATGAGAAGGCTGGTCGAACACATGAAGTTGGCCATCTTGAATCGATTCAAGATGGTTGATGCAACGAATGAGCGTTGATTTTCCTGAACCAGAAGGGCCACACACCACGACGATCTCGCCAGAATGTACGGAGAAGTTGATATCTTTTAGAGCGTGGTAATCGCCATACCACTTATTTACGTTGCTAAATTCGACGACGGGAGTGTTCTCTTTCAAAGGGGCACGCTTTTAGGGATAACAATCGCTCTACAATAACAAGTTGTGAATGCGATTTCATTAAGTTAACGCTCATATTCCTAGAGTCAGCGAATGGTTGGTTATATCGTGCGCAATAAAAAGGACCTGCCATTTGGCAGGTCAAGTCCCTGTGGAGCAAGTTATGGGGGAGAAATTCAAGGTCGAGCTTGAATAAGGGGGAGGTAAACCTAAGCTGCGATTTCTTCCGCTGGCTTCATGTGAGAAGACACATTCAAGCTCAGCAAGCGACACGCGTTGATTTCACCCATGCCTTCGATGGAGTCGAGTTGGGTCATCAAAATGGAGGAAATATGTGCTTCGTTGGCCTTTTGACGTAAGCATTCCACTAACTGTGGCGCGAGATCGACGTGGCTTTCTGCTGCTTTGAAATACAAAGGTTCAACACCGCGTAGAATGGTCATTTGTGCAAGCAAGGCTGGGTTGTCGCTCAGGGCCCAAATCTTAGTTTTACTTTGGCAGCGAGACATCAACAGGGGTGTTTCACCATGTTGGGTTAAAATCGCAACGCCAAGGTCTTGATGAACGCGAGAAGCCGAAATCATTGATGAAAGCGCGAAACTTTTGCCTGGGTTAGAACATAAGTGTTGCAGAGTATCCCAGCAGTCATGGTTGCATTCCAGCTCGTGCTCTGCACCTTGTGCGATGCGAACCATGGCTTCGACCGCTTCGATTGGGTATTTGCCCGCCGCCGATTCCGCCGACAGCATCACGGCGTCTGTTCCGTCAATAATCGCGTTTGCCACGTCTAACACTTCAGCGCGAGTTGGGAGAGGATTCTCGATCATCGATTCCAACATCTGGGTCGCGGTAATGACTGGCTTACCCCAATGTTTAGAACGATTGATCAATGATTTTTGCACCATTGGCAGTCGTGCGTCGCCAATCTCTACGCCTAAATCGCCGCGAGCAACCATAATGATGTCTGATGCTTTAATGACATCATCCATCGCTTCTTTGGTTTCAACCACTTCTGCGCGTTCTACCTTCGCGACAATCTTGGCGTGACAACCTGCTTTTTGCGCCAAGCTGCGAGCGTATTCGATATCTTGTGCATTGCGCGGGAAAGAAATGGCAAGGAAGTCGGCTCGAAGTTTAGCTGCGGTGTCGATGTCTTGAATGTCTTTCGCGGTAAGAGCCGGAGCGGAAAGACCGCCACCTAACAAGTTAATGCCTTTACGGTTAGACAATTTACCGCTGTTCAATACTGTGGTTTTAATCCACTGTTCGTCACGGTGTACTTGGCTTACTTTTAGCTGAATACGGCCATCATCTAGCAACAAAATATCGCCTTCGTTCACGTCTTGAATCAGCTCTGGGTAATCAAGCCCAACCATTTCTTGGGTTCCAGATTGTGCGTCAAGTGTGCCGCTCAGGGTGAATACGTCGCCTTGATTGAGTAGAACTGCGCCATTTTCGAAGCAAGAAATACGAATCTTAGGGCCTTGTAAATCGACTAACACACCAACATAAGTGTCGAGTTCGGCCGCAATTTCACGAACTAAATTCGCGCGGGCAATGTGTTCTTGCGCCGTTCCGTGAGAAAAATTGAGTCTGACTACGTTCGCGCCTGCTCGAATCAATTTAGTTAGTGTTTCGCGGCTTTCACTTGCTGGGCCTAGCGTAGCCACAATTTTGGTTTTACACATTTGTCACCTCAATCGACACTTAAAAAGGAAAATAGAAATAGGGGGGATTTTCTATCAATCTCGTAAGCACTCTTTGCAAAAGAACTTAAGACATTGGGGGAGTAAGCGGGAGTTGCCTCCCGCTTTAGTCAGGATTAGTGACTAGGGCGAGCTTCTAGCTCTTTTTCTTCAACTGGGTCGATATCAACCACTTTCTTCGCATTCCAAACTGTTAGAGCAAGAAGTAGAGAAATCACACCAGCAGCCAGCCAGAAATATTGCGCTTGAGAGAAGTCGTATTTAGTTACGCCATCAACCTCTGTGATTTTGATTAGAGAAGCTGACGCTAACTCTTGACCAGAAGCGGCGATGTAAGAGAACAGACCGATGAAGCCTTTCACTGCGCCAACTGCGTTCTTAGGCATCAAGTCACAAGCAGTTAGACCTGCAAGGAACACAACCAGACCACCGATAGCGAAACCGATCATACCTAGTGCTACTGCGTCAACGATGCGGTTATCTGGGCCGAAGAACATCAAGCACATGCCACCGATGTTCGCCAATCCGTAAAGTAGAGTCGGGATATGGCGGTTAGAGTTGAACACCTTGTCAGAGATGATGCCGGATAGGATTGCACCTGCTAGACCCGCGATAGGGTATGTAGACATTGCGAAGCCAGCGTCAATCAGTGAGTAACCTTTTGCTTCTTGTAGGTAAAGCACTGCCCAAGAAGACATCGCGTAGCGAGAGATGTACATCGCTGCACACGCTGCTGCAATTAGCCAAACGGTTGGTTGCTTCAGGATGAACATTTGAGCTCGACGAGTTGCTTGCGGATCGTTCTTTTTCTTGATCTCAGGTTCTTCGTCGAATGCTGTTGCTGAATCTGGCAAACCGTAAGTTTGTGGACGGTCCTTTAGGATGAAGAACATACAAATCGCAGCTGCAATCGCTGCAATACCCGCACCGATGAAACCTGCGCGCCAACCGAAGTAGCTCACTAGAGACGCCGTTAGGATCCAAGTGATACCTTCACCGATGTTACGTGAGCCACCCCAGATAGAGTAACGGCTACCACGTTGTTTTGGTGAGAACCATTGGAACAGAGACACACAAGACGGTGCTGAACCAACAGATTGGAACCAACCGTTTAGACCCCAAAGCAGAACAAAGAAGAATGCCGTGGTGTTCAAACCCATGAATACTGCGGTGATACCAGACAGTAGTAGAGAGAACGACATAAATCGGCCAATGTTGGCATAGTCAGAAAGGAAGCCGTTCGAGAACTTACCAAAAGCGTAAGTGAAGAAGAAAGCCGAACCCATGATACCGAGTTCTTCGATGGTTACGATGCCTGCATCTAGCATTGGTTTTTTAACAACACCTAAACTCATACGAACTACGTAGAAGACGGCGTAACCGAAAACCAAGCCTAAAAATACATGCCATTGGTAGCGTTTGAAACGCGCTTGCATTTCCTCTTTCGAGCCATCTGAAAGAGGGAGGTCAGGGCGTGTTTTAAAGAAATTAAACATCTTGCACTCCAAGTTTTAATCACAAATGTTTTGTTGCAGGGCTATCTTGAAGTGACAGATTGCACAGTGCAAAGGCATGAATTTGAGACAGAATTGACCCATATTGATATTTAGGTTGAGTCAAAAACGGGAATTTAGAACGTTAGGCTGACACTTGTTACTGATAGAATATGCTTAGTTCTGGTTGAAGTGCGTCAATAGTGACTCAAACATACTCTGTAAGATTTTTTGACAATCTTTCATAGATTTGAGTTACCGCACACTATTTAAGGTTTTTGGTTAATTTGATGGCTGATTTCAAGCAATTTGGGCGTCGTTTACTTCTTGGTGCGGCGCTTTATGCACCACTCACAATGGCAGCAGAAAAAGAGTTGGTGATACTCACGACCTTCTCTCAAGCACCAATCACTGCTTTGGTGGATGACTTTACGCAGCACTATCCTGATGCTGAAGTCCGAGTGGTTCACCGACGCACTCAATCAAGCCTGCAATTGCTTAGCAAAAGCTACATGAAGGATATCGACTTGGTGTTGAGTTCGTCGCCGTTTCTGATGCAAGAGCTGTCTAATGAACATCGTTTGGCTGATATGTCGTCGCGTGTGCAAGTGCCGAAATGGTTGTCGCCTTATCTATTACCTAATAACGATCAAGTCGTGGCGTTTGGATACTCTGGCGCCGGGATTGTTTGGAACAAAGATTATTTGGCCGCGAACCATTTACCAGAACCGAAGCGTTTTCAAGATCTGACCAACCCGCTGTACTTTGGTCACGTCACCATGAGCACGCCAAGCCGCTCTGGAACCACGCAATTGATGGTCGAGAGTGTGCTTAGTCAATATGGTTGGCAAGAGGGCTGGCGGATTTTACTCAATGTGGGAGCGAACCTCGCGACGATCTCTTCTCGCAGTTTTGGAGTGGCGGATTACATCGCCAAAGGTAAGTTTGGTATTGGGCCGACGATCGACAGCTACGCACTGATTGCGCAACGCAAGTTCGACTACGTTGGCTTTGCTTATGACCAAGACTTTACGCTGATGCCTACCTATATTGCGCAAATCAATCGGGGCAAGAGTGATAAGTTGGCAGAGTCCTTTATTGCTCATTTGCTTTCGAAAGAAGTACAAGAGCAGATGGAAAGCAGCACCTTCTCCAAAACAGCGCTTGACGATACGGCTCGATACGGTGGAGAAAATCCAGTTCTCGACCTAGAACAGGTAATGCCACGCGAAGCGCTAATCAACTTGATTTTTGACACCGCGATCACCAAGCGTCTTCCGGAGCTTCAAGACGCTTGGCTCTCGCTCATTAACTTGAATCGACTCGCCGACGGAAAACCAGAGAAACAACGTTCGCTACAAGCCATTGAAAAACAACTGTTTGAATTACCACTGAGCAAAGCGCAAGTAACTGAAATTGCGCAAAAGCTGTCGACCATGGATAAAGACTCCGAAGTTGGCATGACGCACTACCAAGCGTTATTGGCTGAGTTTTCCCATGAATTGGGGCGTGCGATGTCGGAAAAATTGGACAACGTAAATCAGCAATTGGCTCAATGGCGAGGGAAAGAGAAGTAGTGTTATACCCGAAATACAAAACCATTGGTGCCCGCCTAATTGCCGCTTTTGCTTGCAGCACGCTCTTGCTCACCGTGGTGTGTTTGGTCGCTTGGGCGACATGGAACAGCTTGGATAATCAGGTGCGCCTTTTGTTGGAAGATAGCGTGCCTAAATATAACGCCAGCTATTTTCTCGAAAGTAAAACCAGTGAAATTAACCGCCGCGTAGAAGCGCTGCAAGCGGTAGACAACAAAGTACAGCTGACTGAACAAGCCATGCAGGTCAGCGAGCAATTGGCCTCGATTTCGACCGTTCTGAAAAGCAATAAGATGAGCTCCGAGTTTTATCAATTGCTCGAATCGGAAGCTGGCCTTGCCTCGCTACTGGAAAAGTACGTGGATATGATTTCAACTCGCATCGATCAAACTCGCCGCGTCGACCAACTGATGGAGCAGATTAACTGGCTCCACCAAGATATTCGCTCTGAGCTCAAACCGGTTCGACAAGAAGTGCATTGGCAGATTGAGCGGGTAAACGATTCGAAAGAAATTCAAAACTTGCTGGTGCAATTGAGTACTTTGCAACGGGTCATCGATATTGAGTCGGCGGTGTACGACATGGCGATTGATGTTGCTGGCGCATCAATGCCGGAGCAGGTCGACAATGGGATGAAGGTGATTCACTTTCGCTTGATGGATCTGCAAGAAAGCAGCACAACCTTAATGAATCAGCCAACCTCAATCGCTTACAAACAGTTATTGCAAGAACTTGTGGTTGTGTTGAGTCCAGAAGGCGCGTTCGATAAACAATTGATGTCATTAGTGACACTGAACGGCGACATTCAGAAAATACAAGAGCAAATCGCGCTCAGCATGGATGCCATTCATCAACAAATCGGTGAACTGGTTTCTACTGCGGACCAAACGTTCAAACAGGTGAAGAGTGAAACCGCCGAGCGCGTGTCTTACGGCAACCACGTTTTGATCGTCTGCTTTAGTTTGTCGATCATGACGAGTATGTTCTTGACGTATTACTTCATCAACCGCCGCATTGTGGCACGTTTGATAGGGTTAGGTGACAGTATTGATGCCATCATCAAAAACGACCTGAGCCATCCGGTTGTGGTGGACGGCAATGATGAGATCGGACGCTTGAGTGAAAAGCTCATCGAGTACGGTGAAAAGGTACAGGAAATTCAGCGGACTAACGCTTTGAGCCTAATCAACAACACTACGGCGAGTTTGATTACCAGTGACCTCAATGGCGTTGTCGAATCAGCAAACTTAAGTGCACGTAAGTTATTGAAACTTGGTGAGGTTAACGAAAGTTATCCGATTTGGGAGTACTTCCCAGAGAGCTGTCGAGATCAACTGAAAAAGGTATTCGATGGTTCTCATTTGTGGATTGAACTCGGTAAAATTCATGTGACATTGTCACTTGGAGACGAGAAGCCAAAGTATGTGCGTTTCGATATTCGTCCTTTCGCTCATGGTGCTGAATACAAACTGATCATGACCATTACGGATGTCACTCATCAAGAAATGACCACGCGTACCTTGGAAAGTCGGGTGTTAGAAAAAACGCAAGATTTGCTACTGAAAAACCAACAGTTAGAAAACGAAATCGAAGAGCGCATTCGCACCGAAGACAATCTTAAAAAGACGCAAGATGAGTTGATTCAAGCTGCAAAAATGGCGGTTGTAGGGCAAACCATGACCAGTTTAGCGCATGAGCTTAATCAGCCATTAAACGCAATGTCGACGTATTTATACAGCGCGAGAATGTTCCTCGAACAGGAATCTCCAGAAAAGGTTGGTGAATCCATTACTCACATCGAAGGTTTGGCGACTCGGATGAGTAAGATCATCAACAGTTTGCGCCAATTCGCTCGCAAGCCAGAAGGTGAAAGAGAAGTGAAGTCTGTAAGTGTTCATGAGGTGGCGGAGCAAGCATCCACCATTGTGAACACGCGAGCGAAGCGTCAACAGATCATCATAGAAAACCAGTTACCTGATGATGTAAAAGTGCAAGGCGACATGTTGGCGCTAGAACAGGTCTTCATTAACGTCTTAGTAAACAGTTGTGATGCGTTGATGGAAAGCACAAGGGACGAACAAAAACGGATTCAAATGGCGCTGGTGGAACGAACCAGCCAAACCACACTGATTGCAATCAGTGACAACGGCATTGGGTTTGGTGAAGAGATTGTGCAGCGGATTTTTCAGCCTTTTGTTTCGACAAAAGAAGTTGGTCTAGGGCTGGGGATGAATATTTGTAAGTCATTAATAGAAAAGCATAAAGGAAGTATCTACCTCGCTTCCTCATTAGAAAAAGGTGCGATGGTTGTGTTGGAGTTACCTAATGAGCAATAACCCATATTCAGTATTATTGGTCGATGATGATCAGGATGTTTTGGACTCTTATTCGTACTTGATGAACATATCATCAATCAAGTCAAAGGCCATTAACGACCCAACACAAGCGCTGCAATATGTCTCTCCAGAGTGGGCGGGCGTTGTTATTCTCGATATGTACATGCCGCAAATGCATGGATTAGAACTGCTTCGGATGATCAAAAACGTCGATGAGCGAATCCCTGTCATTGTGATCACTGGGCACGGCGATATTCCAATGGCGGTTGATGCAGTAAAGCAGGGCGCGTGTGAGTTTTTAGAAAAACCGATCAATCCTGCGGAGCTCTTAACACTAGTAAAACAGCAGCTTGAAACTCGAAGCAGCCAGGTGGAATTGCAGCTACAGGCGGAGAAATCTATTTCGCGCTCATTAATTGGTAAGTCTGCGCATATGGAGCAGATCCGCAAGCTTGTTGCCCAATACGCGTTACTGGACACGCACGTGGTGGTTTATGGTGAGTCGGGCACTGGGCGTCACAGCGTCGCGGGGTTAATTAAAGACATGATGTCTAAGAGTGAAGAAACGGAGTATGGTTCTTTTGCTCTCAGTGCAACCACAACAATGGATAGCATTGATGATGCCATCGACAAACAGCAGTCGTGTTTACTTGTGTTAGAGAACTTACCTGAACTAACTGAAGAGGGGCAACGGCATCTGGCTCAATTATTACTGGCGCGAGAACGTTGTGGGAAAAAGAATCTGCGTGTTGTAACGATTTTTGACTCAGAACCAGAAGAGTACATCACCAAAAATCAATTGCTGCCGGAACTGTACTATCTACTCAACCAAGGCGTGGTTCACGTACCGCCATTGCGTCAGCGCCCTGACGACATCGTGACGATATTTCATTACTTCTTAAAACTGAGTTGTAAGAAATTAGGCAAAACATTGCCAAATGTCGACTCTAGCTATCTTGCGCTACTGAGAGGCTATCCGTGGCCGGGCAACATCCGGGAGCTAAGAAATATCGCTGAGTTATACGCAATCGGAATTGTTAAGTTAACGGGTAAAGAGCGCATATACTCACAAAATGAGATTCAGCTTCCATTGGATGATTTGGTGGACGATTTTGAAAAGCAGCTCATAGAAGATGCGCTGTTTTTGCACTCCGGGCGAATTACGGATGCGGCAAACCATCTGCAAATACCGCGTAAAAAGCTGTATTTGAGAATGAAAAAGCACGGAATTGAAAAGGGCAATTACAAGTCGCGATAACAAAAAAGCGTTTGAGGTCTACATCAGTAAGCTCAAACGCTTTTTCATCAAGACTCGGAGTGATGAGCACCAATCTGCGGCATAGAAAATTAACTGATCACCGTGAGATACGGATACCGGATCACGATGGCAATTACGGACATCGCCATTAAAGTTTGCGCGGAATAGTACGTGACCATCACCACTTGCCGAGAAAATACCGAGTAACCACCAAAGCGTTCAAAAGCCAGCACCGTGCCGGAAATGATGAAGATAAAGCTTCCTAACACCGCAAACGAAGACGACTGCGTTTTCCCACTTAGATAATACTCAATGGCCATCCAACACATGGTCATCAAAACCAAAATGTAGCTCGCGACAGGGATTCTTTCTTTGCCGAGGTCAGGTCGAAACAGCCAGTAAAAGCAAATGCCGAGCCCAAACAAAGCAATAGGAAGCCAAGGAGTGAAATGCCATGCCGACATTAAGCTAAAGCCATAACTGTAGGACAAATGAGCAGAGCAAAATAGGCTTAGACCAATGATGAACTTATCTCGCGGTAACATTAGTAGTAAATCACCGAGTAGTGACAACGATAAACCCACTAATATCCACTGAGTGTAAGGCAGTTGACTCGCGGGAGAATTAAGCAAAATGCCAATCATCACAAGTACAGGCAATGGCTTTGATACGTAAAATAGCCATTTCGGCCCTTTACGGACACTTATGATGTGTATGAATGCTAATACAACGACAACTAGCCACATATATAAAGAACTCTCGAACAGACAAACGTGAGTAGCGTAGTGCTACTCTAAACAAAAAGATCTAACAAATGCGTAAGTTAGACCTTTGATTTCAATTTTATTTTTTGTGTATGTAAAGCTAAACAGTTGCCACTTTACTGACCAACGCGAACACTTAATTTTGTGCATTAATTGTTGTTTTTAGAATGCCCAATATTTGAACGCGTTAAAGCTTACAAAATAGCATAAAAAAACGGTATTGTGACCGTTAAGTCACAATACCGTTAAACCCTAGAAAGGGCAGTGAACAGTTGTTGCTGTTATGAGACAGCTAATTCTAAAATTTCACGGCTGCGTTCAAGAGTAATCGCTTGGTTTTCACCCAGAACTGTCATTCCGTGTTTGTTGAGTTGGTCAATGATGGCATCGATCGCTTGCTCGCGGCTTTCACCGTAGTTGTCTAGTTGAGTCGCTACGCCAAGTTGGTGGTAGAACGCTTCGATGGCTTCGATAGTGCGTTCTGCAAGATCATCACCAGACTCCAAACCAAATACATTACGACCCATTTGCTCAAGCTTCGCGCGCTTAAATTGCATCTGGTTACGCAGCAGTGATGGTTGGATGATGGCAAGAGAACGTGCGTGATCAACGCCCCAAAGAGCAGTCAGCTCGTGACCGATCATGTGCGTTGCCCAATCGTGAGGAACGCCGCTACCAATCAAACCATTCAATGCTTGGTTTGCAGACCACATGAGGTTTGCGCGCCATTGGTCGTCATCGCGCTCTGCGAACTGTTCGCCAAGCGTTTTTAGAGTTTTTAGCAGGGTCTCTGCGTAACCGTCTTGAACCATCGCACCAGTAGGCAGTGTAATGTATTGCTCACAAACGTGTACCCACGCATCCACAATGCCGTTAATAAGCTGACGCTCAGGCAGCGTTTTCATTACATCTGGATCTAACACTGCAAACTTAGGCTGTACTGCAGGAGACATGAACGGCAGTTTGTCTTGAGTTTCTGCTTTTGTAATCACTGCACCCATGTTGGATTCTGAACCAGTTGCAGGTAGCGTTAGGATAGCCGCAAGCGGTGTTGCTTCTGTCACTTGATGCTTACCGATCATAATGTCCCAGCCGTCACCATCGTACTTTGATGCTGCCGCAACGTATTTAGAACCGTCGATAACCGAACCACCACCAACAGCAAGAATAAAGTCGATGTTTTGATCTTTTACGATAGCGACCGCTTTATCCAATGTTTCTTTTGTTGGGTTTGGTTCTACACCAGAAAACTCAGACCATTCGTGGCCAGTGAGTGCTTCTGCTACTTGGTCGTATACGCCGTTCTTTTTGATTGAGCCGCCACCGTAAATCACCAAGACCCTTTGAACCGCTGGGATCGCGTCTTTGATTGCTGCGATTTGTTGTTGGCCAAAGAAAATTTTGGTTGGGTTGACATAAGAAAAGTTCATTGCAGACCTCTTGTTTCCAGTTGAGGAGATTGAATACGTGCATATTAGTACGACTTTTTGTCGTGTTGTAGGTCGGTTTCTGTAAATTACTTGCCTATTTCTACAAAATTGTTGTTATAGCGCTGGAATCGGAAACAGAAGAGAAAGTATAGTGAGCAAAATGACAACAAAGCGTAGACCGATTGACGGTTTATGGAGCATTACATGAACACATTAGCCGAAACCATGCAGCAGTATGTTGAAAAGCATGATCTGCACAATTTAGAAGGCATTAAGCAAACCGCTATCGAAGGCGTTTGGTTTTATCGCAGTAGCAAAGGCAATAACCGTCAACCATTTGTGTATCAATCAGGGATCATTGTGCTTGGCCAAGGGCATAAAAACATCCATATAGGGCAAACGCCAGTTCAGTATGGTCCGGATGACTATTTGGTGGTGGGTGTACCTATGCCTCTAGAGTGTGAAGCATTTGCCACCAACAATGAGCCTTTGCTCGGTATTTCTATCGACATCTCGCCCACGCTGCTGCACAAACTTGTGAAAAAGCTCGAAGCACAGAAATTCAGTAATATCTGCGAAGATTCTAAACGTTGTGGCCTCAAATCGGTTCGAATGAACGACGCCATGCTCGATGCTTGCAAGCGATTAATGAAGGCGCTTTGCAACGATTTGGATGTGGCGATATTGGGCGAGTCCTTACTAGAAGAAGTTGTCTATCGAACGCTTGTAAGTAAAGAAGGGTACGTGTTGTTTGAATTGGCTCACCAAGAAGGCTCCTACGCGAGAGTTGCAAAAGCACTCAATCGAGTTCATGCCGAATATCATGAGCAATTGAATGTCCAAACATTGGCGGAAGAGGCCAACATGAGTGTCTCGGCATTTCATCAGGCGTTTCGGAGTGTAACCTTAGAATCACCTTTGCAATACATCAAAAAAGTACGTCTCAATAAAGCGAGAGATTTGATTCAACTCGAAGGGAAACGAGTCAACGATGCTGCTCGACTTGTAGGCTACAGCAGCCCATCACAGTTTAGTCGCGAGTACAAGCGACATTTCAATGAAACACCAAGGTCAACAAAGGCATAGTGATCTTTATTTCAAAATGACGACTTTTTTCGCCTTTTTTATTAATTTGCGAGTCACTTATTTATTCGAATTATAAAATTAGTTGCTGGTGCCAAATAATAGGTATTTTGTTGCAACCATTTAGTGGATTCTTGAGAGGTGGTGTTGAAAACTCGCAAATACATAGTGTGAAATTTCCAACTTGTACTTAAGTTATTTTACGTCGAAATAAAAGTAAGAACGTGTTGTTTCAAACACGTTTAATATTGTTTTAACAATAACTTAAGGAAGAGCGATTATGCACCTTAAAAACGGGAAAGCAGTGAAAAGTGTCTTTACGCTAAGTACGCTGACTGCATCTTGTCTATTGGCCTTCAACAGCTACGCAGCGGTTGATTGTGCCCCTCTAGAAGTTTGGGATTCGTCAAAAGTTTATAATGGCGGCGACCAAGTTCAGCATGAAGGTAACGCATACAAAGCGCGTTACTGGACGCAAAACAATAACCCTGCACAAGCTGGCCAGTGGGGCGAGTGGGAATCTCTTGGTGCTTGTGATGGAACAGGTCCTGTTGACCCACCACAAAATGAAATCCCGACGGTGACTCTAACCGCTCCTTCTGCGTCGGCATCTATCACCGCTGGTGAAGTGGTTAACCTAGCCGCAGATGCAGCAGACACTGATGGCACAATTAGCAAAGTTGAATTCTTTGTTGATGGTGCTTTAGTTGGTCAGTCTACTTCGGCTCCTTTCACTGCATCTTGGACTGCAACTGAAGGCGTACACGAGTTTTCAACTAAATCTTATGATGACGCTGGTGCGGTAAGTACTGCAAGTTCAGTAACGCTTACGATTGCTTCAGCTCAACCAGGTAATGAAGCGCCTACAGTGGATGTTGCGCTTTCAGCTACTTCAATCGAGCTAGGCGGTACTGTTACGCTTACTGCTAACGCGGCAGACTCGGATGGTAGCATTGCTAAAGTTGACTTCTACGTTGCTGGCGCATTAGCTGGCACAGCAACAGCTGCCCCTTACACACTAGACGTAACGCCTTCAAAAGCGGGCGCTCTAGCGGTATACGCGAAAGCGACAGATAACGCAGGTGCAAGCACAGACTCTGCAATTGCTACGTTAACTGTAAATGGTGGCGCAGTGGCGTCTAACTGTCGTCCTGACGGTCTTTACCAAACCACAGGCGTGGACGTACCTTACTGTTCAATCTACGACGAAGAAGGTCGTGAGAAAATGGGGGCGGATCACCCACGTCGTGTCATCGGCTACTTCACGAGCTGGCGCGCAGGTGATGACCCACAATCGACTTACCTTGTTAAAGACATTCCTTGGGAACAGCTAACTCACATCAACTACGCGTTTGTGAGCATTGGTTCTGACGGTAAAGTGAACGTTGGCGATGTTAATGATCCAAACAACGCTGCAACTGGCAAAACATGGCCAGGTGTTGAAGTCGATCCTACGCTTGGTTTCAAAGGTCACTTTGGTGCACTAGCAACTTACAAGCAAAAACACGATGTTAAGACGCTAATCTCGATTGGTGGTTGGGCTGAAACTGGCGGTCACTTCGATGCAAATGGCGATCGTGTTGCTGATGGTGGCTTCTACACAATGACGACAAATGCTGATGGTTCTATAAACCATGCTGGCATTGAGAAGTTCGCAGCTTCTGCAGTTGACATGATGCGTAAGTACAAGTTCGATGGTCTGGATATCGACTACGAATACCCAACATCAATGGCTGGTGCTGGTAACCCTTACGATAAAGACTTCATGGAACCACGTCGTCAGTACCTATGGGCTTCTTACCAAGAGCTGATGAAAGTACTTCGTGAAAAACTAGATGCAGCTTCTGCTCAAGATGGTACGCATTACATGCTGACTATCGCAGCGCCATCGTCTGGTTACTTGCTACGCGGTATGGAAACCTTCGATGTAACTAAGTACCTAGACTACGTAAACATCATGTCTTACGACTTGCACGGTGCTTGGAACGATCACGTTGGCCACAACGCGGCATTATTCGATACAGGCAAAGACTCTGAGCTAGCACAGTGGAACGTATACGGTACAGCCGCTTATGGCGGTATTGGTTACTTGAATACTGACTGGGCTTACCATTACTTCCGTGGTTCTATGCCAGCAGGCCGTATCAACATCGGTGTTCCTTATTACACCCGTGGTTGGCAAGGCGTAACTGGTGGTGACAATGGTCTTTGGGGCCGAGCAGCGCTACCTAACCAAGCTGAGTGTCAACCAGGCACTGGTGAAGGTGAGAAGAACAACTGTGGTAACGGTGCTATCGGCATCGACAACATGTGGCACGATTTAGATCCACAAGGTCGTGAAATGGGTGCAGGCTCGAACCCAATGTGGCACGCGAAGAACCTAGAGAAAGGCATTTGGGGTTCTTACGCTCAAGCTTACGGTCTAGATCCAGTGAACGATCCTTCTGACAAATTGGTTGGTACGTACACTCGTAATTACGACAGTGTTGCTGTAGCACCTTGGTTGTGGAACGCGGAGAAGGGCGTATTCCTATCTACAGAAGATAAAGCTTCTATCGAAGTGAAAGCGGACTACGTTATCGATAAAGAAATCGGCGGTATCATGTTCTGGGAACTAGCAGGTGACTACAACTGTTACGTACTAGATGCAAATGGCAACCGTACTGCTATCGATGCAACTGAACAAGCGTGTGCTGCAGGTAATGGTGAATACCACATGGGTAACACTATGACCAAAGCTATCTACGACAAGTTTAAGTCTGCAACGCCTTACGGTAACAAAGTAGCGACAGGTCCAACACCAACTGAAGCAGTAGATATTACTGTTAGTGTTGGCGGCTTCAAAGTTGGCGACCAAAACTACCCAATTAACCCTAAGATCACATTTACGAACAACACAGGTCAAGCAATCCCTGGCGGTACTGAATTCCAATTCGATATCCCAGTATCTGCGCCGGACAACGCGAAAGACCAATCTGGTGGCGGTTTGAAAGTGATTGCTTCTGGACATACTCGTGCAAACAACATCGGTGGTTTGGATGGCGTAATGCACCGCGTATCGTTCTCTCTACCAGCATGGAAAGATCTTCCAGCAGGCGGTACTTACGAGCTTGATATGGTTTACTACCTACCAATCTCTGGTCCTGCGAACTACTCAGTGATTTCTGGTGGTAAAGAATTTGCGTTCAAGTTTGAGCAACCAGATCTACCAATCGGAGACCTAAACGCGGGTACTGGCGGTGGCGGTACAACTGAACCAGGTTCTTGTGATACTGCTGGTTTGGTAACATACCCAAATCTGCCACAAACTGACTGGGCAGGTAACCCAAGCCACGCAAACCAAGGCGACAAAGTCATCCACAATGGTGTGGTTTACCAAGCAAACTGGTGGACGGCTTCTGAACCAGGTAGCGATGGTAGCTGGGCTACAGTATGTAACATCTAATCATTATTGATTAACTGTTATTACCTAACTTTCATAGGTACTTAAACAAAAGCGCACGGTAATTATCGTGCGCTTTTTCGTTTATGTTGTCGTTTGAATTGAGGACTTTCAGAACTGGTAGCTCTCCGGTATAACAACAATGCCTTTTTCTGAGATTTTGAAGCGTTTGGCGTCTTCAACCTTATTGATGCCGATTTGTGTATTCGGTGGTATGCGAACGTGCTTATCGACGATGCAATTCACCAGTTGGCTGCCTTCACCGACTTCTACATCATCAAAAATGATGGAATCCACAACGGTCGCACTGTCTTGAATGCGCACATTTGATGAAATGATCGAGTGCTGGACTGAGCCACCTGAGTTGATAACACCGGTAGCTATGATCGAGTTGATGAAAATACCTTCGTTTCCTGTTGCAGAGGAGACGGTTCTCGCTGGTGGAAATTGAGGTTCGTAAGTGCGGATCGCCCAGTTAGATTGATAAAGGTTCATCGGAGGTACTGGTTCCAATAAATCCATATTTGCTTCATAGAAGGAGTCAATTGTCCCGACATCACGCCAGTAACAATCTTTATCGACACGACCTTTGCTGCCACAAAACTTGTAAGCGTAAACCGATTCGGTGTCGATCAATTTTGGAATAATGTCGTTGCCAAAGTCATGGCTAGACGTTTCCAGTTTCGCATCTTCGGTCAGCGCTTCTTTGAGCACATCCATATCAAAGATGTAGATCCCCATTGATGCAAGGCTCTTGGTTTTATCGTCTGGAAGAGTAGGTGGGTTTTCGGGCTTCTCGACAAAAGACTTAACCAGTCCGTTTTCAGCGATTCCCATAACTCCGAAAGCATAGGCGTCCTTTACTGGAACATCCATACAAGCGACGGTCAGCTTTGCCCCTTTCTCTTTATGCTCCTCAAGCATCGCTGCGTAATCCATACGATAGATATGGTCACCAGATAACACAACAACGTATTTTGCGTCGTTCCGCGATAGTAACCACAAGTTGTGGTAGATGGCGTCGGCGGTACCCTCATACCATGCACCACCTTTGCGCATTTGAGGCGGAACTGCCGTAATGTACTCACCAAGTTCGGGATTAAAAATCGACCAACCGTCACGAAGGTGCTTTTGTAGTGAGTGAGATTTGTATTGAGTAAGCACTAGAATTTTACGTAAACCTGAATTAAGACAATTGGTTAGCGTAAAATCGATAATTCTGTATTTACCGCCAAATGGTACCGCTGGTTTGGCTCGATCATCAGTGAGTGGGCTAAGTCGTGAGCCCATCCCGCCTGCTAAAATTACAGCGAGTGCGTCTTGCATAATATTCCCTTTCCCTTGTTCTACATGCGTCTAAACCGTGCTTAACCGGAGGAGGTGCTATACAACGCAACAATTTAGAATGACATGTGCTGGTTTGTTTGTTAGCTACTGCAAACTGTAGTACAAGAATCGCGCCATTGAATATTTCTTTAAAAATCAAAATGATGAATTTTGTGACCGAGAGTTGATGCACTATATTAGTGAATTAAAAAATAGGCAATGCATCATATTGGGGCGGTATAGAATCTGGGGATTTAAAGAGATTATTGATTTACAATGTAAAACCTATTTAAAACAGTAAGATAAAGGGAGCTGTCTAGCTCCCTTTGTGTTTGATTTCATTTAAATGAAGCTCATTATGACAAACCGATGATATTACCATCTTCATCAAGGTCGAGATTCATAAACGCTGGCTTGTCAGGAAGACCGGGCATGGTCATAACGCTACCCGATAATGCGTACACGAAGCCAGCACCGGCACATAAACGCAGTTCACGAATTGGAACAGTAAAGCCAACTGGCGCGCCTTTTACTGAAGAATCGGTGGTGATAGAAAGTGGCGTTTTAGCAATACAAACAGCTAATTCGTTAAACCCTAGTTTTTCAAAATGAGCCAATTGCTGAGTTGCAAGTTCACTCATTTCAACATTTGTCGCACCATATCCAGCTTCACACACAGACATCAGCTTCTCCTGAAGGGATTGATGTTTCTGATATAGAGGTCGGAAATTCGTAGTTTTTTCGCAAGCATCAACGACATGCTGTGCTAGATCTCTCGTACCTTCACCACCTTGGGCAAAAGCAGTGCTGATAGCGACTTTAACATTTGGATCGAATGCGTGAATGAGATCTTGAAGCGCGATGAGTTCTTGTTCGCAATCTTGAGGGAACTGGTTAATCGCAACAACGGCTGGGATTCCATATTTATGGACGTTCTTGATGTGCCACTTTAAGTTTTCAAACCCGGCTACCAATGCCGCTTGGTCAGGTGAGAAAATCGAATCTGGAATTGCCATGCCTGGGCGCAAGTCGTAGTGGCCGGAGTTCGCTTTAAGACCTCTTAATGTCGCAACAATCACCACACAGTCAGGCGCTTTGTTGGCAGCCGCTGCTTTAATATTACAGGCTTTCTCAAATCCCATGTCAGAGCCAAATCCTGCTTCAGTTACCGTGTAACGCGAAAGCTTTAACGCAATCTCATCAGCGATAATAGAAGAATTGCCATGCGCAATGTTAGCAAAAGGGCCTGCGTGGATCAGAGTAGGGACACCTTCAAGCGTTTGCATCAATGTTGGTGCAATGGCTTCTTTCAACGTTACGGCCATCGCACCTGCTACTTGTAAATCTTCTGTGGTGATAGGCTGACCGTCGAGATCATAAGCAACAACAATTTTGCCAATGCGCTGACGTAAGTCTTTAAGATTTTTTGCCAACGCAATAATGGCCATCAATTCGGATGCGGCTGAAATATCGAACCCTTCGTTACGCTCAAATCCGTTAATGGTTTTGCCTTGTTCGTTCAAACCAATTTTGACCATGCGAAGTGCACGGTCGTTGTGGTCCATCACGCGTTTCCAAGTAATGCTTTCAACGTCAATTCTTAATGCTTTTAAACCAGTTCGAGCTTCAAAGGCGTCGTATCCTTCGCGCTGCTCGTGGAATAAGCGCGCATCTAAAGCTGCAGACGCTAAGTTGTGAGCTGCCGTAACGGCGTGAATATCCCCCGTCAAATGCAAATTGAGCTCTTCCATTGGCGCTACTTGGGAATATCCGCCACCTGCGGCACCACCTTTGATGCCAAAGACAGGGCCCATTGATGGCTGTCGAATACATGCCATCACGGATTGCTGTAGCTTCGCCAGTCCTTGCGCAAGGCCGATGGTTGTCACGGTTTTGCCTTCACCTAGTGGAGTTGGGGTAATCGCGGTGACCAGAACCAATTTCCCGTTTTGGTTGTCATTCAGGCGGGCTAAACACTTAGGGTGTACTTTGGCTTTGTATTTTCCATGTGTATCAAATTCTTCAGGCAATAGACCTGCTTTTTCAGCGATAACATCGATGGAAGATAACGGTGTGTTTCGGCAAATTTCAATATCAGACTGCATGGATACTCCCAAATATGGCTAACACGCGGCGTTCAACATCAAGCAATCTATGTAGACTGTATTGTTGTTGCGCAAACGTTTGCGCGAGAATAATACTGGTAAAAAATTAGGTGTAAAGAAGTTCGAGCGTCTTCGCGTGCTACATTGTAACAAAATCCACTAAATACTGCGCTAGATCAAAACAAAAAGGCCACCAAACGGTGACCTAAGTATATTTTTTGCTCTAAAGCTAACCTTCTTAGCGATCCCAGTAGGTCTCTTCTAAGCTGTCTTCGCGTTCTGGTAGAGCTCGCGATAGGCGAGGAGAGTGCTGAGTTAGCACTTCGTAGCTCACACGGTTCGCGTATTTACAAATTTGAGAAAGTGATGAATACGTCAGACAGCGTACTTCGTGTTTCTCTGAAGTAGGCACTTCTTTCTGATGGAAAGAGTTTGCAGCCATGTCATGCAGCAGTGCAGACAGTGCAGCATCACCCGCGCCATTAGTGTTCTTAATTTCTAGAGGGCCACCAAGGTATGGACCGATGTGTGAATACACTTTCATTGGATTCACACAATCTTCTTTGCGCATTGCGCGGCTGAACTCAAACTTGTTGAATTTCTCAATAGAGCTTTCAAGAATATCGTGTGTAGTTTCACGTTTCACTTTTTCGTCAGTGTAACCTGCCATGTAAAGACCGTTTGGCCCGGCAGTACAAAGAACAAGATCTACCCACTCAAGTGCTTTATCCGCAGCGGCGAGTGGATCGTTTTCGCCTGTCAGCGCCGCGCCCTCTTCTTCATTCATAGCCACAACAGATACGTTTTCACGAATGTACTCTTGCCACCATTCCGCATTGCCTTCAATCACGTACTTTGTACCTAGAGTAAGAACAACAGGTACATCGTGCTTCTTGGCAAAATCAATCGCGCGTTGCACTGCTTTAGGCATTGGGTCTTCTTCTTTACCGCGCATTAGATACGAAGAAACAACAAGCGCAGACGCTTTCTCAAATACTTCTTCAGGAATGCTTTCTGGAAGAAGTTGATTCATGTGACCTTCGTTGATCGCGAATGTACGTTCACCATCTTGAGAGATAAGGGTGTAGCAACGACCAATCGGACCATCTACCGTTTGTAGGTGGTTTAAATTCATGCGTGAAGACGTACGGCAAAGGTAGCGGTAGGCGAAAGAACCCACTTGAATGTTCTTTGACATTACGCCAAGCAATACAGATTTGCTGTCTGCTAGAACAGAATAATTGTGCAGCGTGTTACCAATAGTATCGCCAGGGTACTGGTGTGTGATCAGCCCTTGCTCTACTAACTCTTCATATAATGCATCTGCTTTGCTCTCTTCAAGAACAAGAGAATGTCCTTTACTTAGGTTGTATTTTTCTAGAAACGCATCATCCACACGAGCTTCGATATCTACGATGGTTTGACCAACACCGACAATGGTTGGGCGGTATAGCTTAGGCGCTTGTCGAATTTGGTTGACTAATGGATCTCGAGCGTGAGTTGGGAAGTAGTGTTTAGATTTACGCTGACCAGGAAACTTCATGCTTGTTCTTGAGTGAGAAAAAAAGAGGCGGGATTGTATCACAAAAAAATGAAAATCGTGGTGTTTTATTGCAAAGAAATTTGCCCGCTGAAAAATGCAGCGGGCTGACGAATTCGTAAGCGAATTGAGCTTAATTTATCTTAGCTTCAGTCGGTTGGATGTAAGCTTTCGTACCCCAAAGAGGTACAGTTGATAGACTGTGTTTGAAGCTGCCTGATGTCTCTTTAGTTGAGTAAGAAAGGTACATCAAGGTTTGATTTTCTGGATCATAAATACGGCGAATCTTCATCGACTTGAAGAAAACGCTCTTGGACTTTTTAAATACCACTTCACCTGATTTGCTCTTATCAATTTTAGTAATCATCTCCGGTGTAATTTCACCAGTTTGACGGCAAGAAATTGAACTGTCGCTTGGGTCCGCTAAACTGAAGTCCGCTTCGATGCTCGCTACATGACAAGTAACGCCTGGAACTTCAGGGTCTACGAGCGTATTCAGTTTTATGTCTTTCATAGTAAACATACCCAAAGAGACATCACCAACCTCATCGTTGCCACAGCCAGCAAGAATGGTAACCAAACCTAAAGCAAGCAAACGTTTTTTCATTATTCCGTCCTTAATTAGAAAAATATATAGATTCAATCTATCAGACGTTGGCATCTAAAACAAAATTTGGCGCAACCTCAGGACTTTAGCTAGGTTTGTTAAGGGCTTCATGCTAATGTACCGCTTCAAAGCGAGTTCATGTTTAAGAGTCGAGTCAATGCGGTATAGAAAATCCAGTTAGGTTTTCGAAATATTGGCGTGATGGCTCATATACAGCCCTCGTTTTTGGCTCGCTACTACTCTGTAGCCTGAGATATTTAAGGTACTCAAATGAATGAACAGCAGTTAGCCAGCATCGAACGCAAAAATGCGTGGCTGCACGATCTCGTCGAAGTTGAATTTCCCACTCCTGAAAGCTTGAAAGGTCGCGAAACCTATTTCCAAGCAATAAATGCTCAAGAATACCAAATCGTTGCTAAAGACTCCTTGTTGGAAGGCGAAGCGAATTTGCAGGCTGATGACATTTTCCTCGTGGATTTTCATCGACTGACTATTATGTTTTCGATTCTTCAGTCTCAACGTTGGGAAGAACAGTATGACCAAGAGATGATTGTTGAATACCTTACCCAAATTATCTTAACGCCGGATTTTGAGTTGTACGTTGGTTTTAAAGATGGCAACCCGGTGGGTGCCGCCATTGCAAGTAGCTATGAGGGTAATACGCTGATTTCTGACGTGGCCGTTTCTCAATCTTTAGATAAACAACAGTTTTCAGCGGATATTGCGAAAAGACTTAATAGTGATCACAAATTATGTGACACAATTATAATAGAAAGTTGATCAATATCGGCTTCATTTCAAAATGAAGCGCTACTATATGCAGCATTGCATTGGTTCGGCTGGGTAAAAAATGGTTAAGCGTTTAGCGCGTTTTCTCACTCTTTTGTTGTGCATAGGAACGGTTGCCGTACAAGCAGAGGAAACAAATTGGGAGCTCAAACGAGTTCTCGTGCTTCACTCCTATGATCCGTCTTATCAATGGACTAATGACATTCAGGCGGGAATCGAAAAGGGATTCAAGCAAACTGACGGCGAAGTCAAACTATCCATTGAATATTTGGACGCGAAGCGTGTTCATTCCGAAGGCTATTTGCAACAAATGGCGAGTTATCTTCGGTTTAAATATCGAGCTTATGAATTTGATGGTGTGATTATCTCTGACGACGCAGCCATGCGTTTCGTCAGAAATTATTTTCAGAACCCCAAGCGCAATGTTCCTATGGTCGCGATTGGGATTAATGATAAAGACTCTTCTCTCGATACAGTAAGTACAAATGGCAGTGTGATTTACGAAGAAGATCGCGTGGTCGAAAACATCTCGCTGATCAATCGTTTGCGTCCCCGTATCAAAAATTTGTATTACCTTGCCGATCGCAGTGTGACCTCAGAACTGATATATCAACGCGTAAAAGCAGAGATGAACAAGTTTCCACGTATCAATTTGATTGAAATCAGAGACGCGAGCCTACAAGAGGCGGCAAATCAGCTTTCTACAGTCAGTGCTAATGATGCGGTTTTGTTGACTCACTACAATACGGAAGGGGATTCAGGTAAATATCACACCTACAGAGAAGTGGCTCGAGCTATTGGTGCAAAAAGCCGTGCCCCCGTGTTTGTGATGTGGGAACTCTATTTAGGCGAGCCGGGAATACTGGGTGGCTTTGTGAACCGTTCTGAGCAATTTGGTTATGAAGCTGCGGAGATAATGGCGAGTAAGATGGGGATGTCTCTGACGTCAGCGGCGCATGCGTTGGCTATCACTGAAGCGGTCTTGGACTATAAGGCGCTCACAAAGTATGAAATCAGCCATTATGACATCCCTAAAAATGCTGAAATTCTTAATGCGCCGCCGCCACTGTTTAAAGTAAACCTCAAAACACTGTTGTTCACGTGCGGCATTATTGTGCTGCTTTCTCTTGTTGTTGTGATTCAGTTTATGACTATTCGCCAACGCAAAGAGATTGATAAGAAAAATAGAAAAATTGTGTTGCTTCAAAAACGAACGCTAAACGTCCAAAAAGAGATGATTCACGTATTGGGTGAGGCGATTGAAAGTCGCTCTGGAGAAACTGGCCAACATGTAAAACGTGTCGCTAAACTGTCTCGTCGTTTGGCTCAACTTTGCGGATTGACGCATCGTGAAGTGGAAATGATTGAAATCATTAGCCCTATGCACGATGTCGGTAAAATCTCCGTGCCAGAATCGATTCTCGACAAGCCTGGCGCATTGACAAGTTCAGAGCGTGAAATCATGAAGCAACATACCATTAAAGGTTATGAGTTGCTGAACATGAAAGAGGGCGACATCACCAAATTAGCAGCGGTGGTTGCCCACGAACACCATGAAAAATGGGACGGTACGGGTTATCCAAATAATCTAAGAGGTGAGGACATTCATCTCTTCGCACGCATCGTCGCAATTGCTGATGTATTTGACGCATTATTAACAGAGCGTTGCTACAAACGGGCTTGGACAATTAATGAAGTCGTCGATTGGTTTAAGTTGGAACAAGGAAAACACTTTGACCCAATATTATGCCAACTGTTGCTAGATAATTTAGATGACTTCATCGAAGTTCGATACATGTATCCTGATGCATAACAAACTGAGCAAGATTACATTCGGTGATCTTGCTTAGAAAAACAGGAATTGCTTTTCCCCATTTCTACGAAATGCCAAGTCTGTCGTTTAAACAAATCTAAACTCAAATATGATTAAGCCATACATTTGTATTAAAAAATAAGTTTGATCAGCGACATCGACAAATGCGTCTAGGGGAAGGCTATGGCAATTACCAATATTAAATGCGTGATTTTTGATTGTGATGGCACGTTGGTCGACAGTGAGCGTTTATGCTGCCAAGCACTAGTGAATGTATTTAATCAACACGGTGCAGAGTTAACGATGGAAGAATGTGTTTCTCACTTTAAAGGTGGAAAACTGGCCGATATTCTTCTTGATACCAAAGAGTTGATGAACATTAATGTTCCAATTGATGTTCTTGAACCCCAATACCGAACAGAAGTTCAAAAATTGTTTGTTCGTCATTTACAACCAATGGATGGCGCTAAAAGGCTGATCCAATTCCTCGACTCTCACAATATTGAATACTGCGTCGCGTCAAATGGACCCAAAGATAAAATTGAATATGCACTTGAGTTAACTGGTCTGCTTGATGCATTCAAAGGAAAAGTATTCTCTGCGTTTGAAGCAAATAGTTGGAAACCTGAACCTGATTTGATCATGTACAGCGCGATGAGCATGGGCTTTTTGCCTAGTGATTGTTTGTATATCGATGATACACCCAAGGGTGTAGAAGCAGGGTTGAATGCCGGAATTAAGACGGTTCAGCTATTTAATGGTGAGGCCATTAACCGAGTCGACGATGACCGAGTTATTCGCATTCAACATTTGGATGAATTAAAAGAGCAGCTCATGGGCTGCTCTGTTTAACCGTTTAATGACGAGAATGACTTAGGTTATGAATTTGTTTAATTTTTGACTGTAAATATGGCGCTTGGTAAAGGCATTGAATGGATGAGAAATTTTTCGTGTGGAATCCACAAGCAGCACACGTGAATTTTTCACCGTTTGATGAGATTAAGTATTCATCACATTGGCAAATAGGGCAGTTTAGATTTTCGTTGTCTTTTGTATCGTTGTAATTATTCATATTGTT
This sequence comes from Vibrio sp. zbq_1, assembly GCF_043102935.1. NCBI lineage: Bacteria > Pseudomonadati > Pseudomonadota > Gammaproteobacteria > Vibrionales > Vibrionaceae > Vibrio > Vibrio sp. zbq_1. The sequence goes on from NZ_JBICJH010000004.1 coordinate 732,389, forward strand.
TTCCAGCAGCAAATTGGAATTGGCAGGTTAAGCATAGCGGAACGCCGTCCGCTTGAACATTATTTCATCAGGTACAAGGAGAACTTGAGATTCACTTCAAAATAAACCGTTTCCCAATCGGTATTTTATCAATGCTATATTCCTTTCATTCCTCAAATAGACTTCAAATTATTCAATAAGTTCGGTTTTGTTACACCAGAGAATGGGTACGAGACAAGTACGTAGAGAAAGTGAATGCGAGTTATATTCTCGAAACAAATAAGTGAATACAAATGTAGAAAATAAAGGCTCCCAATTAGGAGCCTTTATTTGTTATTACCTTGTTATCAAGCTGTGCGGTAACGCTCTAATACTTCACCGAGTGAAACCGACGCTTTAGTTAAGTTCGCGACACCAACAGTAGACTGCTCCGCCACTTCTCGAATTGTGCTGGACTGAGTACGGATATCAGCAAGCTCAGAGGCGATATCATTCGCAACCGCACTTTGTTCCTCCGCGGAAGTAGAGATTTGAATGCTCATGTCCATCAATGAACGAGCAGAGTCCGCAATCGCTGTGAAATCTTGACCAATTTCATCGATCAACTGGCTGCTTGTTTGAGCTTGCTTGACCGTTCTACCAGTAATCGAAGCGATGTTTTGGCTTTCCGATTGCAGCTTCTCAATCATGGCTTGGATTTCTACCGTGGCTTGTTGTGTACGACTTGCCAGCGTTCGGACTTCATCGGCTACAACGGCAAAACCGCGGCCTTGTTCGCCTGCGCGAGCCGCTTCGATAGCGGCATTGAGAGCTAACAGGTTGGTCTGCTCAGAAATCGCATTAATGGTCGTGATGACATCATTAATCTGCGTAGTGTTTTCATTTAAGTTGGTGACTGATGACGAAGCTTGCTCGATGTAGCTCGACAAGGTTTCGATCTCAGCAATAACGTGCTGTACACGGCTACGGCTCGTTTCTATTTTTTGTGCATCTTGATCCGATTGTATGGTCGCTTGTTGAGAGATGCTCGAAACCTCTTTGGCAGACGCCGTCATTTCTTCCATTGCGGTTGCGACAGAATCAAGTGTTTGGTACTGGTGCGTAATCTGTGTTTCGCTCAGTTTCATGTCTTGTTCAAATGCAGACGACGTTTCACTTAGCGTATTGGCGTTTTCTTTTACGCTATTGACCAGTTCGCTTAATGTATCCATCGACTTATCTAGTGCGCAGCCAATGGTGCCAAACTCGTCACGGCCAGGGTGAAAGCCCAATCGAGAAGTTAAGTCACCGTCACCAATTTTCTCTGTTGTGGTGTATAGCACCCACAAAGCGCCTCCGATGAATGTCGCTACCCAATAGCAAAATACTGCAAACGGCAAAACCCATAGAAAACTAAGAAGGAAAGAGGTAAGGGCGTCGGAGCGCAGGGCGTTGTATTGATTGCCAGCGTGCTCGGTCAATCGAACAAGCTCACCCGCAGAGGTTGTGCCATAAACCGTGGTAACACCATCTGCAGACAAGCTCTTTTGTTGATGGTTAGCTTTTGAGATACCTGTAATTTGATAGATATCTGTGGGATTAGCTTCAATGATGCCATCTAGTTTTGCTTGCACGTTGGCGATAGATTGTCGCTCGAACTGATGTAAATCATTTAGGTATCGGCTTCCTGCTACCGAAGTGAGTGCCATCAGAAATAGGAGGAAAATAACCCACATTTTGTCGTTGATAGACATCTTAATAAATAGTCGGTCTATCGTTCTAAACTCAACTTCTCTCATTGATTACTCCATTAGAGATAAAAGATATTGAACAAATCTATGGATATATCGAAACAAAATATGCGATGCGAATCAGCAAAATATGTAACGAAGGGTGAGTTTATTTTACAAAATGAGATCTAGGGTCGCCTATAACAGTATGTTATGTCTTTTAATGATAGAAATATCGATGTAATTCCAGCTATCTAAGTGAAGATGGCAGAGAAGAGTAACGACGCTGCAATCGTTTACTTATGATTATGCTCATAGGTTTTTAAATCTTTACTTTTCGCTGTCATGAATGTGTCATATAAAGTCTATAAAAAGGAGTTGCTGTCACCGAATGAAATAGGAATGGTGGCAGTAAGTTGAAACCGCAATGTTTCATAGTTTCATAAAGGAGGTCACAATGAGCGACCAATACCAAAACGACGAAAGCCTAGAGCTGCTAGATGCGCTTGAAATTGGCATTATTTTGTCGGAATACGTTGGCTCTGACAACGAAAACGAATAGTACCGTTTAGTACTCTCTTCACGTTCTTTTAGACGTTATACTAAGTTCATGAAACACCGAGCCAAGAAGGGCGAAAGACGGTAAATGAACTTTTTAGCCCACCTGCATATTGCAGATCACTGTAATAGCCATTTTATGGGAAACTTGCTTGGAGACTTCGTCAAAGGAGATCCAAGCAAGCTATACGATTCTGACATTACTAATGGCATCAAACTCCACCGCTTCGTTGACCGAATTACCGATCATCACCCTATTGTCGAAGAATGTAAGCCACATTTTAAAGGCGTAGCGAGACGCTTCGCGCCAATTGCGCTAGACATGTTTTGGGACCATTGTTTAGCCAAGCATTGGAATGATTTTCATCAAGAGTCGTTAGACGACTTTGTCGAGTTTGCATTTCAAAAAGTAGACCAAGATGTTCACGAACCGCTTCCTGCGCGTTTTATGTTATTGCATCAACGCATGTGGCGGGGCGGCTGGCTGCAATCTTATCAAGATCTCTCCAACATCGAGTTTGCACTGCATCGGATGTCTCAGCGAAGCCCGAGAATGGCCGACTTGACGACAACGTTTGAGGTGTTAGATGGTGAATACGCAGCGTTAGAGGCGAATTTCTCAGAGCTTTATCAAGACGTGCTGCGCCAATCACTTGAATTTCACCAACAGCTAATCAGTTCATAACTCAATCCTTTGGCGTAGAGGTAGTATGGCTATGGCGGCTCTGGTAAACTCTGCGCTCCAAAAATTATGAGGTTTATCATGTCCGTTAATTTTGCTGATCTTGGCATTGAACAACAGTTAGTCAAAACGTTGAACAATATGAATATTGTGACGCCAACGCCAGTCCAAGAAAAATCGATTCCACACGTACTGGAAGGCAAAGATCTTCTTGCGGCTGCGCAAACGGGTACCGGTAAAACGGCGGCATTTGGTTTGCCGATTATTCAGGCGGTACAGCAAAAGAAACGTAATGGCACACCTCACGCTCTCATCCTAGTTCCAACTCGTGAATTGGCGCAGCAAGTGTTTGACAATTTAACGCAATACGCGGAACACACGGATCTACGTATTGTTTGTGTGTACGGCGGTACAAGTATTGGCGTGCAAAAGAACAAGTTGGAAGAGGGCGCGGATATTCTTATTGCTACGCCGGGCCGATTGTTAGACCACTTGTTTAACGGCAACGTAAACATTTCTAAAACTGGCGTGTTGGTGCTTGATGAAGCTGACCGAATGTTGGACATGGGTTTTTGGCCTGATCTGCAACGCATTCTTCGTCGATTACCGAATGACAAACAAATCATGCTGTTTTCTGCGACGTTTGAAAAACGCATTAAAACCATCGCTTACAAACTGATGGATTCTCCTGTTGAGGTGGAAGTGTCTCCAGCGAATACAACGGCAGAAACGGTTAAGCAGATGGTGTATCCAGTTGATAAAAAGCGTAAGCGTGAGTTGCTAGCGTATTTAATTGGTTCACGAAACTGGCAACAAGTACTTGTTTTCACTAAAACCAAACAAGGTAGCGATGAGCTTGCAAAGGAGCTCAAACTGGATGGTATTAAAGCGGTTTCGATTAATGGTGATAAATCGCAAGGTGCTCGCCAGCGTGCACTTGATGAATTCAAGCAAGGTAAAGTTCGAGCCCTGATTGCGACAGACGTGGCGGCTCGCGGTCTAGATATTCAAGAGCTTGAACAAGTGGTGAACTTTGATATGCCATTTAAAGCCGAAGACTACGTACATCGTATTGGTCGTACTGGCCGCGCGGGTAAATCCGGTTTGGCCGTTTCATTAATGAGCCGAGATGAAGAATATCTGCTTCGTGCGATCGAAACGTTGTTAGACCAGCGTTTGCCTCAAGAATGGCTAGAAGGATTCGAACCAAGTCTAATTGAAGAGGTAGAACCTGAGCGTGATGGTGGCGGTCGTCGTAAGAGTCGTTCATCAGAAAAGCGCAAACTAAAAGCAAAACTCGCGATTCATAAAAATCGTGGCAAGCACCGCAAGTAATCTAGGTATTCAAAGGCGGCGGTGCTTAACAAGACGGTCTTAGGCCGTTTTGGCCTCTTCGTACATTTCTAGGGTTTGAGGCATCGCAAGCAAGTAGCCTTGATACATATCGAAACCGAGTTTTTTCATTAAGTTAAGTTGATGCTCGGTTTCAATTCCCTCGATAACGGTTTTTGAACTCAGTTCTTTCGCGAGCGCTAACGCTTCTATTAACGCAGAAAAATCCCCGTCTTCGTATTTCAACAGCAATGAACGATCCATCTTGATGATGTCTGGTCGAACGCATTTCACTCGCTCGATGGTTGAGGCATTAATGCCGTAGTCGTCAATAGCAAGTTTAAAGCCTCCGTCACTCAGTTCTTTCGTCGCTTTGTACAGAAAGGACTCATCGCCTGCGCTTAATTCAACTAACTCCATCACGATTTGTTCTCGACGCAAATCCGCCTCACAAATCACTTGCTTCAGTAAATGGCTGTATGAAAGGTCCTTCGCCAGCATTTCTGCAGCTCTGGGAAGCACATTAAGAAAGAGCTTTTTGTTGCGGTAACGAGATTGCCCAAAGTTTTTGATGTGAATAAGGCGACTAAGTCGCTCGACATTAAGTTGAACATGTTCAGAGATGGAAGGAGATTGGAAAAAGAGATCCGGACGTATCATAGAACCATCCGCAGTGCTAATTCGCACTAAGGCTTCCAAGCCGATGATGGAAAGATCCTTTTTATAAATGGGTTGAAAGACACTGCGAAGTGTCAACTCCTCATATTGCGCGATGTACTGCCCATCTACTTGTTTAGAAATGCAGCCAAGAAGCTGCGAGATGCTCATCATTATTACAACAACCTAGATCAATGGTTTTTGATTGGTGTTACATGGACACCAACTTTGATTTCAGTAGTCAGAATCTAATTGGGCTAGGCCATATGAGGCAAGAGGGTTAATACGAGATGATTAGATTTATCGAGCCGTATCAAACAAATGTATGAATAGACTGATAATCTACCTGTTGCAATTTGATACTACCACTGTAATACGGCGTACAACTGCAAGTACTTTCGAACCAGTTGCTGTTTGTTAGAACGACGCAAAGGGTGGCCAAATTTGATGTAACAAGGGCTGATACCAAAGCGAGTATCAAGGGATTGAGTGAGCTGAGATTCACTGGTGTAAAGAGTGATGCCTTGCTCAGTATATTCGTTGATTTGATCCGGCAATTCGCCCATCCACCAATGGAGCAGTTCTCGGCTGGTTTTACTGCGACTGATCCAATGATCGCAAACAAGGAAGAGTAGGTCGTTAGGTTGCAGCGCGTAGCCATACTCGCTTTGCCATTCGGTAATTGAAGACAACAAGTTTTCGCGACACGATTTACCGGCACTGACCATGTGATGGCTTAACACCCAAACCGTTCCAATCTCAGAAGAAATGCGATAGTGGTGAGGTAGGTCTGGAGCGTCGAGTACTTCTATCGGTCTTACGATGCTGTTGTAACCAAAATGACGGAAGGTGTGTTCCATTCGGCGAGAAAATGCAAGACCAAGATGGTGTTCACTCATACCTTGGTTATGTACGGCAGGATAATGCTTCTCACACAGTTTAAGACAATCGTCCTGAAAATCATTGACACTTTGGATCACTAGGTCGAGTAGCAAAGAATATCCCTTAATGGTTAACAAAACGAACCGCAAAAGGTTAGCATAGTCTTTTCAGAATAGACTAATTTAGATCGGCAACTTCTTGATCTAAACACCAAAATTAGAAGCAATACGAATTTGGGGTGATTAATGGCTACACAATCGAGACGAAACTCGATTATTTCGTAACGGTTAGCGAAATCCCCATTAAGCCGCACTAAAAGGAACACGCATGATTAAGTTAGAAAGAGCCCAAAAAGAAACATTAGCGTCGGCAATTCAAGATTATATGCAGGATGAACTCAGCATTGAGATTGGCCAGTTTGACAGCGAATTTCTGATAGATTTTATTACCGATAAACTAGGCGCAGTCTATTACAACAAAGGCGTTGAAGATGCGAAAGCCGTGATAGAACGTCGAATGCTTGAAATGTCTGATGAGCTTTACGAGATAGAGCAAGAAGTATCAATTTAAGCTTTTGCGCATTCAATACGCCAAAGTTCCTTCAAAATTTTCGAACAAGTTGATAGATACGGTGCGATTGGCTGGATGTAAAGGATGGTAAATAATCTGTTTCATATAAGGTAAATAGGTTAATGTTGTGTTTCTTGCTCAACATTAACTTAGGAATATATCTAGGAACGTGAGATGGAAACACTGGTAAAAAGCTATAACCTGCCTGCTCGAGTAATGCACTGGCTTTCTGCGCTTTGCATTATTGGTCTGTTTGCTGTGGGTTTGTGGATGGTCGACCTTAGCTATTACAGCGAATGGTATCGAACTGCGCCACATTATCATCGCTCTGTCGGTATTCTTCTGGCCATTCTTACTGTGGGTCGCATCGTGTGGAAGTATGTTACGGCGTCACCAAAAGTAGAAGGCAGTCGATTTGAAGTCGTCGCAGCTAAAGCGGCACACGGTGTGATGTATCTATTACTTCTCACAATCTTTGTTTCAGGTTACCTCATCTCTACATCTGATGGTCGCGGTATTGAAGTATTCAATTGGTTTACTGTACCCGGCGCAGGAGAATTATTTTCTGGTCAATCAGATATCGCAGGTGAAATTCACTTCTATGCAGCTTGGGCTGTGATCCTAATTGCAGGTTTACACGCTGTCGCTGCGCTCAAACATCACTTTATCGATAAAGACAACACATTAAGAAAAATGTTAGGAGCTTCAAAATGAAAAAGTCACTCTTCGCTACAGGACTAGCAATCGCTATGGCACTGCCTTTAGGTGCTCAGGCTGCAGACTACGTTATCGATACGAAAGGTGCTCACGCGTCTATCAACTTCAAAGTTAGCCACTTAGGTTACAGCTTCATCAAAGGTCGTTTTAATACTTTTTCTGGTGACTTTTCTTTTGATGAAAAAAACATTGCTGACTCAAAAGTAAACGTAGTAGTAGACACCACAAGCTTAGACTCAAACCACGCTGAGCGTGATAAACACATCCGCAGCGGCGATTTTATTGATGCTGGCAAATACAGCGAAGCGACTTTTAAGAGCACGAAAGTGGTTGATAAAGGTAATGGTAAGCTAGACGTAACGGGTGATCTAACGCTACACGGTGTGACTAAGCCTATTACTATCGAAGCAGAGTTTGTTGGCGCAGGTAACGACCCATGGGGTGGTGAGCGTGCTGGTTTTGTTGGCACAACTCGTCTAGAGCTTGCTGATTTCGATATCCCAGTAATGGGTTCATCAAGCTACGTTGATATGGAACTGCATATCGAAGGCGTGAAGAAGTAATTAAGCTTTGAATAAATGAAAGCGCTCTTGGTTTCAAGAGCGCTTTTTTATTGGTGCCATGTAACGCTGTTAGTTTCTAACAACTAGCGTTTTGTTATTGTTCGTTCTTTATTGTTTAAGCAGTTTCTAGTGCTTTATCTTCAACAAGGTTTAGTCGCTCACCGAACACTGGACGTAGGGCTTTAAGGACTTCTTGGCGAGTAACAACACCAACCATTTGACCATTTTCAAGAACCGGCAATACTTGCGGTTTGCTAACCTTCATGCTTTTCGCTCGTTCTTCTAAAGATAGAGAAGTTAGGCGAGTTGCAATCCCCATGCTGCTTGTTGGGTATAGTTGCTCTTTGTCGATGCATAGGAACTCGACCACATCCACCAAACGATCGCTAGCATCAATTGCAACGACATCACGGCTCATCAAATCAACCACTTTTTGATCTTTCACTGGGATGTAATCTTGACACCACAGTTCAACCATCACGTCGTGTGCAGAGAAGAAACCAACTAAACGATTGTGGAGATCCACCACTGGTGCGCTTGTTAGATTGTTGTCTAATAGAGTATCAAGAGCTGCGGCTACAGGCATTTCCACGCTGAGTGTAACCGGTTTTGGATTCATGATGTCCTTTACGAAAGATGCGTTTTTCATTGTGATTTCCTTAACTGACGATAACTGAGTTGTATTTGTGATAGATGAAACATTGGCTGCTTTTAACTCTGGACGGCGGTAGATGCACCAGTTAGCCAAACCAACGAGTACCGCGCCACCGACGATGTTGCCAAACGTCACTGGAATTAAGTTCGCACTAATAAAGTGTGCGACATTTAAATCCGCATATTGGGAGGCCGGTACACCAACAGATGCCCAAAATGATTCAGGGGCAAAATTGGCAATAACGATGCCTAGTGGGACCATAAACATGTTTGCCACACAGTGCTCAAAGCCACTGCTGACGAACATCGCAACTGGAAGAATGGTCATAAGCGCTTTCGTCATTGCGTTTGCAGAACTAAACGTCAACCAAATTGCAAGACAAACCAGTAGGTTACATAGAACGCCCAAAGCAAAGGCTTGAAGCAATGTATGGTGCAGTTTGTGTTGTGCGATATTAAGAGCATTCAAACCCCATTGGCCTGCATCCATTTTGTACAAACCTGCCGCAGTCACAAGAGCAAGCAAAAACATTGCGCCGATGAAGTTACCCACGTAAACCTTGCCCCAAATCGACAACATTTTGCCGAAAGAGATTTGTTTGTTTGCCCATGAGATGCTGGAAAGCACCGAACTGGTAAACAGCTCACCACCGCAAATAACGATAAGGATTAACCCCATACTGAAGGCGATACCACCGGCTAAGCGGCTTAAACCCCAACCTGTATTCGCACTGCCAGTTGTCACTGTGATGTAAAACAAAAATGCCAAACCGATAAACGCACCAGCCATTATTGCTAGGCCAAGTGTCATGCTGCTGGTTTTGTTTGCTTTACTTAATGCGAATTTCTCCGCCTCAGCCATCATCTCTTTAGGAGAAAAGTCCTGGTGAGTTTGAGAACTGGTCACCGCCATAATGACTCCTTAGTTTGTGGTTCCATAAAAAGCTCCTTGATTTATTAGCTCAAAAATGAATTGTTGTTTTTGTTTTGCGGTGTTCCCGAACCGCATATCCAGAATAGGGCGGGCAGTGGTACAGGTAAAATTGATAATATTTAGAAATCTCATCAAATTATTTGATAAGTTTTTAGCGCGGAGTAAAATGAACCCTATTGCTTATTGGGGCATGTTTTTGAGGTTGTGAGAGTATGGGAATACTCGCCCATGATGGAGGACACTTTGCGCTACTCTCTTAAGCAATTAGCGGTTTTCGACGCAGTTGCAGATACCGGCAGTGTAAGCCAGGCCGCAGACAAACTGGCTCTGACACAATCGGCGACAAGTATGTCGCTCGCGCAGTTAGAAAAAATGCTTGGCAGGCCTTTATTTGAAAGGCAAGGAAAGCAAATGGCCCTAACACATTGGGGGATGTGGTTAAGGCCAAAAGCAAAGCGTTTATTGCAAGATGCCTTGCAGATAGAAATGGGATTCTATGAGCAACATTTGTTGAGCGGAGAGATCCGTCTTGGTGCGAGCCAAACACCAGCAGAACACTTGGTGCCTGACCTTATCAGTATCATTGATAACGATTTTCCTGAGATGCGAATCTCGCTAGGCGTACAAAGTACGAAAGGGGTTATCGATGGAGTATTAGATTACAAATACGATTTAGGCATTATTGAAGGACGTTGTGACGATAACCGTTTACACCAAGAAATCTGGTGTCGTGACCACCTTACTGTAGTCGCAGCTTCTCATCATCCTTTTGCTCGTAACCCTTCGGTCAGTTTAGCTCAATTAGAGCAGGCGAAATGGGTGTTGCGTGAGCATGGCTCAGGTACTCGTAAAACCTTTGATAGCTCCATTCATCATTTGATTGAAGATTTAGATGTATGGCGTGAGTATGAACATGTTCCTGTGTTGCGCAGCTTGGTGGCTAACGGACAATACTTAACTTGTTTGCCATATTTGGATGTTGAACGTTACATTGAGGCTGGACGTTTAGTCGCGCTAAACGTACCAGATCTGAAAATGGAGCGCACATTGTCCTTTATTTGGCGTGCGGATATGGCCGAAAACCCGTTGGTCGATTGCATCAAGCGTGAAGGTTTGCGCATGATGAAGGGCAAACCATCCGTCTTATAGGTACTATCAATTTAAATGGGCTCTGCATCGCAGAGCCTTTTTTATTTCTTTTATTCGTCCATCTCTGTTTTTGTTATTTTCTAAATCTGTTGATTTATCGGTTGCGTCAAATAATTTGTGTAAAACATGAAACAAAAGGTGATATTGTTGTGATCATTATCACCGATAAACTGGCGCGATGTGCCTAGTATTGGTTCTTGATTTCAATGTATGAAGGCAGTTATCAAACCCAAAGGGTGCGATAGTCGCCAAGCAGGTACGAATACCATGACAACACTTTTAGCTATCTCTATTACTACTGGGATTCTGTCCGGCGTTTGGGGTTGGATTGCCATTTCTCTTGGCCTTTTATCTTGGGCAGGCTTTCTAGGCTGTACAAGCTACTTCGCAGCTCCAACGAGTGGATTAAAAGGTTTAGCGACAAGCTTAATTACTAACTTGACCGGTGTATTCTGGGCAATGGTAATTATTTATGGCTCCACTTACGCAGGTTTAGAGATCTTGGGTTATGTGATCACAGCTGTTGTAGCGTTTTTCATGTGTATTCAAGCGAAACAGGCTTGGCTAGCGTACATTCCTGGTACTTTCATTGGTTCTTGCGCGACATTCGCAGCAGATGGCAATTGGCAACTTGTTGTTCCATCGCTTGTATTAGGTGGCGTATTTGGTTACTTGATGAAAGCAACAGGACTTTGGTTACATGCGAAATCAACCGCTACTTCTTCTTCGCTCGCTGAGCAAGCACAGTAGTGAACCCCCGATCTAATTTGTATCCGCTGTGTGTTGAGCTTTATCCCTCTCAATACAGTTAATCAAAATTAATGATATTTGATACAAGCACACTAAATTAGTGTGCTTTTTTTTGCCTAAATTTTAAGGGGATAGCGCAGTGCTATCCCCAAAGACTATTTAAATGGAAAACGAGTAAGTAGATATATAAGGCTTAAGTATTCCCGCTTGCCATAGTAACGATGCGTTTTAAAGTCCAACGCAACAACACAGGGATACATTCCATGCCTTTCTCTTCGCAGTGAGACACAATGGCTAGAGCCAAATCTGGCTTCGCATGTTTTTTCAAAACGCGGTTAACCACTTTCTTCGCCGGAATTGGATGGTCGTGAGGGACTTTGATCATGTCCTTAAAGAAAAGCTCGAACCCATGATTATAAAGAAAATGCTCGATGTCCCGATCGGGAAGTTCAGTGAGCCTATGGCGCTCTTGATCATGCCCAAGCTGCGCTCTCACTGTGTGGGCGTATTTTTTACCCGCCGGGTCACCATCGGTAACCACATGCCAATCGATACCGAACTCTTTGGCTACTTTTATTAATGAACGTAAGCCAGATTGTGCAAATTCGACAATCTGAACCCCTTCAGCGGCGAGATCGTATCCACATTGTCTTGCCAATTCATTAAACAACCAAACCTCAGTTTCGCCTTCCACTAATAGCCAGCAACGTGCAAACAAAGCGCCAGCGCGATGAAAACGAATGTGGAAACCAATTCGTCTTAACTCATCCCCCCCAAACTTAGACGTATTTAGACTCTTCGCGATAGTTTTGTCGGACAGACGGATAAGCCTACGGATGGAGTAGAGCGGCACGGAACCAAGCAAACTGCCACTATTCGTGGTTAAGATTTTTTGCATTGGCAAAAGTTGAAGCAACGACCAAGCTCGAGCTAAATGCGTTGGGTGTAAACGACCTTCTGGATCTTCGATGATCAAAATAGGCCGCGCGCAACGTCTTAAATCCGTCGGCCCTTTGGCTTGAAGATATGCATTAAGCAACCCCATTAAGAGCAAACGACTTTGCTTATCGTTGGTCTCTTTCAGGTATTGGCTCAATCCTTTATCAGAAGATGGGCTAGTGTAGAATAATCCGTCTCTCGGTTTTCTAGGATTGCCTTTACTGATGCTACGAAACGCAAAATAGTGCTCGACCAACGTTTTCATGGCATCGAGGCTGCTTCGTATTTCCCCTTTGTTTACATGACCCGGCATCGCCAACAAACGTCGACAGGTGTTGTTGATGCGTTTTTCTATACGCGCGTTTTTGCTGTCACCATTAATGTGTGTCGGACGAGGAAAGCGACGAGAGTCCCTTAATCGAATGACAGGGTGCAACGTCATCAACTCAACCGCTAATTTCTCTGAATGGTGAATCTGTTTCGGTTTGCCATCACGGTCAAGAAACGCGTATTTGGTCGTGATGGCATGATCAACGCGAGAGGCACTGATTCGATAATAAATGACATGTTCACCATCTTCTGTTGTGCACCAAGCGGGTTTGATGCGGCGATAACGACCAGCGTTTGCTTCATGTTTATCTTGTGCTTTGAAGCAAACAATAATTTGGATGTGTTGAGACTGAGGGTGAGAAATGGAGTAGTCGACGTGGAAATCTTTCAGTTCGAACTCATACAGACTTCCGTTGGCTGGTAACGCGATAGATAGGGCGTCGAGCAATGAAGATTTGCCCCACGTATTCTCACCAATGAGGGTAGTGAGTTCATCAAAAGAGAGTGAAAGGCGTTTGATGCCTCTGAACCCGGAGATTTCGATGCGTTCTAGTCTCATCTCAATCCTCCTTGCAATTATTTGAATTATAGAGAGTTATTTTGCTACTCCTAAGCATATATGAATTCGAAATTTTTGAGTTAAGCTCAGTTCACAAAATTACGAGAGCCTCCTATTGAATAGAGACCGCGACAAGCGTAAGTTGCTTTCAATTGAACGACAGACAGCATCGTGATCACGTAAACGTGAAATCAAAAATTCACAGTTTCATAAAATTCATGATTCTGTCATGATTCACTTCTTATTATTATAAGGAATGAAAAGAGAGAAGATGAAAATGAATAAAAATCATAAGCCAGTAAGAATCAAACTGGCACACATCAATGACACTCATTCCTACTTTGAGCCAACGTCATTACAGCTAAAACTCAAAATCAACAAAGACCTCATATTAGAACCTTATGTTAGTGCGGGCGGATTCTCACGAATTGCGACTCGAGTTGAACAGCTACGTGATGATGCACAGCGTCAAGGGCAGGGAATGTTGTTCCTTCATGCTGGCGACTGCTTCCAAGGCACGCTCTATTTCTCCTTATTTAAAGGCAAAGCGAACGCCGATTTGTTGAACGCCTTGAATATTGATGCCATGGCATTGGGAAACCACGAGCTCGACATGGGGAACGAACCGGTTGCACTATTTTGTCAGCGCACCAATTTTCCGCTGCTCGCAGGTAACTGGGATCTGTCCAATGAGTCAAAAAACAAAGCGCACCGACTAAGCGACTGTAACAACGTACTGAGCTATCAACCGGATTCACGCAGTGCGCAATACCTTGTGAAAGAGTTTAACGGTGTAAAAGTCGCTATTTTTGGTTTGTCCATCGATAAAATGAGCGATATAGCAAACCCTGACGCCGATACGCCATTTATGACTGCAATTGAAACCGCGAAAGCGACAGTCGCACAAATTCACAATGATGGAATCAAAAACATTATTTTACTGAGTCACCTGGGTTACGAAGGCGACTTAGAACTTGCAGGGCAAGTGGAAGGCATCGGTATCATCGTGGGTGGTCATAGCCACCGTTTGCAAGGTGACTTTACTGCGATTGGTTTGGGTGAAGATGATCCTTATGGTATCAAAGTAAATGGAACCTACGTTGTGCAAGCCGGTTTTCATGCTCTGACCATGGGCCATTGTGTGCTTGAGTTTGACGAGAATGGCCAAGCAACCATGTTGAATGGTCAAAATGAATTACTGTTAGGGCGCCGTATTTTCTGGGATTCAACGTTGAATCAACAATTGGACCAAGGCGTATTTGAAACCGCTTGTGATTTTATTCACGGCCAACCAAATGTTGTGGTCTGTAAGAAACACCCAGAAACTCAAGCTATTTTGAGAGATAAATACATACCTCGCGTGCGTGCCTTGCAATCGCAGGTGATTGCTCATGTGGAAAACAAAAAGCGTCATGTCCGTATACCGGATGAGTTGGGCGGAAGTGAACTTGCCGGTGCGGTCGCTCGTTCTTTCCTTCATAGCTTAAATAAACGCGGGCACAACGTTCAATTTGCAATTCATAATGCAGGTGGCGTTCGTACTTCACTCAATCCAGGTGATATTACAGTGGCAGATGTTGCCGGACGATTATTGCCTTTTGCCGTACCGATCGGGTTTTACGATGTGAAAGGTGCGGTTATTCGTCGAGCTCTAGAAGGTGCAATCAATAACGCACTAAACAACGGCGTAGAAGGCACTGGGTCAGGCAGTTACCCATATACGTACAATCTGAACTTTGACTATCAAGCCGATGCGCCAAAAGGTGAGAGAGTCCAACGATTAGAAATATTTGATGGATACCGCTGGGTAAAGGTTGATGATGACACTTGGTATCGTGGCACCTCTTCGGCTTACACGATGAAAGGCAAAGAAGGCTATGAAGCCCTGCTTGATATGAAAGGCGAGGGTTGCGTGAGTAACTTATCAATGGCGGATTGTTTTATTGAACTACTTACAGATGAGCCTAACTGTTTGAACGAAAGTCACAAACTTTACTCTCAACAAAATCGTTAATCATTTTTGGTATTGATTTTGCTGTACTTTCCACACTACATGCGAGTGAGAGGGTGGAAAGTATGTGGAAAAAAGACTGGGCAGACGCCGCGGTGGTCATTGCGTGGGTAGCCGCTTGGTCCATGCTTGTGTATTTTGTGCCGCTAAATGGGCTATAAAGAACAAAGAGCAATAAGAGGGAGCACTGGTCAGTGCTCCTTTTTCTTTATATTCATATATTTGATGGACTGCTGGCGATTAAATGCATTGATTTTATTGATAGGGAATTTTTGTTGGAAATCAGAATGATCAGGCGTATGATGGCGGCGTTTGGGGAGTAGTTAGCGCAAGTTTACTTATCGTCATCTCGTTAAGCGATCGCTTATCCGGTAAGTAAAGGTGTCTGATTGAACATTCAATCTTGGCACTTCAACGAGACCAACGCATTCATTGATTAGCAGACACATGGGTAATGTGACTGCTGGTTTGTATTGTTTGCGGAAGGTCACCAAACACTGCTGTCCTTCCGCGTGGGAGGAAGCATGTCTCTTATTGAAAATACCACCCAGTTAAGCCAATCTGTTCTATTTCAAGAATCACTGACAATGTATGGTGCATTCGGCCTTTTCACACTCGTTTTGGTTGCGCTTGATATCTATCAAACCCGAGGCGGTGCCATTACGATGCAAAAAGCCATCGTTTGGAGCATATTCTGGTTCTTACTCGCGTTTCTTTTTGCAGGTTCCATCTATTTCTTTTGGGACGTTTACGCTCCTCATAGTGCTTACAGCAATGAGAAAGCGACCGTGTCATTCCTAACTGGTTACTTGCTCGAAAAGTCGTTAAGCGTTGATAACTTATTTGTCTTCGCCATCATATTTGCCCAATACAAAGTGCCAGAGCATCTTCGTCCTCGCGCGTTATTATGGGGTGTGATTGGCGCGTTGGTTCTGCGAGCAATTATGATTGCTGTCGGTGCGCAGCTGCTCGCCCAATACCATTGGGTACTCTACCTATTTGCGGCGTTCCTAATCTGGACAGGTATTAAGCTTGCTCGCGACAAAGGTGAAGAGGAAGAAGTGAACCCATACCCAGAGCAAGTGATTCGTAAATTGCTGCCAGTAACAGATGATTATCAAGGCAATCATATGTTCTTGAAGCAAGCAGGGAAGTGGGTTGCGACGCCAATGTTAATTGTAGTAGGCGTGATCGCCGTGATGGATGTGATGTTTGCACTCGATTCAATTCCGGCTATTTTTGCGGTCACTCGCGAGCCATTCTTGGTGTTAGCGGCTAACGTATTCGCGTTGTTAGGCTTACGCTCGCTGTACTTCGTGCTGCAAGCGATGCTGGACAAGTTTGTCTACTTAAAACCTGCGCTCTCTGTGATCATGATGTTTATCGGTGTGAAGATGCTTTTGGTCGGAACAGAATACGAAATCCCAACGATTTGGTCGTTGACGTTCTTGATTCTAGTAATGACTTCCGCGGTAGTTGCGTCGGTGTATAAGAACAAAGAAAACAGTCGTTCTCGAGTTAATATTACTAATCAAAAATATTGATAACCGGATTTTCTAAAAGGTATTTTTAGTATTGATTGGTTAAATATTTGTTACTTAAAAGCTTGAAGTTATCCCTGTAACTCCAAGTTATTCAAGAAAAGTACGCGATTGTTGAATTTTTATGCGAAAAGTGGGCATTTCTAGCTCACAGCAATGTGAATGATTTGTTTTATTAGAAAAACTAATTTGGTTGGTCAAATTTTGTCATTTTTTAAACAGTGAGGAAGTGACTACTATACAACCAACAAAACATATTACTGCTTTTAAAGAGAGGCAATCATGGCACAAGCAATGCAAATGACAAATGTAGCTTTACCAACCTCTATGGATAAGAAAACCTACGCGGTTAACTTCAAAGGATTGATTGCTCACTTACTCGACATTCTTTTTGTAGATAACTCTGCTCCTCGCAGCTACTACGCAGAAGATTTGTCAGCTCACATTCAAAAAGATATCGGTATGTACCGTTAATCTGAACACTGTGAAAAAAATGCCAGCTTAGCCGCTGGCATTTTTGTATTTGCTGTTTCAAAGGGACCTGATTCAAACGCATGGGTTAGGGGGCCTTCCGAAGCACAAACAAAAACGGGGTTCCAACTGGAACCCCGTTTTATACAAAAGTAACTAAAATTACTTCTTACGGCAGTACTCTGCGATCACGTACATTGACTGACCACCGTTTGCCTTACCTGAAATCAGTTTAGGGTCATCACCAAGGCTGATACCGCGAATCACAGTACCTTGCTTAATTACTTGGTTTGTACCTTTAACTGGTAGATCTTTGATTACTGTTACATCGTCACCTTTCTTAAGTTCAGTGCCGTTGCAGTCAACAGTTTTGTCATCAGCAGACATACCTGTCATTGCCCAGTTCTTTTGCTCTTCTTCCATGTACATCATGTCAAGAGCGTCTTGAGCCCAGCTTTCAGAGTTTAGGCGAGTTAGTTGGCGCCATGCAGTTACTTGTACTGCAGGAACCTGGCTCCACATGCTTTCGTTCAGACAACGCCAATGGTTAATGTCTTTAGGTTCTTCGATCTCGCTGTGGCATTTGTCACATACCATGATAGCGGTATCAACTGTTACGTTACCGTGTGGTGGTACAGCGTAAGCAGTTAATGGAGATTCAGATGAACACAGTTCACATTTTGACTCGCAGCGTGCAAGCAGAGTAGCTTCGATAGACATAAGGACTCACCTTAGTAATGTTATTTTGTGGCGGTATTATCCACTTTATCCTGAGAAATAAAAGGGTGTTAGCGAATTAAAGCCGAGATTTTACAATATTCCAACCTGATTAGGTGAAAGATGTAAAACAATCGCTAAATAAATAATATTTGGAATATAAAAGAAGTGGTCAATTACCTTGGGTTATGAATTGTTGTGTGAATTATTCAACACTCTTTTGAGTGCGAAAAATAAAAAACCCAGCCTAAGCTGGGTTTTTTCGATGGATGAATGGTCGATTATTTCAGTACTGTTGTATCCGAAACATCACTCAATGCGTTGTCCATCAAGAAGTCCGCGTTTTCTTTTTGCATTTCAGCATGATGATTGATATCGGCAAGTGTGCCTGATGGCGACGCAAACGTACTGTGTGAAGCAATAGCGTTGAATTGAACAAAGCTTGACGTCGCAGCGACCGCTGTATTTAAGCTATTAACCTCAGTTAAGCCCAATTTCTTGGCTAACGGCTCTGTACCTGCAAATGGAGCGTTCGCAACGTTATTCGGTACCGTCTTATCACCTTCAACTTCTGTCATCAAGAATGGGGTAGTTAGAGTGCCTGAAGCAACTAGGTCTGCAGCATTAGTAAATGGATCTACAGTATCAAGCGTGGTTTGCGCTGCGTAGATGAACTGTGAGAAACCAGCACTCAGAGCTGCAAGCTGTTCCGGTGTCGCTAAACCTTCAAAGACCTCGTAACATGCTTTGTCATCTAACTGAGCACACTGCGCGTCAGCGTAAGACTTGTAATCCGTTGATGCTGCATAAGCAAGGTTGTGCTTGATTTGTGGACCAAAGTCTGAAGAACCCAACAATAGATTACCGATTTGACCACCAGAATTCTGAATAGAGGCCGCGCTAAATGTATACAGTGCGTCAGCAGTAGGGCTGCCTAGTGTGTTGTTTGCAGCAGCAACCGCAGACGTACCAACAATACCGCCTAGTGAGTGACCTAGCATTTTTACTTGAGAGCCCGTCATTGGGTTAAAACCTTGAAGAGGGCCTCCAGCCAATAGACCGCCTTGCGCTGATACTACTAAACTAGCACGTAAGCCCAATACATCCAGCACGCTTTGACGAAGGTTGTCACGCGCTACAGCAAGGTTAGACAGGTTCAAGTAAGCAAGAACGTTCGCATTTGCCGATCGTTGTTCGTCTAGGCTACGTGTACCGTGGATTGGAAGATCGATAGCGATAACAGCTACTCCAGCCTGCACCATATTAAAAGCAAATGCATACGCGTTTTCTTTCGCTGAGGTGATACCGTGTTGGTAGATCACCACGTCTTTCGCTACACCATTTTGAGGAGTAAACAGTAAGAACTCGACATTTTCTAAAGACTTAACCGCAGGAACAGGAGAGTAACGAGTAATAACTCGCTCACTATCCAGCTGTGTGCCGTCGTTTAAGTACAGTTTCGAGCCTACCAGTTTTAGCTGCTCTGTTGGATCTGTTGCCAGCTTGCTAACGTCTACAGGAGAGCTTGCGAAAACGCCAGAAGAAAGCTGCTGAACCATGTTCGCTTGTTCTGCTGGATCGGTAAGCGCTGCGTTTAGCTTCGCTAGGCTTGGCATCGCAGACACCATCGGTTGCATGTTCCAGTTTGCGCCTTTTTCAAGGTAGTGTGGCAGTCTTACTTGACCCTGAGTAACATTCACACTCGCGCCAGATTGCAGGTAAAGACCTTTAATCGCGGTTTTCGCTGCATCTAAGTCACTGACGTATTTGTTAAAGTCACTGTCCGAATCTAACGCTGTCATAAAGTCTTGTGTCTCACCAAGCACCATTGTGTACGCAGTAGAAAGGTCGACAGCATTCTCGTTATTATCATTTTTGTAAATGGTATTTAGCGTGTTCGCGCCAGTAGCAAAACCTGTCGCAGTAACACCTTTAACAGCCGCTAACGTGTCACCTACAGATTGAGTGCTGAACCATGATGAGTAGACAATATCAGCTGGGTTGACTTGCGCTAGACCAAAAATGCCTTCCACCGCTTGTGTCACCGCTTGAATAGAAGCAAGAGCACCAGTTTCATAAACGATTTCTTTCGATTTACCTGTCGCGTAACTGGCTGATGTACCGATTGGCTCACCATTCACGTCAGTAACATCTTGTGTTACTGCAAAAATGTACTCGCTTGACTCATCAAGCGCATCCATGAACTGGATATATAGAGAGTTGCCTTTTGCTTGAACAACGTAGTCTTGGTTCTGAACGAGAACGTCTTCGATTGGGTTGGACTTACCATCCCACTCGGTTAAACGTTGATTAATCTTGATGACTTTAATACCAGACGGCAGCATACCCGTTGCAAAACCATCGCCTTTAAAGTTCAGAACGATTGGCATAGACGTTGACCATCCATCCATCGTATTCATCGAGGCTCTAGGGTTGGTTAAGGCATCATCACCGTCAGTTGGCAGACCAAGCGTGCCATCTGTTGTGTCCATTAATAAGTAAGAGGGCGCAGGTACATCCGCATTCGCCCCTTGAAGCGTAAAGCTGATAGATGTTCCACGGTCGAGCAGTGCTTGGACTTCATCTTCAAATTGAACTTTGTCGGAAGTACCAGAGCTTGATGTATTATCACCACAACCAGCAAGAAGGATTGCAGAACAAAGCATTGATAATTTAAACGTGTGTTTCATTGGTTTACTCCGTAATCCCATTATTTGAAGGTGTAGTTCATCTGTACCGCGCTGATGTAAGCAGTACCTTCTGAGTCAAACTTAATCTCGTCACCCAGAGCATTTGTCTCAGTGAAAGAGCCTGATTTACTCTTAACAAGTGCAAAGCCTGCATCGAAAGTTAAATTCTCATTCATTGCGTAAGTTAGGCCCGCGCTGTACCAAAAACGGTCACTGTCAGGGATGCTCAATGTGGCTTCACCTGCTTGTTCGTCGTATGCAAAGCCTGCACGGAATGTCCAATCCGCATTGAGGGTGTAAGTTGCGCCAATAGAATAACGGTTGTTGTCTTCGTATTTCTCTGGTTTGTAGAAACATTGACCAGCAGTTCCATCATTACATTGAGGACTCGTCGCTTTCAGTTCTTTAAATGTGCTCCAATCGGTCTGTTGCCAGCCGTAATGTACTGCCCATTCTTCATTCAGTTGATGGAAAGCCGATAATTCGATAATTGAAGGGAGAGAGATTTTTAAACGGCCATCCACTTTTGCTGATGGAGCTCGACCTGAGTCGTAACTACTAAACTCACCGTCGTCAAAATCTAGATCAACTTTAGAACGATAGCCAAAGCCAAATCGGTTGTTTTCATTTAGCTCGTACAAAGCGCCAATATTCCAACCCCAAGCAAAAGTTTCGCCTTCCATGCCGACAAGGTTATCGGACTTATTACCACCTAAAATACGGGCGAGTGCGCCTTTGTGACGAGTCAGCTCCGCTTCCGCGTACACTAGGTTGATACCGCCACCCACACTGAATTTTTCGTTGATGCGGTAAGCAATGTTTGGATTGATATTGACAGAAAGTAGCGAGGTGTCGCCAGCCATATCACCCGCAGAAATATCATCTGGATAATCTGTTGCAACACCGTAAGTGGTGAACATACCGATACCCCAAGCCCAGTTGTCATTGATTGGGCTGATGTAATAACCCGCAGGAACCACTTGCAGTGGTGCTACGTCATCAGATTGCTCTTTATGAAGCGTATCGTAAACGTTGACTTCAGGATCAACGATAGAAAGTGCGCCAGAAAACTGAGCTTCTTTGAAAAGAGTCATTGCTGCTGGGTTACGTGCAAGAACGCTGGCATTGTCTGCTACAGCCCCTTCACCTGAGAATGCTCGACCAAGACCAGATGCCGAGTGTTCAGCAACCTGAAAGCCCGCTGAATGGGCATTACACGCAAACAATATTGAAATTGTCAGCAGAGAGCAGTGCTTCTTGTTCATCCTTGACCCTCCTAGGGTGTCATTATGCTGGACCGAAGTCCTTGTAATTGTTGTGTGGTACTAAACAGCAGTTGTGATTGCGTTGAAACACAGCTGTGATGTAAACGTAATGTTAATTGTATGTTTAATAACTTGTCAAAGTTTGAGCGTATTTGGCGTTTTAAATTTGATGCATACGTCAAACGCCTGCTCGTAAGGGCATGTATTATCGTTATATTTTTTGTGGAAATGGTACGACCAGAATTGTTTTGCAAATCTTATGATTAAATAACCTTCAAATCTTGAGTTCACATGCTTTGATGTCACTTGTTATAAGAGGCATAATTCGACCTTTGTGGTTATCGCATTAGGAATCGCGTTGGAATTACTACACACTGAATTTTTGGGTCGCCCGTTAAGATTAGAAGGATCGATGGCGGGATGGCAGCAATTGTACTGGGACAACACTCTAGTTTCTCAAATTGATGCGAGCGAAAAGAAAACAGAAACTTACACGCATCAATTTAAGTTGAGTGCTGGAGAAGAGGTTTTGCTTTGCCAATTAGACTGCACATTGGATTGGCAACCTTTTGATCTGACCTATCGCGCCACCGTTAACGGTGAGCTAATTACGGAAGGTTCAAGAAACGAAAAAGATATTGAAAGGCAGGTGCCACAGGTCGCGCCGCCATCAGAAAAGCGCTTGAGTGTCATCGGTATTTTTTCCTTAGGTATGAAAGCCTTAAAAAGCGCGAAAGTGATTAAAGTTGCGCTGGCGTCAGCAAGTTTAGCTGCCTATTCATGGTTGTTTTCTATTGAGTTTGCTCTGGCTCTTATTGCTTGTCTTATGTTCCACGAATATGGGCATATCAAAGCGATGAAGTATTTCGGTATGAAAACCAAGGGCATTTACTTGCTCCCGTTTCTAGGTGGCTTGGCTTTAAGTGACGAGAAAATAAACACGCGTTGGCAAGATGTCGTCATTTCTATCATGGGGCCTTTCTTTGGATTGGTTTTAAGCATTGTGTTTACTCTGCTTTATTGGATGACAGGCGAAATGATATTCGCTGGTCTTGCTGTGTTTAACGCGCTGCTAAACCTCTTTAACTTGCTGCCGATCTTACCGTTAGATGGTGGCCATGTTCTAAAGAGTATTACTTTCTCGATGAATACTTGGATTGGGTTGGCGGGCAGCATTGTTACAGCACTACTTGGTATTGCGCTCAGCTATTCATTTGGTTTAACACTGCTCGGGTTCTTACTGATGATGGGGATGCTGGAAGTGGTCATGGAATGGCGAGCAAGACATCACAGCCACTTGCTGCCACTCACTCGCTACGGTCAATTGTTCTCATTGGTTTGGTATTTAGCATCCGTTGGTGGTTTTGTTGGGATTATTTGGTATTTCGCAGGGCTGGGTGACAGCTTACTCAGCTTACCTTTGCAAATTCTTGGAACTTAACGAAAGTTCTCAACACACAAATAACGAAAAAGCTCCTTAAGTAGGAGCTTTTTTGTATCAGACTTTGTAGGGTTATACGCTTTCTAACCACATTTCGGTGCTTTCACATTGTACTTCGGCAACTTGTTGATGGTTGCCTGCAAGTCTTTAATTCGCGTACTGTGAGAAGGGTGAGTAGAGAAAAACTCCGGCGGCTGAGCTCCACCTGATGCTGCACTCATGTTTTTCCACAGATCGACGCTTTGATTAGGATTGAATCCAGCTTTCGCCATGTACTCTAAGCCAACGATATCCGCTTCAGACTCTTGCGTTCTTCCATAAGGGAGAATCACGCCGTACTGCACACCAACACCTAACGCGGCCATAGTGAGCTGTTGATATTGTTTGTATTCAGATGCGCCAATTGCCACATTGGCTAACGACAGCCCAGCATTGGCCAACTGGCTTTGAGACAGCCGCTCGTTACTGTGTTCTGCTAAAACGTGCGCCACTTCGTGCCCGATAACCGTTGCTAACTGATCTTGGTTTTTCGCTACCTTGAGAAGGCCAGTGTAAACACCAATTTTTCCGCCTGGCAACGCAAACGCATTGACTTGGTCACTATCAAACACCACGACCTCCCAATCTTTGAAACCAGCTTGAGGTGGAATGGCATTGGTGATCTGCTTAGCTACGCATTGTACGTAAGCGTTGGTCTTTTTATCTTTACTGATTGGAATATCCTTCTTCATTTGATCAAAGGATTTTGCACCAAGTGATGACATTTCTTGATCTGAAAACATCAGTATTTGATTTCGACCAGTTGGTGAGGCGCTGCACGCAGTTAAGCCTGCTAAGGTCAAGAGAGCAGAGGCTTTAATCCATACCTTCATAAGTGGCTCCATATTCACTAATTCTTGTTTTGAACCAGTAGTATATACCCAAATGATGACAAGATGCATAGGCGAGGTAAGTGTGATTGTAGAGTTGAGGGCTAGCGCGTTTTGTCTTGAAGTGTCGCAGCAATAGAGACTATGCTAAGCGCTTGGCATAAATATGAATAAGCAGTCTCAACCTGCAAACAGTAAGAGCGAAAAATGAGTATTTGGAAAAAGCCGATCAGTTTGGACATCCTTAACGCTACATCAAGAAATACCATGATGGAGCACCTACAAATCGAGTACACCAACTTCACGGATGATTCATTAAGTGCAACGATGCCAGTGTGCAGTTTTACTCACCAACCGCTAGGTATGTTGCATGGTGGTGCATCCGTCGTGCTAGCAGAAACATTAGGTTCCATTGCCGCAAACTTTTGCGTAAGTGAAGGTAACTACTGCGTAGGTTTAGATATCAACGCAAACCATGTACGAGCAATGCGCAGTGGTTATGTTATCGGTACCGCAAAACCTATTCACCTTGGTGTGTCGACTCAAGTTTGGCAGATTGAAATTACAGACGAACGTGATCGCTTGGTGTGTACTAGTCGTCTAACGATTGCTGTGAAACAACAAAAAGCAAAATTGGCTTAATTCGACGTTCATCAATCAGCAGAGATACACCCAAAGGCAGAACATGGTTATCGAGTTTTCATTAGGTAAAATTATCGCGACGCAGCGTGAAATCGTCATCAAACTAACCGGTGAGGCAATGGTCACATTGCAAGCACAAACCGATGCACTTCAACTTCTTGGTCGTGGCGCAAATGTGGTGTTAGCCCATGGGGCCGAATGCAAATGGTCAATAAAATTGGATAATGAGGAACAACTTATCCAACTCGCACAAGAAATTGGTATCGATATTCAATAATTTACCCCTTCATATTTGCACTTTTTCATAAAAATGAGGAAACTTGACTTATTGACATCAAGACAAGTATTTCCTCTTTATGAGTAGCCCTCGTTTACGTGTTCAGTTCGAAACACTCTTTGAAAAATTTGCCGGTAACGACACAGAAGTTCAGCTAGAAGACATTACCGACGCTCTGTTTTGTACGCGACGAAATGCGCGTATCGTTCTCAATAAGCTCGAAGAAGAGGGGTGGATAGAATGGCACCCGGCTGCTGGCCGAGGAAAACTATCCAAACTGATCTTTAAACGCAATCGTAGTGACGTAAGCGAAAACTTAGCGAGACGCTATCTAGACGAAGGAAAAATTGGACAGGCGCTCGATGCGTTAGACAATGACGCCGCACGTTTAACCCAGGTGATTCAAGGTTATTTGGGATTGCAGCATCGACAAGGCGAGCAAGTCGTGAGATTACCTTATTACCGACCGTTAGCCATGTTGAATCCGCAAAAGCCGATGCGTCGCTCGGAACAACACATCGCGCGACAAGTTTTTAGCGGTTTAACGCGTCTTGATGAAAACGAACAACTTCAACCGGATCTCGCACATACGTGGGAGGCGCTTTCTGACACTCATTGGCGTTTCTATTTGCGTCGTGGCGTACGCTTCCATAATGGTGAACCACTCACGACAGATTGTGTTGTAGAGAGCATTCTTGCCTTGAGTGGATTGAATTTGTTCTCTCACATTCAGCAAGTTTCGTCACCACAGCCTTGGACCGTTGATATTAAGCTTGTTCGTCCAGATCGCTATTTACCGTTAGCATTGAGCGAGTCTCAAGCCAAAGTCTTATTGCCACAAGCGCTTCGCTCTGAGGATTTTGACCGTAAGCCTATTGGCTCAGGTCCGTTCCAAGTAAAAGTGAACGACGACAAACGCCTTATTCTTACTGCTTTCGATGGTTATTTTGGGTTTCGTCCACTGCTGGACCAAGTTGAAGTGTGGGTGATTGATGAAGCCTACTCATCAATGGTGTATCCAAGCCTGTCTAAGCCACAAATGAACAAACAAGCGTCGACCGATGAAGTGGAACTCGATCCGGGTTGTACCTTCTTGCTGCTTAACAAAAACACCGGGATCGCAAAAGACCCACGTTGGGCCGAATTTTTAAGCCAAACACTAAATAGCCATCAAATCTACGCGCACGTTCCCCAAGATAAAGTGATTGAACTGGGTGTACTGCAAGCATTTGGTTTAAAACCGGGGTGGATTGACTTAAGGCCGACATCAGTGGGTGAAGTCCCGCAACAAGGTAAATCGATTACCGTCGCTTATCAGAAAAAACATCCGATGTTTCCTGTCATTGCCAAAGCAATTAAACATTTGCTCAAACCGCACAGTGTCGATGTCGAGTTTATTCGCTACGATACGCAGCCTCCAAACCCAGAAGAAGTCGACGTTTGGGTAAAAGCAATGGGTATTGCGACCAATCGCAACGATGCCTTAGCGGGCTGGCTACTTGATTATAGCGACATCGAAAAATTCAGCGCGGGTTACGATTTTTCAGAATGGGCGACATTAGTCGATCAATGGCGTGCAGGCATTCACGCCGACTTTCCTGCTCGCGAATTAGGAAGGCAGTTAGTGAAAAGCTGTCAGGTTATTCCAATGTTCCATTGCTGGCTTGGTGTAAACAAAGACCACAGCGGAGCGCTTCAAAATGCAAAATGTAATGCGCTGGGGTGGTTCGATTTCAGCAATGTGTGGGTCAAGCCAGAGATAGAAGATAATGGCCAAGCCGAATAAAAAGCAACCGAGTAAAACTGTCGAAATTTATTGTGCGAAATGCAAAGCGCAGCTATATAAGTATCGCAAGGGCGGAAAGGGGGCCTTGGTGAAGTGCTTTAAAGAACGCATTGTAGAAGATTACACTCAAACCCCTTGTTTTTGCCCGAGCTGCGGGCAAGAGTTTGCACGAGATACGTTAGTCAGAGGTACGCCTGCGTTTAAGATGATTGGCGGAAAAGTGACAATGAAGTAGGAAAAATAATGAGCCAACAAAACGATTGCTGCATGGTGTTAAGTACCACCAATAATGAAAAAAATCGCGATGAAATCATCAAAGGTTTATTAGAAGCTCAATTAGCGGCGTGTATTCAGACGATGCCAATTGAGAGCCATTATGTTTGGAAAGGGGAAGTTTGTACTGACCACGAATGGTTATTGATCATCAAAACACGACGTGAGCTTTACGAGTTAGTGGAAGAAAAAATTGAAAACCTGCACGAATATGAGGTTGCTCAAATCGTACAGGTTCCTATTGTGGATGGTTTTAATCCGTATTTAGAATGGCTTCGCGAATCGACGTTGAGCCGACATTAAAAACAACGACAGTATGGCACCCGTCGTATCACACAACATGTCTTTCTGGGCATCCCAAATGTCTCCTTGGGAGCCTAGGAAGGCAATGCCTTCATCGCCACCAGCCAGTTCGGCATACCACCACTCAATGATTTCGTAGCCTGCAGCCAAAGACATAATGGCAAACAACGCAAACCAGCATGAAAAAGTTGGGTTGAATTTTTTGTTGTGAATCAAATACTCAGCGATCGGGTAGGCATATAAACCAATCGCAAAGTGGGCTACGCGATCAAAATTGTTTCTCTCTGATCCAATTAGGTTATTGAACCAATCAAACGGCACTTCAGCGAAGGTGTATTTCGCGCCAATGGTGTGTAGGCACAACCAAATAAACATCAAAAGGTAAGCGGTGTTGCTGAACTGGTAGCGAATCGAAATCGCCCAAATCGCAATGAGAATACCAATCGCCGGAATGATTTCAGCAAACCAGACAGCACGCGAGCTAGGTTCTAATGCTGAAAATAAAAAAACGATGGCGTAAAAAATCGTCAATCCCAATAGTGTAGAAGTGCTTTTCATAGGGTTAGTTGATCCTTCAATTGATTTTTTAGAGCGTACAAGCATCGAGTTAAACCGTTTATATCTCTGTTTGTAATGCGTTAACAATGATTACACTTAATTGAACGGTGTGCAATTGTTTATTTTTATTGGTCAATTATTAACTAAACATGTTGAATTATCAGCGAACTGCTCAACATTAAAACGTTTGCGCGTGCACATTTCATTAAAGTTTGATTTACAACATGCCCATCCATAGAATCCGTGACTCAGTCTAATAAAAAAGAAGTAAAGTCATGAAACTGGAAACTGTCGATTATCTTGCTGACGACGCTGCTCAACAGTTCGTAGCATCACTACGCGAAACAGGATTTGGCGTATTAAAGAATCACCCAATCCCTCAAGAGTTGGTTGAGTCCATTTACAAAAACTGGCACGAGTTTTTCTGCTCAGAAGAAAAAAATGATTTCCAATTTAATGTAGAAACGCAAGATGGTTATTTCCCACCTTCGGTTTCTGAAGTTGCGAAAGGCCACAAAGTAAAAGACATCAAAGAGTACTTTCATGTTTACCCTTGGGGACAAATCCCAGAACAGTTGAAAGCAGAGATTCTTGAGTACTACGAGCGCGCAAACGCTTTTGCACAAGAACTGCTAGGTTGGGTAGAAGAGTACGCACCAAAAGACGTACAAGAGAAGTTCTCTATCGCGCTGTCAGAAATGATCAATAACAGCGACAAAACGTTGCTTCGCGTTCTTCATTACCCACCAATGACAGGCGAAGAAGAGCCAGGTGCAATTCGCGCAGCCGCTCATGAAGACATCAACCTACTGACTGTACTGCCAGCGGCGAACGAGCCTGGTCTGCAAGTTATGAGCAAAGATGGCGAGTGGATCGATGTTCCATGTGACTTTGGTAACTTGATCATTAACATCGGTGACATGCTACAAGAAGCATCAGGCGGTTACTTCCCGTCGACGACACACCGAGTTATCAACCCAACAGGTGCTCGCCAAGAAAAATCGCGCATTTCATTACCGCTTTTCTTGCACCCAAAACCAGATACAGTACTTTCTGAGCGTTACACAGCACACAGCTACTTGATGGAACGCTTACGTGAGCTAGGCGTTATTTAATCAAACGCGATCCTGATTCCAAAGGTCGATGGTTTTTCGCTATCGGCCTTTTTTCGTTTATGGTACAAAAGTAACGACGTTGAGCTTTAAAACGTGCTCAATTTTAATCGCTTATAAATCAAACGAGGGCGCATGGAAGATCAATATGGCGTATGCGATAGCAGTCAGAGTGAAATAGAAAACCCGTTGCTTTGGCCAATGCTTGAGATTCTCAAAAAGCAACCGTCTGGTTGGAAAGTACACACCTTGGCCAGCAAGCTCAGTGAGCGCGGTTACATTAACCAGCTTGACCCCTCGCCAGATAAAGACTTATTCAAAAGAAACTTTCTGATAATGAATGCGCTGTATCAACTGCAAGAGACGCTCTTTCCGGACAGTTGGTTGCAAGTAGAAGCGATGGATATCATGTTGATGTCAGCATTAGAAGCGAGTAGAAATAGCGTCGATCCAAACGATCCTTTGCGACAATACTATTTGGATTGGACCCATTATGAAGCGAACGAAGATGAAGTTCGTCGATTACTCAATGAGTTTTGGAGTCGTTATCAACGCTTTGTAGGCGGCGCCTCGGAGCATAACATTGATAAAGCGAAAGCGCTTAAACTCTTTGACCTAGCGGGTGACGCATCTCGTACTGAAATCCGCCGACAATGGCGAAAACTGGCGTTACGCTGGCATCCTGATAGAGAAAATGGCGATGCCGAAAGATTCAGAGTGTTGTGCGAAGCATGGAACGTGCTTCGAAATGGATAAATAGTAAATAACTACCTACTGTAGTAGGTGGTTTAGGACTGAAAATAAAAAAGGCAGCGATTATCGCTGCCTTTGTGTTTTAGACGAGCCAGACTTGGATAAGTCGTGATACGTCAAATACAAAATACTTAGTGTGAAGGTTTGAACTGTGACTTACGCATACGGTTAAGTGCTGCCATTACATCCAAAGTACGTGGTTTAGCAAGGTCACCTTGTTTAGGCAGTGATGCGTGCCATTCGCCCGATAACATCTCTTCAATTTCTTTTGCAGGGTTGTTACACCAACCAGGCAGTTGTGCAAGTTGGAACCACAACCAACCAATGGCGTTCACCTCGTCAGCAGACTCAATCTGCTCTAGAGAGCTAAGGTCAGTAAATTCTTTACCAAAACGCAGTGAATCTTTGCCTTTTGCACTTACGCGGAATTTACCATCAGTCAATATATTCATAAGAGCCACTCGGTTTAGTGCGCGTGGTCGGAAAGTTTGTAAGCTCTCTTCTGATTCGTTATGGCGCTGAGTAGGGTGCTGAGCAATCACTTGTTTTGCTTTTTCAGTCACGTCGACCGCTTGGTAGTCATGCATCTGAATAACGGTATTCGCCACATCTAGGTAATCACCAGAGCCACCCATAACGATGATAGTAGAGATATCCAGTTCATCACGTAATTGACCGATACGGTCAACCAGCGGTGTGATTGGCTCATCACCTTTTGCCACAAGTGCCTGCATACGCTCATCACGAATCATAAAGTTAGTTGCTGACGTGTCTTCATCGATCAGCAGTGATGTCGCACCGGCTTCGATAGATTCTTGTAACCAAGCCGCTTGCGATGTTGAACCTGATGCATCTTGCGTTGAGAAATCTGCAGTATCTTTACCCATTGGCAAATGGTTGATGTAGTTCGACAGATTTAAGTGATGCACACAACGGCCATCTTCAGCACGAATCTTCATCGCTTTCTGATCTGTCACGATGTACTCGCGACCATCACCAGGAATGTGATCGTAAATAGAACGCTCAATGGCGTTCAGTAAGGTCGACTTACCATGAAAACCACCGCCGACAATCAAAGTGATGCCTTTGGGAATGCCAAGTCCAGTCACGTAACCTTTGTTTGGTGCATGCAGAGTCACCTGCAAAGACTCAGGAGCCGTAAACTCCACTGCTTCTTTCATCGGCAAATCACAGTTACCCGCAATACGTGGTAGAACGCTACCATTCGCAACAAACGCAACAAGATTGTGTGCTTCTAATTGTTCTCTTAGTGCGCTTTGATCTTCTACGACTTGACAGTGCTTCACCATCGCTTCTTTATCCAACTCACGCTCAAGCGTCGCGCGTCGAATAAATTTAGGCAGATGGAACGTGAGGATGTTGTTCGCCTTTTTACCAAGCACAGAACGGCCTTCAGCGGGTAGGTTGACACGAAAACGCAGTTCAATCCCTTCTTCTGTGAATAGCACCGCTGTGCTGTCTAAAACCGTTTGACCATTTAAAGCGATTGATACGGTATTTTCTTGTTTAGCAAATTGCTCAAAGCTACGAGCAATAAAGTCGCGAGCCGCGCGTTGGAACGCCGGAGACTCGTCTTTTAGCCACTCAAGACCAGTTAGTGACCAAGCACGAGTCGCACGAAAACGTGACGCAGAAGCATACGGGTCGCCTTGAACATGATCGATAAACAACGTGAAATCAGTGAAGTCATACTGACCTTTGATTT
The DNA here is from genome assembly GCF_043102935.1 of Vibrio sp. zbq_1. Classification (NCBI taxonomy): domain Bacteria; kingdom Pseudomonadati; phylum Pseudomonadota; class Gammaproteobacteria; order Vibrionales; family Vibrionaceae; genus Vibrio; species Vibrio sp. zbq_1. The sequence goes on from NZ_JBICJH010000004.1 coordinate 763,788, forward strand.
GTTGGTAAGCACGGTAGTTCTGCTTTTCAATTTTCTTAAGCGTGGCAGTTAACTGATCCATGAAGATATTGGCCTTTTAATTAGAAGCGGGCGGCGATTATAGAAACCGCCGCAAGGAGAGTAAAGGAGAGCTTATGAAGAATAGGCGTATTGGCCACCAATTTGACGCTGATTAAACAAACTTTGTTCGAACTCGTTACAAGGCATCGGTTTTCCGTACAAAAAGCCTTGTCCGATATCGCATCCTTCGCCAATCAAAAACTGCTCTTGTTGTGGCGATTCAATTCCTTCAATGACCACTTGCAGCTCAAGTTTTTTCGCAATATGGATGATGGAACAAATGATTGCGCGGTCATCGTCGGATTTTTCCATTTGCTGAACAAAACTCTTGTCGATTTTGATGGCATCAAAAGGGTACTTCTTCAAATAACTGAAAGAGGCGTAACCCGTACCAAAATCATCAAGTGACAATGTCACGCCAAGTTTATTCAATTTTTTAAGGGTTGTTCGTGCGACCACTTCATCAGCAATTAACGCACTTTCTGTCACTTCTAACTCAAGAAAACGTGCCGGAAGGTGAAACGCTTCGAGAAGGTGTTCAACTTGCTCGGCAAAATTCACGTTTTGCAGTTGAATAGGAGAGACATTTACCGCGACTTTGAAATTATCGAATAACTCAGACCACTGTTTGGCTTTGTCGATAGCAGTACGCAGAACAAATGAGCCCACTTCAAATATGAGCCCATTTTGCTCAGCCATGTGGATGAGCGCTTCGTTAGATACATCGCCTAAAACGGGGTGACGCCAGCGTAATAGCGCTTCTGCACCTATCCATTTGTGCGTATGAGGGTTCACTTTCGGTTGGAAATACAACATCAAATCGTCATTACGTACCGCTTGGAGCAGATAACTTTCGAGCTGATTATGGTTGTTCAACTCATGCGTGTGGCTCTCACAGAAGTAACTGTAAGCTTCACCCGACTCTTTACATAGCAACATCGCGTAACAAGCATTTTGTAGAAGTTGTTTGGCACTGCTCGAGCGATGAGCCTGAACTACGCCAACGTAGGAGTGCAAATGCACTTCTGTGTCGTTGATATAGAAGTTCCCCACGCTGATATTAGTGATTTTATCGAGCAGATTATGCAGTTTCGAATCAGCATCTTCTCCCCATAACAAAAGCACTAAGTCGTTTGAACTTGGGCGACCAGTAATGAAGTAGTTTGAATCGTTCGTCCCAAGGCGCTTGCGAAATTCTTTGAGGATCTCATCAAACGCTTCAAAGCCGTATCGAGTTTGTATGCTACGCGCATTACTAAAGCCCACATTTATAACAATTAAAGACTGATGCCCGTGTTCTAGGGATTGAAGCGTATCTTCAACCACCGCTTCCAGTGCGGCGCGATTAAGAAATCCGGTACCTTGGTCATGGGTTTTCTGGTAGTTAACTTGTCTTTCAGCGGCTTTGCGGCGGTCAATTTCTTGGGTGAGTGAAAAGCTGAGTTGGGCGAGGTCAGTAGTTCGGTTTTCTACGCGATTTTTGAGTTCGCTGTTAAGTCTCAACAGTTTGTATTGTTGGTAGACAACAGCAAGTTGAGCTTCTATTGAGTCCTTGAACGTATTGAGCAATTGCCGGTAAGTTTCGCTGTACTCATTGGCTTTGGAGTCCAACATACAAATGGTTCCAAACGTTTCTCCATTTGGCCAAAACAACGGCAAACCACAATAGGAGAGCATACCAAGTTTGATGTCCGGGTTATTCGACCATTTTTCATCTGCAAGGGCATCGGGAACAACCAGTTGGCTTTTGGTTTCAATGACATGTTCACAGTACAAACCATGTCCAAGATCTTCTTTGTCACCAGCTTTATATGGATTACCTTGGGTGTCGCTTGAGGTGTTTACTTCGATGTGGTTTTGATGCACTCGCATGATAAGCGTGGTTGGCACGTCTGCAATCTGTGCGAGGAGATTGACGATATCCTGCCAGCTTCGCTGCATGGATTCAGGAATCTCATAATCTAGTGTTTGAAATCTCCCCATAGAGACCTTCCTTTCCGGTAGTTTCACATCCTGTGAATCGAAGATTTATGCAGTAGTAATTGTTATAACATTAGTCGTTTTACTTAAGTATAGGGTCGCCCACAGACGAAACAAAAAAAAGTCCTGAAAACCTTTCAGGACCCTAAATTGTTGGAAGCCATCTCAAATATGAAACAAATTTGACGAACTTATGGCTTAAGTGACGCCAAGGTTTCTAACGAAATGTCTTGCGAGTAGTCTACATCGTCAAAGTTAAAGCCGTTGAGTTTCATGAACTCGTCTTTAAAGCCTTGGTAATCACCAATCTCTTTAAAGTTCTCCGCATTCATTTGTTCTAATAAATGACTCACTTCAGCCTGCGTTTGCGGATCCAGTTCTAAGTCATCAATTCGAATTAATCGCTCGCCATCAACAGGAACTTTAGGCTGATCGTAAAGCTTCGTCGTGAACAGACGTTGCATTTGTTCGATGCAGCGTTCATGCGTGCCTTTCTCTTTCATTACTCGGTACAGAGCTAAAAGGTAAGGGCTCAGAGCAGGAATGAAAACACTGGCTTTGGTTACCAGCGCTTTACACACCGTGGCGTAGGCACCACCGTCGAAGTTAGCCAGCTTCAGATTCAATGCATGGCTGGTTTGGTGCAAATCAATTTTGGCTCGGCCTAAAGTACCATCGAGATAGATTGGGTGAGTAACTTCTGGGCCCATGTATGAGAATGCAATGGTTTTGCAACCTTGAGCGACGGATTCCGTGTTGATGAGAGTATCAATCCAGCTTTCCCAATCTTCTCCACCCATGACCTTAATGGTCGCTTCTGCTTCCTCTTCGGTGGCAGGCTCGAGCGTGGTTTCAACCCATTGATCATTTTCAAGTAAGATGGAAGCGCCAGTAACCGACTCACCAATAGGCTTAATCACACTGCGCCAGAACGTATCTGAATGAGGTTTTGGACGAACGCCCGCTGCAAGGCTGTAAATCACCAAATCGACTTCACCTTCAAAGTAGGTTTCGATCGCTTCGATAACTTCATTACGGACAGAGTCAGAGAATGCATCACCAACAATATTGATTGCAGTGCGTCCTGCATGTGTTGCTTCTTGTTTGAAAAAGATGTTGTTGTACCAGCCTGCGCTGCCAACCCCTTTCTCAGATGGACCTCGTTCAAACGAGACGCCAATGGTGTCTGCTTCAGCGCCGCCAAACGTTAGGGCAATACGTGCTGCTAACCCAAAACCGGAGGAAGCACCAATAATTAAAACTCGTTTAGGGCCGCTTTTGATCTGCGGGGCTTTTTTTACGTATTCAATTTGCTCTTTTATGGATGCATGGCAACCGTGTGGATGCGCAGAGCGAGCAACAACACCTTGAATTAACGGTTCTATTCGCATTGTTGTGATCTAACCTCGGTGAGTGGAATTCTGGTTAGATTAACGTAAAGTTAGGTAAAACTTATTGAGCTAGACCATCAAAATTAGAGATGTTTAACCAATTCTTGAGCAACGAATTCCGCAATCCAAGGTTGCGCTTCAGGTTTCGGATGTAAGCCATCATCCATCATCCACTCTGGTTTGGTGATCACATGCTCTAAGAAGAACGGCATTAACTGAACTTGTTGATGTTCAGCCAATTTGGGATAGATGTCGTAAAACATGTCGCTGTAGCGCTTGCCGTAGTTAGGTGGGACACGAATTTGCATCATGACCACATTGGCACCAGAATCTTTGATCATGCTAATCATTTTCGACAGATTCGACGTAATAACTTTGGGAGGGAAGCCACGCAACCCATCATTGGCGCCCAACTCGATAAGAACTAAGTCTGGTGTATGTTGGTCAAGCAGTTGCGGGAGGCGAGCCAAACCGTTGCCAGTAGTGTCTCCGGAGATGCTGCCATTAATAACTGTTACATCTTGCCCGTGTTCGAGCAGCGCGTCAGGGAGTAAGCTAGGCCAACTCTTCTCAATCGGCATTTGATAGCCCGCACTCAAGCTATCACCAAGAACAAGAAGCTTTTCGCTTGCTTGCGATGCGGCGGAAAGACAAAAAAAGAGAACTAAGGAAAGTAAACGAATCATGCAAACACCTGTACTCAAAGCACCTATTGTTCAAGCGAATTTGGTTTCTAAACAAGTCTCTACTAATCAAGAACAATTAACAATCCTTAAAGATGTAAATGTTGACATCAGAAAGGGCGAGACCATCGCAATTGTCGGCACATCTGGTGCAGGCAAATCCACTCTAATGACATTGTTGGCGGGGCTCGACACACCAACCTCCGGAGAAATCACGCTTCTAGGACACGAACTTTCGAAGCTAGATGACGAAGCTCGTGCGAAAATCCGAGCCGATTCTCTAGGATTTGTCTTTCAAAGCTTTCTACTTATCCCAAGTTTGAGTGCACTTCGCAATGTGACCTTACCGTGTCTTTTACGCGGAGAAGCCGAAGATGAAGCACGAGCGACAGAATTATTAAGCGCCGTAGGATTGGAAAAGCGACTCGACCACTTACCAAGTCAACTTTCTGGTGGTGAACAACAACGCGTCGCGTTGGCCAGAGCATTTATGACTCAGCCAGAATTGCTGTTTGCTGATGAACCGACAGGGAACCTTGATCACCAAACCGCGGATAAAGTCATCGAGCTGTTGTTCGATCTCAATAGCCAGCACGGTACGACATTAATATTGGTCACTCATGATGTGAACTTAGCAAGCCGATGCGACAGAATTTATCGTATGGAGGCGGGTGAGCTTAAGGAGGAGATGTAATGTCAGCAGTATCTTCAAGTGAAGTAACATCTTCAGATCAACGTGGATTGAAGCAACACTCTCCGAATAAAAGTTTGGTGCGTTGGAGTTTGGGCGAAATTAGACAAGGAAACCTTTGGCCGATCAGCGTCGCTCTTGTGTTGGTCATCGCGAGCATTTTTGCATTGTCTGCACTTGCATCTCGTATGGAGCAAGTGATTGTCAAGCAGGGGAAGGATGCATTAACAGCGGATGCGGTGTTCGTTTCCGCAAACCCATTATCTGACTCACTATTAAAATCGACAGAGCAACTTGAGCGCTCCGTGATGACCCGATTTTCGACCATGGCTTTTAGCGATAACGGAATGCAGCTTATTTCTGTACGAGGTGTCGATGAAAGTTATCCTTTAATGGGAGAGTTGGTTTTAGATGGGAATGAGTCAGGTCGCGTGAAGCCTAATCAGCTTTGGTTAGACGAACGTATTATGGCTCAATTAGAAGTCACTAAAGGTGACAATGTAACTATTGGTGATGCAGATTTCACTGTTTCAGGTGCCGTGCTGATGGAGCCGGGTTTAAGTTTCAATCCATTCCAACAAATGCCTGCGGCGTATATTCACCAAAGCGACGTAGAAAAAACAGGCGCGATACAAGTCGGCAGTCGAGTGCAATATCGACTGTTTCTAAAAGCAGACAATGCGGCGCTAAAGCAACTCCAAGATAAGACAGAGCTGTCACCAAGTGATCGCTGGCGTACTCAAGATACCGCGAGTCGCAGCAATGAAGTTTTTGATCGCACTACACAGTATTTATCATTGACCGTAGCTATCGTCATAATTATGGCCGCGACAACGTTGGTTCTTACTTGCCAAAACTACGTGAATAGCCGAACTCAAACCATCGCAATGTTGAAAAGCCTTGGCGCGAGCAGACGTTGGATAGAAAAGTGGTTATTGATTCAAGTTGCCATTCTATTGGTAACCGCCAGCATTGTCGGACTCATTCTGGGTAGCGGCTTGGAATATTTGTTACGTATTCCTCTAAAAGATCTCTTGCCAAACCCACTGCCGAGTTACGGCGTCACTCCGTTTATTGTCGCTGTGGTTTCTGCCATTCTCATCACCGTTCCGGCGCTTGGTATCCCGCTACTTGGGTTAATTAAGACACCAGCACTTGAGGTTTTACAGCAGGGCACAGCGCAACGATCTTGGAAGCGACTGCTGCTCGTTCTTGTCCCAGTGCTTCCATTGCTCGCGTTGTACGCAAACAACACTTTGGTTTGGATTGTACTGGCGGGTATTGCAGCACTATTTGTCGTGTTGGCCGGATTAAGCATCGCACTGACGAAGTTATTCTCCCGCTTTGCCACCAAGCCAGCGATGAAGTTGGCACTGAGCCGAATCAACCGCACGCCTATTACCAGCGGTTTGCAGTTTGGTGCGCTTTCACTTTCTTTGATGCTCCTTTCCATTATTTGGCTTGTCCGTAGCGATATCCTCGCAGATTGGGAACGGACTTTGCCTGCGGATGCGCCTAATGTATTTGCATTAAACATTGCCGGTTATGAACTGGCTAACTACCTAGAAACACTGGATAAAAATGGAGTGACGCGGTCACAAGCATTTCCAATTATTCGAGGACGACTCACAGAGATTAATGGCCAAAACGTTAAAGGCGTTGAATATGAAGGGGAAGGCTCTGACGCAATCCGTCGAGAGCTTAACTTAACATGGGGTGATCAGTTACCAGAATATAATGACGTTCTTTCAGGAAAATGGACGAACGCAAACAGTGTATCTGTTGAAGCCGATGTCGCGCGCGATTTGGGTATTCAACTTGGAGACAAATTAAGGTTTGTTATCAACAGCCAAAACTTTGATGCGTCGGTGGATACCATTCGCTATGTTGAGTGGCGAGATATGAAGCCTAACTTCTATTTCATCTTTTCTTCTGATGTGATGGCAAATGTTCCGGGTTCATATTTAATTAGCTACCGAATCAATGAAGGAAACGAATCGCTGCTTACATCAATGTCGAGAGCGCACCCAACAGTTTCTGTGTTAGACATCCGAACGATGGGAGAGAAAATACAGGCGCTAATACAACAAATCGTTTCTGCGATCACCATTCTTGCTTTGTTAGGCGTAGTTGCAGGACTATTGCTCATTTTTACATTATTGCGATTGAGCTTGTCTCAACGTCAGCAAGAAATCCGTCTGTATCGTACGCTTGGCTCAAGCAAAAAACGGATTAATACAACCTTGTGGGCGGAATACGGAATTATGGCGCTTGTCGCAAGTTCTGTCGCCGTTATGGCAGCCGAAGCCTGTGTTGCAGCAGTGATGAAGTATGGGTTTGACCTCAATGCTCAAATTCACCCTGAATTGTGGATAGCTTTACCGTTAGCCACTTTCGTTACACTGGCACTTGTTGTAATGAGTTTGTTGAAAAGATTGCTAACGCCAGTAAACACTTAATACCCATTTATATAACTAACGCGGACTCACTCCATGACATTTTTATTTTAGTTATCCACAAAAACGGTGGATAACTTTTGGGATAACTGGAGAGGTCAAAAATAGGGGTGTTTCCGCAAGCTTTACGCCATGGGTCTTAGAGTGGGATTCTTATACACAACAGGCTAAAAATTCGCTCATCAAACCACTTCGTCAAGCACTTTTTTTGCAATTTTTTTATTCCGTAAAGCAACTTTTAAAGTTATCGCAAACCCATGAACTTTTTGTGATTTTAATCATGCCAAAACCCGAGTAGAATCACGGTTAGTAAAGATTTCTCCTTATAAAATTTTTAGTGAAGCAATGAAGTCTGAGTTTCTAAGTCATAAAGATAAACACATCGCCGTTATAGGTGGTGGTGTAGCCGGTGCCACAGCCGCCATTCATTTTGCAGAGTTGGGATTCAAAGTCTCTGTTATTGAAAAGGGCGTCTCGTTAGTCAACGGCCCACCAATTTGTCACCTTCATGCGGGCGGTAATTTGTATCGTGAAATTTCTGAACAACAATGTTTGGATTTGCTTACGCAATCTATAGATACGATCAGACTGTATCCTCACTCACTGAATATTCGTCCTACCATTATTGCCGTACCTCACTCTGATGGGGGTGACCCATTCGCGCTTCTGCCTCGCTTAGAGGTGATTAAAAGTGCTTACCAGGCGTTGGTCGACAAAGACGAACACAACAAAGTACTTGGCGAGCCTGAAGAGTATTTCAAACTGTATTCGAAAGAAGAATTGCAGGAACTGGCAAAACAAAACCAACCAGAACATCCATCCACCTTTGATGAATGGAGCATTCCTTTTGCTCAGCACGCTGATTTAGAGCAATTAAAATATCCGGTCGTTGCCGTTCAGGAGTATGGTTGGAGCGTGTTCCGATTAGCGGCTATTGCTAACTTAACCTTAGCAAAACTGCCGAATTCAAACGTGATTACTCAAGCGACACTGAATCAGGCAGATTGGCTTGGTGATCATTGGCAATTGACTTACGAACACAATGGCGTCAATTGTTTGCTTACTTGTGATTACTTAGTCAACGCATGTGGTTTCGAGACGGGAACTATTGATAACGCAGTTGGCGCTAAGCGTGACCGTTTAGTTGAATTCAAAGCCGCTTACGTGACCAAATGGAACGAATGTAACCAGCAATGGCCAGAAGTCATTTTCCACGGCCCCCGTGGCACAGATAAAGGAATGGCGCAATTAACTCCTTATGGAGATGGCTATTTCCAGCTGCACGGCATGACGAAAGAGATCACGTTGTTTGAAGATGGCTTAGTTGAAAGCACGTCACTCTCTGCTCAACCTGAGCTACCTGTACCGTTACTGTCTAAAATTCGCAGTGGGTGGCGTGAAGAAATTTTGGGTGAAAGAACGCATAACGCAATACAACACATGGCCCAATTTATCCCTGATTACAAAACAGCGGAAAAAGGTGGCAAAGCATTGTTTGGTGCTCAACAGATTCCAGGCACAGATCCTGTGCTTCGCGCGGCAGATGTTTCATTCGAACAAAATCACTACGCTCGAATTGAAGTTGTGAAAGCGTCTTCTACGTTGTTAGCTGCTCAAAAAATGCTTCAGTATTGGTTTGATATCACGCCTCAACAAAATGTAGAAGCGCAACATCCAGTGACCGTTAATTGGTCTGAAAACGAAATCGAACAATACGCGATTAAACTTACCGAAGAACGAGGCTATCCGCACGCTCTAGCTGAACGCTACGGGATGTAAACAGCCAAAAACTGAATAGGGCTCAGTAGCCAAAGAACTGAGCCCACTGACACCACACATCCTGTAAACCTTGTCTATCACCCTTGATGAAACGCACTTTCTGACCCGGCTTCGCTTGCGCTAATCTAGGCAAATCTATTCTTGCAACACAACCAAGCTTTGGATACCCGCCAATGGTTTGGTGGTCATTGAGTAATACAATCGGATTACCATCATGGGGAATTTGAATGGCGCCTAGCGCGATCCCTTCAGATAAGATGCCATCATAAGGTGGCTTTACCGTATTTCCTTCAAGGCGATAGCCCATTCGATTAGAGTCTGGCGAGATCGCAAAGCTTCCCGAATAGAATTTTTCTTTAGCTTCAACACTGAAATCATCACATTGATAACCTTCAATAACGCGTAGTGTAATTGGCAAGTTGTAATCTGGCTTGAAACGAAATGTCATGATTCTTGGTTTATGGTTAGGTAATGAATGCGCGTCAAAAGGGAGAACATCTCCAGCTTTTAGAGCGTTACCATTGGCTTCTAGTCCACCTAATGCTTCACGAAGCACGGTCGATGAGCTCCCAAGGTGCTCAGGCACATTGAAGCCACCTTTTACAGCGAGATAGGCGCGAAGGCCATTTTTCGCCATTCCGAACTGAAGCTTTTGACCTTTTTTTATCGAAAAATCCGACCAATTAGCAATAGGGTGACCATCTACTGATGCATTCAGATCGCCGCCACAAATTGCCAGGTGACAGTCTTGTAAGGCGACAAAACAAGCATTGCCTAGCGTAATCTCGATTGCTGAGCAATTTACACGATTTCCAAGTAGATGATTAGCCCAACTGTAGGCGTAATCATCAACAGGGCCACCTTGCGTTATCCCGATGTGAGCAAGACCAAAACGGCCAAAGTCTTGAATCAATGACAAAGGCCCTGACTTTTCAACTAATAATCCTGATGCGCTCATAACGCTCCCCCTAATTCAAGAAATTCCTGTTTTGATACCGCATAAAACGTGACCTTGTCACCAACTTCAAAAGGAATAAAAGGAGGAGTATCCGAAAAGAGTGAGAGTGGAGAGCGACCTATGATATTCCAGCCACCTGGACTGTCTGATGGGTAAACGGCGGTCTTACTATCGGCAATGCCGACACTTCCTGATGGCACAAACGTTCTCGGCGTTTTTAACCTAGGCATGGCGATACTCTCTTCCACATCAGAAAGAAAGGCGAAGCCAGGTGCGAACCCAATCGCGGAAACGGTATATACCGGCTTTGTATGAGCATCAATAAGCGCTCCGAGATCAATGCCTTGTTCTTCAAAACGCTCCAAATCTAAAGCAGTTTCTTCCGAGTAATAAACGGGGATCGAAATTTCGTTAGGCTCAGCCTTGTCGGCTTTATTTGGATCAAACGCGACTAAGATATTGTGCAGTATGTCGACTAACTGAAATTCACTGATTCTGAACGGTAAGTAATCAATTAACACGGTTCGATAGGAAGGAACGATATTCATGACAATATGGGACAGATGTTGGTTCATTGCTCGCGCTAACTGTCCAATTGAGTTTTCAGAAATGGTTTCATCAAATCGAATCAAAATGCTGCATTCAGAAACCAAATCAATCGAGAACTTTGTTTGATGCATTAATTTCCTCCGGAGTAGAGGCTTTGACGAATTTTTTGAATCAAAGCGATCGACTCTTCATTGTCTCCATGGACGCATATTGTGTCCGCTTCTAACAAGATATAACTGCCTGACGCGGTTTTTACTCGGCCTGAATCAGCCAATGTTCTGACTTGTTCTAAAATCGCTAGCTCATCTTTCAAAACGGCATTTGGGTGCGTTCTTGGTGTCAACATCCCATCATCCTGATACAGGCGATCGGCAAACGCCTCAAACAACAATGGCACATCATAATCGTCCGCGATTTCTAAATATTTTTCGTTCTCTTGCGATGCAAGGATCATCAACGGTACTTTAAACAGTGCGGCTGCTTTAACGACCGCTCGAAAAACCGCATCGCTTTTCATCATATCGTTGTAAAGGGCACCATGAGGCTTGATATAACCGATATCGGTATACTGCGCACGGCACAATGCCTGCAACGCGCCTACTTGATAGATCACCATGTTAGTAATTTCATCGCTGCTCATACTGAGGCTGCGTCGACCAAAACCTTGTAAGTCGGGATAACCGGGATGCGCACCAATATCAACATCGTGAAGATTCGCTAAGGTAATCGTGTCGTGCATCACGTTCGGATCGGAAGCGTGAAAGCCACAAGCAATGTTCGCCATATCGACATGAGGCATCACGCTATCGTCAGCGCCCATCGTCCAAGAACCAAAGCTCTCGCCCATATCGCAATTTAATGTCAGTTGCTGTTTATTCAATGTCATATATTTATAGTTACCTTAGCAATCACATCACGATGCAGGAAAAACCTTTTATCTTCAGTGACTCAGTTCATTCTTCAAACAACCAGAATGAGATTTTTACTTAGAACTCGAGCTGAGAAAGATCATTAGAGTCCAGTACGTCGTTATCGTTCTTTGATTTGATCCGAATTTTAAGGTAATTCGGTCCTTTTCAATCCAATTTTTGAGAATTTAACGTTATTTTGCTTTGCCGTCATGTTAGTCTTACGGCTTCTATTGGGTGATAGTTTGCATAACAACTCTTTTGTCTTCTAGTTGTTGTTGTGCGACAGGAATATATATGTCATTACGAGCAAAGCTTATCTGGCCGATTCTGGTTTTTATTACGGCGATCTTTGTTGCTTCAAAAGGTTATACCTCGTACACCGCATACCAATCGTCAAAACATGAGTTGGTTGAGCAAACTCGCAAGTTAATCAATAACGTGTCTTATTCAATTAAAGATGCGCTCACAACAAAGAACAAGCGAAAAGCACAAACTATTCTGGCCGATCTTCTAGAACAGCCCAACGTTTCTAGAGTGAAATTGTATGATAGGGCCAATGAACCTTTTGTTGTGCTTGAAGGGAGTGGGGAGTCTGCTCCCGTTCCTAATCAAAATGAAAGAAGTAAGCTCGATGCATTAGGGTATGCGTTGTCCGCCAAGTTTTTGTACGTACTTGAGCCTATCATCCATGAAGGGCATGTGATTGGTTCAATTCGAGTGACGTTGTCACACATTCCAATTATAAATGCGCAACATTCATTCTTGAAAGATGCCGGCGTACTTCTGCTGATATTGGCGGCTGGTGGCATTATTTTCTACATTACCATTGATCATATCATTCTAAGACCGTTGCTCGATCTCAACGGTGCAATTCAAGATGTTACTTTTGGTAATGCCTCTCACGTACAAATTCGTCATCATTCTAAAGACGAACTGGGCGAAGTTATTCACTCATTCAACCGAATGATGACCAAACTCCGAAAAAGGGAAAAACAACGCCAGCATTCGTTAGCTACGCTCGAACAAAAAAGAGCATTTTCAGAAGAAGTCATTGAATCCATTCAGTATGCGTTGGTTATTACCGACAACCTTGGCACCATTATCCACAGTAATGCTGCGACTCAGCATATATTTCAGAAAACACCGGAAACATTAGAAAATGCGAATATCCGCGATCTGATAAAAACAAAAATGCCGAACGAGCTTAGCCAAATTCTTAGTCGATGCTTAGAGTGTGATGATATCCACCTTCAAAACATTGATAACGAACAGCAGCTAAGCCTAACGACTCGTCGTTTGTCTAACCACGGTTATCTTCTCTTCGCCATTCAAGACATCACAGAGATTGAAGAGGCGATGAATCGCCAGCGCGTAGCTGGTCGAGTGTTTGAAGCCAGTCAAGACGGCCTTATTGTGCTTAATCACAAAGGCGTCATCACCATGGTTAACCCAGCAGTCACCAAACTTGTGGGTTTAGAAATCGACCAGTTAGTTGGTCAGTCTTTCATTCAAACTCTTCGTTGGCGAAAATTACAAGAAATGATGCCGAGTATCATTGAGTCCATTGAAAACTATGGCGTATGGCAAGGGGAAGTGATTGAGCAAAATCACTTAGGCTTACTTGTGCCAATGTTTGCTCGAGTAAATCGCATCGTGAAGTGCGAGGATAACGGTTTCTACGACTTGGTCATTATTCTTACCGATCTCTCCAATGCAAAAGAGATGGAGCGCCTCGAGTATCTCGCACATCATGACGCGCTTACAGGATTAGCAAATCGTTCTAAGTTCCATTTAGAGCTGGAAGATTTAGTCCAAAGATCAGGCTATCAGCGCGATGAATTTGCGGTACTTTATCTTGATCTAGATGGTTTTAAGGAAATCAACGACACATACGGCCATGACGCTGGGGATGAAGTTTTAAAACGTGTCGCAGATCGTTTGACATCGGCGACTAGGCACAGTGACTTAATCGCACGCCTGTCTGGCGATGAGTTTGTTATGCTGGTCAACCCGGCCAATCAAAAAGTCGTAACGCGAATCGCCGAGCAATTGTTAGAGAGCATCTGCGCGCCTATTGAATACAAAGGTAATGAGTTAAAAGTCGGTGTGAGCATTGGGGTGAAATTGGTTGGCGTTAATGAACGAGACGCAACCCGTATTTTAAAGAGTGCGGATACCGCAATGTACCAAGCGAAGAAAGCCGGAAAAGGGCAAGCAATATTAATGGGATGCGAATTGCAAGAGACCGTTTAAATTGTCGCATTAAAGCTTTACACTAACCGGATTCGCGTCAGAAGGATTGATAAAATGAAAGTACTTGTTACGGGTGGTATGGGCTACATTGGCAGCCACACTTGTATTCAAATGATCGAAGCTGGTATGACACCAGTTATTCTCGATAACCTATACAACAGCAAATCTACAGTCTTAGAGCGCATTGAAAAAGTATGTGGCGTAAAGCCTACTTTTATTGAAGCGGATATTCGCGATAAGGCTGCGCTTGTTGAGGCACTAAAAGCACACAATATTGAAGCCGTTATTCACTTTGCCGGCCTAAAAGCAGTCGGAGAATCAGTAGAAAAACCGCTTGAGTATTACGATAACAACGTAAATGGCACACTTGTTCTTGTGGACGCAATGCGTGAAGCAGGCGTGAAATCACTGGTATTTAGCTCATCTGCGACAGTTTATGGTGATCCTGCATCTGTGCCAATTACTGAGGACTTCCCAACTAGTGCGACTAACCCATACGGTCGTAGCAAGTTAATGGTAGAAGAGTGCTTAACTGACTTCCAAAAAGCGAACCCTGACTGGAGCATCACACTTCTTCGTTACTTCAACCCTGTTGGTTCGCACCCAACTGGTGAGTTAGGTGAAGACCCGCAAGGTATTCCAAACAACCTAATGCCATTTATTTCTCAAGTAGCAGTTGGTCGTCGCGAGTTTCTATCTGTCTTCGGTAGTGATTACCCAACCAAAGATGGTACTGGTGTTCGTGATTACATTCACGTAATGGATCTATCAGATGGCCACGTTGCTGCGCTAGAAAAAGTCGGCAGTAAAGCTGGTTTGCACATCTACAACCTTGGTACCGGTAATGGTTACAGCGTTCTTGAAATGGTAAAAGCATTTGAAAGCGCATGCGGTAAAAATGTGCCATACCAGCTGGTTGAACGTCGACCTGGTGACATTGCAGAATGTTGGGCAGATCCTTCAAAAGCAATGAATGAACTAGGCTGGAAAGCATCACGTACTCTTGAAGAGATGACAGGAGACACATGGCGCTGGCAATCAAATAACCCACAAGGTTACCCAGACGCTTAATCTTTTAACGCTATAATAACAAAAAGGCGCATTCCAGCGCCTTTTTTGATCTAAATCGGAAAAAATCGTAAATTACTGGTTAAAAGGTAGCAACCAAATAGATAAGTGCTAAACTACCCATGACTCTTAATTTAGGTCGTAAATTTTCTTGTAGCTATTGGGGTAGTTCATGGAGCTTGGTCTGATCATCGCATTCATCGTTGCAGCAGCAGTGATGGTGAAGAAAGAGATGGCAAAACAGTAAGCTTTCATTTTTCATACTTTTCTTAACATTTTTGAAATGAAAGCCAATTAAAAAAGCCAGCATTAAGCTGGCTTTTGTGTTTTCGGAGGCTTTAGAACTCGTATTTTGCTGTAATTGACCAGTTCCGCCCAGCTTGAGTCAGATCTTTGTTCTCTGTCTGAAGGTCACGCACATCATTCCAATTGTAGTACTCTTCATCTGTCACGTTGAACAGACCTGCTCGCAACGTAAGATCTTTTATAGGTTTGTAGTACGTGGTGATATCTACAACCGTAGCAGCAGAGAGAGGCAACACTTTATCGTCATTTATGTCGCTTTTGTCTTTAGAAGCTGTGTAGTTAATGGTTAACGTGGTTCCCCAGTTTTGTTCTGAATCGTAATTAAAACCAGCGACAAGGTTCCAAGGGTTAACACTGTTTAGTGGATTATTGTTTCCATCTTCACCTTCCGTATACGCCGCTGCTACACGAGAGCTAAAGCCTTCGATTGGCATGAACTTGTTCCACGAAAGTTGGTTTGAAAACTCAATACCTTTAATTGTCGCTTTGCCTATATTCACGTACTGCTGAATTGCAGGGTCAGTCACTGGCGTCCAAGTGCCAGAGACGGTTTTACTTTCGATGAAGTTGTCGTAGTCGCTGTAGAAAACTGACACTTCACTGCTAGAAATGTCATTGTTATGTCGCCAACCAAACTCGTACGAAATACTGTCTTCTGCTTTTAAATCAGGATTTGGCTTAAAAATGTAGCCATGCATTGGGTTACCGAAAGAGTAGTACAACTCCTGGAAATCTGGAGCACGGAAACCTTGGCTGATTTGCGCGAATAAACGATGTTGTTCATTAAGCTTATAAACAGAACCTAAGCGGCCTGTAAATGCAGAATCAGAGAACTTTTTGTAGTCGCTAGCCGCGTTACCACTTGGGTTACTGCTTGTATCGCCTGGATCGGTTTCAAATGCATCCCACCGTACGCCCGGAGTAATCGTAAAGTTACCTACCGTAATCTCGTCTTGTAAAAAGAGCCCGTAACGACGCTCGCTCGCAGAAGGAATATAGAAAATTTCTTTGTTCGCGCTTGCACTGTTGTACTCTTTGTTGACGTTCTTAATGTCTTTATCACTAAAGGATGCACCGTACACAAAGTAATGCTCTGTACTACCAAGCGAGAGATATTTGTCAAACTGTGAGTCAAACTGGTAGCCTTCATCCTCGTAGATGTAGTCTTTACGTTGGATATTCTGGCCTTTAACACGATCAGTAATGCCGTTTTCTTCCTTGCTAAGCCAATCTAGTTGCCAGGTAAGGGAGTCCGCCAGGGCCGTTTGCATCTCCCAAATATGTTTTATACCAACTTGATATTGCTCTGTTACATCTTCACTTGTTGCATTCGTATAACCGTTGTAAGACTGCTTTCCGTTGCCTTTGTTGCGAATATAATTCCCATTGAACTCAACACGATGTGCATCATTGACTTGGTACTGAAGTTTAACCAGTAAGTTGTTCGCTTCAGTACTTGCATCTGCTAGATCTCCAAAGTTATCCAGTTCATCGCCGTCGCGACGCGTATAGGCAACTAAAGATTCCAAATCGCCCGTTTTGTTCGCTAGTGCAACAGATTCACTGAATGTATTGTCTTCGGAAGAGTAGTTGAACTTCGCATGGCCCCCAAAGTTACGACCCTTAAGGAAATCAGCCGGATCTTTGGTTTCAAATGCCACAATGCCACCAATTGCGTCAGAACCATGCAGAGACGATGCTGCACCTTTTACAATTTCAACCGCTTTTATTAGGTCGGTATCCACGTTAACGCGAGCAGAGTTAATGAACGTATTCCCTGATTCGAACTGGTTACCTTGAGATACGCCGTCAACAAGAACCTTAATTCGGTTACCTTCGATACCTCGAATATTGATACTCTGGACACCTTGACGCGAGTTTGTCTTAACCGTGACTCCTGGCGTGTACTCAAAGATATCATCTAAGCCAGTGACCATGCTTTCTTCGATGTTCTTATCAGTAACGACGGCAACAGAAGCAGCAGTGTCTTCGATTTGGCTATTAGTACGAGTCGCAGTCACGACCACTTCATTGAAGGTTGAATGGTCTTCAGCGTAGGCACCTTGGGATAGTGCAATCAGAATAGAGGCTGATAAAATTGATTTATTATACATTGGTTTCAATACCTTAAATCCATAATAGGCAATAACAACGCGCAAATGTTAATGGATCTAAATAATAATTACTATCATTATCATTATCATTTTAACATTCAAATTTTGATGTCGTCTATTCTTGAATGCTTGGCATTTCTAGTCTTTATTTATCAGTGTGTTATATTGTTGAAAACGATTTCTGACAAATCTATCCAAATATCACAGCTGTGATTCACATCACACAAAGGGAGTTATCGTGCAGAGCCCTATCACTTTAGAAGCGCTCCATATCTTGGATGCGATAGATCGCAGAGGCAGCTTTGCGGCAGCGGCAAATGAGCTCGATAGAGCACCATCTTCACTGAGTTACCAAATCCAAAAGCTCGAACAAGATCTCGACATCAATATTTTTGACCGTTCAGGACACAAAGCGCTCTTTACGGAGGCGGGTAAGCTCATTTTGGAAAGAGGGCGTGCAATTCTGCAAGCGAGTGAAAAGTTAGTGAATGATGCGACTTTACTTGCCAACGGTTGGGAGTTGGATATTACTGTTGCGTTTGATGGCATCATTCCAATTTCAAACTTCTTTCCGATGGTGGATGCGCTGGCGGAAGTAAGCTCGACACGCATTAGGCTGCAAGAAGAAATTCTTGCAGGAAGCTGGGAATCTCTGAATACAGGAAGAGCTGATCTGCTTGTGTGCCCTTCGTTGGATACGTTACCGCAAGAAGTGAAAGCAGAGAAAATTGGCAAGATGTCCATGATTTGGGTTGCGGCAACCGAGCATTACGTTCACAAACGCAGTGGCGAGTTTGATGATTCAGCAAGAGAGAAATACCGAATTATTGCCATTGCAGACACCGCACGCGAACAGCCAGCACTTTCGATAAACATCATTCAAAAGCAACCTAGACTCACTGTTACTAACTTTACAGCAAAAGTAGAAGCATTAACCGCAGGCTTAGGGATTGGTACCTTACCTAGACAAATCGCGCTACCGTTAATAGAAAAAGGCGTACTTAAGCAAATTGAAGGCACAGAAGAGCAGCCGATGGATATCATTCTAGCGTGGAGAAGAAACACCATGGGTGAAGCGAAATCTTGGTGCATTCAGTATCTGAAGAAGAATTGGAAACTAAAGTAACAGCGTCACTTTTTACTTCTTAGATTCAGATGAGTCTACTGAATCTAAGAAGTTGAGCGGTAGAAAGAGAGCACGCTCCTCACTCATTAATTTAAAGGTAGCACCATATCTGCCGTACCGTCTGCAAACTGGACATCAACTTCAAACCCCAAACGTTGAGCAAGCATCAGCATCCCTCGATTGGTAGGCATTGTCATACCTGACATTTGTTTCGTGCCTTTAATTTTGCAATAGCTGATGATCTTCTCCATCAAGATTTTTCCTAATCCTTTTCCTTTCAAATCTGAGCGAACCAAAATCGCAAATTCAGCATCACTATTGTCTGGCGTGATCAGCGCACGCGCGACACCAATGATCGACGGTCCACTTTTATCAAAGGCTACTGCGACAAAGGCCATCTCTCGGTCGTAGTCAATTTGAGTAAAATTAGCTAAAGCTTCGTGGTTAAACTCACCAACCTCTGAGAAGAACCGTTTATAGAGATCTTCTTTGGATACACTATTGATGAACTGAGCGTGGAGTGGCTCATCTTCAGGAAGAATTGGACGAAGAAGGATTGGTTGACCATCACGCAGTGTCACAGTTTCAACAAATTCAGCAGGGAAAGGGCGAATAGCCAGTCGTTTTTGAGCGTCACCTTCATATTTGCAAAGCGTCACATCAGCATCAAGTATGGTTAAGTCATCTCCAGACACCAATACTGGATGGATATCCAGTCTTTGTATTTCAGGTAACTCAACCGCCATTTGCGAAATACGAACTAAGAATTTTGACAGCTCAGTGATATCGAGCGCATCTTTGTGTTTCTGAAGACGGATCTTCCCGGACTTTAATGCAACCACGACTAAATAGCGTGCAAGCGTCATATTCAAAGGAGGCAGGGCGGCCACCGCATCTTGAGCGATGTTCCATTCAGATCCACCTTGACCAAGTAAAATGACAGGCCCAAATACCTTGTCAACCGCGATACTGATTCGCAACTCTTCCGCGCTGCCAAGCTTCGCCATGCCTTGAACTAGCAGGCCGTGTACGTTTGCAGATGGGTAACTGAATTTGACGGTATCTAAAATCGATTGTGCAGCGTTAGAAACTTCTCGACTATTTCTCAAATTAAGCGCCACGCCGTGTACGTCTGATTTGTGAGGAATATCAGGAGAGCGAAGCTTCACGGCGACCGGGTAGCCAATATTTTCTGCCATGTGAACAGCTTCGATTTCATCCGATGCTATCCAAGTAGGCAAAACATTAAAGCCAAAAAGCTTAAATAGTGGGCTAGTTTGGTGTGTATCCAGTGTAACTGTGTTTTTATCCAGTAGTCGTTCATCTACCCATTCTTTTGCAGAATTTACGCTACCTGAGTGCAGTGGCTCTGCTGTTGTTGGCGTTTCCATCAACTGTTTCTGGTTTCGCCTGTATTCAACGAGGTGCATGTACGCAACGACCGCGCTTTCCGGCGTACGATAGGTAGGTATCCCCGCTTGAGTGAATGCCAGTCTAGCATCTCGAGATGTTTGTTCCCCAGACCAGTTAGTTAGGACATTAAAATGTTTATGTCGAGGGTGATTCTTGATGGCTTCAATAACCGCCAAAGCCGTTTCATAAGAATCAGACACGGCAGAAGGACTGTGCATAATCAAAATCGCATCAGCACAATCATTATTCATTACCGCATTGATCGCATCTACGTAGCGTTTTTTCGTTGCATCTCCGGAAAGATCTATCGGATTAACACCCCGCCAGTTAGACGGTAAAATGGCTCGGAGCTGATCGGTTGTTACTTCGTCCAGAGTCGCTAAATTGCCACCTCGTTCAACTAGTGTATCGACTGCCATGACGGCAGGGCCGCCACCGTTAGTGATGATGGCTAAGCGTTCTCCACGCAACGGAACTGAGTGCGTCAGCGTCTCTACCGCAGCAAATAACTCATGCGTATTGCTAACACGCAGCATACCCGTTCTTCGTATCGCAGAGTCATAAATCACATCGAGCGTATCGCCATCTTGCTGCTCGAACGTATTCATTTCTTTTGAACGACCAGCTTTCAACACTAATATACGACGATTGCGAGAAGCGGCACGGGCTGCAGACATAAATCGTCGTGCATCTTGAATGGAGTCGACATACAACAATATTGCTTCGGTATTACCATCCATACTCAAATAATCGAGCAAATCTGCAAAATCAATATCTTGTCCACGCCCAATCGAGATAAATGAAGAAAACCCGATATTTTTGTCGTTAGCCCAATCTAAAACCGTGGTACAAACGGCAGCCGATTGAGAGATAAAAGCAATCTTTCCCGGCTTTGCTGCGACAGGCGAAAACGTACAATTGAAATTATGCCAAGGTAAGATAATTCCAAGACTGTTTGGTCCAAGAACCCGAATATTAAGAGATGACAAATCTAGCGTTTGTGCATCATCAGAAATTACTATCGCGAATGGAGTACCACGCTCATCCAGCTCTTTGAGAAGTTGTTCATTTCGCGAAGCATTAGTACAGAGAATAGCGATATCCGGCGTATAGGGCAGGGAAGCAACATCGCGATAGGCAATGACACCCGATACCGCTTTATACCTTGGGGTAACTGGCATGATTGCACCGTCAAACCCACTTTGCAGAAGATTCCGCATAACGACTTGGCCTGCACGGAGTTCTTTTTGAGAGGCGCCAATTACCGCTACGGAACTAGGTTTAAAGAGCTTATGTAGTTTATTCATGTGAACTCCTGCGGCTTGTCGCGACTTACTTGCAATCTGCTACGTTGATATCAACAATCATAAACGAATAAATAGGCCAGAAAACATAAACGAACCGGACATTGAAGCAAATCTATACAGTGCTTGTAGAGTTTGTGTTACTCATCACATCAAATTCGCAGATTATTGTATTTGATGCTTGATAAACGGGCCTGCTATCGGCATGATTTATCGTAATATTTATCCAGAGCGTTTGTTACTTCATGAAAAAAATCGCAATCATCGGCTTATCAGTCCTTCTTTCAGCTTGTGTTTCGGAAACTTACATCACAGATGTCACCTCCGAAAGCTACCGAGAAGACTACAAATCAGACGCAGTCTCTAAGCCTATAATGGCGTCTGAAAGTGCAGTTGTAGAACAAGACGTTAAGCCTGAAGTCGTGAAAATGACGGCAAAGCCTGAAGAGAAAAAAGTGGTGAAACTCACACCAAAAGAGCAGGTAAAACCCGTTAAAATCGTCCCACCGAGCAAGAAGCAAGCAGGTATTCAACGATTCGGTTACACCATCCAAGTAGTCGCCGTCGGTAGCCAAGCTAAAGTTGATCAATTTGCAAACAAACTGCCTCAAAACGGTCAGCCGATTTGGGAGAATTACAAAGTTGTCAACGGCACAAAGTGGTTCTCGGTTCTTTACGGTGACTACGCAACAAGCGCCGAAGCTCAACAAGCGATTTCAACGCTTCCAACTCAATTCCAACAGTTGAAGCCTTTTGTTAAAAGCATTGACGCAATTAAGAACTCATCATTTCCAACGCTTAACAAACTCAACTAATCAAACCAAAATAAGGGAGCAATACGCTCCCTTATTTCTTTGGTCAAATCCTATTCGAACAGAATTCCTCACACTAAAATAACTGTACGTTACACCTCAAAGGTTTATCATATTAACTAGTATCTTTTGTAGGTCACGGAAAGATTGATTCATGATTAAAAATATTCTTCTATTATGCGGCGGCGGCTCTTCTGAACACGAAATTTCACTGTTGTCGGCTAACTTTGTTGAACAACAACTAAACCTAATTCAGAACGTCAAAGTCACTCGCGTAGAAATAAAAAATGAAGGTTGGGTTACAGATCAAGGTGAATTGGTTTACCTTGATTTAAACACCAAACAATTGTGCTCGAATGAATCCAATCAAACGATCGACTTTATTGTGCCTTGTATTCACGGCTTTCCTGGCGAGACTGGTGACATTCAATCACTATTCGAAATTGCCGGTATCCCATACTTAGGATGTGGACCAGAAGCAAGCAGCAACAGTTTCAATAAAATCACATCAAAACTTTGGTACGACGCTTTAGACATTCCAAATACACCTTACTTATTCCTAACTCGCAATGATGAACACGCTCACAGACAAGCTGAACAATCCTTTGAAAAGTGGGGAAAAGTGTTTGTTAAAGCTGCACGTCAGGGCTCGTCTGTTGGGTGTTACAGTGTAACCGAGAAGCAAGCTATCGCTAAAGCAGTAAACGATGCGTTTGGTTATTCAGATCAAGTACTTGTAGAGAAAGCGGTAAAACCTCGTGAGTTAGAAGTCGCAGCTTATGAAATGAACGGTGAACTGCACATCACTAAGCCAGGTGAAGTGATCGCACCCGATGGTGCATTTTACTCATACGATGAAAAATACAGCAGCTCAAGCCATTCATTAACAGAAGTAGAAGCGAAGAACCTGACTCAAGAACAGATCGATAAGATTCGTCATGCGTCAGAAACCGTATTCAAACAAATGAACCTTCGTCATTTGTCTCGCATCGACTTTTTCCTTACGGAAGATAACGAAATTTACTTGAATGAAGTGAATACATTCCCAGGAATGACACCAATTTCAATGTTCCCTAAAATGCTTCAAAACAATGGTCACAAGTTCCATGAGTTTCTTGAAGATTGTATTAATAGTGCAAAGTGATTAACGTTTACGCGATACGTTTTGTGTTAGAAATAGTTGAATAGAGCACGGTTTGTTCAAGCGATATTTGAATAATGCTCAGTAACAATTATGATTGTATTAACGCATTAAACAGATGATTCAGTGGTATGGCAATTTCAAATTATAGAGGTTTTAACCTGCAGTCAGGCGGACCCGATGGCAGTATTTGGAAGGTTAAAATCAAAAACCACGTTTTACAAGGCAGTTTGACGGCGGTGAAAAAGAGCATTGATTGGTGGTGTGACACAGCATCAATCATTGACCCGAAAGAATTCGCGTCTCTTGGACAAAGAGCAAACCCAACCGGTGGTGTTCAATCAGAAGTTTTTAACGGCTATACCATTAAAAACGACACTGGTGAACCAAACGGTTGGTACTGTATGTTTAATGGAAAACTCATTAAAGGCGGCAAAGCTGCTATTCAACGACACATCGAAGCTTATTTAGTTGCAAAGCAGAAAGCGATGCAAGCACAGGCACAACAGCAAAAGAAATAACAGAATGACCCTGGTATATTCAACAGAAACCGGACGCATTAAACCGGAAGAAGAAAAAGTAGCTCGTCCTAAAGGCGACGGTATTGTTCGTATTCAGCGCCAAACCAAAGGCCGTAAAGGCAAAGGCGTTTGTATCGTTTCAGGATTAGACCTGGACGACGCGCCTTTGAAACTGCTCGCTGCAGAGCTTAAAAAAGTATGCGGTTGTGGCGGTTCAGTCAAAGATGGCACCATCGAAATTCAAGGGGACGCAAGAGATAAGATCAAAACGCACCTTGAAAAGAAAGGCATGGCAGTAAAACTAGCTGGTGGCTAAATTCCTGACATTAAAATCTCAGATAAACTAAAAATGGCGTCTATATGATTAGACGCCATTTTTATTTGCAATAAACAACGAGCTAATTGAAGAACAAGCAATCGAAGATTGATAGATCGATATTAGCTATTTTATGGTAAATCAGAATACTGTTAAATAAACTAATTCATGAACCTAACATAAACCACATAATTTTTACTTATGAAGTTATCGTAGACTCATCACAATAAATTGGCAAGTAGGTGATCTGATAGGTAACTGGTTGATTTCGGCAAGATCATGAACTTAATGACAACCCCAACATATTTAACATAACACATATAATGCGCACTGTAATAGTGGTTCCTGTGGACTTGAAATCACTAAGGCTAATCCAGTGCAAGCCATTGAGATTCCTGACAATCCAAGCCCATTAAACTTTTTTGCAATTCCTTCCCATACTGCTTTTATCTGCGGATTATCATTGCGATCAGCGTGACAACCCAGCAATGCAATCTCAGGGTCTAAACCTGATTGCTCTGCAAGAAAAATTGCTTGTGTATCAGTCATATAACGCTTTCCTTTGCGGAAATCACTGATTCTCTGCGGCGGCACATTCATATCCGCTGCAATTTGTTTGTCTTGTACGTAACTTTGAGCCTTTTTGTAGGCATCTAATAGTTTGTTCTGATACATACCGCTTCCTCCGTTTCCGTCAGTTTAGCTTATCAATCACCATTTTTGGTGTCTTGTGCTAACCAATTTTGGTGATTACGCTAATAACCAAATTTGGTTACTCAGTTAAATTTGCTTGGTGTTGCTATGAAAAAACTCTCTACTCAGAACGCGATCATTCTTGATACGGAAACTACTGGTTTAGGTTCTCAAGCAGAAATTGTCGAGTTCACAGCTATTTGTGCTCACACTGGCAAAGTTATCGTGAACGAACTTGTTAAACCTACATGTTCGATTCCTGCTGACGCAACGGCTATTCATGGCATCACCGATGAAGACGTTAAGGATGCACCCGACTTTCACTTAGTCTTCTCAAACCATTTTCTTCCGCTTCTTAACGGTCGCCCAATCATCATCTACAACTCAGATTTTGATACGCGCTTAATTATCCAATCTTTGGATAAGCACTGTAACGCTGCTTACGTGCAATCCGTTCACGATTTGTTTTTCAAGTTCTGTGTTCCTCAGTGCGCAATGCTTTGGTATGCAGAGTTCTTTGGTGTTTGGAATGAACACCATGAAGATTACAAGTGGCAATCACTTTCCAACGCTTGCGCTCAACAGAATGTTGATGTGTCTGACTTAACAGCGCACCGTGCACTGGCTGATTGTGAAATGACTCGTCGATTGATTCACGCCGTTAACTCACTGATTGAAAACCAAAACAATCAAAACTGTGACAGCGTCACTAAGCCTAGTTCAGAGGCTTAATCCATGAACGAAGCTCAAATCATCTATTACGACTTGCTGCCTGACTACACGGTTTCTGTGTTGGTCAAAGGTTGCGACGAATGGGATTTGCTTAAATCCATGTCTCATCTTGAGTCTTGGGCTTCCTCTCAGTTTACTTCTTATGAGTTGGTGTCCATCACCAACACGACCGTTGAACAACGTATCAATTTGGGGGTGTTTGATGACTACTGCAACTAACATCCTTAAAAGTTTCGATGAGCAAAGCGTTCATATTGATTACCTGTGTTTTACGTTTGCAGTGAAAGACTTACGTCATTGTCATGATGCGGTTCGTCGATTGCACAAGCATGAGGAATACAAAGGCTTTGCCAAATCTGGACTGTTACAGCGTCACTGTCGTGCACCTAAGTTCCCTGCTCCACCTGTGTTTAATCCGACGGTCGCTCAGACTTCCGACGAGATTGATGCGTACAACAAAGCATTTGATATCTGCTATCGCAATTACTTGGAAGACTGCTTGCGCATCTTCACCAACCAAGTGCTTGGTTTGTCGCTGTCAGCACCTCGCGGTTTGGGTTTCCAGTTCTACACCGAATCCATGAAACTGACTTCGCCAGATGGTGAGGACTTCTGCGGCTTCGTTGGTATCGGCGGTAACAATGACACGGTGCATTTCCAAATCAACGGAACGGGATGCAAGCATGTATTTGCCCGTCGTCCTACGTGGTCGCTACATGACTGGCTGACCAATGTACTTGGTGTGCAAACTTTGGCGCGTGTTGACTTGGCCTATGACGATTACGACGGGATTTTTGATTGCGAATACGCTTACAAGGCGTGGCGTGACGACTGTTTCCGCACCGCCGAACGTGGTCGTGGCCCTGTGCTTCATGAAGATATGACCATTGCCAGTATCGGCAAAGACGGCAAACCGATTTACACCAAAGAGCAATACTCGATTGGTTCGCGTACCTCGCGCATTTACTGGCGTATCTACAACAAGGCTCTTGAGCAGAAACTCGCGAACACTGGCCTTGTCTGGTATCGCTCCGAAGTCGAGCTTAAAAAATGGAATGTTGATGTGTTGCTGAATCCGGCTGGCGCGTATGCCGCGCTGAATGATTTCGCAGCCTCGATTTCTACTGCAAAGAAATTCAATACCAAACCCGTCCCGACGAAACGCGCGGCGTTAGACCTGTTGGCCTCTGCGCACTGGATGCGTCGCCAGTACGGGAAAATCCTTAATTCACTTATCGAGTTCCATGAGGGCGACATTGAAACCGTGGTCGGTTCCCTTGTCCGTGATGGAACGAAATTCACCTTCCCCGATACCTACGGCAAGTTGGTGACTCACATATTGGAGACTTAACAAATGGCTAAATCCGTTTTTGTACTTGGCATGGATATCACTTGGAACTCAGCACGTGGTGACAGTGCTCAACTGAACGTGTCACGACCTCTACGTGAAATCAACTCGGAGAAATTCAAACGCCGCACTATCGGTGAATCCGGTGATGTGAATCCCCAATGGGATCAACCTTTGATGATTGATCATCAATACGCCCTATTACTTGAACGTACTGGTGCTCTCGTTCCTCGTCGTGAATACCAATTGCGCTTGGAGATTAACCCAGAAGACCCATTGGCGGGTGCCATCGTTACGGAACTCATCCCTGTGGATGACGACATCAAGAAACATTTTGAAGCCTCGCTAAAGGCTAAATAAGGAATTTCGTTATGCCTGTGTGTGCTCTACCTAACGTGGACGGTTTTCTCGCTGTCGTTCCTGACATTGAAGCGGCTTCATGCAGTGGTTATGTCATGGTGACAGCTCAAGAATATGACACGTTAATGAGCTACACACAGCTGACTCCAGGAGAGATATCTCAAGCGTTCGGCTTGGGTTTTACCTTGGTGTTCGTTGGCGGCTATCTCTCAACTTACGCCATCAAGATGGCAATACGTTTAATAAAACTACTTTGAGGAATCTGTTATGAAACGTCTAAACGCGCTTAAAAAGTTCGGTAAACAAGCGGCGGCAACCGTCACTGTTGCGGTGCTTTCTGTCCCTGCTATGGCGGCGGAAGGTGGTACGGCTGACCCGTTCTCCGCTATCGACTTATCTGGTGTAGCAACCAAAATCGGCGCGGCAGGTCTGGTGATTGTCGGCATTACTATGGCTTACAAATCCATCACTCTTGCTAAGCGTGCTGTGAACAAGGCTTAAGTTTATGTTGGCCGTTCTCCACGATGTCCAACTCATCGTCTTTGTGCTTTTGGGTGGCATTGCCGGATACGTGGCCAGCCAAAACTTTAGAGGATAAGGGGGCTTCGGTCCCCTTTTTTAATGGTGAAAACGTGAATAAATCACTCTTTTTACTTCTGTTTTCGTGCTTGTTCTTATCACTTAATGCAAGCGCGGCTCAACCAACATATAAGGTTTCAGACGTTTCAGCTTATCCCGATTGTAAGTTGCTATTGGGTATGAGAGTTAACCCTGCCTCTTATGTCTCTTGTTATGAAAACAAGTTTGTTAACTACAAAGATTTCTCGACTAAGTCCTGTTATTTGAGGCATGGCAAATACGTTGTAGATATTATGTGTCACACAACCAGTGCTTCTTGGCCTCTTTATCGTGCAGCAGGATTCTTTCAAAATTCAGCTCAATGTCCTCCCGACCATGAAAAAGTAGAAGACGGGTACGTCGTCTCATGTGAACCCATCGTTCCTGCATGTGAGTATGGTGAAAACCCTGATGGCACCTGTATGGACGCTTGCCAGTTCAAAAAATCCATTGATGAAACCAAGCTGCTTCAATGGGTTGCGTACGTCTACGGTGAACAAGTCACTGGGGCATGCTATGGCGACTTTGGGGCAACCCGTTGCGAATTAGGCCGCATTCCCAGTGATACTACGCTTTGTACGGATGTCGAGTCTGGTCAATGGACTCAAAACACATTATGTCACGGTAACTTCCAGTTCACGGGCAATCAGTGTGAAGGTGGCACACTCTTCTGGGGTAAAGATGGCCCTGATACTCCTATCATTCCTGATGACCCAATTCATGACCCTGACGACCCAACAGGCGACATCGAAGACCCTAGCGTATTACCTGATGGCTCAACCAATACGGTGAATCCACCGGATACTGAGAAAAAGCCGGATGTTGAAGACCCTGATACTGATGATTCAACAGACATGGCAGTATTGAATGCGATTAAAGGCTTGAACTCGGATGTCAACAAGGCGCTAAATGATATGAACATCGACATCAATCAAGCCAGTGCTGACGTTCAAAACCAAATCATTGCATTGAATGCGTCGATGGTCACCAATACGCAAGCCATTCAAAAGCAGCAAATCAACGACAACAAGATTTACGAAAACACTAAGGCCCTTATCCAACAAGCGAATGCTGACATCACCACGGCCGTGAACAAGAACACCAATGCAATTAGTGGTGTGGGTGATGATGTAGAGAAAATTGCAGGGGCAATGGATGGTATCGCGGAGGATGTTTCCGGCATTTCCGACATCTTAGACGGCATTGCCAACACAGATACGTCTGGCGCAGGTACGGGTGGTACGTGCATCGAATCTCAAACCTGTACAGGTTTTTATGAGTCGGCCTATCCCGATGGCTTAGGTGGTTTGGTGTCCGGTCAGTTAGACAATCTCAAACATAACACCATCGACAACTTTGTCAGCTCGTTTGGTGACCTTGACTTATCCAGTGCCAAGCGCCCTTCTTTCGTGCTCCCTGTGCCGTTCTTCGGTGACTTCAGTTTTGAAGAGCAAATCAGCTTTGATTGGGTGTTCGGTTTTATTCGTGCGGTGCTCATCATGACGTCAGTGTTTGCGGCGCGTCGTATTATTTTTGGAGGTTAATATGGATTGGTTAGTCGATTTATTTAACAAGTTGTTGGTGTTCCTCTATCAACTTTTAATCTCGCTGGTCAACATGCTCAAAGACCTGTTCTTTTGGGCGGTTGAGCAAATCATGGCAATGGTGAATCTGTTGCTCTCTGGAGTGTTCTCCCTATTCGCTCCGGTCGATATGAGCCAGTACATGACCAGCATTCCGCCTACGGTGGCTTGGGTCATGGCTGCAGTTGGCGTGCCTCAATGTCTGTCCATCATTCTGGCCGCCATTACGGTGCGTTTGATGCTGCAATTGATTCCGTTTACGAGGTTAGGTTCATGATATACGCCATAGCAGGAAGACCAGGTGGCGGTAAAACCTATGAGGCTGTTGCCTACCACATTATTCCGGCCATTAAGGATGGCCGCAAAGTCATCACCAATATCACCTTAAACATTGATTGGTTCGTTAAGGTGTTTGGTGAAGACGTTCGAGAACTCATCAAAATCGTGGATGGCCGTTTAACGGATTTCGGTTCAACCTCGCGCCCGTTCAGCCAGATTGAAGACTACTCGGACGAATGGCGCAATGAAAAAGGACAAGGACCACTTTATGTGGTCGATGAGGCGCACATGAGCTTGCCAAGTCGAGGCTTGGCCGCGCCCATTCTAGAATGGTACTCAATACACCGTCACTACGGTGTCGATATTATCTTGCTCACGCAGAACATCCGCAAAGTGCATCGAGACATTAAGGACATGATTGAAGTGACCTACCGATGCACAAAGAACACGGCCATGGGTTCAACCAGTTCTTACACCAAGAAAGTGCAAGATGGTTGTGCCGGTGAAGTGGTGAACACCTCTACCCGATTTTATAAGTCGGAATACTTCCCGTTCTATAAGAGTCATTCGCAATCCAACAAGCAAGTGCAGGAAGCCGAAGCAAAAGACATTCGCCCGTTCTGGAAGCGTTGGCCTGTCGTCGGAACGGGGGTGCTGCTATCGCTTGGATTGGTTTTCAATATCTGGGCTTGGTGGCCGGAGCCAGAGCAACCGCCCGACCCCGTTAAACCACCACAGCCAGTACAAGCGCAGCTGCCTGACGGAACGCCAACGGTAGATACGGCAGAAACCAAAGCGAAGAAGAAAAAGAAAGCATCAGGGTTCGGGCCTTTGGAAGACTACGACTTCTATATCACCGGATACGCAAAGCAAATCGCCTACGCCAAACGGCTGAAGTATGCTGCCGAACTCGACCGTGACCTGACGTTCTACAAGATATACATCGATGTGTACGATGGTCGCGACAAGCTATTCAGTTTCGATCATCTGGACTTGGTAAAGATTGGGTATCAGTTCGAAGTGTTGAGCGATTGCGTGTATCGAGTGACTTGGGAAGAAACAGAGAGGATTTTCACGTGCGGCCAAAGAGAAAAGCCATCAGACATATTGCAGCAAAACATGCCTGTCCATATCTAGACCGCTCGCCACAGCGTCGAAGCTAGCGCAGTCTGCGTAGACCGAGGAAGCGGAACATGTAGGACACCAAACCTTGGCACTTCCACACCGAACTTAATCATGAGGCTCTATACGAGCCCTTTTTTATTATGTGCGCGGTATTGCGAGCATTTTGGGAGGGGCCCGCTTTGCGGGAGGGACCTAAAAGCGGAGCAAACCCCCGAATCTGTATTACGGGGGTAAATTCCCACTCCTTACTAACCTTGTGCTCTGGTACAAAAAAGCCGAACTATAAAAGCTCGGCTGAATCTACTAAATACAAGCATGCATAAAAGTTTCGTTTTACTCGTCTTCTTCTAACGCCACAATTACCTGAGATATATATTTCGGTAAATTGCTTAGATGCTCATCTAGCCTTGTTCCCGTACGTTGTGACGTTGCAGAAATATCAGCTTTAATCAATTCTAAAACAACTGATGCTGCTGCATGCTTTTTCTCAGTGTCTGTCAGTGTGGAATATTCAGTTCTCCACTTCTTATTTGCTTTATCCCAATGTGGGATTGTTTTTAGAATATCTCCCATGTACTCATTAGACATTGTGCCTCCTAACAGGCGTTTGATGTGTGTCAATAATATGAAACCGTATACACACAAAATCAAGAAAATAATTGATTTAGCACGCTCGTGCTATGCAAATTATGTATTGCAGGCCATTTCTAAACGATCCTCTGACCTTCGGAGAGAACTGGAGCTGGTCGATACCTATTGTTAGGCCTTCATAGCAATGCCACTTATAGAACTGAACATAGTTGAGTTCTTTAAACTCTATGGTGTACTATATTCATGTTTTTATGCAAGGGGTAGCTCCCTTATCTCAATAGCAGTGTTTGAAATGTATACAGACAATAAATTTGTTTTTTACGAAAAACAGTATTATCACGAAATAGAGTCCAAGCAGAAAATTGACCTTCGCTTGCAAACGATTATCGTTTTCACGTTTGCTTGGCTTAATTTAGCTACGTATACATTACAAGTTATAGATTATGAAAATAATAAATTAATCTCTCTGGTATTTTATAACTTGATGGCAATGTATTTTATTTTCGTATTAAAGAGCATGAGATACTCTATTTTCTCATTCTATGGTAGTACTTATCAATATTTACAATCTCCATTAGTGTTTGATGATTATTATAAAGACACTAATGATTATTACACTAAGTACAAAAATGACCCCGATTTTGCGGATAAAGAACTTAAACTCTTTATCAAAGAGAACTTGATAAATTCTACACATCATAATTGCAAGCTTAACGATGAAAGATCTCAAAAGGCTTTTGAGTCAGTAAAGTGGTTAGTAATATCTTTCTTACCCTTCTCGTTAGCATTCGCAATTTTTATAGCTTTTAAGCTAGATTTAAAACACCCTACAAAACCTATTTTAATCGAAGAAACCAATCTATCAGGAGCACATATAAATGTCAGAGAAGGACGCACCTCAGAAACAGACAAAACCATCATCGCCACCATCGCGACCGATAGGAATTCGCTCTGTACGCAACCATGTAACGATTCCGGTGGAGAACCCATCACCAACTTCTCATCGCCAAGGTCAAAGGACGTTCTCTAATGAGGAGTAAAGTTTGTGACAGATGACAACAAGAATGATAAAAAACCAAGTCCTCCACCTCCTCCACCTCGTCCACCTGGTGTTCGATATGTGAAAGATGGTTACAATCACGGTAAAGACAAAACCGAGAAGAAGAATAGAGGCTGAGTCTATTTATGTACTTAGATATACTAGAATGCGAAGAATATTTTTTCCCTAAACTAATAGAGCAATACTCTATGCTGGGAAATTACTTACAATCTTCAGACTATGTTAGTTTTGAAAATAACATTATAACTATTAATTTATTGTCTTATGAATTCAAATCAAAATATGGAGTTGTCTTTATAGATGGAAACATCAGATTGCGAGTTAAATTTGAAACTGTATCTTTAGATGGTGACGATTTATACTTTGACTTGTACTTAGATCCTCAAGGTCGAATTTATTCTGACTACAATTCTATCTTAGATAAAAACTACGTAGATATTTTAGAGCGCAGTAGCGTTAAATCAATTGACAAAAATATTTCTGAGTTTGTTTATAACTTTCTAAGTAAAAATAGCTTGATATAAAGAAATAAAAGTTAGGCTCATAGCCTAACTTTTATACTTTTACATGATTTTTTTCAATGCTCTAGCGTACTTTAATACTTTTCCCGCAGCTTCTAAATCAGTCAATGCTCCAATCTCTAACAACGCAATTCCAGTCAAAACTTGCTGAGCCGTTACCAGCTGTCCTGTTGGAAGCTCTAGTCTGTCGTAGTGCATTTTAAAGTGCTCCCATTGTTCTGATGGGCTCAGTTCCCTTCCTTTTGTCATTCTCATGAGTCGTTTACACTCAGGAGGAATGGTTTTCCCCTTATCCCATTCTTTGACCGTTCTCACATTTTTCAAACAAAGTTCAGCAGCTTGTTCGACGGATAAACCACATTCAAATTCACGAAAAATATAGTTTTTAGTCATTTCGTGATACTTCATTGAGTAGTCCCTCAAAAGAGAGACATTTTATAGGACTGGCATATGCAATCGCATTCAACATAAGCAGATATAATGCGCACTGTAATAGTAATTCCTGTGGACTTGCAATCACTAGAGCCAATCCGGCACAAGCCATTGAAATACCTGATAATCCAAGCCCATTAAACTTTTTTGCAGTTCCTTCCCATACTGCTTTTATCTGTGGATTATCATTGCTTCAAGCCCACATGGTACCTCAGGTTGAAGCAATGTTTGGAACGGCTATACCAAGCCTTATCAACGATCTCGTGTATACGTCAGTGTAATAATTTATTTTTTCATGAAAATTTGAGGTGTAAAAACCGAACCTCATAACCAAAGGTTCGGCTTATTGAGCTGTTGTTTTATTTATAACTTCACAAACCAAGGTCTCTTTTCATATGGTCGCTTAGCTCTTCGGATGCCCGTACGTTTTGCTTTCTTGAGTACCGATGCCTTAACTCACCACCAAACAACACGCGAAATACTCTAGTATAAAAATTTATGGTTTGTACAACTAACTTAGAAAAACTTATTTCTGGCAAGGATAATTGTTTCGTATTTTGTTTTATTACTTTCATATTCATAAACCTCAACATAATTTGTACTTAAACTTGATAATGCAACATCGATTACTAAAATAATTTTATTTATATTTTTGGTACAGTAATTTCATTATGGATAACGCAAGCCGCTTCAATTAACATGCTAACTTTACTTTTATTCAAAGATGTTATTTTTGATATAATGTCAACCTTATAGTTCCTATCGTTGACTAAAGATTTAATATCGTCACTGCCTGAAACGTTAATAATCCCATTTTTTATATTATTAACAATCTGCTCCAAGTGGTATTCAGAAACCACTTCTTCGTAACTTTTAAATATCATTTTCCCCCTCCGTTGATGCAAGTTATACTGTTCAGCCTCCAAAAAGACAACGTGACTCAGAGTTGCAGATAGGTAACAATCATGGAATGGCTCAATAGCGAACTCATCAACTTCGCGGCAATATGCAAACACCTCTCTTTAACTGAAGCAGCTAAGGAACTTGGAAAATCAAAGGCTCAAGTCAGTCGTCAACTCGCGATGCTTGAAACTGCTTTAGGCGTAACATTGGTGCATAGAACGACTCGAAAGCTCGTCTTAACTGACCATGGGAAAAGTATTAGTCCTCTGGCTCTTGAAACATTAAGTAAGCTACAAGAACTAAACTATAGAGCCAGATCACTGACTGACTGTATTAGCGGTAAATTCAAGATAACAATGCCAAACTCTATAGCTTCATCAATTTTCGGCAGTATTTTGAGAAAATTACAAGAGAGATACCCTGCGGTAATTTTTGAAATTTCGTCTAGTAATAAGGTCGAGAATTTATTAGAAAGCAATGTTGATATTGCAATAAGACTAAATGATGTTGTTGATGATAATTTAATTGCGCATAAAGTTGGGAATTATAATGATGTTCTAATTTCTAACAACAGCAATGAAAAAAGTAGCACTCTTCTTATATATAAAAATCATTCGAATAAGGAAGAAATAAGAAAAAGTTATTGTGATGTGATAGAGGTCGATAATACATCAATTTTATTGAACTTTGTTGAGCAAGGTGTGGGATTGGGCGTAATACCCAACTACCTGTTAAAAGGCAGTAGTCATCAAGAACTTTTAAAAGTTACCCATACATACAGCACAGAAAAGTCAATGTATGTCGCCTACCCCTATCAAAATCCATTACCGAGAAAGCTGGCCGAAGTTTCATCTTTCATAAGGTTAGAGCTCACAGCGATCTTAGGGGAAAAGTAACTATAATTACGGTGTCACATCCAGTTGGACTTACTCATTTGAGGTCTGCCGAAAAATGACAAATAACACTCAAAAACAAAGTTAAGTTGTAACAAATTATGTTAACGATATTGTCAATTCAATTATCTCAATAGAGGAATGATGCTTTGCGTCACAGAGATCGTGGTAAAACATATCCTCGGAAATGCTTCTAATGAATGCATATCACGTTAAATAGTGCATCAATTGACTTTGACTAAAACATAAATCTAGTACAGCTCAATAATCAATTGATTTCATAATCTGCGAGCGGTATGGTGTTTGTGACCCCCATAAAAAACAAGGATATTGGCTATGGATAAATTACTGGCGTCCGCTTTAGAAATTAAACAGCGCACCATGGTTACTGGCCTTTTTGCAAAGAACGGGTTCAAAATCGCCATGACAGATTTTGACGATGTTACTTTTGAGCGAGAAGGCGTCCAAGTTAACGTACATTTTGACATGGCTTCAAATGCTGAATCCGTTTCTGTTTTGTCCAAAAAGCCATTCTCGTTAACTCGATAAACGATATAAGCCGAACTAACCTTTGGTTCGGCTTTTACTCATCATTGTTTAATCATCTAAGTACACGACTAGCAAATCAGCTTCTATGGCGTTCGCAAGCTTAGGGACAGAAGAAAAGAAACGACTCAACAAGCTATGATGATGGCCACATACAACGAGATCTATCCCTACTTCCTTCGCAATTCCGGAGAGCTTGATGTGAAGATCACCAATTACAACCATACTGTCATGGACTTCGTAATCACACTCGTCAGCAAGCTTTTGTAATGCATTCTGCAACTTTCGTTCTTCTTTCAACTCTAGAATAATCTTATCGACATCTACATAGACTAAGGAAAGCTTACTTTTTTCATCTTTCGCTAAAGAAACTGCTTTATCGATGACTTTTTTGCTGGAATCAGTAAGGTCTACCGCGACCAAAATATGTCCATAACTCATTACGTTCTCCTATTTTGAATGGTACTACTTTTAGTCTAGCTTATCGAACACACTAAACATCGGCTTACCTGCCGATATCTAAATGAAAACATCCAAATCCCCATCTCTAAGAGCTCAGCTGTTCGAACATATCCCCCTAAAACATCAAAAGCCTCTCACTAAACATTACACCGTAACTTAAGTTGACTAGTAACCGATGCTGTAAAACTAAGTCCGTAGTGGCTCCTGCCTCTAAGCGCTCTGAAAATCTAGATTAAAGATCATCAAAAACTCTGCCGCAATTTTAATGATATAGCCCCTGGATAAGCAGTTCTGACACACCGTCTGCAAGTACTTACTGTCTTTGTATGGAACTATATATAAGCACCTAATTCCAATTTTATTTTGTGACACTGTATCTTAATGGAAAATTCAACACATTATACTGGCTAATTATCCCCCTTAATGGCTGTTGTGTAATTTAATTACATTTAAATCACACAAAAACCTTGGGAAAGCAAATAACTCTACGATAACTTACTGATTAATATTAACTTTAACCCAGATTGACCTGAATGACTATAAAGTAGCCACTGCAGCATGCTTATGGATAAAGATGAGTTGGTAAAATTTTACCTGCTACTTTCGTCTAAATGGTTGGCTCTTTTACTGCTGTAGTTAAGAAGGTTGTGTTACGCGGTAAAGGAATGACTTAAATTGTTTGATGGGAAATGGATTAAGAAAGGGGCAAAAAAAAGCAGGGTCTGTGCCCTGCTTCTTCTATTAACTGTCTTGTTGTTTGGCTGCGTATTCTGCGCGAATCTGCTCTGCCACGATTTTGATCGCTTCGGCTGTACTTGTGCCCTTTGCCATCAGTTCTTGAATTCGTTCTACAGCTTCTTGCTGCTCTTTGTGCGATATAGGTGGTAAATCGTCAAACATAAAAAAAGGCTCCTCAATGTGAGGAGCCGACTATAACGATTCAGTTAATAGGTCGCAAGGAAATTAATGGATGCGCCCATTGCATTTTCGTTTGTGTATCTCGCAGCAATATCTAATTCAATCAGGTTCAATGGCGATAAGCCTATACCAGCCGTAATCGTCCCTTCATCATTACTTCTCGCAAGGTTTTTCATATAGCCACCTCGTAGTGCCATTTGGCGCAAAATGTCTATTTCGAAGCCAGCTCGAATCATTTGGGTGTTGTCATCAAATGAGGAAAAGCGTTTCTCTTCATTTAAGTCGTAGTCGACGCTCATGGTAAAGTAGTCTGCAACGATACCCGCACCGACTGTGTAAACAGGTCTCATACTGTATTCGTATGACTGAATCGTATCAGTGTTGTACTGGAACGATTTGGTTTTCACGTCTCTTCCAATCAAGTTTTTAGCCGAGATACCCAAACGATATGGACCGAAGAACCAAAGTGCACCCGCATCTAAGTTAAACATAGTTTCAGCAGTTTCGTGTTCACGGAGATCTTTGGTATCAAAGTTTTTAAAGCTGGTCGCATACGAATATGTATAGATGCGCTGCAGTTTTGGGGTGATACCAAAAGAAAGATGCTGATTCATAAAGTTGGTGTACTTGGCAAGAGACACCCCCGCCTCCGCTACGCCAATCGAAACACCTTGAACATAGCTGTCTGTTAGTGGATCGACACCTGATGTATCAACATTAGGTTGAACAAATGACTCTGTGTAGAGTTTTCCGTAGACAGTTGCTGATAAGAATTTATTTGGAATACCAACGGCAACGACACCACCTAAGTCAAAATCCATTTTTTTGCCGTCAATAGCGTCCATGGACTTTTTGATCTCATCAACATCGGTCAGCTTACTGATGCGCTCGATTTCGTCAATAAGATCATATTGATCGTCATAACTTATACCGAAACTTGGAATGATCATACCCGCGTCGTCATTGCGGCGGTAAATTGCAGTCAACGCAGGGTTGAAAAATGGAGCGGTCAGATAAGAGGCAGAAACGGTACCAACACCACCCATTGCATCGCTACGTGCTTCAATAGCATAAGTCGCAGCAGAAGCGACATTCGCAAATAGTGATGCTGTAATGGTGGTGGCTAAAATTTTGAATTGGGTTTTCATACTACACTTGTGTTTTTAGTTCTTCCTGAACTTATATCGGCACAAATGTTATTTCTTTAATTATTCTTCCTGAGAAAGATCATAAGTACGGCTGATTGTTTGAGCTTGCTCAACAATTATGTCCCCTTGCCAACGTCTACTGTTGATACTTACCGCTAAAACATATCTATCGTTTGGTACACCAGCTAATTCAAGTGAGTTTGGGTAATTAGATTCGTAGGTTTTCTTCCACATCTGCTCATACTGGCCATCCACATAGTCGTATAGACCGACCTCTAATTGAGGTAATGGGCAATGAGGATTGCGAAGTGCACTCTTTTCTACTTTCCAGTTCTCTTTTGATGTCCAGCGAACATATTGGGAGGAGTTTGAGTCTCCGAGTATCACCCAAGTTCGGTAAACTTGTTTATCTTTAGATACAACGGACAAGTGATACAAACCGGCTTCCAGTTTACCTGTGAGGTTGTATCGCTTGAGAAAACTGCGTTCGTTTGCTATTTCTGTCCCATCAGCTTGCTCTTCATAACTGAAAGAGCTGTCACCAGATATAGACTCATCAACCCAACGACGAAACGATATGTCCTCAATATCTGTTGTCGCTCTAAGTTTGATCACCAAACGGAAAGTATCGCGCCCCGGACTTTGGATAGTTTGACGAATCACGTTTACGCCACTGATCCAATCAGGCAAGGTAACACCTGTCAGTGATTTGCCACAATTTTTCGAAAGAGATTGACCGAGTAAGTCATTGAGATGAGGAGTTAGATCTTTGCTTGGCTCTGTTTGCCATAACTCAACCAACGAGTTGAACATCCCTGCGAGGTCATCTTCAAGCAGGTGTTGATGAGCTTGTGTCAGTGGCGTATTGGTTTGAAACCAGTCCATCGCTTGGACTGGTTTCACTAACGCTAACGAGAGAACTACAGGGAGTAGCGTTTTCATTATCGATTATGCTTTCATCTTGTAGCCTACGCCACGAAGCGTTTCGATTTCAAGGCCTGGCAATTTCTGACGAAGTTGAAGTACGTGGGTATCTACGGTACGTGTTGTAGGGAAATGGTTGTAACCCCATACATGGTCTAGTAGTTCATCACGAGTAAAAACGCGGCCTAGGTTTGACGCCAAGAACAGAAGCAAATCAAACTCAGTACGAGTTAACGTGATCAAATCACCTTTGAAGATAACTTCACGTGTTGCGCGATCGATCTCCAGATCTTTCGTCATCACTTTATCTGCATTAGCTTGATCAGCAGAGTCAGGCGCACGCAGTTGAGCACGAATACGCGCGAACAATTCAGCTTCTGCAAACGGTTTTGTAAGATAGTCATTTGCACCAGAGTCTAAACCAGCTACCTTATCTTTAACGGTAACAAGAGCCGTTAACAAGATAACTGGAACGTCTTTAAGTTTCTTCCATTCAGGGAGATGTTGTACGGAGTCACCGTCAGGTAGCTGGCGATCTAGGATGACAAGATCCGCTTTTTTCCACTGAGGTTCGACGTCGGCAATACGCTCCACATGTAAACACTCATATCCTGCTTGTTCCAGGCTTACTAACAGGCCATCAGCCAAGTTTTTATCGTCCTCAACGAGAAGCAGTGTCTGTTTCACAAGGTATCTCCAATATAAAGGTTGTAGGTGGTCCCATTAGGGACATTTTTCCGCCCATGCGGCCTACCATAGATTCAACGATTGTTAATCCAAGTCCTAACCCGCTCTTACTTACGAACGGTTTTCTCAAATTTGCCCAGTCTTTAGAAGTCAAATCACCGGCATCTCGGACTTGGAATACGATTTTTTCTTCACTGGTTTGAACATTCAGTTCAACCGGTGGAACGCCATACTTAAGTGCGTTTCGCAATAAGTTATCGATACATGTTCCAAGCCAGTAAACGTTAACTTTTGCCGCTACATCTTCGTTGATGTTGAAAAGCACAGCGTTATCAAATTCTTCTTCAATCTTATATTCTAGCCATTCTGCTACAGATGGAACCCAATCTGTTGCAAGCATTTGGTTATCAGATTGCAAATAATCTTTACTTGCCTCCGCCAATTGACGCAATCGGCGAGTATCTTCACATAATCTTCGGAATTCGTCATACACACTTTCAGGTAAGTGCTCAAATTCTCGTCTAAATCCTTCGACGGTTAGCGATAGTGAAGCAATTGGCGTTCGAAGCTCATGCGTTAAGATCTGTAAGACCAGCATACGGCTACGAAGTTCTTCACGCTTACTGTTCCAACGGTACACCGCCCAGCCAATGACAAGCAAGATGTTTGCAAT
Source organism: Vibrio sp. zbq_1 (assembly GCF_043102935.1). Classification (NCBI taxonomy): domain Bacteria; kingdom Pseudomonadati; phylum Pseudomonadota; class Gammaproteobacteria; order Vibrionales; family Vibrionaceae; genus Vibrio; species Vibrio sp. zbq_1. Next base: position 804,116 of record NZ_JBICJH010000004.1, read on the forward strand.
GACAAGGATGATCATACTGATCCGCAATACTTGCGAGTGATCTTCTACATCCCAACATATATTGCCTCGTTTCACGAAACAGCTTTTGCTTTGTGACGCTAATGTATAAGAAAGACCTGCATTCGCGACGTTTTCTTGCCAAACATCTTTGGAAAATACGAAGTAACGGTCTCCACGACGAAGCCACATTTCCTTGCCTTCAATAAACATACTTGCTCCTGCAATTAGAGCATTAATGGCGTCATCGTCCATATTTTGCAAGCTTTCTAGTAGCTCGTCACCTTCTTCGTTGTCACGCTCTTTAATGTGCATGTACTGAGCAAGTTTAGGACGCAACTCGGGATACTTTTCAACATAGCGCGCCGCGTAAGTACCGCCACCCGGGTGAATTAATCCACTACGCGAGAACCAACGCGGCGTTAATTGCGTTCCCTTACAAATAGCACGAGTAAATACTAGAGGTTCAGTAATTAGAGGGCTGAGAGGTAATTTCCCTCGACATGTATTCGCCAAGCTGTAGAGCTGCTGAATATCCTTCAAAGGATAGTCAGAAGTTTGAGGAAGCAACGAATCAGGTGAAAGTAACTTCGTAGGGTAATTTGATTGCAGAATGCGTATATCATACGATTTAAGAGCCACTTCATAGTTAAATAGCTCTGTAAACGTATCTATGCGTTCTGGTAGTGAATCGGATAATGCAGGTGCCGAGAATAGTGGCAATATTGATGCAAAACCGAGCAAAAACTGTTTAATCAAACTGTTACCGTTACTTGTTTCATTAGCGAAAACTATACATCAATCTACAAGCAATTGACATTAGCTAACTTAAGGATTTGCATTACTATAACATTGAAACGGAACAAAAAAGGGCCAGCAAGTGCTGACCCTGTATAGTTTTAAAACAATTTCGATTACAACGCTTTAAAAATCGCCTCTACGCTTTCTTTGGCATCGCCAAACAGCATCGAAGTGTTTTCTTTAAAGAACAGTGGGTTCTGAACGCCCGCGTAACCAGTATTCATTGAACGCTTGAATACGATGACGTTTTTCGCGTTCCACACTTCCAATACAGGCATGCCAGCAATTGGACTGTTCGGATCTTCTAGCGCTGCTGGGTTTACAGTATCGTTCGCACCAATAACCAGAACCGTATCTGTTTCTGAGAAATCATCATTGATTTCGTCCATTTCCAGAACGATGTCGTATGGTACTTTCGCTTCTGCAAGTAGCACGTTCATGTGACCAGGCAGACGACCCGCGACAGGGTGAATACCAAAACGAACTTCAATACCTTGTGAACGAAGTGCATCAGTAATTTCATGCACCGGGTACTGCGCTTGCGCTACTGCCATGCCGTATCCCGGAGTGATGATTACTGACTTCGAGTTTTTCAGCATTTCAGCCACTTCTTCAGCAGTGGTTTCACGGTGTTCGCCCTGCTCTTCATCACTTGAAATGATAATCTCTTGACCAAAACCACCAGCAATAACACTGATAAACGAGCGGTTCATCGCTTTACACATGATGTATGACAGAATTGCACCTGAAGAACCAACCAAAGCACCTGTTACGATCAATAGGTCGTTTGCAAGCATGAAACCTGCTGCCGCCGCTGCCCAACCTGAGTACGAGTTAAGCATAGAAACAACAACTGGCATATCCGCGCCACCAATGGATGCGACTAGGTGGTAACCAAATGCGAACGCAATTAACGTCATCACGATAAGCGCGAACATGCTGCCATCTGCTTTTACGAAGTAGATCATTAGAAGCGTTGAAACTACGATCGCAGCCAGATTCATTTTGTGCTTGTGAGGAAGGTTCAGTGGAGACGATGAAATCACACCACGTAACTTACCAAACGCAACAATAGAGCCAGTGAACGTTACAGCACCAATGAATACACCAAGGAAAACTTCGACAAGGTGGATAACATGCTCTGCATGCGTTGCAGCTTCTGGTGCGTCTAAGTAGCTATTGTAACCAACAAGTACCGCCGCCAAACCTACAAAGCTATGTAGAATAGCAACCAGTTCTGGCATTTCGGTCATCTCTACTTTCTTGGCGTAGAAAATACCGATCGCACCACCGATCGCCATCGCGATAATGATCCAACCAAACCCTTGAGCATCTGGGCTAAAGATCGTTGCGATCAACGCGATCGCCATACCCGCAATACCGTAGTAGTTACCGTTACGTGCGGACTCTTGCTTAGACAGTCCCGCCAAACTCATGATGAAAAATAATGCAGCAACAATGTAAGCTGCTTGTACTAATCCTGCAGACATTGTGACTCCTTATTTATCTTTGCGGAACATTTCAAGCATGCGCTTGGTTACGGTGAAACCACCAAATATATTGATACTTGCAATCAATACAGCAATAAAGGATAGGAATGATACAACCCCGTTTCCTTGTCCGATTTGCAACAACGCTCCAACCACAATAATGCCCGAGATAGCATTCGTTACAGACATTAGTGGCGTATGCAGAGCATGTGTTACGTTCCAAACCACGTAGTAGCCCACCACACACGCAAGAACAAACACGGTAAAGTGAGAAAGGAACGCAGCAGGTGCTACCGATGCAATCCAAGCAAATGCGCCAACGGCTGCAACAAGACCAATCAACTTTTTAGTCGGAGAAGTTGGTTCTTCAACTTTTGGCTCTTTCTTAATGGGTTGAGCTTGCTTAGCTTGAGGCTGAGCCGATACTTGAATTGGTGGCGCAGGCCAAGTGATTTCGCCTTCTTTAATAACAGTAACACCACGAAGAACCACATCTTCGAAATCAATATTGATGTTGCCGTCTTTTTCTTTACAAAGCAGTTTAAGAAGGTTTACAAGGTTGGTTGCGTAAAGCTGGGAAGATTGCGTTGGCAAACGGCCGACCATGTCGGTGTAACCAACAATTTTTACGCCGTTGTCTGTCATGATAACTTGGTCTTTCACTGTGTATTCACAGTTACCACCATTAGCGGCTGCCAAGTCCACAATCACACTACCCGCTTTCATGCTATCGACCATTTCTTTGGTGATCAACTTCGGAGCAGGTCTGCCCGGGATTAATGCAGTTGTGATGATGATATCAACGTCTTTAGCTTGCTCTGCATATAGCTCTGCCGCTTTCTTATTGAAGTCATCAGACATTTCTTTTGCGTAGCCGTCACCAGAACCAGAGTCTTCTTGGAAATCTACGGTCAGGAACTCCGCACCCATCGACTCAACTTGTTCTTTTACTTCTGGACGAACGTCAAACGCACGAACGATAGCGCCAAGACTGCCAGCAGCACCGATTGCAGCCAAACCCGCTACACCAGCACCAGCGACCAAAACTTTCGCTGGTGGCACTTTACCTGCAGCCGTAATTTGACCGGTAAAGAAGCGACCAAACTCATGCGCCGCTTCAACTACCGCGCGGTAACCGGCAATGTTAGCCATTGAAGAAAGTGCATCCAAGGCTTGTGCACGAGAGATTCGAGGAACAGAATCCATAGCAAGAACGTTAATATTCTTACTTGATAGTTGTTCCATCAACTCTGCGTTTTGAGCTGGCCAAATAAAGCTAACAAGTGTTGCACCATCTTGTAGTAACGCGATTTCGTCGATGCCTTTTTCTTCATCTACGATTGGCGCATTCACTTTTAAGATAAGACCAGATGCCCATACTTCGTCACTAGAAACAACTTTCGCTCCAGCAGCTTCATAAGCAGCATCATCGAAACTTGCTAGCACCCCCGCTTGAGATTCGATAACGACGTCGAATCCCAATTTAATTAACTGCTCAACCGACTTCGGCGATGCAGCCACTCGCGATTCACCCGCGAGTATCTCTCTAGGTACACCGATTTGCAAAACGCATACTCCTTGTATACATATCAATAAATTAGTCCCAAAACAGAGCTGTGCTCTACTCTAATTCTTTTTTATTTCTATCTGTTTACCACGCAAGACAATTGCAAACGAAAGATGGTGTTTGGGGCCACCCATTTGCACAATAACACCTTGACTAACAGCCCTGTTATTATTCTGTTTGTATCGAACGTGGGTTATGACTTCAAGTGTTTTGTAATTTAAATACTAAATTCATTACATATAACGCTAAGTAATCAAAGATTCTCGCTTTGACCATGAAAAATAACAACGCTTTGTCACACAAGACCGAGGTCTAACCAGATCGTCGTAACTACTTAGTTAACAGACATTTAAGCTAAAAAAAGAAAGAGCCATCAGCATATACACTAATGGCCCTCGTTAAGATGATTCGTATCAAGTTGCAGCGAATTGTTAATCGAAGATTTTGTCGCCCATTTGATCGATAAACATTTGAGATTTCTTCAACATCAGCTCGTTTGCATCTCCCTCAGAGGCGAGCAAATCAGAGCGAATGAAACGATGCGTTTTGACTTCTCCATCGTAGGACTTTTCAATGCGCCCTGCGATTCTGTATTGACCGCCTTCTGAAATACTCTCTTGATAGATCAGAAAGCCTTTGTATTCGACAGGCTCTACCGTTTTTACTTCAGCAGTTTTTTCACTGCCACCAAACAAGCGTGAAAAGAATCCCACGATTCCTCCTTGGGTACGATTACTCTATTGTTTCGGTTCTGCGCAAACGCCAATCACCTAATGTTGACGTTTAAGATTGGTTTCTCAAACCAGTCCAGCTCTTTGTCATCATCATAACTGGTATGAGAGAAAATGACAGGCACATCATTATCGCGATTCTTACGCCTGTCTTCTAAAATCATAGCGGCAGCATTATGTACCGCGACATCCACGCTTTGCTTGAACTGAGTGAGTTTTCTTTCCGGTAGTGCAGAAAGGAAATCAATATCATGACGAATATAAACAGGTTTAAGCTGAATCAGCGCGAGACAGGCAATATCTGCCAACTGCTCGTTATCGAATTGAGAAGTGTATTGGTCTGAACTTAGCACTTGACCAACGAGGGTTTCCATATAGTTATGTACGTCAGAACTGATCTGCATTGATGATTCTCCTATGTTCATTGTGAACAAGTATAGCAGCCGGTCGTTTTGAACAACTCATTGATTGCTCTTAATTTAATCAATCTCTCTCTTTTTGTTGCGATGCGAGCCAAAATACTTGGGAAAATGCGCAAATACACGTATTCTTCTTAAATCAAAAAGCAAGAAAATCAAATACTCATCTTACTCGGTATTGATTAAATGCTTAACGTAACATACTAGATATAATCAACTATTTGCAGGCAGTTTTTAATAAATGTCCTCATCTTTAATGACGTCATCAGGCTTTAGATTTTTATTCCCGATCGCACTATTAGGTATGGTGAGTGTTGGTATGGGCAACATCATTCAGATGACTCAATCCAACTGGGGTATTGCTGCAAACCTACCTTATATCTTGCTAGGTTGTGCGCTCGTGCTTTGCTACTCCTTTAAGCAAGGCAGAGAATCAATGGTCTGTTTATCCATGTTGGTAGCATACTTTGTTATTCAGCATCGATTGCAAGTCCCTCTAAACAGCGGAACCGCGTTATTAGAACTCACTATTCTCGCTACCCTGCTTCCTGTCTCCTTTTTGACGGTCTTTCTGTTCAACAAAGATGGATTCGATTCAAAAGCCATGTTCATCTATGTTTTGATGCTGGTGATGTTCATCTTGTGGTCCTACATCATCTTGGCTTATTACGTTGATGGTGGCTTTGAGCAATGGACCAGCGGCATTTTGTTCATTGTGCCTAGCGTATCTAAGCTGCCGTTTATTCTTGTTTTGTATTGTGTTGGTATTGTGTGCTTTCTTGGTATTCTGCTGCTGAAAACCAACAAAATCATCCATGCGATGACCTATTCTGCAATGGCTTTGGCCTCCGCGACATTCATCTTCTTTGATGTGCAGTACATTTCCAGCACCATGTTTACGCTTACTGGTCTGCTCATCATCATCTATTCAACCTCGGCGAGTCACCAACTTGCGTTTACTGACAGCCTAACGCAGATTCCAAGCCGCAGAGCATTAGATTTAGATCTAAAACACATGGGCAGAAAATTCACAATTGCAATGCTCGATGTCGACCACTTCAAGAAATTTAACGACACGTACGGGCATGACATCGGCGATGATGTGCTCAAAATGGTGGCTTCAAGATTAATGAAAACACGTGGTGGTGCAAAGGTTTATCGCTTCGGCGGCGAAGAATTCACCATGGTCTTCAAGGGAAAAAACGTTGAAGATTGTCGCCAATATATAGAAGAAGCTCGTAAAGCTATCGCTGAATATGAAATGATCCTTCGTGACAAAGCCTCTCGCCCTGACGATCACAAGCAAGGCCAGCAAAACCGAGGTACCGAAGACATGCAAAGAGAATCGGTATTCGTCACGGCGAGCTTTGGTGCTGCAGACAGTAGAAACGGAAGAGAACCTGCTGAAGTCATAAAACTGGCGGATGCGGCATTGTATAAAGCTAAAAAAGCAGGTCGAAATTGCACAAGAGTAAATCAGAACTAATCAGATAAAGAAATACAACGACCGCACTCAAATAAGTGCGGTCGTTTTGTTTAGACAGTTCAACGGCAAGTTTCGTCAATCCTGATTAAAGAACAGAACCAAACTGCCGCCTTTCAGATCACTGCCATAATTAATGGTTAAACCGATACCAATATTGTCTATCCAATCGGACTCAAACGGTGGAGTCATCAACCATCCAATACTGCCTTCATAATAATTCGTGGTATTTAGCGGATCGCTCGTATCGCCACCAATATCGATTCGACTAAAGCTGGTATAGAAAGATTGAACTGTCGTACCAATATGAGCGACGTCGTAGAAGACTTTGACACCATTTACCCAATACCAACCTTCCGGCTTTCCTACATTCCCGTTATTTGCCTCACCCCATCCAGTTCCATAGAAGTAATGTGGCGATGTCCAGAGATACCATTTACCCCATGATTCTTGCTCAAGGTATTTTAACTTGGCGTTAAGCTGTCCGAGCAAAGCCCAAGCGCTGGTATTTATCAATGCACCATCCAAAATAGGTTGGAGTGCCGTAATTGCATCACTTCGGTAGGTATAGTCCGTTTTATAATGTATGAGGTGAGCCCCTAGCGCACCACTTAAGCTAAAGTGTTCTGTGAGTTGCTTTTCCACTTCAAACTCGTTGTACCCACCGATAAACTGCTCTTTACTTCGATCAGGAATAGGTTCTTCATTGAAGTAAACATCTTGATCAATGCCCAACAGATAAAAGCGTCCATTAAAACGATACGTTAGTTTCTCAGTTTCGTTTTCGGCAAGGTCAAAGCTGTAAGGTAACGTGAATTCTTTGATCTCTTTGCGCAGATCCAAAGAGTCTGCCGTCCCAATATCTTCGTTACTTAAGTTGAAGTATTGGTTAGGGTCGAAATCATGAAACCCAAATGTAAATACATCGGTGTCAGTTAAAACCACACTCAATGCAAAGTTGTACTCAAATTCTTTGACTATTAAATCATTAAGCGTTTCGGCTTGTGAAGCCGCGGACAAAAGTGACAGTGTAGCTATAGCGTAACTGTTGATAACAGCTTGTTTCAACTTGCGTTTACCATTGTATAAGTATTGCGACCTAACGATTTTGAAGTATAAAGTGCCCTATCTGCCGTGGCATACAAATCTGCTTGATTCTCTTTTCCAGTGGGTTGGAACACAAACACACCCTGTGACACCGTCACTCTATTTGCAACGCTTGAGAACTCATGCTGATAGTCAAGGAAGTACATCGCTTCTTGAATGCGCTCTGCTTCCCTTTCTGCCGTTTGCGCGTCCGTGCTACTGAGTAAAACCACAAACTCTTCTCCGCCATAACGACCAACATATTCACCAGAGCGACAGAATGTTGCTTTAAGCTGGTTGGCAATCGCTTGTAAACAGCGGTCACCTTCTATGTGTCCATAGTTATCATTAAATGGCTTAAAGAAATCGACATCCAACAGTATCATCGCCATCGGCATATGGTGCCTTCCATGCCACGCCACCATTGAATCTAACTTTTGATCAATGTAACGGCGGTTGAAAAGCTTGGTCAGTCCATCCTCGTTGGCTTGTTGAGTGAGAAGTTGGTTGACTTGCTCTAGTTGAGCTGTTGCTTGTTTGAGTTCTCGACGCATATGCGCGATACGCTGCATCGCTATGAGTTTGGAGTTCAGGACGAGTTTGTCAACTGGCTTAATCAAATAGTCATCGCCGCCCGCATCGATCGCTTTCGCAATCATTTCAGGTTCTTCATGACTACTTAAGAAAATGATAGGAATCCAGTCGGGAAAAGTTTCTCGAACATGGAGGGAGACTTCAAAACCGTTCATTTCAGGCATGGAAATATCAAGCAGTACCAGTTCGGGGTCAAAGCTCTCGTAAGTATTTAAAGCTTCTATACCGCTACCGACGGCTTTGACGATATGTCCAAGCTGTTTAAGACGAATAGCCAACTGCATTCTGTCTAGTTGAACATCATCAACCAGAAGAATACGCATTGATGTCCCTGTAGGCTGCATAACGCGTTCCATTTTTATTTGTCTTTATTAAACATATACCATACTCATAGACTTGTTGCATTACGCTAAGAATTAAGTGCTATATTTTTTGTCGATTTGTCACGAATTCAAATGGTTCTTATGGTAGCTATTTGATGCATTTGGTATTACTATTCCCGCCTTTTGTAACGAGAGACACACCATGTCAGAAGCAACTAACAACGAAAGCAAAAAAATTGATCTAGAAACCATTTCTCCAGAACTACGTAAAGTTATCGAATTTGACGAAGTTCCAGAGCAAATGTTCGAAATGGTTACCTCTATCCATGAAGTGTCTGAAGAAGCTGTACGTGCGTCTTGGGACGAAATGCCTGCAAGCGCGCAAAACATTCTAGATAACTTCGAGCAGTTCCATGCTCTAGTATCAGTAGGCCAAGCGTTTGCTGGTATTAATGTAATGGAAGAGTTCCCAACTCTGAATCTGCCAGAAAACATGACAGATGAAGATAAAGAAGAGTACCGTTCGCAACTGCTTGATAACGTTCTTCACAACTGTGTTAAAGACATGGTTAAGCAACTGAAGAAAGCACGCCGCGACCCAATTCTTAAGCGTGAATTCAAAGAAGTATTTGCAAAATAATTGCTAGAATACAAATAATTAAGGCCGCATCGCGGCCTTTTTTTGGTCATTTAATAAGTCAATTCTTTTATAGGTTTAATGCGGTGCTAGCGCAACGTCTCTCTGCGTGACACTCACACCTTTCACCTGAGCATAAACCTTGTCACCCACTTTCAAGTTCAAGTCATCAAGCGCCCATGGCGTAATAGTCGCCCACAAATAGCATCCATCATCTAACTGCAAAGAGACGTTAATACTTTGCTTATCATCTCCCGCGTTAAACGCTTCTATCAAATGAACTTCAGCAGGCAATACATTTCGGATTGACGTTGCTTTCGGCTGCTCTAAAGCAATCGAGACATCATTTGCACGTACCTGTAAACGAATTGGCGTGTCGGGCTCGCCATCAATCTTTTGAACCCAGAGTGACGCGTTTGGAGCCAGCTTCACACGAGTCAGCGCATATCGCGAATGGTGTGCATCGATCTTTCCTTCAAACAGACTGCTTTGATCGGAGAATGATTGCCATGGTCGCATTGCGTGAGAAGCCCAAACCTCTTCAAGTTTGCCAGATGTGGTTACTTGCCCTTTATCGATAATCGCAAGATGCTGAGCAAGCCTCAAAATCTCTTGTAGGCTATGCGTCACATAGATAATGGGAATGTTCACCTTGTCTGACAACTCTTCCAGAAATGGCATGACTTCACGCTTTCTGGGCATATCTAGTGATGCGAGAGGTTCATCCATCAACAACAAATCCGGCTTCGATAACAGTGCACGAGCAATAGCGACACGTTGCTTTTCACCGCCAGAGAGTGAGATTGGAAAACGCTTTAAAAGAGGTTTGATGGAGAGCAAGTCCGTAACGGCATCAAAATACGCATCATCTTTTTCCTTCACCCCATACAAAAGATTGCCCTGTACAGAGTAATGAGGAAATAAACGCGAGTCCTGAAATACATACCCGATTTTACGTTTATGCGTTGGTAAGTTGATCCCTTGTTCACTGTCAAACAAGACGTGATCGCCAATTGCAATTCTGCCCTGTTTTGGCGTCACCAACCCACTAATCACATTGATTAATGTGGTTTTACCAGCTCCAGAACGTCCAAATAATGCACTTATCTCGTTACGTGGTAACGAAAGATCGATATCAAAGTTAGTTTCGCCAAGCGTTTGTTTGAATTGAATTTTAATTGTCATCGCTTCGCACCCAATCTACTCGCTGCTTTACGATTCAACCACTCAGAAATCATCAACGTCGATAAAGCGAGAGCAATAGAAATGATACACAAGCGTGCCGCTTCCATTTCCGCTCCCGGTGTTTCAATAAAATTGTACATAGCAAGGGGAATGGTTTGTGTCTCCCCGGGAATATTGGACACAAAACTGATGGTTGCGCCAAACTCACCCAGACTGCGGGCAAACGACAACATAGTGCCCGTGATGATTCCAGGAATCGTCAGAGGCAAAGTAATGGTTAAAAAGACTTTTAAAGGCGATGCGCCCAACGTGGATGCCGCGTGTTCCAGTTTAGGATCCACACTCTCCAAGCTCAACCGGACAGAGCGAACCATCAAAGGCAATGCGACAACAATACAAGCGACAACTGCCCCTTTCCAATTAAAGCTAAACACCAAACCTAAATGCTCATAGAGCCAACGCCCTAAAAAGCCTTGTCGCCCTAACGAGACTAACAACAAATAACCAATCACCACCGGTGGAAGCACCAGTGGTAAATGAATCAAGCTATCTAAAATAGATTTGCCGAAGAACTCTTTGCGAGAAAGTAACCAAGCAAGAAATACACCTAAAGGAATAAGCCAAAGTACCGCATAAGCGCCAACTTTTAAGCTCAACATTAGGGCTTGGTATTCAAGTTCTGTCACTCTTTGTCCCTATTATTGAAAACCGTATTATTGTTGGAAACCGTAATGAGCAAAAACTCGCTTCGCGTCTTCTGATTTCAAATACTGGAAGAATTGTCTCGATTCCGTTGAATCGTTCACTACCGCCGCTGGATAAACGATGGCCGCGTGCGTGTCACTCGCAAACTCGCCAACAATTTTCACTTTGCTAGTCAACTGCGCATCGGTCTTATAAACCACCCCTAGAGGAGCTTCTCCGCGCTCAACTAAAGCCAAAGCAAGACGTACATTTTTTGCTGGTGCAACTTTGGTTTGAATCTCTTTCCATACACCAAGTGTAGTCAGTGATTCTTTCGCGTACATCCCTGCCGGCACAGACGTAGGGTTGCCCAATGCGAGGCGACTGCCATTTAACGCCGCTTCCCAAGCTTTTGCATCCGCGAAGTTAAATACGGCTAAGCTTGACGATTGAGGTGCAATAAGAACGAGACTGTTGCGCACTAAATTAGTGACATTGTCACTATCTATAACACCTTCATCAACCAAGTAGTCCATCCATTTCGTGTTTGCAGAAATAAACACATCAGCTGGAGCACCATTGATAATTTGTCGTGCGATCGAAGACGAGCCGCCATACACAGGCGTAACTGTTACGTCATACTTTTCTTTAAAATCTTGAGCGATTTCGTCAATCGCATTCGTCATCGAAGACGCAGCATAAACTTTCAGATCCGTTGCTGCATTTGTTGAGAATGAAATGCTTAATATTGCCGCTAGGCAAGCATGCGTTTTCCATGCTTTCATAAAGTGACTCCGTACAAGGCAAGCGAAAATTCTATCTAGCCAAATGAATGCGTTCCCAGCCCGATCCGTTTTTCTAATAAGGAGCCGAGAGAAAATTTGGTTAAAGATAGCGTTTGGTTAACGAGTTATTTAAACAGAAAGTCAAGGTTCATGTGTTGTTCTATCGCATCCGCAATACGGTTAATACCTTGTTCTTTCAATGCTTCAAAATCTTGCTGTTTGACCTGAGTGCCATTCACCCACTCAGTAATGAGGTTTAGCGCTTCCGCTTCGTCAAAAAATCCGTGCAAGTAGGTTCCCATAATTTGGCCACATTCACTAATGGCACCGTCACATTCTCCGTTGTCGAGTTCAAGCGGTTGTTCGTCAAGTACCCGGCTTCTACCAACATGAATCTCATAACCTTTCACCTTCGCTTTTTGGTTATTGAGATTGAGCACAGCTTCAGTCTTGGTGAGCTGTTTACTACCAGTTAGCACGGTATGAACATTCAATAGTCCCAAACCTTCGCTTGAACCCGGTTCACCTTCTACACCGTCTGGATCATCAATCGTTTTACCAAGCATCTGGTAGCCACCACAAATGCCCATTACTTTTCCACCTAAACGAATGTGGCGCAGAATGTCTTTATCCCAACCTTGACTTTTTAGATATGCCAAATCGTCTCGTACTGATTTCGTTCCCGGTAAAATGATGAGATCGGCTTTATCTATCTTCTCACCTTTCCCAACATAGCGGAGATTAATGTCGGGATTTAAGCGTAAAACATCAAAGTCAGTATGATTGCTAATGCGCGTTAACACCGGAACAACCACATTTAACTTAACTTCAGAGTTCAACTCCTGCTGTGCAGTAATGGCGTCTTCGGCTTCTAGGTTCAAGCCGTGCAGATATGGCAACACGCCTAAAACAGGCTTACCCGTTTTTTCTTCTAGCCAATCCAGACCTGATTGCAGCAAACGAATATCGCCACGAAAGCGATTAATGACAAACCCTTTTACTCTCGCCTGTTCAGATTCAGAAAGTAACGCCAATGTTCCGTATAAATGCGCAAACACACCGCCACGATCAATATCCGCAACAATGATCACTGGCACATCGGCTGCTTCCGCAAACCCCATGTTTGCGATATCGCCTTCTCTCAAGTTGATTTCCGCTGGGCTACCAGCACCTTCGATCATGATCGAATCAAACTCTTTAGTCAGCTTAGAAAACGAATCCAACACAGTGTTCATGGCCACTTTTTTGTAGTCATGGAAACTGGCGGCATCCATATTCGACAAAGCCTTGCCTTGAAGAATGATCTGAGCACCTGTGTCGCTATTTGGCTTAATCAAAACCGGATTCATGTGCACAGTTGGCTCAATGTTGCACGCCTGAGCTTGAACCGCTTGAGCTCGTCCAATTTCACCGCCATCTTTGGTTACAGCACTATTGAGCGCCATATTTTGTGGCTTAAATGGGGCAACATTTATCCCTTTTCTGGCTAATACACGGCATAAACCTGCCACAAGCACACTTTTTCCGGCATCTGAGGTGGTGCCTTGAACCATTAACGATGGAATTGCTGATTTCATGAACATTTGTAAGGAGTAAAAGAAGATGAACAATCATAACGTTATCGTCAGTCCTGACTCAAGCAAATGAATGGAATATGAATGTTGAAATCATCATTGGTTCAAACTTGGTTTGTTTTAATAGCACCATCGAAAACAAACACACATAGGAATCAAACATCATGAAAAAAACAATTATCGCAACAATTGCAGCATTGACTATTGCCCCATCTATCGCACTTGCAAAAGATCACAGTCAAACCCCTTCTAACGTGCAATTTGGCGGCCCAGTTACCGTCGAAAAGTTAGATACGCTATTGAAAGATTCCAATATGTTCACAGAGAAAGACGTAGTAGTAGAAGGTAATTTACTCCGCCAAGTTCGTGCTGATACGTTCATTTTTAGCGATGGAACCGGTGAAGTTATGATCGAGTTAGACGATGACATTCGTCTAAATTCTCCGATTGACCAAACCACCAAAGTTCGCCTGTTTGGTGAGTTCGAAGGTGGCAACAAGCCAGAAATCGAGGTTGAGCAATTAGTCATTATGTAAGGTAGTCACAAATTTCGCTTTATATCAGCATGATGTAAGAAATTGTATCTGTTAACAGATGACGGCAAGCACTTAAAATGATAGCTTTACGATTCTTGGTCTGCTTTTTGCAGACCATTTTTTTGTTCATTTTAATCATCTTGCCCGGAGACGCCATGCTAGGTAAAGCTCTAAAGGTTGCAGCCATTGGTTTGTGTGCTGTTTTGCCACTATCCGCACATGCAAATAATTTCAACTACAACATGATGGAATTTCGCATGGGTACTAGCCCTGGTACTTTTGGTGGCGAGTTCACTACGTACTTTACAGAAAACACCCACTTTGTTGCGCGCGCTGACAGTGAATTCAGTGGTGACTGGGATGTTGCTGGTGGTATTGGTTTCAATGGCCCTGCTGGTCAATTTGCTGATATTTACGGTCAGATGTTGGTACATAACATCAAAGAACACGGCAGCGATAAAGTTGGAGATGAGTGGCGTACGGAGGTTAACATCGGTACTCGCATTTGGTTTATGCAAAATTTAGAACTTCACGCGCGCCTTGGTCAAATCATGGATAACGACAACGCCAATACGATTTACAACGTTGGTGCTCGATTCCACTCGACACAACAGCTATCTTTAGGCGCAGATTTCAAAAACAACGGTGTTTATGGTCAGCAGATCGTAATGTCTGCCCGTTTCGCGTTCTAATGTTGATTCAGACCAATCTGATTTCTCTGTAAGATAAAAAGGCCTCCGTTTTGGAGGCCTTTGTCGTATTAAAACTCTTATTTTTTGGTCGACTTTGTTGGTTTGTCTTGAATGTACTTTTTAGACACATCCACAACGGCGATATCTCTGAAGAAGCTTCGGCCTAAGAGAATTGGAAACTTCATGTGATCGCGGTCCGCTAGAGTAAACTCCGTCTTCTCTTTGTAGTCGCCAACTTGAATATAAGCGACAACAACAGCTCGTTTATCTACTTCATCAGAAGATGACTGCTTCACCTTAGCCCAACGCTCAACAGGCACTTTGAACTCTTTGCTCGTCTTACCATTGATGTCGATTTTAAACTGAACCCAATCTTTACCATCACGCTCAAAAGGCACGATTTCCGTCGCACTGATTGAAGACGTTGTTGCACCGGTATCGACTCTCGCTTTAAACGTCTGGTCAATCGCGGGCACATAAACCCACTCTTCTGAACCCAAAATCAGCATACCATCAGGTGTTTTTTGCACCTTCACAGGTTTTTTTGGTTCTGGTTCTGGTTTCTTTTCAGGCTTTGTTTCCGGTTTAGGTTTCACCTCAGGCTTAGGTTCAACCTCTGGCTTCACTTCTGGTTCAACCGTCACCGGTTGTTCAACTTTTGGCGTTTCTGGCTCAACAGGCTCTGTGGTCGTTTGAGTTGACGTACAAGCAATTAAACTGCCGCTCATCATAAGCGGCAGAATCAGTTTCCAGTTATTCATCCACACTCCAATTAAGGTTGAGATATTTTCTTAATTGCGTCAGCTACGTATGGAATATGAGTTTCGGTTAAGCCAGCGATATTAATTCGACCATCGCCAACACCATAAATGCCATAATCTTCACGCAGTTGCGCCATTTGGTTTTCACTAAAGCCTAGCACAGTAAACATGCCTTTGTGACTCTCAATGAAGTCAAATTGATCTGTATTATGGTTGTTTCTCAATTCGTTACACAAACTTTGACGAAGGCTGACCAAACGTTGTTGCATTTCGCTCAACTCTTGCTTCCAGACAGAAGTCAGGTTCGCATCTTGCAGAATGGTTTTCACTAAAGCAGCACCATGATCGGGTGGCATAGTGTACGTAGATCGCGCCAACGTTAACAATTTGCCTTTCGCGTTAGTGATGTCTTGCGTGTTCTTACCCACAACAATAGCAGCACCAGTACGTTCGCGGTACAAGCCAAAGTTTTTAGAACAAGAAGTTGTAATCAACATCTCTTCGACATTATCCGCCATGTAACGAAGACCTTTTGCGTCAGCTTCTAAGCCGTCACCAAAACCTTGATACGCGATATCAACAAATGGCGTAAAACCGTTCTTTTGAGAAAGTTCTGTAATAGCTTGCCATGCGGAAAAGTCGATGTCTGCGCCTGTTGGGTTGTGACAACAACCATGCAGTAGAACCACATCTGTCGGCCCTGCTTTAGCAAGATCATCCAGCATTTTTGCAGTGTCGACTTGTTTCGTTTCTGGCGAGAAATAATGGTAGAACTTAACTTTAAGCCCAGCAGCTTCCATTACTGGCTTGTGGTTCACATAGCTTGGATTCGAAATCCAAACCGTTGTATCTGGTTGTGCGACCTTCATTAGGTCACCCAGCATACGCAGTGCACCACTTGCTCCTGGCGTTTGAATTGCAGCAACACGATCCATCGCTGACGTTCCCGTCAGTAGAAGATCAATCATGCTTTGGTTGAACTCTTCACAACCAGCAAGACCAACGTAAGATTTGGTTTTTTGAGTTTCAACAACGACATCTTGAGCCATTTGAATGGCTTTCATGATCGGCGTTTCGCCTGCGCTGTTTTTGTATACGCCAATACCAAGGTCAACCTTGTTTGGACGTTCATCGTTACGGTATGCAACGGATAAAGATAAAATTGGATCTAATACGGGAGTTGGTAGATTAGAAAACATGAAAGTCATAACCCTTTGAAATTCAAGTATCGAACCTCACGTTAACACTATCGTTAAAAATGGCGAAATGATTTTTCACTTATTTCATCAATTAGAGGAGAATATTCTGAGAGCCAAGAGGTTCTGTGCGCCCAATCGTTCACAAAAAGTACGAATTACTTCTCAGGATCTCGCTCTATTCTTCCATTTTGTCTGAACTCTCTTGGCGTCATGCTCGACCACGCTTTGAAGCGCGTACTAAAGTTTGCGCTGGTTGGGTATCCGACAATCTCACCAATATGTTGAATCGGCCACTCTGTTGAACGAAGTAAACGCGCGGCATACTCCATTCGCATGCGCATCAAGTGTGCCATCGGGCTTCGACCAAATTGTTGCTGCGTTAAACGATGTAAATGGGGCTCCGAACATGGATAGAGTGCCGCTAACTGCTCAACGCTCCAGTCTTTATGTAATTGACGCTGAACGAGGTCAAATACGCGGCGAAGTTTAAGCTGATTGCGAGAAACAGATTCCGAAGACGGCATATTCAGCATCAATTCCAGTTGCGCTACGCTGTGAGCACCGACCGCACTACCGTAATCAATGGATAGATTTATGCTGCGAAGCAATGTCTGAATACATGAATACATCACTTCCGGTGCAGGTGTTAGTTGATAACTGATGTTTTCCCCCACCATCGACCACTCTTTATGTTGGGAAAGAAATACCCAAGCGATTTGCCACGTTTCATCTTCCATTCCAAACCCATTTTCAATCCCCGCAGGCACGACCACCAGCGATCCGGGTTCAAGCTCATAACGGCACGCCCCACTTTCTAACCAACCTTTACCACGCACAGTGTAAAGCAGCATGTGTTTCTTCTGGTTCTTGCGATAAACGGAAAAGAAGTCACGGCAAGTCGCGATCCCACACTGCACAATGCCTCGTTCTTCCAGTGCAAGCACTCGCGTGTGATCAATGAACTCTTGATAGGTTTTCTCTGAGATGCTGTAGCGCTCTTGCTTTTCTTCCATGTCGGTGACTCGTACTGTGAGTTATCGCTTTTTTACAATGACAAAATTTATTTGCGGGTGTTAGTTGAGAGTTTTGCAAAAGTTTTGGATGCCTTTGAAAAATACAACGCGAAATCATGGGGATAAACTACTCGCATCAATCTTTAAGGAGAAATGCGATGCTCTTAACACGCGAATACATCGATAAAGCATTTTGGCAAAAGCTGATTGCGATTGGCCTCCCTGTTTCATTGCAATCCATGCTTTTTGCGTTGCTCGGCGTCGTGGATATTTTCATGGTGAGTCTACTCGGCGAATCCGCAACAGCTGCGGTCGGTGTCGGAAACCGCATCTTTTTCTTCAACCTTGCGGTCGTTTTTGGCCTGTGTGGTGCGGTAACGGTGCTGGCTTCTCAATATTACGGCTCAGGGAATATGGCGGGAATTCGCAGAACGTTGGCGCAGTCTTGGTGTATTTCCATTTTAGTGACACTGCCATTTATTGTTCTTTATGCGATTTTTGATGAAGAGATCGTCTCTTTCATGTCAGACGATCCTGAATACGTCACTTATGCACGTGACTATCTTGTGGTTACGGGCTTTAGTCTCATTGCAACGGCGATAGTGGTACCGATTGAAGCGGTATTGCGCTCCGTAGGCCAAACTAAACTGGCAACCAACGTGAGTATCTCCGCCATTGTTGTGAATGTCGTGCTGAACTCCGTTTTGATTTTCGGTTTATTTGGATTTCCTCAATGGGGCGTATTTGGTGCAGCAGTCGGTACTTTTGTTTCTCGATTTTTCCAAACTGCGGTATTGATTTACTTTTTCTGCAAACGTTATGCGCACCTGATTCCGACCAAATTCGATTGGGCACAAGGCCGTTTAAAGCAGTATCGTCAAAAATACTTTAAGGTTTCTCTACCCATGTTGGTCCACGATGCGCTCTGGACTGGTGGACTGATCGTTTACAGCATCATCTATGGTCAATTGGGCGTTTCAGAACTTGCGATCATCTCATTCTTGTCGCCAATTGAAGGTGTACTGATTTCAACCTTTATGGGATTTGCGGTCGCTGCATCCGTTCTTCTTGGGAATGATATTGGCGCAAAACATTATGATCGGGTCGAGAAAACAGCGTGGTGGTATGTGTTAATCAGCGCAATCTTAGCCACCTTACTGTTTTTCCTGGTGTGGTTGAGCTCGCCTTTGATTCATCATCTATTGGTGCTGAGCCCATTAACCGATGCAGAAATGGCACTCAACGTATGCTTAGTCATGGCGCTGGGTATGATTTTGAGAGTGTTTAACATGGTAGGGATTGGCGGCGTACTAAAGAGTGGTGCGGATATTCGCTACAGCATTTTTATTGATACGTTCGGTCAGTGGGCTATTGGTATTCCCCTTACCTATTACACTGGTATGGTACTCGGGTTGCCTTTGCATTTTGTCTTGATGTCTCTGCTAGCTGAAGAATTTGTGAAAGGCGTACTGACGACTTATCGTATCCAATCTAAACGTTGGATAAACAATATGGTCGAAGATGACCAAACGGTGACAGCGTAACTGAAGATGCACTGACGAACTCACACCAAAAGGGCTCACCCGTTATGCACGCGTGAGCCCTTTTTATGTTTGGAGAATACTTGGTTAGATATCTGTAAAGCGATGAATGATTTGGTTTGAACTACCACGCCATTCGAGATTGAGGTCTTTCTTGTCTTGTTCAAACTTACCATCAATCAAAACATCGATGTATTGCACCACTTCTCTTTGCGCGTCATCCAGTTCAGCCAGCGTGTAGCCTGTCCAAACCCAGATGTCTTTACCGGGACACTCTTCTCTCACCCTTTTCACGATCTTTAAAATATGAGGCACATTAGCAGGATGAAGCGGATCTCCGCCCGACAACGACAAACCGCGACGTTTAATGCGCGTGTCATTCAAGTCATTGATGATCTTGTCTTCCGCTTCTTGCGTGAACAACACACCCGAATCCAAGCGTTGCGTCGACTGGTTATAACAGCCACGACACTGATGTACACACCCCGACACAAACAATGTGCAGCGCGTACCCGGTCCGTTAACAACGTCAATTGGATAATATTGGTGGTAGTTCATAATGCGTCTCTTTGTTATCGCGAAAAAGAAAATCAACCTAAAGCAGGTTGATTTTCAAAGTGTTGAATCGAGTGGTAATTAACCTTATAGGTGTTTCACTCGACGTTTAACTTCTTCTTGTTTGCCGAAGTTAAACGGACGTGCATCTGGGCTGCCCAAGTAGCCACATACGCGACGTGTCACCGATACTTTGGTTGAATCGTGGTTGCCACAACTCGGGCAAGTAAAGCCTTTGCTTGTACATTCAAACTCACCGGTGTAACCACATTCGTAACACTCATCAATCGGAGTGTTGGTTCCGTAGTAAGGAACGCGGGTGTAACTGTAGTCCCACACGTTTTCTAGCGCTTCTACGTTACGTTGCATGTTCGGGAACTCACCGTAACAGATGAAGCCACCGCTTGAGATTTCTGGGTAAGGCATCTCGAAGTCGATCTTGTCGTAAGGGTTAACCTTCTTCTCAACATCCAAGTGGAAGCTGTTGGTGTAGTAACCTTTGTCTGTTACGCCTTCAATCAAACCAAACTCTTTGGTGTCGATGCGGCAGAAACGACTACATAGGTTTTCACTTGGTGTTGCGTACAAGCTAAAGCCATAGCCAGTTTCGTCAGCCCATTGGTTCACCGCATCTTTTAGATGTTTGATGATCGCGACCGCTTTTTCACGCAATACGGCATCATCGTAAACGTGCGCTTCAGTACCAAACAATGCGTTGATAGTTTCATGCACGCCAATGTAGCCTAGAGAAATTGATGCACGGCCGTTTTTGAAGATTTCTGCAATCGAATCGTCCGCTTTCAAGCGCACACCACATGCACCTTCCATATATAGAATTGGTGCAACGCGCGCTTTTACGTTCTCTAGACGAGAAATACGCGTTTCTAGTGCTTTACGAGCAAGACGTAGACGATCATCAAGCAGTTCATAGAACTTCGCTTCGCTGCCTTTTGCGCGAAGTGCGATACGTGGCAAGTTCAAGCTAACTACACCAAGGTTGTTACGACCTTCATGGATAAGTTCGCCATCCTCTTCGTAAGTACCTAGGAAGCTACGACAACCCATAGGTGTTTTGAATGAACCCGTTACTTCCACGACTTTGTCGTAGTTAAGAATGTCTGGGTACATACGTTTTGAAGCACACTCAAGTGCAAGCTTCTTAATGTCGTAGTTAGGATCTTCTGCCTTGTGGTTTAGACCGTCTTTAATACCGAACACCAATTTAGGGAATACGGCGGTTTTACGGTTTTTGCCAAGACCAGCGATACGGTTTTTCAAAATCGATTGCTGAATAAGACGAGACGCCCAGCTTGTACCAAGACCAAAACCAAACGTAACGAATGGCGTTTGACCATTTGCCGTGTGCAGTGTGTTTACTTCGTACTCTAGCGATTGGAATGCGTCGTAACACTCTTTCTCGGTGCGCGCTTTAGCGAACTCTTCTGGCTCGGCAATGTTCCACTCTTTCGCGATCTCTAGGTGCTTCTCATAGCTTGTCATAACGTATGGAGCAAGCACTTCGTCGATACGGTTGATTGTCGTACCGCCATAAATATGGCTAGCTACTTGCGCAATAATTTGCGCCGTTACGGCAGTCGCAGTTGAAATCGATTTAGGCGTGTCGATTTCTGCATTACCCATTTTGAAGCCGTGCGTTAGCATGCCTTTCAAATCGATAAGCATACAGTTAAACATCGGGAAGAATGGCGCGTAATCCAGATCGTGGTAGTGAATGTCACCCACTTCGTGTGCTTGAACCACATCTCGAGGCAGGATGTGCGTTTTCGCGTAGTGCTTCGCCACGATACCCGCTAGAAGGTCACGCTGAGTTGGGATAACTTTGCCGTCTTTGTTCGCGTTTTCGTTGATCAAATCAAGGTTACTTTCTTCAATCAAGCCTTCGATTTCACGAGTTAGTGCACTTTGCTTTTCACGCGCGATGTCGCGGTCATGGCGATATTCAATGTAAGAACGTGCTAGGGCTTTGTAAGGACCTTGCATGAGTTCATTCTCGACTAAGTCTTGAATCTCATGGATGTGAACTTCATCGTGATCTTTTAGCTGTAACTCGACAGCAAGAGCGACATTAAGAGCATAAATGGCGACATCTTTATCTTTGTTTTCCGCTGCCGCTTCAACTGCTGCTTGGATACGATCCCTGTTGAACGGAGCTCTTGAGCCGTCACGCTTGATTACGATTGGTTTCACTTTCTTCTCCTTACCCCAGCATACTCACAGAGTTATCCACAAACACACTATATGGGGTTATTTTTTATTCTGCTAACACAATATATTGTGGCGTATTTAACGAAAAGCACCACTTGAAAACATTGATTTTGATCAATAAAGATCGGCTAGCGGACAAGAACAAATCGATCTTATTGGTACTGATCTCAGTTGCGAAGAAAACCGTGAAAATTGCAAAATTGGAACTAAATCTACTTGCTTTTTTGGGATGTCTTATAGAATAAAGGTTGGAAAGGAATACGCTAAAAACCAGGAGTGAAACAAGCCAATATGCGATCACTATTTGTTACTGCCTTATTAATTTTTAGTTCAACGTCACTTGCTCAAAACTCCATCAACTTAACCAGTTGGAATATAGAATGGCTGTCTATAAATGGAGGTAAGGTTTCGAGAACCAGTGACGATTTCGTCAAACTCAACCAATATGTGGATAAAACTCAAGCCGACATCATCGCCTTTCAGGAGGTCGACTCCAAAGCCGCCGTTCAAAAAGCCGTAGGCGATGGCTACGCGATTTATCTCTCTGATCGAGCTCAATCAAACAATAAGCACCTTCAGTTTTCTGATACCAATCAGTACACCGGTTTTGCTGTGCGCAAAGACATTGAAGTGTCTGACCCTGCAGACTTCTCAATCACGCGTGATAATAGCAAGTTGCGCTTTGCCAGCTACATCGTCGTTAACCCAAGCCAAAAGGACGAGCTTCACCTGCTCTCTGTGCATCTAAAAGCAGGATGCAGCGGAGCGTATAAAAATAGTCGTGATTGCCAGACACTGAGTCAACAAGGAGAAGCACTTGCGAAATGGATGAGCGAGAGAGAAAAGAAAAAAGAGCAGTATGCCGTAATGGGCGATTTCAATCACAACTTGTCGTATCAACGTGATTGGTTGTGGGCGATCATGACGCTCGGTAACGATGCACAATTGGTAACGCGAGATACCCAAGCCGATTGCAAGGTTCGCTCAAATAAGAACCCAAGCAAAACACACCAATTCCGCTCTTTGATTGATCACATTATTGTTAGCCCGCAAATAAAAGCGAAAAACGCACATCAAACGCTGTTTGGCTCACAAGATGTTTTAGATTACAAACTGAGTGACCATTGCCCTGTAAACGCAACGGTAACGCTTAACTGAACGAACAAAATAGCCCAGCATGATGCTGGGCTATTTTATGTTGTAGTTTGTTAGATAGACGTTTGATTAGAAGAGAGAAACCGTTCTATCAAAGCGCTCTTGGATTCAGCAGCACTACGTCCCCCTGCTTTAACCCAGTTCGCACTCTCCCCAACTCTCCAAGCTGAATAAGCCGAGTTTCTACCTCACCGCTGTCTTGCACCACTTTTACGTAGTCCAATTGGCCAACTTGGTAAACCGCCTCTTTTGGCACGCGAAGTACAACATCGTCGGTCAAGGTCAACGCGACTTTGGCGTATGTACCTGGATAGATAGCCGTTGGCGGCTCAAATTGAAGCTTTACGGTATAACTGCGCGAGTTGGCATCTGCCGACGGCGTCACTTCTTTTACAGCCGCTTGCGCGTTGAGGTTGTAAGACGGAAAAACAACGTCCACTTCTTTATCATAAGTCACATAAGGCATGACAGACTCAGCAAAATTCACCTCTATTTCCAACGAGTTTGGATTGTACATTGATAAAAGCAAAGCCCCCGGCGTCGCGGTATCACCTTTGTTGATGGGCTTTTGCGTGATCAAGCCATCAAACGGTGCAGTAATGATGCTGTAGCCAAAGGTCGTTTCCGCCTCAGAGACCGCCGCTTGCGCTTTATTGAAGTTGGCTTGTGCGGTTTGCAACGCACTTTCCGCTTGGTCAAATTGCGATTGAGGGATCAGCTTTTTGTTTAAAAGCGCTCTGACACGAGAAAACTCCTTTCTCGCCGCATTGAGTTGCGCTTGTGCAGAGGATAAAGCCTGCTCACTTTGACGAACTCGCGCGTCGAGATCATCGCTTTCTAGCCGCGCCAACACGTCTCCTTGCTTCACTCTATCGCCAACCTTCACCAATACCTCCATCACCGATGCCGTTAACCGTGCAGCGATATCGGCGTG
This sequence comes from Vibrio sp. zbq_1, assembly GCF_043102935.1. Taxonomy (NCBI): domain Bacteria; kingdom Pseudomonadati; phylum Pseudomonadota; class Gammaproteobacteria; order Vibrionales; family Vibrionaceae; genus Vibrio; species Vibrio sp. zbq_1. The sequence continues at coordinate 828,084 of NZ_JBICJH010000004.1, forward strand.
CTGCTCTGCAACGACGACGCCCGGAAACTCTCGAACAACCGGTTCGCTGGTTAACATCAGTTGATGTGTCTCTGCATTATTTACATCAATCTGGTTAGTTTTCGCGTCATGTTCGGTCGGCAACTTTTCTGTAAAAAATCCAGCCATATAGAGAAAAAGAAGCGCGAGTATGGCAAACAGAATCACGCCTAACCATTTGGTATCTAATTTCATTGCTCTTCCTCCATCTGAGGTAATCCATGTCCTTTGGTGTTTTGGTATGCAAGGTTGTAAACCACCGGAACCACAAGCAACGTAAAGATGGTCGAGGCGGTAATTCCGAATATGATTGCCCAAGCCAAACCGTTAAAAATTGGGTCTAACGTAATCACGACATTACCCAGTAACGTTGTACCCGCGGTCAGTAATATTGGCCGCATACGAACAACACCAGATTCAATCAACGCATCATGTAGGCTACGACCTTCAGCCAGCGATTGCTGAACAAATTCAATCAAAACGAGTGAGTTACGCACCACAATCCCTGCTAGCGCAATCATGCCGATCATCGCGGTCGCCGTGAACAGAGCTGGATTCGGGTAATTACCGATGTCACTGCTTAACACATTCAAAATCCAGAACCCCGGCATAATCCCAATCACAGTCAGAGGTATCGCCAGCATGATGATGCCCGATACCGCAGGTAAACCAGTTTGAATCAACATCACCACAAATACGCCAAGCAGCGCAGCTCCATAAGCAATGCCTAAATCGCGGAATACGTCCACTGTGATTTTCCATTCCCCCTCACCACTCCAAACCACTTCGATGTTGTCTGGCACGCTCCAATTGACACCAGCGCCATTGCTCAAGTACGTGCGATCTTGCCAGTGACGATGCACATCTTCCGCGTGAGTTGTATCTTGGTCAGCCATCACATCGGCAATCACTTCACCCGGAACACGCCCAACTACCTCGGCGTAGACATACACAACAGGCTTGAGGTTTTTATGGAAAATCGGTTTGTCCGCTGCGCGTTTCACAAAATGACCGACTTCAGACAACTGCACGATAGGCTGAGGAGCATCCACAACCGCCCCATTGGATTCTACTTTGGCAATGCCCGGACGGCCTCGCACATAAAGCTGCTCTAGTTGATTCAGGTTATCTCTGTCTTCGCGTCGGAGCTGCACTTCGATAGGTAATGGCTCCACTTCTCTTGGATCGGCGATATAACCGAGCACTTTGGCGTTCGCGGCGGTAATCAGCGTGTTATTGATATCAGCAACAGAAACACCAGACAGCGCCGCTTTTTCTTGATCAACGATGAATTGCCACGTTTCTAAATCACCTTGGATGCTGGTATCCACCTCAGAAACCAACTGTTCTTTGCGAAGCCTATCCGCGACTTTCTCTGCTTGGATCATCAGATCTTCATAAGATGTCGCTTCATCACCGTAAACTTCTGCTGTAATGGTGGCGATAACAGGCGGGCCTGGCGGCACTTCGACTAGCTGCACGTCAGCGTCAAACTTATCTGCAATCTGCTCTAAATCCGCCCTGAGTCGTGTCACCAACTCGTGTGATTGCATTGCGCGGCGATTCTTCTCTGCAAGAACGACTCGAAGCTCGCCTTGGTATGGTTCGCTACGCATAAAGTAGTGGCGCACCATGCCGTTGAAATCCATTGGGGAAGCGGTGCCTGCAAAGCCCGACACACTTGTCACTTCCGGCACCGTCATTAAATAGTCCGTAAAGCTCGACAGCGCGTTGGAGGTATCCACAAAGCTTGAAGACTCTGGCATGTTTAATACCAATTGGAACTCATTTTTATTGTCATAAGGCAGCAACTTGAGTGGAACTAAGCGAAGTGCTGGCAACAATGCTGCCAAGACGAACAACAAGGCAACCAAACCAAGGAAAAGCCATGCTTTCTTGCGACTTTCAAGTAGCGGAATCAACACACCACGATACAAACGATACATCGGCGAAGATTGGATGTCATAGTGGCCGTTTTCCTCAGCACCTTTGAGTAGCTTCTTGGCAAGCCAAGGCGTGATCATAAACGCGACAACGGTACTAAAGATAACGCTGATCGGAACGTTGAACGCCAGTGGCGCCATGTAAGGCCCCATCATCCCAGTGATAAAAAACATCGGCGTAAACACGATCACGATTGCGACCGTCGACATTAACAAGGCGCTACGAATTTCTGCCATGGCGAGAACAATCGCGTTGGTTCGTGTTAGATTTTTGCGTTTGAGGTAGCGTTCAATGTTGTCGATACTGGCGATCGGATCGTCCACGATCAAACCTAGCGCCAAAATCAATGCAAAGAGTGTGACTCGGTTGATGGAATAGCCAAATGCCAAGTCCATCCCGAGCGCGGCACCATAGCTAATCGGAATCGCGATACCAACCACCAATGCGCTTCGCCAGTTCAAGAACAAACCGACAAACACCACGACCGTTAGAATAGAGATGCCAAGGCTTGATACCAAGTTGTTTACTTTCGCATTCGCCGTTTCGCCATAGTCACGAATGACTGCAACTCGAACTTGTGGAGGAAATTGCTCGGATTGAAGCGCCGCCAGTTTATCCCGAACAGACTGAGCGACGTTAACTGCGTTCGAGCCTTTTTGTTTAGCGACAGAAATGAACACCGCTGGGTATGCTTCATCGTAGTTTTTATCGCGATACCAAGTATCGGATGTTGCCTCACCTTCACCGTCGTAAATACGCGCGACATCTTTCAAATAAACGGGTTTACCATTGAGCACCGCGATAACAAGATCGCCAACCTCTTCGGCGTTGGTCAGAAACCGTCCCGACTCCAATGTGTAATTTTGCCCGTTTACGCGAACGTTCTTGCCTTGGGTTTTGCTATTACTGAGCTGAATGGCCTGTTCGAGGTCATCGATGGTTACTTTGAAGTTTGCCATCGCAACGGAATCAAGCTCTATCTGGATTTTTCTCGGCTCACCGCCAATCACTTCCACCTTGTTGGTGGCATCCAATGATTTAATGCCTAACGTGGCTTGGTCTGCAATACGTCTCAACTGATGGCGATCGAGAATGTCTGGATCGGTGGAATAAATTGCGGCAACAACAATGGGTACATCATCGATTTCAACAGGCTTTACAAGCCAGTTAGTGACAGAAGGAGGAACTTTGTCTTGGTTGGAATAGAGTTTGTTATACAGCTTGACCAGAGCATCTTCCCGGTTTTCGCCGACATAGAAACGAACGATTACCTGCGCAGCACCTTCCATTGACGAAGAATAAACGTATTCCACACCGTCAATTTGGCTAACAAGCTTTTCTAATGGTTCAGTGATTTGATTTTCGACTTGAGAAGCGCTGAGTCCGGGAGCTGAAACCAATACATCTGCCATCGGCACAACGATTTGCGGGTCTTCCTCTTTCGGGGTCAACCACAAGGCTGCGGCACCGACCACAAGCGCGAGTAAGATCATGATCGGAGGGAAAAAGCTGTTCATCACAGATTGAACAAAACTTCGCTTTAGTTTGTCGGGCATCCTTTCCCCTCCATATCAGATTGATTGTTTACGCGTTCGCGGTTTTCATCTTCTTCGCGTTACGGTGAGTAATGATCGCTTTCGCGAACAGAGATCCAACTAACATCGCAAGGAAGAACACTACAATGCTCACGTTGCCTAATGCCAGACTCGCAACTGCAGGGCCAGGGCAAATACCTGCCAAACCCCAACCTAAACCAAAGATCGCCGCACCAGATAGCAAACGTCCGTCGATGTTCTTATTGGTTGGTGTGCAAAACGCTTCACCGCTAACTGATTGTTTTCTCGGCTTGATGATTAAAAAATAGCTTGGCATGAATACCGCGAGTGCGCCGCCCATCACAAAAGCCAAACTTGGGTCCCAACTGCCAGAAATATCTAAAAATCCAATGACTTTAGCTGGGTCGATCATGCCGGACACCGCCATGCCCATACCGAATAACACACCGCTCAAAAGAGCAGAAAAACGAAAAATAGTCTTGTTCATGGAATCTCTCTTAAACTAGGTGAAGTCGAACGAATACCGTTAGGCCAGCGACAGCCATAAATACACAAGTCGCCACAATAGAGCGCTTAGACAAACGGCCCATGCCACAAATGCCGTGTCCGCTAGTACATCCGTTACCCAGTCTGGTCCCGATTCCTACCAATAAACCAGCGGCAATCACCATCCCTAAAGAAAGGTTCGCGGTACTAGGAACCGCAACGCCCAACATCAGAACGCTAATCAAGCCACCAGCTATCATTCCAACCGCAAAAAGCAATCGCCACGAATAATCACCTTTTTTCGGTGACATAATGCCATTCATAATTCCACTTATTCCGGCAATTTTACCGTTAACCAACAACAATATAGTGGCGGAGATCCCTAACAAAATGCCACCAAACAACGATTCCCATGGAATAACGTTTAACATTATTTACCTCTAAAATCTTAGCTACGAATTAGTTACAGAAAACGCCATGAAGCGCTTTAATTAATGACTCAACTCTCGGTTCTGACAACGAATAAAACACTTGCTGTGATGCCTTACGAGCCGTGATCAATTTGTGCTTGCGAAGCACCGTTAAGTGCTGTGAAAAGGCGGATTGGCTAAGGAACGAGTTCTTTTGCAGTTCCCCAACACCAACTTCACCTTGGGTCAGTTGGCACAACACCATTAGCCTTTCCGGATGTGCCATTACTTTTAGGAGATCAGCAGCTTCATTGGCATTGCCTTTCATTGCTGCTACATCCATATCTGTATAGCTCATGACTCACCTCTACATTAAAAACTAAATTAGATATTACTAAAACATCACCTTTAGTCAACACTAAATTAGTAATTGTGAATTTAGACAAATTAACATTAGACATTTCTAATTTAGTTAATTATAGTGATGAACATCAAAGGATGGCGTTCTCAGTTTGAGAGTACGAAGGAGAAGAGTTATGACGTTAGAAAATGCAGTACGAGTTTTTGCAGGCACGATGGTATTGGTCTCGGTCATACTAACCGTGTTCGTTCACAGTAACTTCATTTGGTTCACCGTGTTTATCGGCGTTAATCTTATTCAAAGTGCTTACACGGGAATCTGCCCTGCTGCTTATTTTTTAAAGAAATTTGGTTTTAGATAATCTAGAGCGCAGTGACCTTTCACACAGGCTATTCGTGAAAGGTCAGCTCGCCCTAAAACTTGGAGTTAAAAATGACTAAGATCTTAATCGTCGGTGGTGTTGCAGGTGGTGCATCTGCGGCGGCGCGTGCTCGTCGTCTAAGCGAAGATGCCGAAATCATCATGTTTGAACGTGGCCCGTTTGTTTCATTTGCCAACTGTGGCTTGCCTTATCACATCGGCGGCGATATCCAAGAACGCAGTAAGTTACTACTACAAACGCCAGAAAGCTTTTTAGCACGCTTTAACGTTGATGTTCGCGTGATGAATGAAGTAGTTTCTATTAACCGACAGGACAAAACCGTTACGATCAAAAACCTGTTGGATGAGTCTGAATACGTAGAATCATACGACTTCCTACTGCTTAGCCCAGGTGCTGGTCCTATTGTTCCACCAATCCCAGGCCTCGATAACCCGCTCACCCACTCGCTACGTAACATTCCAGATATGGATCGCATCATCGAAACGATCCAAATGAACAAACCAGAACATGCGACGGTTGTTGGCGGCGGTTTCATCGGTTTAGAAATGATGGAAGCCTTCCACCAACTTGGCATTAAAACCTCTCTGATCGAAATGGCAGACCAAGTCATGACGCCAGTAGACCGTGAAATGGCAGGTTTTGCTCATGCAGAAATTCGTGACAAAGGTGTCGACCTCAAACTTGGCGTCGCGCTTGAATCTGTGAAATTCGTACCTAACGAACACGTTGCAAGTTTCGACTCTGGTGAGAGTGAGAAACACCAACACCTAGAAGGTGAATTGGAGTTAACACTGAACAACGGTGAAAAACTCACTACCGATATTCTGATCATGGCAATCGGTGTGCGTCCTGAGACAAAACTGGCGCAAGAAGCTGGCCTTCAAATTGGCGCGCTAGGCGGTATTTACACGAACGAATACATGCAAACCAGCGATCCTTCGATCTACGCTGTCGGCGATGCGATAGAAGAGAAAGACTTCGTGACAGGCGAGCAAACTCTAGTGCCACTTGCAGGCCCGGCAAACCGTCAAGGCCGTATGGCAGCGGACAATATGCTCGGCCGCAAAGAAACTTACCAAGGCACACAAGGGACAGCGATTTGTAAGATCTTTGACCTTGCAGTGGCTTCTACCGGTAAAAACGAGAAGCAACTAAAACGCGCTGGTATCGCATACGACAAAGTGTACGTGCATACAGCAAGCCACGCGAGTTACTACCCTGGCGCTGAAGTGGTGTCGTTCAAAATGTTGTTCGAACCAAAATCAGGCAAGATTTTAGGTGCTCAAGCAGTTGGTAAAGATGGCATCGATAAACGCATCGACGTTATGGCTGTTGCACAACGTGCTGGCATGACGGTTGAACAACTGCAGCATCTTGAACTGACTTACGCGCCACCTTACGGCAGTGCAAAAGATGTGATCAACCAAGCGGCATTTGTGGCAAATAACATCATCAAAGGTGACGCAACGGCGATTCATTACGATGAAATCGACAACCTGACAGAAGATCAAATTCTCCTCGACGTCCGCAACCCGGGTGAATTGGAGTCGGTTGGTTATCTTGAAGGGGCAATCAACATTCCGGTTGATCAGCTGCGCCATCGTATGGGTGAACTACCAAAAGACAAAGAGATTGTGATTTACTGTCAAGTAGGCTTGCGCGGTAACGTGGCATACCGTCAACTCGTCAACAATGGTTACAAAGCTCGTAACTTGATTGGTGGTTACCGTACTTACAAGTTTGCAAAAGCGTAATGTAATCTTCGCAAACATTACATCGGTTTGATTTGAGAAATAAAAACGGCTGATACATATATCAGCCGTTTTTCTTATCCCGAATATTGTAGTGCTGGTTTGGTAACTATTCCGTTTCCACCAAAGCGATTTTATCGGATGTCGATTTTTCCAATTTGATCGCAATAAACTTGGAGGTTGGCGTAAACGTTCTATCCCCATAACTGTCTAAAGGAACCAATGGGTTGGTTTCTGGATAGTAAGCCGCCGCCTGACCTGCTGGCACATCATAGGCAACAAGCGTAAATCCGCTTACGCGACGCTCTACGCCATCTTCCCATAATGACACCATGTCCACTTTGTCGCCCGGTTCAAAACCGAGTTTACGAATATCCGCTTCATTGATAAACAGCACTTCGCGCATACCAAATACTCCACGATAACGGTCATTCAAGCCGTAAAGTGTCGTATTGTATTGGTCGTGTGAGCGCATGGTTTGCAAGATCAAATCAGGCTTTTGGCCTTTTTCGAGTATCGCTTCGCTGATCAACTGCTTCGGCAACTCGCTAGAGCTGAACTGCGCTTTGCCGCTTGGTGTGTTCCATCGACGCTCAGCAGCTGGGTTTACCAAGTGGAATCCACCCGGGTGTTTAAGCTTATGGTTAAAGTCGGTAAAGCCCGGAATCGTGTCGGCAATCAAATCGCGAATACGGTCATAATCTTCAATCGCCCACAACCAATCAATTGGTGTTGCCCCGAGTGTAGCATTGGCAATACCGGCAATAATCGCTGGTTCTGAACGCAAATGCTCCGAACGCGGTTTTAGCTGACCAAATGAGATATGTACCATACTGAAGGTATCTTCAACCGTCACGCCTTGTGGGCCAGTCGCTTGCTGATCAATCTCAGTACGGCCTAAGCATGGAAGAATAAGCGCATCTTTACCTGTGACAAGGTGAGAACGATTTAACTTCGTCGAAATGTGTACGGTTAAATTACAGTTTCGCATCGCGTTGTGCGTACGTTCTGTGTCTGGCGTTGCTTGTGCAAAGTTACCGCCCAAACCGATAAATACTTTCGCTTGTCCTTCTTCCATCGCTTTAATGGCTTGCACAGTGTTGTGGCCTTCACCACGCGGGACGGCAAAGTTAAATCGACTTTCAATGCGATCCAATAACAGATCTGAAGGTTTTTCATCAATGCCCATCGTACGGTCGCCCTGAACGTTACTGTGACCTCGCACTGGTGAAAGACCCGCGCCCGGCTTACCAACGTTACCTCGTAACATTTGCACGTTTGCGACTTCTTTAATGGTTGGCTCAGAGTGACGATGCTGAGTCAACCCCATCGCCCAACACATGATCACACGTTCTGCACGTCGATACATGCTCGCCACCATCTCGATTTCACTTAAATCAAGACCCGATTGTTCCGCGATGTGTTCCCAAGAGGTTGCGTCCACTTCAGCCAAATACTCATCAATACCTATCGTGTGTTGTTTGATGAATTCACGGTCAAATACCGCTTTGCCACCGTTTTGCAATGCCTCGCGTTCCCATTGCAACAAGAATTTCGCGATGCCACGAAACACTGCCATGTCTCCGCCCAAAGCAGGACGCAGGTACGCCGTGTTGGTAGGCTCTGAACCGTTACTCAACATCTCAATTGGCATTTGTGGGTTTTGGAAACGCTCTAATCCGCGCTCTTTCAGCGGGTTTAGACAGATAACCTGTGCACCACGTTTTACCGCTTCGCGCAGAGGTTCAAGCATTCGTGGGTGATTCGTGCCCGGGTTTTGACCAATCACAAAAATCGCATCAGCTTCTTCAAAATCATCAAAGATCACTGTGCCTTTACCAACACCAATGGTGTCTTTCATCCCGATAGCACTGGCTTCGTGACACATGTTGGAACAATCTGGGAAGTTGTTGGTACCGAATGCGCGCACAAATAGCTGATACAAAAACGCCGCTTCGTTGCTTGCACGACCAGAGGTATAAAACTCCGCTTGGTGCGGTGAATCCAATTGGTTGAGATGTTTAGCCACAAGAGAAAAAGCCTCATCCCAAGAGACAGGCACATAGTGATCAGATTCGGCATCGTATCGCATTGGGTGGGTGATACGGCCTTGGTATTCCAACCAGTAATCGGTTTGCGTTGAGAGAGATGAAACGCTGTGATTGGCAAAAAACTCAGGATCAACCAGACGATTGGTCGCTTCCCAGTTTACTGCTTTCGCGCCATTCTCACAGAAATTGACTTTACCACTATCTGGCGACTCACCCCATGCACATCCCGGGCAGTCGAAACCGCCATTTTGGTTGGTTTTGAGCATAGTGCGAATGTTTTTAACTGCATTTTCACTGCCCCACCAACTTCTGGTTACGGCTTTCAGTGCACCCCAACCACCAGCTGGACCTTTGTATGTTTTTATTTGTTCTTTTTGGCTCACGACTTTACTCCTCGCAGATATACCAGCAAGCAGGGTGCCCGTGAAAACAAGCGCGTTATTTATTGAGATAATGCGGAAGTATTGAAGGGCTTAGTTTCTAATCCATGTATTTTTTAATCCAAATAAGTAACCACTCAACATGCTCTCGCTTGTCCGAGCGTTTACTTATCTAGATTCTTGATATCGGATACCCGCCTACTGTTTCTAAGACTGGTAGATTCAATTCGCATTGTTGCGTCTTGATCTAAATCAAAGATTAAGTCGATATTCAATATGCGTCCAATTGATAATCCTGACCGAGTGATAAACAAAATCTATGACGAATTTTTCCACTGACGGTCATCACATTTTTAATCAATACAATTTATGAGGTTAATCGTTTTCCTATTCGATTCCACCTAGTTCGCGTAACGAACTCAATAAAATCAGCACTCTTGATAATAGATAATACCTATCACACTATAGATACTTTAAATTTGACCCTAATTAATATCAGGAATAGCCTTGATTCAGATCAATTTTGAGTGTGGTTTTATTCTTGACTTGGTTTTGGTTTTCCATTCCCAAGTTAAAACGCTCCAGCGCTTAAAAAGTACGGTAGTGCTGTGCCCTTTTTAGGGAGTTCCCCCGTACATGTGACTCACAACGCAAGGTTAACAAGCCATTATGGATATCAAACAACTTAAATATCTCATCGCACTTGAACAGACCAAACACTTTGGTCAAGCCGCCGCATTGTGCCACATTACGCAGCCTACCTTGTCCATGAGAATCCGAAGCTTAGAGGAAGAACTCGATCTCGAATTAATCCAAAGAAGTCAAAGATTTGAAGGATTCACTGAAGCCGGAGAACGCATTTTAGCTTGGGCAAAAACCGTCTTAGCAGCTCATGATGGATTGCAAGCCGAAGCCGCCAACTGCCGTGGTCAGTTGGTCGGCTCTCTTCGGCTTGGAATGGTGCCACTCGCCAGCCAAAACCCTATGCAATTGCTCAAACCATTAGCTCAACAGTTCCCTGAGTTACGCTTTCAAATACTCTCCATGACGACCGAACAGATCATAGACCAACTCAATCGCAATCAACTGGATTTGGGGATGTGTTATGTCGATCAAGTCAACACCGCTTACTTTGATGTTATCGAGCTAGATTCAACCAAACTTGGCGTTTTATTCGATGAGCGTCATTTTGATTTTGCCGAATCTGAAGTGTTGTGGGAGTCACTCAATAACATTCCGCTAGGGCTGCTTTCGAAGGGCATGCACTATCGCCACTCCATTGATCTTAGCTTTGTGAGTAAAGGGCTGGTTCCGCAAACCGTCATTGAAAGTAACTCAACCTTTCACTTGATCCAAGCAGTAACCAGTGGCCTTTGTTGCGCCATTATGCCTCTGAATTGTGGATTGGAAGAGTTGAACGATACGCTTCGCATTATCCCTATCGAAGAAGCCGCCGTTCACGCCCCACTAGGTTTGTTAAAGCGAAAACAAGAACCCTTCTCCGCGCTAACCGATCAGTGCTTCGCAGAAGCAAAAAACATATTCAATCGATAACAAGAATCCACACGTCAATGTTTGGCATGCATAACGGCTTATGAGGTGATTTCATGAGATGTACTACTCAATCTTATTTTGAACTGTCCGATTTCAATCAAGCACCACCTCAACCAAGTGCGTTCAATTACCGAGAATTGATTGATGGCCGCCCAGTGCAACAAATGTCGCTGGCGAGTGAATCCGCCTTAGCTATCAGCTACAACGGCATTAGCCAAGCGGTCATGATGGTGACGCCAGGCCATCTGGAAGACTTCGTAAAAGGATTTAGCCTAAGCACAGGCATCGTCCACGACTTCAAAGAGATCAAAGACATTGAAATTGGTGGCGATCACGAATCTCACTATGCGGAAGTGGAAATCAGCAACCGCGCTTTCTGGGCGTTAAAAACACAACGCCGAAATCTTGCTGGCACAACCGGATGCGGCATTTGTGGCGTCGAGGCTCTTGAACAAGCTTTGCCTGATTTAGCACCGCTGACACCGTCCCTTCCTCCGCGCTCCGATGTATTCGAAGGGCTGCGAGACAAAGTCGCACTGCATCAAGAAGCCGCACGTGAATCTGGCGCGTTACACGCCGCCTTATTTGCAGATTTACAAGGCAACATCAAGTTGTGCCGAGAGGACATCGGCCGCCACAACGCGCTAGATAAGTTGATTGGCGCATTGGCCAACAATCACATCGAGCCTCAAAGTGGCTTCGCTATCATGACAAGCCGTTGCAGCTTGGAGTTGATCCACAAAGCCGTTCGAGCGCGTATCCCCACTCTGGTTTGCTTATCTGCACCTACAGCGTTAACCGTCGAATGGGCAAGAAGAAACCATTTGAACCTAATTCACTTACCAAAACACGGCTCGCCGCGTCTATACAGCCCTGCGCCTTAACACGTCAACCTAGCCGAATTCCTAATGTTTCTAACAGAGACCTCCGGGTTTCTGTTGTTTGCTTCTCGTTCCCAATTGATACTTAGCGACAAGCCACTATTCTCTCCAACCAAACGTGCTCACCCCTTGTCTGCACTAAGCTTACGCATATTAACCCACTTGCATTTGAACGCTTTCCAATCCGATAAGAACCCAGTCAAAAACCCATAGATTAGTAAGGATTTTGTGTGACTCTTTTCACGCTTTTCCTCCTTCCTAGGCATTTCTAGGAATTTTTCCTAGCCGATCTAGGCAACCATCTCATGTGCCTCACAAAACCACTCTCTAGAATTCCGCTCAGTCAAAGGTAACAAGAGCGCATAACGGTCTCCGTTGTGTTTCTAAAACAATTACAAGAGAGTTCATCATGTTAAAATTCCTCGAACAGGTGCGGAAGCCGACCCTCGATCTTCCTGTCGAAGTTAGAAGAAAGATGTGGTTTAAACCGTTCATCCAATCTTACTTGGTCGTATTCATCGGCTACCTAACCATGTACTTGATTCGTAAGAACTTCAATGTCGCGCAAAACGACATGATCTCAACTTACGGTTTGAGCATGACAGACCTAGGTCTTATTGGCCTTGGCTTCTCCATCACATACGGCATCGGTAAAACCGTTGTGTCTTACTACGCTGACGGTAAGAACACCAAGCAATTCCTCCCTTTTATGCTGATCCTTTCTGGTCTTGCAATGCTTGGTTTCAGCTTCAGCATGGGCGGCGGTAGTGCAAGCCTGTTCTTGATGGTGGCTTTCTACGCTCTAAGTGGTTTCTTCCAAAGTACTGGTGGCCCTTCTAGTTACTCAACCATTACAAAATGGACACCTCGTAACAAACGCGGCTCTTACCTAGGCTTGTGGAACATGTCACACAACGTTGGTGGTGCGGGCGCAGCGGGTGTTGCTCTTTTTGGTGCTAACTACCTATTCGACGGCCACGTAATCGGCATGTTCGTGTTCCCTTCTATCATCGCGATCATCGTTGGCTTTATCGGTATGCGCTTTGGTAGCGACTCTCCAGAAGCTTACGGTCTAGGTAAAGTAGAAGAACTTTTCGATGAAGCAGTGAGTGAAGAAGACACCGCTGCTGAAGAAAACCAGATGACCAAAAAAGAAATCTTTGTTGAATACGTTCTTAAAAACAAAGTTATCTGGCTACTTTGCTTTGCCAACATCTTCCTTTACATCGTGCGTATCGGTATCGACCAATGGTCAACGGTATACGCGTACCAAGAGCTTGGTCTGTCAAAAGAAACGGCAATCTCTGGCTTTACTCTGTTCGAAGTCGGTGCGCTTGTGGGTACTTTGATGTGGGGTTACTTATCTGACCTAGCAAACGGTCGTCGCGCATTGGTTGCTTGTGTGTCTCTTGGTTTGATCATCGTATCGCTTGAGTTCTACCAACACGCAACAAATGAATTCATGTACTTGTCGTCTCTATTCGTACTTGGTTTCTTGGTGTTTGGTCCGCAACTTCTTATCGGTGTTGCAGCGGTTGGTTTTGTTCCTAAAAAAGCAATCAGTGTGGCTGACGGTGTGAAAGGTACATTCGCTTACCTAATCGGTGACAGCTTCGCGAAACTTGGTCTCGGTATGATTGCAGACGGTACACCAATCTTCGGTCTAACAGGCTGGAAAGGTACCTTCGCAGCCCTAGATACCTCCGCCATGATTTGTATTGTTTTGCTTGCTTTCGTTGCTATCGCGGAAGAGAAGAAGATTCGACACGCGAAGAAGCTTCAACTTGCACAAAACCAAGCCTAACTTCTCTGCGCGCTTTACTTCGGTAAAGCGCGCAAGATCATTAAAATGAGTTGATCAATTCAGTATCATTAAAGGTTTTTCTATTAGCTCCGTTTTGGGGCTTATTGTTGTTTGTTGTCTGCTCTATTTGGTTGTAATGATGATTCATGTTGCTCTAGTTGATGATCACGTCATCGTGCGTTCTGGTTTCGCACAATTATTAAATTTAGAAAATGATATTACCGTTGTTGGTGAATTTGGTTCTGTCGCCGAAGCACGCACAGGCTTGCCTGCGGTACACCCACACGTCGTTATTCTAGATATTTCCATGCCCGATGAGAGCGGATTAAACTTACTGAGCGAAATTCCAACTGGCATTGCCTGTGTCATGCTAAGCGTGCACGACTCCCCTGCAATGGTGGAAAAATCACTAAAACTTGGTGCAAAAGGCTATCTAAGCAAACGCTGTAGCCCAGACGAACTTATTCAAGCCGTGAGAACCAGTGCGTCTGGCGGCTGTTATCTTACCTCCGACATTGCCATCAAACTGGCAACACCAAGTGACAAAGCTGCATCGCTTTGCCAACTAACAAGACGCGAAAATGAAGTTTGCCAGCTTTTAGCCAAAGGGCTGGATGTAAAATCCGTCGCGGCAGAGCTTGGCTTGAGCCACAAGACCGTACACGTTCATCGAGCGAATGCCATCGACAAACTCGGCGTAAAAAACAACGTTGAGCTCGCCAAACTATTCTCTCAAGAGTCCTTTTAATGCGAGCCTATTCTGTCACAACGATTTGTGGCCTGTTTGTTATGGCCTGTGCTTGGTTCTGTTTGTGGGTGATCGCCTACTACTTTGTCAACGATCCAGAGCTCGCCATTCTGCTTTTCCCATTCGCCTTACGATTGGGGATTGCGCTGCACACTCGCACCGCTTACTGGCCAACAATCTACGTATCAGAATGGGCGCTGACAATTGCACTGGCGACCCTATTAGAGCAACCTCAATGGCTCACCGTGCTGATCGCCAGCGTTGCCAGCATCCCTGTCACACTGATTGCGAAAAAATACTACTACGGTGACCAAAACCGCCACTTAGCCGTAATGGGTATTGTGATCATCATTACCGCCTTCATCAACGTAATGGCGGTCGGCTTTCACGTGCCTTCTGTTTACATGGTGTGGTTAGCCAGTATTTCTGGTGGGCTGATGCTGGTTCCTATGTGCTACCTACTGTGGAACTACCTATTTCAAAGCCGATGGTCGCCTCTGACGTCGCATCTTTTGAACAACACTGTGGTGTTCAGCATTCGCCACATTGTGTTTTACGCCGTACTTCTTATCGGCAGCATTCTGGTGCAAACGAGTTTGCCTGAAGAGTTAAAACGATTTGCGCCATTTTGTATGGCTATCCCAATCATCGTGCTGGCACTTCGTTACGGCTGGCAAGGAGCCCTACTCGCCACCATGCTCAACAGCATTGCGCTGATTGCGGCTCGTAGCGGCGTATCGAATCTAGAAATCACCGATTTGTTGTTGTCTCTTTCAGCTCAAACCATCACCGGCATCATGCTGGGTTTGGCGGTGCAAAAGCAAAAAGATCTCAACCACAAACTGCGTGGCGAGCTATCCCGCAATCAAAATCTGTCTCGTCAACTTATCGAAGCGGAAGAATCGGTAAGACGCGACATTGCCCGCGAACTGCATGACGAAATCGGCCAGAACATTACCGCTATCCGTACTCAAGCCAACATCATCAAGCGCATCGATAACGCGGAAATGAGCGCACATTGCGCAGATACCATTGAGGGGCTTTCTCTCAACGTTTACGACACCACTAAGCGACTGTTAAGCAAGCTAAGACCCAAAATGCTGGATGATTTGGACTTAAAAGAATCCGTCGAGCAACTGACGCGAGAGATGGAATTCGCCAATCACGGAACGACTGTTCAACTGAACTGGCAAGGCGATTACACCAGCCTGAGTGACACGCTCAAAGTCACCCTATTCCGTTTATGCCAAGAGTCATTAAATAACGCAGCCAAGTACGCAGAAGCGCAGTTGATCAATATTGAACTGACAATTGGAGAAGCTGCGGTGTCACTGATGATTCACGATGATGGTGTCGGCTTCAAAGTTCAGGACAGCATGAAAGGCATGGGCGTTCGCGGCATGCAAGAGCGTGTGCACGCGTTAGGTGGAAAAATGGATATCTACTCCACCAGCGATCAAGTGATCGGCACACAAATCAGCATTACTTTACCTAAGGTGTAACTCAAGATGTTTGGATTTTTACGTTCACCTAAATTTACTCAGCCGAGTCTGAGCAACGAGCAAATCGACCAGCGTTACCGCCATTGGCGTTTGCACATTATGTTGGGGATGTACATCGGCTACGCAGGTTTCTACTTTACCCGTAAGACCTTTAACTACGCCGCACCAGCGATGATTACCGATCTTGGCTTAGATAAAGGTGATTTGGGTCTTATCGGTACGCTTTTCTACATTACTTACGGCTGCTCGAAGTTTATTTCCGGTACGATTTCAGATCGCTCTAACCCTCGTTATTTCATGGGATTAGGATTGATTGCGACAGGTCTGGTCAATATCGCGTTCGGTTTTTCTAGCTCACTCGCGGCTTTCATTACTCTGTGGATCTTAAACGCCTGGTTCCAAGGCTGGGGCTGGCCTTCATGCTCCAAGCTGTTAACCACTTGGTATTCACGCTCCGAGCGTGGCTTCTTATGGGCGATTTGGAACACCGCACACAACGTTGGTGGCGCGCTGATCCCTATTTGGGTGGGCTATTTAACGTTGCACTACAGCTGGCGTGAAGGCTTTATTCTACCCGGCATCATCGGGGTATTACTCGGTCTATTCGTTTGTTGGCGATTGCGCGACAAACCCACAACAATGGGCTTACCAAGTGTCGGACAATGGCGCAACGACGCACTAGAACTTGCGCAAGAAAATTACGGACGTGGCCTCACCTACCGCGAAATTCTGAAATCGTACGTATTTAACAACAAATACATCTGGCTACTCGCGTTCAGTTATGTATTGGTTTACATCGTCCGAACCGCAATCAATGACTGGGGAAACCTGTACTTGACCGAGCAGCATCACTATAGCCTGATTAACGCCAACGCAGCTCTGTCGATGTTTGAAATCGGCGGTTTTGTTGGTTCATTGGTTGCGGGTTGGGGCTCAGACAAACTCTTTGGCGGTAACCGTGGGCCAATGAACTTGCTGTTCGCGATTGGGATTTTCTTATCTGTCTCTGCGCTTTGGCTGATGCCTCTGACCAACTTTGCATTCCAAGCGGCGGGATTGTTCTCCATCGGCTTCTTTGTCTTTGGGCCACAAATGCTAATCGGTATGGCGGCGGCGGAGTGCTCTCACAAAGATTCTGCCGGCGCGGCAACAGGATTCGTAGGCTTGTTCGCCTACATGGGCGCAGCATTGTCTGGCTATCCACTGGCGTTAATTCTTGAAGAATATCATTGGACGGGTTTCTTCATCACCATTTCAGTTTGTGCAGCCGTCATTGGCCTTTTGTTGCTGCCATTTTTGCAAGCGCAACCATCACGAAAACCACTCGAACCAAAACCTCGGTTGTAAATCAACTTATCGCCCTTCGGGCAAATTGGCGAGTGACCTAACCGCGCTCGCCATCCTTATTTAACGTATCTCTGCTCAATTTTTCTTCCGATTCAGTTCGGAGGGTTAACTATGGGAAAAATTCATGAATTTGAACACTATTTCATCGCATAGCTTCTTTCAAATGAACAACAAAATCCAAAACTACGCTTGGGGAAGCACCTCTTCTATTCACGATTTGTTTGGCTTTTCTAACGAAACGAATGAGCCTCAAGCAGAAGTATGGATGGGTACTCACCCAAACGGCTGCTCTGAAGTTCAGATTGAGCAAAACACGCTGCCTTTGTCTGAACTGATCAAACAAAACCAACCTGCTTACTTATCAGCAGAAACCGCAGCGAAATTTGGCGACCTGCCCTTTCTGTTTAAGATCTTAGCGGCCGAACACGCACTGTCGATTCAAGTTCACCCAAGCAAACAAGATGCCGAAATAGGTTTCGAAAAAGAGCAAAGAGCTGGGATCCCACTAAACGCGAGCCATCGTAACTACAAGGATCCAAACCACAAACCTGAATTGGTGTACGCGCTGACAAGTTACCAAGCCATGAACGGTTTTCGTTCGTATGACGTGATTATTGAGGCATTTGGCCTTTGCGATATCGATGAGCTACGCACACCGCTAGATGCATTCAAACGCGAAATCAACTCACAAGGTTTACGCGATTTCTTTGTGCACATTCTGACCATGGAAGGAGAAACAAAAGAGCGTGCACTGAAACAGCTTCTTGCCCACGCTTCACGTCAATCGGAGCAAGGCACTGACGGCGACGTTTTCCAGCTCATCTTGGATCTATCCACTCAATACCCTGGCGATGTCGGCTTGTTTGCGCCATTACTGTTGAATGTCATCACGCTGCAACCTGGCGAAGCGATGTTCCTGAGCGCAAGAACGCCACACGCTTACATTAAAGGAACGGGATTAGAGATCATGGCGAACTCAGATAACGTTTTACGTGCAGGACTCACGCCGAAACACATGGATGTTGAAGAACTGGTTAAATGCACAGACTTTGTGCCTAAGCCGTTTAACAGCCTTGTACTAGAACCCAATGCCAATGGTTGCCAAAGCCTTTACCCCGTTCCAGTGGCAGACTTTAGTTTCAGCATTCTTAACCAACCGAACAATGAAGTGGTTGAGGCAAACAGCGCAGAGATTTTGATGGCGGTTGATGCCGACCTGACACTCATCAGTGATAACGGTGAGACATTAACCGCTGCGAAAGGACAATCTGTATTTGTTCCTGCTTACGTTGGCCATTACCGTATTCAAAGTGCGGGACGTGTGGCTCGCGCCTTTAACTAACTTCTGAATAACGGATTCAAGCTAGCGTCTGACCCAAGGGACTGGGTTAGACAATTTATTCCTCTCATAGATTGAGCCAGCCCGATTTGAAGGCAATCATGCTTATACCTTATCGACTCAAAGCCGCTGCGGTCTAAACCATCTAAGTTCTCTGAGAACCATAGATTCCTCTATTCACTGCAACATTCATTGTCAAAACCCATTTATTTCCGGTAAATTCGCCGCTCCAATATAAAATCACTTGGATAATAAAGGCGCTTGCACAGTGGTATTTGTTGCAAAACGTATAATCAACGTTGTAATCAAAGCCCCAATCACTACAATCTCTGGTTCGATTTTTCAGTTAACGTTTGTATGCCGAAGTTAAACCAAGATAACCCTGTTCAAAGCTCCGCCCTTTCCGATATCGAAACCAGCAGTAAGATTCAATCGGCATTAGAACCGAAGTTTCACAAGCCAGAGAAACGTCTCTGCTTAAGCCCTGGCCTATCGGATAAGCATTTGGCGCGCCGTTGGCAAGTATTGGAACAAGTGACCAATAAAGATCATCTTCTTGATCCTTTCACGCAGTCACATTGCGACGCTTACTCCAACAACATCGAGCACTTCATTGGTACTGTCAATGTGCCGGTCGGCATCGCAGGCCCTTTGCGCGTCAACGGTTTGTATGCGAACGATGACTTTTTGGTTCCGCTCGCAACGACAGAAGCCGCGTTAGTCGCTTCCTACAACCGTGGCGCAAATCTTATTACCGCCGCTGGTGGCGCAAGCGCATTGTTACTGAGTGAAGGGGTGAGCCGAACACCAGTGTTCGCCTTTAATAACCTTGCCGACGCTGGCCAGTTCGTCAGTTGGGTTGTGACCCAATTTGAAGTATTTCGTCAAATAGCGGAATCCACCACCTCACATGGCAAACTCAAAGATATCAATGTAAATATCGAAGGAAACCACGTTTATTTGGTCTTTGAATACGTGACCGGTGACGCTTCCGGACAAAACATGGTGACCATCGCAACAAACGAAGTGTTCCATCATATTTTGGCGACCAGCCCAATCAAACCAACTCAAGCATTCTTGGATGGCAACTTATCAGGCGACAAAAAACCAAACGCGCACACGCTGCGCTCGGTACGCGGTAAGAAAGTATCCGCCGAAGTGACCATTCCAGCAGAGTTGGTGGAAAAATATCTGCATACAATGCCGGAGTCTATGGTTCAATTTGGCAAAATGACAACGGTGGGCGGTTTACTCAGCGGGACAATTGGCGTCAACGCGCATTACGCAAACGCTCTTGCCGCGCTGTACATTGCTTGCGGTCAAGATGCAGCTTGCGTTGCAGAGTCTGCCATTGGAATCACTCGTATGGATGTGGACGCTCAAGGCAACTTGTACGCGTGCGTAACCTTGCCAAACATCATGGTGGGAACGGTTGGCGGGGGCACTGGCCTTCCTACGCAAAAAGCATGTTTGGATATTTTAGGTTTGCACGGCAACGGCAAAGCGAAAGCCTTAGCCGAAGTCGCAGCTGCGCTTTGTCTGGCTGGCGAACTCTCGATTGTGGGCGCATTTTGTGCCGATCACTTCTCCCGAGCTCATCATAAATTAGCGCGTAAATAACTGACTCGCCGCTCAGAGAAGACCTTTTGTTTTTCTCTGAGCGCTGAACTTCTGCGGGGCACTTATTCAGATCCTTCTCTTCGAGAATTTTCTTTCATGGCTCATTCGTTTTAAACACCGAGTTCGCTCTCATCGATAAAGCCGCCTCTTTACATTGGGCAAAATTGACCGTCAGTTCCGTATCTGTTCACAATTATTCTCTTTCTTACGCGGTTTTTCTTTCTTTTTGTCTATACATAAAATTCAGTAAGTTATCTCAAATTACCAATTCCTGTCGTTACAAAATCGTACTATTTTCAGTAATTGTGTTTTTTATTAGTCACTTATAGCGACTATACTCACATCTGCAGCTGCTTGATTTTTCTAAATTTATTTTAAAGCTCACACGAGCGTCACTACTCCCGTTAAATGGATTTAAGTCGTTCCTTTGGGTAAGCGAGTTAACTATGAGACGTCAGAAACAAAATGGAATTTCTTGTTGGGTGCTAGGATTCTTAGCCATGTTGCTCTGCTATGCAGGGCCCGTTTCCTCAGAAGAGGATTCCGCTAACTTCGTCAATGCGCGCTTTCTTTATCAAAGTACGTTTGGACCAACGCCAGCCTTGATTGATCAAGTCGAAGAAGTTGGCATTGAAAGTTGGATCAAACAACAACTTCTTCTTCCGGCGACCTATCATCGTCCTCTCTACGACACTCCTTTTAGCAAAGGAGCACAAGCAAATCGAGAAAATGCTTGGTATCAAATTGTTCTCACATCAGAAGACCAGCTTCGTCAGCGAATGGCATTTGCGTTAAGCCAAATACTCGTGGTCTCGCGCTATGGCGGAGCACTATCGAGCAAGCCAACAGGCCTAGTGGACTACTACGATGTGTTGGTGAAGCATGCTTTTGGCAACTATCGTGATCTTCTACACGAAGTGGCTATCCACCCGGCGATGGGCAACTACCTATCGATGATGGGCAGCACTAAGGAAAATCCTTCAACAGGCGCGCTACCGGATGAAAACTTTGCCAGAGAACTGATGCAGCTTTTTACGTTAGGACTTTACGAGCTAAACCTCGATGGCAGTGTAAAACGTGATCCTAAAACCAGAAAACCGCTGCCGACCTACTCTCAAACTGATATCCAAGAACTGGCCCGTGCGCTAACTGGTTGGAAAAATTCAGACACGGCATTTGTTGAACCCATGCGCGTGATAAACAGCCGACATGACACCAACGAAAAAACCGTGTTGGGAACAACCATTCCTGCGGGTTTGACCGCCCAAGAAGAGCTCTCACAAGTGCTGGATATATTGATGTCTCATCCTAACATTGCGCCATTTGTGTCGAAGTTTTTGATTCAACGATTCGTCTCTTCTAACCCAAGTCCGGAGTACGTTGCGCGAGTTGCTCGCGTATTCAACAACAACGGAAAAGGGGTAAAAGGTGATTTAAGCGCAGTGATCCGCGCGGTTTTACTTGATAACGAAGCCATGGGGTTAACCAACACGCCGCCAATGAAAGTGAAAGAGCCCATTTTGGTGCTCACCAACTTCCACCGAGCCGCAGGCTTTACACTTACCGCTGCGCGCTATGACGGAGCAACAACAGTGATGAACACCGCAGAACAAGGCGCACTGCGCTCTCCTTCAGTATTTAATTTCTACTCGCCAGACTATCAACCTTCGAATGAGTTTGTGCAGTCAGGCATGGTGTCACCCGAATACGAATTGCTCGATTGGTCAGTGTATACCGATCTGGTCAATTTCATGCTTAGTAGCACTCGCTCGGGTGGTGGTGATACTTATACGCTGGACTTTAGCGAACTGTATTCCCTACTCGATGATCACGAAGCTCTCGTTGAGCGTGTCGATGAACGATTCTTTGCGGGCACGGCTTCGCCTGAACTCAAAGCGCTTTTGCTAGAAGTGTCGGATGAGTATCGAACCGATTACGTACCAACAACAAAACTCGCACTCGTTATCTTTACTGCGATTTCTGGCGATGAATTTTACATTCAGGATTAGGGGTGAATTATGGGCATTTCGAGACGCAACTTTCTAAAAAGCACCGCATCGTTTGGGGCGATCGCATCACTCGGGTTGCCGGGTTATTCACTTGCCGCGCCTTCAAATGATTTCCGAGCGCTGATCTGTGTGTACTTAGCTGGCGGAAACGACGCGATTAATACCATATTGCCGCTATCTGATTTTCACTACAACCAGTACGCCAATGTGAGAGGATCTCTTTCTGTTGCCAAAAATACCATTATTCCCATTGGATTGAATGCCCACGACGCAAAAAACAACGCCGTTCCGCTTGGGCTGCATCCTAAGTTGTCGGCACTTGCTCCACTATTCCAACAAGGCGATGCTAATTTGGTGCTCAATAGCGGCATTCTCAACCAACCTGTGACAAAACAAGCCATCGAACAAGGTGATGTCCCCCTGCCAGAGCAGCTGTTTTCTCACAACTCACAGACCGCATCTTGGCTGCGCGGTGGGATGGATGCTTCTACGAATTTAGGTTGGGCTGGACGCATGCTCGATGTGCTAACGTCAGACGCTCAAATCACACCGCTGTATAGTGTGCATGGCGATACGTTGTGGTTGAAGGCCATGGAGCACCGTCAGACCGTACTCAAAAAAGACAAAGCAGTTCAATTGACTGCGGTTGGAAATCCACTTTACGAAGAGATTTATCAAAAATTGCTCTCACAAAGCGCAGATAACCCGTTCAGTGGGCATTTTAATTTGATGGTCGACGAATCCATGATGATGAGCAACATCCTCGCGGAGCAACTGAAACTGATCGACGACGCGCCTTTATTCTCCTCTTCTACGCTCGGCAAACAAATGCAGACCGTGTACAAATTGATCGCCAGCCAGAGTGCGCTTAGCCAGCAGCGACAAGTGTTCTTTGTAAAACATACAGGATACGACTTGCATGACTCGCAACTTGCGCGACACCCTTTGTTACTCGAAGATCTCGCCACCAACCTAAATGCCATGTATCGCGCAGTTGATAAGCTCGGTATGAGTAAAAACGTGACCACATTTACGATGTCTGACTTTGGTCGACGAATGACCAATAATGGTAACGGTACCGATCACGGCTGGGGCGGTCATCAGTTATTGATAGGTGGTGCGGTAAATGGCAGTGCGCCGATCGGTACGTGGCCAGAGTTAACACTTGGAGGGCAAGATGATTACTCAAAAGGTCGATTGATTCCGGCTATTGCCGCAGACCAAGTTGGCTCAACTCTCGCACAGTGGATGGGAGTGAGTGACAATGCCGCACTGGAATACGTATTCCCGAACATTCGTAATTTCACCACATCTAACCTTGGCTTTATGGCTTAAGCTAAGTGGCTTAGTTTCGTTTATTTAATTGTCAAAAAAGGGAGCACAATGCTCCCTTTGCAATATCATCTATGTTAACGAACGTTCATTAAACTTCGTCACGACGACGTTCGTTACAAAGCTTGATAGCGCGCTCAAGTAATTCTAGCGCGGATTGTTCACACTCAGGCAGAGCCGCATCACTTTCACCAATTGGCGTTACGCGGTCACCCCACTTCAGCACTGCTGCACCCCACGTCAAACCTGCACCAAACGCAGCCAGAAGCATGTTATCGCCAGGATTTACTCGGCCTTGCTCTACCGCTTCACACAATGCAATTGGCACCGTTGCCGCAGAGGTATTGCCATAGTTTTGAATGTTCACAAACGCTTTGTCTTGAGGAATACCGGAAAGGTCGCACAGCGTTTGAATAATACGGATGTTCGCTTGATGCGGAATCACCACATCAATTTGTTCCGTCGTCAACTGAGATGCTTTCAGTACGGTTTTCGCCGCTAGGCCCATGCCTTTCACTGCGCGTTTGAAGATCTCTTGACCCACAAAGTTGAAATCCCAGTAACCGTTATCTTCCGCAAAGCGGTCCATACAAGTACCAAACTTCGGCACAGAAAGAATATCGCGACCTTTGGCATCACAACCAATTTGCGATTGCAGCAAGCCCGTTTCTTTCTCTGTGCGAGATAGAACCACCGCACCCGCGCCGTCACCAAATAGAACCGCGGTATCACGCATCGCCCAGTCAATGTAGAAAGACAAGCGTTCCGCACCGATGATGATGGCGTGTCGGTAGTTACCGGACTGAATCAAACGCGTGCCCGTTTCTAGGCCGTACACAAAACCGGTACATGCTGCGTTTAAGTCGAAAGCCGCCGCTGAACGAATGCCCAGATTTTGCTGCACTTTAGACGCAATGTTTGGAATAAGTGAATCAGGAGAACACGTTGCAACAATGATTAGGTCGATTTCGCTTGCTTCAACGCCTGCTCTTGCCAACGCATGCTGAGCGGCTACTGTCGCCATATCTGAAGTATTTACATGGCTAATACGGCGATTTTCGATACCTGTTCGGGTGCGAATCCACTCATCTGAAGTATCAAGGAAAGTGCTAAGATCATCGTTAGAGAGCACGGTTGGCGGAACACATTTCCCCCAACCTGTAATTTCAGCGTAGTAATTTGTCATCGCAGACCTATTTATTGTTGTATTTTAATGAAATATCTAAGAACCTGATCCGGTTCTATTATAAAACTTGCTATTCCATAAAATTTGCAAGTAAAAAGAAAGTATACGCATTATGAAGCTGACTGATAAGTCATGTTTTCATCAAGTTGTTATAAAGGAAGAAGTCATGTCATCGTTTAAAACTCGTTGCCCATCTTGTGGCGGTTTAAATCGTGTCCCTAACGAGCGTGTTGCAGAATCTGCAACGTGCGGTAAATGCAAGAGCCCGCTTTTAGATGGCGCGCCTATTGAAGGTACACTCGATAACTTTTCTGCACTATTAGAAAGCTCAACGCCAGTTGTCGTCGATTTTTGGGCTCCATGGTGCAATCCGTGCGTCGGCTTTGCTCCTGTTTTCTCGGATGTCGCGCAAGAACAAGCAGGAACGGCTCGTTTTGTAAAGATTGATACTGAAGCCCAACAACAGCTTGCGGCGCAATTTGGTATTCGCAGCATTCCAACCATCATGGTATTCAAGAACGGTCAGCGCGTTGATATGCTGAATGGTGCGCTGCCTAAATCGCAGTTTGATCAATGGTTAAATCAAGCACTTACAAAATAATCCCAACCTTGAGCCTGCCAGTCTGGCAGGCTTTTTTATGCAGCAAATTGCCATATAATCTCGACAAATTTTATTTGTCGATACGACACAAATTTATCATTTTACATGCCTACTAATTAGCCTCATATTCGCGCCGAATAACCCCCAGATTTCTCTTAATTTATAGGCGCAAAACATTGGAAAACACAGTCGTTTCTGCAGCATCACCACGAGTTACAGTTCCAGTCGTCGCACTGTCTCTTTACGCGGTTGCTTCAGGCTATTTGATGAGCTTGATCCCACTCATGCTCGGCGAATACAACATCTCTGCTGATTACGCGAGTTGGTTGGCGAGCGTGTTTTATGGCGGCTTGTTGATTGGTGCCATGTTTATCGAACGCATTGTTCGCAATGTTGGCCACCGCAAAGCATTTATTGGCTGTTTGGCTGCATTTTCGCTCACCATCGTTGCCCTACCAGCATTCCCGAATGGCCTAGTTTGGCTCGTTGCGCGCTTTATTGCTGGTGTCGCGGTTGCTGGTGTATTCGTGATCGTTGAATCCTGGTTGATGGCGGGCGACGAAGCATCACGCGCAAAACGCCTAAGCCTATACATGCTTTCTCTATACGGCGGCTCGGCTCTAGGTCAATTTGGTATTGGCGTTCTTGGCGTAAGTGGCGGCGTACCCTTTGTTGCGATTACAACATTGATCCTAATGGCGATGCTGGTACTGATGTTTATTGATTGCGAACAACCGAATAGCCATGAATCGACTTCATTGTCATTCAAACAGATTGCAAAACTCAATCATGCAGCGATCATCGGTTGCGTCGTATCTGGTTTAACCTTGGGTGCGATTTACGGTCTTATGCCTGTTGAATTGGCGAACCGTAAAATTACCCACCAAGACATTGGTACGCTTATGGCGTTGGTGATCCTTGGCGGCATGTTGGTTCAACCTATGGTGACCACATTAAACAAATACATGAGCCGAACAGTCTTAATGGCGTTTTTCTGTATTTTGGGTATTTTCTCTATCGGTTTGACGTTCATCTCTACGTCTACCGCAGTGTTGGCGGCGTCGCTTTTCCTATTGGGCATGGCCACGTTTGCTCTATATCCAGTGGCAATCAACCTCGGCTGTGAAGGACTTGATGAACGCTTTATTGTCTCTGCAACTCAAGTCATGCTGTTTAGCTACAGCGTAGGCTCAGTAGCAGGCCCAGTGGTCGCAGACAAATTTATGGGCCAAGTACACGGCTTGTTGGGTTACTTGTTTGCGGCGTTGGTAGCGACATGCGTTTACATGTTGCTTGCAGCGAGCAAAACCAAACAGCAAATGGCTGCGGGCCTATAAAGCTAAAACAACCAAATGACCATTGAAAACGAGGGCTATCTGCCCTCGTTTTTTTATGCGTTTTCCATTAACTGCTTTCGATAACGTGTTGGTGAAATGCCGTAGAACTTCTTAAATCGATGCGTAAAGTTGTACGGATCTCGGTATCCCAATCGATTGGCAATCATCGCAATTGACCACGCCCGGTATTGCAACAAGTCAGCTGCTTTGTGCATTCGCAGCTCGATCAACTTGCTCCTCGGACTCATATTGAAGAGCTGTTTCGACAAACGGTTTAGCTGTTCTTCACTAATAAAACATCGCTTCGCCATTTCACTGACAGTCCAAGGCAAATGCAGTTGCCCTTCTATCTCATTAAACAAGGTCTGAACACGCGAAAGCGACGTACTGATTGGCGTTTCCACACTTTGCACCAACCGTTGAACTTCACTGATCAATAACTGACGAAAACCAGAGCGTCCGCCGATTTCGTTGTAGAGTAAGGTCATCAACGACCAAATCTGTTCTGAGCCACGAAATGGAATCACGCACTGACCAAGATCATTGAGATGATGCCATGCAGGTGTATTTTGCGGCAGCAACCAGACCATTTTCCAACTTCCCAAACGCGGGTTGATCTCGAAACGAAAGCAAGTGTCTACGGGCAAGATGGTCAGCGTATACGGTTCGATCTCCTTAACGCAATTCGGCGTAATCAACACACCGCCGCCTTCTAACGTGAATAACAACGTATGCACGCCCACCTTGTCACGCTCAACGTGATAACCGTCGTGCAGCTCAGCCAATCCCGCCATAAAAATATCGGCACGTTGCCATTCTGGAATTTCCGTTAGCGTAAGAAAACGTTCTTTGCACGCAGGCGCAAGGTAGACGTCATCGTGCCACTCATGTTGAGGAGAGAATTGACCGATGACGGATTCGCACAGGTTTTGTCGATTTTCGAACATGTATTTATGCCTCGGTTGGTTTTATATTCCCCCACAAACTGAGGAGTGACTATGACGAACAATACTGACATCAAAAACCAAACAAATCCTATGTCTGGCGACTTGTTACGTCAGATTATTCGCTTAGGTTTTCCTGTTGCAATCCAAAGCGCGCTTGTCGCGATATTGGCATTGGCTGATGTTCTCATGGTTAGTGACTTTGGTAAAGAAGCGACAGCGGCTGTGGGAATTGCGTCAAAATGGCATTTCGTGGCGATCATGATCATGGCCGGTCTAGCCTCTGCCAACGGCACGCTCGTTGCTCAATATTGGGGGCGAAATGATGCCGTCAGTGCCAAAACCGTCACTGGAATCGCCATCCGATTTGGCTTAAAAGTTCTTATCCCAGTGACGTTGATCATCACGCTTGGTAGCGAACTCATCATGCGTTTACAAACCAGCGATACACGAGTGATTGAGTTGGGTGCGACTTACTTGTGGTATGCGTTTCCGGTGCTGTTGCTTACGCATATCGTCATCGTGCTCGAAGCCAGCATGCGCTCCTCGGGAGACACCGTCACTCCGCTATTAATGGGTGCAATGACCATCGTCCTTAATATTGGTTTGAATTTCTGGTTAATCAAAGGCGGCTTTGGCATCCCAGCAATGGGGGTCGCTGGTGCGGCATTCGCTACGACCATTTCTCGTTTGTTCCAAGTACTCGCCATGATTGCCTACATGCGTTGGCGGAAGCACTGGTTGCTGGAAGTAAAAGAAGGCTCTGAACGCCCTTCGCTGTGGCTGTCTTATCGTCGTCTTGCGCTGCCAATGACGCTAGGTGCACTACTTTGGGCAATCGGCACCATGGTTTATCAGATGATTTTTGGCCACATGGGGACAACCGAATTGGCAGTATTTAGTATGCTCGGCCCATTTGAATCACTCTGTTACTCGATTTTCTTTGGGATCTCTGTGGCGTGCTCTGTGATGATTGGTCAATCCTTGGGGCGCGATGCCTTTGAGCAAGCCGAACACATGGCAAAATTCTTTATCAAAGCAGTCTTTGTTTTTGGTATTTCCATCGGCGCACTGTTGCTTCTTAATCGTGAGTTGATCATTGCAGCATTGAATTTGGACAACCCTGAGCTTTACCCACTCGCCGCCCCTGCGGTGATGATTTTGTGCTGCGCGATTTGGTTGCGTATGTTGAACATGATCATCATTAACGGGATTATTCGAGCTGGTGGCGACAACGTATTCTGCTTACGCATGGACTTTATCGCCATGTGGATGACAGGCTTGCCACTTTGTGCAATCGCTGCGTTTGTTCTTGGTTGGGAGTTTAAGTACGTGTATGCACTGATGATTGCAGAGGAAGTCGTTAAGTTGGCGTTGTGTTATCGTCGATATACGCAAAAGTATTGGATAAAGAATCTAACCGTCGTTACGACTTCTTAGTATCGCGTTCTTCATTGATTCTTTTGTGGCGGTTCGATGCATTGGCAGCTGGTTTTTCAGGAACCTCGCGTTTCTCGTGCAGCAGGTGCCGAACTGCCAGAATCGGATGTTTTAGTAGCATTCTCGGGCCTGAATAGCGCATCACTAAACGCATCTGTTCTTTAGGTTCGGGTTTATAGCAGTGGATTGGGCACTTGTTACACGTCGGTTTTTCTTCTCCGTATGGGCATCGGTCCAATCGCACTTCCGCGTAATCAAGCAGTTCACGGCATTCGCTACACAGCGCATCTTTGGTTCCATGATGATCATGGCAATACACCTCCACCATCGCTTTGACGGTTTTAAATTCGGTGGCGAGTTTGCCAAGTAAAATATCGCTCATGGTATTGCCCAAAATCACAGCTGGAGAGTGTAGAGTTCTAAAGTTCGGCCATTATCATATTGCTGCTCAACACGTTCAAATTCGAAACCGAGTTTTTTCAGCAAACTTATACTACGAATATTATCATTATTCGTAATCGCGAGCAGTTGACTAAGTTGCATCGCTTGTTTCGCGTACTCGATCACTGCCTTTGCTGCTTCTATAGCAAAACCTTGGCCGTAAGCTGAAGGAAGAAAACCATAGCCGATGTCGTAAGCGTTCAAGGTATCACGCTTCACTAACCCACAAATGCCTAGCGGCTGTTTTGTCTGCTTATCTTCAACCACCAGCAAGCTCACACCTTTCTTTTCTTCCATACGCAGCATGTTCTCTTTGATGTAACGAACCGCTTCGTAATCGGTTCGCATCTGCTTATCCCCAACAAAGCGATAAAAGTCAGGGTGGTTGTAGAGATCCAATATAAATGGCGCATCATCTACACTCACTAGACGCAGTATCAATCGTTCGGTGGTCAAAGTTTTCATACGAACTCCATTAAGGTTGTAACTTGGATGAAAAATCACTATCCTGCCCCGCTAAATTAAAGGACCAACACCATGAACCGCAAGAAGAAAATCAATCAGATCTTAAAAGCGAAGCAGAAGAAGCACAACGCGAAGCTGCATAAAAGCAACAAACCGCGCTACATCTCTAAAGCTGAGCGCGCGAAAATGGAAGCCGAAGAACAACAGCAATCTTCTGAAAACGCTGTAGAGACAGCAACTGCTGACCAAGCTTAAAAAGAAAAGCCGCATAATGCGGCTTTTTTACTTTTAGAAAAGAATATTGAACTTAGAATTCAAGGCTGTAGTTCAGTGTAAACGTGCGGCCTCGACCTTTGTAATCATACGCCGCCGCATCGTAGTGAGCTGCGTACAAGATCTGTGCACGTTGACCCCAAGCCGTGGTGTAATCTTCATCAAGCAGGTTTTGAATACCAAAGCCAAGTTGACCAACTGGCAAATTCACATTGCCCAGCAGATCAAACGTGGTGTAACCATCGAGCTTGTTATTGGCATCATCTTCGTAATCAAACATGGTTTGGCTTTGTAGACGCACTGAATAATCATCCTGATAATAAGCCGCCCACGCGTTCGCTTTTGATGTGCTTGCTTTACCTGCGCTTAAGTCTTCCCACTTCCCGTTGGTTTTCAGCTCAGAGATGACATAATGACCAGAAGCACCCAATAGGATGTCACTGCTTACCCAATAATTGATGTTTGCTTCTGCGCCGTAAACGCGCTGCTCGTCATCGACGTTGGTAATTAGAAGCGTCTTTTTATCGTACTTGATGGAGTTATCCGACACCGAGTAGTAACCCGCCGCTTGCATTGCGACGGTATCGGTATCTAAGCGATAACCAATTTCGTAGCTGTCCGTTTTAATGCCCGACATTTTTGAATCGGCTACGTTGATGCTGTCTTTGAGTGCGTAGTGCCCGTTGGCATCAACGGCCTCGTAGCTGCCTTGACCGTAGTATTTCGCTGGGTCTGCTAATTCAAAACCTTGTGAGAAGTTCGCCCACAATTGAGATTCATCATTCAACTGATAAATTGTCCCAACATTAAACAAACTCACCGAGTAATCAGTACTGCCACCCGGCACTGCATCGGCAGACACACCTTTGCCCGAAGCAATGTTCTTCTGCACGCTGTATGCGACAAAATCATCAATCTTGTTGTCCATATATTGATAACGGTATCCCGCCTGCACAGACCAATCTTGATTGATTTGGTAATCCCCCTGCACAAACATCGCGTAAGATGTTACATCTACACCAGGATAACGCCCCACTTCCGCATACGTTCGGTTAATTAGGTTACCTGAGTTGTCTGCGATGGTTTTGTCGAACAAAGCTTGATTGCTATCGAATCGATCTAGGTATGCATCCACACCGTAGACGGCACTGAATGCACCCCAACTTTTCGCCAGCGCTAAACGCCCCGCAAACACTTCGGTTTCTTGTTGTGAAGAGCTTTGGTAATACGGTGTAAAGGTTTGATCTTCGCTGCGGTAAGACAATTCACCAATCAATTGATGACCGAATACGTTGTCGTGTGCGTAGTTTGCACTTAAAAGTACACGCTCTGTACCATGCTCACGATCGGAATCGAACCCTTTTCGCACATCAACAAATTTGCTATTAACAATGTACAAGCCGTATGGCGAATCTTGCTGGCTGTCATAGTATTGCGCGACAAGGTTTAACTTGCTGGCATCGGAGATTTGGATCTCTGCCGACCCCATAACATCAAGCGTTGAGTTGTATTGCAGAGAACCTTGAGAAATGTCTGGCGTGACAATGTCACCATTTCCGTCAAATGCACCTTGTGTCTCGGAATACACCACTGAGCCACGTGCTTTTACGATGTCATTTCCACCAGCAACGGATTGTGCGACTTTGTAGTCAAAATCATCGCTGCTGTTGAAGCCTGACGTACCGCCGACAAAAGATTCAAACGCCAATTCATCTGAGTACGCTTTTTTAGTGATGATGTTAATGACACCACCCGTCGCACCAGCCCCATAAATGGAGCTCGCGCCTGACAGCACTTCAATTCGTTCGATGTTGAACGGGTCAATCGCATCCAATTGACGACTGATAGGACGAGAAGATTGCAGAGAAACGCCATCAATCATGACCAGCATGGCTCTGCCACGCAGATTTTGGCCGTAGTTTGTCCGGCCGCCAGTGCCAACATCTAAAGAAGGGATCGTGGCAGAAAGAATATCACCCAGAGTTTTACCTGCTCGGTATTGTTGAGCAATTTCTTCTTGCCCTACAAACCAAACCGTACCGGGAATATCAGAGATGGATTTTGGCATGACGCTGCCAACCACGACTAATTGTTCATCTGCTGCGTTTTGAGACGCCAGTTGCTGAGCTTGTTCTGCAGCCAATGCGTGCGCTGCATATCCACTGCTCATCGCTAATACGATGAGGTTTAAAGAGAACTTCCTATTTGTCATTGTATTTATCTTTTTGTTGTAGCCAAAGAATCGACAATGATACTTATTATCAATAACAAATCGAGCACTGTTACATAGGTTAATAAGTTGTTAACCATTGCTCTTTTGCATGATTAACTGACGGTTTTTTGCTGCTCTCGGGCAGTCCTCGCAGAGCTTTCTTCCTTCACACTTGTACACCAAGCAGCAGCTTTTTCTGACCAATTTGAGCGGTTGCTCGTGAGGCACACCATGCAAAGCATCGATATGACGCTCATCCAGCCCCAGAGCACTAAGCCACAAGCTAGCGTGCTCTTTAATGATGGCATCGGTCAGTTGAGGGAAATGTTGCTGTAACCTTAACAAGCACGCCAAAATACCGTCTGACATCAACTGATGAGTAAACCCCGGACGAATGCGAATCCACTCGTTCATCTGTTCTTGATAAAAATCGAACAAAGCTCGAATTTGACGCCCTGCCTGCGCAATCAATATTGTGTGACTACCTTGAATATGTTCCTGATCCGCAAAGCGAAATCCTCTTACAAAGCAGGGCTGTAAGTACTGCGCCATATTGCGCAAATTCGGGAGCGATTGAAAACCGTAGATAGAGACAAGCGCAACGTAGATTGGCTGCCAGCAGAGCAAATCCCATGTTCTTGTGAGCCAATACGCCCTTCCGGCCTCTGGATACGTTTCAGAAAGTTGACGATACAACTCTTGAACGATGGGATTGATATCATTATCGATATGAATGGCATCCGACTCAATGCGACCAATATCGCCATGTAAATAAGGAGTGATGGTTTGCGATGTTTGAAAGAGTTGCGGGAAAAATGACTCGGACATGATTGCGTGCGATTACGGTTTGAGATCTGCCCCCTTTATACTTAACCATGAATCGCAATGCAAACTATTATCTTTTGTATTTGTGCGTTTTATATACCGTTGACCGGCGCGACAAATCTGTATCCATTTCGTTGCTCAACCACTTGAGTAAAACGACACACTATAAAATTCAACAAATGATTAAATCATCAGCAGGTTTTGAGGTATTTCGATTTAAAAATGCCACAGCATAAAAACACCTTGGTAAAAGGTCTGTAACAGTTCGCTCTGATAGCGTGAGTTATTGCCAATAATTGAATATTGCTGTTTCTTATCCAGCGGAATGTGAACAACATGAAGTATTTTCCATCTGAATATCGGGACAATATAACTAGGTAATTTGGCTATATAGCCCTCTGTTTTGAATAAGGAAATCCACATGTTGTATCTTGAGTTTCTATTTTTGCTCGTGATGCTGTATATCGGCTCACGCTATGGTGGTATCGGCCTCGGGGTCGTATCTGGTATTGGTTTGGTGATTGAAGTCTTTATCTTTAAGATGCCGCCAACCTCCCCTCCTGTCACCGTTATGTTGATCATCCTAGCGGTTGTAACATGTGCATCGATTCTTGAAGCCGCAGGCGGTTTGAAATACATGCTTCAAGTTGCCGAACGTGTGCTTCGTAAAAACCCAAAACGCGTCACCCTGATCGCTCCTTTTGTGACTTACTTTATGACTTTCTTGCTCGGTACAGGTCACGCGGTTTACTCCATTATGCCAATCATTGGCGACGTTGCATTGAAAAACGGCATTCGTCCTGAGCGTCCAATGGCGGCGGCGTCTGTCGCGTCTCAAATCGCAATCACAGCCTCACCAATTTCAGCGGCTGTGGTTTACTACTTAGCACAACTATCTGATATTCAGCACGAGATCACTCTGCTTTCTATTTTGCTCGTTACGGTTCCAGCAACACTATTCGGTACGTTGCTAATGTCACTTTACAGCATCAAACGCGGTAAAGAACTGGAAGACGATGAAGAATACCAAGAGCGTTTGAAAGATCCTGTGTGGCGTGAAAAGATCCTTAACACAACTGCAACGTCTCTTGACGAAGTGCTACCAACAAGTGCTCGCAACTCTGTGTTGCTGTTCATCGCTTCTATCTTGGTTATCGTCGTTATCGCGATGTGGCCAGACATTCGTACCATTGTGGATGGCGCGAAGCCAATTAGCATGGCCGTTGTCATTCAAATGATGATGCTCTGCTTCGGCGGTATCATTCTTCTTGCAACCAAAACTGACCCGCGTGACGTGCCAAACGGTGTGGTCTTCAAATCGGGTATGGTGGCGGCAATTGCTATCTTCGGTATCGCATGGATGTCTGATACTTACTTCCAATACGCAATGCCTCAATTCAAATCTGGCATTGTAGAGATGGTAACGAACTACCCTTGGACGTTCGCGCTTGCGTTGTTCATTGTATCGGTTGTGGTGAACTCTCAAGCTGCAACGGCTCGTATGATGCTGCCTGTTGGTCTTGGCTTGGGTCTAGATCCTGCACTGCTTATCGGCCTAATGCCAGCGGTGTACGGTTACTTCTTTATTCCGAACTACCCTTCTGATATCGCGACAGTGAACTTCGATACATCAGGTACAACTAAGATTGGTAAGTGGTACTTCAACCACTCATTTATGTCGGTAGGTTTGATTGGTGTGATCGGCGCGTGTTGCTTAGGTTACGTACTAGGACAAATCATCATTCCTTCATAAACAACCTGTAAAGTAAAATTGGAAGGCGAGTCATTGTACGCATAAGTACAGCCTGAATGACTCGCCTTTTCTTTGTCTGGTCTGATGCTTACAGCAAGAAATCATCATCAATCGCGACGAAATTATCAGCACAATCAATCAAGGTTTGCGAGGTTAACCTTGGTACACCATAGACGGTGACCTTCTTGTTGTAGCGCTGCTGAATACGTTCCACCAGCAAACTGAAGTCGCCATCACCAGAAACCAAAATCACGCGGTCAACATCAGGCGCAATCTCAATCGCATCGAGCGTGATACCGACATCCCAATCCCCTTTGGCGCTGCCATCTCGACGCTGAATGTAAGGCTTCAACATCACCTCAAATCCCACACCTCTTAGAATGTGATGAAACTGGCGTTGCTTCGGATCGTTACTGGCAATGGCATAAGCTTTTGCGCTTACTACTTCCTTTTCTTGTGTCGCGACATACCAAAACTGGTTGTAGTCAAAGTTACTGCGATACGCTTCGCGACAAGTGTAATAAACGTTTTGAACGTCAACGAGAATGGCGATTTTTTCTTTGTGGTCTGATTGCATGGTGATCTCATACCGATAATTTGCCGCCTACCCTAAGCCAGATCGCCCAAAAGCACAATGAGCCAATTCCACTAAACTTAACGTATAAACGGAAAATCGCGTTTTTAGGAGTGAGTCATGAGTGGAAAGTTATTGGTGATACTGCTTTCGTGTATCTTTGCCTCGACGGCACTCGGCTATCCTGCGCACACTCAATACTGGCCGCATCGCAGTGTTCTGTATTTCGCGCCTGAAAATGATGATTACGTAAAACAGTTCTTGCTTGAAGCATTGATGCACGAGTGCGAGTTAGTTGATAGAGATGTCGTCACACTGGTGATCACAGAAGATGGCTACACCGTGCCAAGCTGGCTTAAAGAAGAGTTTGATTTAAAGATACTCGCAGAGATCTACAGCGTGAAAAAAGGCGAGCACACTGCGATTTTGCTCGGTAAAGATGGCTTAGAAAAATACCGCTGGGGGGCAGAAACCGACTGGCAATACATTAACGATTTGATTGACCAAATGCCGATGCGAAAACAAGAGATGCAGAGGCAGCGAAGCCCCTGCGAAATCTGAAGCACTTGAGGAAATGAAGACTCGTGAAGAAACAGGATTCTTCGTTACTTTCCGAACCACGCCAACTTATTATGCAGCTGCGTAACGCTCCCCACCACTATCAATGCAGGGCTCACTGCTTGCTCTGCCATGCTAGACAATTCATTTAGTTTACCTTGGAACACGCGTTGCTCTGGTCGCGTCCCATTTTCGATGATTGCGCATGACATTTCTGGGTCTAAGCCGTGCGTGATGAGCTTGTCCATAATGTGACTGCTTTGCTTCAAACCCATGTAGAACACAAGTGTGTTGTTTGACTGCGCTAACGAGTGCCATTCAATTTCGCGACCGTCTTTTTGCACGTGACCCGTGATGAATTGAACGCTTTGCGCATGATCACGGTGCGTTAATGGAATACCTGCGTAAGCCGTCGCGCCAGCCGCAGCAGTGATCCCCGGCACCACTTCATATTGAATACCGTATTCTGCAAGCTCTTCCAACTCTTCACCGCCACGTCCAAAGATAAATGAATCACCACCTTTTAGGCGCACAACGCGTTTTCCTTCTTGTGCTTTTTCCACCAAAATTTGGTTGATCTTATCTTGTGGTACGCAGTGAAAATCGAGCTTTTTCCCGACATAAATCATCTCTGCGGATGCCTGTGCTAACTCTAGAATCTCTTTCGATACCAAACGGTCATACACCACAACTTCAGCCGCTTGAATCGCTTTCAACCCTTTGACCGTCAGTAAGTCAGGATCGCCAGGCCCAGCACCAACAAGAGAAACAAAGCCGCTGTTTAAAGATGAGTTCGCAGTAGTCATATCAACGCCTATCGGAAAATTTGGATATAAAGAGTAACACTCACCTAATTGGCTTAGGGGTCAAACTACCCCAAGGAGTTATTACTTTTTATAGCTAAATCAATACAATATCTATCGAAAGTTAAATGAGTTGAATAGCCCTACCCACCAAAGGTAGGGCCAAATAAAACGGTTTATTTTGCGATTGCAGGTTCTGCAATAACGTCCTCTTCTACACTTAGAGAAGGCGCTGTTTTCGCATGAGTTAGGTACAGTGGCAAACAAGTCATGACAAGACCACCGATGATGTTACCTAGAATGGTTGGGATTAAGTTGAAGTTCAACCAAGTCGCGATACCAAAGTCCGCACCTAGAATCATACCTAGTGGGAATAGGAACATGTTTACCACAGTGTGCTCAAATACGAGTGCGAAGAAGATGAAGATTGGGAACCACATCATCGCCACGCGACCGGATACTGAACGCGCAGTCATGTTGCCAATCACGCCTAGACACACCATTAGGTTACAGAAGATGCCGCGTACGAAACACGTGATCCATCCGTCCATACCCATGTTTTCAAAACCAAGGCTACGCGCTGTAGAAACAGCGACAAACTTCTTCGCTACCGCGTTGAGTTCTAGAGAAAAGTTACCGGTTAGAGAAATCGCCACAAGGTAAGCCACAATCAGAGAACCAATCAGGTTACCCAAGCCTACCAGCCCCCAGCAACGGAAAATGCGCCCCCAAGTGATGCCCGGACGGTTTGCAAACTTCGCCAAAGGCGCAAGACCAAATACACCTGTAACTAGGTCGTAACCCATCACACTAAGAATCACAAAACCAACAGGGAAAACAAGTGCGCCCACAAGGCCAATTCCCGTTTGCACCATCGCAGTAATCGCGACAACTACCGCTAACGACAAAATAATGCCCGCCATCGTGCCACGAAGCAGAAGATCGCGCGTGCTTGTATTGGTTTTTGCTTCACCAACGTTGATCATGGTTTGCACGAATTCAGCAGGTTTAAAGTCTGTAGACATGAATGTGTCCTTATTCAAAATTGAAAGTTAAAAGTTGAAGATTGAATAGAGAAAGGCTTCCCGCTGACATCCACTGCTGTCGACATCATCTCGCTTCCCTGTCCCCCGGAAATGATGCGTGGAAAGCCTTTGTCTATTGAATCTATGAAACGGATACCGAAAGGCGAAGAAACATCCCTCCTCCACAGAGGAGGGATTAAACTTACGCTTGAATCTCGACTTCGCCGTTTGTCACGCGCGCTTTGTACGCTTTCACGTTAAAACGCTCGTCTTCCATACAAGCACCTGTTGTCAGGTTA
Source organism: Vibrio sp. zbq_1 (assembly GCF_043102935.1). Taxonomy (NCBI): domain Bacteria; kingdom Pseudomonadati; phylum Pseudomonadota; class Gammaproteobacteria; order Vibrionales; family Vibrionaceae; genus Vibrio; species Vibrio sp. zbq_1. Next base: position 866,295 of record NZ_JBICJH010000004.1, read on the forward strand.
AAGCGTTGCTTCTTAAGCGGGCTCGCCACCCAAAGCTCTCCTTGATGCTCACAAATCAAACCGCGAGAAAGCACGTTCGATTGGAAGAACGGGTCGGTGTTGCTGATAGCTAACACTTCTTCCGCTTCTGTTGGGCGGAACACCGCAACTTGCTGACCGTCAACCAATGCACAAACACCTGTGCCCGGTACGATGTCGCTGATGTGGCAAATCTTTTCAAATGACATGTTCAACCTTCCCTTATGCTTCAGTGATCGCTACGTGTAGGATGTCGCCTTTCGCTTCAGGATGTTTCTCCGTGAAGGTCGCTGGGCGGTGCTGTTCGCGCTCTTGAACAAACACAACGTTGTCATCGCGCTTGTCAGAGTTGATGAAGTGTGCGAAACGAGTCAGTTGTGATTCGTCGTTGATGGTTGCCGTCCACTCACACTCGTACTCGTCTACAAGCTTCGCTACGTCAGCTTCTAGTTGAGCGTTGATGCCAAGTTTGTCTTCAACAATCACTGCGCGTAGGTAGTCAACACCACCTTCCATGTTTTCCATCCAAACTGATGTGCGTTGTAGTGGCGCAGCAGTACGGATGTAGAACATCATGAAGCGGTCGATGTACTTGATTAGCGTTTCTTTATCTAGATCGCTGGCTAGTAAGTCTGCGTGACGAGGTTTCATGCCGCCGTTACCACAAACGTACATATTCCAACCTGCGTCAGTCGCGATGATACCAAGGTCTTTACCTTGTGCTTCCGCACACTCACGAGTACAGCCAGAAACACCGAACTTCATCTTATGAGGCGTACGAATGCCTTTGTAACGGTTCTCGATGTAAGAACCTAGACCAACAGAATCTTGAACGCCGTAACGACACCAAGTTGAGCCAACACAGGTCTTCGCCATACGAAGTGCTTTTGCGTACGCTTGACCTGTTTCGAAACCAGCGTCGATAAGCTTGCGCCAGATCTCTGGAAGATCGTCTTTTTGAGCACCAAACAGACCAATACGCTGAGCGCCGGTGACTTTGGTGTACAGGTTGTATTCAGCAGCAACGTTCGCTAGCGCACCCAGTGCTTGAGGCGTTACTTCACCACCCGCCATACGTGGAATAACAGAGTAAGTACCGTCTTTTTGGATGTTACCTAGGAAGTTGTCGTTCGTGTCGTGCAGCTTAACCAGTTTTGGCTTAAGAATGTGCTCACCCCAGCAAGAAGCCAAGATAGAACCAGCCAATGGTTTACAAACTTCACAGCCGTAACCTTTACCGTATTTCTCTAGAAGCTCATCAAACGTTTTGATCTCTTCAATACGGATTAGGTGGAACAGCTCTTGGCGCGAGTAAGCAAAGTGCTCACACACATCGTTCTTCACTTCGATACCCGATTTAGCAAGCTCAGCATTTAGAACAGACGTCACTAGAGGAATACAGCCACCACAGCCTGTACCTGCGCCAGTCACTGCTTTGATGTCACCCAATGTGTGGTGACCATCAGCAACCGCTTGTGCGATCTTGCCTTTGGTTACGTCGAAACATGAACAGATCACTGCGCTTTCTGGTAGTGCATCCGCACCGAGTGCTGGTTTCTCAGCGCCTGCGTGTGCAGGAAGGATCAACGCATCTGGGTGTTCTGGTAGGTCGATTTCGTTCAACATCAGTTGAAGCAGATCGCCGTAGTCAGACGTATCACCCACCAATACCGCACCGAGCAGTTTCTTGTTGTCTTCAGAAACGATAAGACGTTTGTAAACTTCTTGCTCTTCGTTTTGATAAACGTAGCTCTTACAACCTTCTGTACGGCCATTCGCATCACCAATCGAGCCCACTTTCACGCCAAGCAGTTTTAGCTTCGCAGACATATCAGCGCCTTCGAATTTGCTTTCTGTGTTACCTAGTAGGTGATCAACCGCAACGGTCGCCATCTTGTAACCAGGAGCAACAAGGCCGTAGAACATTTCATTCCAAGACGCACACTCACCAATCGCGTAGATGTTCTCATCAGAAGTCTGGCAGTGGTCGTTGATGGCAACACCGCCACGAGGGCCAAGTTCTAGCTCCATTTGGCGAGCCAGTTTGTCTTGTGGACGAATACCCGCAGAAAATACGATGAAGTCTGTCTCTAACTCAGTGCCGTCAGCAAAACGCATGACGTTACGAGCATTTTTACCTTCTGCTGCAATCTCTAGCGTGTTTTTGCTGGTATGAACGTTCACGCCCATACGCTCGATTTTTTGACGAAGTTGATTACCACCAGCAAGGTCAAGTTGCTCAGCCATTAGCTTTGGCGCGAACTCAACGACGTGTGTTTCTACACCGAGTGCCTTTAGTGCGCCTGCAGCTTCAAGACCTAGCAGACCGCCACCGATAACCACGCCTGATTTACTCTTCTTCGCACACGCTTCGATCGCTTTAAGATCTTCGATTGTGCGGTAAACAAAACAGTCTTTGCTTTCATGACCTTTGATAGGCGGAACAAATGGGAATGAGCCAGTAGCAAGAATCAGCTTGTCGTATTGAACTTCACGACCAGTGCTTGAGTAAACGATTCGGTTTTCACGGTTGATGTTAATCGCGCGTTCACCGATCAACATATTGATGCCGTGTTTCTCGTAAAAGCCTTCTTTAACTAGAGACAGTTCGTCAGCTGTGTGGTGAGAAAAGTAAGAGGAAAGGTGCACACGGTCGTATGCGACACGAGGTTCTTCACAGAAAACGGTGATATCCATTTGCGAGACATCCGTTTTCTCGACTAAGTCTTCGATGTAACGGTGCCCTACCATACCGTTACCGATAACTACTAGCTTCAACTTGCTCATTGTACTTCCTAAGGGTTAGGTTCTTATCACTGAGCGCATTGTTAATTGTGAAAGAAAATTAATACATGATGTAAATCAATTACAAATTCAAACTACCCTAAAGGGGTAGTCGGCTCTATTTGCTCTGTTTACTTATAAAATAAGGTAATTTATTAACGAATATTGGTAGTTTTTACAAAGAACGCTTATAAGCAATCAGCTGCCCATGATAAGTTATGGTTATAAGGAAGAATTTTTTACCGAACAGCGTTCGAAGTGTTTGATAGTTTTAGAAAAAATCAAGCCCCACAATAAAAATCTTTTACTAGCTAACAGATTGCATAAAGACTAGAATCAAAAGCAGTTCATATGGAATGAAAACCATGTGATTTATACCGTAATTGACATATAGAGCGCCGTCCCATGTTTATGAGGCGGCATTTTATTTGGGAGTCATAAAATGTCAGAAAACAACTCTATCTATATCTCAAGCTTAGATATGAACAGAATTACCGCCCTGCTGGATAAGATGCCAAACATCGCTGCAGAGCTTGTTGAGCTAGAAGCAGAGCTTGACCGCGCAACAGTTTTAGAACCAGAAGAGATGCCGTCGAATGTGGTCACCATGAACTCAACCGTTGAGTTTAAATTTGCAGGCGAAGAAAGAACCATGACCAAAACATTGGTCTACCCATCGGAGCTAAAAAGCAGCGATGACATTTCGATTTTTGCTCCTGTTGGTAGCGCACTAATCGGTTTGTCTGTGGGCCAAAAGCTCGATTGGCCAATGCCAAACAAACAAGTGAAGACGATTGAAATTGTCGATATCACATACCAACCTGAGCGTTGTGGTGCACTAAACCGCTAACCCTCAGGAGTCCCGGTGCAAAGGACATCGCAAGACTTTGCACCAGGAGAGCTTCTCGAACTTTTTCTTACATTGTCGCTTTTCACTTTCGGCTTCCCTCTCGCTTCCTTGCTACTCTCTTCGCCAGCCTCTACAACCTGTTCACGTGTGTTACACATTGTCCATCTGATACAGATTTCTGTCTTTTCAATCGAATTCATACGCTTATCGTTCCGTATCACCTAAACACCGCAATCTAAACTGTTCACCTCGACAGCTTGAAATTATTTTTTCCAAATTTTTCAGCCAGTTAACTAACGGATTACTTCTTGCTTAATCCCTCCCGTACGTAACGAGCCCAGCGTCAATCGTGATGACGTGTTAATTGGAGACGCTCCTTGCCGTTATGAGCGCCAATCGGCTCGTATCTTCTGTTTGGAAAAGGAGAAAGTAAGATGGACTTTAATAAACTGGTGATATTGGCTCGAGCATTTTGCTTGGGGCTGATATTGAGTGTGTTCGCCTCGCCGACTTGGGCGGTTCATGATCTGGGCACCTTCGAACTGGAAGGTAATGCAACAGACGACGCCGTTGCTGGGGATGATTGGGAAAATATTTACGATGGTAGCGACAGTGCCAATGTCGATACTGGGATTCTTCCCGATCCGTCACCTATCTCCATATTTACTGGTGGTCGAAAAGATATTCAAGACATATCAGAATGGTCTCACAAAGATGGTTCTGTACCAGATAAAGATGACTTAACCAATGCTTACGCTGCTGCCTACGGCGTCGATAACGGCGGTGGCGGTTCGGATTTGGTCATTTATTTTGGTGCCGACCGTTTTGCGAACGTAGGTGATGCCTTTATGGGTTTCTGGTTCTTCCAAGATGATGTCCAAGCCCTTGATGACGGTTCGTTCTCTGGTCAACACGTTGTGGGCGACGTTTTGGTATTGATTGATTATCCGCAAGGTGCGAATGATGAACCTTACGCCGCATTGGTAACTTGGGATCCAACCTGTTCAAAAGCGGACAGTAATGACCCTGCCCCTGGCGATTGTGCAGCCAAAAACTTACGCCTACAAGCGGAAACCAGTGGTGCAAACCCTGCTGACTGTTCTGCTGTCAATGATGGTGACTTTGGTTGTGCAACCACCAACAAAGGTGAAACACCAATCCCATCACCTTGGCCATACACTGCAAAAAACGGCACAATGAACGCTTTCCCATACGAAAGCTTCTATGAAGGTGGTGTAAACCTCACTCAACTGCTTGACGGAATCGACGGCACAGCGTCTTGTTTCAGCAGCTTCATGGCTGAAACCCGTTCGTCTGCTTCATTCACCGCATCTTTGAAAGACTTCGTTTTAGGTCAATTCCAGTTATGTGGTATGGAACTTGTGAAAACATGTCCAACTGGTGCGTTATCACCAAGTGGTGACTCAATCATCTACAACTACGAGATCAAAGTAACCAATACTGGCTTTGGTGCACTTTACGATCTTTATGTTGAAGATATTACCGCTGGCGATTCATTCACTGCTGACGTTCTTGCCGCTGGCGAAACTGCAACATTTACTGGTTCCTTTGTTTCGCTCATCAACGGTGTAGAAAATGAGGCTACGGCGAGCGCAGCCATCAAAGATGGTGGCGAACCTGTGCTTACTAAGTCTGACACAGATAGCTGTCCTCCACTTACTCCAGTGGGCGCATTGAGTATCACTAAAGACTGTACAACCTACGTTGAAGAAAACGCATCTGGCGCGTACGGATTAAGAGTGAACTACGAAGGTAAAGTATGTAACGACAGTAAAGTGAAACTTAACGATGTGAAAATTACTGAAATGCATGACGGTATGACAGTCGTTAAAGATGTCGGTACTTTAAATCCTGAAAGCTGTATGAACTACGATGGTACCTACATCCCTGCTCCGGGTAGTGACGTTTCTGGTGGTCCGGTTGTTGCACATGATGTAAGAACCTTCAAAGACACCGTCGTTGCAGAAGGTGTTAACGCCATTACAGGTGTCACTGTCGATACAGGCATGCCTGTAGAGGCAAGCTGTCCACTATGTCCTGCTCCGTAAGCAAGACAAACCGATAGCAGCAATCCACAGTACACAATAACGAAAAAGCCACCTGAAACATAAGGTGGCTTTGCTTTGTTATTTGTTCTTACCTTTGCCTGGTGAAGACCCGCCAGAATCAGGAGATGATTGCAGCGCCACAGTCACCATTGCTGTCGACGTAACATTACCGCTGGTGATCGTATAGCTAAAGCTGTCTTGATTCTTGAATCGCTTCGCTGGTGTGTATTGGATACTCCCATCAGAAAGTAGCTTCACCGTTCCTTTACTCGGTGCGCTCATTGCTGAGATCTCGACAGACACACCATCAGCAATGATGTCATTACCCAACACATTGATGGTTACCGTTGAAACTTTGCTCATCTGAACGTTATCGTCGACCGCCACGACATCACCACTACCCATTTGCTGCTCAGCAACGGCATACGTCGCTTGTTTAGCCACGTTGTAAGCCTCATCTTTCGTGTTTACCACATTAAACGTCACAGGGTAGTCACCAGAGGTTGCACTTAGAGCAGAAGTCACCGCGATGGTAGCCACGCTAGATTCGCCAGACGCAAGGGAAATAGATTGAGAGCTCGCTTGCCAACCACTCTCTACTTGAGCAGACACATCAAAACGAATCGTGCCACAAACGTCATTCGCCGTGTTTGTTACCGTCAGTTGATATTCAACCGTGTCGCCAGCATTAACTTGTGTATCAGACGTCGCTTTCACAGACACACTTGGCGCAGACATCTCGCAAACGCTTGGAGTTACCGAACCACCAAACGATACATTCACACCGGCAAAACCATTGGCTGCACTCGCAAGATTAATCGTGAGACCAGAAACTGGATCGGTGAAACTGTCACCCACTGGTAACGCGGTGTCTTTCCAATCCTTTCGGCCATAAACTTGGCTGTAATCCGAATTTGGCTTCATGTGCAGAAGGTAACTTTCTTCCGCGCCTTCTTCGACTAAACGAACAATCACACCACCCGTCACATCGCCACGAAACAGCATATAAGAGCGGTCATCTAAAAACTGGTCATAACCCATCGCTTGACGATATTCGACATAGAACCACTCCTTCAAGCCAGTATTAGGGTTCACACCGCGAGGTATTTTTAACGCGATGTTTTGTGTTATGTCTTGGGTTTCGTACTCTGCGATTTCATACAAACCATCTTGAGTTGCCGTAATAATGTTTGGTGATTCCGCATCATTCAACCATCCCATACGTTCTTTGTAGTACGTATTGATGTAACCCATATCAGGAGTACCCATAACATCGTACGAGTCGCCGTATTCAATTACGCTACAGTTACTCGATACCGACGCATCGCCACAATCCAACGCCTTGGCGTGGCTCAAACCTAGGTTGTGCCCGAATTCATGCGCAATCACTCTTGCTGACAGCGTGCCATCTATGTATGCACGACTCGGGAACGTTTTCCCTGTTGTTGCAGAACCACCACCAGCACAACCCGATTGCGTCATGATGTAAATGATGCGCTGATAATCCTCAAGCACTACGCCATCAGCACGCGCCATTTTATCCGCTTCCGCTTGAACCGAAGGATAATCACACACCTGATTCGATACAGACAATGTGTACCAACCTGCAACTTGACCACTTAGCCATGTCTTGCCATAGGAGTTTTCTTGGTAAAAATCGTTAACTTCACCAAATACTAACGCGTGCGCCTCTTCTGACGTGATCGGTCGATCGTTAGAATTCTCTTTGAAATTTAATAGCATCACCAACGTATCTTGCTGGCCTATTGAACTGCCTGCGGCTTTGGCGTACTGGATATTTTGTAGAAATAGAAATAAGACGAGTAAGAAAAAGATCCCTTTATTTAGGGCGTGCTTATTCATGCGGAGTTTATCAATCACTGCTTCACCTGAAATAATTATAATAATTATCCTTCCCACCGAGTTAACGATAAGAATATATAGGATTAGATAGAGGTTAAAATTTAGAAAAAATAGAGCCAGAGCTTATTCCATGAATAATCTCAATTTTCTATACATAATGTATTTATTCTTCTAAAACATCACCAACATCAATAAATGAGGCAGCATCATAACAAAGCAAAAGGTTAAAATTCAACCAACCACATCACCAAATTACGTTAATTCTTTGTAAGAGCCAAAGAGTTTCAATCACATCAAACAGTTAAACATCGATCATTTTTTTGCTCAAAAATTGAGAATATTCAATCGTATCAATAATGAACCGATTGCACCCATAAAAAGAAAAACTTCTACAAATCAATTAAATACATGTCAAAAATAGAAAATGAGCGCAGAACTGTTCTCACTCAACTGCTATTAGTTTTTTTACTGACCACATTTCAAAGCCTTACCTTTAGAAAACAACAAAGAACAACAATTAACAAACAAAATAAAAACATTAATTACATTGCACACCAAGTGTAAACTTTATATTTAAGGTTGTATTTATATGAACATAATAGATATAAAATGATGACAATAATAAGATCACTCGAAGAAATATAGAAGCTTCACTCACTATTCAATTCCTACCTGTGAATAAAAAATTGAACAAGATAAATAGTTTTATTCTGTAGAAAAGATGGAAATACACTTTGAATATGATAATGATGTGACAAACAGAATGATGATAATTAATTGTAGCCAGAAAAAGAGAGGAAAATGATTTGTGGGCGCTATAAACGAGAAAAGCCAGTCATAAGAGACTGGCTTTCGAAATAATGGAGGCGCGTCCCGGAGTCGAACCGAGGTCCACGGATTTGCAATCCGCTGCATAGCCACTCTGCCAACGCGCCTTACCTGATTGTTTTCTCATTGTCATGAGAACGATGCTTTAAAACTGAATCTGAAATCCATACATCGTTTTGATGGTGCCCCGGGCCGGACTTGAACCGGCACAGCGCGAACGCCGAGGGATTTTAAATCCCTTGTGTCTACCAATTCCACCACCAGGGCAACGCAAATCTTTGCGATGGTAACACCATCTCTCAGCGGCCTGTGCCGTGAGAACGAGGCGTACTTTAACGGATTAATTTATCTGGTCAACAATAAATTTTATCTTTTTGATTCAGATGTTTAAAAAGCAATCCCAACAGCATAAATCACGCACAATTAGTGCAACTATCATTCAAATCGGTTCCTCACCTCTTGTTCGAATCCCCTTCCCCCAGTCTCTACATTGACTTTGTTAGGCTCAAAAAACCACAGCAAGACACATGACTTTCTCACTCGCTGTCAACAAAGTGTCCACCTGTTAACTCGAACACTACCCAAGTGGCACGTTTTTCTTTCCCTCTATAACCGACTGATATCCCGTTTAATTTCTAGGAATGGCCTCCTAGACCGTTTCCCAACAAGTTAACACTCTGTTCACACAAAGTGTTTTTGAAACAGTTTTAAAAAACACAAAATATTTAAAAATCAATGCAATAGGTGTTGGTTTGTTTTTTGCTCTCTAGTGGGCACCGACAAGCGCTCCACCATACAAGTTTCAGAACACACACTTTGTGGAGCAATTGTCATGGGACAGGGGGCACAGCAGTTCGTGTGTTCAATGATGCCGGAGTCCAGTGTTGGCATCATTGGATACTTACATCGCCCTTTTATCAACTTTCAATGAGAAAAGAAGGTAGATGATGGAACATTTAATATTTCACCCACATAAAACGCTGTTCAGCGCCATGTTACTAGGTGCAGCAGCGCTTTATGGGCCAACAGCCTTAGCTCAAGATCCTGGCATACAAAGCGTTTGTATGGAGGATCAATATGGAAAGAGTTTGAACTGTACAGCAAATGACATAAACATTGCTGAAGCTTCAAACATCAAAATAATTGAAATCGATGGTCAGCCAGTTGATCCAGACACCACAGTCTGTGTCGCAGGTAAGGATGTTACCTTTGAAGCTGATTTTAATGTCGTCTCAACCGCAAGTGATCGTTACGACATCGGTTTATATTTCCAAAGAAATGGGGCTCCAGACGCGCTTAACGGAAGCTGTAATATCTACACGTTAAGCGATGAATACTCAACCAACGCATCAAACACAGATGGCGACTCTTGTTGGGACGTAGAACAAGCTGCAGTAGTTGTTCACTCAACAACTATCACCACACTTTGTCAGGACTCTGACGGTGACGGGCAACTCAACCTGCCAAACTGTGTAAGCTGGCGACAACCTGGTAAAAATGAAGTTTGTGAGGATGGTAATGATGCCTACCCTGGCGCTCCATCAAAATGTAATTGTGATGATGATTACAACATCCCAATCTTTATTCAGCCAGATCCACCTGTATCAACTAAGTCTGTTAATAAAACAACCGGCTCAGAACCTGGTGACGAGTTTATCTATACGATTAAAATCGTTCCAGCTGACAGTACAGGCAATAGTGTCTTCGTAACAAAAATTGAAGATGAAGTGTCTTCTAGTACTGATTCTGATTCACAAACCTTCTTGCTAAATAGTGTTGGTGGCGGTAATGAAATTGGCACAACAAAAGGTCACTACACTCTCATGTCTAGTGGCTTAGCGAATGCTTGTGAAAATCTCGTACTACCTTATGAGATCCCACCAGAAGCCGTTGGTTTAGAATGTACATTCAAAATAGCGATTAGTGATGACGACTTACCAAACATTCCTACTGCGGAATCGTTTGAAAACTATGTTCGTTCTACTATCGTCGATGAATATGGTGAACCTGTTGGGGATAACACTTGTACCGTCGCGAGTACCGCTGGTACGCCAAATCCTAACTGTAGTAATGAGGTCGTCGTGACACTCACAAATGTACCTCCGGTAATTTCCGTTACTAAATCCGCTAACCCAACAACTGTTGTAGAGAGTCTTGCTGGTGAACCTGTCGAATACACTGTGGTAATTACCAACAATTCTTCAGTTGACGCGGTAGAGATCACTTCTATAACGGATGATCAGTACAATATTGCTGCTGAAGCGGCGACATGTCTGGGAGCAGTACTCGGAACTGGTGGATCATGTCAATTCAGCTACACACGAAATGTTACTGGTAATGTGGGTGATCCTGCATTTGTAAACACGGTAACTGCAAAGGCTTATGACAACGAAAACGACTCCGATGAAGACTCTGGTCAAGCGAGTGTGTCCTTTAGTAACAGCCCTGGTGCTATTGATTTGGTAAAAACTCCTAATGCTTTAGACGAGCCACCATATTCGGTAACAGAGTCTGGTGACAATGTAAACTTCACGTTTACTATTACCAATACATCCCCAGTGGACAGTATCACTCTTACAGAAATGACGGATGACAAACTTGGTGTATTGTTCGACTCAGTAAGCTATCAAGGCGATTGTGACTTCTATGGTGATGTCTTAGCTCCTGGAGATACTCGATTCTGTACTGTTAGTTCCTTCCTATCGGGTGAGCCAGATGCACCGCATATGAACACCGCTCAAGTAACTGGTGAGACAGATGACGCGGTTCCTGAAATAGTCACAGACACCGATAACGGTAAAGTAGCATTTATCAATGAACCTGCTGACATTAACTTGAGCTTCGCTCTGTCACTAACATTGAACCTCAACATTGCCAATGCTTCTAGTTATGAGGCGGTCAACTTAAATGCGCTTAGTGTTGCGGGTACACCGATTGCGGCTGGTCAAGGTAATACACATTACATGATTACCGCAAGTGACTGTCCGGTTGCGTTCCCATTCTCTATTGCAGCGAATGGCAACATGAACTGTACATTTAGTGTTGATTTATTAACACCTGATGCTTCGGTAGATAATTTGTTTAGATCTGCTGGTTCAGGTGGTTTATTGCTAATCTCAGTAGCCGATGAAGATGGCGGACCTGCTGTAGAGCCAGTGATTTCAGTCAACGCACAAGCGATATTGGCACCTTAACCTTTAGGTAGCCACACGAAGATCTTGAATTATCTTTGTATAAAAGGGGCAATGGTATCACCCACTGCCCCTTTTCATTTGATTGGACTTTACTTACAACAGAACTATTTTCGGCCCTTTCCTTTACTTGAATCGTTGCCAGAAGAGCTCGCCATACTAATATACACAGATGCTGTCGAAGTAAGGGAGCCATCGCTGATAGTGTAACTAAAGCTATCGCTGCCTTTAAAGCTTTTCGCTGGCGTATATATTAACTGGCCATTTGACGTAATTTGTACTGAACCTTTCGAACCTTGAGTCACAGATGTTATCGTCAGTCTATCTCCTTCAGGATCGCTATCATTTGCAAGTACATTAATGCTCACTGAATCTTTTGAGGTCACTTCCACTCGATCAGTTTGAGCAGTTGGCGCAGTGTTCACCTGAACTGGAACTGAGATGCTGAAACTCACTCTTTTACTAACACTTAGACTTGAATCCGACAAGTGCTGCGCCGTAATAGCAATATCATATGTACCCTCTGTTGCTTCAGTGCTTGACGTTATGTTCATTGTGAGCGATTGAGTTTCACTTGGGTTCAATGTAATAGCCCCACTATTGGCGCTCCACCCACTTGGTACACTCGCCGCTAGGGTAAATGTACTCGCGTCACAAGTAACACTGTCTTGGTTAGTCAGTGTCGCGGTGTAACTCGCTGTGCTGCCTGCTTCAAGCTCATCAGTTTGACTTGCCGATAACACCAACAATGGCGTTCCACGTAAGCAGGCTTCCACTGGCGTTTCGATGACATAATTTTCTGTCGCCTTCGTGAAGTAGTTCGTATCAGCGCTGTTTGTTACATTAAATAGTATTGAATAATTACCATCCGTCGCAGCAACATCAGAAGTCACATCAATTAACACACTTTCACTAGCACCAGGATCTAAATTTAGCGTAGACGAGGTTGCAGTCCACCCACTTGGTACCAAAGCGTCAACTTCAAATTCTGACGCATCACAACCTGCCGCATCATTGTTAGTGACCGTAACGTTATAGCCAAGTGTGCTACCCGATTCCGCTTCAACATTTTGACTAGGAGAAACGGTAACAACAGGATCACTCTTGTTGCATACTGGCTGAGTAAAGCTGATATGAACACTTGCTCCAGTATTATCTGCCCATTCTGTAGTCATAGTGATTCCAGCATCGGCATCTGTATAGGTTGAACCGACAGCCAATGTAGAATCGTTCCAGTCCATAACTTGGCTTGCTGGTGTTAAATCGATGATTTGGCTGCTATTCATATCAGACTCAGTACCCAAGCGCATCGTTACACCCGATGTTAGAGATGGATAGCTCTCTAGGTAGCTGTCAAAACCTGTCGGCTGACGATACTCCAAGTAGTACCATAGCTTTTTTCCAGTCGAATCAACGCCACGCTGAACTTTTATTGCCTTTGCTTCGCTTTCGGGAGCTAATTCATAAGGCTCTAATATGTAGCTACCATCGGAACTGACTTCAATAATTTTGCCTGCGACTGACGATGACTCTGCAGAAAACCACCCAAGACTGTCTTTATTGAAAGCATTGAAATGTCCGGTAAAACCAGGCGCTCCCATGATCTCTAAGCTGTCGCCGTATTCAATCGTGTAACAATCCCCACTAATCACATCGACACCACATTCAAGCTTTTTAGCATGATGTAACCCGAGGTTGTGACCAAGTTCGTGAGCGACAGTCCTTAGTGTCAAAGAACCATTTACCCAAGTTCTCGATGGTGTCCCCCCCACTGTACCTTTTCCTGTCCACCCACAATCTGCAATCTTAGGAAAAACAAAAACGACTCGGCTGTAACTATCGATATCTACATTTTTAGTTGCAGCAACATCTTTACTTGCAGTGTAAATCTGCGCAGTATCGCAAACTGAGTTAATAGGCAACGTGTAATAACCTAGAACATCTCCAGCAAACCACGTCTGATTATTTGAATTTTCTTTATAGAAATCATTCACCGAGCCAAACACTAGATCGGTTACTTCTTCAACAGACCATGGTTCTTGTACATCGTCCTGAAAATTCACTAGCATCACGAGAGTCGATTGTTCACCTAAAGTATTGGACAAAGTGAAAGATGATGTGCTCGTCGATGCACTACCTGTGCTGCCATCAGCCAAAACAAGTAGACTTTGTTGTGATTCTTCCAGAACTAGCGCGCTTTGATTATCAAACTTCCAACCACGCGCACGTACTTTTGCACCCGACTGAATCGCGTTGATTGGTGATTGTGAAGAACCGTGCACCTCAATAAGTCCCTCAGAGGTGTTTAGTACGTGTCGAAGACGGCTCTTGCTGTGATCTTCATAATCTTCGTAGAAGACTTCCAGTTCGCCTTCTAGCGTTTGCTCCTGCTCTAGCAAAGCTTGTACTTTTTCAGGCATACCTTTGCGAGCTTTTGCAGTCAGAGCAACCTGCGCTACCGCGCTAGGATCTGACTGAAACAACTCGGAAAGCAATGCTTGACGACCGTGAGCAAGAGAAATCATTTGCTCTAGATAGTGATGTTTGTTTTTCGCCGATGCACCGCGATAATCAGCCATCGCCTGCTTTAATGCGCTGGTATTATCTTTAGCCTGTTGGCGTTTTCCCTTAGCAGTAGGTGAAACCAATTTTTCTTGTTGAATCACATGTCCATGTGGGATGTCTTGCGACTGCGCCGTCGCGTTGAATGTCAGAGATAAGAGGCCGATAAGAGCCGTTATTGATAGTTTAAATGTATTGGAAGTAACAATATTAAAATGGGTATTAAACATACTTAATTTCTTATGTATTTTTATCTTTGGTTCTTAATTTTTGCGCAGCAGAAGTCCGCAATCATGTCGATCGCTTGACGCTTAGGGAGCGCAAATAACTAAGCTAAACGCATGAATTTCCATTCATTTCGAAAAGCTACAAACGTTAAAGGTAAGCAATAGATGCTAGAATTAGAACCCCAAAGACATCTAATAATTAGTCAATAAGATGCCGTGCCTTTTAACAAAAATTAAAAAGCAAAACTCTAAAATAGTCGTTTATTATTTAGGTTAAACTTGCATTAGTAACACAAGATAAATTATTTATTTGTATGCAATAAATTTACCCCTCTTTCCTATTTTTTAAGCGCAGGTTGGTTTTTGAAGGTAAAATCCTACAAACACAGTGATTGAATTTCAACCAAAAACAATTAATTTTTATCGCAAGATCAAACATTCTTATTTAAAGCATGAATATATAAGAAGATTTAAATTACAAGTAAAATGCCAATCCCAATATGAATTCAGCTTAATATAACTTTGCCATTTTAATATATGCTCAAAGTTAACCCATGAAAAATAAGAAATTTATCTTAAATAACCAAAAATTAACACAAACAAAACAATTATTAAGCATCGATGATTTAAGAAGATCTATGTGTGTGGTTTCAATTCACCAGAACAACTATAAATATCGACACCTAATATCAATATATAAAGACAAGCTCTAAATTAATAAACTGGTTAATTTAGATAAAATAAAAGGCAACTAACATTAGTTGCCTTTTATTCAATATGAAAAATATTATTTTGCTTTATCGCTATTCGACAACTGCTCTAATAGCGATTCAAACACTGCATACCTCTGCGCGCCCACTACTATCTGTGGTTCTACAAGTTGATCGTTTTCGACGCGACCAATTAAGAAACTTGGCGTACCACGAATGCCCAAGGATTTTCCTAACGTCAAATCTTGTTCAACTTTGTTAGCAATTGATTG
The DNA here is from genome assembly GCF_043102935.1 of Vibrio sp. zbq_1. NCBI lineage: Bacteria > Pseudomonadati > Pseudomonadota > Gammaproteobacteria > Vibrionales > Vibrionaceae > Vibrio > Vibrio sp. zbq_1. The sequence continues at coordinate 881,669 of NZ_JBICJH010000004.1, forward strand.
ATCTTTCATGCACTTGTTGAACTCTTCCAAGTTCAACGATAAATCTGTGGCTGCTTTTTGATAGAGTTCGTCTCCTAAGTCTTTGACATTGCTAAACAGCATATCTCGCATTGGCCAGTAGGAATTTTGGTGAAGACTACACGTAGCTGCGATCGCAGCCCCCATGGCTTTCGCGTGAAAACTCAACGGGAAATCGCGCGCAATATATTGAACTTTACCAGTATCAATATAATTTTCTTTTATCTGTTTAAAAGCACTGTCTGTAAATCGTTTACAATAAGGACATTGAAAATCAGAAAATTCAATAATAGCAATTTTTGCGTCTTTACTTCCAAGAAGTGGCAATGTGCCATCTTCGGTAAAGTTAGGTTGATTTGGCAAAGTCGGTGGCTCTTTTTTGGGTGGGTTAAATGCCAAATCTTTCATTTCTTTCACTTCATTTTCTATTTTTCCTACTTCTTTTGTTAGTTGACTGATCTCTTGTTTTAATGACTCAATTTCTGACTTTAGCTTATCGTTATCATCCGACTGACAACCCGTTAAAAACTGCAGTAATACTAACGGTATGACGATTCTTACTGTTTGTATAAACATCTCACGCCCTCACTATGAAATAGTACGAATATAAATTCGCACTTTACTTATCCCTATTAAAAGATTTGCTGAGATGTCATTGACAGAATATGCCTGTTAAGTGATTAGAGAAAATTTAAACTATCAGTAATAACAACAAGCTACAGATTTCCATCTAATCTGAGTATTAATAAATTCCGAATAACTATTAACACTGACGATAAGACAGCAATTTCTTTCAAGTTGGTAAAAAGTATTGTAAAGGAGTCGATATAAGTCAATTCGGTTAATAATATGGTTATAAAAAATGGTCATATTATGCTTATATAAAATGACGATCGGCTAACGACATGTATTTAAAACAATTAATTTATTGCTTGGTAAGATTTCGATTTATTTGAACGACTTTTATGTCTATGCAATATCAACCTCTACACTTAGTCTAAGCATGTTGGAGGAAAACCATGAGCGCCCCACCAAAATCTTCAAGTCGATTGCCACTGCATCTCGATTCCGAACTCTGCTTTGTATTGCCTGATTCCCTTGCGAGAGAGTTTGAGTATGCTCGTTCGTTAGAGCAAGGGATCATGGATAACCTTCACCCTGAATTTACACATCAATATCGCGTCACGTTGCGGCGCATGCGCTCTTTATGCGTTTTACTCAGCGAAGTGATTCCCTGTTTTGAGTTAGCCATCCTCAAGCCTCACTTAAAGACATTAATGAAACAAACGAACTTATTGCGAGACCTAGATGTGTTCACTTTAGACACCAACCAATATCTTGCGATGTTGCCAGAACAGCATTCATCATTAACGCGCATTTTCGCGGATATTGATGCCATGAAGAATGCTGAACAAGTGCGCGTAGCAAGTTGGTTGGCATCACTTGCTTACCAAGCGCATTGCGCTATGGTTCGAAACAGCCTTGAGCGAACTAAACAATACGACTTGCTAAAATACGACATTGAATTAGTGACGTTCGCAAATCAAAAGATTGCCGACCAGTTTAGAAAAGTAAATAACTCACAAAGAAAAATCTCGCCCGCGAGTAAAGACGATGTCATTCACACATTACGCATTAAATGCAAAGCACTGCGCTACTTGCTGGAGTGCTTCTCTGCTATCTATCCCGCACAACAACACAAAGAAAACGTGAAGCAACTTAAGCTACTTCAAGACAAGCTCGGCAACTTCAATGACACTTCGACTCAAATTGCGTTTTTCACCCAGCTCCGCAAAGACAAACGCTACAACAAACAAGATCGTCAAGTACTCAAATCTCTGATTAAGGAAATAAAACAGGCCCATGAGCAGTCTCGGCAATCTACCTTACTTCGTCTAAAAAGTTTTGATTCATTTATCAATGACGCTTCAACGTTAGAGATTTACCGTTAACCGCGAGGATTGAACCAATAAACATTCTGCTGATGTTCACGTGTTCTTCACACTCGCTCACTAGAGTATAAGGTTGGACAGTTTTAAGTAAGACAACGTGAAACCACTAAAACGATACCAATACGAACGCTACGCCGTACTGTGCAACCTCGCGTATCCAAGAGTCTTTAAACAAACACGTTATGGCTTCGATCCCAATGGTCAGCGAATCATCCGAAACGAACACGGCAAGATTATGATTCGCGTACTGTGGAGCAAAAACCGCGATGAAGTCGTGGTCGTTATTAAAGGTTCTCACAGCATTACCGATTGGTTGCTCAACTTTGCAATGTGGACACGAAGCTGCCGTCGATTAGGTCTCAACTACCGTATTCACGCAGGGTTTTATCACCTATTGTTCCAAGAAAGTTTACCTAGTAGAAACGAAGACCGCTTAGGTTTGAGCGTGATAGAACGGCTAGAAGCAACCGTTGTCCCGCTCATTCTGCAAGGCAAGCGCATTTCGGTGACAGGCCACTCTTCTGGTGGTGCAATTGGTAGCGTGTTTGCGGATTACATAGAAAAGAAGTATCCGAAAAGCATCAAGCGCGTTGTGACTTTCGGGCAGCCCGCCATTGGTGACTGGACGTTCAAACGCCGTTATCGTTTGGCACATAAAACCTACCGAATTTGTTGTGATATCGATATTGTGACGTTCATGCCTCCGGTGCCTTTTCTTTACTGGCACGTCGGAAAAATGCTGTGGCTGTACAATGGCAGAATTTATGAGAACACGCCGACACTCATTCGCCTCGGGCGTTCACTGTTTAGTTGGCTGATTCGTCCGTTTTCTTACCATTTAATGAGTAAGTACATCCGAAACAAAGACTTTTTCGATGAACGTTGACTGAAAAACCAAACGATAGACATAAAAAAGCCGGACTGATCCGGCTTTTTCTAAGATTTGAATTACAGTGAAGCAATTTCTTTCTCAAGTTGATATTTGCTGTCGGTGACGATTCTCTCTAGCACTTCAACGCGTCGTTTTAACTCGCCAATTTGCTTTTTGAGGCTTTCTTGTTCTTCTTGGCTCATCGTATTTCGCTCAGAAATCTCTAACGCTCGAACTTCTTTACGATGATTTAAGATCAACTTGACGATCCCGCCTCCAAAAATGGCACCAAACACAATGGCGACAACCAATACATCAGCAATAGATTCCATTCTTTATATTCCTCTAGATAATGCTCAAATATAAGTTACGCATTTGTTACATGAATATCAAATAACGCCTTGATTAAATGTAATGTTTCATTGAAATTTGCATGTTCTGTATCAAAATCACAGGACGACGTTACTTAACGCCCACCCAAACCGAAACTGAACCACCATTGACAGGAAATTCTGCCCAGCCATTGGCATCGGTCCAAACATCTTCAGTTCGGATACCCAGCTTGTCGACATAGCGCGTGCTTGGCTTACCGGTATACATCCATTTTGTGCCGCCCGGTCCATCACTCATGATCACCGCCATTGAGTTTGGATGTTCAGCATCGCCCTCTCGAGTCCAGCCAATCACATCCCAATGGTCGAGATAAGAATTCTGTTTGCCATACGCATACTCTTTACGCAGTGTTACAAGTTCTTCAATGTAAGGCACTTTGGCCATATTGATGTTGTAGCCTTTGTCGCTGTACTGCGCGCCGTAGTAATCTGCGTAGAACACCGATGGATAACCTTCTTCACGCAATAAAATGAATGCGTAAGCAAGAGGCTTGAACCACCAATCTACTGTCGACTCTAACGCCTGCAGTGGCTGTGTATCGTGGTTTTCTACGAGAGTCACTGCTTTGACTGGGTTGTCCTTCATCAACGTGCCATTCATGATTTGGCGCATATCGTAATTGCCGCCAGATTTTGACGCGTTGTAGAAGTTCATGTGAAGCGGCGCATCGAACAACGACATACTGCCAGAGGTCTTAGTAATAAAGTTGTGCAGTTGATTTACGTCGTAATTCCAATACTCACCAACGGTGAAAAGCTCTTTGCCTGTTTTCCAACGTAAATGATCAATCCACTCTTGTAGATACTGATATTTAATGTGCTTCACGGCATCCATTCTAAAGCCATCAACGCCGGTCATGTTGATGTACCACTCACCCCAATCTTTCAGCTCTTGTTTAACTTCTGGGTGATCCATGTCTAAATCGGCGTACATTAGGTAGTCGTAATTGCCTTTTTCAGAGCTGACTTCCCAATCCCATGCTTTTCCTTCGCCTTTGAATTTAAAGATCGCTTTTTCTTTGCCGGCGTCATCCCAGTCAACACCGTCAAAGTGATACCAAGTCCAATGGAAGTTCGAGTATTTGTCGTTGCGGCCAGGAAAATTAAACTCAACCCAAGCTTCAATCCATTTGTCGCCCAGTTCAATGTTACGGTTGTCCCAATCAACACGCTTGGTATCGACCCACGACTTCCCATCTGCGCCACCTCGGTGGTTAAACACAACGTCGCCGTAAATTTGGATATTGTTGTTGTGTGCGGCATTGATTGCAGAGATGTACTGAGCCTTGGTGCCGTATTTGGTTCGTACTGAGCCTTTTTGGTCAAACTCACCTAAATCGTACATATCATAGACGCCATAACCGACGTCATTACTGCCGCCCGCGCCTTTGTACGCTGGCGGTAGCCAGAGCGCTGTAAAACCGTTTTCAGCGAGTGCTGGAGCATTGCTTTCAACCTGCGTCCATAATGCGCCATCATTAGGTACGTACCAATGAAAATACTGCATCATGGTGCCATTTTGCCCAGCAAAGGCAGGAGCACTGAGCAGCAAAGTTAGCGGTAAAAAAGTGCGTTTTAATTTGAATGTTTTCATTATTTTTCTCTCACGTTAAAGGACTAAAACCCGCTTTCTGACCTACCATGCAGCTGCAATAGCAACACATAAAACTTGCTAACGTATTGTCTGTAAGACAGAAAGTTCGGATTACAATCGAAGAGAAATTAACACCAATCTACCCATACAATTATTGAGTTGATTAACATTTATAAAATCAATAATTAGCGTGTGTAAAATATTGAATGACGATCAAATGAGTTTGGTGATACGGATACGAATGAAACAAAGCGAAGAGAAGAGAAGAAGCGATTTGCGAGCACTAGAAACGAGAAAAGCCAGTCATAAGAGACTGGCTTTCGAAATAATGGAGGCGCGTCCCGGAGTCGAACCGAGGTCCACGGATTTGCAATCCGCTGCATAGCCACTCTGCCAACGCGCCTTACCTGATTGTTTTCTCATTGTCATGAGAACGATGCTTTAAAACTGAATTTGAAATCCATACATCGTTTTGATGGTGCCCCGGGCCGGACTTGAACCGGCACAGCGCGAACGCCGAGGGATTTTAAATCCCTTGTGTCTACCAATTCCACCACCAGGGCAACGCAAATCTTTGCGATGGTAACACCATCTCTCAGCGGCCTGTGCCGTGAGAACGAGGCGTACTTTAACGGATTAATTTATCTGGTCAACAATAAATTTTACCTTTTTGATTCAAACGATTAAAAAGCACGCTAACAAGTTTAATTGACGATCAATCAGCACACATTTTCGTCACCAAATGAGTAAAACAATAAGTTCAGCAAGCGTCGCATCGCGCTCTTATCATATCCATGCACAACAATTCCGGTACTTCCCTCACCTTTTGTGCATTAAGCACATCGTTAACACCCCGTAAAAATGGAAGCGTCCTTTCATTTTCAACAATTTGTTACACGTAAATGCATAAAACGCCTGGTCTTACCATTATAAAACCATTGACATAATTTATTTTTTTGAAAAGCTCAATGCGTTATCGAAAATCGTTTCGATTAATGATACTTTAAATGTGTTGCAGTAATTTAATGGATCAATATCACATATAAGGACGTGGTTTACTTTGACGACACTGCATAAAAAAAACAAGGTATATCACCAATGTCTATCAGAAACCTATCTATTGCGAAGAAAATTTCGCTCTCTTTTTTACTGATTGCGCTTATTAATATTGTATTTGGCGTGTTTTTGTCTAAAGAGCTCAAAGAAATCAAATCTGAGCTTTTAAACTATACTGATGACACTCTTCCAGCAATGGAAAGAGTGGATGCGATCCGAGATGATCTTTCTCACTGGCGTCGCTCTCAATTTGCTACTTACACCTATAAGGACGCAGATAAGATCAGAAACAAAATCGCAAGTAACATCCGTGAACGCGAAAAGATCAGCAAAGAACTTGAAGCTTACGGCTCAACCATTTGGCCAGGTGAAGAACAACAAACGTTCCAACGCCTAATGCGTCAATGGAAACAGTACTTAGTTACTATGGACCAATACAATGAGTCGATGTTAGCAGGCAACAAAACCGAAGCGCTCGCTGTTCTATCTAACTCTTTAAATGACTTCGAAGCCGTCGATTCTGATCTAAACGAGCTAATCCGCTTGTTGAAAGTCGCAATGGACAGCAACAAAAATCACATCCTTTCTTCAGTGAACGGTTTGAGCAACTCATCCATCGCGAGCAACGTGACCATTCTAGTGATCATGATTGTTATGACGCTTGTTCTAACGCGTTTGATTTGTGGCCCACTACAACTTGTTGTGGAACAAGCAAACTCGATTGCGAAAGGTGACCTTTCTAAAGACATCGATCGTAAATTGATTGGTAACGATGAACTGGGCGAGTTGGCAGATGCAACGACTAAGATGCAAAACGACCTACGCCAAGTTATCGACAACGTTATTGCCGCTGTAACGCAATTGAGCAGTGCAGTAGAAGAGATGAACCAAATCTCTGAGCTTTCTGCTTCTGGCATGAAAGACCAACAGCTACAAATCACGCACATTGCAACAGCAATGACGGAAATGAAAGCTGCGGTAGCCGACGTTGCACGCAACACGGAAGAGTCAGCGAGCCAAGCAAACGATGCAAACCACCGTACACAACTTGGTGTGCGTGAAACACAAAGCATGGTTGATGCGATTGGTGAAGTAGCAAATGTTATCGGCGCTGCTGGTGATACAGTTTCAGAGCTTGAACAGCAATCGAACCAAATCAACGTTGTGGTTGATGTTATCCGTGATATCGCAGATCAAACAAACTTGCTTGCGCTTAACGCCGCTATTGAAGCAGCGCGCGCTGGTGAATCGGGCCGTGGCTTTGCAGTTGTAGCGGACGAAGTTCGTACTCTTGCTGGCCGTACTCAAGATTCAACAAGTGAAATCACAGCGATCATCGAGCAGCTACAATCACTAGCGAAAGACGCGAAATCAGCGACTGAGCTTTCTCGCACAAGCATTGCCGAGTGCGCTGACCAAGGCATCCAGTCAAAACAACTGATGAATGACATCGAACATGCGATTTCTGATATCTCAGACATGGGCAGTCAAATCGCAACAGCATGTAACCAGCAAGACTCAGTTGCTGAGGAACTAAGCCGTAGCATCGAAAACATCCATCTTGCGTCTCAAGAGGTCGCGCAAGGTTCAGAGCAAACTGCACAAGCTTGCCGCGAACTGAGCCAGCTATCCGTATCTCTTCAAGATGTAATGAGCCGCTTTAAGTTAAACTAAAACGACTCGACAAAAACGCTCCAAGCTCCGCAGTTTGGGGCGTTTTGTTTTTCTGGCGTACATTCCCTCGTACGCTTTCCTTTAACAATAAAAAAACGCGTATGGAGGTTTTATGCGCCTTAAGAAAACTCTTCTTTCTATTGCCATTGCTGCAGCAACGTTCACCCCTGCTATGCATTCAATCGCAGCTCCACTCCAGCTTCAAACGACGTTAGACCAAGAGAGTCAAATTCAATCATCCAACACTTGGCTAGAAATCGATTTAGGTCAGTTTAAGCAAAACATCGAGCAGTTTAAGTCACACATGAATGACCAGACTAAAATCTGTGCGGTGATGAAAGCTGACGCCTATGGCAACGGTATCGCAGGCTTAATGCCAACTATCATAGAACAGCAAATTCCTTGCGTAGCGATCGCAAGTAATGCAGAAGCACAAGTTGTGCGAGACAGCGGCTTTAAAGGTCAATTAATGCGTGTTCGCTCAGCAGAGATTGGCGAAATTGAAGGTGCACTTGATCTTAATGTTGAAGAGCTAATCGGCACGCTTGATCAAGCAAAGGCGATCGCTGCACTCTCTAAAAAAGCAAACAAGACAGTCAAAGTTCACCTTGCGCTTAACGACGGCGGTATGGGTCGTAACGGCATTGACATGACGACAGAAAACGGCAAAAAAGAAGCCCTTGCGATTACTAAGCAATCTGGCGTTGAGATTGTCGGTATCATGACGCACTTCCCGAATTACAACGCAGAAGAAGTACGCGCGAAACTTGGCTCATTCAAAGAAAGCTCGGCATGGCTAATTGAAGAAGCGGATCTAAAACGTGAAGACATTCTTCTGCACGTAGCGAACTCGTACACAGCGCTCAACGTACCAGAAGCTCAACTTGATATGGTTCGTCCTGGTGGTGTGCTTTACGGTGATCTACCAACTAACCTTGAATACCCTTCTATCGTGTCTTTCAAAACACGCGTAGCATCACTGCACCACCTACCGAAAAACAGCACTGTGGGTTACGACAGCAGCTTTACAACCACTAAAGAAAGCGTAATGGCGAACCTTCCTGTCGGTTACTCTGACGGTTACCCAAGAAAAATGGGTAATACGGCAGACGTGCTGATCAATGGTCAACGTGCAAAAGTGGTTGGCGTAACGTCAATGAATACAACAATGATCGACGTTTCAGATATCAAAGGCGTGAAGCCGGGTTCTGAGGTCGTTCTGTTCGGCAACCAAAAATCTCAAACCATCAATGCCGCAGAAATCGAGAAGAACGCCGACGTGATCTTCCCAGAACTTTACACCATTTGGGGCACATCAAACCCTCGCGTGTACGTGAAGTAATCTTACGACTTCCTTTTTAAACACTTCCTAACTCAAAGCGAGCTTCGTGCTCGCTTTCTTTTTTCGCTCAAAAAGCCCTGAAACACTGAGAACGTTAATGTCATCTTGTTGTCTGCGACGAAAACCACATTCTGGTTGTGTTTGAAAGCCCATCCAATTGATGTTAAACATGCAGTTTACAAAATCACAACAATACCCATTTGGGGCTTCTCCCGACTTTGCTGCCGGCTAGGTACATTTATGACAGAAAATACATCCTCTTTTCCTCGATCTTCTGGGGAGCTACATGAGTTCACTCGGGCTGACGTCTGGGGTGGATTTACTCAGCTTTTACCGCTTTCCTTTTTTGTGGTGGTCTTTGGCCTCGCCTTTGGGGTTGCTGCGGTGCAAACCGGCTTAGACGCCTTTCCGACTCTTTTAATGAGTACGCTCGTCTTTGCTGGTGCGTCTCAGTTTGCCACGTTAGAAATGTGGGGATCTGAAGTACCACTTGTACCGGTTTTGATTACTGTGTTTGCCATCAATGCTCGCCACCTTCTGATGGGTGCGACGCTCTACCCTTGGCTGAGACAGCTACCGCCACATAAGCGCTATGGCATTATGTTGCTTGCCTCCGATGCAAACTGGGCAATGGCGATGAACGCATTTGGCAAGAAAGAGCCTGGGTTTGGTTTGTTGGTCGGCGGAGGGCTTGCGCTTTGGGGCTTCTGGATTGTCGGCACGTGGATGGGGATCTACTTTGGTGGAGCCATCAAAGATCCAGTCAGTCTCGGACTTGATATGGTCATGGGTTGCTTTTTACTTTCTATGGTTGCAGGCGGCCCTAAAAATCTGCGTATCTTCGCGATTTGGGGCATGGCTGCAGCTTCATCACTGATGGCTTACTGGTATTTACCAGAAAACAGCCATGTCGTTGTCGGCGCAATCGCTGGCGGTATTTTAGGTGCTTGTTGGAAGGAGAAAAAAGCATGAACATTGAAACAAGCTTAGGCGGCACGCTGTTTATCATTATCGCAATGGGATTGGTAACTCTGGCAACTCGCTGGGGTGGCGTTTATGTGATGTCATTCATTCCGATTAGCGAACGCGTGCAACGTTTTATCACCGCTATGTCAGGGTCTGTACTGATTGCCCTCTTAGCGCCTCTCGCCGTCGAAGGTGACAACGGTGCGAGAGCCGCGCTATTTTCAACCGCTGTGGTGATGTTTATCGTTAAAAAACCGCTTCCTGCTATTGCTGCTGGCATTATCGCTGCCGCCGCAGTGCGCGCTTTCTAAAACTGGGTTTTAAATCGCGTCAACGGCTCAGAAAAGCCATATTCATCAAAATCACGATTCATAAACACCAAAGCCCTGCTGACTCTAATGTCGTCAGCAGGGCTTTTTCTTCATGTTTGATGAATCTCAGATATATAAGCCTAAGACTCTAGTGATCAATACAGGGGCTTAAGCACAGCAGTTACAGTTGCGCTTATATTTGTCCATTTTACCGATGCCCGGGTTAAAGGTATTGGTTGGATCAAGCTCGTGGTAGAACTTCTGTAATGAGTTTTCTGCTTCGTACAAATGACCCACATTGTGTTCAGCTGGGTATTTCGCACCACGACTATTGAGGTGCTCTAACATCAGCTTCTTCATCAATTTGGTATCTGTACCTTTTTTGAAGATGTAATCCTGATGGAAGACGTAACACATGAAGTGCCCGTAATAGAGCGACTGAACCAGATTTTTGCTCACCTCTTCAGGCAAAGTTTCCAACCACTCTTCATCATTTCTGCGCAATGCGATATCGAGCGCAACAATGTCTTCAACCTCGTTGCGATGAATCGTTTCGTAGCGAATCGCAGCCCCAGCCGCCGCAAAACGATGTAAGTAAGCTTTTTTACCTTCATCTGGCGTACATTCGAAGAAATCGCAGTCATCTTCAACAGCCCATACTTCTTTCAGGTATTTTTGTGCCTCTTCAATTCCGCCATCACTCATTTTTAGCACTAAGTGGTGCTCGTATTTATCGCGGAATTCTAACATTCGCTCAGGCAAATGCTGCGGGAACAATTTGCTTGCGTAGTACAAAATGGTGTCTGGCAAATATTTGCTGACAAATGGCACTCGCTCTAAAAAGTTCTCTACTTTTGCTTTCAATGCGAACATCTTAGGCAGTTTGTCCGTACCCAATAAGTCGATCGATAAAAACACGTCTTTGCCGTATCTCTCTGCCATATTGAAGATATCGCGATGCAGATACTCCCCCATTTCAGGCAGGTTATCGAATTGAGTCAGAAAATCTTTTCTCAATTTGGTTAACTTGTTTGCGTCGTTCGTACCCAAGTAAAACACTTGCTCTTTGCTTGGAACTGGGTAGCTATCAACACGCACTGCAAACACGCCCAATTTGCCCGCACAACCGCTCGCTTCAAACAAGCGACGCTCGTCTGCATTAAAACGTGAAGGGATGTCAGACGTCACGTCACGTACTCGTTCATCATATTCTTTGTCTGATGCCATGCGATCATCGTGAACAATCTTGCTTGGGTCGAAATTACCTTCTTGCAGATTGTGAAGAATCTCTTCCGGCGTCTCACCCAAGCCATCAATACCAAGATGGTTAACCAGATGGAGGTTGCCCTGCTTATCGACCTGCGCGTAGATGGCAAGCTCAGTATACGCCGGACCGCGTTTCACTAACGCACCGCCTGAGTTATTGGCAATGCCACCAACAACCGTCGCTCCTAGCGATGAAGATCCAATAATAGAATGCGGCGCGCGGTTAACGGCTCTGAGTTCTTTTTCTAGTGAGTGTAGACTTGCACCGGGTAAGCACACCGCCTGTTTGCCACCATCCAGCAGATGAATTTTTTTGATTTTGGTAATGTTGATCACCACGACATCGCGGTCATAGTCGTTACCATTTGGTGCAGAGCCTTCTGTGAGACCTGTTTTCGCAGCCTGCATGATGATGATGCAGTTCGCCTCGACACACTGTTTAATGATCTTCCATTGTTCTAACAAAGTGTTAGGAAACACGACGGCAAGCGCTGTACCACTACCAGAGCGAAAACCTGAGCGGTAGTATTTGGTTTTAACCTGATCGGTCAGGACATTCTCTTCCCCGACTATCGTTTTAAATTCTTCTATCAGCTGCTTTTGTTTCATATCCGTATCTCTAGTTATTTTGCATCACTCACATCCAACCGAACACGGTGTGGATTTGAGTTTGGCTCACTATAAGCAGTCAATTTCCCTGCGTCCATCCGGGTCAAGCGTACAAACCTTAACCAGCACTCACATAGCGTAATTAATCTGTTGTTTTTCTGTAACTTAGCGTTCACAAACCGACGTTAGAACGAAAGAAACAGATCGTTTCCAAAAAGAAACAATAACAAAACCATTCTTTAACAGGTGTGCGCAACGTCTTGTTATCAAAGTAAGTGATGAGGGAGTAACACCGTGTAAGTGGCTAAATTGGATAAATTATTTAAGAGAAAAGGTGGAAACAAAACCACAACACCAAAGTAACCAATGGCGTTGTAGACTTGATTTAAAATCGATGATTTTGACTTTGGAAGCTGTTGTATAGGTGATCAATGAAGATCTTAATCTTCTCGGGTTGCTGCCTTGTGTATGGGTAGACAGCGTAGATACCCAAGCATTTCGCCGTTTCTTCTTTGAACAACTGGATCAAGCTGCCCTGCTTTAAATCTTCATACACCAATACACGAGGTACGTAGATAACACCTTGCCCTAACAGCGCGACATTTCGTAACGCGGAAGAGTTGTTGGTGCATAAGTTGCCATCAACGGTAACTTGGTACGTCTTATCGTCGGATTTAAACGCCCACTCACGCGCGCCAGTCTCCTGATAGGAGTAAACCAAACAGTTATGCTTAGTAAGTTCGCTCGGCTGCTTTGGAATGCCATGCTTGGCAAGATACTTGGGAGACGCACACACCACCCAGTTTGCATCCACCAGCTTTCTGGCAATAAGGCTAGAATCTGGCAACATGCCAGTACGAATGGCCAGATCGAAACGCTCATTGACGATATCGACAAATCGATTATCAAGTTCCATATCGATATTGATGTCAGGATACTTGTCATTGAACTCCGAAATCACACCCGGAAGAATCAACTCACCAGAAATGGTAGGTACCGTGATCTTAATGTTGCCAGACAGGTTCTTCCCCAATCCAACGATCGATTCTTCGGCTGTAGCAACAGCTTGATAAACCGCTTTAGCGTGCACAAAGAAGGATTGCCCCGCCTCTGTCAACGTCAGCGTTCTCGTCGTGCGATAAAGAAGCTGAACACCTAATTCTTGCTCCAACTTCGCAATACGTTTACTAACCACCGATTTAGTGAGCTCCATGTGCCTTGCCGCACTGCTGAAGGAGCCTTGTTCGACCAAATGGTAAAAAATGATGTAATCGTCGGTGTTTCTCATGCGTCTTCGTCAAATCCTTTAGAGGCCGATATTGTAAACCGATATCAGCCGAGGCGCTAAATGTAGGGTCACAGTTACCAATGGTGATACCTACAAATCACGAGAGAGAAATAAGAATAGGATCTGTTTTCGGATATTCAGATACAAAAAAACCAGCTTCCGCTGGTTTTAAGTTAATGCTTTAAGCATCGAGATACCGCAATTGCCATATCTGAATAATTTGGAGCGACACACGAGGTTCGAACTCGTGACCTCAACCTTGGCAAGGTTGCGCTCTACCAACTGAGCTAGTGTCGCAAATGGAGGCGCGTCCCGGAGTCGAACCGAGGTCCACGGATTTGCAATCCGCTGCATAGCCACTCTGCCAACGCGCCTTTCTTTAACGCTTTAAGAGGTCTCCCCCGTTGCGTTGGTTGCTACTTTACGGATTCAGAAAAGATAGTCAAACAAAAATCTTTCATTTTCTGTTTGTTTGCTTTTTTTTAAATCAATCAGATGAAAATTCGATCCAATTGCGTATTTATTGATTCTGCCCCAAACACTTTCATCCGGTAAACGAACTAAAAATAAAGCGGCGAATTCGCCGCTTTAGGTCATCAACCGTTACTTACACGCTTGAGTAAACGTCCCACAACGTTTGGATGGTAAGACCAAGTATGATCAAACATCGACATTAACGCAGGGTTTCCGTACTTAGATAAACTGATCGCATGGAAGCGGTTTTTCTTCGCTTTAAGCGCATCCACTTTTGCCAACAACTCATCTTGCTGTTTTGGCGCAATAAAATCAGAAATTACCACCATGTCGGCGTTTTTGTATTTATCTCCACTCATCAAATCGATGGATTTGATAAGCGTTGGCTCCAAATCTGTACCACCATGGAAACTGTACGTTAAGAAATCCGCCGCCTCACGCAAACCATCTTGTTTGGTGAGCTCGTAAGTAATGTGTTCAGTAGAGAAAATGATCACGTAACAATCGCGCTGTTCGGCCAGTGCGATCTGCATTAACGCATACGCCATCGCTTTTGCGCACTGCTCAGGGAAACCACTCATCGAGCCAGAGGCATCCACACAGACGATGAACGGCCCTTTTTCGATATCCACAGCTTTGTTGTCTGGACGATGCGCTTTGACTTTACGTAAAGTGCGAGATTTACCTTGCGTGCGATAGTTCATCAAACGCTTGTCGACCAGATGCTTGTAGAACACAACTTCTAGCTCTGGGTAGGCCAAAAACATGGTTTCGTTTGGCAGCAGCTTGTTGAGATCGTCACTTTCATGGATACCGACGATATCATCAGTCGCTTCGTCGCTTTTTTCTTCAACCATTTGCAGCTCTTCCGCTGGTGCACGGTTTAAGTCAGGATCATTCACTTGCCCAGCCATACGGCCAAGCTGTTCTGCGATTTCTTGCAAGCCTTTGTGCTTTTTCAAAAACTCTGCATGGCGCTTCATCACCGTTAAATCGGTTTTGCTGAGTTTTGCCGAAGCCATATCCCACAAGCGCCCTACGCTTTCAGCGTCGCCAGATTCCGTCACTTTATCCATATTGCGCATGGTTTCCATACGTTGATACAGATCGTTAAGAACTTTCTCTTTGTTGGCTTCTAACTCACTTACTTGCGCCTGTTTAATTGCATCAGCAAGGCTTTGATACCATTGGTCACAGAAGTAATGCGGGAACATAGGGTTATTAACCCCTTTGTTTTTCTCCATCATGCGGCGTGCTTGCATGTAAAACGCAGAGTGCCACTCAAGCTTTTTGATCACATCCTCTATGCGCTCAAAAAACTCGTCTTCATCCCAGTGAATCACTTCTTGATATAAAGCGAGCTCTTGTTGGAAACGCTCCGTCTCACATACTTTGGTGATGCGTTTCTTTACGTTGCCGCGCCATTTTAACAAATGGTTTTTCACCGACGATTTTACACCTCGGTTTTCTGCCATCATCATGACTTGAGAGCGAGCCATCAAATCATTTACAGCACTGTCGATGATGCCTGAATCCGCCACCATCAGCGCCAAGTTGAGTCCGTCTGCACCTAACATGTCGTCTCCTTAAGAGAAAAACTGATGTAAGTTTTTAAAGCGTTGAATGATCTTCTCGCTTTCACCTTGGATAGACTCAAGTCGTTGGCTCACCTGTTGCAGACTCGACTCCATAAGACGTGGTAATTCAGGATCCACAAAACTGTGTGGCAGTGCATCATGAAAGTTCGCTTTGACTTTACGCATGTGGTGCTCTGCTTCACTCAGTTGGTTTACGGCTTTTTCGCTTTGCGACAACCATTTTTGGTACAGCTCAATGTCCAAACCTTGTTGCGTTACCAAGCTCACCAAAATACCGCGGTTAGCAATATCGCGGATCACCAAGTTGTTCGCCGCATCCACATCAAAACGCAGACGACACATATTGGTGTTTTGGTTTACGTAACCGTACACATCACCTTGGCCATCTTTGATCACACGATCCAGCTCATCTTTCGGTACATAAACCCAGCGGCTATCCCCTTTTTCCGATTCCGATACCGACATGTTGCTTTGCAAGATCACCAGCTTCACTAGGTTAACAGCTGCACCCACTTTGTAGGTTTTCGCCTTCGAAGTATCGAAACGCATGGTTTCTTTGCGCAAAATACCCGTTGCTGCTTCAGAGGTCAGCGTCATGCGGTAGGTATCTTCTAGCTCATGCTGAACATCAATCAAAGACTCGCGGCAGTACTCGATTTCCTGCTCTGCGTCTTGTTGGTCAAAAGCGTGCTTGAGCGCGAATTCTTGTACCACTTCACGCACGACATCACGCGACTCAGGGCTATTCCAGAGACAGTCTTGCAATAACAACAGATCAAGAGGATTAATTTCATCACGACCATTAAAGAAAGCGCTCGCTTTCAGTAACTTAACCGCCTTTTTCCAGCGACGGTCAGACACGTACATGTCGGTATGTGCTGCGTCACCAAATTGTGCTTCCACTTTGGTTTCCAGCATCGTTTTTAGCTGGAACAGCTTTTCAAATGCATTGTCGGTGAGTGTCAGTTTGTCGAGTTGTTGCTGCCACTGGTGATACTCTTCATCGGTAATCGCCAAACCTTCCGGAATTTGCGCTTCTTGCGATGTGCCAACGGTCAGCATGGATTTGAAGTTTTGCTTATTCTGAATTCGGTTTACGAACACACGTACGAGCATTCGGTCGTACAGTGCGTCTAGGCCGCTGTCTTCATCTGGTAATTCGTTGGAAGCAGAAACCAACAAACGCATTGGAACACGTTCAATGTCACTGCCATTTTTGAATGTTTTTTCGTTCACGACGGTCAACAGAGTGTTCAGAATCGCAGGGCCCGCTTTCCAAATCTCATCAAGGAAAACGACTTGCGCTGTAGGTAGGTAACCTTTGGTGAGTCGGACATAACGGCCGTTGTCCTTCAACTCTTGAATACTCAAAGGACCAAACACTTCTTCTGGTGTCGAGAATCGAGTCATCAAGTATTCAAAGTAACTGCTGTTATCAAAAGCTTGGATAAGACGCTTTGCAATAAGACTCTTTGCAATACCTGGAGGACCTAAAAGAAAGACGCTCTCCCCAGCCAAAGCGGCAAGGAGACAGAGTTTGATGGTGTGTTCGCGTTCATAAACGCCATCAGTTAACGCTTTTGCAAGCTTGTTAATACGCTCGGAAAGTAGTGCTTTTTCGGCATTGGATGCAAAAGAAGGTTGGATCATACGTACTCCGGCTGCTGAACTGATGCTGTGTATTTATTTTTATACATTTGTTATCACTTTGTTACAAGTGTAATTTGTTCGAATCACCCTTATAACAGATGCTTATCTCTCTCTTTGCTGAGCAATCAAAGTTTCCATTTATGAGATATAGCTCACTGAAAGTGCAAACGCTTTCGTGGCCTTGCAACAGTTTTTGCTTTTGTTTCCCAGCGTTTGTGGTTAATGTTCAAAAACGTCAAATTGCGGTCATTGCTAGGGTTTACAACTGCATGAGCAAAACTATTCATAAATGGAAGCAAATTTCTTTGGTTGAAGAAGACGTTCAGCTTCCTACTGGTCAAGTCATTTCACACACCACCATTCACCATCCAGGCGCTGCTGTAATACTGCCAATCGCTGCCAATGGCGATATCGTCTTAGTGAATCAGTTTCGACCTTCTCTCAATAAATGGCTTCTGGAGTTACCAGCAGGGACTCGCGAAGGCGACGAAGACCCGCTCTGCTGCGCGCAACGTGAGTTGGAAGAAGAAACCGGCTTCAGCGCAGATAAATTTACCCCACTCGGTCAAGTGACACCACTTGCTGGGTTTTGTGATGAAATTCAGTATTTGTTTGTCGCCGAACACTTAGCCAAAACCAATCGCTACGAGTGTGACGACGATGAAGTGATTGAAGTCGTGACATTGTCACGGGAACAGCTCGAAGAAAAAATTATTGATGGCACCATTACCGATGCCAAAACCATCGCTTGCTTAAGCAAAGCTCGCCTTTGCGGATACATTTAGGAATTTGGACCAAGGAGATATTCATGGATTTTCGTTCAGACACAGTGACTCAACCCACCCAAGCTATGCGCGAAGCAATGTTCAGCGCCCCTGTTGGCGATGATGTTTATGGTGACGATCCTACCGTAAACGAGCTAGAGCAGTTCGCGGCTGAATTAGCAGGGTTCGAGGCAGCGTTGTTTACCACTTCTGGCACGCAAGCAAACCTTTTAGGGTTAATGGCACATTGTGAGCGTGGCGATGAATATTTATGCGGCCAGCAAGCACACAATTACAAATATGAAGCAGGTGGCGCAGCGGTACTGGGTTCTATCCAGCCTCAACCAATAGAAAACAATCCAGATGGCACGTTGCCATTTGACAAATTAGAGGCAGCAATTAAACCTGATGACGCGCACTTTGCTCGTACTCGTCTGCTAAGTTTAGAAAACACCATCAACGGTAAAGTGATCCCACTGTCTTACTTAGCGGAAGCTCGTGAATTCGTTAATAAACACAATCTGAAACTGCATCTCGACGGTGCCCGCGTGTTTAACGCAGCTGTTGCGCTCGATGTTCCCGTCAAAGATATTGGTCAATACTTTGATTCCATGACGATTTGTTTATCGAAAGGTCTTGCGGCACCCGTTGGTTCACTGCTGCTTGGCAGCAAGGAATACATCGCGAAAGCTCGCCGTTTAAGAAAGATGGTCGGTGGCGGAATGCGTCAGGCAGGTATTTTAGCGGCAGCAGGTAAACTGGCGATCACGGAACAAGTCGCGCAGTTAAAGCAAGATCACATCAATGCAAAAGCATTGGCGGAAGGTTTAGCTGAACTACCGGGTTTCTCGGTAAATCCTGACTTCGTTCAAACCAACATTGTGTTTGCTAAGTTGGATGCTAAAGTCGATATCCAAAGCATCGCGGAGCAACTCAAGCAACAAAACATCATCATCAGCCCAGGAAACCCAATTCGCTTTGTCACACACAAAGGCATCTCTGCTGAAGATATTCAAACCTTCCTATCGAGCCTTAAATCTCTGCTTTAGATTGATTTTGATCATTGAGCTTCCCCTTGGGGGAAGCTTTATTCTACGGTCAATTATCGCTAAATCGAGAATCCATAATGCTAAGAACCCTCCTTTTAACGTCTCTCATTTTTACTTCCACCGTTTATGCCAATCCTTTTGGCGATGCTGAGAAAGGCAAAGTTAAAGCTCCAAGCTGCGTATATTGCCACGGCACAAATGGACTAAGCAGTAATGACGCCTATCCGAACCTTGCAGGTCAAAGTCCTAAATACTTGTATGACTCGATGAAAGCCTATCAGGATGGTTTGCGAACCGGGCCACTGGCAGAGATGATGAAAGCGCAATTACGTATGCTGAACGATGAAGATCTCCGCGATGTTGCTGCATTTTTTGCCGAGCAATCAGGCGACTAAACGGTCTGCATTAATGAGTGAGAAAAGGCTCGTCAGCAGTACGAGCCTATTTATTTTCCTGAATATAAAACCAACAACACATTTCACCAATAAATGAACACAAATCAATCAAACACACTTTAGATCAAATATTTGATGAATTTATAGTTCACTACAGGCATTAATATTGACTTTTTATTCTACTTTATCGATATTTCATGCTTTGTTTGATTCGACGTGAAGTAAGTTATGTCTCACACACATGCGCAGCCATCGGAATCGGCTGCAACAAAGCAATCATGGCAGATGCCTGACACTCTCATTTTAATCTTTTTTGTTGGTATCTTTGCTGCGATTCTTACCTATCTAATTCCTGCTGGTCACTTTGATAGCCAACAGGTGTCTTACGTGGTAGATGGTGCGGAAAAAACACGTACTGTTATTGATCCGTCTTCATTCTCGTACGCAACCGACGAAAACGGCGAGCTGGTTTACAACAAAGTGGGTCTCTTCGCTTCTGGCGGCGGTATCGGCTTGATGAACTTCCCATTTGAAGGTCTGGTTTCAGGTTCAAAATGGGGCAGCGCAATCGGCGTTATCATGTTTATGCTTGTGATCGGCGGTGCTTTTGGTGTCGTGATGCGCACGGGCACTATCGACAACGGTATCCTTCGTCTGATCGACAAAACCAAAGGTAACGAAGCGCTCTTCATTCCTGTTCTGTTCTTGCTGTTCTCTTTGGGCGGCGCTGTCTTTGGGATGGGTGAAGAGGCGGTGGCGTTCGCCATCATCATCGCTCCATTGATGGTTCGCCTAGGTTATGACGGCATTACGACCGTAATGGTGACTTACGTTGCGACTCAGATTGGTTTTGCGACATCTTGGATGAACCCATTCTCGGTTGCGATTGCACAAGGTATTGCTGGTATTCCTGTACTATCGGGCATGACGGTTCGTATGGCACTTTGGGTTGGTTTTACACTCATCGGTATCGCCTTTACGATGGTTTATGCGTCTCGCATCAAAGCAAATCCTGAGTACTCTTACAGCCGCCGTACGGATAAATACTTCCGTCAGCAAGAACTAGGTAGCCACGACTCTCGTTGGAACTTCGGAGACACGCTCGTTATTCTAACGGTTATCGCAACGACGATTTGGGTGGTTTGGGGCGTAGTAGCCAAAGCATGGTACATCCCAGAAATCGCTTCTCAGTTCTTCACAATGGGCTTTGTGGTTGCCATTATCGGTACGATCTTCCGCCTAAACGGCATGACCCTTAACTGTGCGGCGGATGCTTTCAAAGAAGGCGCAGCAATCATGCTAGCTCCTGCTCTTTTGGTTGGCTGTGCGAAAGGTGTATTGCTTATTCTGGGAGGTGGTACTACCGATGAAGCAAGCGTACTGAACTCGATTTTGAACAGCGCAGGCGGCGTGATCAGCGGCCTTCCTGATGTCGCCGCAGCTTGGTTGATGTATGTGTTCCAATCCATCTTCAACTTCTTCGTGACCTCGGGTTCTGGCCAAGCAGCACTTACGATGCCTCTGCTGTCTCCTCTTGCAGACATCGCTGGCGTAACGCGTCAGGTAGCGGTTCTGGCATTCCAACTGGGTGATGGTTTCACTAACGTGATCGTTCCTACTTCTGCGTCCCTAATGGCAACGCTTGGCGTGTGTCGTATCGACTGGGGTGACTGGGCGAAATTCTGCTGGCGCTTTATGCTATTACTCTTTACCCTATCGAGCATTGTCGTCGTCGCAGCTCACGTGATGGGTTTTGCGTAAACTGATTAACAGATAAGAAGGCGAGACAAGTTCTCGCCTTTTTTGATTCAAGCCAAATGGCAAATAAGCATCAAAACGATGTTTTGGAGTGACAACTTTAATGGCAACACAATTTCTGGATGACGTAATTCAAGGTCATCAAGTCATTCAATCTCTCGACGTAACTAACTTGCCTGCTGGCGAGCATAAATTCTGGTTCCGCATTGCAACCAATGCCCTATCTCAGTGGCAACACCTACCAGTATTGGTATTCAAAGGCGACAAGCCGGGCAAGAAGATTATGATCACTGCCGGTGTTCATGGCGATGAATACAACGGCGTTCTTGCCGCGCAAAAAACAGCTCGAGAGCTAATCGGCAAAGAACTGGCGGGCACTGTCACTGTTGTTCCAACCATCAACTTAACGGGTATGTTGAACCACAGCCGCGATTTTTACTCCGCTGATCCTGATGCCTCACCAGCAAACCTAAACCGCTTTTTCCCAGGCGACACAAACGGCAATGAGGCCAATCGCTACCTGTTTGCATTATGGAACAATCTGCTTAAGCCAAATGCAGAGCTTGCGATTGATCTGCACACCCAAACCAGTGGTGCCGCTTACCCATTGTATGTGTTTGCCGATTTCCGTATCGAACAATCGTTGGAAATGGCTCGTTCAATTAACCCAGACGCTATCTTAAACGATCCGGGGGACGCAGGTGTTTTAGAAACCGTGTGGAACAACAGCGGTATTCCAAGCATTACTATCGAAGTGGGCATGGGGCGTTACACTGAGCAAGCGCTGATTGATCGCACGGTTGCGGGGATTTTTAACGTGCTAAAGCGCCACGAAGTGATTTCTGGTGAAGCTTCGCCAGTCATCCCTTGCCTTGAAGGTAACGAGATCATCAGTATTCGAGCCGAGTTTGGTGGCTTCGTTCTACCACAAGTGAAAATGATGGATACCGTTGAACAAGGTCAATTGCTTGCGATTCAATACGATAGCTTTGGTGACGAAATTCAGCGCTACATGGCACCAACTAGTGGCACGGTATTAAGTCACAACATTGAGTCGATCAGGGCTCCTGGTTCATTGGTTGTTCGCCTAATCAAATAGCCCTAGTTGTTCGCTATTTGAAAGCACTTTTTCGGATAGGTCAGTTTGCAACAAAAAGCCCCGCTCATTTAGCAGGGCTTTTTACGAATAAAATCTGTTTCTTCATTCGTGACATTGTCACTAACAATACGGTTACTGCACAACTTGTCTGTACTACACCTAGGTTTTGAATTATTCCTGCCAATCCAAGCCCCGACCCAATCAGTAAGTAGTACATCAACCCAAATACTGCGCCAGCACTGCCCGCTTGCTGTTTATAATTCACCAAAGCAGCGCTTAGTACATTAGGTATCGCAATGCCAAACGCCATCACGACCAATAACATTGGAACTAAAAACCAAATAGATGTTTGAGCCCAAAAGACACCAAACCCACCAGCCAACAACAGTATCGATGCGATCCACAACAAAGATGTTTGCGTTCGTCCTTTACCCAGCATAAATTTATTCAACAAACTGCCGACAAAAGTACCTAAGCCAAGTACAACGCCACTGTATCCAAACTCCGATGAGCTAAAACCTAACGCCTCAAATGTGAAAGCACCTAATTGGTAGTAAGAAAACAATGCGATATTGTAGAGCGCAACTAATAACGTCGATTGCCAGATTTGCGCATCTCTCAGCATTCGCCCCAGAAGTGAACCCATATTCAAAGGCTGTTTCTGAATTTGTGTCTCTGGCAGTTTGAAAACGTTGTAAACAAACAAGCCTAACGCCATGACAAACAGTGTAAAAAAGACTGTTTGATAGCCGCCCAATGCGGTTAACTGGCCGCCGAGCAACATGCCAATCACCGGACTGACAGAAATTCCTATTCCCATTACGCCGAATACTTTACCCAGTTCTTCGCCAGAAAAACTGTCCCGCAACATGGTTTGCGTCACCACAGAACCAACCGCAATACCAAAGGCGCTCAACGCTCGAGCCAACATGACCACATCAAAGCGGTCAGTTTGCATCGCAACCAATGCAGAAAGCCCATAAACGAGCAAGCCAACTAGCATGGTTGGACGTCTTCCCCATTTATCTGCTAATAGACCCCAAACCACGACTCCGATTGCAAATGCTGTAAAGTAGATCGATAGGGTTTGCGCTGCTTGCGAATAGGTGATTGAGAATGACTGTGCAATATCACCAAGTGCAGGGCTGTAAATCGTCTCTACAATTTGCGGAAACATCAGCATCACAACCATTAATCCAATAGAAGGTTTCGTTTTCATTTTTGCCTCTCTATCCCACTTCGACCTGATGAATTCAGAAGCTTAAGTGGGTAACAAACTTAACTTGGCGCGCAGTATAGAAGGCGTTATGCTTTACCCATTAACACCATTAAGACCAAAAACATCAAAATTCGGACAAATGGCACTTATTGAAGAAAACTCTCAGTTTGATGCAGACAAGCTCACAGCCAACGTGGTCGGCATTGCTGCAGATGTTGGTAAACACGACTCAGGGATGCATCAGCACCATAAAGGTCAGTTACTTTACGCGCCACAAGGATGCATGACGTTTGCCCTAAATGATTCCATTTGTATTTTGCCGCCAACCAAAGCAGTGTGGATCCCACCTCATACTCCACATCGCGCCGTAATGACGAATGTTGTGGCGTATCGTTCTGTTTATTTCGATTGTGACAAGTTTTCTTGCCCAAAAAGCATCGTAATGATTGAAGTTAACGATCTCCTAAAAGCACTGATCAATAAAATGGCTTTGTGGGAGTGGGACATAGAACAAACCAAAACAAATGCGACAACCATATTGTTTTGGGAAGAGTTTTATCAAGCGAAGCAATTCGAGCTCACTTTACCATTGCCATCGGATCGTCGTTTGGCTTCATTTCGAAACGCGATGACAAAAGACGGATTCATTGCTCCTGATCTCAACCATTTATCGAAAACAATCGGGGCAAGCGGTAAGACAATTACAAGACTGTTTAAGTCCGAAACAGGCATGTCTTATCAAGATTGGCGCCAGCAATGGCGATTGTTAAAGGCAATAGAGCTGTTGTGTGAGGAGAGACAAGTCAGTGATGTTGCCCATTGCTTAGAGTTTTCATCAGACAGCGCATTCATTGCGTTCTTTAAAAAACAAACGGGACAAACACCACTGAGCTTTATGAAGCATCGAACCTTACTGTAAGGTCAGCAGTTGGACAATTTACTGTTTTTGATCGACCAGGATCAACTCATCTAGCGCAAAGCCTTTCTCTTTGGCGACTCGCTTAAATCGCTCCACCGTCGCCTTATCGACATTTGGTTTCCGAGAAAGTAGCCACAAGTAATCATGGTTAAAACCTGAGATAAAGGCATACTCATAGTTTTCTCCTAGCTCGAACACAATGTACGAGGAATAGAACGGGCCAAAAAATGAAACTTTAAGATGGCCGATGTTTTCATCTCCAACGAAATACGCTTTGCCTTCGGCTTGTGTCCACTTTTTATCTTCTTGCGAATAACCACGGTTGATAACCGTGACACCACCGTCTTCACGCAATTCGTATTCAGCCGTAACGTTAGAGAGGCCGCGCTCAAAGGAATGATCCAGTCGAGCTATTTCATACCATTTACCGAGGTATGGTTGGAGTGCAAAGTTGTTTACAGGCTCAACATCATCTGGTTTTGACGTACAACCAAACATCGCGATCAAACATAACAACATCCATGCTTTTATAGATTTCATTTTTAACTCCATTAGCGATTACTCATTGATTTTACTCTATAAGATAGAAAATCGATCACAGACGAAAGATTTTAGAATCTCCGCAAGCCAACCCTTGTTCCTGATAACCTTGCAAAGCTTCAAAAACATTGAAATGACTGACGACAATAACTTTGTCATATTGTCTGTACCTGTCCAAAACCTCCATCGTTCGTGCTTTTAACGCTGTCACATGCTCATAGCGCTCGTCGCTCATCGGCAGTCTTAGTTTTAGCAACTCGCGATATTCGTGCCAACGCCGGTCTCGCTCAGCCAACGAAATATAACCACCAGAAGTATCCGCCCGCCACTCTCTCAGATCGTGTTCGACAAACAATTCAAATCCATGACGACGGTTAAGGATCTCCGCCGTTTGGAGCGCTCTCGTATATGGTGAACAAATAATAGCCTGCGCATCATCGAATACGGCGTTGGTAAGCTTTTGATGAAGTTCCGATAGATACGCTCGATCTAATGGCGCGTAATCTTTCTCTAACTGCGTCATGCATCTTTCATCAGCTAATGAAAAATCTGGCACGCCATGTCGCACAAAAATAATTTCCATCTATTTGTTTTCTCTTATCTTTTACTTATTTTATAGTTTTTCGAGATAAGCTTGTGCTTTTTTCGGGTTAGTCAAATGAACAAATTGAATGGGTGAGCCGCTCAATTCACGTTTCAGTTGAAGATATTTTTGTCGTCGTTTGGCGTAGTTTTTAATAGACCATAATACGATGGAGTCTTTTGTGAACAGTCGATACAGACTTTCTCTGTTACCAGTCCCTTCCCACAGCTCTTGCTTTGTGTAAATACGTGTGAGTGCACGTTTGATCGCTCGATAAAACGTCACCGTTCTTGAATAGTCCAACCAAATGATCGTGTCGACGTCTTGCCACTTTATGCCTTCAGTTCGAGAATAGTTTCCATCCAAAACCCATTCGCTTTGCGTGAGGGCCGTTTTTAAGTTGCTGAAAAACTCATGGTCGGTGCTTTCTCGCCAGCCCGCTTTCCAAAACAATTTGTCCATTTCGATATGTGTAACGTCGAGCTTCTGAGCTAAGGCTTTTGCGAAAGTAGACTTACCACTGCCGCTACTACCAATGACATTTATCCTTTTCATATAACGCCCTCCATGGCGCTGGCAACAAACTGACGAAGAACGCTGCAGTTAGTCAAAACTACAGCTTATTTTTACAGGTCGGTGATAGTAGTGTTTTGTATGATTGATAAGAAGTTTCAACGTCAATCATGTGAACCATAACTCATATTAAATTTGATTTATAGCGCTTAACGCTGCCCCAACTCTCGAGTAAATTGAGTCTTCGTAGGCAACAACATCACGAGTTTTTACACTGTAAACTGATTTATCAAGAACAGAGTGTTTGATTTATCGTGCTTATTTTCTATGTAAACTCGCTCCAATTACTCATCGAATTAACTTTGTGCATATCAAAAGTTTGCACAACATAGACAATGGCGTGATTTCATCACCACTATAATACGATCCGATATGAATAGAGGTGATGGTTATGATGTTAAAAACAGTGTCGACTTGTGCAATTTTGGGGTTGCTTGTTGGTTGCCAACCAAAAAACCAAGAAGAGACGACACATGTAACAGCCTCGGCAGATGTATGTAATACACAGGGAAACATGCCAGGTGGGTGGAACGAATTTGATGCTACCCCTGATGCACAAAAGGCGATGGCCTTTGTCCTGAAACAAATGGATACTCTTTCGTCATTCAAACAAATTCTGACAGTTCATGCACAAATAGTGAGCGGTGTGAACTACGCAATTGAATTTGAAATGGATGATGGCTCGATTTGGAACACTATTGTGTATCGTAATCTCGACGGAGAGTACGCGATTACTCAATCGCCAAAAGAAGGTCACTTCTGCGAACAATAAGTGTCAGAGTCGATAAAAAAGCCCCATAAAGGGGCTTTTTTGTTTTCATTTAACTATTTGATTTTTATTTAGATAATAGCATCTGAGATTTAACCGAAACGGTAGAACCAAACCTAGACGGTTCAACATCGATTCGCAACGCCATCTGCTCTTTGAGTTCAGACACGTGTGAAATTACGCCAATCATGCGACCCGTTTGTTGCAAGTCGACCAATGTTTGAATCGCCAGATCGAGAGATTCAGGGTCCAAGCTACCAAAGCCTTCGTCGATGAATAACGTATCTAAACGAATTCCACCGCTGTAAGATTGCACGACATCAGACAAGCCTAATGCCAAAGCTAAAGCTGCCATGAAGGATTCTCCCCCCGACAACGTTGCAACATCACGCATTTTTCCGGTGTAACCGTCTTCCACCACGAGATCAAGTCCTCGCCCTGCTGCACCCTTAAAACCCTCTGTTTTACGCGCTAGAATATATCGACCCTTGCTCATCAAACTCAGTCGTTGAGAAGCTTGAATCAACACATCATCCAATAAAACCCCCAACACAAATCGGTGTAAACTGATACGGCTGCCCGTTTTACCACTGGCGACATCATAAAGCGTACCGAAAACTTTGTACTCTTCCTCTAATTTACGGTTTTTATCGTGCAGATTCGAAATTTCATTGCGAACTTTTTCCAAGCCTTCAAACAGTGAACGCGTGCTATCCAGCTGATTTCTAATTTCTAGATACGAATGTTGAGCAGTGCTTAAACTCCCGTTAAGCGCTTCTAAATTAGGCTTCTCGACCTCCTTCAAAACTTGATTTAAATCCGCAAGAGTTTGTTCTAACTGAATTTTTGTCTGCTTAAAGTTATCTATTTCTTGTTGCCAAGTTTGAGTTTGTTGTTCACTCACTTTACTCTGTAAGAAGTGCGCTTCATCAGCAAACGCACTCGCTTTTAGTGCGCTTTCCCATTCGGTTTTAGCATTTTCCAGTTTACTATTCGCTTCCAACAGCCACTGTTGGTGAGTCGTCAACTGACTATCGACATTTGATTTCGCCAGCACAGCTTGTTGTAACTGCGCTTGCGCAGATTCTAGGCCGTTATTCAGCTCAACAATTTGCTTGTGTATCTGAGTCAAGTCGTTTTCTAGTTGCTCTAGTGATGTGTATTTATCATCTAATGACGCACTCAATTTCGCTAACTGCTGCTGATTTGCTTTAATCGTCGATTCATTTGCAGCCATCTGGTTTTGCAAATCGTTGATCTTACCTTCGCCAACCACACAACGTTGATTCAACTCGTTCACGCTTTGCTCAAGCTGAGCAATATTAATTGCGTTCAAATGCTGTAATCGTTCATTGAGTTGATGAATTGATGCCTGTAATGCTTGCAGCTCTAGGTTCGCGTTCTGCCCCAACTCCGAAACCATTTGCTCAATTTGCTGCGTGTATTGAGCAATCGCAATATTGTGTTGTTCCAACTGGTTGCTCAATTGGT
This sequence comes from Vibrio sp. zbq_1, assembly GCF_043102935.1. Lineage (NCBI taxonomy): Bacteria > Pseudomonadati > Pseudomonadota > Gammaproteobacteria > Vibrionales > Vibrionaceae > Vibrio > Vibrio sp. zbq_1. The sequence goes on from NZ_JBICJH010000004.1 coordinate 909,889, forward strand.
TCAGCGTGATTTGAGCCTCACGCTCCTGATGACGAGCCTGTTGAACTTGCTCTTTTGTGACTTCATCACCAACAAATTGAGCAGGCTGAGGATGTTCGGTACTACCACAAACGGGACACTTCTCTCCAGTTTGTAAACGAAGAGCAAGAACTGCCGCTTGCGCATTATGCCAACTGAGCTCTAACGCATCCGCTTCACGTTGAAGGTTTTCATAGTGAGACTTGGCTTGAGTTACCGAGGCTTGTTTACTTGATGTCAATGCATCTAGCTTTGAAAGCTCTTGATTTAAATTACCTAACTTTTGAAGATCCGACATCAAACGCTGCTGCTGTTTGATCTCTGCATCCACACCACCAATACTTGCGACATCAATGCGAGCTTGCTCCAACACTTTTTGCGCTTGCAGGGCGTCTTGCGTCAGTTTTTCCCTAAACACTATGTATTTTTTTAGCGTTTCTTCAAATTCTGATTTCTGCTGAAGTCCTGCAGCGATGGCACTATCCAGTTCAACCTTCTCGACCAACTTGCTTTTCATGCTTTCAAGTTGGTATTGCTGCTCTGTCAGCCTAGGAACCCGATTCGCTTGTTCTTTTGCCTGTTGGAAGGCTTGTTCCTTCGTTTTTAAGACGTCGTCAGCGGCTTTTAAATCTTGAGAAAGAACGGCAACCTTTTGGTTTAAATCTTGAACTTGCTGGGCGGCATTTTGCAGCGTGATATAAGGCAGTTCAATCCTACTCGCCTTTTTCGCATTCTCTAACTGCAGTTGGCGAGCCGAAATGGTTTCAGTTTGTTGCAAGTGCAGATGGAGCGAGGCTTCTGCTTGTTCACGCTTTTTAAATTCATTACTTAACGTTTCAGCTTTCTGAATTTCTGTTTTCACGGCATTTAACTGAGCAAGCGATTCCTGCTCTCGCTTTTGCGCTGACGCGAATTGGACAGACAGCGTTTCACGTTGTTCTGTTAACTCCGCTTCTGATGTCACTCCCGCAACTTGAAGCGCGCCACGAATTTGGTTATCAAACTCATCTTTTGCTTTGCTTATCGAGCTTGCTTTGTCTTTTAAGGCGTATTCAATCTTTTTATAGATATCCGTTTCGAATAACTGGCCAAAGATTTCTTCACGCTCTTTAGACGTTGCTAATAACAGCTCGCGAAATTTACCTTGAGGCAATACCATAACCTGACGGAACTGAGTTTCGTTCAAACCAATAATATTAGTGATCTCAGTTTTAACTTGGGTCGTTTTGCTGGTGATGAGTTTTTCTGTCTCACCCAATTCATACAATGACGCCGTGTGTTTGCGAACGGTCAAGCCCTCACCACGGGCTTTCGGAGCTTCTTGCTCCGGCGCGCGAGTCACTCGGTAAACTTTGCCATGCAAAGAGAAATCTAGAGTTACTTCGGTTAGCAGCTGTGGCGATGCTAAATCACAGCGCATTTGGATCCCTTGACGTTCATTGCTAGTGGTTTCGCCATATAGCGCAAAGCAAATCGCGTCTAAGATCGAGGTTTTACCTGAACCAGTAGGTCCATTAATTAAAAATAAAGCATTACTTCCAAGCTTTTCAAAATCAATAGTTTCTGTTTTCGCAAACGGACCAAAGGCTTGCATCGTGAGTTTGATTGGTTTCATATTTGGCCCTTACTGCTGTGAAAGTTGCTTAATGATGTTGCTGATTGCTTGCTCTTGCTCATTTGATAACTCACTATCCTGTGCTTCAGCAAAGAAATCTTTGAACATGTCAATTTCACTGCGAGCGAGCTTAGCTTGCGCCATTTCTTGCTCGACACCAATTAGCATTCCTGGCTTCTCTAGATGCAAAACATTCGGGTAAACCGTACGAAGTTTCTCCATCGGATTTAAAATGGCGTGTTTATCCATTAATCTCACCAGTAAATAATCTTCATTTTTCGGATCCGTTTTGCCCCACTCTAGAATTTGTTCCAATTCGCCTTCAACGATACGCATTTCATGAGGCGCAGTTAACTCAATATGTTCCGCCCCAATAAAGCCATCTTTGCCGATTTCAACTAATGTGAAGCCTTTCTTTTGATTTTGTTCACCGAAGCTGTACTTCATCAACGAACCAGAATAACGAATGTACTCCTCACCTTTCTTTTGAGGTTGGTGCAAATGACCTAACGCGACATAATCGAAGTTTAAAAAATGCTCGTGGCTAACTCGATCAGAGCCACCGATAGAGAGTGGTCGCTCTGATTCAGATTCAATAGCACCATCTACGAAGCAATGACTGATTAGAGTATTTCGATGCTCAGATTGGAACTGCTCTGTAATTTTTTCGGCAAGCAGTTTATGAGCTTCATCGTGTGTCGACACCGGCTCTTTATACACATAACGTACTTGTTCAGGATCATTGTATGGCATTCCATAGAAAGCCACATGACCAGCAGCTTTCGTTTCAATCACAACTGGCGTTAACATATCTTCAAAGTTGCTGATGATATGCAATCCCGAACGTTTCATTTGCTCAGAACCAAAACCCAAACGCTCTGCGCCATCGTGATTGCCTGAAATCAATATCATAGGAGTATTGAGCTCACCACAGATTTGCTTTACGACTCGATTAAGCAACTCGATAGCAATCGTTGGTGGAACGGAGCGATCATAGACATCTCCGGCAACGATTACAGCATCAACCGGATTGTTTTCAATATATTGGATAAGTTGCTCAAGAACTGCCTGCTGATCTTCAAGCAAAGAGACATTGTGAAACTGTCGGCCAAGATGCCAATCTGAGGTGTGGATAAACTTCATTCGAATTCACTTTCTGCCACAAACATGGCGTTATCTTATTATCCCGTTAGGATATCGTGACTTCGTAAGCTTTTCATGTGGTTTGTGTTGATTGATCTAAGAATTTTCGCTCTCATTTCGACCAAATAAGGCTCCAACAACATACCCACTTGGCTCGATGTCTAGCTGAACAGCGTGAAAGCGTTCACTCGCCTCGTTCAATTGTTGTTGATACAGGCAAACTGCTTTGAGAATACCGCTACAGGCTCCAAGCGAACCTAACTTCACATTCAGAAAATGGTATCTAGTGTCGGAGGTAATCCACGGTGAGAAGCTCTGAATATGATGCATCCAAATAGGCTCTTCGCCTTCAACAGATACAGTAAAGTCACTCACTGGATATTTACAGTTAAGCCCTAACTGCTGAAGGACCTTCTCTACTGCGATTGACTGTTGTGTGGCATCTAAATCAACACAAACGTTTCTGCTGAATAAACCACCTTTGCACGGCTCGCATTTCGCCGCCACGACCGAACTACGCGAACCATTCACGTCATCATTTTTGGCATTAAATCCCAAAACCCAGGTAGGTCGACTTGAGACCAACTCTCTTTTTATTCTTCCAAGAGCCATCAAAAAGGATGCCTGCCCGTAAGGATACAAGTAGATATTTGTATTTGGATGACCACCTAAGGCAGAGGATATCTCAAGCATGATTTTTTTCAGTAGCGTTTTGTCGCTGAGTTGGGGCAACAATACGCAAACACAACCAGATACTTCTGCTTGTTTTAAGCTTCTCCCATGTGACGCAATCAGCTTAAAAAGTCGTTCTTCATAAACTTCATTGTTAACGTTTTGTGTTCTTTCACCGGAAAACCTAAATGAAGCATCGAGAATAGAGCTGACTTGTACTTCCTCATCGTCAATAAGACATAAAGGCATCTTAAAACCAATTCGCATCTATCCCCCGATGAGGACGGTCGGTACACCGACGAGAATTTTTCCACCATGAGATGTAGAGTCCCCTGATCTAGCAGCCGGTTTACCATTAATCTTAACGCTAGAAGACCCCGCAGATATGCTGTCAGGCGGCCCGATACAAACGAGTTTGTCACCTTTTCTCGCGGCAGGGATGCCTCCTATTTTTACATTTGGAGAACCCATAACAACAGGACCTCCAACATGAGGGATCTTGCCTGTTTTCTTTGGACAAAGGTGAAAACTTCCAATCACTGCTGCTGGTTTACCCATTCTCAGTTCCCTCTTAATTCAAAGAGATTTGTCCTGCTTTCAATGCGATTGCAGAGCCATTGATAGAAATCTTGTTGCCCTTAATGTTGATTTCGCCAGAACTCGACATTTGAATTGAGGCTCCACCGACTTTAATTTCAATACTTTTCCCTGCATTGAGGGACAGCACTTTGCCAGTGTCAGAGGTATAGTTCTCTCCCACCTTTAACATCGCATTTTTTCCAACGTCTTGAGTTACATCGTTGGTTACTTTCTCAACTTTATTGTTCTCAACCACAATATCCACGCAGTCTTCGACTAACATTTGGAACAACTTTTCTGCGTGAAGGTAAATGTGTTCTTCGCCAGGTTTATCTTCAAAGCGTAACTCGTTGAAATTGGCGTTTCCTTTTTGAACTGAGCGGGACTTAAAACCGCTTTGAGAACTTTTCTCTGGAAGAGAATACGGGGGCAACTGGCTCCCGTTATACAGCGCACCCGTGACAATAGGTTGATCTGGGTCGCCATTCACAAACTCTACGATAACCTCTTGCCCTACCCGAGGATGAAACACCGCACCCCATCCATTTCCGGCAACACTTTGAGCAACTCGAATCCAACACGAACTATTTACATCGTACTTACCCAAACGATCCCAATGGAACTGTACTTTTATTCTGCCATGTTTATCAACGTATACCTCACCGTCTTTATTACCAGTCACAATGGCTGTTTGAAGACCTTTAATTTGCGGTTTAGGGTAAGTAACCGCCGGCCTTAAAATGGTTTTAGAGTCCACACAAGTAAACGCAACACGAACACCTTGAGAAGCGGTGCCACCCAGACCAGTTTGATTAAACACAGAAGCAAAAATCGTCACAGAGGCCAAGACATATTCTTTTCCTACTCGCGATTTATCTTCGTGTTTTTTGAACTTAAAACATTTACCCACAGAAAAGGTTCGACAACTCGCCTCTCCGCTACATAGATAAACGTTCTGTTGAAGGGATTCAATTGCGTGAGTGTTTCGAAGCGAGTACTGATCGTCACTTTCTGTTTCACCCAGATACTCAAAATACTCACTCGCAGGTACGGTAAACAGTGCAGTATCACCAGCAGCTACGTTTTTGGGTTGTGAGGCTGGTTTTAGCATATTGAAGCCAGACTTCTGGCTTGATTTAGTCGTTAAAACTTGTGTTTCGTTCCAAGCAGAAATGTGACTCGACTCTGAACTGCCTGTATCGAAATCGACCATAAACTCAGGACTGGGTTTGTAAAAGCTTACATCATCAAAAATATCTAGGACATGGGATGATTTAGAGTGACTAAAGCAAAAAGAGAGCCCCTCTTCGGCTAGGAGGCGCTGAACAAAAGCAAGATCAGATTCTTCATACTGAACTTTGTAGGAATATTGGGGATACGTATTTTTTAGTTCAAATTTAAATGCAACACCATGCTCTGAAAGCACTTCGGAAATAATGTCTTTTATATTTTTCTTCTGAAAGATCTTACAATTATTTCTGTACGCTGCGAACTTAACTTTCGGTTCAACAATAATTTCAATATTTTTGTAGTTTTCTCCATTATGAGAATTCATCACTCTCTGGCCTTCGAGCTTTGCAGCAGAGACAATGCCATGGAAAAAACGCGGACTTTTAGAAACACGACTACTATTTTCCACTGAAATCGTTACTTCTTTACCCACGATTTCATTGAGCTCATTTTTTTGATCATTAAAATAAGCTTTAGCACGCAATGAAAAAAGCTCCGAGATCCCTTCTCTATATTCGAACGAATTGAGAATAAGAGCATCTTTTCCAAACGGAGAAGAAATACGGATAAAGTTGTTGTCTTGACTTGCTTTTTTCATTGGATACTTATATTTCCTTTTGAAATGGCGGAGGAGATAACCCCTCCGCACAATAAATTACATTTGTTGACCTTTAACACCGCTGTAACCGTAAACCAACGGAGCAGAAGTGTTGTTTTTGTCATCAGTAGGTGTCACTGTCATCATCATTTCAGTGTATGAAATTGTGATAGTTTCTACTGGGCGATCATCTTGAATCGATACTGAGTAGTTAGAAATCATCGCATCAGTCAGTTCGATTTTCATGATTTCTTCAACTTTTTCACCCTGCTTAGTGATGTGGAATACTGCAGGTTTACCTTTACCGATTGTTGCTTCCTTGAATAGATCAGGAGACGAACGATCTTGAAGTTTAGTGATAGTTAAATCATATAGGCGTGTTGCACTTGCTTCACGGTCCATTGCTGTACCCGTGTAAGAAGAAATTTCACGACCAACACTCCAATCTACAGATAGTAGTGTAATTAAATCCTTATATTGTTCCGCTGTCGCTTCACCTTTAATATCTGCGTATTTAAGATACGTATTAGACTGCATGCTAATCTCCTAGAGCATTATTAATTGACATATTTCGTATTAATTAAATTATCTGAATAATGATAATTAATGATTGATGTATCAAAAACTTCATTTTAAATACGCTCCTTTATATCTTTAAATCAGATTTAAATTAAGCGATATTTATAACTAATAATAGTTATTATGAAGCAACTCTCAATTATTATTTACAGAGTTAAACTTGTTAAATAAGTGAGACTTCTAGTTCTTTAATTGAACCTCTAACATTAATTTCATCGAACGTCTTACCATTAAGAATTGCATTCAATATTTCATGAGAAATTTTAGGAAGTAAATTATTTTCAATGGTGGTTTGAACTACACGAGCACCACTTCCTGACTCATTACTATTGTCTACAATGTCATTAATTAGTTGTTCATCAAAATACAACCCTGCCGAATAATGTTTTCGGATACGGTTAGATACTTTGTTGAGTTTTAACTTAGTTATTTCCGTTAGGACTTCTTTTCCGAGAGGCAAGTAAGGTAATACATTAACTCGCCCCAAAAATGCAGGTTTAAAATCTGTTAGCAAATCATCTCTAAGCGCTTCTTTTAGAGCTTCCGGTTCTGGCGCTAAGTCTGGATCTGCATAGAGAGACATTGTGGTTTCTGTGCCAGTATTCGCCGTCATGATAATGATGGTGTTTTTAAAATCGATATCTCGACCTTCACCATCTTTAATGGAGCCTTTATCAAACACTTGATAGAAAATATCTTGCACACCGGGGTGCGCTTTTTCCATTTCATCCAACAGAATCACACTGTAAGGTTTACGCCTTACGGCTTCCGTTAGAACGCCCCCCTCACCGTATCCGACATATCCAGGAGGAGAGCCTAACAACAATGAAACCTTATGCTCTTCTTTGAATTCCGACATATTGATCGTGGTTACGTTGTCTTCGCTCCCATAAACTTTCTCTGCGATAGCAAGAGCGGATTCCGTTTTTCCGACACCACTAGGGCCAGTTAATAAAAACACGCCATTAGGTTTAGTTTCATCCGTCAATTGGGCACTTGCTGTTTTGATCACTTCGGACATGATTTCTAGAGCATGATCTTGCCCCACCACTCGCTCGCACAAGCTATCTTTTAGGTTAAGAACCGCTTCAATTTCGTCATCTTGCAATTTTCCAAGTGGAATACCTGTCCAATCAGAAATTACCTCAGCAATCAAAGATTCATTCACATGAGAAAAGACTAAAGGTTGCGCGTTGAGCGCTAAGTTCGATTCGATTTCCTGTAATCGCTCTTTGTCACAGTCGGCATTCTCTTCTATCACCTTAGCTCTCAAGGACTTAGCTTCTTGAACCCACTGCTTTTCTTGTTCCCAAATTGCCTCTAATTCTATGACTTGATTAGATAACTCATCGATCTCATATCGAATATTATTAAGCTGTTCATCGTGACTTACGCCTAACAGAGCCTCTTTGGAAAGTTGTTGAAACTCCGCTTCTTTGATGTTTAGCTTTTTCTTTTTGCTATCCAACGCGCCCGGAGTGGCAGATTGGCTCAATGCAACACGCGAACATGCAGTATCTAATACCGATACTGCTTTATCTGGTAGTTGGCGTCCGTTGATGTAGCGAGCAGAAAGTTGTACCGCAGCATTCAGTGCTTGGCTTGTGATATAAACATCATGATGTTGCCCCATGATGTTAACCAAGCCTCTAAGCATATCTACCGCTAACTCAGGAGTCGGCTCGTCTACTTTCACAACCTGGAAGCGCCTCGTTAACGCGGCATCTTTCTCAAAATATTTTTTGTATTCAGCCCAAGTAGTTGCAGCGATGGTCCGTAACTCTCCTCGAGCCAACGCTGGTTTCAATATATTAGCAGCATCACCTTGTCCCGCTTGACCACCACCTCCGATTAGACCATGAGCTTCATCGATAAAAAGAATGATTGGCTGCGAAGATTCGTTAACTTCTCGAATGAGATTTTTAAGTCTGTTTTCAAACTCCCCTTTCATCCCCGCCCCCGCCTGAAGCAAAGCAAGATCGAGTGATTTGATGGCAACATCATGTAAAGCCGGAGGAACATCCCCATCCACTATTTTTTGCGCCAGCCCCTCAATTACCGCAGTTTTACCTACACCAGCCTCACCCGTTAAGATCGGATTGTTTTGGCGGCGACGCAATAAGATATCGATCATCAAGCGGATTTCATTGTCGCGACCGATAACAGGATCTATTTTTCCAGCTTTAGCTTGCTCAGTAAGATCCGTTGTGAACTGATTCAATGCAGAGTTCGAGCTGCTCGTCGCCTTAGAAGTATTGTTTCCACCATCGCCCACATGCTCTTTAATTACGACTAGGCGAGATGGTTCGACTTTGTCTAGCTCCGCGCTAATAGCATTCATCATATTCACTAGCGTGTCATCAGAAAGATATGCAAACAGTAAGTGGATACAGTTCACTTGTTCTTCATGAAACTCTATCGTTGCGCACATCAAAGCATTCTGCATCATGGTTACAGTATGAGCAGAAAGGCCTGGGACGGTTTGGCATCCAGTTTTGTATTTTTCAAGCTGAGCTTGCAGTTGTTCTTCGACTTTTCTTTCATCAATATCAAAAGCTTCAAACACTTCTGAATAAATACCGGATGGATGTTGAACTATCGCCAACAACCAGTGGGTCAACTCTATACTATGATGTGTACGCGAACTTGCCATTGCCGCCGCTTGCTCTAGCGTTTCCTTCGCTTGCGGAGACAATCTTTCGACCAACGCTGAAAGTGATAATGAAGCCATTATGTTTCCTTTAAACCGTAATTGTTATGTTGCGATCTTCCGTACGTTCATGTTTTTTCAGTACAGAGCCGACACCTAACTGACCTTGTTGCTTAGATATTTGAACTTGAGGCAATAGACTATGTTTAGTCGTAAGTTGCCACTTAACGTGCTTGTGTTTGCCAATGAAGTCACCTGCTACCCGTTTTATCGTTTTCAATGTATTGGTCTTGGGTAATAGATTTTTGACTTGCTTACTTTCCTTTGGGAGAAACTCAATTGTTGTACTTGCATTGATATTCCAGGCTTTTTTTCCTAGTGACGCACCAGCACCGAGTTGTGCAAACTGGCCTTCGGGCATACTTTTCGATGCCAAACAAGTTTGTTCAGATTTAGACAGTCGCATCCATTGACCTTGAAACTCGTGAATACGAATTTGGCAACCAGACAAACATTCCAAAATGCTCTTCAATGCACCTTTACTTCGTGTTGGAGATGCATACATGCCGCCATAATGCAGTGCTAGATCATTCCCATCGCCAGTCAATGACGACATGCAATCAGTTAATGGGGAGCGCTGATTTTTTGCATGCGCACGCGCTTGTATGGTTAACTGACTCAACTGCCAACTTCGATAATAGAGGGATAAAAGCCGGTGGTTAAAAATGTCATAGAAGTCCACCATCGCATGATCGCCTTCTTTCAGTCGATGCAATGCAAGCTCACTGTAATGCTGAGGCAGTACACCCTGCTCCCCCGTCAAGCCAATCAAATTTGTCTCAAGCGCTAATTTATCTTTACCTAATGGTTTAGTAGAAACGAGTTGCGCACTCTCAAAGCCTAAAGACGCATTGACCTTTAAGTTGAGTTTCTCGTTTTTTGGTAATGCATCTGTTCCAATTTGCGATTCAACTTTCAAAAGCTCTTGCTCAATAAGATGAATAGATTCAAACAAAGAACGTTGCTTTAGCTCGCGGTAGAAGTCCTCTGAGCTCATAACAACACCTTATCACCTGTCAGCGCAGGCCATACGTGAAAGGAGCTGCTGGTTGATTTCAACTTAATCTCTAACTGCGTAAACACGTTAATCTCCGCATATTGAGCAAAGTAAATAGATAACACGCTACCCAATAAAAAGATCTGCTCTTTTGGCAGTATCTGATCGGATACTGTTAGAATCAGCTTTACTCCATGTGCAAAACCAACTTTTCCTTTCTGACTAACCCTACCGGTTGTATGTTCAAACTCTAGCTTGACTAGAGCATCTATAACGGCTTTTGTTTCGGCAGTGCCTGCAAATGCATACAAGTTCAATGTTTGTTTTAACGTTGCTAGGCCGTCAGCTTCAGTAAAATGGTTCAATGTTAATAGCTTGGTAAGCTGCCATCGTGTGCTTTCATCCATCTCTGGTCTAAGCGTTTCGGAGAGAGACGTTAAGCACCTGATTGATTTAAAATTATCATCAACATTGGGTAACTGAACCTTTGGTAGCCCGCCACCAAATGGAATTTTTTGTGGCAAATTACGATTGCAACACTCAGCTTCCACATACATCAGCCAATTATCTCTGCTTTCAGGGCTGAACAACTGGTATTGCTTATCAACAAAAGAAACATAAGTCTCTCGACCAGGCTCATCGTAGCCACCGGCCCAGTTTTTATCCTCTCGTCTCATTAACCAATACACTTCACTCGCGCTCATGTAGTGCGTGTGCTCTCCTGAATGGTAGCAGGGTAAGTGCTCGTAAGTTTTGTTCCAGTTTCTCAAGGTAACATCAGAAATCGAGACAACTTCATTACTCTCTGCATCTTGGTACTGAGGAGATAATTGATACTCGTACTCAGTTGGAAGGAGACGTTTAGGTTCCATGGTTGATTTGAACAGATTTACAATGGGAACACAGCCAACCATGACACTTTCCTCGTCTACTTGCTTTGGTAGCCAGTCATCGCTTGTATCGAAGTAAAAGCAAATCTCGACCTGCCCTTGAATCTCTAACTTATCTAAGCCGAGCTCGATCAAGTCAAAGAACATGAATTTTTCTGGGAAATGAAGGTACTCGACCAATAAACGAGATCCCGAAAAACTTCTCTTACTGTAAGGGACGACTTGTTCCTCGTCCCCAAAACCAACCGATTGAAGATGCCTCTTAGTTAGAGGCATGATTTCTTTACCATCCAATACGATTGAAAGACCAATCAAACTTTGGAATAACATTTGATATAGCTTGAGTGTTAATTGCGTCTGTCCATTTAAGTACAAACGCAAACAATCGATACCCATGGAATTGATAGAGGACTCTGAATCATGAGCACTCAGCTGACACCTTAGTACAGAGTGCGCATTATGCTCCCACTTAGAGCCAGTAGGCTTGAAAGGCGCGTTCTCAAATGAACCAGAGATAATATCGAGTGGATACATTGTTGTCGGGTAACCGGTTCGAAACTGGCAATCTTGATATCCAGGGGCACTAACTTCGACTCTTTCACCCACAGGAATAGCAAATGAACTAGTGGTTGACTCTGAACAGTTCAATTTGATCACGGACATCGAAGGAATTGGCGCATGAAAGTCCGGATATAGCTGTCCCATCAGTGATTCCGTAAACTGTGGGTAACTGTTATCCAGACTTTGTCTTATCCGAGCGGTTAAAAAAGCACAACCTTCCAACAGACGTTCAACATGTGGGTCTTCAACTTGTTCTTCGCTGATACGTAACCTAGCCGCAATTTTAGGATATTGCTCGCCAAACTCTTGTCCTTTGTGTCGCAGATAGGCCAATTCACGATTGTAGTATTTTAGAAACTCTTCACTCATTTCGCTCGACTCAACTTCATTCCTAAGTTCACTGGCTCGACTTCCGAATTGAATTTCAACTCGTGGATGTCATTATCAATCAAACAAGTTGCGCTAATTTCTAACCGTAAGGTTCGATCTATCGCATTTTTTTCATCAGAAATTTGAACGTGCGGATTTCTTAACCGAGGTTCAAACTCCCGAATAGCTTCATAAACGATGTCACACAACTGACTTTGTCCATCTTGGCTGCTATAAGGCATTGAAGAAAAATCAGGTAACCCATAGTTCAGAATTGAGTATCTAACTTCTAAAAAGTCTTCGTGAATATTTTTCCAACCAATACGACTATTAAGCATCGACTCTAAGTCTCTTAACAAACCATTGAGCATGTGTTGCTGACTGACAGGAAAATCTTTTTCTTCTCTGGTAGTTGGGTCGCTATCAATCAACTTGTCTAGCAGTGAAACCGTTAAAGCCATAATTGCTCTTACGCCAACTCTTTTGTTACTTGTAGATTTTGTAAGTCAGAAATCGGCAGCGCCATTTCACCGACAAGCCAACACTTCAGGCCTAAACCTAAGTAAACTTCTTTGTCAGCTATTTGTTCCCAGTCCGTTTCACGACCTAGTTTCTGAGCATCACTTTCTGAATCCACGTAAGTCATCGGCATATGGCCTTCACCTTCACCTAAACCGTCAATGTCAAACTCAACGGGGCGCCAAACACTTTCTAGCAAAGAGGTAGCAGATTTGATTTCTAAAGTGTTGATGCTAGCAATAGGGACGAGGAAGTAATTGCCTGCGGTAGAAAACAGCTCAATGTAACCACCTAAACGATCATCAATATCCCGCACGTCTGAGAACGAAGTATCATTAGCTAAAAAGCCTTTTTCTTGTCTCAGTTCTTCGATTTGAAGAGCAAGTTCAGAAACTTGTTCATAATCTTGACTCACCATTGATAAGTTGAAGCTAACCAATGACTTAGTTAGTTCTTCGTTCTCACCCAATACCTTCGCGGTTGCCGCACCTTGAGCAAAATCCTTTCGCGCTTGAGCAGCTTTAACCAGATGTCTTAACTGACTAGCGCCTGGAAGATATTCAGGAAACAGTTTAATAGACTGCATCAGTTGCTCATCAGCTCGCTCAAAATCACCGTCAATACAAAGCAGTTCAATAAAAGAGCTTCTCAAACTGGCATCCTTGGGAGATGCCTTTATTGCTTCGATTAGTAGTTCTAAAGCTTGTTGCAACTGCCCTTCCGATAAGGCATTTTTCCACTGAGTCATCTTTCTTTCCTTACACCAAATGTTCTGGTGATAATTCCGTAATTAATTTGATACTTGAGACCATTTGGTCGAGCTGAAAATGAGGGCGTAAATGTATCACCGAGTAGAAGTGCCCTGGCGTATCGCGTTTCTCTCTAACTTTGATCTTCGCTTCGTTCAATGGGTACTTAGCTCTGAGTTCATCCGAAGCTTCGTCTGAAGCCGTTGTATATTGATGTAACCAAGTCTGAAACTCCCTCTCGAGCGATGCCGCGTCCTGATAGCCACCTATCTTGTCTCGCCCCATAACTTTGACGTAGTGTGCTATACGCGATACACACATCGTGTATTGGAGCATTGAGGTGAGTTTTGCATTAGTCGCAACATGCTTCTCTTCGTACAGTTTTGGCTTATACAACGAAACATTGGAAGTCATGCCGACCATGTCTGTTTCAGGAACTGGTGAAATCGGAATGAACCCACAATCAGACAGTTCTTGCTCTTTACGCTCAGAGACTTTTAGATTTAAAGGGCATCTATCTCTGTCATTTTTGCCATTAATGCGCGTTTTGTTTCTTGTAGGAGCAACAATAATGCCTTGACTATAATCCCCCTGCTTTATTCCTCGCATATGAGTAAACCAACCGTGCTCTTGGAATGCTCTTATCGAAACAGCAGCGAAACAGAAGGCTCCACTTCCCCACAATAAATCGTTATTTGAATCGTCAATATTCTCTTGAAATTCAAATTGATCGTTTCGAGAACCATCACTTTTGTAGGGTTGTCGAAAAAGCACGTTAGGAGCGGTTAAGCCAATAAACTTGGTATCATCGTTATCTCGCAACTGTCTCCATTTGACATAATCAATTTGTTCAAATTGTGCCGCAACGTCTCGAGTCGACGAAAGTTCGGCAAATTTGTTCACACCGAATATTTCAGGAGACGCAGACATTACAAATGGACTAAATGCCGCAGCAGCAGACTGAGATATCTTGCTTAGCACAGAGATATCTCTATCAAAATAATTTGTTCTCGGGTCATAACGTAATTGATAATCACCAACAACCACACCAAAGGGTTCTCCTCCGGCCATTCCATATTCATTTTGATAGAGCAATTTAAACAAGGCAGACTGATCGAACTCGATAGCCTTGAGCGCATCTTTACTTACTTCATTCCATGTTGCAGATAGAACTTTAATTTTTACGGAGTCAGACGATGGTTTATCAACTTGTTCACATAAATATCGAACGCCTACCCAACTGCACTCTAATTTCTGAAAATCTGGATGATGAATGATCTCATTGAGCTGCTTCTGTAATAGTGTGTCAATGGTATTAATCGTGCTCACAATGCTATGGCGAAAACTCGCAAAATCTTTAGATTGCGTGCCTTCCAACCAAATTCGTGCCGCAAGTATTGAATCTGAACATTCAACAAATTTAGTCAACCAATGACTGTCAAACTCAGCCAGGCCCATCGGTGTAAACTCGTGTGTGAGTTCCTCTGGGTCTAGAAAGTTCAATGCATCTATTTTCGTCATAACTACCATAAGCTTGGCTTAATGGCTGGTCGAAGTGACCAGCCATTAACTTTATTTAGCCACCCGACTGAGGAATTTTAGCAACGAGTCTTAAAGACGTGGTTAGCTCTTCCATTTGAAGCCATGGTTTGAGCCAAGCAACCGCGTTGTAAGAACCAGGAGAACCTGGAATCTCCTTAACTTGTACGCGAGCGTCGGCAAGAGGGTATTTCGCACGAATTTCTTGACCGCCACCTTCAGAAGCGTTCACATAGCCAAGAATCCAACGGTTCAACCAAGATTCAACGTCCTCTGCTTCCATAAAGCTACCGATCTTGTCTCGAGCCATTACTTTCAAATAATGTGCAAAACGAGAGGTTGCCATCATGTAAGGAAGTCTTGCTGAAATTGCCGCGTTTGCTGCCACTTCTGGAGATTCATGATTTGCTGGTTTTTGACAAGTTTGAGCACCAAAGAACACGGCATAGTTTGTATTTTTGTAGTGACACAACGGTAAGAAACCCAGTTTACCCAATTCCGCTTCACGGCGGTCTGTAATGCCAATTTCCGTTGGGCACTTCATATCTGGGTCACCATCATCACTCATGAAGAAGTGTGTTGGTAGGTTATCAACTCGCCCACCACCCTCTGCGCCACGAATAGCAGTACAGAAACCATACTTAGAAAATGCATCCGTCAGTTTGACGCCAAGCACGTACGATGAGTTCATCCAACAATAATCATTGTGATCAGCATTAACGGCGATACCCGACACAGGATCCACATCAAACTCTTCAAAGCCAAACGCTTCTACAGGAGAGGTAGCTTGGCCGTATGGCAAGCGAGCTAATACTTTAGGCATCGTTAAGCTTACAAAACGAGAATCTGCACTTTCACGGAAAGAGCGCCATTGCGCATATTCCAACGACTCAAAGACTTTATCTAAATCGCGCGGTTTAGATAGTTCTGTCCACTCATCAAAACCAAATAGCGCAGGAGAAGCAGCAGACAAGAATGGTGAGAAACCCGAAGCAGCAACATTCGACATTAAACGCAAAGACTCAATATCTTCTGGATGGTTTGTAAACTCGTAGTCACCAATTAAAGCACCATACGGTTCACCACCAGCGCTACCAAATTCAGATTCGTACACTTTTTTAAAGATTTGACTTTGATCGAATTCAACCGCTTTACTTAAGTCTTTATGAAGCTCTTTCTTCGTGATGCTAATCATGCGAATTTTCAGCGTAGAACTTGTCTCAGAATTCATGACTAAGTAATTCAGCCCACGCCATGAGCCTTCTAACTTTTGTAGCTCAGGATGGTGCATAACTTCAGAAAGCTGCTCTGAAATCTGTCTATCAAGCAAATTAATCGCTTCACGGAAAGTTACGGTTAGGTTTTTATTCCAAGAAACCGTCCCCTTCATCGCTTCTTCAGTCAGTGTCTTGATCAGCTCTTCTGCTCTCGATGCTTCTGTTTGTTTCGTCGCACCAATAGCCTGTTCAAGAAATGAAGTGGTTTGTTCACCCACCGTAGGATCGAGTTGTTTTTCAACTTGAGTCGTCATTATTCTGCTCCCTCAGTACTTTCTGATGGCGCTTTTTTGCCAAGATCTAGCTCACCAGCTAGTTTTGCCAAATTGTCTGTATTGTTGAGAACTTCTTCTAGGATGTTTTCAAGTTCTTCCGAACGGTCGACTTTAGTCATCAAGTCTCGCAGTTTGTTACGAGTTTCCATCAGCTGACGCAATGGTTCTACTTGATTGACAATCGCTGCTGGTTCAAAGTCTTGCATCGATTTAAAGCTCAGTTCAACCGCAAATTCAGAATCGTCATTTGCTAACTTGTTTGCGACTTTGAACTTAACCGATGGACTCATCTTTTTAAGTACATCATCGAAGTTATCACGATCGATTTGAATGAAACGGCGATCCTTTAATGGTTTCAATGCTTCGGTATTTTGGCCTGCAAAGTCGCCCATAACACCCACCACAAAAGGAAGCTCTTTTTTCAAAGTTGTTCCTTCGGTTTCAACATCGTAGGTAATGTGAACACGAGGCTTCCGTACTCGTGAAAGTTTCGAGTGGATACTCGTCATACCATTCTCCCTTTATTAATTTTCATTTTGTTCTGCTATGCCAACCAAACGGAAGTAGCTTCGTTTTGCGTCTCCGTCGGAGATTAGTTCCGCCAGTAATTCAGGCAGAGGCATTCCACACCAACGAATAATTTGTTCGATGGAGTAAGAAACTGGTGAGTGAGGCTCGCTTTCTCTAAAAAAGTCCGCCACATGTTGCAACTGTTGAATAGCTTGTTCTCGAGATTGCATGTTTGTAACTAATAACGCAGATGAGTTGTGAGTAACTGCTTGTTGACTTGCTTCTTCTAACTCTTCATCACCATTTTCGTCAGAAATGGAGACCTCAGCCTTATCCTTAAAACGATTACCCAACAAGTGCTTAAGTGCCGCGTGTATTGATTCAATTCTTTTTGAAATATATGAGCTAGGCGTTACATCCCCTACAGCGTCATCAAGTCGCTGACTGAACTCATTAAAAGCACCTGTAGCGAACTCGAGATCTGCAATCAGAGACTGGTAAAACTCATCAGAAGTTGATTTCACAGTGTCAGTGATACGCGACAATTCAATTGCGCCTTGATCTACTCGTGCTCTTCGCTTGTCTTCGTCCAAGCGCTCGAGTTCAATAGCTTGTTGGTATTCCCAATATGCATAAGCTTGCTCTACACCCATATCCGTCAATGGAATTGAGGCAAGAGGAAAGATCAGCGTTCCCTCACTATCAATACCATTAAGTCCGGTGATGGCAGAAATCCGCGTTTCTATGCCGTCTTCATCAGGCATTGGGTGCAGCTCATCCCAATATGACTCAACAAACGCGCTAGCAATTTTGTAGCCTACGCCCATGCCTCTAAAACCATAAAGCCGAGTTAATGCTTCTATTAGCCAGGCAACAAACTCAAAATCTTTTGATTGTGTAGCGAGAACTTCTGGTACTTCTTCAACAAAAACGCGCCATAAGTTGTTATGTGTATGAATACTCTCTTCTTCGATGATGGCGTTTCGCTCTGCGTTTCTTGCCACCATTCGCTGATCTTTAAGTCGATAATAAGCAGACTGAGGAGAGACATCCTCTCTTGGATCAATGCCAGTCGGATTGTCTTCCGAAATTGGTGCAAGGACTTGCTCATACCAATCAAACATCGTGTTACTCATACTCTCCCCCTCAAAAACACAGGAATAGTCGCATCATCTCGCCTAGCGGAGTCAAACTCACTAGGTTCTTGACGCACTTTAATGAGCGCACACGTCACGTTATCACTAGCGCCACGCACCAGAGCAGAGTGCATTAATGCCAAACCAGCTTGGTTAACTGAATCTGCACATAGAGTTTTATGCATTTCATCACAGCTTAGTTCCTTGGAAAGTCCATCACTGCACAACAAGAACTGGTCACCATCCGCAAGCTGTCCCGATACTTGGTCTATCGTCACCATCTCATCAACCCCAACAGCTCGGGTAATTACATTGGCTAATGGATGTGACTCTGCGTCTTCAAATGCCAACAAGCCTTGCTCAACTAACTCCATCACTTGGCTATGGTCACGAGTTTTTTGTACAAAAGTACCGTTTCTTAGTTGATAAATGCGGCTATCACCAACCCATAGGCAGTGGTAATAACCATCCTGAATAAACAACAGTACCAATGTTGTGCCCATTGTCTTTCCATCTAAGTTCATTTGAGCATATTGATAGATCTCAAAATTCGCTTGCTGCACTGCTGCGCGAATATCATCTATATTGGTGTTTGGCACATCTTGCATATGGCGTGCAATTCTGTCGACCAGCATTTGACTCGCGATATCGCCAGCGCTATGACCGCCCATGCCGTCAGCAACAACCCATATATGCTGTTCAGTCATATCCAGTAACGCATCCTCATTATAAGGACGAACTTTACCTGCATGAGTTTTGGCAAAAGTAAAATAATTCCAATTCATTCTTTGCTTCCTACCAACTCCACATTTGCCAACGACCATCTAACATTGCAGAGAATTGGCCAATAGATGGCAGTCCAGTGCTAACAAACATACATGGTTCAATATGAGTAGAGCCTTCTGTCCACCAGAAGCATGGTTTTCTCTGTTGACTCTCAATTAGATGATTTAACAACATGTTTTGCTTTGCTTCAGTTGAAAAGCTAAACACTGTAGAGATCGGGCTTTGGTACAAAAGCGCCATTTCTTCATTGCATATCGATACTTCAGAAACAAGCTCACACTTTTCCTGCATGCTTCGGTGCCATGCATCAAATACAAATTCATCGTCTAACACTGACAGCGCTAGAACCTGGCTATCTTCAGTCCAGCCACTTTGTGCCCAATACTGTGATGCTTTGCCTTTTACCGCTCGAACAACAGTAAAAAAGAAGTAGCGACCGCATGCATCTACACTTGGAATCATGCTGCCGATATACGTAGCATCGTCCATGTAACTCACATCCAGTGCAAAGTGCCAAACTGGTGCAGTTAAAAAATAATCATTCCAAGTATCACCCAGTTGCTCTTTACTCACTGCAATAACAGCTTGCTGCCAGTCGTGCCAACGGTTTGCAAATTCAGGAGAAATGCCGTCCTTAACAAAGTCACCTTTAGCCGGCATTTTTCCGATGTAGCCCCACACAGGCGTTACAAGGTTTGCGGACATCTGAACCTCTCCATCTCATTAGACCAAAATGGGTTGATTGCACTAGATGGAATCAACTCAAGCTGAACCTTGTTCCCCTTCAAATCGATCATGACAATGTTGTCGTTGCGGGACTCTGGTCGAGCCTTGAGTGATTGGTCCAATAGTTTGAAAATGCCCCATTCCCCTTCATAGGTATGAGCAATTTCTCGTTTTGATTCGGGCGGTGTAAACACAATACGCGTCTGATCTTGACCCGATGGCCAGCGAAGTTCCTTCGATCTCGCAGGACCGTGCTTATAAACCAAGTCTTGATCACCTAGCTCTAGCACAAATCGAGTAATGTGTTGATCTAGATATACGGGTTTCATACCAAACTCGACTCGTAGCGAGTTATCTGATTCAAAGAACGATTGTCTAATGCGTTTTGCCCTTTGAAAAACTGCAAGCGTCTCGGGCCTTACACCGATTTCTTTTTCTAGTCTCCAACGACTCTTAGACGTATCAACAAACGGCTCCAGATATTCTTGGAAGAACGAGTCCAACGTACCACCGTACCCGAAGAATCGTTGAAAGTCCTTTAGACGAACTTCCTTCGTTGCATTAGGTTCAAATGGGTATCTACCTGCTATAGTCCGCTGATAAGGACGCACTACATTAGTCACCCAAAGCTGATTTAGATGATCTTTAGAGCCGCTTTCTGCAAACTTAACCGATTCCTGTGACAACTCTCCCAACCATTGATTAAACGGTTTTGGTAAGAGATCTTTTGCTCTAGCAAAGGAGGCAGCAACATCCTGAGTCACCGTTCCATCCAATATGCTTTTGTAAGCAATTTTTTGATTGTTGCCAGAGCTAGACAAATCAGATAAGTACGAACGCAAATTCACCATCGCTTGCTGAATATCATCAAAGTCTTGTTCACTAAGTCGTAAGATTTCGGTGAAATGGGATTCAACTTCTTTACCTGGTAGAGCAACATTAAATCCATTCTCTTCAGGCAAATACATATCGAGTTTGTCTGCCGTATTAGAAAACTTCACTTTTGCAACCTTTCCTGCGACTTCCGTTGCTGCCTTTTGATTTTCCGATAACGTTACTTTCGATAACCCCACTTCCTTTTGTATTGCACGCAGAAGTGATTCAATTGGTCTTTCTACACCGGATAAAACTCTTGATTGCTCTGTTGCTAAAGCCAAACTCGGAGCTTGTTTAAGCTGAATATCCTCTATCAGAGTTTTCCACTCATTGACATAATCTTGATAATAGCGGGCTTGAACCCCCTGAATAGCACTATCATGATCAATTTCATGAGCTTTAAGATCATCCCCATACACCCAGTTTTCTTCCATCAAACCTTTGACGGTGCGATTAATCTGAATTTGGAAAATGCTGTGAAAACCGTTGTAGGTATAAAAACCGGAAATACCTTGCGATAGAGGTTTTCCACTTGCTCGCTCAAATTGTTCTAAACCTTTAGGTCCTAACACGTCTGTTAAACGGAAAGACGGAACGTGACTTTTAGCAAACTGCATCTTCATACGCTGATATGCACGCTCTGGAAGTGACATTTGCGTTAGAACTTCTCGTGCTGCACTAATAGCAGTCGCATCCATTGAGAAGCCTTTCTCGTCGTTCTCTAGTAAGTTTTTAGTATGCACTAGCAAACGCTCACGTAGCTCTTTGTTTAACTCTCCTGGATACTGACGTTCAAAGTAGAAGTTGAACCAAGCAATTACCTCTTCTTGTTGATACTTTTCCGGATTAAACAACATTAAATACGTCTTTAACGTCTCGTATAAGTATTCACGATGGTGCTTATTCGCTTCCATTTCCGAGACCAAACTCTCTGACAGCAGAGTAGCAAAGTGTTGAGAAAGAGCATCTGAATACGCGTTATTTGCTGCTTGAGAAACTTTGTCACCTTGATACAGACCAAACTTTTTCACTGCATCAGAATGACCATATTCACTATTTTTCCCTAGTGGCAACATCATGATCTTGTCTAACGTGTCTACAGCACTGATAACGTCCGATTCAAAATCAAGGCTCTCTGCACCTATCATCGCTTCAATATGATTTACTTGGCTATTGGTATCGACAATTAACTTTGAATTCCATTGATAACTCAGGAACCAAAGAGCAGAAGCACCAACAAGAACACCAACACAACCCATGTATATGCCCGTACGCATCCATCCAGATTGCTTTTGATAGTGACGGTTAACGGTACCTAGTAATTGCTCTTTAAAGATGACTCGCTCAAAAAGATTTTTAACAAAATAGCTATGCGAACTGTTAACGTTTGTCGCTAAAGGCAACCTCCCTAGTCCCAATCCATTAGTTGATTCACTCATCAGTCGATCAACAGGAATACCTTCTTGTACAGAGCTAAGCAAGAAAACACCGCGAATAAGGGCTGGCTCTTCAAACGTGTTCTGCGCAAATATCTCAGACAAAAACTCATCTAAGTTTGCTTGTAAAACTCGCAGCTGTTTTGGAAATTCGAATATTAGCGTGCGCTTTTCTAAGTCATCTTCAGTTTCTAATATACGTAACATGCGCGCATCGAGCCGCTCCAACATGCCGTGAAACTCTTTATTAAAGAGAGAAATGACACCACGTTCGTCATCAACTTCTCGTGGGAACATAAATCCAAAAAGTTCCTCACGCTCTTCTTTACTTAAATCAGCAAAAAATTCATTAAAGCCAGCAACCAGATCCATTTTCGTCAGCAGAACATAGATTGGGAATTGCATACCCAACTGATTTTTGAGTTCCTGAAGGCGAGATTTTATTGATCTGGCATGTAAGCTACGCTCTGTACGAGTTTGAGACATCATACTTGCTAGGCTGATTGTTACGATAGCGCCATTGATAGGCCTTTGAGTGCGGTATTTCTTAAGCAACCCTAAGAAACCGTGCCAAGCTTTAGAGTCAACCTTTTCTTGACTATCTTGCGTGGTGTAACGTCCTGCTGTATCAATAAGTACTGCTTTATTAGCAAACCACCAATCACAGTGACGTGTTCCACCTACACCAGCTATAGAGTCAGCCCCTAAGCTCTCAGCTAACGGAAATTCCAAGCCAGATTGCTTTAGAACCGTGGTTTTACCTGTTCCAGGAGGACCAATCAGAACGTACCAAGGTAAATCGTACAAACTACGCTTTCCTTTATGCGTTTTTGTCACAACTTTGATCGCTTGCTCTATACGATCGCGCATTACGTCAATTTCACTGGCGGCTTCTTTGTCTGACTGACTGTCTACTTCAAGCAACGTCTGAATACTTTCGTCTTCTCTAACTTTCTGTTTGTGCTGCTTTGTTAAGTTGATAAGCGCCCAAGCAAAAACAATCACTAAGATCGTAACTAAACGTTGGAAATCACTTTTAAGCGGCTCGTAACCTGCAACCGTGATCAGAGGACCCACAACCCAAATAAAAATGGAGCACGCGGCTACACCAACTAAACCAAGAAACCATCTTTGGGTAAATACTCTGCCTATTTCTTTAATACTCATTTCATTGCCCAACCATTAGTTGCCCACAATAAGATCGATTTCAATTCGACGATTCATTGCTCGGTTCTCTTCACTGTTATTTTCCACCAAAGGTCTCGCATCACCCAACCCTTCAGGAATCACTCTGCCTTTAAGTGCACTGTTGGCGATTAACTGTTCGGAAAGAGAAGTTGCGCGAGCTAAAGACAAGTGCCAATTGGATGGGTACTTGCTGGTAAATATCGGACGGTCATCGGTATGCCCGGTAATTATGATCTTCCCTTGTGTCGCTTCTAAGGTACGTGCAACTTTAGAAATAACTGGCTGTATGTAAGCCACAACGCTCGCACTACCAGATTCAAATAGGTCTTGAGCTTTAAGAGAAATGCGAACTCTATCTTGCAACGCTTCCACGGTGACAAGATCCTTGCCAATCTCCGTTGCCAAATACATAGATATTCTTTCAGCAATAGGTGCTGACTTTGACTCAACCATAGGATTACTAACAGCTGGGGTTGGTTGAATCAGGTTTACCAATTGAGCAAAAGTTTGGTTGGAAGCTTTGTTCAACTCGTAACTGAAGTACATAAAAATACAAACAAGCAGTGCGGAAGTTACCGAACAAACCACCCACAGAGGAGCACGTTCCGAAACCTGAGCACCTGCCAATATATGTTGTTCTACTTTGTTACTAAGCTCTTGCTGTACTCCGCGACCATGTGACTTAAGCACTGATACAACTTGTTTTCTCAATCGACGGTGAGCTTCAAGCCCATTTTTTTCTAAACGATACTGGCCTATAAAACCCAAAGATAAGCATACGTACATTAGCTCTAGTAAATCTAAGTGGGATTCCGGATGAGCCAGACAGCTGTCTAGATGCTTAAAAAAAGCCTCTCCACCTTGGCTGCTCGCGTAAAAAGAACTCAACAGAGAATCATGTGTCCAAAACGATTGACTCCCCCAATTGGTATTCAATACTGCTTCGTCTAAAGAACAACACAGACAATAACGTGCGGTATCAATGGTTTCCAAGTCAACATCATGTTGACGTAGACGATTCTCATAATCCCTAAGCTTTTGCGCAAGCGTTTCTTTAAGAAATAAAGGATCGGAATGAGTAGCTGTTGCTCTGATTTGTCCAATAATCGAAAGTAGACCATTAGCTTCTGCCAATAATGGATTATCTCCATAAGCAACAACTGAATCGTTGTTAACCAACTCAGGGCTTTTGGATATCACAACAGTACTGTCTGCTGATCTTTGAGGCTGAGCTTTAGATACAGCCGCTCTTCCGCCAGGAGTAGGTTTTACTATCGTCTGTTCCATACTTACCACTTTTATTGATTAATGCTCCAAAGCTCTATGTCCGGATTTGGGAAATGACCAGATAAATGCAGTGCAATACCACCGCTGTCTTTAAGTCGCATCCAGAATGGCCCCTTCTTAACGACCTCAAAATAAACATACCCCGTTTGATATGGAATCTGTCGTGGCACGACACTTAAAGGAGCTACGTTAATTCCATTAATCTGGTTGTTGATTAGATCTCTAATCTGCTCTGCCGGACCAAGCTTCAATTGCGCAGGGACTAAGCGTCTAATCTCATCCGTTGTTGTGTCCGCTTTAATCGCCAATACAAACTGACATGATTCCAATAATCGCTTATCTGGAAGTGGTGTCACTTGAATACCGTACTGGCGTACTTCTAGTGGCAACTTACTTGCAGTCTGATCAAGAACGACACTCAAGTACTGACTAAGGACTTGATTAAGTTCAGCAAACACACTTGCAACTTCAAGGTGATCGTAAGCTTTGAGATTAGGTAAGCGCTTGGTGGTGTGAGAAAACGTTGCCAACTCGCCTATATAGCCTTTAAAGGTTGTCGCAAGCTCTAAGGGATGTACTTTCTCCAGCTCACTAAAATGCTTCAATATGGCTTCATATCGATTCAACATTTGCAGCATTATGAAATCTACCGCAGATGCTGAAGCCGCTTTTCCTTTAACAAGTCGTTGAGCGATAACATCTGCGCGTATCTTGGTCATTGCCATTGCATTACGTAGATACCCCGTCATCACCTTGTCATTTAACAAGTTTAGAAGTGGCGGTACGTAAGAGTCATCAAGAATGACCTCTCCTTCCGTAGAAACTTCTTTAATCTTAAGGATTGGTAGCTCTATATAACCTGTTAACTGCTCATTGCTTGATTTCAGCTCGATATTTAATGAGGCCACTTGAATCGTTTCTTCATCTTGGCCCGTCAGGTTATCAATAACGTCTAGATCTTGAAGTAAATACCGAGAAACCGTTGTTTCACTTGGATCCGCGATCATTTTACTGCTGACTTTTGAGAGTGGAACGATCACCTTCACTAAGGTATTTTCCGTCCCTTTTTTTACCTTTAAAGGAGACAGAAAACTTGTTGTTGCTGAAAAGTCTATCAGCGTCATATCAGGAAGAATTGCTTGAAGATTATCAAGTTCAATCAAGCCTGTTTTTAAGGCATGTTCTTTTACACGGCAATTCCAAACGCCCCACGTATATGAGCCACCTAAACTGTGTAAGCCTTTATATTCATTAGATATTGCGCGTTCGTGCTGTTGAAAATGCTGGGGACGCAGAAACATCCCCTCGCACCAAGCCGTCTTGGAGTATTGCATCATTTATAATTAGCCAACTAAACGTTATTGTACGACCAAAGACAGATCTTCTAACGAGATTTGATAAGTGTTGTAACCCGTCTTATCTACTTTAATGACTTGTCGCCAATTTGAATTCTCAATATCGCGAAACGCGGCTACGATACCCAAATATTCTGTTTTAGGAGACATACTAGCTTGGTAGATTTCTTTTTGGCCTGGTGTCAAAGATATTTCATATTTATTCACCAAGTCTGGACCGAGTACTTTTTCATGCTCCTCATAAATAGAGAAAAAATCTTGACTCTCAAACAGTGTATTTGATGTAAGTTCAAATACATATACAACAACTGGTGATGGTCTTCCATTCGAGTCAGGGTTGATATTATGATTTGCCGTTATTTCTAAATCCGCATATGGGTCGACCACTAAATTAGCGGCGGAGCATCCCATTAATACTAAAAATATAAACAGCAAAAATGATTTATAAATTTGTTTCACAATCCCACCTTAACCTTTATTCTTGAGCGCTAATTCGTAGTGCTTAGCAAAATCTTCTAAATAAAATGGAGACTCTTTATTGACAAGTTCATTTGTTAATTGGCTATGAATACCTTCAAAGCGCTTCCAACTCTGAGCATATTTTCTTGCTGGAATAACCTTGTTAATTACATTGTCTTTAGCCAATGCATCTGAATAAATAGTATTAGGTTCAACGAGAGACATGACACTCGATACCGTACCCGCTACTCCTTGCATTAAAGCCTGCTCATGATTTTCAATAT
The DNA here is from genome assembly GCF_043102935.1 of Vibrio sp. zbq_1. Classification (NCBI taxonomy): domain Bacteria; kingdom Pseudomonadati; phylum Pseudomonadota; class Gammaproteobacteria; order Vibrionales; family Vibrionaceae; genus Vibrio; species Vibrio sp. zbq_1. Next base: position 936,252 of record NZ_JBICJH010000004.1, read on the forward strand.
CGCTAAATGCTTCTTTTATTGCGGCATTAGGCTTTAAAAAACTTGACGTTTGACGGTTATACAAATTGTGTATTGCATCTTCCAAATTTGCTGAAAACTTAAGTGGATTATTTTCAGACTTTCTAAATGCAGTATGGTTGACGCGATTGGTTTGTTTAAATACAGCCCGATTGTGAAGAGTCTCCATTAGCCCAATAAGCATGAGAGAAAACGACTGACCTAATTGTTCAAACCACTGCTCTCGATTTTGGCTTGGTACCATATTGGGGTCGATCCCCATGCCATAAATGAAGGCTTCCAGTTCACCTCGATGCACTGTAGGTTTTTGACTTTTAGCGTTGGTATCAGGCTGCATTGATGCAACTTTAGGTTGTGGCACTTCAGTTTCGTGACTCGGAATTTCTAGAAAATCATCTACTAGACCAATGTCTAACTGAAAATCTGATGGGACACTTTCATCCATCAACTCGGCAGCGCTTAAACCAAAATCTTCCATCTCTGGAATCGATTCTACGTGCTGTTCGAATCCAACTGGCGTCTTAACCTCTGGGTTAGATGTAAATTGATGCTCTGTCCTATCTTCAGAGATATCACTAATACTAATTTGTATTTGATAATCGCCTAAAGCAACAGTGTCACCATGGGACAAAGCAAGCTCATTCCCTTGGCCGATTGGAGTAACTGCATTATTAACAAATGTGCCATTTGTTGATAAATCTTTAATTAGATATTTATCGCCAAATTTAATCAATTCGCCGTGAGTCCCAGAAATAACTCTCTCAGGGTCTGGTAACGTCCAGTCACATTGTTCTGAGCGTCCGAAGGTTACCTTTGCATGCTCATCACTTGATTCAAACACAAACTCACTCTCTATTTCTGGAGTAAATTTGTGGAAACTCGTTATGGTCAATACCAATTTCATGAAAAACCTCGCCAAAGACCTGCTAAATATTTATATATCGATTTTTATAATTAGATTTGAAGCTTTAATTATTAACATTAAGATTAATAGAGTTCTTATAGCTGTTATAAAAACTATTGACGGCATAATGAATCATTTTTTTATCAAAGCAATCATGAATTGTTGAACAATTTTAAATATCCAACCAGGTTCAAATTTTTGACACTTAAACTTTCACCCGTCAAAAAACCGATGTTAGTTTGGCCGAGAAAATCTAACCGAAGTATTTTTCATTTAGCAGGAATATATATATTAACCCCATCATTTATATGGAGTCCTTGTGATGGAAGAAAAAAATAAAGACAAATCTATAAATAGCAGCGATAGCGGAGATAAAACAAAAATTGTAAAGACTCAAAAAAGAGAAAACGCAATTGAATCCGCTAAAAACGTTAATAAACAAGACTCCGCTGAAAATATAAATGAAACGGATACAAAACTGTCTCAAAAAGAAAACACAATACCACCTATCTACAAAAGTAATAATAAGAACACAAAAAACAAAAGTGTTATTAACTCAAATTTAATTGGGCAAACAGTAAAAAACCGTTACGAAATTGAGTCTATTTTAGGTCATGGTGGACTCTGTGATGTTTATTTAGCAAAAGACAAAATTCTTGAGTCTTCTGGCTCGGAATCCCCTTATGTTGCTCTAAAAGTTTTACAGAAAGAATTTGCGTCTCAGCCAGAGACAGCAAGAATGTTGATTCGAGAAGCGCAACAAACACAAAGACTTAGTCATCCAAACGTAATCCGGGTCTTTGATTTCGGAGTCGACGGTGATATCTACTTTTTAGTGATGGAATATATTGACGGCGAAACGTTGGAAAGTTTAATCCAACGATCTCGTCCAAATGGTTTGAAGTACCATGCAATGCTTTCTATCCTCAACCAAATCCTCGACGCACTATCCTATGCTCATTCGCTCGGCGTTGTACACGCCGACTTAAAACCAGCCAACGTAATTTTGACCTCCGAAGGCCATGTAAAGCTTTTGGATTTTGGTGTGTCGAAAACTCACCAGATCAAACAGGATCAGTATGCAGCAAAACGTAAAACAGAAGATCTAGAAACGCTGGGCTACACGCCTAACTACGCCTCACTCAACCTGCTCTCAGGAAAAGAACCAAACATAAGCGATGATATGTTCGCCTTATGTTGTATTACGTATGAATTGTTGAGTTGTAAGCATCCATATTCAAGAACACCAGTTAATGAAGCACTAAAGAAAAATATTAAGGTCTCTAAACCAGCAAATATGCCAATAGCGAAGTGGCCGATTTTCTCGAAGATTTTTTCAACTGGTACAATTCCCGCTGATTTTAATGCAAAGACAGTTAAGCGTCGTTTGAACAAGCAATATTGGCCCTTGGCCACTGGTGTCGCAGCCAGCTTGTTGTTTATGGCAGGTCTTGGATTAGTCTACAACCAACAGCAAGTTACCATTTCCGGTCTAGAAGCAAAGCTCAGTCAACAAAACGAAGTTATCCAAAATGCAGAGCTTCTATTAAGTACTTCGCCGGAGCATAGCCGCTCTTTAATCGATGGTGACGCTTCCCTTCACCCTCTAATTAAAGCTGGGTTGCTCCGTCTACATAAGCCCTATTTACTCGGTCAATTTGAATCAGAAATAGACGATGTACTCAATTCCGATGCGACTAGCTATCCGAATTACGATGAGATTGAGGCTATTTTACAAAAGGCCAAGGGCTACTACCCGGACTCACATAAAATCGAAGTTCTTGCATTAGACATTCAATCAAGTAAGCACTCTACTCTACTTTCTATTGCTCGTCAGATTAACAGTCATTTGGAGAAATCACGTTACGATAAGGAAGAAGATACCAAGTCTATCTATGAGCTGAAAGAAGAGCTAAACCAGATCCATCAGGACTACCCTTTCGTACCGAGCTCACTTTCTAGTGACGTGTTTGGTAAACACTTAAGTGACGCGTTGAAAGATCGTGATGCAGCGGCATTAGTAACATTGATAAAGGTTGGCAACACGTTCTTCACCAATAGCGATGAACATAAAACTAACTTAGAGATAAGCAATGCGATGAAAGATGCGGTGCTCGAAATGAAGCTCTATGAAACGGCGATAGATTCGAGCAATCCGTTACCTTTCCCTATCGATGCCGCTCGTATCTTGTATCAAGACGAGTTTGATGGCCTGTACTATCGCCTAAAGCAAGCAAGAACCACTGTACATTTGGATAAGTTAGTTAAAGACGTCGATAAATTCTCTGAAAACTTCCCTGTTGGATTCCAAGATATCAATGACCTACGCTTCCAAACAGCGGACAAGTATCTACAATTCTCCGACATTCTGTTGAATAAAAGAAAGACCACCAGCGCTAGACGAGCAATGAAGAAAGCGAACGATTTGATGAAACAAATTGAGCAAGATTCCAAGCAAAGTTAACGAATTTTGTCTCATTTAAGGGGCTTCTAAGCCCCTTTCCTCAAAAACGCCTTGCCTTTATGCACTCAGATGACTAGCTTATTAGTGTAGCTGTAGTAAGGAAGATAGACTTTGGCCGAGGGAAGAGTCGCCGTTGGTGATATCAATATCCTGGTCGTTGATGACTGTTCTACATCATCACTGCTAGTGAAACACCAACTCATTGCATTAGGCGCAAAAGCTTCTAACATCACTTGCGTGACTAACACGCAAGCGGCCTTGCTCGCCGCAAAAACTCGCTTTTATTCCTTCTTAGTAATTGATTACCATCTTGCAGAAAAATATACCGGTTTGGATCTCGTTCACCTCCTGAGCAGAGCACAACTGATTTCAGACACAACCGCTGTGCTTATGATTTCTAGCGATGCCACAAAAGAGACGGTTCTCACAGCACTTTCTAGCTCTGGGCGGGTTCGTCACCTGCTAACAAAACCCCTTCAAACAAAAGCACTTTACACGAAAATGCTCCAAGCACTGCAAGAACAACAGCACATTGCCGCTGTAACAACAAGACTGCTGGCTTCACAACCTCTCTTACTATCTGATGTCATCTTGCTTCACAAGACCCACGCGTCCAGTATTTGTGTTGAATCTCTGATTATCGATACTTTAGTTGAAAGACGTGACTACACACTACTTGAGGATTATTTACCTCTCTGCAGTCAGAAAGAGCATGCAAGTAAAGTATGTGCGACCGCGTTTTTGTTACATCATCAAGGCCACATATCTGAAGCAGTCAAAGTTCTGGCTGATTATGTAACTCGGAATCCGCTCTGCTTGGCTGCCATTGACAGTTTGATCGGTCTTTATGAAAGCTTGGGGCAACAACGACATGCGCTCTGTTTGGCAAAAAGAGCTTTTTCGCTCACGCCAAGTAATGGTTCTCGTTTTCTCTCAGCATCCCGAATTACTGCCAAGTTGGGCCTGTTTGAAGATCTCTATGAGCTAGGCCGTACCTATGCAGCCCATTTATCACAAACCGATGCCCAATGGCTTAATGTCCTTTCTTCTTACGTTGATTTAGTCAGCGACCATTTTAAAACGCTTACTCATATTCATACCAAGAGGAAAGTGCTTGTTCAACTGAATGAACTCTGTTTACTCACGCAAAAGCAGTTGGGTAAAGAGCAGCAAGTCAATCTATTAGCTTTTAAGCAGCTCATGCAGTGCAAGCTACTTCTCGTCGAGTCTCGCGCGGCAGAAGCGCACCTAAAATTGCTAGAGTCATTAAGTTACTTTTACGATATTCCAACACAAATGCCGATAGCATTATTGAAACAAGCCCTTCCGCTATTAGCATTTTTTGGTGAGTTTTCTATCAGACGCAGCTTGCTCGGAGTCATCAATCAATCGTGTTCATCAGTCCGACTTCAAGAGTGCAATATCGTACCACACGAATACGACTATCCATTTTCAGTAGAGACAAAACTGAACACTCTAGCAGCGCCGGACCAACAACACCATTCTAATTCGGAGTCGGTGGTTAACTTCCTAAAACAAAGGGCATTACCACCAAATTGGTCACGATGGTTAAGCGATTATCTCTCTGGTTCTTTTTCTAGCCAGATACCCGAACCGTTTAGCTATCACGTAACCGACAGGGAGTGAAAATGATCAACTTCGAATTGCTCAATCAATACATGGACAATGACGTAGACATTATCATTGCTGTCTTTTCAACGTACTTGGAGGATTACTCTGATGCGACAGAACAACTAAATGAAATGTTCGTACAACAAAATTGGCCAGAGCTGTATCTGATGGCACACAGCTTGAAAGGTATTCTAGAAGGCTTTGGAGAAGATATCGCAGTTGTTGCGCTGGAGAAGATAGAAACAAGTACAAGAAACAATACTGCACCAGAATGCGAAGATATAACTATAGTTAATAACGAGCTGGTGACAATTAAAAAGCAGATTTTCGCTTACTTAGAAAACTTAAAATAAAACACCTTAAGGCTTAGAACGGGGAAATTATGAACATGGACAACAACCATTTCAAGGAGTTGATTGAGTCGCTCAAGGACTTAACTCCTACTCAAAAGCGATATTTGATCAGCAGAACCAAGATGTCCTTAGACGACGAGAGCGGGATTCTAAATCCGCAAGACTTGTTGACCAGAGAAGAACTAGAAGCGCTTCTGTCATCGGCTTCCACCACCGATAACAAATAAAGAAAGCTAATTCGTCATGGACGCAAACTAAGAACCAGGTAAAGTGACAGAACTTTGCTTGGTTGTTAGACGCCCCTCTCTTTTAATCAATACAAACGTATTTTTTCGACCACATCTCAATACCTGAAAACTGTCAACTAGATTACTGATTAACATTAATCCTCTTCCTGACGACATCCAGCTGTCTTCATCAAACAAGCTTGGGGCTGTTATTTCTTTATTCGTGTGCTCTTGGAAAACCGATTTTTTAATAGGACGACCGTAATCAGAAATACGCATTTCGATCTGAGTAGACTTAGAGTCAGATAAGATTGCACATTCGAGCTCAATTGGTTCGCCTTCCCGCTCATCGTAGGAGTGTATAAAGGCATTGTTCATCACCTCAACGACGCACAATTCGAGGTGTTGGACATCACTTACCAATACCTGATGTTGAAAGAGAAACTCGGCAAGCTGCTTACTCGCCTCACGGGAAGATTTTAGTGAGCTAAGAAACGTTTTTTTAAACTCGTAATCAGTCATCCTCACCCTCACATGTCGACGTGTTTGGACCAGACCATTGAAGTTGTAAAAGCGTCAAATCGTCGTCTAGCTCTTCCTTCACTTGCCAACGTTTAATACTTTCGACGACAGAAGAAACCTGTGCTTCAAATGGAAGTCCAGAAACGCTCTGTACGTTCGCGATCAAACGATTTACAGAGAAAAACTCATTTTCGTACCGCGCTTCAACCACGCCATCAGAAAAGCACCAAATCGAGTCGTTTGGTTCTAACGTAATTTCCCCGCCCTTGTATTGCATTGGTGCTAACGCGCCTACTATAAAATTCTCATCACCAACCATATCAATGGTTGCTTCTGATTGATGTTGCCATAAGAACTTAGGGTGACCGGCGGTACAGTACCTCAGTTTGCCTGTTTGAGTATTCAAAACTGCGTAAACGATTGTGAAGTACAATTTGCTGTCAGGTGTTTGTTGATATCGAAGGTTGAGCCTCTCCACCACCACATTCGGCTCCGAAACAACATATTCGCCCTCGACAAGATCTGTCGTTACCGACTCCGGTCCACAGCTTCGAGATAACGTTTTTTGAATGGAAAACGACATCAGAGCAGAAGAGACACCGTGCCCAGAAACATCGAATACATAAAACGCCACATGCTGCTCATCAAGCGCAGCATAACCAAGCATATCCCCACCAAGCTGAGAACAAGGAAGATAGGAATAACTTAATTTTGTCGCTCCGATTTGCAGCTCTACCGGTAAAAGCTGCCTCATGAGATCACCAGCAGATTCTAGATCTTGTCGAATCGTTTGGTAAGCGATGTCTAATTCTTGATTTCTCGCGAGTAACATATTGTGCAAATCGAGAGTACGAAAACCTGCTCGTATGCGTGCTTGAAGCTCTTCTACCGATGTTTTTTTATCTACGAAATCATCCGCGCCAGCGTCAATGCCTTTGACAATCGAGCCCTGATCATTGCGTGAAGAAAGCAGGACAAAAAAGATATACCGCTCAAACGCCGCAGATTTGAGTAGACGACATAAATCAATACCACTGAGCCCAGGCATCATCAGGTCACTAAGAACAAACTGAATATCTTTTCGGTGCGTCAGGACTTCAAGTGCAGACTCACCGTCCTCCACCGCGACGACTTCGTACCCTTGCTTTTGCAATGCAGAGGTCATGTAAAGCAATACCGTTTTGCTATCGTCGACCAATAAGATTGGTTTCATCTCTCTCCTCAACGCTGGTAGCGACTAACGAAGTACTCTGTTTATTGACTGCTCATCTCTAAAACGACTGTAGTCTTCGGCTAAAAGTTGATGTTGATAACGGGTGTAAGACAATGCTTCGTTTGAAATGACGATCTGATTTTCTTTTTCGATAAGTTGTCCGCGCAATTGCTCTATTTGATCACTTTGCTGCGTATAGTTCAGGTACATCGCAACTAAACCAAAGATAGAAACAACGAGCGAAGCAAACAGTACGTTGTTGATGGTTTTGATTTGAAGATTCATAACCTCTCCTTGTCTCTTGCCAGACATCTCTAAATGAAAAGAACGTCTACAGACTAAGAGCACTCTGCTCTAAAACGCATTGAAGCCTATTGAGGTTGTTGTATATAAAAATAATTATAGGAGATGAGTAAAAAAAGAAGAGAAAACTTGAAGTATTTGAATACCTTTTTGTCATTGGCGTTCAATACGCAGCGAGAGAGAAAACGCTCGCTGCGAAAAAATTAGCTTTGGAATGCGTCTCGGGCAGACACTTGTTCAAACCAGCGAGCGATGTTTGGGTACTTCTCGAAGACTTCAATACTCAAACCATTCACCGCAAAACCAATGAAAATATAACCGGTAATATCGACAACGGAAAACTGGTCTGTCGCGATGTATTCACTCTCTGACAAACGTTTATCTAAGGTTGGCAAAAACTCGAGGACACGAGACTTGGATTCTTCACCCCACGCTGCCACACAGTTTTCACGATCTTGATAGATCGCCGTAATGTTGCGAAACGCTTGGAATGCCGCATAAAGGCCTTGGAACTCGACGACACGGTGCCACATTTCCACCTGTGCTCGTTCTAATTGATTTGCGCCAAACAGAGCTAAGTCATTTTCAAACGCTTCATCGAGATAGCGGCAAATAGCCACGCTTTCACAGATCGTTGTGCCATCGTCTAGCTCCAGTAATGGCACTTTGCCATTCACGCTTTTTTGCTTGAAAGATTCAGATAGATTATCACCCTCACGCACGTTCAACGCGACACGCTCAACCTCTCCACCGATTTCCTTTAAAAAAATGCTAACTCGCTTACAACTTGGAGTCATTGCTGTTTCATAGAGCTTCATTTTGTATCCTTTTTCTTTTTCTAACCGATTGGTTAGGATATACTGTAGCCAGTTTATAAACGATCAGTCAAGAACTTCATTTCCAAAAAGTTGTTCAATAAGTTTAGGAGTGGTTTGAGAAAAACCGCTCAGGTAGGTACGCATATGGCAAGAAAAGCCAACTTCGATCGAGAAGAAAAACTCTTAGTCGCTATGGACGTTTTTTGGCGCAAAGGTTTTGCTAATACATCCATTTCTGATCTCACTGACGAGTTGAATATCAACCGCTTTAGCCTTTACAACACCTATGGTGATAAGCAGCAGCTTTACTACGAAGCACTGGATGCTTATCTAAAAAAAGTCTCGTTACCCTCACTCACCGACTTAGAGAAAGACGGCGCATCCCTGCCAGAACTTGAGTCTTTCCTTAAGTCCTTTGCAGAGCTGCAACGCAAGCGAAGTTGTGGCTGTTTTATCCAAAATGCGCTTGTGGAGCATGCAGGCGAAGACGATGATGTACTGAGAAAAGGGCATTTTTTATTTGATCATTTAATCGACATCATTACCGATGCCTTGAAAAACGCACAGAAAGAAACCTTAGTGCCGAAAACGCTCAAGCCAGAAGAACTCGCCCGTTTTGTTCTCAACAACATGCAAGGCATGCGCGTACTTGGCAAAGCCAAACGTTATGCCGACTTGGATACGGCGCTTTCCTGCTTGCTGGTTTTGATTAGGAAGTAATATGTCGATTGAAGTAATAACAGTACGTCTTACCAAAGGCATGGACTTAAAGCTGAGCCTAGCGAAATTGGTCGAGAAACACGGTATCAAAGCGGGTTCGATTGCTTCATGCGTTGGCTGTATCTCTGACCTCAAGCTTCGTTTGGCAGGTGCAGAGAGTACGTTAACCAAACAAGAGCCATTTGAAATCGTCTCTGTGATGGGAACCCTAACGCCTGAACATCAACACGTTCATATCTCGGTGTCTGATCGTGGAGGACGAGTCTGGGGTGGGCATTTGCTGGAAGGTACAGTGATTGATACCACCGCAGAATTGATCATCCATTCTTACTCAGAACTTAAGTTCACTAGAGCGATGGACGATTCGACTGGCTATACCGAACTCCAAGTGAATCCTTCCAAATAGTAAAAAGCTCCAGAGCCATACTGTGCTGTCTCTGGAGCTTTATTCGCTTGCCTCTTACGCTAAGAATTTACTCATATCGAGCAAGCTAATTTCGAGGATCATTCTTCGACTAAGTAACAAACCTGATTATCGTCAACCGTTACTCGCCACGTTTTTAGACAGTGCGCTTCGTCTTCCAAACACTGCCCGCTCTTTAAGCTGAAATGCTGTTTGTACAGTGGTGATGCAACACACACCTCACCATCAATATCACCGACAATCCCCCGACTCATCACATAAGCCTTACCAATTGGGTCCCAATCTTGAACGGCGTAAACGCCGCTATCTGGTATGTAGAATAACGCGACATGCTCGCCTTCAATCAACACAGTGGCACCGATGAACGGCATTAAGTCATCAAGCTGACACAGTTTCACTTTGGTTAAAGCTGCCATTTACACCTCCTGTTTCACCGGAATACGCTGACCGCGTACACGCTGGTACGGTAAAGCTTTACTGCCCGACGTGCTGTTCAAGAAAGGACGGAAGCGTTGCAGTTTCTGAGGATTATCCAGCGTGCTCTTCCACTCACATTGATAGGTATCTACGACTCGTGCCATTTGTTCATCCAATGAATCACATAGGTTGAGAGAGTCATCCAAAATCACTTGTTTAAGGTAATCTAGGCCCCCTTCCATGTTCTCCATCCACACCGACGTACGCTGCAAGCGATCAGCTGTGCTGACGTAGAACATCAAAACTCGGTCAATCATGGTGATCAACTCTGATTTGGATAAGTCGGATGCAAACAAATCAGCGTGTCTTGGTCTCATGCCGCCATTACCACAAACGTATAGATTCCAGCCGTTTTCAGTGGCGATCACCCCAATGTCTTTACTTTGCGCTTCTGCACACTCGCGAGTGCAGCCCGATACGGCAAACTTAAGCTTATGGGGCGCTCGCAATCCTTTGTAGCGGTTCTCTAACTCAATGGCTAATCCAACCGAATCATCAACACCATAGCGGCACCAAGTAGAACCGACGCAAGATTTCACGGTGCGCACCGATTTACCGTAGGCATGCCCTGTTTCAAAACCGGCATCAATCAAGGTTTGCCAGATTTCAGGAAGCTGCTCTAACTGTGCACCAAATAAATCCACGCGCTGACCGCCAGTGATCTTGGTGTACAGATCGTATTGCTGAGCAACTTCGCCTAGCACGATGAGCTTGTCTGGTGTGATTTCGCCACCCGGAACACGAGGTACAATCGAGTAGGAGCCATCTTTTTGTAGGTTCGCCATAAAGGCATCATTAGAATCTTGCAGAGATTGATGCTGAGGCTCCATGATGTGTTCATTCCACAAAGAAGCAAACACAGATGCAGCTGTCGGCTTACAGATATCACACCCATGCCCTTTGCCATGCAGTGCAATTAAGGTATCGAAGTCTTTGATTTGTTCCACTTGGCAAATATGGAACATCTCTTGGCGACTGAGCTCAAAGTGCTCACAAAGGTGGTTGTTAACCTCTACCCCCATGGCTGCCAGTTGAGTATCCAATACCGACTTCACCATATTGCTACAGCCACCACAGCCAGTACCAGCTTTGGTGTTGGCTTTAAGGTCCGTCAGGTTGGTTGTGCCAGCTTGAATCTCGGCAACTAAGTCGCCTTTTGTGATGTTGTGACAAGAACAGATTATGGCGCTGTCTGGCATCTCTCCGTCCAGCATTCCGGTATCAAACAGCAGGTTCGCCGCGTGGTCTGGCAGGACAGTTTTGTTCAAATAACACTGTAAGAGCGCATCGTAGTCGCTGTTGTCACCAACGAGAATCGCACCAAGCAATTGAGTGCCACTCGCATCAACCACCAGCTTTTTGTAGATGCCTGCAACCGCATCTTGCAATACCATTTCTTGTGCGCCTTCCGTTTGCATTTGTGCATCGCCGATAGACGCCACATCCACCCCAAGGAGTTTGAGTTTGGTGCTCATGTCTGCACCTTTAAAACCTTCGCTCGGCATTCCAGTCAAGACATCGGCGGTGGTTCTAGCCATGGTGTAACCGGGAGCGACCAAACCAAAGATCTTCTGCTCCCAAAGGGCACATTCGCCAATCGCGTATATGTTCTCATCGCTGGTTTGGCATTGGTTATTAATCACAATACCGCCTCGCTCGCCTACTTCTAGCTCAGCCAGCCTTGCCAACTCATCTTGGGGGCGAATCCCTGCGGAAAAGACAATCACATCCACTTCGAGAGGATCTTTGTCTTTAAACACCATGCGATGCTTAGCCGTTTCACCATCGCAGATTCGTTCCGTACCCGTTGAGGTGTGAACGGTTAGCCCTAGCGCTTCAATCTTCTCTTTCAGCACTAAGCCGGCACCATCATCTAACTGTACGGGCATCAGGCGGGGTGCAAATTCAATAACGTGAGTTTCTAACCCCAATAGTTTGAGTGCGTTTGCCGCTTCTAAACCCAACAAGCCACCACCAATCACTGCGCCTGTTCTTGCGCCTTCACATGCCTTCTTGATTTGTGAAAGGTCATCAAGCGTGCGGTAGACAAACACGTTGTCTCGGTCTTTACCTTCAATTGGAGGCACAAACGGGTACGAACCGGTCGCGAGCACGAGTTGGTCGTAACCCAGCACATCTTCACCATCAAGTAGAATACGCTTTTGCTCTCTGTCGATGCCTGTTACTTGGCTGCCAAGTACGAGTTGGATGCCATGCATGTCATACCATTCTTGGTTACTCAGCATCAAATCATCATGAGACTTACCCGCAAACAAAGAGGACAACTGTACACGGTCATACGCGATAAAACGCTCTGCACCAATCACGGTAATTCGGTGCTCCAAATGCGCGTTTTTCTGCACTAGTTGCTCGACGAGATGTTGCCCGACCATACCGTTGCCTACCACAACGATGTGGCTCAATGCGTTCTTTACTGGAATCGTTAAAGGACTGTTCATCGCTGCCTCCTTATGCCGTTTGCGCTGCGGTTTTGGGTTTGTCTTCTTTCGAAGCAGGAATCTCGACTTTGGATTGCTTCTCGTAAAGGAACTTCAGCACTGCTTGTCGACACTTCTGATACTGCGCATCATCCGCCAGTGCGACACGCTCACGAGGACGCGGTAGATTCACTTCCAACACTTCACCAATGGTCGCTGCCGGTCCGTTGGTCATCATCACGATTTTGTCGGATAGCAGCACCGCTTCATCCACATCGTGAGTAATCATGATCACGGTGTTGTTTAGCTCGGCTTGAATCTTCATCAGTGCATCCTGCAAATGCGCACGAGTTAACGCATCCAACGCGCCAAATGGTTCATCCATCAGCAAAACCTTTGGTTGAAGTGCCAGTGCTCTCGCGATGCCGACTCGCTGCTTCATACCACCAGAGATTTCATCCGGCTTTTTGTGCGCGGCATGCTGCATTTGAATCAACTCCAAATAGTGATTCACTTGCTCCTGAATCCACGCTTTGCCCTTTTTGCCGGCAATTTGTTTTACTGCGAGCTCAACGTTTTGATACACGGTTAACCAAGGCAATAATGAATGATTTTGGAACACCACCGCGCGGTCGGGTCCCGGCCCTGCCACCTCTCGCCCATCGACTATCACGCCGCCGTCTGTTGGCATGTACAGCCCTGCGACTAAGTTCAAAACCGTTGATTTACCACAGCCAGAGTGACCAATCAGGGATACAAACTCACCTTTATTGATTTGTAAATCGACGTTCTTAAGCGCGATGAATTCGCCATCTGGCGTTGGGAATCGCATCCCTAAACGCGTTAGATCTAATAATGCTTTTTCCATGATCTTTTCCCTTATCTCAACGCTTGTTGTTTATTCCAAGACAACCACTTTTGAAGTTGCAGCATGCCTCTATCGAGCATCAAACCAATAAAGCCGATAGTGATGACCGCCACCATGATGCGACCCAATGATGCCGAGCTGCCGTTCTGGAATTCATCCCAAACGAACTTGCCTAACCCTGGGTTCTGAGCGAGCATTTCTGCCGCAATCAACACCATCCAAGCGATACCTAAAGAAAGACGTAAACCGGTGAAGATCATTGGAATGGCAGAAGGTAAAACGATGGTGCGGATGTGCTGCCACCACGAAAGTTGAAGCACTTTGCTCACGTTGATTAAGTCTTTATCAACGCTCGTCACTCCCACAGCAGTGTTAATCAGCGTCGGCCATAAGCTACACAGCGCCACTGTGATCAGAGAGTTAATGAACGACTTCGCAAACATCGGATCATCACTCACATAAGTGGCACTCACCACCATGGTAACGATGGGCAGCCATGCCAAAGGTGAGACAGGCTTGAGCAATTGAATGATTGGGTTGAACGCTTGATACAGCCCTTGATTCAGACCAAGCACAATACCGAGCGGAATCGCGATAACTGTCGCCAACAGAAAGCCCGCAGTCACAGTCACTAAGCTTGTTACGATTTGATCGAAGAACGTAGGCTTACCTGTGTAAGGACGAATCTTCACTTCCGTGCCTGGATTCTTGGCTAACTTCGCAGCATTGCGTTTTTCCTGACGTTCGATAAACGCTTGTTCCTTTTCTCGCTCTTGCCAATGGTCATCGACAAGGTTGCTGAACTGCTGAAAAGTTTGCACTGGGCCCGGCAGCGTACCTAATGAAGTTTGCACTTCTCTCGCTGCTAAGTGCCACATTGCCAAAAAGATCAGCAAGCCAATGACGGGCAAAAGCACCAGCCGACTTCGGTTCACTACCTGCTTAGCAGGAAAAAGGGAAATGACATTACTAGACATACTCACTCCTAAGAAATCTACATCCTTGTTATTGCGGGCAGACTCACCTGCCCCCTGAATTTTTAGTAGGATTGCTCATCCTAAACCTTGTCTTTTCCTTTAAGCCCGATAGAGAACTTCTCTAGATACTTATTTGGCTCACGGCCGTCATAAACGATGTTGTCGATAAAGTGTGTTTGTGGTGCACGAAACCCATCTTCAACGCTGAAATCTGGGAAATCTTTTTTGCTCAACACACCATCTTCAATTAACGCTTGAGCTGCTTGTTGGTAGATATCTGGACGGTAAACCTCTTTCGCCACATCCATGTACCAATCATCGGATTTCTCGCTTGAGATTTGTCCCCAGCGGCGCATTTGGGTCAGATACCAAATCGCATCGCTGTAGTACGGGTACGTGGCGTTATGACGGAAGAACACGTTGAAGTCTGGTACGTCTCGTTTGTCGCCTTTCTCGTATTCAAACGTGCCTGTCATTGAGTTGGCGATAACATCGGCATCGGCTCCCACATACTCGCTCTTCGCCAACATCTTCACCGCTTCTTGGCGGTTGGCATTGTTGTTTTCATCCAACCAATGTGCCGCTCGAATCAGGGCTTTCACGACACGAATGTGCGTGTTGGGGTTCTTTTCTGCCCATGCTTTGGACACACCAAACACTTTCTCTGGGTTGTTCTTCCAGATTTCGTAATCGGTCACGACTGGCGTACCAATGCCTTTGAATACGGCTTGCTGGTTCCATGGTTCGCCGACGCAGTACCCTTTGATTGTGCCCGCTTCCATTGTGGCTGGCATTTGTGGTGGCGGTGTAACACTCAAAAGAACGTCAGCATCCAATTGACCACTGTTATCGCCTGAGTCTGGTGCATAAAAACCTGGATGAATCCCACCAGCCGCAAGCCAATAACGCAACTCGTAATTGTGAGTAGAAACAGGAAACACCATGCCCATATTGAATGACTTGCCCTTGTCGCGATAACTGTCAACGACGGGCTTCAACGAATCCGCTTTGATTGGATGTACAGGTTTGCCATCTGGCTGCTTTGGTATGTGTGGCTTCATCTGTTCCCACGTGTCATTGGAAACCGTGATTGCGTTGCCATTCAAATCCATGCTGAACGCGGTAATCACTTCTGCTTTTGTTCCGATACCAATCGTCGCGCCCAATGGCTGCCCTGCCAGCATATGCGCGCCATCGAGTTCACCATCGATAACGCGGTCCAACAGCACTTTCCAGTTTGCTTGCGCTTCGAGCGTGACGTATAACCCTTCGTCTTCAAAAAAGCCTTGCTCGTAGGCAACCGCTAGCGGCGCCATATCGGTTAACTTAATAAAACCAAACTTCAGGTCTTCAATTTCTGGCTCACCCAACCCTGCCTTTGCGCTAACCGTGGTGATTACCGATAACGAAATTGCTGACACTTTCAGCATCGAACTCCATTTCATTGGATTGCTCCCATAAAAAAAGCGCTACTACTCCGAAGAGCAGTAGCGCCGTTGCTAAGTCTGCAATTACCGCCATTGATAATTGAGATAAGCGATTCAACAATAAACCCGTTCTAACTAATCCAATTACTGTGCCAACTAATTTTTCACTTTAAATACAGTAAATTAGAGTTAACCCTAGTTACCAAACAATTGTATTTGCTTACTGTTAGTGCAACACGCACCACGGTAGAATTTTCACCATAACTCCAAAGTAGTAGAGAAGTTAATCCATTAACTGCAATGCCGTAATCAGGTTCTTCGCAACTTGAGTAAGCGTTTGACTCGATTGCATTGCAGAGTTTCGCATTGCTTTGTACGCGTGTTCCTCATCTACATTGTGCACTTTCATCAATAAGCCTTTGGCTTTTTCCACCAGCTTTCGCTCTTCAATCTTGTTCGTCAGCGATTCAATTTCTGAATTCATTCTCTCGAACCGCTCACGTACCAAAGTTGTGTGGTCAATCCAAGGTTGAAGAGCAAACTCAGTATCATGAGGCATCAACACATAATCCATTTGGCTTGATAACCGATTGATATCATTAGAAGATAGTTGCTTTAGCACGATAAGAAGTGGTACCGATTTTTGTCGGCAGAAATCGACTATCAAACGCAGCTCTGCGGTTGGCTGCTGCCATCCAACCACAACTCTTGCCGATGGTTCTCTCTGTATCAGCGTTTCTAGCTGTGCCAATTGGCTACCGATGATGTTGTCGTAATCTTTGCTCAATAAGCCGGACAATCGAGCTTGCTCTTGAAGGCTGTCACAGCAGACGATAATGGGTGTTTTTGACGTTGATTGAGTCATGCACATTCCTTGTTAATATCTCACTCACTAAAGGAGATAAAACAAGGAATGTGCCAACTCCGATTAACTGGCGATGAGATGTTCTTTGAAGAAAGCTAAGGTACGTTCCCAAGCAAGAGCCGCTTCCTCGGGTGCGTAACGTGCGGTTGAGTCGTTGTGGAAACCATGATTGACGTTTTCATACATCAAAGCTTGGTACTTCGCACCTGAAGCAATCAACTGCTGCTCGTACGAAGGCCAAGTGTCATTCACACGTTTATCCAACCCTGCGAAATGCAACATTAATGGGCCTTTCACTTGTTTTTGAATCTCTTCTGCAGCGGGTGTTCCATAAAAAGGGACGCCTGCATCTAGCTCATTTGACATAACTGCCGCCAGCATATTGACGACATAACCACCAAAACAGAAACCAACCGCGCCAAGCTTGCCGTTTCCATGTTCGTGCTGTTTGATAAATTTAGCGGCCGCTATAAAGTCTTGCTCAATCTTGGCTCTGTCCATCTCTTTTTGCATTGCTCGCCCTTCATCATCATTTCCCGGATACCCACCTAACGGGTAGAGAGCATCGGGAGCAAAGGCGATAAAACCATCTTTCGCTAGTCGTCTCGCGACGTCTTTAATGTAAGGGTTGAGGCCACGGTTTTCATGAATCACCAAAACCGTTGGTGATTTGATGGTCTTTTTCTGAGGCATCACCAAGTAACCACGCCCTTCACCATGCCCATTCGGCGACGAAAAGGTTTCGTACGTGGCTTTGATTTCAGGATCATTGAAGGAGACTTGCTCGGCAAGCGCGTAATTTGGTGTCAGCGCGTCAACCAGTGCGGTCATGCTAAACCCTAGCACCGCAAGGCCACCAAGCCGATTAAGAAATTCTCGGCGCGAAATCTTTCCGTGCGCGTATTCGTCGTACCAATCGAAGGCTTCTTGCGGGATGGGGTGAGCCGCCTTTTCACTTGACGTCGTGTGCTTTAGCATTATCCATGTCCTCATTTCTTATCGAAAAGTAAACCCATCACCGCAATGGTGATGTTTATGCTAACCAGCAAAGAGAGACTTGTGGTGATAAATTCATCACTGACGAGCATACACAAACAATAGATAAAGGAATCCGATCCAACAACTTTGCATCGTTAGGCAGTCATGCAATCAGTTCGCTGCGCAATACGACGCCCAGTACAAAAATGCACGTTCAAAAGCTTGTTCTCTGTCATGCATTTCAGCAAACAAGACAACCGTCATGGTAGCTAACACCGTGTTCGCCATTTGATTCATGTCGGTTTCTTCTGTACCAAATGGACAAGCCGTAGGCATTGGCACCTCTGACAGCATTTGCTCTGTCCAGTAGTGAGATGTCACGCCACTGGTTTGACTAAGCCATACTGTCTGGCTTACTTTCGGGTTGTATTCGGACTCACC
The DNA here is from genome assembly GCF_043102935.1 of Vibrio sp. zbq_1. Taxonomy (NCBI): domain Bacteria; kingdom Pseudomonadati; phylum Pseudomonadota; class Gammaproteobacteria; order Vibrionales; family Vibrionaceae; genus Vibrio; species Vibrio sp. zbq_1. The sequence continues at coordinate 954,321 of NZ_JBICJH010000004.1, forward strand.
CGACTGGCCTTTAAACGACACCACAGCATGCGCCGTTTGGCCAATTTCGTGCTCGACTTCAGCGTGGAGCTGCTGGAAACCAGGATGGAAGCTACCACGAATACCGACTGTCGCCTGCCCCGGGTTCAGTGCTCGAACCACGGTATTAATCGGCGTTCTAAGCCCATAACGATTCTTCCAACCGATCATGGTTTCTGCTTGCGGCGCAAACGCACTCAGCGGTAGATACACGATGTTTTGTGTTTCTAACACACGCTTTGCGTCTTCTGCTGATTCCGCTTTCTTGATAGCAAACTTGTCGAGGTAATCTTCTGCGTGTAAACGACCAGATTGGCGGTCGTGATAACCGTGCATCAATACTTTATGACCGTTGTCAGCAAGGATTTTCGCTGCCAGTAAATGCCACGGATGACCTGCTGCTTCTCGCTTACCGGCGTAACATGGCCAGTCAATGTCTGCGCCAATGGCAGGCATGCGCGATTGGAATGCTTTCACAAAGCCAGCGATTTCTTGTTGAGTCTCGTTCTGTACGCGGATAAGCATCAATAACATCGCCATCTGATCGTCATCGCACTCACCGTTTAGGTATTCATCCATAACTCGAAACGCTTGGTCAAAGTTCAGTGGTTTTCTACCACGCTCGCCACGACCGACTGTTCTGATACATTCCAAAATGCTGCTCATATTCCCTCGTATTCCGTCACTGACTGTACGGTTTCTATTAGTTGTTCGCGCAGTTTGACAACTTCTCCCATCACAATCAATGCTGGGCTGATGCCTTTGAGTGTAATCGATAACTCATTGAGCTGATTGAGTTGGGTAACATACACTTGCTGTTGGGGGCTACAACCATGAGTGATGACCGCGACAGGGAAATTTTCTCTCAAACCAGAGCTAATTAAACCCGTTTGTATTTGCGATGACTTTTCTAACCCCATGTAGAAGACTAACGTTTGTCCGCTTTGCATCAGTTGGCACCACGATTCAAATGCGCCCGTGACCACTTGCCCTGTTACAAAGGTAACGCTGCGAGCAACACCACGATGAGTCAGCGGAATCAAGCTATTTGCGGAACACCCTATCGCTGCAGTAATACCGGGGATGACTTCATACGGAATCGCATGTTTGACTAGAGCTAGCGCTTCTTCGCCTCCACGGCCAAATACAAAAGGATCGCCTCCTTTCAGCCGAACAACACGTTTGCCTTGCTGAGCTAATGACACCATTAAACCGCAGATTTCTTCCTGGCCGATGCTAGGTTGTCCGCATCGTTTTCCCACGTAAATCCAATGGGCTTGTGGCGAAGCCAACTCCAAAATATCTTTGTTAACCAGACGGTCGTACAGCAGCACCTCTGCTGACATAATTGCTTTCACTGCCTTCACCGTTAACAAGTCTGGATCGTGCGGGCCTGCTCCGACAATCGAGACAAAACCTTTGTGGTTCACATCTAGATCTACGGATTGGTCTTCTAAAAGTTGGTTCAGTTTGCTTGCTTGGTCATGCCTAGAAAAGCGAGACGAGCGTTTTTGACTCTGGTCCGCTTGTCCTTTCTTAAACCAAGACTTTTGATAAGGCGCTTCCATGTGCTTATCCTCTTTGTGACTTACTTTATTTGAATAGCCAGACTTTGCTGGCTCGCTTGCTGTTTGCCCTTTTGATGCTGATGACTGTCGACCATCAGTTTGATTTGAGAAACGCACGAGCCACAGTTAGTACCGCATTTGAGTTTGTTTTGAAGTTGGGTCACTGACGTGCAGTCTTGTTTCTCCATCGCGTCATGTATTTGTTTATCAGTGACGCGGAAACAACTACAGATCAGTTTGGCGCTGCTTTGCGATTGAGTGATGGTAAGCAGTTGCGATAGCTCCATCGGCTTACCAATCAAGCCGGTAAAGTTGGTGTAGTCGGTTTGAATCGGTTCGCTAGACACCACCAAAACCGAACGAATGATACGAACGTCTCCAACAAGGTCGTAATCCACCGCTAGCCAACCTTGGGCAATATCTATCGCAATTCTGCGGCTCTTTTCCGTTCGACAAAAACTCTGCTTTTTTGGTCGTTTATCGTGTGCAAAGCGCCAGATGCCCAAATTACTTTCTGCTTGAAATGCGCTGTAGAGAAACTTGCTGGAATCAAACTGTGTCCCGATGAACATACCGTAGGTTTTTACCGCTGCGTCTTGCACTTCAACATAAGACGACTTAAACGCAGGTTGCCCAGAAATAGGGTCTTTTGCGCTGTTTACTATCGCGTTAACACTGCTTTCACCGCCATATCGACCCGCCCAGTGCATTGACATAAACAGCTCCTGAAAACCTAAACCTTCATCAATGGCAACTTTGGCATAAATACTGGTATTTGAAGTAGGCTGGAACAGCTTGGTGAGTTGTCCTGCTTTTAAACGATTTTGAGTGGCAGAGAGTGTGTTCATGTACACGGTTGGTTCTAACTCAGAGGCGGCAAGGTGTGCAATATGGCCTGTACGTGTCATGGTGTGCCATTGATCTCGTTGTCTACCCGTATTGAGCCACCAGCCTTTCGTTCTGGCTAAACGCTGTGGCGATTCGCGAGTTACTACAAACCGCGCTTTACCATCTGGGTGAGAATACACGCCATCGGAAAACGGTCGCTCGCCACCCCATTGGGTTGGCCGCCACTCTTCGTACTCTTGCTCATTCAAATTGGCGTATTGAGACAGTTCTAGCTTTAAAGGCGACTTTTTATTCATGCCTGTCATGGCAGCGTACTCGCAAAACACCTCGTGTTCAGAGTCAAAATCAAAACCATTCTTTGTCTCTTCTAAGGTGCATAATGCTTGCCCGACTTGGCTCACTGCCCACCAGTCCGATTTTGCCTCACCGGGAGGGTTTTGGAACTGACGCTGTCTTGAAATCCGACGTTCAGAATTCGTCACCATCCCCTGTTTTTCACCCCATCCAGCCGCCGGAAGCAACAAGTCGGCATAACGCGCAACATCCGACTCTACGGTAATATCCGAGACAATCACAAACGGACAGCGTTCTAGCGCCCTCTTAACCAACTGATTGTCTGGCAAAGAGACAACGGGGTTGGTCGCCATGATCCACAGAACTTTAATCTCACCACGCTCAACCGCTTCAAACAGTTCAACCGCTTTTAGCCCCGGTTTTGTAGCGATTTCTGGTGACTCCCAAAACGCTTGTACTTGTTGAATGGATTCGCCATCAAACCCTCGGTGCACCGCTAATTGATTAGCTAAACCGCCAACTTCTCGTCCGCCCATTGCATTAGGTTGCCCGGTAATGGAAAACGGGCCACAGCCCACCCTGCCAATTTTACCCGTTGCTAAATGCGCATTGATGATCGCATTGCCTTTATCGACACCATTTCCGGCTTGGTTAACCCCTTGGCAAAAAAGCGTAATCGCAGTCGGGCTGTGGGCAAACCATTGGAAAAACGTTGTGAGTTTGTCTTGTGAAACGCCTACATCAGTTGCTAAATTAGTGACATCGTAACGTTGTTGAGTTACTTCTCTCGCTATCGCATCAAAGCCATCGGTATGAGATTGAATGTATTGAGAATCAAGACATGGCTGATCGATAAGAAATTTAAGTAGACCGTTAAACAATGAAACGTCGCCGTCGTTTTTTATCGCTAAATGTAAATCGGCTTGCTGCGCCGTAACAGTTTCTCGTGGATCGATCACCACTAACTTGAGACTTGGATTGTTCTCTCTCGCTTGTTGAATACGTCGAAATAAAACAGGGTGCGTCCAAGCGGTATTAGCACCGCAAATTATCAATAGCTCAGTCTTATCTATGTCATCGTAATTGACAGGAACGACATCTTCACCAAATGCTCGTACATGAGCCGCAACCGCCGAAGACATGCACAAACGGGAGTTAGTATCGATGTTAGCGCTGCCAACATAGCCTTTCATGAGTTTGTTGGCGACGTAATAGTCTTCCGTTAATAACTGACCTGACACATACATCGCGACGGAATCAGGCCCAAACTCCGCTTTAGCTTGATGGATCTTTTCAGCAATCATGTTTGTGGCTTGCGACCAGTGAATTTCTTTACCTTGTGGCCGCTCCTTGGTGACAAGCTTCGGATACAAAAGGCGTGATGGCATGTTTAAGCTTTCAGCCAACGCAACGCCTTTCACACACAAGGCTCCCGCGTTCGCAGGATGGTTATCGTCCCCAACAATTCCTTTTGAGTTTACTTCAACCCCGCACCCTACCCCGCAATAAGGACAGGTCGTTTTTCTGCATCCCTGCGACATTACGCCTCCTGCTATTGACCAACACGACTTACAAACCCAACCATATGAGCAAAAAAAAGCCTCTCCAAACTGGAGAGGCTGCAATGCCTTTAACGCTGTAAGTACATTTTTAAAAAGTAATACCCTAACCCGCATCTCCGCCTGCTCTGGAGAGCGGTCATCGAGTTAACGATGAACATTCTACAAATAGCAAACAAAGTGCCAATAATGAAAATGCTTTAATTACAAGGCATTATGAAAAATGATGAACGGCACATTTTTAAATCCGCACATTTTAAGTGCAGATTAGACTCATTTCTGTGCAGGCCTACTTTACGAATTCCATCACCAAGCGGGATTCTTCATCACCGAAGTAATTCGCTTCTTCTTCTAGTACAGTAAAACCCATAGATTGATAGAGAGACAATGCAGGTTGGTTGAGAGGATCAACCGTCAGTTTAACACTAGAACCTTCGGCCAGAGGTGCCATCACCCGCTCAACTAATGATCTCGCGATTCCTCGACCGCGAAATTCCGAATTTACGGCTAACGACATTATCCAATAGTGCTTCGCGACATTGCTGGTGGTTAAAAGCACATAACCAGCAACTGCTTCTCCTTCCTTTGCAACTAACAAGCTTTGACCCCAACAATCGTACGCTTGTCGTATAAAAAACTGAGGATACGAATGTTCTCCAAACAACTTGTTTTCTAAAGCATAAACGGCGGCTAAATCTTCTTTACGCGCAGACAAAATGTCCATCTCAACTCTACTCCTAAACTCCTTTGTTTGCGGCAATATAGAGGAATCCTTCGTTAAACCCAACTTTTGCTGTCAACTCAAACAGTTGGAGCGGAACACTTTCCTTGCCCTCATCCATAGCAAATACCACCATGGATACATTTTAACCACAAAATCTAAAACCAAAAAATATTGAAAATTTGGTAAATGACTTCAATTAATACATTAAAATTCAGAATATAAATCTAGTTTTTAAAAATATTCATAGTTTGATAATTTACAAAATTGTCTTTTTATCAGCACGATTCACCACATAGTTGATGTGATAACAATCACTAAAACAGATACCATCCGCCACATTATTATTTTTATAAAGGCGAGTCTTAAGTGAAAGAATCTCGAAATACGTTAAATTCTAGTGAATTAAACACAACAACCTCTTGGTCAAAACATGACACACATTGGGTACTTAGCCTATTCGGGACCGCCGTTGGTGCCGGTATTTTGTTTCTGCCAATCAACTTGGGCATCGGTGGATTTTGGCCACTAGTCGCAATGGCGTTTTTGGCATTTCCAATGACTTACCTCGCCCACCGCGGTTTAGCGCGCTTTGTATTGTCTTCTAAGATCAAAAATGCCGACTTTACCGATGTGGTTGAAGAGCACTTTGGCGCAAAAGCGGGACGTTCAATCTCTCTGCTTTATTTCCTATCGATTTTTCCTATCCTGTTAATTTACGGCGTGGGCATCACCAATACTGTAGACAGCTTTATGGTGAACCAAGCGGGAATGGAAGCCTTACCACGCGAGCTACTTTCGGGCGTATTAGTGTTCGCTTTGATTGCCATTATGATGGCTGGCGAAAAAGTGATGCTGCGCGCGTTTGCCGTTATGGTGTACCCACTTGTTGCGATTCTAGCTTTCCTCTCATTCTACTTAATGCCGAACTGGACAATGCCCGTGCTTGATACACCGGACATGGGTGCGTTTGCGAGCACAATGTGGTTAGCCGTTCCTGTTGTGATTTTCTCGTTTAGCCATGCAGCAGCGATCTCTAGCTTTGCCAATGTTCAGCGCCGACACTACGGTGATGATGCCGATGTAAAAGCCGAACTGATTTTACGTCGCACGAGCATCATGCTTATCGCATTCGTACTATTGTTTGTTTTCTCGTGCGTATTGGCACTATCGCCAGAGCAACTTGCACAGGCAAAAGCGCAAAACGTATCCGTACTCTCTTACCTTGCAAACGCAACGGATAACCCATTCATCGCAACACTTGGTCCTTTGGTGGCGTTTGTCGCGATCACTTCTTCTTTCCTTGGTCATTTCTTAGGCGCACGTGAAAGCTTGAACGGCTTAATCACAAAGCACTCAAATTTGTCTGAAACACGTGTTGATCGTATTAGCGTAGTGGTTCTTTTCTTGTCAATTTGGGCTGCAGCAATCATGAACCCAAGTATTTTAGGCATGATGGAAGCGTTATCTGGGCCAGTTATCGCAATGATCTTGTTCATTATGCCGATGTTGGCGGTACATAAGATTGAGTCGATGAAGCAGTATCGTGGAAAGCTCTCTACCTATTTTGTTCTGCTCACAGGTATTGTTGCGGTAAGTGCTTTGGTTTTTAGCTTACTCAGCTAAGAAGGGGTTACTTTGAGTGATTTTCAGGGGAATACCGTTTACAACTGAAGGTAATTCCCTGAATTTTGCTTTTGTTTTCTAAAACGTAATCTAGCTTACGTCACTCCACTAAATAAGAGCGAAAACACCCGCCAACATTACTACTGAGGCGATACAAGTGCGAGCAATGATGCCGAAGTGCGACGGTTGAATCATTTCGTTATGCATAAATAATCTCCTGTTTGTTATGAACAGCCAATTTACTTTGGCTTAATAACACTATGTCGAATATCCATTTTTTTAACAACCCATACAAACATTAAATATTTATGACACCAAAATCATCTTTTGGAGATCGGAATTACTTTTGGGAGCAGTATCACACATAATTTACATGGAAATATCTTCACCGATTATCGCTATTTCTCAGTCAAAACCCCCTGTTCCCTTATATTGCGATTAAAATTATTTCCCAACTTATAAAAAGCACTTTTCTTTATAAATCAAAAAATTAAATCAAATCAATCAATTATACTCGTCTTAAAATCCCTTGTTCTTGGGGAATCCATAAGCACTTAATAGATAAGAAGTGATAGACTTAGCAAGTAATGCTACTTAACGAGATCACAATTTATTAATAAGCTCATGCACTTTCCGATTAAAACGCTGTCTTGCGCTCTATTAGCGGTGATTGGACTCTTCTTCCAGACTGGTTATGTCTTCGCCAATACAGATAAACATATCTATCTCGAAGAACACATTTCGCCCGAAAGCCAACCCATGTTGAGTACCTACTTCCGTTCTATGGGTAAGCCTCGCTCAATCAAAGAAAATGTGCTCACGGTTCCGCAAGATGCTTCTCCCGAATCGCTCGCCCTCTACTATTTTGCTCGTATTTATTTAGAACGCTATGAAGGTGTTCCCCTACCTGACGACATGCCAGATTTGATCGAATTTGGTCGAAAACACAATATGCCTTGGGTTGTCGCAGAAGCAAAATTGAACAAAGCGATTCGAATGATTGAGTTGGATGACGATTGGCACGCAGAGCTTTTGCTCCACGATGTGATTGGGGAGTCTCGTGATATTGGCTATCTGGCGCTGCAAGGCCGCGCTTATCGCTGGATGGGAAATTTAGAAATTGCGCGTAACCAAATCCACAACGGATTGAAACATTATCGTACCGCCTACGAGTTACTCGAAAATACAGTGTTTGAGATTCAAGTTGCGATGACGCTTAACAACATCGGTACTGTCTATTTAGACTCCTCCGATTGGAATCGCGCAAGCAACTATCTAAAACAAGCACTCGATGTATATGAGAGCAGTGAATATGAGTACGACAACAGTTTCTTTATTGGCGTAATCTATGCCAACTTAAGCATTGTTCATCTTGGCTTAGGAGACAGTGAGAAAGCCGAATACTACTTCCATGAGGCGATTCGGCGCTCAATGCAAACAGGGTCGGATGTCATTAAACATCATTCATTGTCCAACTTTTCTCAAATGCTAAGCAGCATCGGTAAAACAGACGATGCCCTACTGCTCGCACAACGCTGTGTTGAGTTACCTAACCCAGACGGCATCGAAATCATTAAGATGCCATGCTATGAAGCGTTTGCCGAAGCGTATCTCGCCGACAAGCAATACGACAAAGCGATTCGAACTGCTCTCCTCGTCCTAGAACAAACCAAATCAACCAATGAGCTTGAGCTAAAACAGCGTATCGATATGTTGTCGGTTTTGGTTAACGCCAACCAAGTGCTGCAAAATTATGAAGCCGCCTTCCGCTATTTGTCTCAGTTGAGAGCACTTGAAGAAGAATTTTCTGAGCACATTCACGGCGAAGAAATGATCAACATTAAGTTTGATCTTGAAGCGAAACTGGCTCAGAAAGAATTGAATTTGCTTGAGACGAAAAACGCACTTCAAGCCTCTGAGTTGCGCTCGCAACGTTATCGCGAAATGTTCTACTTTATCGCTATTGCAGCCATTGGTGTGGTGGGTTTCCGTTATGTTTTGCGAGTCAAAAAGATCAATAAAGCACTAACGCAAGAAAGTACTACAGATCTTTTGACTGGCCTTCACAATCGCCGCTATTTAGAAGTGTGGTTAGAGAAGATGGCCCGCCGCACTCCAGATAGAACCTTCGCGCTTGCGGTTCTTGATGTCGACCATTTCAAAGCGTTTAACGACACTTATGGTCACGACATCGGCGACCAAATGTTGATGCATATTGCCTCTATCTTCAACGAATCCACTCGCTCAGGTGACCTGCTGATTCGTTGGGGCGGTGAAGAATTTGTGTTGCTGGTGGAGGTGAACGATCCAAATGATTGTGCGAAATCGCTAGAGCGTTTGAGACATGTCATTGAAAATACGCCATTAATCATTGACTCTAAGCCAATAAACGCCACAATTTCGCTTGGTGCGGTCGACCGGTTATCAGCCCAAACCATCAAACAAGAGTGGGACCAATGGTTCTTCTTGGCCGACCAAGCGTTATATGACGCAAAACAAGCGGGCAGAAACCAATTTAAGATTCACTCGACGTCTTAATGGCGTCCACGAGTAAATAGATACTTACATGAAGAAAAAATTAATATTCGCCCTGCTTTCACCTGTTGTTTTATCCGCTTGTAGTAATCAACAAGCGTCGCAAATGGGCATGCGTAGCAGCAGTGTGAACATGTACGCTCAACAAATGAGCAATACTCAACTGTGTGAGACGCTGTATTACAATCGCTCAACGAACCAAACCAAAGTCGCGATTGGTGCAGAATTCAACCGCCGTGGACTCAATAAAAAATGGTGCGATAACGAATTGAATAAGTGGTATTTGGAGAAGTTTGTCGATAGCGTGTTACCAAAGAAAAAGCCAGCACCGCGCAAACCGATGGCAACCATTCAGCCGGCCTCCACCAAATAGTAACTGTAGTAGCTATCACCTCTCTCCAGCTAACAGATGAGATAGAAAGCAGAAAGTCCTTACCAACTTTCTGCTTTTTTACAGCTAACAATGATCAAGATCAGCCAAAACCTTCCTTTACTTCAGTGAGTTAACATCAATTTACGCAGTCCGTCGAAAAAACAACGTAAACAATTTGTAAACAGTTTGCGTCCTCATTCTTTGCCGCTAGTTTTATTCATTCCTGTTTAAAGGAGTATCGAACAGGGACAAAAATTCCAAACAAAGACATGAGGTCACAAATGGAAACACGCTTTAATCGCCTATTTGCCGCTATGTTGGCTGTGGGCCTTACACCTGCCGTCTCGGCGTTTGATCCGCTCTATTCAGAACAATGGCATCTCGACAACACTGGCCAAACTGCATTCGCAGCAAACCCTGCTGTTGCGGGTAATGACTTAAACACCAAACTTACGCAAGCTATGGGCATTGCCGGTATTGGCGTTAAAGTTGCGGTCATTGATTCTGGTGTGCAGATCGATCACCCAGACCTTGCAGGTAACGTAGTCATAGGTAGCAGAAACTTCGTTGAAGACTCTTTATTCCCATCCAGTTATCCCGTAGACACCAACGGCCACGGTACTGCCGTTGCTGGTTTGATTAGTGCGGTAGGTAACAATGGTGAAGGTGGTCGCGGCGTTGCTTCTCGCTCTTCGCTTGTTGGTTTTAACTGGCTTGCAAACCAAACATTAGAAGGTTGGTTGATTTCTCACGGTATGGACCCAGCGACGCGAGATGTACGCGTATTTAACCAAAGTTATGGCTTTAGTCCGATCAACCCAATCGCGTTTGATGAGAATGACCCAGAGTTCAAGCTTGAAATGGATGTCATGCAGAACGTCAGCGAAACGAACGCTTGGGGCCGCGGTGCACTGTTTGTCAAGTCTGCGGGGAATGGTTACCGCTATTTCAACACTGGACGATTCTTCGTTCTTCCTAGCGATTTCTTCGCGGGAGGAGGAAACCAAGGTTTACCGATGCACAACTCGGCGCAATCTTACGACAACTCTAGCTACTTCAACCTTGTCACCAGCGCGCTACGCGCAGATGGCACCCGAGCAAGTTACTCTTCTGTTGGCGCTAACGTGTGGGTTGCCGCGCCAGCAGGAGAATACGGGCAAGACTTCCCTGCGATGGTCACAACTGACCTGATGGGATGTGAAGAAGGACAAAACACCAGTGACGGCCTTGGTATTAATGGTCTACACGGTGGTACGGAGCTTGACCCGAACTGTAATTATACCAGCACCATGAACGGCACATCATCGGCTGCGCCGAACACTTCTGGTGCAATCGCCGCTATCATGTCAACCAACCACGCTTTATCTGCCCGTGATGTTCGTGCGTTGCTGGCAGAAACCGCACGCGTTACCGATGCCGAGCATCCGGGTGTTCAACTTGAATTTACCAATAATAAAGGTGAGTTGGTGAGCTACGAAGCGATCTCACCTTGGCAGAAAAACGCGGCTGGCGTGAACTTCCATACCTTCTATGGTTTTGGTGCCGTTGATTTGGATGAAGCGATGAAACGCGCTCGCATGACAAATAATGTTCTGCCAGCGCAAAACATCACACCGTGGGCAAACAATGCAACAGAAGTCAGTGTGCCAGATGCAAGCCTTGCTGGTGGTTCGTCAAACATCGCAATTACTGACGACATTACCGTTGAGTCTGTACAGGTGCAGCTGACGCTAGAGCACTCGCGTCTACCTGATTTGGCAATCGAGCTTGTTTCCCCATCAGGCACTCGCACCGTATTGCAAACACCACGTAACGGCCTTGTTGGTCAGTCTCTTGATCCAAACATTACGGGTTACGAAAACCAACTGATGTTGTCTAACCAATTCTACGGCGAGAATGCCAAGGGAGAATGGACACTGAGAGCTATCGATACAAACGGTGATGAAGTCTTCTCATTTATCGCTTACTTCAACTCATCCGCTATCTATGATGTACCGATGGCGAACAACGCAAAACCAGGAGTTATCAAAAACTGGTCTATGCGTATCTTTGGCCACTAAGGAGTCAATCACATGAAATATCAGACATTTTCTATTTTGGCTCTTTCACTAATAGCCAACGCAGCCTATGCCGAAACGCAGTTGTCGCAACAACCAAATCCCGAGTTATTTGTTCCTTCTGATGCCGTTGAGGTGAATGGTGAAGCGTATCGTAAAGTGCAAACGAACACAGTGAGCAATCTCTCTGAAGCGGTTAAACTGCAAGCCGGTGACGAGGTGTTTAAGAACGCGTTTGGCAATGTGTCTAAAGCGACGGGACTTATCTACATCACTGTAAACAACGCCGCTGATGCCAAAGCAGTAGCAAAAGAGTTAAAGCTAGACGTTGTGTTTGCAGATGGTGAATCTGCGGTGCTAAAAGCTTCTGAAGGACAAGACTTGCTTAGCATCAGCGATTACTTGAATGCTGACAGTCGCGTCAAAGCGTCTAAAATTGAACTAAACAGCGGTAAATACCGTGCACAATAATTCTCTAGCAAGAGAAGTTGGCTTCTAAAACAATGCCTCAGCAATTGCTGAGGCATTTTCTTTGTTCTTTCGTTTACAGAGCAACTTCTAACTTATCTTCGGCTAAAAAACGTCTCTTATTGAAGATAACCAATCAACTTGTTTGCGATATCGGTATTGTTCTGAGAGCCAACGAATGCTTGTGACCCCTTACCATAAGCAAACACCTGAACATCCACCGCGGTATGCCCTTTTGTCGTCCAACCTGTAAGGCTTTGATCGTTGATGATTGACTTTACGGCTTGATAAAGCGCTTTCGCGGGCTCTTCACTCTTCTTCGCGTCAATGAGGAGCGCAAATTGCACATCTGACAGCGCCCAATCTACTGATTCTGACCACACTTGTTTGATGTCTGAACCCTTTGCAAGTGACGTTGCTAATGGCCACGCCGTTTGATGCACGCCTTTGATCACATCCGTTTTCCAGTCGTATTCTCCATTTGCACCGATAGTTAAACCTCCCGTGGAGTGATCGGCGGTGACAACGAGCAAAGTGTCAGGATGAGCATCAACATACGCCTTGGCTAAAGCAATCGACTTAGCAAAATCATCCATTTCTGCCATCGCGCATGCTATGTCATTCGCATGACCGCACCAGTCGATTTGGCTTCCTTCGATCATAACGAAAAAGCCATGCTCTGAGCGCGACAATAACGACAGCGCCTTGTTCGTCATATTCTCCAGTCGGTTGGGATTGTCATCCAAAGCAAACGGAAATGCTTTGTCGGCAAACAACCCAATCGCAGGCAATGTTTGCAACGAAGGCAAGGTATCAAAATCCGTTAGGTAGTGATAACCCTGCATTTTAAATTCTTCAATCAGATTTCTGTCTTCACGCTCAAAATATCGAACACCACCACCAAGTAACAGATCGACGGGCAGCTTTCCATTTACTTTGTTATCCAAGTAGTCGTCTGCTATCTGATCATAATTACGACGAGATTCGTTGTGTGCGGCAAAGCTTGCGGGCGTCGCGTGGTTAATTTGCGAAGTCGCCACTAGAGCGGTTGTCATGCCCTGCTCTTTCGCTACTTCCAACATCGTTTTAACTGGCTTTTTATGGGTATCGACAGCGACGGCGCCATTGTAACTCTTTATGCCACTGCTTAAGGCCGTCGCGCCTGCTGCACTGTCAGTGACATAAGTATCATCATCGGGATAGGTGTGAGCCATGCCAACCAGTATCGAGTCAAAGACTGTAGGCTCAATCTGTTTAGTCTCTGGGCTATCTTGATAATAACGGTAGGCGGTTGTGTAGGCAGGGCCCATTCCATCACCGATCATATAAATAATATTTTTCGGTGCTTCATTGGCGTGAACAAGCCCAGCCAGTAAACTGGCCGCAAGTAAAGAGTATCTGATTGTCATATTTCATCCAGAAAAAGTGACTGCGAATATAAGCCGTCACTTTAATTACTGTTTTGCTTACAAGTATTCATCAATACTATCATTCAGTTAGGATGAAACCGCGTGTTACATCATGGTTTTGCAACCCAAATCATTTCTTAAATAGGATCACTTCTGTACGTAGGCCGGCTTTAGGTGTCTCATTCGGGTTATTCAAGTAGCGCTCAATCCCCAAAGGCTTGCTCTTCACTTTTATGCCGTTTTGGCGTGTCAAATTCATCCCTAACGACCACGCATTGCCCAAAAACTGGTAGTCACCTTTGTGCTCAATCACAAAAGTTTCACACGCTGGAATCGTGCCAAACACAAAACCATTTGGTACCTCTACCATTTCATTCACGGGCAAGCAGGTTACAAATTCAAAATGACCGAGCTTCATGTCCATTGAAAGGTAATAGCAGAACAGTTCGCCGCTGACGGGCAGACTTTCTTTCTGCATCAGTTCGTACAGTCTTTGAGTTTGCTTTTTCATGATTGGACCAAGCTCAGGAATTGTCCCTGAACCTTGCAAACCAACGTAATGAATCAAATCTTGATGACGAGTGCCGATTTCGCTCAACTGCGACAATATTTGCCCAGTTTCTAACTGGCTTTTTAGCATCTTGAGTCCACGATCGTAATCCATTTCAACCATGGATTTGAACATCGTTTTCAGAAAAAACAGATACCAAGGAACACGAGACTGCATTTGCCATTCTACGGTACAACCATCTTGTGACGGCGTCACGATGAGCGTTACCTTGCCGTGGCTTTTGATGGGGCGAAAAAAATGTAGCTCCATGTCTAAACGATGTTCTTGTGTGCTTTCCAGAACAACCGCCCCCGTTCCAATTCGTTGCCCATTCCATTGGTAACCAGCACCAACGTGGCCTTGATTGTCACTGTAAGTCAGCTCGCAGCTTGGCTCCAAAATGATCCAAGGAGACCACTCAGGCCAGTTTTTAAAATCCTTTAGATAATCGATGATCTCACTTTGAGATTTGTTGATTTCAATACTTTTGCTGACCTGATAAGCAAGCATAGCCATTCCTTAAGTTTCTGTTTCGCTCTACTTATTCTAAATCAAATCCTAGTTTTTTCTTGTTTCACTGTGAGTTAGAGGTAAAAAGTGAGACAAAAAAGCCAGAACGTTAACTCTGGCTTCATTGGCAAATTGGGACGTTAAGAAACAAACGTCACTTTCGCGCTAAATCGGACGCCATCATCGTTTAATTCAAACGGCCACCCCATCCGTTCACAAATGCGTTGCACTATCACTAAGCCGCAACCATAACCCGCATTATACGTTTCGTTACCGTCATGACGATTGGTGATAATCAGCGTGTTTTGCTGTAGATCGATCTCGATGTCTCCAACGCTGTAACTGAATGCATTTTTGATTAAATTGTTGATGACTATCGTCACGAAGCTTGCTGGCGCATACACTTCGCCGCTATTTTGTTCGTTAAGCTGATAATGCGCATCTTGCTTTGCAAACAACGGAGCAAGCTCTTCCAATTGCTGGTGTAAACAAACTAAAAGCGTTTGATCGCCAAAGTGCTGCGGCTCAATTTTCTCTTTACCTAACAACAAAAACGCCTCGGTCAAAACGCGCATGTCTTCACACGCAGCTTGCATTCGCGCAATCGCTTTTTGTGCCACCCTTGGCTGGTCAGGCACTCGAGATAAAATGTCTGTTGAGCCTGCTATTACCATAATAGGCGTGCGAAGCTCATGAGAGGCAAAACGACTAAACTCTTGTTCGCGGCGGAAATAGCCCGCGATGTCGTTCTTACTGTCTAACAACGTCTGCTCAATATGGCGCGTTTCACTGAACTTCGTTTCCACTTCAAATGCAGGCTGGTCGGGTGGCATCTGGCTGATTTTTGACTCTATTTTAGCGAGCGGTCGAGACAAAATTTTCACCATATAAATGCCGTAACCAAGCATAATCAAGGAAAACAACCCGCCCAATAACAGAGTGAACTGGTGCAATGAGCTTTCGTATTCATCCAGATAATCGTCCGAGTCATCTTGGAAGACGATGTACATCAAGCCTTCGCCAGAAGGATGATCAAACACCACAAAGTGCTTATCCTCTTCGCCCAACAAGTATTCATAAAAGCCTGGAGATTTGAACGCGAGCAACCAACTTGGCGTCGGTGCTTTACTCCAATAGGAGTTAAATTCCAACTTGTTTGGTAACGGGGCCTTCCAACCCTGCTTTTGAAAATTTTCGGTGTAGAGCGCCGCTTCTGTATCGAGCCAGTGATGAAGGCTCAATACCTCAAGTTTGTTTTCTGCGACATAAATCAGTGACCAAAACAGCGTAAACATGACGAACGTCATCACGCCAAAACCCCAGCGAATCTTGCGATAAATACTTGGGTATTCGTTATGCTTTAAGTCGGTAGCCTTGTCCATGAATAGTCTCTAATCGTGATTCTTCAAAACCTTTATCGAGTGCAGTTCTCAAACCATAAATATGACTGCGTAATGCATCACTACTAGGTGGTTCGTCACCCCAAACACTTTCGATCACTTCCGTTCGTGATACTGACGCAGGCGCGTACTTCAAGAGCAACTTTAAGATTTTGGTTTGGATGCGACTTAGCTTGATCTCTTTACCATCGCGCGTGACTTTACCAGTGCGCGCATCTAAACAGATATCAGCGAACGTCAGCGTACCAATGTCTTGGCGTGGACCACGACTAGCTAAAGCATGAATGCGTAAGCTGAGCTCTTGCATCGCAAACGGCTTCATTAAGTAGTCATCCCCACCCGCTTTAAATGCCGCTATTTTGTCATCTAATGTGTCTTTTGCGGTTAGAAAAAGAATGGGCGTTCCGCAAAACTGTTCCTGACGCAGCTTTTGCACGGTACTGATGCCATCGAGTTTTGGCATCATGATGTCCATAATGATCACGTCGTAATGGTTACCTTCCAACAACGCCAGCGCAGCCTCTCCGTGATACGCGCAATCTATCGTCATACCTTCGAGTTCTAGGTAGTCAGCAATGGTCTCGGAAACATTGTGGTTATCATCAACAATTAAAATTTTCATACGACTCACATTTCTTCACGATCTCTTCACGGTATGCCTCATAAGATACCGCCAAATTCCTAAACTAGCTCGTAAATTGAGGTTAATACAATGAAAAAACTGGCTCTTATTTCTGTCGTAGGTTTGGCATTGTCTGGTTGTGGTGGTTCTGGCAGCGACAATAACGACAGCTCATCAACACTCCCAGCAGCAAAACCAAGTGCGGCTATTGGGTCTGTTGAATCTGTAGATGCTCAAGAAAGCACATTAACCGTCAATGGATATACTTACCGCGTTTCAAAGGTGGTTTACGGTACAACTCCATTAGCGTTAGCTGTTGTGCAACCAAATATGATGGTAAAAGTGGATGAAAACATCCAAAAAACAGCAGATGCGAATGCCGTTGTGTCACTAGAACCAACCATCACAGGTCGAGTGACTGCCATTGATTACGCAAAGAAAACCTTCACCGTAAATGGTGTAGAACTGCAGTTTGATGGCTTAAGTAACGAGATAGATTTAGGTGAATGGGTGATGGTGTCTTCACTTCCAACTGCTGATGCTGGCTACAAAGTCTTATCTGTGGTGGAAATTGACGTTGACCACTACCCAAGCCTAGGCGACATGTACGAAATTGAAGGCCGAATCGCAAGCATTGATGCAAACCAAAGCACCTTCAAACTGGGCGCAAACATCACCGTGTCTTACCACAGTGTTGACCAACTAAAAGTAGGTCAATGGGTAGAAGCGGAAGGCAAAATGGAAGGGGGTACTTTTGTCGCCTCTGACGTCGAAATAGAAGGCTATGACAACCTAGAAAACGACAGCGATGTGGAAGGCATCGTCACTTGGGTTGCGAACGATTACAGCGAGTTTTCACTAAACTACCGCGGTGCGTTCTTTGTTGATAACGCAACTCGATTCGAAGACGGTAGCAAAATGAGTTTAAAACAAGGCCAAGAAGTCGACGTTTCTTCTGTCTTGAGAAATGGCAAACGCATTGCCACCGTCGTTGAGTTTGAAGCGCCAGATTTTGATGACAACCATCAATGGCAAGGCAAAGAGTTTGAATGCGAAGGTTATGTGTCAAATTATGATGCGAATGCAAGAACATTTGAAATCGAACGTTGTGAGAATGATGCTGATCAACGGCTAAATAACAAATTAGTGGTTATCGATGCGCAAACTCAATTCCAAGGCATTGAAGAACTGAACTTGAATGGTGCTCGTGTCGAAGTCGATGGTGTGATCATCAATAATCAAAACGTCGCTCGCGAAATCGAGCGAGAAGGCTACGACGACTAAACTAGGTCAGCCACCACGTTTAAACAAAGCCCAATAAAAGTGTCACTTCGGTGGCACTTTTTCTTACTTTGCATCCCTAGCTTAAACCAGCAAATTCTCAGCCAAACTCTTTTCCCTCAATTACACTTTACCTATGTTTCACAACATCGGTGACTACCATGAAAAAACGTAACCTCGCTCTGCTTATCTTGCTTTTTGGTTCAACCACCAGCATAGCTAGCGTGATGGATCCCGACTGCGATGCAGAAAAAGCAGCCAAAGCCGCAGCAACAAAAGCCGTGGTTGGTGTTGGCGGTCGCTGTACGCCTAAAGAAGCACTGAAAGATACCGCAGTTGACGCAGGAAAAGACAAACTGCCGGATGAAGGGATGGCAGGCAAAGCCGTTGATGCAATGACACCAGAAAAAGAAAAGAAAACGGTGAAAGACGTGACCAAAAAGTTCAATAAAGATTAAGGCTTAAGCGATTAAGTTTAAGCGTGGAAGATAAATTGCAGAAACAGAAAAGAGCGTCCATCGACGCTCTTTAATAGTTTACTGAGTCTAGACCATTAAGCGGCTTCAGCTTGACCAATCCAATGGTAATGGTGGTTGGCTTTTTTACCCACCAGCCCAAGCTCTGCCAGCTCTTCGAAGACTTTGTCTACCTCTTCCGCAGAAAGTCTAAATTGCTTCGCTACCGCCTTTTTCGTACACGTAATTTGATGAGTTTTAAGGGCATCGCTCACCTGTTCTAGTAGTGTTTTTGGCTCTTCCGGTTCTTCAACTTTTTGCTCAATGGCAGGTTCATCTTCATCCTTAATGTGTGGAAGATAACCCGCTGGTTCTGGTTCAATATCGCGAATTGATGCCACAGTCATGCCTGCGTAGCGACGGTAATAATGACGGAAACGTTGTTCTTCACCAATCAAACCAACAAAAAACGCCGCAAAGAAATCGAGCAGGATGGATAAGAACACCACCAGCCATAACTGAGCTTGTTGCGATGTCGTACCGAACGCATTTGCAAGGCTATCGATCAGACCGATGACCGAGCCTTGTGTCACCGGAGGCAAGCTGTCTCGCTCCATCGCCAATCTCTGCTGCTCTTCGCGCAGGGTTTTGTTTTGCTCTTGAATTCGCGTCACCCCCGTTGCGATGCGCTCCATCTCGATGTACTTCTGCGCCGCGATGTTGTTCAGCTCGATCTGTTTATCGATAGACGCAATCTGGCGGTTAAACGCTTCGATTTTTGCTTGCTCGACAGAAATATGGCTTTGTGCGCTGTTAGTCGCGCTGTTGATGCCGCCGATACTACCGCCAATAGAGATAGCGGCAAGCACAGAGTAAAACACCAAGGCCGTAATTGCCCCACCGTAATTTCTGTGGGCGCGACGCTCGCCGTATTCATACCACGCATAAAATTTGCCAGCTTCAAAGATGATGGCCAAACCACCAAACAGCGCCTGCATCATTGGGTTGTCGTCAATTGATAAAAATAGCAATAGAGAAAAAATCGTCGACGCTAAAATAGCGGCGCCTGTGAATGTATAAACACTCACCATCGCGAATCGACCTTTAGGGTATCGAAATTCGATCTGTTGTTCGTATTTCATTGGAGAAATTTCTTAAGATGACGCCTCTCTTGCCACAGCAAGAAACGCTCAGGAATACACAAAGGAGCGAGAGAATACCGTATCCTTTATTAAATTACTGTCATAATTCCGTTAACGTAAAACAAGTGCAGAATCAGTGTTCAGTTTGATCTTTTATCTCTCAAATTTTGCACACTAACTCGCCAGTCAATTTTCGCTATCGCCCGTCGTTCATGGCCTTGGGTTCACGACTCACCTGGTTTTTCCTTTTGCACATTTTCGCGCGGTGGGTAATGCACACAAATAAAATACACTTGCATCACTTTTTGAAAATATTGCAGTTACATTTTTAGGGTTATTTGTTAGTATCCTGCGCCGAATCAGCCAGATATCAAATCGTATGGAAACCACTCAAATACAACCTAAGAAACAACGAGTCGCCGCTATTGCGGTTATTTTCGCGGTACTGTTTCAGCTGTATTTGGCCTCCACTGCGGCGCTCAATCCCACGCAAGTGCGCAATAAAAGCTGGCTTAACAAAGTTCAGAATGAAAAGGTGTTGCTCTGTACCGCTGAAGGTTTTAAGTGGGTCGACATCAATACACTCATCGCTGTAAACGCTCAACCGTCTTCCGAATTTATTGATAACTTGAAGCTACACGACGGTTTCCAGTTTGAATGTCCACTGCTGCAAGCCGTGCAATTTTTCTTGCTTGTCGCGGTTGGGCTTTATCTTGCTACCATTCAGTGGTTACGCCGCGTTAAACACGCGCTCACGCCCTACCATTTTGCTCAATGCGGCAGATTGGTTTACCAGCATATCGCACCAAAGCAATCCCCTCCTTGTGTTTTTCCTGCCTAATGGTTCTTTAAGAACTCAGGCTCACAATAATAACAATTATCCCATTAAGCATTTGCTCGGGAAGTCATTCTATTTAAAAGGAAAATACACATGCTTAAACAAATGAAAATCGCCACTTTGTCACTTATCGCTCTCATTGCTAGCCCTATGAGCCTTGCTCACGATTACGAAGCCGGAAAAATACACATCGATCATCCTTGGAGTCGTGAAGCGCCATCAAATGCTCCTGTTATTGGCGGATTCTTTCAGCTGACCAACCATGGGGATACGGAAGACGCGTTGATCGCAGCAGAAAGCCCAATCGCTGGCCGCGTGGAGATCCACACTCACGCGAACGAAGACGGAGTAATGAAGATGATTAAAATCGATGAAGTGCGTGTAGCGGCACACGAAACCGTGGTATTTAAGCCAGGCAGCTTCCACTTAATGATCTTCAACCCAACGCAAACATTGCAAGAAGGTGATCGCTTCCCAATGACGCTGACGCTCAAAAACGCAGGCAAAATCGATGTTGAAATGGCGGTGGAAAAGAAAGGTCATATGGAAAAACACATGCACCACTAAGTCCCTTTCATTCCATACAAAAGAGCCCGGTCATACTGCCGGGCTCTTTTATTAGAAAAAGGTTCTATTTAGCGCGTGACATCAGTAACTCGCTCAGAACTAAAGATCACTTAAAGCAAACGTCCGCCCAGCGTGCCAAGCCTGCGGTTACCGAACCAAAATAGTTACCGCTGACGACAGGAATATTTGGCAACACGGTTTGTACCGCGTCACGTAAAATCGGCGAACGAGCGGAACCACCAGTCATAAAGATCGCATCCGGTTTTATGCCTGCTTGCTCAACAGCTTCTGTTACCAGCGCCGTCATCTTGTTCTTTGGTGATTCAATCGCTTCAATCATCTCATCGCGCTGAACGTCCACTTCAATCAGCTCCGACAATAAGTTGATGCCAGTACGGTAAGCCGTTTGATCAGAGAGTGCCACCTTCGCTTCTTCTGCACGGCGGACAATGTTGTAGCCTAATGATTCGTGATAAACCTCAAGCAAGCGCGCTAGTTTTTCTGGCTCTTGCGCCTGTTTCTGCAACAGTTTTAACGCCGCTAAGTTCTCACGTGAGTAAAAGTCGTTTTGCGCTTCAACGTTATTGATAGCAATCGGATTCCAAAACTGAGTCGTCGGCATCACAATGCCCGATTCCATCTTGCTTTCCATTCCAAACGGGAACATCAACTGTTTGAAAGCCAACGCGATATCCAGATCGTTACCGCCGACACGCTGACCACTGTGAGCCAACAAACTTGCCGTTCTGTCTGCTTTTCCTCGCCAAGATGGCCCCATCTGAATCAAAGAACAGTCGGTTGTACCACCACCGATATCCACCACCAAAATCAGTTTGTCTTCGCTAAGCGTCGCTTCGTATTCTAAACCAGCGGCTACTGGCTCAAACTGAAATTCGATATTTTGAAAACCGGCACGTTTGGCAGCGCGAAGTAGAATATTTTCCGCTTGAATGTTCGCCGTTTCTCCACCACGACCATGAAAGTTGATTGGGCGACCAATCACCGCATCCGTAATGCTTTGCTGAGCATGGTTTTCTGCCTGAGCTTTGATGTTGTCCATCATGGCGCAAACCAGATCTTCAAAGAAGCTCAGCTGAACATCACGCAAGCCAGATGCACCAAGAAACGACTTTGGCGACTTCACGTAATAGATATCGCGTGGATCTTCTAAATAGCGGTTCAACGCTGCCTGCCCAAACGCGATGTCTTCTGGCTCCAGCTCGATGCTCTCTTCTCGGTTCAAGTTGATTGCGCGACGCAGTACCTGCTCTCCAACTTGATCAAACGGTTTGATGTCACGGTGACGAAACAAATGCTCAGACACAGACTCACGAGTCGGAGCTGCAAGGGTGGAAGGAATGAACGGGCTATCCCCTTCAAGATTTAGCAAAACAGGCTCGCCTGATTCCATTTTTGCCACTGAACAGTTTGCAGTGCCATAGTCAAAGCCAATATACATGAGTCCTCCCACTGACGAAAAAAAGGTCGGCAATGCTAACTCAATGGCACATGAATTACTACTCAAACGGTAGAGCGATTCACGCTTATTCGCTTTCGGACGTTTCTTTTTTCATGGCAGGTAACACGACGGCTAACAATAACGCTAATAAAAGAAAAGCAGGCGTGAGTTTCAATCCTTGCCAAATTGAGTACGTGTCGTGAAACAGCCAAAAAATTCCTATCGTTAACAAGTAAGCAAAATAGCTGCTGAACACTAAACTCATGGCGACAAAACGCGTGCGATTAATGATGAGGATTCGCACTAAATATTGGCTAAGTAAACTCGCACAATGCATCGCCAGTTGCCAGTTAATGATAAAAAAAGCCAGAGAAACAAACCCAGCTACCAGCATGGCGTCGTGCGTACTAACAATAAAGTAGCTGCCGAAACGGCTCATCATAACAGGATAATTGCCTTCGTAGACAATGGACCAAGAGATCGCATTCGCCACTGCAATATAATTGGCAAAATAGGCAATAGCATAGAAAGTCGTGCGGGAACTAAAAGGTTGAAATACGTCCGCACAATAGCCGCGCCATTCTTCTTGATTAGCGGTGGGGCCAACCCAATTGCGTTTGTGGTCTGGGAGTCGCTCGGCAAATGCAGGGCCATTTCGAAACAGTAGCCAGAAAATATACAGCGCCAATGCAATCAACAGTATCGTCAACATACTCCCCCCTTAGAAATGTCTGTGCCACTGCCGTTGCTATTGAGGTCGTAAACTGCACTTCCCTAATTGTCATCGTCATCGCTAACGTCACACATCGTTTAACGCGTACTTAAGCCTTTCTAAGCAATTAGAATTGCGATGATTTTTCTATCTTATATGTTTACTCAGCGAGTAATGTTAGTTTTAAAAACGAACACGCTAACGGTTTTAAACGTGCGAAGGCACACCTTTAGGTCTAGCACACTACGGAATGGATTGCAGGGAAGGAAATAGGAAGAGAGGGAACGCGCCCAAATGATATCGACGTCATACGTCTATACCATTTGGGCAAAAATCGTTAATTTTCTAGCTTTTCTTCGAAAACACCTAGTTCGCGACCTAACCAAATCGCGCTCTCTGTGTGATCACGCAGTTCTCGTTCGCTGACCGGGTGTATAAGCACAGAAAAATCCCCACGAATGGTATCTAACCAAGCCAAAAACTCTTCACTGATCGACTCAAGGTGCATTTCAAACATCGGCATCTTGTGCGGGCCGACTAATCTGTCGACCAATGGATACACGCGCAACACATCTTGACGCTCTTGGCGGATGATCTCATTCAGAGCTTGTGCTTTTTCCAATTGTTGCAAAGGAAAGTAAACGTGAACGTGGTACATAACTTCTCCAATCTGAATTCTAAGTGTTGCACTCCCCCGTCGTTCAAAGCCTGTGTAGCCATCTAAACACTGAACCACACTAGGTTCGAATTAACGCCGCTTAGGCACGTTGGAATCCAAACTTCTTCAATTGACTGCCACCCTACCTTGATTCCGTCTGATTGGGAAGAAGTTATCTTTCTGCAACAAATAAATCTACGACACTCAAATACTTTAGCTTTGTTTGTCAAATTTCACAGCCCAATTTTGTTGCAATTTTGTAACAAATGAAAGTGATTAAATTCAGCTTTTGAAATGAATAATATAAAAAACCAGTATTTTACTCTGCAAAAATGGGGTGTAAGCAAAACTTTACTGATGGGTTAAAGTCAAATTAAAGCACAATTTAACATTTTGTTTACACTTACTGTATCTGGTTATACCAAGATTGAATCAGAGGGTTGGGCCAAGTGAATAGCAGTCAACACGAGGTCTTGCGTTTTAAAACAATGTGTTTTTCAAACAAGCAGCGGTGTGAGAGACCAATCGTTTAAAGGACAAATAGATGCCTCAAACGCTCGATGACATTCGCAACCCTAGGTATGGCCTTTTGCGCTGATATCAAAGACTGAGTACCCATACAGACTTTGGTTTAATAATGAACAGCTGCAGTCCAAAAGACCCGCAGCGTCAAAAGGAGCTTGAGATGAACGTTCAGGCGTTACCCATGCATCGGTTTATCGACCATCATGGGAACCTAGTCGGCCAACTACCCAACTGGGCTGACATTGAAACTTTGGTCGGGTTTTACCGCGACATGGTATTAACTCGCACCTACGATCAGAAAGCCGTTGCGTTGCAACGAACAGGTAAGCTAGGTACCTACCCTTCACACCTTGGCTCAGAAGCCATTGGTATAGCGGTAGGACGGGCATTAAAAACCGATGACGTCTTCGTCCCTTATTATCGCGATATGCCTGCGATGTGGTGTCGTGGCATTGGTATGGAAAAAAATCTTCAATATTGGGGCGGCGATGAGCGCGGCAGTGACTTCGCGCCAGAAGGCAGCCCTATCCCAAGCCGAGACTTGCCATTTTGTGTCCCAATCGCAACACAATGTACACATGCGGTCGGCGTTGCTTCTGCGTTGAAAATTCAAGGCAACCACGAAGCGGCACTGGTCATGTGTGGTGACGGTGGGACATCCAAAGGAGACTTTCTCGAATCCATCAACTGCGCAGGGACATGGAACATTCCGTTGGTTTTTGTGGTGAATAACAACCAGTGGGCGATTTCTGTACCACGCAGTTTGCAATGCGCGGCGGAGTTTCTTTCTGAAAAAGCAAAAGGCGCTGGCATTCCAGGGATTACCGTCGATGGCAACGACGTTGTTGCTATGTATGACGCTACCATGACCGCATTAGAGCGAGCACGAAAAGGCAAAGGGGCGACACTGATCGAAGCGGTAAGTTATCGTCTGAGTGACCACACCACCGCCGACGATGCGACGCGTTATCGTAATGCAGATGACGTGCAAACCGCATGGCAATTCGAGCCCGTGAGCCGACTAAAAACCTTTTTGATCAATCAAGGTGCTTGGAGCGATGAACAAGAGCAACAATGGCAAAGCGACTGCAAGGAACAAGTCGAGCTCGCGGTTGAACGCTACTTAAACTTGCCTCAACAAGCGCCTGAAACCGGATTCGATTACCTCTACGAATCGCTTCCTCAAGAGCTTCACGCTCAACGCGATGAATTGATCAATAAAGCAATGCGAATGCAAGGAGGCAAACATGGCTGAACTTACATTAGTTGAAGCAGTAAACCTCGCTCTGCATCATGAAATGGAACACGATCCAAACGTCGTCGTACTTGGCGAAGACGTGGGTGATAACGGCGGCGTATTCCGCGCAACCGTCGGGCTCAAACAAAAGTATGGACTAAAACGCGTCATCGATACTCCGCTTGCAGAAGCCTTAATCGGCGGCGTTGCAGTGGGCATGGCAACTCAAGGTTTACGCCCTGTTGCAGAATTTCAGTTCCAAGGTTTCGTCTTCCCGGCTATGGAGCACCTAATGTGTCACGCGGCCAGAATGCGTAACCGTACTCGTGGACGCCTCACTTGTCCGGCTGTATTCCGCGCGCCTTTTGGTGGCGGCATTCACGCGCCGGAACACCACTCAGAAAGCATTGAAGCACTGTTTGCACATACCGCAGGCTTTAAAGTGGTGATTCCATCTTCTCCTCAGCGTGCTTACGGTTTGCTGCTTGCTGCCATTCGCAGTAACGATCCAGTGATGTTCTTTGAACCCAAACGCATCTATCGAACCGTTAAATCCGAAGTGATTGATAACGGGGAAGCATTGCCGTTAGACACTTGTTTTACGCTGCGCAAAGGCCGAGATATTACGCTCGTGACATGGGGAGCATGTGTTGTTGAATCTCTCCAAGCTGCGCAAACCCTATCAAGCCAAGGGATCGAAGTCGAAGTCATTGATCTGGCAAGTATTAAGCCGATTGATACCGCGACGATTTTCCGTTCACTAGAGAAAACCGGACGCCTGCTGGTTGTACATGAAGCCAGTAAAACGTGTGGTGTGGGTTCTGAGCTGCTGGCTCGAACCGCCGAGCACGCGATGTGCTTGCTAAAAGCGCCACCTAAACGAGTCACAGGTATGGATACCATTATGCCTTATTACCGTAACGAAGATTATTTCATGGTTCAGGAAGAAGACATTGTGATCGCAGCGCGCGAGCTCGTGGAGGATTGGAAATGAAGACGTTTAACTTACCCGATCTCGGCGAAGGTCTCGCTGAGTCAGAAATTGTAAAATGGCATGTCAATGTGGGCGACATGGTCAAACTAGACCAAGTGATCCTCACTGTTGAGACGGCGAAAGCAACCGTAGACGTTCCTGCTCCGTACGCAGGCAGAATTGTCAGCCGCCATGGTGAAGAAGGCGACGTAATTAATATTGGCGCCCTACTTCTAGAAATCGACGAAAGTGGCGCAGAAAACACTGTCTCTGCGGAAAAACGACAAACCGCCGATGCCGCAACCGTTGTTGGCACCGTATCTCACCAATCTCATAATGTAAATGTTGACGATTTTTGGGTGGGCGGCAGCCACAACAAATCAACAGACAAACTCATCACCGCTTTACCTTCCGCGCGTTTGCTAGCGAAAAAGCTAGGCGTAGATTTGAAAACGATGGTCGGTAGCGGACCAAGCGGTTTGATCGTCGATGCCGATGTTTACGAAGAAGCAGGCAAACAAGTTCCTGGCACTGAAGTGCTCAAAGGAGCGCGACGTACGATGGTCTCGACCATGGCAGAATCGCATCAAAACGTCGCAGCGGTGACCATTACCGAAGAAGCGTTATTGGAAGATTGGTTGCCAAACGAGGACATCAGCATTCGTCTGGTACAAGCTATCGTTTACGCTTGTCAACAAGAGCCAGCTCTCAACGCTTGGTTCGATGCCGAAACCATGACGCGCTGTGTTCATCCTACCGTCAATCTTGGTGTAGCGGTGGATAGCCGTCACGGACTGTATGTCCCCGTGCTTCGCCACGCGGATGAGTATGAACCGCAAGACGTTCGTCGCTGGCTCGATCAAACCGTCAAAGGCATCCGAGACAGAAAGATCAGCCGAGAAGACTTACAACACGCAACCATTACTTTATCCAACTTTGGGGCCATTGGCGGCATTTTCGCAACACCAGTGGTTTCGCCACCGCAAGTCGCGATTGTCGGTGCAGGACGAATTGTGGACCGGGTCGTGATCCGTAACGGTCAAGCCGTGGCCGTAAAAGCAATGCCGCTGTCCATTACCTTTGACCACAGAGCTTGTACCGGCGGTGAAGCCGCGCGCTTTACCAAGGTGCTTGCAGAACATCTGCAAAGGCCAAGTGTAACTAAGTCATAACGACATAAGGCTTCCTAAATGGAAGCCTTTTTTCTGCTTTACGCACTAATTCAAACCCAACAACCGAACAGATACAATCATCACTAATGGTTTGATTTTCATACTCATGTCACTCTTTCATATTCCAAAACCCTGACCACCTCTCATCGAATTCACGTTTACGTTAACTGAGCTATAGTTTTCTATATAAACGAAAAATGTCACCCAGATGACGAAAATAAAAAGGAAGCACAAAAATGGAACGTGAATGCATGGAGTTTGATGTGGTGATCGTCGGAGCTGGCCCTGCGGGGTTAAGTGCAGCATGTCGATTAGCACAGTTGAACCAAGATCGTGAAGGCGAAGCGCTGTCAATTTGTGTGGTAGAAAAAGGCTCTGAGGTCGGCGCACATATATTATCTGGCGCGGTATTTGAAACTCGCGCCTTAGACGAGCTTTTCCCAGATTGGAAGGAAATGGGAGCGCCCGTTTCAGCCCCCGTTCAACATGATGATGTTCTCTATCTAACAACGGAGCTTAATCATATACGTGTGCCCCACTTCCTCACGCCTAAACCCATGCATAATGACGAAAACAATCACGTTATTAGCCTTGCTAATCTGTGTCGCTGGCTTGCTACTCAAGCTGAGCAGCTCGGCGTTGAAGTATTTCCTGGTTTTGCCGCTGCGAGCGTTAACTACGATGAATCAGGTGCCGTTACTGGAATCACCACCAGCGATATGGGGCTGGATAAAAACGGACAAGAGAAAGCCAATTTCGAACCGGGCATTGAGCTTAAAGCCAAATGCACGCTGTTTGCTGAAGGGTGCCGTGGGCATTTAGGAAAAGAGCTCATTCGTCATTTCGATTTGGATGCGGGCAAACAACCTCAGCATTACGCATTAGGCTTGAAAGAGATTTGGGAACTGCCGGCTGATGCGAAAGATTTTACTGGCAACGTCATCCACTCCGCCGGTTGGCCATTGAGCGAAACCAACACAACTGGTGGTGGATTCCTCTATCACATGGAAAACCGCCAAATTGCGGTTGGGTTGATTGTCGATCTTAACTATCGCAATCCCCACTTGAGCCCATTCGATGAGTTTCAGCGCTTTAAACACCACCCTGCAATCAAACAATACCTAAAAGGGTCACAGCGTATCGCTTATGGCGCAAGAGCCATCGCAAAAGGTGGGTTATCTTCTTTACCGAAACAACAATTCCCCGGCGGTTTATTAATTGGCTGTGATGCAGGAACACTTAACGTTGCGAAGATAAAAGGCAGCCACACCGCGATGAAATCAGGCTTACTAGCAGCAGAAGCCATTCATCAAGCATTACAAGACTCAAGGTGTGAACCTGATTATCAAACGCGATTTGAAGCCTCTTGGCTGTACGATGAACTCGCCGAAACGCGTAACTTTGGAGCGAACCTGCATAAGTTCGGTAGCCTGTTTGGCGGAGCTCTTTCTACCTTCGAGCACAACTTGTGGCTTCCTCTGATTAAAAAGCCAATACCGTGGACAGTGAAAGACCATTCCCACGATCACGAACAGTTAAAACCCCAAAATGAATGCCCGCCGATTGAGTATCCAAAACCGGATGGAGAAATCAGCTTTGATAAACCATCTTCGGTGTTTTTATCCGGCACACAACATGAAGAAAACCAACCGTGCCATCTTGTTTTGACTTATCCTCATATCCCCATCGATGTGCACCTCGGGTTGTTTGATGAGCCAAGCCAGCGTTACTGCCCTGCCGGGGTTTACGAAGTGGTCGAAATTGATGGGAAAGTGAAGTTTCAAATCAACGCCGCGAACTGCGTACATTGTAAAACGTGCGATATAAAAGATCCGTCACAAAACATTACGTGGAAGACGCCTGAAGGCGGTGGCGGGCCTAATTATCAGAGTATGTAGTCAATGGAGCATGATAGCACCGTGTCTATCATGCTCTGTCTTTCAAGGGTGAAACAAAATCGAGGACTTAAACCTCTACTCCTGCTTCATCTTCTTCCACAATATCTGTTTCTTGACTTGCTTCCGCTAGCCACTTTTGCACCGCATGGCTTGCTAGCACTTTTTGCTGGTAAGCTTTAGCGCCTTGGGACAATTCAATGCCATAAGTTTCAAAGCGCAACGCAACCGGTGCATACATAGCATCGGCAATCGACCACTCTCCAAACAAAAAAGCGTCTGGGAACTTTGCCATTTGCTCAGACCAAATTGCGTCTATGCGTGCAATATCCTTTAGTGCTCCATCGCTCAGACCTACTTTTCGACGTGCGCGACAGTTCATCGGTAACTCGTTTCTCAAATCAAAAAAGCCCGAATGCATTTCAGCCGAAATCGCGCGCGCTTTCGCTTTGTCCGCTACATGGCTCGGCCACGCCTTTCCCTGTAGGTACTGCTCGTTCACATATTCCAAAATCGCTAAGGAATCCCAAACCGTGACTTCGCCATCAACCAATGTTGGCACTTTGGCCGTTGGTGTTACGCTCGCCAGCTTGTCGTAGAAGTCTTCAGTAAACAGCGTTAGCTTAGTCACATCCACTTTTAAATCGTATTGAGAAAAAATGAGCCACGCTCGCAATGACCAACTTGAGTAGTTTTGATTTCCGATAAAGAGTTGCATTGTTGCCTCCATGCCAAATGGTGTTGTTATTAATTAAAGCGTGAAATCACAATATCTGATTGTTTTATTTCAAACTAACGGATAGTTTTGATGGGATACTTCAACAAAAACGATGGATAGAAAAGAATATGGATATTGACGCGCTGCGCAGCTTTCTTGCGTTTGTTGAAACAGGTAGCTTCACTCGTGCTGCAAAACAAATCAATCGCACCCAATCCGCGTTTAGTGCTCAAATGCGAAAGCTTGAAGATGAACTCCATGTCAGCTTATTCGAAAAGGAAGGTCGCAACCTAGTACTGAGCGAAGCGGGTATGTCACTTCGTGCGCATGCAGAGCAACTCGTAAGTTTGCACAATCAAGCCGTCAAGCAAGTAAAACGCTACGAAAACAAACGCCCACTGCGTTTAGGATGTCCAGAAGACTATAACGATAGTCTGCTGCCGAAACTCATCCGCGTATTGCAGCAAACCGAACCGACCTGCTCTATCCAGGTGTACAGTGAGCCAAGCGTGACGCTCCGCGAATGGCTAGATGAAGGCAAATTAGACGCCGCCATCGTGACTCGTGCACCCGATAGCGAAGAAGGATACTGGCTCGCAAGTGATAGAGGCGTGTGGATCAGTCACCCCGATTTCACTATCGACGAATCACAGCCAATCCCTCTCGCGCTATTTCAAACCGATTGTAAATACCACGCCGCCGCTATTAATGCGCTGACCAAAAGAGGAACGCCATATCAACTCTTAGCTTGCTGTAACACCTCTTCTGCTCAACGAGCCATTGTTCGCTCTGGCATGGCGATTGGCGCAATGGGAAGAATCAGTGTCACAGATGATCTGAAGATCTTAGAAGATTTGCCTCCACTACCGTCGGTGGATATTGTTTTGGTGACTGGTGTCGAAACTCATCCCATACTAGACAAAGAATGCTTGTCGCAGTTGGCTGAGTTGATGCCTTGCTAGCGAACATCAAACAGATTAAGCAATCACGAAATCGAACGTTCCGACAATTCGCCGATCAATATTTACCGGCTCAAACTGTAAATGGTCGCGGGCTTTACCACCCCACCATTCGTTCCCTGTTTGTCCTTTCAAATAGAGTTGGGTGGTCAACAATTCGTGGTCGCCACGCCACAGTTTGACGTGAATGTGAGGAGGTCTTGAGCTGTATGGGACAGGAAACAGCGTTTGGAAAAGATAGCGTCCATCTTCTTCAGTTACTGTCGCGCCAAAACCTGAAAAACTTGGGTCAAACTTGTTTTGGCTGGGTTGATTCGGATGGTCATAAATCCCTTGGCCATCACACTGCCAAATTTCTATTTTTACGCCAGAGATAGGACGACCAAACACATCCAACACTTTACCTTGCAATGTTATCGCCTCTCCGATCAAAGTATCCGGTTTCAATACTAGGTTTTGGCGAAGCGGAATCTTCACCACGGGATAAAATGGACCTTCGGTCTGAGAGGGCGTCGGACGCATAGAGCTTTCCGCTTTAAGAAATGGCGCAAACATCAATGTCCATAACGCAAGAAAATGTCGTCGTTCCATGTTACTACCCAGAAAAATCTACTCACTTAAGTTTGGTAAAGATGCGCAGTTTTCCACTTCCGGGTAAAACAAGAGAAGAGAAATAAAAAATGCCCCTACCAGAGAGTCAGTCGCAGAGGCATGGTGAAATTGAAGATGTGATGAACTTAAATCAACAATGGTTTCGTATTTATACGGCTTCAAAAGCCAGAGCTTTTTTCTCAACTTGGCGGAAGATAAGCGTCAGAATCCCGTTCACGCTCAGATAAAACGCGCCTGCTACACCGAAGACCATTAATGTATCGTAGGTTTGAGCATTAATGCGCTGAGCATAGCCCATCAAGTCCATGATGGTGATGGTGCTCGCCAAAGACGTGCCTTTGAACACCAAAATCACTTCGTTTGAGTAAGCAGGTACCGCGCGGCGAATCGCATAAGGAAGTAACACACGTAACGTGGCACTTTTGTTCATACCCAGCGCACGACACGCTTGCCATTGACCTGAAGGAATAGCATTAAACGCGCCTTTAAAAAGCTGAGTACTGTACGCGGCAGTATTTAATGCCAACGCTAACATGGCACAGAACCAAGGTTGGCTCAGCCAAGTCCACAGCACACTCTCTCTAACTGCATCAAATTGACCCGGACCGTAGTAGACCAAGAAAATCTGAACCAGCAACGGTGTCCCAGTAAACAGAGTGATGATGCCACGGCTTACCCAGTGCAAACCCGGAGTGCGTAGAATCAACGTCAAGGTCATCAATAGTGCAAGAATACAGCCGACAGCCAAAGACGCAGCCGTTAATTGAAGGCTAGTGCCTAAACCATCCAGCATTTGCCATACATGTTGTTCGTTCATGCGTTTGCCTCCTGCCCCATACTCATGCCTTGGATTGAGAATTTCTTATCAATCACTTTGACCACGCGCTGCGTGATAAGCGTGATCACTAAGTAAATCGCCGCTGCCGTCGCATACCAAGTAAACGCTTCGTGCGTTGCTGCCGACGTAAGCTGAGCTTGTTTCAGCAGATCCGTCACGCCAATCAAAGAAACCAGCGCCGTGTCTTTTAGCAAAACCAACCATTGGTTGGTTAAACCAGGAAGCGCATGTCGCACGGCTTGTGGCAACACAATGCGCACAAACGCGTGAAACTGACTGATACCGAGTGCGCTTGCAGCTTCTCTCTGTCCTCTGCCTACGGCGTTTAATGCGCCGCGCAGAGTTTGAGAAGCATAGGAAGCGAAGATCAACGATAACGCCACCACACCAGACAAAAACGGGCTAACCTCAATAAAGTCTCCGGTGATTAAAAACAGAACCTGAGTCGAACCAAAATAGATGAACAACACGACAAGGATTTCTGGCAAGCCTCGCACCACCGTAACAAACGCCGTTGTAGGCCATTTCACGAATACGCGACGAGACATTTCACCACTGGCGAACACCACTGCCAGAATTAAACCGACTAAAAGGCTTGTGAAGGCTAGCTGAACCGTCATCCAGCTAGCTTGTACAAGCGATAAAGAGTAACCCGTTAACGCCATATTACTTACCGAAGTACTTGTTGTAGATTGCGTCGTATTCGCCGTTCGCTTTCACGGCTTCTAGCGCTGTGTTTAGCTTGTTCACAAGTTCATCGTTGCCTTTGTTTACTGCGATACCAAAACCATTACCGAAGTATTTAGGATTCGTAACGCGCTCACCAACGTACGCAAGGTTGTCTTCCTTCTTGAACCACTCCGCCACTACCGCTGTGTCACCAAATACAGAATCAATACGGCCATTCTTCATGTCGATGAAAGCATCTTGGTAGCTTGAGTAAGGAACCGACGTTACACCCGGCATTTGCTCGATAAGGTAACTTTGGTGAGTTGAACCGTTTTGAACGCCTACACGCTTACCCTCTAACGCGTTTTGGTCAGCGACTTTGTCTTTGATAGAAACAAACGCTGCCGAGTTGTCGTAGTAAGCATGCGAGAAATTGACTTGCTCAAGACGCGCTTCAGTAATGTCCATTGCAGAAATAGCCGCATCATAACGTTTGAATTTTAATGCAGGGATCAAGCTATCGAAAGATTGGTTGTGGAAGCTACATTTTGCTTCCATTTCTTTACATAGAGCATTCGCCAGATCCACATCGAAACCTTGGATTTGATTGTTCTCATCCATGTATTCGAATGGCGCGTAGGTCGCCTCCATCGCGAATTTGATTTCATCTTGTGCCACTGCGTTTGCTGCCACATTTGCAGAAATAAGGCCGATTAGTGAAGTTAGTAGAATCTTTTTCATTGCAATACTCCGTGTGTACGTCTTGGGCTGACACTCGCAATGACAGCCGAGCTTATCTGTTAGTTGACTGAATTTATTGGTGTTGTTTTTAGTGCTTTAGATAATCAGCAAACTGTGTGGTTTGCGGGTTAGCAAAAGCGTCGTGCGTACCATGCTCTACGATGTGTCCTTTCTCGAGGTACAGAACGTGGCTAGCAATCTTCTTAGCAAAATCGACCTCATGCGTCACTACGACTTGGGTGATGCCAGTTTCGCTTAAATCTTTAATAATCTTAACGACTTGGTTCGTAATTTCAGGATCAAGAGCTGCGGTCGGTTCATCAAAAAGCAAGACTTCCGGTTTCATCATCAATGCACGAGCAATCGCCACACGTTGTTGCTGACCACCAGATAGCTGCATCGGCCATGCGTCAGCCTTATCAGCCAAATGCAACGTAGACAAAATTTGGATAGCTTGGGTTTTAGCTTCTTCTTTATCCATTCCAGACACTTTAATAGGCGCTTCAATCAAGTTCTCCATGACCGTCATGTGAGGCCACAAGTTGTATTGCTGAAATACCATGCCCACTTTACGGCGAAGCGCTAAACCTTGCTTTTCTTTGATTTCAGCCGAGAAATCAAAGACGTCATTAGCGATGTTTAGCTTGCCGTTATCCGCCCCTTCCAAAAGGTTTAGAACACGTAATAAAGAACTCTTCCCCGCGCCGCTTGGGCCCAGTAACACTAGCGTTTCACCGTTTTCACAATTGAAACTCACATCGTGAAGAACTTGTGTGTCACCGTAGGATTTGTTGATTCCGCTTACCTGAATACTCATGCTGCAATACCGCATTAATTGTCACTTGGCATTCATATTACCAACAAAGAGTTTTTATGCAATAAAAATGTATAAAAATTTAATTTGTTAACTTTTTGTATAAGAAACAAACAGCGAGATAGAGAATATGACTGGTTTGATGAGTGTGGTTTTTACAGAATTTGTTGATCAAAAAGGCCAGCTTACTTGCTGGCACTTATCTAACCTTGCATATATCGATAACCCCCAGAAAATTATGAAATAGTTCAGGATTAAATACCGGACAAGAATACGTAGCTTTGACCGTGGCTACGTATTCTTGAGTTACCAAACAGATACAACATAACGAAGAACAGAATATCGAGTCACTCACTCTGGCTTGATGTTCTGATTCATTCTGAACAAGTTATTTGGATCAAACTTCTTCTTCACTTCTTGTAAGCGCGCATACGTTGGGCCATATGCGGATTCAGTGCGTTCGGCTTCATCTTGCGTTAAGAAGTTAATGTACGCACCGCCACTGGCATACGGTTTGGTTTTGGCAAAAAAGTCTCTCGCCCACGCGATACAAGCTTGGTCATCTTCTGCGGCGTCCCATCTTCCGTGCACATTTAATACGTAATTAGCGTCACGGCTAGAATAAGCCATAGATTCAGGTTCTGGTCTAGATGCCGCGCAGCCAAGAGAGGCGATAAAAATCTCGCATTGAGGCGATGGCAACTTCCCTGCGTATTCTATCGCCGCATCAATGACACCTTCGCTTAGCGAGTTAAAGTTATGCGATTTCCAATAGTTACGTGCGCCCGGAGTAAGCAAGGGATCAAACGCTTGTTGCCATGCAGCAAATGGTTGTACGCCAACATGCTCACCATGTGCGTCACCAAAATCTCTGAGTGGAGCAATAAGCTTTTCACCCTCGGATGGGTCGCCTGCATAACATATCGCCAGTACGACAACTTCTTTACCGTGAACGCTTTCAGGTAAGAATGGGAGTGGCGGTGCTTTACGACTCACCATCCACACACTTAACTCTTCTGGTGCAGATTCGGTGAATTTTGCAAACTGCGTGATGATCGATTTAGCTTGATCAAACGGGAAGACAATCAAACCACTCAGTACTTCAGGGCCAACGGGATGCAATTGGAATTCAAACTGCGTAACAATGCCAAAATTACCGCCGCCTCCGCGCAGCGCCCAGAAAAGATCCTCGTTTTCTGTTTCACTGGCAAGCAATTGGCGTCCGTCGGCAGTAACGACGTTAGCAGAGACTAAGTTATCTATCGTCATACCGTATTTACGGCTCAACCAACCAAAACCACCACCTAAAGTAAGACCAGCAATACCAGTGGTAGAGTTAATTCCTACCGGGGTCGCTAACCCGTGTTTTTGAGTGGCTTCGTCTAAGTCGCCTAAGGTACAGCCCGGCTCAACAAACGCTCTCTTGGCATTTTCATCAACTCGGACTTGGGTAAGGAGCGACAGGTCGATCATGACCCCATTATCACAGACAGCGTTGCCCGCAATATTGTGTCCC
This sequence comes from Vibrio sp. zbq_1, assembly GCF_043102935.1. Lineage (NCBI taxonomy): Bacteria > Pseudomonadati > Pseudomonadota > Gammaproteobacteria > Vibrionales > Vibrionaceae > Vibrio > Vibrio sp. zbq_1. Next base: position 990,661 of record NZ_JBICJH010000004.1, read on the forward strand.
CCACCTCGTACAGAAAGTAGCTGACCATTGTCTCGCGCAAAGTTAACCGCCATCACAACGTCATCTGTCGACTTACAGCGAGCAATCAAACTCGGCTTGCGATCAATCATGCCATTCCAGATTTGGCGAACTTCATCGTAATTAGATTCGGTAGGTAAAACGACGTCACCTTGAAAGTGACTTTTGAAATGTTCAATGGTTGTGTTTTCTAAACTCTTCATATTAGTTGCCTCTCACGTTTTACATGAGCGCTTGTAAAAAGTGATGCAACTACGAGCTTGTACAAGCTTCCTCACTGTTAAACGTGACGTTTTAGTAGTCATTTTCTAGTAAACAACACACGCATCAACACAAACCGCATTCGAGCGTCATCATTCACTTCCGGCACAAGCTTGGAAACCTAAAGTGCAGAATCAGCAATCCATTGAGCGTTCAATATTGCAGATCCTTTACCTTGTCCTCGTGCCTAGTTTGAAATAAAAACGCTTAAAGTTTAGAACGCCATTGAGTTTCATCTATGAAACACTGTCTTATTATTGATACTTTTGACGATTAATATTATTCCCATTTTTTATCAATGAGTTGGAATTAAAAAATCGATAGGACTTAGTTGATGAGAAAAGCCAAACCAAAACGCAGCTGTCGAGTGTTTATGATAATACGGCCATAAAACAAAGCCTCCTTCGATACGAGGAGGCTTCTTCATTGGTTATGTAAACTCACTAACTGCGGCGGTTTCGGTTCTTATATACCACGCAGAAGTTGCCGCGCTTAGTTCGGCATTTAGAGCAGCGTTCACAGTCTACTGGTGCGCGATTGCCTTCTTTCCAACGTTTAATCAACTGTGGCTCAGCGAGTAGAGGACGTGAAACAGCAAAAAACTGGATGTTGGTATTCTCAGCAATGTTCTCGATCGCATCAATATCGCGTAACCCGCCAACCGTAATCACGGGGATATGAATATCTTGACTGATCACTTGCCCGTATTCGTGAAAATAGCCTTCTTCTTGCAGTGTGCAACCATCGAATCTTTCACCGACAAGTTCGTTTGCTTTGCCGTGAATGTTGCCTGAGACGATGATCGCATCAACGCCCACTTCTTCGAGTTTCTTACATACGATGCGTGTTTCATCGAATGTTAAACCGCCGTCAAAAAATTCTGTCGCGGTCAGCTTCACAAGAATTGGAAACGCATCCCCCACCAACATTCTGGTTTCAGAATAAATTTCCAAAAGCAAACGCATACGATTTTCTAAGCTGCCTCCGTATTCGTCTTCGCGTCGGTTGTAGTACGGGCTTAAAAACTGGTTGATTAAGTAAGTGTGCGCGGCATGAATCTCGACACCGTCAAAACCGGCTTCTTGAGCTCGTTTACTCGCTAATGCAAATGCTTTTACGATGTAGTCGATTTCATCCTTCGTCATCGCTTTGCCTTGAGTATTCGTGCCGCGCTCAGGCACATCACTCGGTGCAAAAATCACGCGCTCACCGACGTTGTAGGTGGTTTTAGTACCGCCATAAGCAATTTGCATCACAATTTTAGAATCGTACTGATGAACCAGTTCTGTGAGCTTTTTGTATTCTTCGATGAAAGAGTCGTTGTAAATACCCATCATCCCTGCGTTGGGCTTTTCTTCTTCAACGATATTGGCGTAACCTGTGACGATTAGCCCGACTTCACCTTTAGCAAGCTCTTCGTAAATATCGTAAAGCTTTGCCGTCATGTGGCCATCTTCAGTCGCCATATTTTCCCACGTTGCGCTACGCACAAAGCGGTTCTTTAGGGTCATGCTGCCAATGCGGGCTTCGGAAAACAAAATACTCAAAACCAGTCCTCTTAATTCGTTTTTATTGTTTGACGCGTTTGTAAATCAACAAGAACGAAAAAGGAACAGCGATACATACTGCATGGCTGTTCCTTCTCTGAATCCTTGAGACTTAACATCAACAAGGCGCACCTTACTGTTTTGGGGAGGACAAAACTTTAATCTGGGTTAAGGTTTGGTGGGATGAGTCTTAATACAACAGAATATTGGGTGGAAATAGTTTAGGAGAAGCGCCAAGCCGAGTAAGCCCTTCTCCACAAGGCCCGCTCTATAAGCCAGAGGCCTTCATAGCGAATTGAGTTTTCATTTTCAAAGATGCTGGCTTTACACAAAGCACATAGTGTTCTTTATTATTTCGCAATGTCCTAAGCAAACGACCGCGGACCTCAGAAGAAAGCCAACTCATTGGACTTTGTCCCACAGCCATTGGCCTTGGCACCATGTCAATTAGGTCGCTACATTTCTTTGACTCTTCTAGAAGTTTATATGTTAAATCGAACATGTCCGCGTTAACTGGCCATTGATTTGCTTGAGGGCCATATAAACTAATCCAGAATGTCTTTAGGTTTCTCTTTTCTTCAATTGTTAAACTCATTATTTTTCTCCCGAATTGACTGATAAAGGTTTTTAAAAAGCTCATCTGAGCCCAAAAAGGTAAAATGATGTATTAGACTAGTATCTAATATAAAAAGCTGTCCACTTTGGCTTTCAGAATCATAGAACCCTAATATTTCGAGCCCACCTTTAACCTCAATAACTTTATTATCCTTCGTAATACCTAATGTCTCTGATAACTCATTAGAAGCTGCGTTTAACCATTGTGGAAATGAACTGTTTTCCGTAAACTTGAACAGAGATCTAACAAATTCTTTTTCAACACCAGTTAAATCTATGGGAGAAAAAAACTCTTTAGGACTCAGAACTTCATGAGAAATATGGCTATCGCCAAATTTAAATATAAGTATATTACCCGTATGAAGTATTGTTTTTGATAAGGGGACATCGAGCACAACGTTTTGAGATAGATGTAACTCTTGATTTTGTGCAAAGCATTGAAACGAGAGTACTAAGGCTAACAATTTTATAAACTTCATTTTATACACGACTCAGATTTGATTTTATCCAAATCTTCATATGGTAATCTTTTAATGTCTATAAACGTAGAAACTGTTTCTTCGAAATGCGACTAGCCTAATAAATCTCTGTAATTGTTAAATATGTAAGCTAAAATTACTTTTCAATATAAGTTGATTATCAGCCCTAAGTCCATTTTCAATATTAAATCACGTAGTATCCAACCAACTTGTAACTCGATCTGATATTGTTAATTTATCTTGCAAGCCATTGATTTATTAAAATTATGATTTTTAGAGTGCACAGTCAATGAAAGGGAGAAAATAAAAACACAAAAATGGAAATGTATTAATAGATGCAATGAAATAGAGTTAAAGCGAAAATATCCTCTCACTTCAACTCCATGTTTTGACAGTTCCAGAGTTCTATTGCAAAGCACTTTTTGCAGGCATCTAAAACTATGGTTATCCGTTGTCTAGCCTTTAAAGAGCAAGAGGTATCAACTCGACGCCAAGCACACCACTTATCCCCATCACCACCAGCAGCGAGACTTTAAATACCGACTTCGACCACGCGACGTAATTGCTGTCGTCAATGCTGCGAAAGGTTACTTTCGTCCACATAAAGCAAACGACAGCCGCAACCGCTAAGTATTCATAGCCGGCTTCACCAAGTAAAAATAATCCCAACGATACTGCGCCAAAGGCCACCACATACGCTTTCATGTGTCGGTGCGCTTTATGAATACCCTCTTTAACGGGTAAAACCGGAATCCCCGCTTCTCGATAGTCTTGCATACGGAACATCGCAATCGCGTAGGAGTGCGGCATTTGCCATAAGCAGAACATGGTAAACAGCAAAATCGCTTCTAAGCTGATGAAGTTGGTCACCGCCAAGTAGCCCACTAATGGCGGCACGGCGCCAGAGATGCTACCAACGAGAGTGCCGTATACTGAGTTGCGCTTGTACCACATAGTGTAGAAGAACACGTAGTAGACGTAACCGAGCAGCACCACGACCGCCGAAAGCGGATTAACTAATTGGAACAGCAGCGCCGTTCCCACCAGTAACATCGCCAAAGCATAGACAAAGGCGACATCGATGTTGATGTTCCCTTTTACGGTCTCACGATTTTGTGTCCGCGCCATCTTTTGGTCGATATCGCGGTCAAAAATATTGTTCACCGCACAACCTGAAGCAATCACCAGCCCCACGCCAGCCAAGGTTGTTAAAAACAACGTCAGGCTCGCAGGTTCTGATTTTGCGGCGAGGAAGAACCCCGCCGCAACTGAGATCAGGTTGCCGAAAATAATGCCCGGTTTGGTGATAGACAAATAACTTTTCAGCATACCCTTGCCTACAACTTCATGTTGACGTTCATGTTGTAAATAATCCAGATCGAACCGGCAATCAGGATCAGCACAACAATGGCGGTAAACATCAGTGACACCAAATTCCAACGCCCATCTGACGTTTTCGCTTCCATGTGTAGGAAGTACTTAAAGTGCACAAAAATCTGCACCAAAGCACAGGTAAACATCACAACGTAAGTGGTACTCGCTGGCAGCGTTTGCGCCCAGACGAAGTAAAACGGAATCACCGTTAAGATCAGCGACGCAACGAAGCCTTTTACGTAATCCGACGAGCTGGTTTCAACATGTTGGCCCATTACATCACCCCCATTAAGTAAACGATGGTAAAGACACAGATCCAAACAATGTCTAGGAAGTGCCAGAACAGGCTCAAGCAGTTAAAACGCATCGCCATGTTGTCGTTTAGACCTTTGGTAGAAAGCTGATGATAAGCCACCGCCAACCAAATCAGACCAAAGGTCACATGCAAGCCGTGCGTGCCAACCAGCGTAAAGAATGCCGATAGGAACGCACTGGTCTGCGGGCCATAGCCTTCTTTAATCAGGTGATGGAACTCGTAGACTTCCATGCAGATAAAGCCAAGACCGAGCGCAAACGTCACTAGCATCCAGCGCTTGAGACCCGCCACGTTGTTGCGCTTCATCGCGATAATGCCAAAACCGAAAGTGATACTACTAAATAGCAGCAACATGGTTTCGACAAACACGAACGGCAGTTCGAAAATTTCTTTACCTGTAGGACCAGCAATTGAGTTGCTAGACAGCACCGCGTATGTCGCGAACAAAGTCGCAAACAATACGCAGTCACTCATCAGGTAAACCCAAAAACCAAACAGCTTGTTGCCATTCGTGTCATGGTGGTGATCGTGGTCATGATGAGCTGCGACATTAGTTTGCATAGGTCACCTCCAGATCATCGCTGTTTTCGTTGTCTTTCACGGTTCCTTTCTTCGCTTCTTCTAACTGAGCTCGGCGAGCGGCTTCGATCGCTTTGATCTCTTCCACTTCAACGTAGTAATCCACGTCATCGTTGTAGCTGTGCTGAATACACGTCACAACGATACCCACCAAACTTGCTGCCGCTAGCCACCAGATGTACCAGATCATCGCAAAGCCAAAGACCAGCGCCCAAGCCGACACATAAATACCCGTTGCCGTGTTCTTCGGCATATGGATGCGTTCGTATTCCACTTCTTTCATTGGATCGAACTCGCCACTTTGTTTTTGATACCAGAACGCGTCCAGTACATCGCCTTTTGGCAGATGAGCAAAGTTGTAGAACGGCGGAGGTGAAGACGTTGCCCATTCCAATGTACGGCCGCCCCACGGGTCACCCGTTAGGTCACGGTTTTGCTCACGGTCACGAATACTCACGTAGATTTGGATGAACTGAGACAATACGCCCAGAGCGATCACAACCGTGCCCGCCGCCGCAACAGCCAATAGCGGGAAGAATTCCGGGTTGATGTCTTGGCTCAGACGACGGGTCATACCCATAAAGCCCAACGCGTAAAGCGGCAGGAACGCCATCAAGAAACCGACAATCCACAGATAGAATGCGCGTTTGCCCCAAGTTTCATTCATGGTGAAACCGGTCGCTTTCGGGAACCAGTAAGTGATCGCCGCAAAACAGCCGAACACCACACCACCGATAATCACGTTATGAAAGTGTGCGATTAGAAATACAGAGTTATGCAGAACGAAATCCGCCCCCGGTACCGCCATCAGTACGCCCGTCATACCACCAACGGTGAAGGTAATTAGGAAGCCTACTGTCCACATCATCGGTGTGGTAAATCGAATGCGGCCTTTGTACATAGTGAACAGCCAGTTGAAGATCTTCACCCCAGTTGGGATAGAAATGATCATCGTGGCGATGCCGAAGAAGGCATTCACGTTCGCGCCAGAACCCATGGTAAAGAAGTGATGCAGCCAAACCACGAACGCCAAAACAGTGATGACAATCGTCGCCCACACCAGTGAGGTGTAACCAAATAGCTTTTTACGCGAGAAAGTTGCCGTCACTTCTGAGAACACACCAAAGATAGGTAGTACCAAGATGTACACTTCTGGGTGGCCCCATGCCCAAATCAGGTTGACGTACATCATCACGTTGCCGCCAAGATCATTGGTAAAGAAGTGCATGCCCAAGTAACGGTCGAGCGTCAGTAGTGCGATTGTGACAGTCAGAATTGGGAACGAAATGATGATCAGAATGTTGGCACATAGCGACGCCCACGTGAAAACTGGCATCTTCATCATAGGCATTGACGGTGTACGCATACGCAAAATGGTGGCGAAGAAGTTCACACCCGTTAGCGTGGTACCGACACCAGATATCTGCAGCGCCCAAATCCAATAGTCGACCCCGACGCCCGGACTTGCTTCAATGCCAGACAGCGGCGGATACGCCAACCAACCGGTACGACCAAATTCACCTAAGCCCAAAGACATGTTCGTCAGGATGACACCGACAACAAACAGCCAGAAACTTAAGTTATTCAGGTACGGGAAAGCCACGTCACGCGCGCCGATTTGCAGCGGTACGATGATGTTCATCAAACCAATCACGAGCGGCATCGCAACGAAGAAAATCATAATCACGCCATGCGCGGTAAAGATTTGGTCGTAGTGATGAGGCGGCAAGTAACCGGCTTCACCCGCAGAGGAAAGTAGCTGTTGGCTACGCATCATCACTGCGTCCGCAAAGCCACGTACAAGCATCAACATCGCTACAGCGATGTACATGAAGCCAAGTTTTTTGTGGTCTACCGAAGTAAACCATTCATTCCATAGGTATTGCCACTTTCCAGCTTTAGTCACGGCAACCACCACGGCTAATCCCACCAACGCGACGATCGCCAGCGTGATGATGATGATCGGCTCGTGATATGGAATTGAATCCAGAGTTAATCTTCCAAACATGTGATTATCCTTGGTTTTCAGGCAAACAGTTCATGGAACCCGGATGTTGGGTCACGACGTTGCTGAACAGAAACGGAGGAACACTTGAGAACAGAGTGACAGGCGCAGCAACGCTTGGCTCAGCCAGCGAGCTGTATTGCTCCCAATCTTCGATTCGATCAGGGCTTGCTTTCACTTTTTGCACCCAATTTAGGAATGCCGCGCGATCCGGCATTGCCGATGCGGTGAACTTCATCTGCGAGAAACCTTCGCCGCTGTAGTTCGACGCAAAGCCCTTGTAGTCCCCTTCGTGGTTAGCGATCAGATTCAACTTAGTCACCATGCCTGGCATCGCGTAAATCTGAGTACCCAAACGCGGGATAAAAAACGCGTTCATGATGTTGTCTGACGTCAGCTTAAAGGTCACAGGCACATCTTTCGGAAACGCCACGTAGTTTACGGTCGCGATGTTTTCTTCCGGATAGATGAACAACCATTTCCAATCAAGCGAGACCACTTCAATCGTCATCGGTTTGACATCACTCACCAGAGGTTTGGATGGCTCTAGTTCGTGGGTAGAACGCCAAGTGATGGTGGCAAGAATGGCGATAATGATGATGGGAATTGTCCATACCACCACTTCGATTTTGGTCGAGTGCGACCATTCTGGTGCGTACTCTTCGTCGGTGTTACTTGCTCGGTATCGGTAGGCGAAGTAAATCGTCATCAGAATCACAGGGATCACGACGATTAACATCAGCAAAAGAGCGGTGATGATCAGCTCTTTTTCTTGGACACCAATAGCACCTTTCGGGTCAAGCAAAGCAGAATTACATCCTGAGAGCAAAAGTATGACGCACGCCAAACTCCCCCTCGACAAGATGCGTTTATATCTTGAGGCTTCCATTAACTTTCTCGATGGTTGTCTGGTTTCAAAGCAAATGCCATTACGTTCGGTATCAAGCTAAGAACCAGTTGTTATAGTCATTAGAATGTTTATGTGTTGAGCATGTGCAACATTGGGATCATCGAGTATCAAACGGGATTGCAGCGTGGTTAAAACCACACTTACAGTGTGAGTTTAATGTTACACTTTGAAACACAATGTTACATTTGGCGCATTATGAGGAGGAAAAAGTTAAAGCTCATTAGTCACAACTGGAAACTAACCTTCCAATAATGAAATTTAGGTGTGTAAACCACCAGCTAAAACTCTCGCGTAAAACTGACGTGCCACAGAGTAAAAGCCATATTTAATAAGGTGTTAGATAGACAGGAAAGAACGGACTGATGAATTGATCATAAATACGGTGATAGTTATAAGATGATTAAAAATCAAACCAAAGAATTGTGACTAACATCAAATTAATGATTTCACGTAATATTTGAATGGTATTTATTCTTAATTAAATATGGCAAGAATTTTATTTACTACATGAATATGTGTATTGGTAATAAAAAAGAAAGCAGATCCTGCCCTCAATACGACTCGTCACTAAGCAGACAAATATGCTTCCCTGAGGGAGTCATTCTCTGAAAAAGCGTTTACATTCGGATTCCGCCATCCACCTCAAGCACGCGGCCGGTGAAGTAATCACTCTCAAGAATGTATTTGACGGCATGAGCGATTTCACTCGCTTCCCCCATTCTCCCTACCGGAATCATCTTTTCTAGACGTTCGATCGCCTCTGGCTTCATTTGATCAGCCATCGCCGTATGTACAACCCCCGGCGCAATCGCAGCGGCTCGAATGCCGTACCTTGCAAGCTCGCGTGCCCACGTTGTTGCCATGGTAGCGACCGCCGCTTTGGAGGCGGAATAGTTGGTTTGACCAATATTCCCGGCTCTAGCAACGCTGGAGATATTGATGATGACCCCTTGTGAGCCACTTTCAATCATTTTTACAGCAGCCTCACGCCCACACAGAAATGTTCCCGTGACATTGACATTCATGACGAGATTAAACTGCTCCAACGACATTTTGCTGATAACGCCATCTTTGGCTTTTACAAGTAAACCATCTCGCAGCACTCCCGCATTGTTGATGAGTCCATTAAGCTGACCGAAATCTTGAAGAATGGCGTCAAATGTCGCTTCCACATCCGATTCATTTGTCACATCAACCGGATAAGTGAACACTTTCGCACTTAACATCTGACATTGTGATTGTGTCTCTCGTAAACCGGTTTCATTCACATCGAGCAAAGCCAAATCAGCTCCGGATTGAGCGAGGGTAATCGCCATCATTTGGCCCAGCCCCTGCCCTGCACCTGTAATCGCAATAACGCTATTTTTTATGTCCATATTTGCTCTCCCAAACTTGTCGATGCTCAGACACGAAATATCGAAACTGGGAGCTTATTGCTCCCAGCACAATGTTCATTTGTTGTTCTTATAGAATTCAAACAGACTTGAGAAATCGAGCTCACCATGACCGCTCGAGTTATGGAATGCATAGAGGTTACGCGCCAACGCTCCCATAGGCACCGAGGAGTGGGTTTGCAATGCGGCATCTAATCCCAAACCTAAATCCTTTAGCATCAGCTTGCTCATAAAGCCCGGCTGATAATCATGGCTGGCTGGCGCGCTATCCATCACGCCCGGGCATGGATTATAAAGCTCTAACGCCCAGTTTCGTCCTGAGCTTTGCAGCATGATGTTGGACAAGACTTTTGGATCGAGCCCATGATCAATGCCTAAGTTCAGCGCCTCACACGTGCCTGACATCAAAATACCCAGCATCAGGTTATTACAGATTTTAGCCATCTGCCCATCGCCAGCTTTACCCGCATGAAAAACGTTTTTCCCCATGTACTGCAAAATGGCGTTCGCTTTTGAGAATGCCTCATCCGAGCCACCGACAATGAACGTCAACGTAGCCGCTTTAGCTCCCGCGACGCCACCCGAAACCGGTGCGTCGACAAATAACAAACGCTTGTTTGCCGCTTCATTGGCAACCAATCTTGCTGAATCGGGATCGATCGTCGAACAGTCAATCAATAGCGTATTCGGTGCGACAAGGTTCATCACGCCAACGCCCCCGTGTAAGTCCCCCAAATACACCGACCGAACGTGAGACCCCGCAGGAAGCATGGTGATCACAGTGCTTGCACCATCCACCACTTCTTCGAGCGAGCTCGCAACCACGGCCCCAAATGGCATCAGTTGTTTTGCGGCTTCCACATCCACGTCAAATATTTGCACGTTAAACCCTGACGCTAACAAGTTCTGCGCCATTGGATTTCCCATTCGACCCAACCCAATAAATGCGATGGTACTCATGATTATTCTCCTTATTGACCTAACGGCTAACCTAGCGGCTGTTCACCGAGCTTGGCGAGCGGGTGTTCATCGTCAGCCCAAAGCGAGGTAAACAATAAGTCGATGACATCTTCATCGACTTCACTGACCGTTTTAAACATCCAGTTTGGCTCACCATCTCGGTCGATAAGGCGAGCGCGAACGCCCTCTTCAAATTCCCCTAAGAGCGCACAACGAACCGACAGGCTCAGCTCCAATCGGAAGCAGTCTGCAAGCGGTAAACGGTGATATTCTTTGACTTGTCGAAAGCAGATATGAGCAGTAATCGGGCTGCCTGACGAAAATGTTTCTTTCGCACCTGCAATCCACGGGCTGCTGTCTTCCATCGCCATAATGCGTTGAGCAATGAGGTTTAGGTCTACGCCTTTGCAAGCTTCTTTGATTTGCTCGAGATGAGGGCAGATTTGCGTGGTTGGTTTGCTGTCGATGATTTGTTCTTCCAACAACGCCAACAGCGCACTAACCAGTTCCTTCGCACCAGAAGTCCCCCATGGCACTTTTTGTAGCTCTTTTAACAAAGTGGGATATTGCTCTTCCAGCAACAGCCAATCCGCCAGACCAGTAGTGACAGCGTCACTCGAATTAACGAGCGCACCGGTCAAGCCAAGGAATAAACCCACTTCGGGATCGATTTGACTAAGGAACCAAGTACCACCTACGTCTGGATATAGACCGATGTTGATTTCTGGCATGGCTAAACGCGATATTGGCGTAACAACCTTGTGGCTTGTGCCCATAAACAGCCCCATGCCACCACCCATCACGATGCCTTCACCCCATCCAATGATGGGTTTGTTGTAGGTATGGATTAAGTAGTCACACTCGTATTCCAACGCAAAGTATTTTGTGCAAAATTCTACGGTCGCTTCTTTGCTCTCATTGTGCATGACGTGATACATCGCCCGCACATCCCCGCCAGCACAGAATGCTTTTTCTCCCGCACCACTTAACACCACACAAACCACGTGCGGATCGTGTTGCCATTTGATCAATTGATCGTGAAGTTGAAGCAACATATCGAACGTCAATGCGTTCAGTGATGGCGTGTTATCCAACGTCGCAACGCCGATGCGATGTACGCCATCGACACAATCCATTTCTGTAATGGTGACCGTTCCTACCATGAAGCCTCCTATTGGTTCTTCCAGTTAGGTGGACGCTTTTCAAGAAAGGCGCGTACGCCTTCTGTTTGATCTTCTGTATCAAATAAATCGAGGAATAATTCACGCTCTTTCATTAAGCCGTGTTTGAGTGGCGCAGAGCGCATGTTTTGAATCAAAATTTTGCACGCGGCGACCGAAGAAGGCGATTGATTTGCAACCGAATCAGCCATCGCAATCGCTTTACTTAAGGCTTCCCCTTTTGGCACTAGCTCCTCCGCTAAGCCTAGTTCTTTTGCCAGAGAGGCGCTGATTTGTTCGCCGCAAAGAATCATGCGTTTCGCCCATCCTTCGCCAACAAGCGCGGTGAGGTTTTGTGTGCCACCAGCGCAAGGAAGCAGCCCAACTTTCGCTTCTGGCAGCGCGAGTATGGCTTGCTCTTCGACCACTCGAATATCACACGCCAACGCCACTTCTAGCCCACCACCCATGGCATAACCATTAATGGCAGCAATAGATACACCTCGAAACTCGGAAAGGGTTTCAAACGCTTCACCAAAGCAGCGCGCCATCTCTAATGCGCGTGCTTTGTCACCATCAGCAAACAACTTGAGATCCGCACCTGCCGAGAAAAACTTGTCACCACTGCCAGTAATGGCCAAGGCATAAACGTCTTTATTTTGGTTAAGCGTACACACCAACGCTTTTAAAGCGTGAAGGCTATCTGCCGTCCACGTGTTCGCGGGGGGATTATTCATCGTAATCACTGCGACGTGATTTTGAATGGTGTGCTCAATGGCTTGTGGCGTTGATGGCATAATGTGACTTCCCCTTTTGATGGCGCAGACCCGATAACTTGTTAGAGCAACGCTGACGTTTCTGAGAGCAGACGACGCGCGATGATCAGACGCATAATTTCGTTAGTGCCCTCAAGAATTTGATGTACGCGAACGTCACGGAAATAACGCTCCATGGGATACTCTTTTATGTACCCGTAACCGCCGTGGATCTGCAACGCTTGGTCGCAAATTTGAAAACCGATGTCGGTTGCAAAGCGTTTCGCCATCGCGCAGTACGTCGTCGCATCGGAATCGCCTCGATCGAGTTTGCTGGCGGCATAACGCACCAATTGCCGTGCTGCGACAAGCTCCGTCGCCATGTCCGCTAACTTGAACTGCAGCGCCTGAAATTGCGCTAACGATTTTCCGAACTGTTTTCGCTCCAGCATATATTGCGTAGCTTGATTCAGAGCTTGTTGCGCCGTACCAACGGAGCACGTCGCGATATTAATGCGCCCGCCGTCCAATCCTTTCATGGCAAATATGAAGCCTTGCCCTTCTTCGCCCAGTAAATGACTTGCTGGAATAACGACATTGTCAAACGTAACCGCGCGTGTTGGTTGGCTGTTCCAGCCCATTTTGGGCTCTTTTCGCCCATAACTGATGCCGTCAGCTTGAGCAGGAACAACAAATGCAGACACACCTTTGGCACCCGCTTCGCCCGTTCGCGCCATCACGACCAAAACATCCGTCTCTCCTGCGCCGGAGATAAATGCTTTGCCGCCATTCAACACGTATGTATCGCCTTTTTTGTGCGCGGTTGTACTCAACGAAGCGGCATCCGACCCCGCATTGGGCTCCGTCAAGCAATACGAACCCAACCATTCTCCGGTGACGAGTTTAGGACAATATTTGGCTCTCACGTCTTCGGTCGCGAAACTCGCCACCATCCAACTCACCATATTGTGGATAGTCATGAAAGCAGTCGTCGACGTGCACCCCATTGAGAGCTGCTCAAAAACAATCGACGCATCCAAACGGCTTAACCCCAAACCACCATGTTCTTCTGGCGTATAGAGGCTGAGAAAACCCAGTTCTCCCGCCTCTCTCAATACGTCTTTAGGAAAGTTCTGTTTTTCATCCCACTCTGCGGCCATTGGTGCTAAACACTCTAACGAAAACTGCTGAGCCGTATCGGCAAATGCACGTTGATCTTCATTAAGTTCAAAGTCCATAAAAGCTCCTTGCTGGGTAGTCAGCGCAGTTGAATGGTCAAATTCGGCCCTGTTGGGATGTCATCATCAAACCATCTCGCCGTTACGGTTTTAGTCTCGGTGTAAAAACGCACAGCTTGCTTGCCATACGCATGCAAATCGCCATAGAAACTGCCCCTCCAACCCGTGAAGGAGAAGAATGGCAAAGGCACCGGAATCGGAACATTGATACCGACCTGACCAACTTGAATCTCGTGCTGATATTTCCGTGCTGCCGCGCCATTAGCGGTGAATATCGACGTGCCATTACCGTAAGGATTGCGATTGACGAGCTCGATTGCCTCTTGCAACGTCTCAACCTCAATACACACCAAAACTGGGCCAAAGATCTCCTGGGTGTAAATCGACATATTCGGCGTTACGCCGCTAAACAGCGTTGGCCCGACCCAATTACCATCGGGAAACCCTTCAACTTCACATTGGCTGCCATCAAGTTCACACACCGCGCCTTGTTGTTTGCCTAGCTCAATCAAACCCAAAACTCGCTGCTTGGCTTGCTCACTGATCAAAGGGCCATACGCAGCATCCTCATCATCCCAAGCGCCGGGATGGATTTTCGCCATTTCTTGTTTGAGATCCGCAATCCAGGCTTTTGACTCGCCAACAAACACCGCGACTGAAATCGCCATGCAACGTTGCCCTGCAGCACCAACCGATGATCCCACCAAGTTGTTGATGACGTGATCTTTGTTAGCATCAGGCATGACAACCATGTGATTTTTAGCGCCAGCAAAGGCTTGTACGCGTTTAAAGTATTGAGTTCCCGTGGTGTAAATGTACTGCGCGACAGGCACTGAGCCGACGAAAGACACCGCGCGAATATCGGGATGAGCAAGCAAGAAATCGACTTGATCTTTGCGGCCATGAACGATCTGCAATACGCCTTTTGGCGCACCCGCCTCTTCAAAAAGCTCAGCTAAGCGAATCGAGGTTAAAGGCACTTGCTCGGAAGGCTTAAGAACGAAAGTGTTGCCGCTCGCGATTGCGATGGGAAACATCCACAACGGGATCATGGCAGGAAAGTTGAACGGAGTAATACCGCAGCACACACCCAAAGGCTGGATTATCGAGTAACTGTCGATGTCAGTCGCGACATTTTCGACCGTTTCTCCCATCAGGTTGCTGGCAATGTTGGCCGCTTGCTCAACCACTTCTATGCCGCGCCAAACATCGCCTTTGGCATCGGCAAAGATTTTGCCCGTTTCGTGCGAAAGCAAGGTTGCGATTTCATCATGATGTTCTTTCAAAAGATGCTGATAGCGAAGCATCAAACGCGCTCGCTCTGATACCGCCACCTCTTTCCAAGATTGAAAAGCCGTTTGCGCACTTTCGATGGCCGCTTTCATCTCAGCATTTGTCGAACATGGCACATACGCGATTACGTCATTGGTGGCGGGATTAGTGACTTCAACCCAATCTGAGGTTTGAGACTCACGAAACTCACCATCAATAAATAAGGGAACCAAACGAGTCATCATTTACTCCTTTGTTAACTGTGCAGAAATTACAGCGGGATCTCGATACCTATCGCTGTCGCCTCGCCACCGCCAATACACAGTGACGCAACGCCTCGCATCACTTTCTTGTTGCTTGCATCCCCATCAATCCCCAGTGCTTGTAGCTGTCGTAAACTGTGGATCAATGTGACCAAAATGCGAGCCCCACTGGCACCAATTGGATGCCCGAGCGCACAAGCTCCGCCTTTAATATTGACCTTGCTTGAATCAAGCCCTAATTCCGCAACCGCAATTTGTGTCACTACCGCAAAGGCTTCGTTGATTTCCCAGAGATCAATTTCGTCAATCGACCAATCCAATTGCGACAACAATTGTTCAATAGCGTAGACCGGAGCCAACGTAAACTCATCCGGCTTTCTCGCATGAGTCGCGTGCGATTTGATAATGGCAAGCGGGGTAAGATTTTGGTGGCGCGCCGTCTCTTCATCCATCAAAATCAACGCGGCTGCACCATCGGAAATGGCACTGGAGTTCGCCGCAGTCACTGAGCCTTTTTTATCGAAAGCGGGTTTGAGCTGAGGAATTTTTTCTAGATCGATGGAGCGAGGATGCTCATCATAATCGAGATGGGTTGTGGCTGTTTTGGTACGGATTTCAATTGGTGCAATTTCATCATCAAACAAACCACGCTCTTGCGCTTCTAACGCTCGTTTTGCAGACATGGTTGCCCACTCATCCATTTTCTCACGGCTGAATTTGAGCCTATCTGCAATTTGCTGAGCATAGACGCCCATCAAGTGCCCTTCGTAGGCATCCTGCAATCCATCGAGAAACATGTGATCGTAAGTGGAGTGATGCCCTAATCGCATGCCATTGCGCACCTCTTTCAACAAATAGGGCGCATTCGTCATGCTTTCCATACCTCCAGCAACAGCCGTTCGAATAGTGCCAGCTTTGATCAAATCATGAGCAAGCATGACGCTTTTCATTCCCGAACCGCAAACTTTATTGATGGTTGTGCACCCTGTACAGGGTGGTAAACCCGCACCGAGCGCTGCCTGTCTAGCCGGCGCTTGTCCGCATCCGGCTGGTAGTACGCAGCCCATCAACACTTCATCAGTTACGGTTTCAGAAAGTACGTTTTCACCCAGCGATTTCATCGCGGCCTTTATGGCAAATGCGCCTAACTGCGGTGCGGAGTACGGTTGCAACAGCCCTTGAAAGCGCCCAATTGGCGTTCTTTTCGCACTGACAATCCAAATGTCGTTTCCCATGATTCGCGTTCCCTAACGGTGTATCACAGCGTACGAACTTACCCACCACAATTGCCTATTTAGGTTTTCTCACCTCAAACGATGAAGCTCTATCCCTTATCCGGCAACGAAATTATCGCACTGTGATTTCTTGACGTTTACGTAAGCATAGCACTAGCCTTTACAGTGAGGTAAAGAAACACATTGATAACAACCTAATTTTTATTCAGTCATGGTCAGATTTCGAGAAGCTGGATTTTTATTCGAGGTAAGTGTGTTATGGAAAAATACAAAATCAGTGATCTCGCCAAAGAGTTCGACATCACGACGCGCAGTATTCGATTTTATGAAGACGTCGGCCTGATTGAGCCAGAGCGAAAAGGCAATATGCGCGTTTATCAGCGTAGGGACAAAATCCGACTTAAACTGATTCTTAGAGGGAAACGGCTCGGCTTCTCGCTGGCAGAAATACGTGAACTGTTCGAACTTTACGACATGCAACAAACGGATGAACAGCTGCTCAAAATGCTCAATATCATTGAAGAAAAGCAAGCCGTGTTGCAACAGCATTTAAATGACATTGGTGTCGTCATGGGCGAGCTCAATGCCGCAAAAGAACGCTGCCTTCAAACACTAAAAAACAACGAAAAGTAACAACGGCACTAACTCAAATTTCCCTCACTCAAGCAGTGCACGATTTTCACAGTCACACACCTGCAACAGGGAGACGTTATGAAAACGAGCTACATCCCGCTGAATTTCGGGCTCGGTGAAACCATTGATATGCTCCGAGATCACGTCAATGCGTTCGCGAGTGAGCATATAGCTCCTATTGCCGCCGATATTGACCATTACAATCAGTTTCCGAGCCATTTATGGCCACTTCTTGGCGAAATGGGCTTGCTTGGCGTGACCGTCAGCGAAGAATATGGTGGTGCTGAAATGGGTTACCTCGCCCACGTTGTAGCAATGGAAGAGATAAGCCGAGCATCAGCCTCCGTCGCGCTCAGCTACGGCGCACATTCAAATCTTTGCGTAAACCAAATCTTTCGAAACGGCACCCCAACGCAACGAGAAAAGTATCTGCCTAAATTAGTTGATGGTTCGCACATAGGCGCTCTGGCGATGAGCGAAGTCAATTCAGGTTCGGATGTCGTCAGCATGCAATTAAAAGCCGAAGACAAAGGCGACCACTTCTTACTCAATGGCACAAAAATGTGGATCACGAACGGCCCCGATGCGGACGTGGTCGTGGTGTACGCCAAAACAGATGCTGATGCGGGATCGCGCGGGATCACAGCGTTTATTGTCGAGCGCAATTTTACCGGATTCAGTGACGCGCAAAAGCTCGATAAGTTGGGTATGCGAGGCTCAAACACATCTGAGCTCGTCTTCAACAATTGCAAAGTACCTAAAGAAAACATTCTCGGAGCACTCAATTGTGGCGTCAAAGTATTGATGAGTGGGCTTGATTACGAGCGCGTTGTTTTAGCTGCTGGCCCACTCGGCATTATGCAAGCGTGTATGGATATCGTCGTCCCCTACGTGCATGAGCGCAAACAGTTCGGCAAATCCATCGGCGAGTTTCAGCTTGTGCAGGGCAAATTGGCCGACATGTACTCACGTATGAACGCTGCAAAAGCGTACGTCTACACCGTCGCGGCGGCTTGTGATCGTGGTGAATGCACGCGCAAAGATGCCGCTGGGGTGATTTTGTACAGCGCAGAATTGGCAACACAAATGGCGCTCGACGCCATTCAGCTACTCGGCGGTAATGGCTACATCAATGAATACGCAACCGGACGCCTTCTGCGTGACGCAAAACTGTATGAAATTGGGGCAGGAACCTCCGAAATTCGCCGAATGCTCATCGGGCGCGAATTGTTTGAGGAATCACGCTAGCTCCTGATTCACTCGCTAGGAAAAGGAAGTCATCATGGCCATCATAAAAAGCAAAACCAAGCCAACTGACGAGCTGTTTCTTTCTAACCAAGCCGCGATGGAAATGCTGGTTGAAAAGCTGCAAAAAGACATCGCCACCATCAAACTCGGTGGCGGCGAACGTGCCATTGCTCATCAGCAACAAAAAGGAAAACTCCCGGTTCGAGAACGAATTTCACATTTGCTCGATGATGGTAGCAACTTCCTTGAAATTGGTCAGTTCGCCGCTTGGCAAGTGTACGATGAGTCCATCCCATGCGCGGGTGTCGTGGCTGGTATCGGCATAATCGAAGGAGTTCAATGCATGGTGATTGCCAACGATCCTTCGGTCAAAGGCGGCACCTATTATCCTCTCACCGTGAAAAAGCACCTTCGAGCACAAGAGATAGCTCAGCGTTGCCAACTACCGTGTGTCTACCTTGTCGACTCTGGCGGCGCAAATCTCCCCCATCAATCTGAAGTCTTTCCCGATAAAGATCACTTCGGCCGTATCTTCTTCAACCAAGCCAGAATGTCGGCCAAAGGCATTCCTCAAATCGCCGTTGTTATGGGGCTGTGCACCGCAGGCGGTGCTTATGTCCCAGCAATGGCAGACGTGTCGATAATGGTGAAAGAACAAGGCACCATTTTTTTAGCTGGGCCACCATTGGTAAAAGCCGCAACGGGCGAAGTTGTGACTGGTGAAGAACTCGGCGGCGCAGATGTGCATTGTCGAAAATCGGGGGTGGCAGATTATTACGCCGAAAACGATGAGCACGCCTTAGACTTGGCGCGCGAGGCGATTGCCAACGCGAACCGTCCAAAGCCGCCGAAATCGGACAGTGCCATCTTACCTCCACGTTACGATGCCGAAGAGATGTACGGCATTGTGAATGCCAATTTGCGTTTGTCGTTTGATGTACGTGAAATCATCGCGCGTATCGTCGATGACTCAGATTTCGATGAGTTTAAAGCCCTTTACGGACGCACGTTGGTGTGCGGTTTTGCGCGCATTCATGGTCAGTTGATTGGTATTGTCGCGAACAATGGCATTTTGTTTTGTGACTCCTCACAAAAAGGGGCGCACTTTATTGAACTGTGCGCCAAACGCAAAACGCCGCTACTCTTTTTGCAAAACATCACCGGATTCATGGTCGGCAAAAAAGTCGAGGAAGAAGGCATAGCCAAACACGGCGCAAAACTGGTGATGGCGGTGGCGTGTGCTGATGTGCCCAAATTCACCGTGATCATTGGCGGTTCTTACGGCGCAGGAAACTACGGCATGTGCGGACGAGCGTATGACCCAACCATGATGTGGATGTGGCCAAACGCACGTATTTCCGTAATGGGCGGAGAGCAAGCCGCTGGCGTGTTGACTCAGGTGCGCAAAGAGATAAACCAACGTCGCGGCGAAGAATGGTCCGAGCAAGAAGAACACACTTTCAAAGAATCGATCATAGACTTGTATGAGACCCAAGGGCATCCGTACTTTGCCAGTGCAAGATTATGGGACGACGGCATCATTGACCCCAAAGAGACGCGAAACGTGCTTGCACAAGCGTTAATGGCCGCGCTCAACGCGCCAATACCTGATAGCGAATTTGGCATCTTTAGAATGTAACCGCGCAATTGAAATAAACGTTCACAAGGAAATCA
The DNA here is from genome assembly GCF_043102935.1 of Vibrio sp. zbq_1. Lineage (NCBI taxonomy): Bacteria > Pseudomonadati > Pseudomonadota > Gammaproteobacteria > Vibrionales > Vibrionaceae > Vibrio > Vibrio sp. zbq_1. Next base: position 1,010,597 of record NZ_JBICJH010000004.1, read on the forward strand.
TTATGCAGGAAAGACAACCAAGCATTGTTCCAAACGCTCAACGACACAATGATGTGCTTTGGCAGGTTGACGAATTCGGTGTTGCAACGCTGACGCTGAATCGGACAAAGAAACACAATGCCTTCGATGCCTGCATGATTGATTTGATCATCCATCGCTTAGATTATCTTGCACTAAGAACCGATGTGCGTTGCTTAGTGCTGCGCAGTAATGGCAAACACTTTTCCTCTGGTGCGGACTTAGCTTGGATGCAATCGATGGCAAATAGTACCCGAAAAGAAAACCTAGTCGATGCACAAAGCCTCGCTCGCCTAATGGAAACGTTGGATGCCTTCCCTCAACCCACCATCGCTGTCGTACAAGGCTCAGCCTTTGGTGGCGCATTGGGGCTAATTTGCTGCAGCGATATCGCTATCGCCAGCCACTCCGCTCAGTTTTGCTTGAGTGAAGTCAAACTGGGATTGGTGCCCGCCACCATTGCACCATACGTGATGCGTGCGATGGGCAATCGACAAGCACGTCGTTACATCCTCAGTGGTGAAGTCATCCCTGCGGTTAAAGCGCAACAATTTGGCATCGTGCATGAAGTGAAAAAAGATGACGAGCTTGAATCATGCGTAAGCGAAGTCGTCGCTTCTTTGCTACTCAATAGCCCAGATGCGATGAGAAAAGCGAAAGCACTGTGCGAACAATGCCACCAAAATCCCATTGATTCTCAGCTTATCCGCTACACCAGCCAATTGATCGCCGATATCCGTGTATCGCCTCAAGGGCAAGACGGTTTACAAGCTTTCTTAGAAAAACGGCCTCCGAGCTGGGTCCATCAACCTGATGCGGAGGAAGAATGACACTGCCTACTAACGTAAACATTGTTGAAGTTGGCCCTAGAGATGGACTTCAAAATGAATCCCCAGTTTCGACTCGCACTAAAATCCGGCTGATTGATTTACTTTCTGACACGGGTTTGAGTCACATCGAAGCCGGCTCATTTGTCTCCCCCAAATGGGTTCCGCACATGGCAGATTCCAAAGAAGTCATGCAAAATATCACGCGAAGAGCCTCGGTGACTTACTCGGCACTCACCCCCAACCTCCAAGGGTTAGAGCAAGCCTTAGATGCTGGCGCCAATCAGGTCGCCATTTTCACTTCGGCTTCTGAAGGTTTTTGCCAGCATAATATAAACTGTTCAATTGCAGAGAGCTTGAAACGCTTCGAGCCATTAATGGTTCAGGCCGATAAATACCATGTTCCAGTTCGTGGATATCTGTCGTGCGTCGTCGATTGCCCTTACGAAGGGGCGACATCTCCAACACAAGTAGCCAACATATCGCAAGCGTTGATCGAGTTGGGATGCTACGAGGTGTCCTTGGGCGACACGATCGGAACCGGTACGCCTAATCGTGTAAAAGAAATGCTGGAATCGGTGCTAGCGAGCATTCCAAACCAACGTTTAGCCGTACACTTTCATGATACATGGGGGCAAGCGCTGGCAAATATCTACCAGGCCTTAAGTATGGGCATCACCACGGTAGACAGCAGTGTCGCAGGATTGGGAGGGTGTCCGTACGCACATGGTGCATCCGGCAATGTTGCTACAGAAGACGTGTTGTATTTATGCCAAGGCTTGGGCATTGAAACTGGCGTGGATTTAGAGCTGTTAGCCAAAGCAGGATGGATGATAAGCGATGAACTGCAACGCCAACCAACATCGAAGGTTTCGCAGGCATTACGTCATAGAATGGAATAACGCACTTTGCGTGACGGGCTCAACTAACCCGCCCGTTAGACTTCATAATTCGCTTTGATGCCGATATCAAAGTGCAGTGGCATGCGCCATTTTGCTATAGATAAGTAGGCCATGATCAAACCCGCAAGAAGCGCAGAGATTGCAACAATGGTTGACTGTTCGAACCACAACGCAAATGTCGTCACAACCAACAGCGTAGGTACCAATTTCAAGCCAAGGACTTTGAAACAGAACGACTCTTTCAACGCAATCCCAGAAAAGGTGACAAAGATAAAGCCTAATGCGAGCCACACTCGATTTAACTCTGGGTCGCAGACCATCAAGATCACCCCTATCCAACCAGACCAACTGATGATGGTGCGAACTGACTTACTGTAAACGTGAATATTACTCGCCGACATTGCACCAGCAATGGCGAATACCGCAAAGACTGCTCTATATCTGCCATCCACCCCGTCGAGCCATTGACTTTCCAACGCAGCCAACCCCAAAAGAGCGATGGCAAACACACTGATGCCAGCGCGATACAAGCAAACGCTCAGCTTATCTAAAAAATCTAATGTTTCTTGATGTTCAGTATTTGCCATCGTCGTTCATCTTTAGAGCGTGTATTTACGCTCGCTTGGGGAAGCGGAATCTGCCGCCAGTGCGGTAAATCACCAAAGAAAAGAGAATCAGCAGACAACCAACAAGTTTATTGGCCGTCAGAACTTCGCCATACCAAAGAATGCTGAGAACAACCGTCCAAACCGGCTCTAAGATCATAATCAGTGCCGCATTCCCTGCTTGGACAAACTTTTGCCCCATAGTCTGCATAACGTAACGCAAACTCGTCGCGAGCAACGTACTGAGCGCAAACCACCACCAAATGGATGAATCCACCTGCTCTGGTCGTGATTCCATCAAGAACGACACCAATAGACCTAGACAGCCTGCCGAAAACAGCTGAACACAAGTCAGTAGTAATACGGGCAACTTCTGCGAATATTTGCTGTTTACATTAAAGTGTAGCGCCAAGATAAGCGCCGCTCCAAGAAACCAGAGTTGACTCGCAGACTGCTTCCAACCTCCAGCCAATGAAAGGCACGCTAAACCAATCACCGCAATAGGTAACGAGATCCAAAAGATGCGCTGAGGGCGTTGTTGAAACATTACCCAAGCCACGATTGGCACGAACAGCATCGAGAGGCTCATAATAAATGCGCCCTCGCCTAGCGTATCGCTGATTGAAATGGCGTAAATCCACGTCATCACAGCGCCGCCAAGCAGCAAACCTACGCCGCTAGCTGCTAACACGTCTTTTAACCGTGCCGCTTTTAGTGGTCGGTAACACAATGGCAGTAAACAGAGAGAGGCGATGGTAAATCGCAAGCCAATAAAACCAAAGGGAGGCAGCCCTTGGATGGTTTCTTTGGAAAAAATCCAGCCCAGTGCCGCTATCATCGTAGTGGCCACCAGAATCACGGTCGCTTTGCGTTCTGAGTTAAACATAATTACTCACAAAAAGGCCTGATGAATCGTCATCAGTGGGGATATTTATATCGATTTTAAGCTACGAAAGTTATTTATATTCGTATCGCAAATGCTGACGAGGTGTGTAATAAGAATGGAAGATGTTAACGTTTGCGAAACGTCGGCATTATACATTGCAGGTGAGATTTCATCGAGAAATAACAGCGTGTTACCTTCCTCGCTATAAACGGCTTTCGCGAAGCGAGGAAGGAAAACTAGAACCGAGAATGGGCTCTTTGAAGCAGAAGTTTTTGAAGCGATTAATTACAAGGTGCGGTTGAACTGTGCGACAGCTTCAACCACTCGGCTTGCTCCGTCTTGAATATCGTTCATAACATTGCCCGCCTTTTCAGAGAGCTCTAGAGTATCAAGCGCCTCTTTTTGACACTGAGAAATCAGTGCAACAGCATTATTGGTGCGCTCTAGGTTTTCCGTCACCATCGAGACAATCACATCTGTCGTGGTATTGGTGCGCATGGCAAGCTGGCGTACTTCATCGGCAACCACCGCGAAACCACGTCCATGATCGCCGGCGCGAGCGGCTTCTATTGCCGCGTTGAGCGCCAACAAGTTCGTTTGGTCAGCAATTCCGCTAATGCTATTCACCAGTTCACTGATTTTCGATGAGTGTGCTTTCAAATCTTCGATGGCGGCATTGGCTTGCTGCATTTGCTCTGAAAGGATCTGCATTTTCTCAAGGGTAGAGCCGATTACTTGACGGCCTTGGACAGTTTGAGTGCCCGTTTCCTGAGATACTTCATTCGCCAACTGCGCCGCTTGCGCCATGGATTGCTCTTGAAGCACTTGCTGAGTAATGTTGGTCGCAAATTTGACCACTTTGTACAGCTCGCCTCTGTCGTTATGGATCGGGTTGTAAGAAGCTTCCAGCCACACGACTGAGCCATATTGGTCTACGCGTTTGAATCGGTCGGTAACAAACTGCCCACTTGCCAGCCTTTTCCAAAAGTCGTGATAGGCCGAAGAGTTTGCCTCTTCAGGCAAACAGAAAATTCGGTGATGCTTACCCACGATTTGTTCATGTTTGTAACCCATCGTGCTGAGGAAGTTATCATTTGCTTTAAGCACTGTACCGTCTAACGTAAATTCAATGACTGCCATCGAGCGGCTCAGTGCATTCAGCATGTCTTCGTACTCGCGCGATGTCGTGATCGTTCGAGTCAGTTCAGAGGCAAACACAAAAAAGCTCTCAACCTGGTCACTTGTATTTCGCACAGGCTGAATAACCACTCTTAACCACGCCTCTTCACCATCCCCCTTGGTGATTTGAAACGCGCCATTCCAGAATGCTTTTGCTTGAACCGACTGTTTCATGCGGTAAAAGTGGTCAGTATTTCTAACGTTTGATGGTACAAGGTCAGAAATATGCTTCGCCAAGATGTCCTTATCTGACAGTGAAAGTTGCTGCAAAAACTTTTGGTTTGCCGATGTGACTTTGCCTTTCGCATCCAACGTCAGCCTTAACATTTCTTCGTCTAGGCTTTGCTGGATCTGTTGTAGGCTGTAGAGCTCTTGTTTTAATCGTTGGTTTTCTTGTTGAAGCGACTTATTAAAAAACATTACTTTCCCTTACTCGACCAATCTATTGATTAATCAAAGGTTTATTATTTATATCTATATCTATACAGCTCGATATTACTCAGGTAGCAGTATACTGGAATTTAGACTTGGCTCACAATTAATTACATTAATATCACTAGAGGACATTTGTTAATCAATGTGAACGACAAAATCGCAATCAGATTCGGGCAAGACGCTTATATGAGGAAAGTGAAGTGATAGATCAAAAAAAGCTCTTTCCTTACGGAAAGAGCTTTGACTTAGTTCCCAAAATTTTTGCCGTTTTACAGCAGTTCCACCGACTGTTGAGCGATTACCCACTCTTCGTTGGTAGGAATAACCAGTGCTTTCGCACCTAGCAACTCAGATGTAGCAATCACACCTGCGTTACCAAATCGAGCGTCTTCGTTACCTTTCACATCTTCAACAAAACCTAGCAGTTTTAGGTTTTTCAGAATTTCACGACGAATTGGCATAGAGTTCTCGCCAATACCGCCAGTGAAGATGATGCCGTCGAATGAATCGAGCGCAGCAAGGTAAGAAGCGATGTATTTAGACACACGGTATGTGAACACTTGGAATGCAAGGGCAGCGCCTTCGTGGCCTTCTTCCATTGCTTCCAAAATACCGCGTGCGTCGCTTGTTAGGCCAGAAACACCTAAGAAGCCAGAAGCTTTGTTCAGTGAGTTGAACACTTTCTCTTGAGACCAACCTTTCTTCAGAAGGTACTCAATGATGCCTGGGTCAAGGTCACCACAACGTGTACCCATCATTAGACCCGACAGCGGAGTGAAGCCCATAGACGTATCTACAGATTCACCATTGTTGATTGCACAAACAGAAGCACCGTTACCTAAGTGAACAGAGATGAAGCTCGATTCTTCAATCGGCTTGTTGATCATCTTCGCAGCTTCGCGACTTACAAAGTAATGACTTGTGCCGTGGAACCCGTAACGACGAATGCCGAAATCTGTGTAAAGTTCTTTAGCGATTGCACCAGTGAACGCACGTTGAGGCATTGTTTGGTGGAACGCTGTATCGAATACTGCAAATTGTGGAAGGCTTGGAAACGCTTCAACAGCAGCACGGATGCCGATAGCACCAGCTGGGTTGTGAAGTGGAGCAAGGTCTGCAAGCTTCTCAATTTCTTGTGTAACTTCTTCAGTAATACGAACGGTTTTAGTGAATTTCTCACCGCCGTGAACAATACGATGGCCCACAGCAACGATGTCTTGAGCTAGACCTAACTCTTCGGTTAAACCTACTAGTTTGCCGATAGCGATTTTGTGATGGCTATCGTCACCTTCGATGGAGATTTCCTTTTTTTCACCGTTGAATTTCCAGCTCATACGAGCGTCTGATAGACCAAAGCATTCGCCCAGACCACTTAGCACCGCGTCACCCGATACGGAATCGATGACTGCAAATTTTAGTGAAGAGCTACCAGAGTTGATCACCAGTACAAACGAATTAGACATGTAGTTATCCTGTTGTGGAGCAGAGGTTGTAATTGCGCTTCCGCGCTGCGTACTTCTTGTTTGCTCCCCTATTATTCAATAATTTTTTAATCTTTCAACAATCTTTTAGTGAAAGCGATTTGATTGAACAAATTTTGTTGATCTATAGCAAGTTTTGATTTTATTTGAAGTCTAAAAAATATGATTTGTTAAAGCTAATTTATGAATTGGTCAATTTGTACAAATTCAAACCTATGAGCTACGTTGTTTATTGGATGTATAAAAATAACAATCTCATCAATAATTCGGGGTAATAGCGTGCCCACAATAGCCTTTTTATTAGTGATCTTAGGTTTGATTTTGCTCTGCTGGGGATGGCAGATGACAAAAAATATTTGCTCGAAAACAGAGGTACCCGGGTGGACATGGCTGTTGATGTTAATAAGTTGCTTCATTTTTGCGTATGCTGCTTTCTTGCACGCAATCATGAAAAAACCAGTGGCATCACTGCTTGAAACTGGTGTTTCTTTGCTCTTATTCGGTGGCAGTATTTTTGTCGTTTTAGTCATCAAGTGGAGCAACGATTCCATCTTAGAGCTACACAGCGTCGCGGAGCGAGAAAAACGAAATGCGGTTCATGACTCCCTGACAGGGCTTCCCAATCGCAAATATTGCTTCGAACTGATTGATGACAGAATACAATCTGGCGACCCTTTCTCTGTCATTCTGTTTGACGTAGTGAACTTTAAACAAGTGAACGATGCGATGGGACACTTCTGCGGAGACCAGTTACTGATTCAGATTGGTCAACGATTGCAAGACAAGCTCAAAGGGAGCGACAAGATCTTCCGTGTGGGGGGCGATGAATTTGTCATTCTCACCTCTTCCGCCTGTGAAAAAACGGGCACAGAACTTATCGAAAGCCTAGATTGCGCCCTCTCTGCACGCTTTCACCTAGATGAGTTCCAAGTATCTTCACGTGTTGTATTTGGGATAAGCACCTACCCTTACGACGCGATCTCGAATGATCTTTTGATTAAACATGCTGATATTGCCATGTACCACGCCAAACGCAACGGCAATTTATTCGCGTTTTATCATGATGATATGAACGTAGGCGCCAAGTACCAGCTTGAAATTTCCTCTCGCATTCAATGCGCGTTAGAGAAAGAAGAGTTTCAGTTGTACTACCAACCCTTGATTGATGCGAACACCAATTTAGCTGTCGGGTTCGAGGCAGTGATCCGTTGGCACGATGAAAACGGGAAAACTATCTCACCCAACGACTTCATCCCCATCGCGGAGCGCAGCAACCAAGTCCACAACATCACCATGTGGGTATTGGGCCAGGTAGAAAAAGATCTCAAAACCTTTATCGAAAAAGGCATTAAGTTGCCCGTACACGTGAACCTTTCAGCCAAAGACCTCTCTTCGAACCTTCTTTTCCATCGTCTTGAGAAACTGCTTGAAAACAATCCGCAATTTGCCGATCTGATCAGTTTGGAAATCACGGAAACCATGGCAATAGATAGAGTTGTGGAGCTCAACCCACTCATTCACCAAATTAAAGGGTTGGGTATTAAAATCAGTTTGGATGACTTCGGTACGGGGTACTCGTCGCTTTCTTTATTGCGGGATCTGCCTGTGGATCAAATTAAAATCGACCGTTCGTTTTTGTGCACAGCAAATCGCACAGAAGGCTCTCGTTCCATCGTAGAGAACACGATAGCTCTAGCACATGGTTTAGGGTACTCAGTGGTAGCGGAAGGCGTTCAGGACATGGACACGCTGTATTTTTTAAGAAGCAGAGGCTGCGACATCATTCAAGGCTACCTATTTTGCCCTGCGCTGCCGCTGAATGAAGTGATTAATTGGGTTAACGAGCACGACGACAAACAAAGTCATACCCGGCGCGCATAAAAAAGCCGAGCTTAATGCTCGGCTTTCAAATCAATCTCTACAACAATTTATGTAACTGTGTAGTACTGCGCTGATTATGCGTCTTGAGTGCGACGACCACGGCCGTGACCACGTTCGCCACGGTAGTTACCACGGTGATCACCACCACGGTTACGATCGAAACGACGTTCGCCACCTTCACGGTTACCTTCGCGGTTGCCGTCACGGTTACCACGGAAGCCACCTTCACGACGACCGCCTTCACGACGCTCACCACCACGGTTGCCACCTTCGCGGTTACCACGGAAACCACCTTCACGACGACCGCCATCGCGACGACCACCGTCACGGCGACCACCACGAGACTCGCGGAAATCGTCGAAGTCACATACTACAGCACCAACATCTTGTTGACGGATACGCAGTTTGCTTAGCTTGCTCGCAGCTTCAGAAGTCATTGCTTTTGGTAACTGAACGAATGTATGACCTTGCGCTAGCTTGATCGCACCGATAGAACCTTTACCTAGGCCTAGTTCGTTTGCTAGAGCGCCAACGATATCTTTAACTTGAACGCCTTGCTCGCGACCAACTTGAAGCTGGTAAGTATCCCAGTCTTGGTTGTTGAAGCTACGACCGCCTTCACGACCACCTTCACGGCGTTCTTTACGACGCTGCTTGTCACGCTCAATTGCTTCAACCATTGGGTCTTCGCCAATGTAGAACAGAGGACGTTTACCTTGTTGACGCTTAAGAAGCATTGCAGCAAGCATCGCAGGGTCGATTTCTAGAGAAGTTTGTAGTTTCTCTACTAGCTCTGCGAACTTGTCTAGTGCTTTGTGCTCTTTCTCAGCTTCCAGTTCAGCCGCTAGCTTGTTTAGACGAGCTTCTGCAACTTGGTCACGTAGAGGAAGTTGGATTTCTTCCATAGATGACTTAGTCACGCGCTCGATAGTGCGAAGCATGCGGATTTGGTTAGTGCGAACTAGAAGGATCGCTTTACCTTTACGTCCTGCACGGCCAGTACGACCGATACGGTGGATGTAAGACTCAACATCGAATGGGATGTCGTAGTTAAATACGTGAGTGATACGTGGAACATCAAGACCACGTGCAACAACGTCAGTTGCCACTAGGATGTCGATAACACCTTGTTTGATGTGATCAACAGTACGCTCACGTAGAGACTGAGGAATGTCACCGTGCAGTGCAGCAGCTTTGAAGCCACGTGCAGATAGCCAGTCAGCTAGACGCTCGGTGTCTTGACGAGTACGTACGAATACGATTGACGCGTCAGTTTCTTCAGTTTCAAGAAGACGAGACATAGCTTCATCTTTCTCTACACCTTTCACTACCCAGAACTGCTGTTGAACTTTGTCTACAGTGTGGTTTTTACCAGCAACGTCAACAGTTACAGGATCACGTAGGAAGCGCTCAACAATGTTTTTCAGCATTGGAGGCATAGTTGCAGAGAATAGAACGCGTTGTGCTGATTCAGGAGCGTGCTCCATGATTGCAGTTACGTCGTCCACGAAACCCATGTTTAGCATTTCGTCCGCTTCATCAAGTACGAAAGTATTCACTTCGTCAAGATGTAGACGTTCACGGTTGATAAGGTCTTGAACACGGCCAGGAGTACCAACAACAACGTGTGCACCGTTTTTAAGAGCACGCATTTGATCTACGATAGATGCACCACCGTAGATTTCTAGAACTTTAAGACCCTTGATGTTTTTACCAAGGTTTTTCATTTCAGCCGCAACCTGGATCGCTAGCTCACGAGTTGGAGCAAGAACGATTGCTTGTGGTTTACGTTGATCAAGATCTAGCTTGTTTAGAAGAGGCAGAGAGAATGCTGCCGTTTTACCTGTACCCGTCTGTGCTTTACCCAGCGCGTCAGCACCTTCCAATAGGTGTGGGATTGCCGCAGCCTGAATTGGAGTTGGTGACACGAAACCCATTCCGTCTAGAGCAGAAAGGATAGAATCATTCAGAGATAAATCGCTGAATTGAATAACAGAATCTTGCATTGGGATCCTACTTAATTAAACAAAAAAACAGTCCCATATGCTCTTCCAATTCGATACTGATTCATCCAGTTACTAAATCCATTCAGACAGGAGTTAGCACAGTACACAACCGCGATAAGCCATTAGGGACGACTAAGGGAGGCGGATTATTCCTTAAATGCATAAAAAAAGCTAGAAAAAATTGAATTACATCACAATTTATTCTCACTAATGGTAATATCCGCATAAAAATCCACCTACCGCCCGTTTCTCCGAAGAGAAAAGCACCGTTGAGCTGTTTAATTCCTCAATAATTCACAGCGAATTTGTGTGCTTTAGGTAGTAATAATAGCCCGCAATGATTATAGTGTGGCCAACTCCATTGGTAAGTTAAGAAAAGATGTTTCAAGATAACCCGCTATTAGCCCAGCTTAAGCAGCAAATCCAAGAAAACCTGCCTAAAAAAGAAGGTTCAATCAAAGCAACAGATAAAGGCTTTGGTTTCCTGGAAGTGGACAGCAAGACCAGCTTCTTCATCCCACCAGCGTACATGAAAAAGTGCATTCACGGCGACAAAGTCGTGGCCATCATCCGTACTGAAAATGAACGTGAAGTCGCAGAACCACAAGAGCTGATCGAACAATCTCTTACTCGCTTTATCGGTCGAGTAAAGATGTTCAAAGGCAAGCTAAATGTCGTGCCTGATCATCCTCAACTAAAGAAATTGTCTCTAAAAGCGAAACTGAAGAAAGGTTTAAAGCCTGATAACTTCGCGGAAGGTGATTGGGTTGTAGCACATCTTGTTCGTCACCCGCTAAAAGGCGACAACACGTTCTTCGTTGAAATTTCAGAGAAAATCACTGACGCTGATGACAAAATCGCACCGTGGTGGGTAACGCTAGCGCAAAACGATCTACCAAACTCAGAACCTGCTGGCATTGAGAACTGGGAATTAAAAGATGACGCCGATCTAGAGCGCATCGACATGACTCATGTTCCTTTCGTCACAATCGATGGTGAATCAACCAAAGATATGGATGACGCGTTGTACGCGAAGAAAACAGAATCTGGTGATTTTGAGTTAACTATCGCGATTGCTGACCCAACTGCGTACATCACACCTGAAGACGAAATGGATAAAGTCGCGCGTGAGCGTGGTTACACCATTTATCTACCAGGCCGTAACATCCCGATGTTACCTCGCGATCTAGCGGACAACCTATGTTCTCTAATTGAAGGCGAAATCCGCCCAGCAATCTGCTGCACCGTAACAGTGAGCAAAGACGGTGTGATTGGTGACGATATCAAATTCTTCGCTGCAAACATCAAGTCACATGCGCGCCTAGCATACGATCACGTTTCTGATTGGCTAGAAAACGGCAACTCTGACGCATGGCAACCTTCAGAAGAAATCGCAACTATCGTACGTGATCTATACGAGTTTTCTCTAGCTCGCGCAGAATGGCGTGAGAAAAACGCAGTCGTATTCCCTGACCGTCCTGACTACCGTTTTGAGCTAAGTGAAGACAATGACGTTATCGCTATTCACGCTGATATGCGCCGCAGTGCAAACCGTCTTGTTGAAGAATCGATGATCACAGCGAACATTTGTGCAGGCCGTACACTGCGTGAAAAATTCGAAACTGGCGTATTCAACACTCACGCAGGTTTGAAACCAGAGAAAATCGAAGAAGTTGTGCAACTCGTTAACCCTGAGGGTACGCTAGAATTCACAGCAGAATCGATTGCAACGCTTGAAGGCTTTGCGGCTCTACGTCGTTGGTTAGCGGTTCAAGAGACATCTTACCTAGACAACCGCATTCGTAAGTTCCAAGCATACAGTGAAGTGGGTAACCAACCTCTTCCTCATTACGCGATGGGTCTAGACATTTATGCGACTTGGACATCCCCAATTCGTAAATACGGCGATATGATCAACCACCGTATGCTAAAGGCGGTGATTCTAGATAAAGAACCAGTACAAAAACCTGACGATCAAGTGGGTGAAGAACTGGCACTGCACCGTAAGCACCACAAAATTGCAGAGCGTAACGTGTCTGATTGGCTATACGCGCGCACTCTTGCGGATGAACCAAGCAAGCAAACTTGTTTCACAGGTGAGATTTTCGATATTAATCGTGCTGGTGCACGTGTTCGACTTCTCGAAAATGGTGCAGCAGCCTTTATTCCTGGTGCCCTGATTCTTGATAATAAAGAACGAATTGAGTGCAATGGCGACAACGGCACAATCTCTATCGATAAAGAGGTGGTGTACAAGCTGGGTGACACATTGGAAATCGTTCTTGCGGACGTTAACCAAGAAAACCGTAGTTTAGTTGCAAAGCCAACACAGGTATTTGCTGATCAACCAGCAGCACAAACAGAACAAACTGTAAGTGAAGAATAATACCGAATGAAGTTTAAAGGCGCTCGAATGAGCGCCTTTTTTATTTGTCATGGAAAACGATAAGAACGAATATGCCGAACATTGAGATCATTCGCTTTAACCACTTCACTGCTCGCAAAAGTGAACGTTACACCGCCACCCATAACGGCTTATATGTCGTAGAAGAAGGCGCATTAGTCGTCCACCAGCCAAATGGCGAACAATTTGAACTACAAGCTGGCGACTTTACCCTATACAACTCTTCTGACTTAAGAAGTGCAGAAGCCATACCTGGCGAGAATGGCTTTAAAGCTGTTGCGCTAGTCTTTGACATCAGCCTATTTTGCGAGTTTAAGAAAGCACACCCTGGATTGCATTCAGAAGCAGAACACCGACGCTTCTACCCTTTCTCGCCAGAATCAAATTCAGAAATCACACAGCTTAAGAATACGTTATTGGCTTTAGCCAGTCGCAATGCTCCTGGTTACACTCAGAGCCACATCGCAATGGCGCTACTTTCTCTTATGGTGGAAGTTCAGCCAGACATTCTTTCGATCATTGACGATGCAAGCAGCCTAACAGCGTCTCAAAAGGCCATTAAGTACATCGAAAAGAACATTGAGAAGGATATAACGTTAGAAGGCCTAGCGGCGCACATGAGCATGTCTATTGCGACATTAAAACGCCGCCTTGCAGCCGAAAACCTTTCTTTTTCTCAGATATTAAAAGTGAAACGTATTAACTACGCGGCAACACAACTGCGCGTTTCACAAAAATCGATAACAGAAATCGCATTTGAATCTGGATTTAAGAGCGCTGCTCACTTTAGTACCGCGTTTAAATCCATTTACAACATCACCCCTAAAGACTTTCGTAATCAGGTAGTAAGAGGTTAATCCCCTACTCCCAAAAACACGCTTGAGGATCGCTTTCAAGTTCGGCAAGGAGATCTTCAAGCGTGTGACTATGCGGCAACTTTTTGTAAGGAATCCATCGAATGTCTTCTGAGCGAGAGGCGGGAACATAAAAGCGCCAAAGCTGAGTCTGAGAATCAAATAGAATTTTTGCAATTGGCGAGGTGTATTCACTATGTTGTGAATCTAGCAAGAAATGCGCATGGTGAAGTTCAACGCCGTTTTCAATTGGCTCATAAAGGCATTTTCCTTGCTCTACTGGCAAATTAGCATTGCGCGCCGAACAAAGAATCTGAACCAGTTTATATAAGCGGCTGGTTGCCATTTGAGAAACAGACATGACGTTCTCCTGATAGGTAGTTTTTAGTATACACCCAAGCGCCATTTAAGGCTGACTTCACCAACGTTCCGTTTACAGACTTCTCAGAGATTACCATCTCACCCTCCAAGGAAACACTACGTACATCACCACTTTGCTCAAATAACGCGATAAACACGCTGCTGTTTCACATTCGAACAATCTTTTCTGATTCACAAAAGTGTAACCTGAACGCAATATCATAAGCGCTGCTTTATACCGTATATGGAGTTTAAATATGTTACGTTTTACTGTGGCAACTTTACTAGCCATGGCTGTCTCCCTTCCTTCTGCTATGGCGAAAGAAGTCAACATTTCAGGTTCAACTTCCGTTGCTCGCGTGATGGACGTACTCGCCGAAGAATACAACAAGACACACCCAGATAATTACATCGCTGTACAGGGCATTGGTTCTAGTGCGGGGATCACCATGGTGAACAAAGGTGTCGTGAAACTTGGTATGAGCTCTCGCTATCTGACAGAAAGCGAAAAAGGCGAAGACTTGAATGTGTTTCCAATTGCTTACGATGGCCTTGCCGTTGTTGTGAACCGTACAAACTCTGTGACTAACCTTTCAGCACAACAACTGTTTGACATCTACAAAGGCGAAATCAAAAACTGGAAAGAAGTCGGCGGCGCGGATCAACCGATAGCAGTTGTCACGCGAGAAGCATCTTCTGGCTCGCGCTACAGCTTTGAAAGTTTGTTAGGTCTCACCAAAATCATTAACGACCGTCTGGTTTCTGATATCAGCCCAAACAACTTAGTTGTAAATAGCAACAGCATGGTTAAAACCATTGTGAACCACAACACACGCGCGATTGGTTTTATTTCGGTGGGGTCTGTAGACATTTCTGTGAAGGCGATTCAGTTTAACGGGATTGAACCAACAGCAGCGAACATCGCAAATCACAAATACAAACTGGCTCGACCATTTTTGGTGCTTTACAAAGTCGACTCACTAGATCAAGCAGGCAAAGACTTTGTCGCGTTCCTAAAATCGGAAGCGGGACAAAAAACCATTGCTGACTACGGGTACATACCGGTTAAAAACTTTAACCAGTAAAAACAAAAAAAGAGAGCATTGAAATGCTCTCTTTTTTATTAATTCGAATATGTTTTTAGAAGTGCAATTGAATCACAGATACCACTACCGCACCTGGGCGTCTTACGCCTTCAATTTCCACTTTGATTTCACGCTCGATCTCTAAACCTTTTTTGATAGGCGTTACTTTAGTCAGTGTGCTTACTGCACGCACGTTGTTACCAGCTTTAACTGGGTAAGGAAAACGTACTTGGTTCAAACCTAGATTCACAACCAATTTCGCTGTCGGAAATAATGGTTTATCCGCATCAACTGAGTCCGTCAGTTTAGGCAGTAGAGCCAACGTCAGGAAACCATGCGCAATGGTTGTTTTAAAAGGTGATTCAACAGATGCACGCTCTGGGTCAGTATGAATCCATTGCATATCTTCTGTTACCGCACCAAATTGATTGATACGCTCTTGAGATACATGAACCCAATCACCCGTATGGATCACTTCACCGATCTTACCGCTTAGCTCGTCATACAGTTTTTGAGCTTCTGGCTGAAGAACAATCGGCGCAGGTTGAGGAACCACTTCTTCATTTACTGCAGGCTGATTATGGTCGCGCACATTAGAAAACAAAAAGCTGTTTTGTGCCTTGCCCAAAAAGTCACTCCAGTAATCGCGTAGCGTTGGAGACATCCAATTCATAAACTCGGATTGATGAGCAGAAATCGCATCAACTTTGTCTTTAAATAGATTTGTGACCTTCATAAACACCCTTAGAAAAATTAAGCACAACTGGCTATACCAGTTAATTTTGAATTAGTTCACAAACTGTTGCAAACACTTTCGGGCGAACACATGTATCCTCAAAGCCTATAATTTGTTATTTTTCATAAAGATAACAATAAAACACCATTTTATTGATTAGCTCTAGGATAAAGTAAAAACTCTACATTTAGGCTTATTTCGCGTTGTTTTTACTCACTTTCAGTGTTGGTCACTATTGCATCGGCGTCTAGAAAATCATCAAACGGCACTTCAATTGTAATTCAGTGCTTTACAACGACTACTCCACTCCCTATTATACGTCCCGCAACGGAGAGATGGCTGAGTGGTTGAAAGCACCGGTCTTGAAAACCGGCATACGTTAATAGCGTATCTAGGGTTCAAATCCCTATCTCTCCGCCACTTTTAGAAAAAAGCCGTTGATAATCAACGGCTTTTTTCGTATCTACTGTCAAACTTCTTGTTATACACATCTAGAAAGTCATTCATCAGCTTAGAAATGGTACTGTGTAACCACACAATCATAGGATCGTTTTTGTAGGCCTTGTCGTATATAAAGCCAAACTCTTTTTCTTGCAGCGGCAGAAACACCTCATCGCTCGAAGTAATGTAGCTAAATTTTTCACCCAACTGTTCTGCAATGTAGATTGAACAAGGAAACAATAAGTCTGTCGTCTCAACGGCATTAATAATGACATTGATATGCGTCGTTTTAAGTTTTACTTTGAAATCGATACCGTGACTCAACAGCAATCTTGAGAGTTTATCTTGCCGCTCATTCCAATGCTTTTGCAAGTGGATAGCCAGAGGATAAGACGCGATTGTCTCCAAGGATATTGACTCGTTATTAATTGGATGATCTTTTCTACAGACCATAACCGACATATCTTTTCCGACTTTTCTTTGGACTAAGTTTTTATTTAAATTTAATGGAAAATAATGAATTCCAAAATGAACGAGCTGATTATTAATTCGATCTGGCGTTAACTCATTCCAATCTTCAATGGTTAATTCTATATTCGGCGCGTTCTCTGAAAAATATTGAATTATTTCTGGGGCTAGCCAATATGCGATGTAGCTATTCATCGCTATATTGATTTTTATATCTGAGGTCGATGGATCAAAAGACATATCCTCAGTTAATTCATCAATATCATGAATAATATTATTGAGTTTGGCACGTATGGAGATTGCTTTTGGCGTTAGCTCCATCCTGCCGTTTTTTCTGGTAAGTAATTCATCCTGAAATATTTCCCTTAAGCTTCTTAGAGTTCGGCTCACCGCAGAAGCACTTGTCGACATTTGGTTTGCTGTTGCTGTGATACTTTTTGTTTCCAACAGTAACACCAACGGTTTCAGTAAGTTATAGTTAAATATCATGTCTAAACTCTCTCGCAACACTCCCTAAAAACATAATATCAATTTTGATAAGTATCAAGTATCACTATTATCAATTGTGGACAAGAACATATTAATTAAACTAGTTCCATCTTGGTTGGAGTAGAAGAATCCCTTATGGCTGGTTTACATACTACAGTGAAAGTTGTTGGCTCAAAATGCAACTATGAATGTCAATATTGTTTTTATTTAGAGAAGGACCTGCTCTTAAAATCTAAAAAATCAATGAATATAGAAACGCTAGAGACTTATATTAAAAATTATATTTCTAGCCAAGATACGCCTATTGTCGAGTTCGCATGGCACGGTGGAGAACCTACATTGATAGGCATTGATTTTTTTGAAAAGGCTGTTGAGTTTCAAAAACAATACGCTAACGGAAAATTAATAAAGAACACAATTCAAACCAATGGTTCTAAATTAAACAGTGATTGGTGCCGATTTTTTCGAGAAAATAACTTCTTGGTTGGATTAAGTTTAGATGGGCCTGAGTGGCTTCAAGAAAAATACCGAACCAAACAAGGAAAAAGTGCTTTTAAAGAAAGCTTTTCTGCATTAAAGCTTCTACAAAAAATGAACGTTGAATACAACGTTTTGGCATGTGTGACCAAAGAGTATTGCAAACATGCTGAGGCTATCTATTCATTTTTCCGAAAGAATAAGGTGAAACATATTCAGTTCTCACCTCTTGTCGAATCATCTCCATTAGAAACAGAGCAAGCTCGTGGCCAGCACTTTGGTAGCAATTTGATTTTCTCGACAGACAAATACCATACAGATCCTCAGAAATACGAACCTATCGCTTGGTCTGTTGATGCCAAAGAATACGGACGTTTTCTCACCGACGTATTTCATCTTTGGGTTTCTCAAGATGTGGGCAAAGTCTTCATTTCGAACTTCGAACAGGCATTAACACAATATCTTGGCAACCCCTCTCCAAACTGTATTCATGCAAAAAAATGCGGCTCGTCTTATGCCGTTGAAGCAAATGGTGACGTTTATTTCTGTGACCATGTCGCCTACCCGGAATCGAAACTCGGCAATGTATTCGAAACATCGTTGCACGAGATGTCGCTGAATCACGAACTTCAGTTCAATAAAGAATCCCGCTTATCTATGCGATGTAAACAATGCCAGTTCTTGTCTCTCTGCAACGGCGGCTGCCCAAAACAACGCTATCTCTCCGCCACTGGAGAGCATGAAAACGTCCTTTGTGATGGTTATTTCTATTTTTTCAGCTCAGTACAAAAGTATTTGCAAGCAATGACGACGCTCTTAGCTCATGGCTATCCAGCAAGCTATGTCATGCAAGCATTAGACGGCCCTTTAATCCTAACACCCTCTAATAAAAGGTAATCAATAAATGGATATTTTGAAAACAACGGTGACCATCACCGGAGCACTCGCTCCGTGTTTGGTTGCGGCAGGAACGGTAGATAGAACAAAGCTCCCAATTCCTGACATTGAGCCCCAAACTTACACTCAACTCGACGTGCGAGATGTTCAGCGCCCCGAGCCAACTCGCCGAATAGCGGCACCAAAAGATGCACCTAACGTGCTTGTTATCTTGTTAGATGACGTCGGTTTTAGTCAGTCATCCCTTTTTGGTGGTGCAGTTGATATGCCAACACTTGACGCGTTGGCTAAACAAGGTCTTATCTATAACCAATTCCATACAACCGGCGTAAGCTCTGCAACTCGAACTGCCTTACTTACTGGCCGCAATCATCACCAAAATAATATGGGTTCAATTGCGGAAACATCGACGGCCTTCCCTGGCAATACAAGCGTTCGACCAAACTACATCGCTGCCCTACCAAAAATTTTGAAATATAACGGTTACAGCACGGCAATGTTTGGTAAAAACCACGAAATTCCAGCTTGGGAGACAGGGCCCGCAGGTAACCAAACGCTTTGGCCTTCTGAAGTGGGTTTTGACAAATTCTACGGCTTCTTCGGTGGTGAAACCGACCAGTTCCAACCCGTGTTGATTGACGGTAATACGCGCATTAAAACGCCACGTAAAAAGAACTATCACTTCACAGCAGATATGACCGACCAAACTATTGAATGGTTGAACCTGCAGCACAGCTATAATGCTGACCAACCGTTCTTCGCTTACTACGCTCCGGGGGCCGCACACGCCCCTCATCAGGCCCCAAGAGAATGGATTGATAAGTTCAAAGGCAAGTTCTCAATGGGCTGGGACAAACTAAGACAAGAGTCGTTTGAACGTCAGAAGAAGTTAGGCATTATTCCACAAGATACGGTTTTGCCACCAATGCCAGACTTTGTGCCTCGTTGGGATTCTCTCTCATCTGATGAAAAACGTGTCTTCGAACGCCAAATGGAAGTTTATGCAGGCTTCTTAGCACACACTGACCATGAGATCGGTCGAGTCATCGACACACTCAAGAAAAATGGTGAATTCGATAATACCTTAATCTTCTACATTGTCGGCGATAACGGTGCGAGCGCAGAAGGCAACCGTAACGGTAGCTTCAACTCACTGGCGTTCTATAACCTCATCACGGAAGATCCTAACCGCGTGCTAGAAAACATCGATAAGCTAGGCGGGCCAGATAGCTTCCCACACTACGCTTCAGGCTGGGCCGTAGCGGGTGACTCTCCATTTACTTGGACGAAGGGAATGTCTTCAGACTTTGGTGGCACTCGAAATGGTATGGTCGTGAGTTGGCCTGCGGGAATCGATAACAAAGGCCAGCCTTTGCGCGATCAATGGTCTCATGTTGTAGATATTGCTCCGACAGTACTAGAAGCCGCCAATTTACCAGTTCCAAAAGAAGTCGATGGTGTTGAGCAAATCCCGATGGCAGGCGTGAGCTTCACTAATACATTTAAGGAAACAAAAGCACAAACACGACACAAACCTCAATATTTCGAACTGGGAGGTAACCGTGCCATCTATCACGAAGGATGGCTAGCGCGTGTTACTCACTGGGCTTTAACTGAGGGGTCAACTAAGTTTAGAGACCTACAAGATGATAAATGGGAATTGTACGACACAACGAAAGATTTCTCTTTAGCCAACGACTTAGCAAAATCTAACCCTCAAAAGCTTGAGGAGCTGAAGAAGCTATTCGATAAAGAAGCAGAGAAAAACCATGTCTACCCTATCGATGATCGCACAATGGAACGTGTGAACGCAGAAATTGCGGGCCGACCTGATGCTCTGTTTGGTAAGAAGAGCCTAACGCTTTATGAAGGCGCAAGAGGCATCCCTGAAAACTCCTTCTTAAATATCAAAAATAAATCGTTTGATATTATTGCGGACATTTCAACAGACAATGCGTCAAAGACTAACGGTGTGATTATCGCGCAAGGCGGTAACTTCGGTGGTTGGACGTTATATGTGAAAAACGGCGTCCCAACCTTCGAATATAACTGGTTAACCTACGAGTACACTAAAGTCTCTGGTTCTAAACTAAAAGAAGGCAAGAACGAGATTAAAGTGGCATTCCGTTACGACGAGAACGGCCAAGGTGGTAAAGGTAACGCAGCTGGCAGAGGTAAAGGCGGTAACGTTTATCTCTACGTG
Source organism: Vibrio sp. zbq_1 (assembly GCF_043102935.1). Lineage (NCBI taxonomy): Bacteria > Pseudomonadati > Pseudomonadota > Gammaproteobacteria > Vibrionales > Vibrionaceae > Vibrio > Vibrio sp. zbq_1. The sequence goes on from NZ_JBICJH010000004.1 coordinate 1,031,231, forward strand.
AACGATAAGCTTGTTGAGAAGAAACTTATCCCTAACACAAACAGCCGCTTGTTCTCGCTCGACGATGGCGTGGGTATTGGTGAAGATGAAGGTGGCGCGGTGAGTAAAGACTACCAAGCACCATTCGAGTTCAATCAAAAAATTGAACAGGTCACAACCTCTATCGTTCAATAGCGATAAATCTCCTGAGTCATTATGTTAATAGTGGCTCAGGAGTCACTTCTCACTCCCGTTGATTTCCCCAACAATTCATTACTCGAGTTCAAGATGTCCAAAGCCATTGACCTAAACTTAATCAATACATTTATTGTGGTGACCGAGTGCCTTTCTTATACGAAAGCGGCGGATAAATTAGGTGTAACTCAGCCAGCGATAAGTGCTTCCATTAAACGGCTAGAGCGCACAACAAACACAAAGTTATTTACGAAACGAGGGCGAAATATTGAGCTAACCAGCACGGCCCAGAAATGGCTACCTCAACTACAACAAGCGCTGAGTGTAATCGATAGCGTGATCACCCAACCTGCTCCCTACAATGTGTACTGTTCAAATATCTATCCGGCTCAGCAATCCAAGCTTGAAAATGTCTTTTTTCATGAGTCAACATTAAGCGAAAACCATTTATTCTCTCTGCTTTACAGCAATGAAGCGGATTTACTATTGGGGGATATTGAAAGCAGAGAAGCGTCAATTATAGTGGAAGACGTTTGTCGAGAGCCTTGTGTTGTTATATGTCGAAACGGTCATCCAAGGATTGACGATCACATCTCCACCGAGATGTTAAGCGACGAAAAACATTGCGTACTTGCCAGTAAATGGAGTTTTGATACTGAGTTTGAAAAACATTTGGGCTTGATCGTCAAATCAAACAATATCGATTCTATCGCATCTAACTATTTGGGTATTCTCACCCACGTAGCTCAAAACGACTGCATCGGAGTCATTCCGCTATCTTTGGCAAAGAAATGGGGGAAAACCTTTAATATTAAGCATTTTACTTCCCCTTTGGGCGCTTGCTTTATTCAATATCAAATCGCATACCACCAACGAAAAGTGAACTGTAAAAGGCATGGAGCGATGCGAGCATTGATAAAATCTAGGGTATTAGAAGATCAACAACGTATCATTTAATCAATTGATTCCTCCCTACTTTTCAACAGATTTTATTGACAAAAAAGCCGTTGTTCATCAACGGCTTTCTGTTCACTTTCATTGCTTTAATACAACCGATTGATGAGAAAAGCTAAAAAGCGATACCTATCACGGCTTCCAACATTTTTAACTCTTCATGAGTCAAAAAATCCGTCGATTGCCTGCTGAGCACACTGCTATTGAATTCAACTATTGCTACATTCTGTTGCTCGTCTTTTTCATGTTTTGGTTGCTCCGGGGAAAAGTTGGCATTTTGCGTAACCATATTTGCTCCTACCCTATGCTTTATTTAGAGAAGCACTAAGCCATTTACTTCCGCTGCTTATGCGAATTTTTTTATCATGTCAGAGAGTTCATTCGTACAGTTTTGCACTCTGCTGTTCATCTGGTTGGTTTCTGTCATCAGATCATACGACTCGCTGTATTTCAAATTGAGCGATTGGATGTTCTCATTGATTTCATCCGTGACGTAGACCTGCTCTTCGATGGCGACGGCTATCTGTTGATTTCTTTCTACAACATCTTGGATCAACGACTCTAGTTGCTGAATGCTCTCAAGCGCCGTTCCAAGCAAAGTCACCGTCCCTGTAGACATCTCGTTGCCTTTCTCCAACGCAGAAACCGCAGACTTACTGCCATGTTGAATGCTCTCAATCGCAGATTTGATCTCTGTTGTGGACTCTTGAGTTCGTTTGGCAAGCGTTCTCACTTCATCCGCGACTACCGCAAAACCACGACCTTGCTCGCCTGCCCTTGCCGCTTCTATCGCAGCATTCAATGCCAGAAGATTGGTTTGTTCGGCAATGCCATTAATCACCTCAATAACCGTCCCTATTTGATCCGTTTGTTGATTCAAACGCATCACTACTTTCGAAATCTCACCCAACTCGCCAACAAGGTCGAGAACGGAATGGTTAACGTTATCGATAACATTGCGGCTATCAGTCATGGTGTTTTGCGCTTTCAGCGTCGCATCTGCGGTTGCTTGAGCATTATGAGATATCTCGGAAGACGATGCTTGCATCTCATTCACTGCGGTTGCAACAGAATCAATTTCGATTTTTTGCGCGCTTAGGTTTTCAGTAACGCGCTCACTGTTATCCGCCGCGCTATCGGCATTCGTTTTCGTCTCTTCACAGGAATCTTTTACCGAAACTCCTACTCTGCCTAACAAGGCGTTCGCGAACTGCTTCCTCATTTTCATAGCCAGTTCGATTTCTGCAAGATCATTCACTTTCCCGCAGTATATGTATTCCATCAACGGGTTATTGAAATCCTGCCTTGCTTGTTTAGCCAGCTTCTCAATTGGTCTGGTCAACATGTAAATGGATAATGCCGAAAGTAACGCTGCTGCGCTGAAAGCCACCATTGGTGATTGATTCATCTCTAGAAGTAACAAGCCCAAAAAGTTCGAAATAAAAAGGAAAAAGGCAGCTCTCATCCAAAGACGTGTTCGAGGTAGGTAAAGTTGAAGCGGTTTTTTATCATTTCGCAGTTTCGCGTAAGCTTTCTCTGCGCGTTTGACATAAATACGTTCTGGTTTAAAACGGACAGATTGGTATTCAACAATTTCACCGTTGTATTTGATTGGCGATGCAAACGCATCCACCCAGTAATATCCTCCATTTTTTCGTCTGTTTTTCACCATTCCCATCCAATGTTTCCCAGCTTTGAGATGAGACCAGAGGTCTTTAAACGCCTGTTTAGGCATATCTGGATGGCGAACAACGTTATGTGGTTTTCCTATCAACGCTCCTTCTTCAAAGCCAGCAACTTCATTAAAATGCGCACTGGCATATTTGATGTAACTTGATGGGTCGGTTATGGAAACGAGACTGTAGCTCGCAGGATAATCGTATTCCTTTTCACTCATATACATGCATCCTTACATTTAATAAATAAGTGCCACATATGAGTGTAGCAGCATAATATCCATACGCATAATGATGACTATATGGAAATATTCCCGCGACTTATTCAACAGAAGATTCGTTACATAAGTCTTTCATTTCTGGTCGTAACAATCTCTACTTTGGTTAAAATTAATACTGATATCCCCTTCCTTAGGCCCTTGGTTAGTTGTTATAACTAGTCCAATACAACAATAACAAGGAAGACAAACACAATGGCTATTCGCTTTAGTCAGCTTGCTGTACAAGGACATACCACCACACTTTCCATTAATGAATGGACAATCGATAACAATGACTCTTGGGGCATCTTCAGTGCAGAAGGCGACATCGGCTCCCTGCTAGGCGATCTGCTTTGTGGCGAACTGAAACCCACACAAGGGACGTTAGATCTTGGTGAATTGAAAGTCGCGCAAGTATCGCTTTCAGAGCAACAACGACTACTTGAACGTGAGCTAGAAAAGGACGACACCGATTTTCTCGATCGTATCGACCAAGGCAGTACCGTTTATGCTTTGATTTTTGAGTGCTGCCAAGATGCAGCAACAACGGAAAGACTGCTTGAGGAGCTCGACCTTCACCATTTAAAACAGAGCGGTTTTCGTGTTTTATCGACTGGCGAGACCAGACGAGTCATGCTCGCTAGAGCGTTGGCAACCCAACCTGACCTTGTGCTTCTGGATAATCCTTTTGTCGGTCTAGATGTTGCCCACCGCGCTTCACTCGCAACCTATTTGCACTCGCTTTCGCAATCCGTCCAGATGTTGATTACGTTTTCTCGCGAGTCCGACATGCCAGAATGGATAGATCATGTGGCGCTATTTAATGCCGGCAGTCTTGACAGCACAATGAATAAAGAAAGTTGGGACAACCACCCGATAATCGAACAAATCAAGTCACAATCCCAAAAACAAAGCGAAGAGATGATGGGGTTGATACGACGTCACCAACACTCTACACACTTCGATGATCCTATTTTCGAACTAAAAAATGGCCAAGTTGAATACACTGAAAAACGTATTTTCACTGACCTGAATTGGCGCATAGATAAAGGACAACACTGGCAAGTTAAAGGGCCAAACGGCTGTGGTAAAAGTACGTTATTGGGGCTGATATTTGGCGATCATCCACAATGCTACAGTAACGACATCCACATCTTCGGCAAGAAACGAGGCTCTGGCGAAAGCATCTGGGAGATAAAACAGCATATTGGCATGGTCTCCTCTGCACTGCATCTTCAATACCGAGTGAATTGCAGCGCGTTAGAGGTCATTCTGTCTGGGTTCTACGACTCGATTGGCTTGTATAATCAGCCTTCGCGTAAAGAGATTGACGTAGCTAAAGAGTGGCTTGATATCTTACACATGCGTCACTACGAAAAGACGTCTTTCAAACAGTTGGAATACGGTCAGCAACGTTTGCTGTTGATCGCGCGCGCTATAGTGAAGCAGCCAACGCTACTCATTTTGGATGAGCCTTATCAAGGTCTCGACTTTTTAGGACGACGCTTGGTAAAAAACACGTTGGAACTGATTGCACGTGAAAATCTCAGCCAATTGCTTTACGTCTCCCATTACCAAGAAGACAGCCTTGAGAGCATCAAAAACGATCTTGAGTTTGTCTTCGATGACGAAGCGCAGTGTTATCGCGCTCAAATTCATCACTGGTAATGCGTAACAAGAGCTAGGAAATCGGCTGCTGCGCAAGCAGGGAATATGGTAAAGGTTTGGAATACAGGTAGCCTTGATGGTATTGCACTCCCATATTTTTCAAATGCTCTGCTTGCGCCGGCGTTTCGACGCCTTCGGCAATCAACTTCACTTGCAGCTCGTCCGCAAAATGAACGATGGCATTCAATACGGATGCACTCACACTTTGAATGCCTATGGTTTCAACAAAACACTTGTCGATCTTCAAATAATCAATTTTCATGTGCTGCAAAAATGCTAACGACGTTTGGCCAGTTCCAAAGTCGTCAATCAGTACATCAATTCCGTGCACGCGCAGCGCTGCAATATGCTTCCTTGCTTCCCCATTGATCAACTGACGCTCCGTAATTTCGATGCCGAGCGACACATTGTTCTCACTTAGCTTCCTGTGGATGAGTTGCAGTTTTCTTATTACATGAGAACCGACAAGGTAGCCAGGAGGCACATTAACACCAAGATGCACCGGATGAGTAAACGTCAGTTTGGAGAAATCGTCCGCAGCTTTTTCTAAAACGTAGTCAGTCAGCAACGATACTAACCCGTTCTGTTCTGCCGCAGGAACAAATTCATCTGGAGCAATAAAACCTTTTTGTTGATGCTCCCAGCGTATAAGCGCTTCGTAACCAAACACGCGTCCGCTTTCAACATCAATTTGAGGCTGGTAATACAAGGTTAACTCGTTTTTTTTCAGTGCTTTTTTTAGTTCTGCTAAAAGGTTTCTTTGCGGATCGACAAACTTGTTTAACGCGTATAAGCAAAGATAAATCATCGCGATAATAGGCACTGAATAGATGATGTAAGAAATCAATTTTTGCTCGACAAACAAGTCGCTAGCTTCAGCGAGTGCTTGGTATTCAAACACCTTAGATTCATTAAAAGCAATCGGGTTTGTACCTTTTCTGGATGCGCCAGCGGGCACCACGTCGTCATGAATAAACAAAGCTGACCGCTTGAGGCGTAAATCGTTGTTAAATCCAATTGTCGCGCCAAAGTAGTCTCTATCAATGATGGTGATGGCTTTATATGTCTGCTGCCCTTGTGTCACCACTAGCAGTAATGGCTCATCTAGGCCGTTTCTCTGGCCGAAGGTTAAGGCATGATTGGGCGTGAAGGTTAAGTATTCAGAAAGCGGTTTGGATAAGTGTCCAAGCTTCGATGAGCAAATGATCTCATCACCTTTTACAATGAGCATTTCATCGATGTCTCGCTCAAACATCAAGTTTTGCTGCAACTGCTCACACCGTTCTGGATGAATAAGCGCAGTTCGGTTTTCAGTCTCAATTTGAAAGAGAATTTCATCCGCGATTTGTATGTTCTTTTCGAGCAAGTGATCGAGGTTACTTTGCACACTCTCGTGTGCCAAATAAAAAACCTCCGCAAATACCAAAGGAAGTGGCAGAAAAAAGATAGCAGCTTTCTTAAGAAGCATTTTATTCAGCATATAAAAGCGACCTTTTATAAACCGATTGACTCAGATGGTATCGAGAAAACGATACCCACCAGCAACTCACGTTTACAATATTATTCATTAGATTTATTGAGTATGCGAGACACCTCCTACTCTCGCAAATAAAACAAAATCTTAATTGTTTAAGTTCCAGTTTAGTGGCAGGAGACTCAAAGGTGAGACATCCACTTTTCAAGTTTTCTTCAATATTTAACCGCTCACTGCCATTTTCTCATTAAGTGAGAATTACTCATAAAAATTATTTTTCTTTTCTCAGTGATTAAGAATTATATTTGTCCTATATCTTTTAACACGTTACAACTCTCTCATGACATTAAACAAAGCCAACGCTAATCAGGTAAACGAAAAGGCACTGCAATTATTAATGCAAGTTGCGGTAAGCCAATTCCCAGTCTCTGCGAAAACACTCAGCGAACAATTGAACGTTCCATTAAGCAGTTTGTATCGACATCTAAAACTGCTGAAAGAATGGAACTTGATTGAAGAAAGTGTGCACGACAAGACGTTTGTTGTTGGACCAGCAGCCTTACTGTTGATGCACAGCTATGAAACCGCTCAGCACGGCCTTGATATGGTTGAAACCATCTTGGCGCGCTTGGTACAGCAAACGGGGGAAATGGCGGCGTACATGGTGCCATCGGGTTATCGAGCGCTTTGTGTCAGACAAAAAGAAAGTATGCAGGCGCTACGATGCAGCTTCGTCCAGGGTCAAAGTCAACCCCTGCTTCGTGGCGCCTCATCTAAAGTGATGCTGGCTTTTATGCCTCAAAGTCGTTGCGAAAAGATCTTACGTTACTTTAGCCAAGATCATCGCTTAGACGAATGGGAAGAAGAGCTCGCCACAATCCGAAAGAACGGCTATGCCGTAAGTACCTCCGAGATTGACCCTGGTGTTTCTGGTATCAGTGCGCCAGTCATGAAAGGAAGTAAGCTGGTTGGCGCAGTTTCGGTTATGGCTCCGGCACACCGAGTAGAAAAGGATAAGCAGCGCATTATTTTGCATGTGTTGCAGGCGGCAAGGGCACTACCACCAGAAAGGTAATTCAACATGTTAAGCTTTTTCAAACGCTATAAGTTTCATCACACACCAAAGCAGCCGCATCATTATCCTTTTTCTTTTATGACGGTTTGCGAACACTTAGCCCCTATGTCTAAAGGTGCGTTTGAATTAGCAGACCAAAGTTTGGAAAACGCGAGCGAATGGTTGTATCAACAACATGATCACGCGACAGCAGCGAATTTCGGTCATTTTTCTCACTCAAAATTAGAGAGTGGTGAATTTCAGGAAGCATTGAGCCTATCGCTTTCTCGCCACTCAATCCCTGTGTTGGTTTCTAACTGCACGGAAGCCATTTTATCGATGCTTCCTGTCGTTGTGTCGTACCGCGATGAAGTGGGCATTGTGAATATCGGCCATAAGATGAGCCTAAAGCCGACGCTTGAACCTCGCATGGGTTCAGCGTTTCACTTTGCCCTTTCTCGCTATCAAAATGTGCGACTATTTTTTGCTGGCGTAAGCGAGCAAGACACGAAACAAGAAACCTTGGAATACGCCGAAGATCAAGGCTGTGATTGGGTAACGGATCGTGAGTTTACGTTCAGACATCGCAACCATGTAAAGCAGCAAATCAGCAATTATTTGGATCACTGTGACCAAATCATTGTGACGATAGATTTGGGTTCACTATCAACGAAAAACAATCTTGAAGGTACGCCATCGCTGGATATTCAAATGGTACTAAGAACATTAAGGCTGTGTTTGGTATCTGGTAAGGTAAAAGCGATTCAACTTGTAGGCGACCGTGACCGATTGGTGTATTCACGACAAACCAAAGCCATTCTTGAGGAGTTGTATCAGATGGCTCCCCTGCTCGACCACGCGGCGTAGCGAATAATTGTACAGAATAAGGCCATCACTTAGCCTTATTCTGGCAGAGCCTCACCTTTTATTATCATTTACTAACAAATACTTACACCATCAATGCGACTTATGTCACATTTATCTATTGAACAAACAACCCATCTAAGTTCTAATATCCTTACATCACTATGGTATGACATACGAAATAAAAATCCCCATAGTTCAATAACTAAGCGGTTCTTCTAATAATATTTAGCCGCTATTTTTCTGAGACACTTATTTTCTCTCGCTTGATGTCATTCAGTTCCACGAGATTTAGGATACTTAATGATGCGTCTTTACTGCGTTATTGCTACGGCCATGTTGATGCCGTTAACAGCACAAGCAACGGTTTATGACGTTGCGAAACCTTCTGAGCTAAACCAAATATGCTCAACTCATAGTTCTTTTGATATTCAAAGAACAGACACTACCTTTTTTTGCCATGGCAAGATCGTATTACCCGCTGGTGATTCCATCATCTCCTCTTCACCTGAGAACGAAGTCATACTAGAAGCTCATCACGGCATTGTTTTAGAGGGCAATAACCGAATTGGTGAGCCCAATAAACGCATCTCACTTCGCTCGCTTTCAGTCGAGTTGAAGGTTAACAATGAGCAAGCTTCTAGCATTGAAGATTACCAAAACAAACACACTGTTATTTATGGTGACCTTCTGTCGGCCTACCCAACAAAACTGCATAATGTTCTCATCGATGGGGATATAGTGCTAACGGGGTCGACGCTTCATATTGACGGTAAGTACAACACCATTATTGGTAAAATTTTGACTCACAGTACGACCGATATATTCAATGCTAACGTTTGTGGCACCATTGAATCAAAAGGCCATCAATTGCATCTCAAGACGAATCACCCTTTCCAACAACATTTCGTCGTCGGTGATATTGTGGCGCACAGTTCTCTGCTTATTGATGATATGGCGATTTACGGCACGACAGAGTCCAAAGGTGCATCTGCCGCACTGAACGGTTCGTTCTACGCGAAAGATACTGCGATTAAATACTTCCAGACATTAAACTTTAATCAAGGTGTTGGAAGTCAGGTTTGCGGCGAAATCCAACAAACGCCGGGAAGCTCGCACCCTTATAGTGTAACTGGCAAGTATTCTCAGTTCTGCGGTGTTGGCCAATCACGTTGTGATTACTCGAGCTCCATTTGTCCGAGCACCGCAACTCCGCCGCCTGAGTGTAGCATGTTGCCTCCAAGTAACGATAACTTGGGCCTGACGGTGACACCATCTGATGACATGGCGTTGATGTGCGGTGACGATCTCCCGCAATTCACAGCGATCACAACCAACAACGATGAAGTAGTCAGCGCACCCGTGATGGCAATATTGTCTGATCCCGACTTGTTCACGCTAGAGGTAGTGAAAGGGAAACCGACCTCAACTGAAAACCAGTTTCAATCTAACGATAATGGTGAGCTCGTTGTTCGTGTGGTTCCAAACGACATCAATAAGATCGCATTAGACGCCAATTACTATCTGACTTTCACGATGGTCGGAGACTCCGCTAAGGAGCAAACTGTCAACTTCATGTTTACGCCGTTTATGTTCGAAGCGTATTCAAATGAAAGACGGACACTGAATGAAATTCGCGTCATCGCTGGTAAACCAGAAAATGTTCATACACGTCTGCTCGCTTGTGCCTCCACAGGAGAACCCGTCGTTGCCAGCAATTACAATGGTAAACCCAAAGTAGTTCACCCTTTAATTAAACCTCTCGGTGGAAGCGAAGGTGATTTTAGTTATTCTGCTGAGTTCAAAGACGGATTATCGGAACATGGCTTAATTACTAACGAATCCGGACTGTTCGAGGTGACATTATCCGACCAATTCGAATGTAAAGGATTTTCAGAGTGTCCGGACGACGGCACAGTTGAAGTAACAGGCAAGTTTAATGTGTACTCGCGACCATGGACCTTGGCAATCTGTGAGAACCAAAACACCTTGCCTTCAGGCACATCCGAACAAGGTGATAAGTTCATTGCCGCTGGCGAACATTTCTCGTTAACGGTGAAACCCGTCATCTGGCAAAAAGGGGGTTCTATCAGTGATCCTATCGACTCATCAGCTTATTGTGATGCTTTGGTCACGACCAACTTTATGCATGATGGCGCACCAGCAGCATCGGTTGTTTTGTCGAGCGAGCAACACTCGCCTTTAGACACGGCAAACCAAACCTCGACGCTGTTGAAAAGTAATTATGCGTTAACTCAAGGACACCAATCAGCCAAGAACCATCGCTTCGTTTTTAACGGATTGTATTGGGAAGAAGTCGGCAGCTTGAAAGTGAAAGCAAACCTCGGCAGTACATATTTTGGCATGAAGGTTAACGAAGGTTATCGCCATATCGGACGTTTCTATCCGAAGTACTTCAAAGTGCAAAGTCAAGATTGGACTTACCCTAAAAACCAAGGCTTTGTATACATGAATCAACCGTTTGAGAAAGTTACCTACGATGTGGTTGCGCTAAACGCAAACAAAGAGGACGTAAAAAACTACGCCCATTTTGCGCCAAGTCTACAACAACATTTTTACTTAGGAGAGCTTGGCGGATACCAAGATCGTTTTGTGCCACCAGCACCACAAAAGGCAGAATGGAAACGCATCGGCGATGCCAGTATCGGTCAGTTTGTGATTGAAAAAGCATCTACAAATGCAACGTGTCACAACAGCCCGTGTTGGGAGAAAGATATAACTAAAGGTCAGTACCCTGACGGCCCGTTCAACCGCGGTGCAAACAGCAAGGACAGTAAAATTGGCTTAGTGACTACTCACGTGGTTGATGAGGTGAACTTCTTCGATGGCGGTGAAATTCTGACGAAACAACCAGACATTCGTTTTGGTCGCTTGAACTTTAAGGATGTTGGAGGAAATCAGGGCATGAAGATCAAAGTGCCATTGGACGTAGAGGTGTGGCAAAACGGTAGATTTGTTACAAACTTCGATGACAACTCGACAACCGCAAATGGTGCGTACTACACCAGCACGCCTATTTGGTCGAACGCACCGGTAAATAACGCCCAGTTATCTGGTGTTGCTAAGATGAGTGTTGGCAGAACCAACGACATCATTGCAAGCCAAATTGACGCGGCAAGAGAACAAATTCAGTTCAGCCTAAATCTAGATCACTCAGGCAACCAACTTCCTTGGCTCAAATACGACTGGGAAACTTCGACTCCTGAAGAAGAAAACCCGCCAACAATAGTCACGTTTGGTATTCACCGTGGAAACGATCGCATTATCTATCGTGGTGAGCCGAATATGCTCGGCTTAAATTAGCATCTTAAACCAACACTAGACGGCAAATAAAAAGAGCCTCTCAATTGAGGGGCTCTTTCGTTACAAACGAATGTAATTATCTAACCGTGTTTAGTTCGTGCCACGACGCGCTTTCAAACGCTTCACCATTGCAAGACGACGCTCTGCTGAGCCTTGGTCTGTCGCAGACTGGTTAGGGTTATTACGACGACCTTGACGGTTCTTAAACGCCGGTTTCGAGTTCAATTTCTCGATGTAAGATTCACGCTGCTTTGGCTCATAACCCGCAAGTTCGATACGACGAATGCGTTGCTGGATGAGGTTTTCTACTTGAACAACCGTTAGCTCTTCATCTCGGTTTACGAACGAAACCGCATGACCTTGCTTACCCGCTCGACCAGTACGGCCGATTCGGTGAACGTAATCTTCAGCAAGGAAAGGCATGTCGTAGTTCACTACGTGAGGCAGATCTTCAATATCCAAACCGCGCGCTGCCACGTCCGTTGCTACCATGACGCGAACTTTGCCCGTTTTGAACTCTTCTAGCGCACGACGACGAGCACTCTGAGCACGGTCACCGTGACAAACTACTGCTTTGATGCCGTCAAGTTTCAGCTCTTTCACCACATCATTTGCGGTTTCTTTGTAGTTTACAAACACCAAAACTTGTTGCCAGTTTTTGCGACCGATCAGTTCAGAAAGCAGTTCTGTTTTACGTTCTTGATCGACTGGGTAAAGTACGTGAGCAACAGTGTGCGCGGTAGTGTTTGCACGCTCTACTTCGATGCGTTTTGGTTTACGCAAAATGTCTTTCGCTAACAGATTTAGCTGGCTTGAAGTCGTTGCCGAGAACATCATGATTTGCGGATCAGTATCAACGTCCAACATGATCTTACGAACAGCGTGAATAAAGCCCATATCCAGAATACGGTCAGCTTCATCAAAAACAAGGAACTCAAGGTTCGCAACAGAAACGTTGCCTTGTTCGATGTGCTCTTCCAAGCGGCCTGGCGTTGCAACCAGAATATCGACGCCGTTTTCTAAAGCAGAAACTTGTGAAGACATTTTACGACCACCAAATACAGCCACAACCGATAGGTCTGTGTACTTAGTGTACGCTTTAATGTTGTCAGCAATCTGCTCTGCCAGTTCACGCGTTGGTGCCAAGATAAGTGCACGGGCGGTTTTACGAGAAGCAGTACGACCGCTGTCTAGCAGCTGTTGAATCATAGGCAATGAAAACGCTGCAGTTTTACCAGTACCTGTTTGTGCTGTAGCGAAAATATCATGGCCTTTACGAGCCATTGGAATCGCCTTCTGTTGAATTGGCGTTAACTTTTCATAACCGCATTCTGCCAGTGCTTTAACCACTTCTGGCGCAAAACCTTGAGATGAAAATGACATTGAGCGTATTCCTTAAACAAACCACTTAAAATAGCTTTAAAAATTTAGCCGTGCACTATACCCGAATTTGAGTGATTTATCTCACTTTTCTCACTGAAACTCGATAAAAGAAAAAACGGTGAACCCTGCCATGCAGTCGATTCACCGTTTCATTCCAATATTTGCGCGAAGAATGGCGAATTCCCTATCCTTCGACACCCGCAAGTTGCAGTAATATTTGCTCTAGTTCATCCCAAGGAAGAAGCTGAGAATCAATCACTTCAAGTCGTGATTCAAACCCTTCTAAGCTGATTTCGTTGACCGATACCACGCGATTTGCCACGTTAAATGCGTAACACCCTTGATTGGTGTTGACTACCGCTTTCACACGTTCGGCAGTTAGGTCAGACAACATCGAGAACAGCTTATCAAAATCGAACTTGTATTCAGCGCCAAATAGCCAGCCACAACTGAAATAGCCCTGCCCTTTGTTCTCTTTACGGATGAAAGCTTCACCCGGTGGTAACTGAAACTGAGGCTCTTGGTGTGCATGCTCATGGTGATGCGCTTCGATATGAGAAGAAGCACTGCCGTGTACGCGTTCAATATCCAGAACTTCAATCGGCAGCTCGCCGTTGTGAATCAACTTACTGAACACTTTAGCTGGCGTTTGATCGGTAACCCAATCGTTGAACACATCAATATCATGGCTTGAACAGAGATCGACTTTGCTGCCAATCACCACATCGGCACTGTCTAGCTGATCAACAAAGTTTTGATTAGACGTGTATTTTTCATCGCTCAAGTTACGAGGGTCGACTAACGCGATGGTCGCCTTTAGATCAACGTATGGCAGATATTGCTCTGATGTCAGCGTCGCAATCACTTGTTTTGGATGACCAAGGCCTGTTGGTTCAATCAACAAACGATCTGGTTTTTGGCGCAATAATGCCGTAATACCAACAGACATAGGAACGCCTGCGGTACAACACATGCAACCGCCCGGCACTTCTTTAATCAACGCACCTTGGTCGGTCATTAATGCACCATCGATGCCAATCTCACCAAACTCATTGACCAACACCGCCCAATTTTCATTTTCAGGTTTGTTCTTTAAAAGATTTAAAATCGTGGTCGTTTTACCGACACCCAAAAATCCGGTCAGTATGTTGGTAGGTACTCGATTTGACATGTTTTTCTCCGACACAGTCGTGCATTAGTGCTGGGGCAAAGTATACGGAGAATGTGACTTGCTTCAACGCTTTTTATCACGCTCGCTTATGTCTTGATTTAATGTGTGACGGTTTGAGTTTTGAGAATAGTCAGAATGACTTACCACCTCTGCACGTTTCACATTCGACAGGTACATACTGGTGTGAATGACACAGGTAAAGAATGCGATAATCGCGACTAAGATTGGAAGGATTCCGAGCGTGTTTTCGAATTTAAGCGCAGCGATAGCCAAAGCGAAAACAACGACAGAGATAAGTGCAATAGCCTTACTTTTGTTGCTTTTCATGATAACTCGCCTTTTTTGAGAGTAAGCCCCTGACACCTCCTGTGACAAGGGCACCGAACGAAAGTCTTACACCTTCAATCCGACACTCTAATGCTACTCCTTTCGAAGTAAGCAAAATTTGAACAAGTTAACATTTGACAGAACATATGCTTAGTAACTTATTAGTTATTTCAGTAGCTTACTAACAAATTTGTCCACCACTCACCACAACATCGCTTTCGTGTTCAATGACAACTTGTGCCACCAACTTTAGGCCAGCCACGATCATATCGAGGCTCATTGACGGGTGGCTGCCATCCGTCGCTTGTTCTGGCAACAACGGAATATGCACAAATCCATGCCGAATCGATTTGTCCCTCAGATAATGCTGTACTCCATAAAACAGATGGTTGCACACAAACGTCCCCGCGCTATTAGAAACCTGACAAGGGATGCCACTCTCATGCAACATTTGAGCAATACGCTTGATTGGCAAAGACGAAAAATACGCATCCGGGCCTTGTTCGATGATGGGCTCATCGATTGGCTGATTGCCACCGTTGTCTGGAATTCGGAAGTCATCCACATTAATTGCAACGCGTTCGGGCGTTATTGCCGCTCTACCCGCGGCCTGACCAACGGTAATAACACAATCTGGTTGATGCGCTTCAATCGCATCAATCACAGCACTGATGGACTCAAAACGCGTCACAGGCACCTGACAAGTAACAATGATGCCACCGTCAAGACTTGTTTCCTCTAGCCTTTTCACAGCCTCCAACGCCGGATTTATTGCATCACCACCAAACGGTTCAAAACCAGTAATCAAAACCTTTTTCATCGCAACCTTCAAAGAGAAATTGTTTCGCCGATTATTGCATCGCCTCTTTCACTCTCCAACCATAAAGTCGGCTTGCAACCAAGCCACATTGTTTTGTGTGAATCCACTCTAACCTGTGCTCCCCAACAATAAGTGAATCAGCACAGAACCGACCATAACTCAGCGGGAACTTGGTTTCTGTGCCTAACTTATGTAGAGTACGCGACCACAAAATATCGGCAGTTCAAAGAGATCGAATACCATGAACATTGATAACCACGTCATTGAAAGTCTTGAAGAGTTAGAAGCTTTTCTGCATTTAGTCGAGAGCGGTGCATTAGGTTTGGAAGGGGTAACTGGCGTTGCACTAGCGACAACAAACACTGACGGCCGTCCTTTTGTTGCAGTTTTAGGCGACAAACACCAACTTTTGTTGGGCCGTTGGGTTTCACAACATGTTTACGACAACGGTAAAGACATCGTTAGAAACGGCTCAGCACGTAAACACTGATTTCTGCGCATCCACGTATGCTAAAAAGAGATAAGCTTGCTGTTATTTAGCAAGCTTTTTTTATAACTAAAACCCTCTAAATAACTTCAATCCCAAAAACAAGAAATCTCCGTAACCCATTGTTCAAAAATAAAAAATAAGCTTTTGAGTTAATTCGAGAGTTGTGACATTTCGCTGACATAACATGGCTTGAAATCCCTAACATCTGCCAACGGAAGCGAATCTAACTTTCGTTTTCAGACACCATCGCAGAGTACACTTCCTTGTACTCTGTTTGTCCCGAAAGACCCTTGTGACAGCCTAGAGTCTTTCGGGACCTTTTTTGTTCCTCTTACTCACATTTTCCTCCAGACAAGATCAATCTCGTACTATTTAACTAGTTCATGATAGCAGCATCACGATTTAAGCAACTGCTCACACAACCTATTTGTGAATTTGGGTATAAAAGTATCAATACTCTCATTTACTAGGACGTAACTAATGAAAAATTCTTTCGACCACAACATGCCCAACAATGAAGGATATTTTGGCGAATATGGTGGCAGCTTTGTTCCGCCAGAGCTTGAGCAAATCATGCGAGACATTAACGCCGCTTACGAAGAATGTTGCCAAGATCCAGAGTTCAAAGACGAGTTAGCTCGCCTTTATAAACACTTTGTCGGTCGACCTAGCCCTATTTTTCATGCCGCGAATCTATCTAAGAAATACGGTGCCGACATTTATCTAAAGCGAGAAGACTTGAACCATACTGGCGCTCACAAAATTAACCATTGTTTAGGTGAAGCCATCCTTGCGAAGAAAATGGGCAAAAAGAAGCTGATTGCGGAAACTGGTGCTGGCCAGCATGGCGTGGCATTGGCGACTGCTGCCGCTTTGGTTGGATTAGAATGTGACATTTACATGGGCGAAGTCGATATCGCCAAAGAGCATCCGAACGTTGTCCGTATGAGAATCCTTGGTGCTAACGTGATTCCTGCCACGCACGGACGTAAAACGCTGAAAGAAGCCGTTGATGCTGCCTTTGAAGCGTACCTAAAAGATCCAGAAACTCAGCTTTATGCCATTGGTTCCGTGGTTGGCCCTCACCCTTTCCCTAAAATGGTTCGCGATTTCCAATCCATCATCGGGAACGAAGCGCGAGTTCAGTTCAAAGAAATGACGGGAAAATTGCCGAACAATCTTGTCGCGTGTGTGGGTGGCGGCTCAAATGCCATGGGGTTGTTTAGCGCATTTTTAGAAGATGAAAACGTCGCGATCCACGGCGTCGAGCCTGCTGGACGATCTTTGGACAAAGTGGGTGAACACGCAGCTACCTTAACGCTTGGCGAGCCAGGCATCATGCACGGATTTAAGTCTTACATGCTTAAAGATGAACAAGGCGAACCACAAGAGGTACACTCCGTCGCCAGTGGCTTGGATTACCCATCGGTAGGCCCACAGCACAGTTATTTAAAAGACATCGGACGCGTGAACTATGGTTCAATCAACGATGACGAAGCGATAGACGCCTTCTTTGAGTTGTCTCGCGAAGAAGGAATTATTCCTGCTATCGAATCTTCCCACGCAGTCGCATACGCAATCAAACTGGCACAACAAGGTGAAACAGGTTCGATTCTTGTCAACCTTTCAGGTCGAGGCGACAAAGACATCGATTTTGTGGTTGAAAACTACGGTGCAAAATACGGCATTGAGTCGCTTATCTAACTGGCAGCCACTGAGCTGAGTTACGTTTAATCGCAACGCGCAGACAAAAGCAACGCCACCTAAAACAAGGTGGCTTTGTAGTTTTCTCTCAATTTACCTTTGCTTTAGTGGCTTAACTACGCTGCCTAGGCCTTCTGGCGTTTCTATTCAAACCATCGCCGCCTAACTATAGATATCTCTGTAATGTATACTTTGCTAAACTCCGCCCTTTGATGAGTAAGGCCCCTAAAATGATGACTGACGAAGAAAGAATCGAACTGCAACAAAACAACCCACTGCATGGGTTAAAGCTAGAGACTATGTTGCAAGAGTTGGTAGATTTTTATGGCTGGGACATTCTAGATACAGCCATGCGTTTTAATTGCTTTAATACCAAGCCTTCGATTGCAAGTAGCGTGAAGTATTTAAAGAAAACTGAATGGGCGAGAGAAAAATTAGAAAACTTTTATCTTTATCGCTTTAAGCGCATGCCACGCGCGAGTGAAGAAGAATACAATTTGCCACCACGAGCCCGTACTTTCCCTCACGGTCTTGAGCCTAAAGAGCCAATGCCGCTAACCGTTGATTCTATTCTCAATTCACAAGCGAAAGCAGCATCCTCATTTAAAAAACGCTCATCTAGTGGCCGTCCGACACGTCGCTAGTATACTTCCTTGGAAAACAATTAGAGCCCTACTGACAGATCCAGTAAGGCTCTACTATTTTTCCTTAAAAGGGTTAACGGCGGCGAGTGGCCAACTGGTTCATCTCCGCCCAAGAAACTCTCGTAATTCGACTAACTTGTAGATTACGTCTTCTACTGATTACGCTTTTTCTTCTTTTTACCCGTTCCTGCTGGCTTTGCGCGCGGCTTCATCGGTAAAAAGTAGGCTTCACTTTGGTCATCTTCCACTTCAAAGCCTTCTACCTGCTCGCGTTCAAGCTGGAACTTATTTTTCTTTTCTATCACTTTAAAGTGGTGGTAGTCATCGTAATCGATAAGAGATAGACCTAGACCCACTTCCCCCGCACGGCCACTGCGTCCGATGCGATGCATATAATCGGCAGGACTACGCGGAAGATCGAAGTTAATCACCACTGGCAATTTTTCAATATCGAGACCGCGCGCTGCGATATCGGTAGCAATCAGTACTTGAATCTCACCAGACTTAAAGCCATCAAGAACGCGAGTACGAGCGCCTTGCCCTTTATCGCCATGAAAAACTTCGGCAGTGATGCCGCGTTTTGACAGTTTCTGAGCTAGGTGGTTACAGGCATTCTTAGCATTCACAAAAATTAAAGTCTGGCGCCATTGATGCTGTTTGATTAGATGCGCGAGTACCGCCGTCTTTTCACCTTTATTGACACTAAACACGCGCTGCACCAAAGTGCTGGCTTCTGCACTCTGTAACTGAACTTCAACAGGATCGTTAAGTAAGTGCTGAGCCAAAGTCGTGACTTTCTCAGGGAAAGTAGCAGAAAATAGCAGTGTCTGTTTCTTCTCTGGCAGTAAGGCAAGAATCTTATTGAGCTCTTCGGTAAATCCTAAACTCAACATACGGTCGGCTTCATCGAGCACGAGCGTTTTTACTTGGTCTAACTTAATCGCATTACTCGATACCAGATCAAGTAGTCGTCCCGGCGTTGCAACAATGATGTCACAGCCGCCACGTAGCGCCAGCATTTGCGGGTTTACGGACACGCCACCAAATACGGCAACCGTTTTGATCTTATCTCTAAGATGGTATGAGTAAGATTTAACGTTGTAAGCCACCTGCGACGCCAGCTCACGAGTAGGAACCAAAATCAGATGAGAAACGAAGTTACCACGACGATCATTTGATTCACCTTGCTGAAGAATTTTCTGCAGAATTGGCAGCGAGAAAGCGGCGGTTTTACCTGAGCCCGTATTGGCTCCACCTATCATATCCCTGCCATCAAGCACATGAGGAATAGCATGAGATTGAATAGGTGTTGGTTGGTTATATTCTAACGCTTCTAGTCGCTCGACTAAGGTTGGAATCAGGCCAAGATCGGCAAATGTCGCTTGCTGTGTTTTGTCTGTCATTACGATGAGAGGCTCAGTACTGGGTAAAGGCCAAGTATCTTATGCTATTTAGCGCGAGGATGTTAGCGATAATGCGCGAAACAGAGGTGGTTTGGAGCAGCGCTATAAAGGTCAGGAGTGCTCTTTGCCTAATATTCGTGAATCCCCTAATGATAAACCATCATTTATGAACTCATTGGCGATTCACTTTAAAGAAAAAAGAGTCAGGCAGCCTGACTCTTTAGAAGTAAAACACACTGTATCGTGGGAAATAGGGTTACAGAGGCAGGTTACATCCTTTTCAAAGGTTTCACGACGCTGTCTAGCCCTTCAATTTTTAACGCTAAACACAGCTTTAATAGGTCACCTAACTCGCCGCTCGGCCAGCCTTTTTTATCAAACCACAGCAAATATTCCTCAGGTAAATCAATAAGTACTCTGCCTGCATATTTGCCAAATGGCATTTGCATTCTTGCCAGTTTAATCAGGTTTTCTTTTTCTAACATAAATGAAGCGCGGTTAAGACATCTCACGCAAGAGTATCACCAGCGGTGCTCCCTCACCAGTTAAAGGACCAAATAAGGCAAGAAGCTCAACGATCGTTCGGGCGGTTTATTTTGACGGCTTTGAGTTGCTTTGTGCTAGAGTACGCGACATTAAAAATTAGAACGAGAATGTAATGAAGTCACCATGTAGAGCAGCCTGTAAGAATAACGCTGGAATTTGTTCTGGCTGTCACCGAACGATGGATGAAATCATCCAATGGAAAGACAAAACCGAACTCCAACGAGAAACCATTATCGAGCAAATCACCGGAGAAGATTCCACCCACCGCTGTCCTGAATGCGATTCGCAAGCTCACTGCGATATTGCAGCAGGAAAAGAAACGTGTTGGTGTTTTGGCATTGAGCCTCGTGACTTGCCTAAGCCGGAGCCCGATCAGCTTTGTTTATGCCGCAAGTGTTTAGAAAAAAAGCCAGTCGCATAATACGACTGGCTTCTTCATGTAACGCGATTCTAAAATGATAACTATTTTGCGGTAAGCGCAGAAGTCTCAAATTGAATGCCATCCCACCCCGTCACCATGAAATTGCGGATATTTTGGTGATCGTTGTTTTCTGGGTGAAGCAGTACGTCCTCGCGGTAGAAACGACCAAAACACGCCAACGTCGCTTCTTTATCGAGAGTGTTCAATAAGCCGAATGCAAAAATTTTGCACGAACCGTTGTTTTCATTCGCGCCATTTTGCGTATTGCCATTCGTAAATGCAGCGGGCGTAAAATCGTAATTATCTTCAATCACCGCCATCGTCGTTTCAAATTCAATCTTTTCAGGTGACGATGCCAGCACATCAAGAAATTGTTGTAGTTCCATTTTCATTCCAAATCCTAATGCCATCGCAATCTCGCCAATGACACATTTGTTTCATAAAAAGCCCATATAAGAGTCATAAATCATACATATATTCAGAGCCTTACCAAATCACACGTCAATCAATGTTCTATTATCGTCCACTGCAGTGAATGAATAGATATCTGAAAATCATGCATTGAGCGACAGTATATCGGATTGATAAGGAGATATCATGACCACCCCACTTAAGGCAATAGGTGCAATGGCGTTATCGACGCTCGCCATCGCATGTTCATCGCAACAGAACGATGTTATCGCATCTTTCAGTGCACAATGTAAGCCGATCAGTTCACCCGCTGTTGGGGAAACCTCAATCCAAGGTTTGACGTTTGTTGGGTCATCTATCGCCGATGCGCCGTTTGATACTTCTGCCGCAGAAATCGTGAACTATGATGCGTGCACGGACAAACTCTACGTGGTCAATGCTCAAGCCAAACGTGTGGATGTGTTGTCGCTCAACGAAAGCAGTGCGCCTTCACAAACCGATTTTATTGACCTAACCGATGCGGGCACTTCCACAGGGATTGAAATCGGCGCGGCCAACAGTGTTGCTGTATTTAATGGCTTAGTCGCCGTCGCGATTGAAAACAATAATAAGCAGGAAGATGGCTTGATCGCGCTGTATCGCTCGGATGATCTTTCTCTAATCACCACTTTCAAAACCGGTGCGCTGCCAGATATGGTTGGTTTTTCTAAAGATGGTCGTTACATTGCCACCGCAAACGAAGGCGAACCGAACTCCGATTACAGTATCGATCCCGAAGGTAGCGTGACGTTGGTCGATTTGAGCAAAGGTATTAACAATGCTGACGTTACGCAAATTGGCTTTGGCGAATTTGATGGAGTGCGCTCAGATGAATTGCCAAAAGCTGTACGTATTTCCGGCCCTAATGCCTCAATTGCTCAAGACCTTGAACCGGAATATCTGACGTTTGCCGACAACGGGAAAATTTATGTCGCCTTGCAGGAAAATAACGCAATGGCGATTATTGATCCACAAAGCCAATCGGTAGAAAAAATTGTCGCTTTAGGGGAAAAGTCTTGGTCAAATTCAAAGCTGGACGCCTCAAATAAAGATAAGATCATCGGCAATTTGAAAAGCTATCCGCAGTTGGTTGGCTTGTACATGCCCGACACGCTAGACAGTTACTCTGTCAACGGCCAAACCTACATTGTTTCAGCCAACGAAGGGGATGGTCGCGAATATGGTTTTAAAACCACTCAAGCTGAATGTGATCAAGCAGGATTCAAGTGGGATGAGGATGACTATCAAGGTACGCCAGATTACACCAATGTCAAAGGCTCCTGTTTGAGCCATATCGACGAAGTCCGTGGCAAAAAACTCAAAGTTACGACCGACCACCCTCTTGCTGGAGCTCTGAAAGACAACAAACAGCTAGCTAGACTCAAAGTTATCAAACCAAACCACACATTAAACGCAGAAGAAAACGTTCAAGCATTTGGCGCGCGTTCATTCTCAATTTGGAATGAAAATGGTGAGCTAGTTTTTGATAGTGGAGACGATTTCGCAACAGTTGCCCTCTTGAACGAAGGTAAACACTTCAACAGCACAAACGACAGCAACAGTAGCGGTGATGACCGAAGTGATGATAAAGGCATCGAGCCAGAAGCCATCGAAGTAGCGAAGATCAATGGGCGAGACTACGCATTTATCGGTTTAGAGCGCCAAGGCGGTATTATGGTTTACGACATCACCGAGCCAAAAAAAGCGCAGTTCTTGCATTATGTAAACCACCGCGATTACACCCAACCAGTATGTACCTTGGTAGAAGACGGTAAGTGCGCAAATGACACTTACAATCCTAAAGCGGGCGATCTAGCGCCCGAGTCAATCAACTACTTTGCTCGTAACGGACAACATTTTATTGCCGTCGGTAACGAGGTATCGGGCACAACCTCAGTTTTTCGTATCGAAATCTAAAAACAGTAGTATCTCAAAGTGTCTACAACTGTGGCGCTAAAACCGTGGCCATAAAACAGAAGTGCTAAATAGGAAACGCCCGAATATCAGTTCGGGCGTTTTTTATTCACGGTCAAGTGTGTTAATGCTTTTCAGAGCATGAATAGCAAACAACGGCTGTCCATTCGTGTTTATTCGCTCAACACCAACGCATCACACTTAGACGCACAGATGAAATCGTTTTTATGCAAACCTTTAATGGAATGGCTCCACCAAGTCACGGTGACTTTGCCCCACTCAAGCAAAATTGATGGGTGATGAAATTCTTCTTCTGCCAATTCCGCAATCTTGTTGCTGAACGCCCATGCTTGTTTAAAGTTCTTAAACTTATAGACCTTCTCAAGTTGCGGAATGTCGTCCCTTTCAATGAGATGCCAATCGGACAGCTGCAGCAATAGAGATTGCTGTTCTTCTTTCGTCAGGGCAATGGCATCAAAGCTACAAGCTTCGCATTTTTGTTCATTCAGCATGAGCAGGTTCCTTAGGTTCAAAAAGTGGTGGAAGCAATCCAGCATCTATCGCTAGATCCGCTTGTTTCAATAAATTCAGTTGGCTAATTTGGAAAAGCTGGGAGAAATCATTAATCACATAGTATTTAGGCTGCATGATATCGATACGATATGGTGTTCTTAATACCGTTTGTAGGTCAAAGGACTCACGAATTGCACTTTCGCTTTCCAATGCGTAGATGGTTTCTCCTGGGGAAGAGAGTATGCCGCCGCCATAGATTTTGGTTTTCGTGCCTTCTTTCACTAAACCAAATTCAACGGTAAACCAGTAAAGACGAGCCAAGTAAGCTCTCTGTTTTGGTGTTGCCGCTTGTCCGAGCTGACCATAATGTTCCGTAAACGCAGCAAACTCTGGATGCGTGAGCATGGCACAATGGCCGAAAATTTCGTGGAAAAAATCCGGCTCTTGTAAATAGTCGAACTCTTCTCGGGTTCTTAGGAAAGTCGCGACTGGAAAACGTTTGTTACCCAACAAATTAAAAAATCGGTCGAAATCGATCAGAGCAGGCACAGGCTCAACCTGCCATCCTGTTGTTTCCATTAAGACTCGATTGATTTCCGGCAACTGAGGCACACGATCCGGAGGTAAGTTCAGCAATTCCAAACCACGTAGATAAGCATCACACGCACGCTCTTTGATCACGCTCATTTGTCTCGTGACAAGGTCACTCCAAATGGCATCTTCTTCGTGGCTCCATTCTACCCTTCCATCCTGGCTAACGGGCTTTGAACGATATTGAGTCATGACTCATCTCCATTAACAAATCTTTTACATTAAGCCTATCTGGAGTCTTAAGAGCTTCCAATCCCTGATCGATTTTCTCAATCAAAGTTTGATGTAACATATTGTTTACATCAGTTCATAACATCATGATTTATAAAACAACAAGCTTTGACGTGGGAGTTTGACTTTATTGGCATTCCCCCTCAGACTAAAACTGTTATCACTTTGTTATAGAGGGACCTATGCGCGAGAGCAACAAAGTATGGCAACCGAGCGAAAGTCGTATCGCAGAAGCCAATATTACTCAGTTTATCGAACACATTAATCGACAAGGTTTTGACCTAAAAAACTACGCAGACCTGCACCAATGGTCTTTGGATCATAACGAACAGTTTTGGCAAGAAGTCTGGCTTTTTTGCGATGTAATAGGTAATGCAGGTGAGACAGTAAAAAGCCAAGCCAAGAGCAAATGGCAACAACCAGTACTCAATCGCGATTTATGTTGGTTTCCTGACGCTCATATTAACTACGCAGAAAACTTATTGAGCTTTGCTTATCAAAAACCACATGAGCTCGCCATCTGGTTTGAAAATGAGCGTGACGAACGACAGACCTATACGTGGCAACAGCTGTGTGATGAAGTCTCGAGTGTTCAACAGTGGCTTAGGGATTGTGGCATCAAACAAGGCGATGTTGTTGCTGGTTACTTACCGCACCTTCCTCAAACCGCCATCGCGATGTTGGCAACCACCAGCTTAGGTGCGACATGGACGTCAACCTCGCCAGATTTTGGCGTAGAAAGTGTGCTGGAACGTTTTGGACAGGTAAAACCAAAAATTTTGTTCACTTGTGATGGCTACACATTCAATGGCAAAACTTTCGACATGGCGGAGAAAAACCAACATATATCCGATCATCTCGATGGCCTCAAACAAGTGTGCCAAATCAGCTATCTCAAGCCTCACATCTTTGAATGTGATGTTTGTACCCAAGATTGGCAAAACGTGCTCAATCAATACTCACCCGAGCCCCTCACCTACACTCGCGTTAACTTCCATGACCCACTCTTTGTGTTGTATTCGTCCGGTACGACAGGTAAACCCAAATGCATTGTGCACTCGGTCGGTGGCACCATTCTGAATCACGTCAAAGAGCATCAACTGCACTGCGATATTCAACCGAACGATCGAGTTTTTTACTACACGACCTGTGGTTGGATGATGTGGAATTGGCACGTTTCCGCCCTTGCAAGCGGAGCGTGCTTAGTCATTTTTGACGGTAGCCCTGTTTATCCTTCTCACAAGGTGCTGTGGAACCTTGCTCAAAATGCTGACGTGACCTTGTTTGGTACGTCGGCTAAATATCTGGAAGCGCTTGAAAAAGCGCAATTCTCACCGAAAAGAGCCGATGCTTTCCCCGCACTCAAGACGATTTGCTCAACTGGCTCTGTACTTTATCCTGAGCAATTCAATTACGTTTACGAGCACTTAAAAGAAGACGTACATTTAGCGTCCATTGCTGGGGGCACAGATATTTGCGGATGCTTTGTATTAGGCAATCCGATATCCCCAGTCTATCGAGGAGAATGTCAATCCGCAGGCTTAGGCGTTGATGTGCAAGTATTTAATCCACAAGGTCACAGTGTCGTAGGTGAACGAGGTGAGCTGGTTTGCACCAATTCACTGCCGAATTTTCCTTCTGGGTTCTGGCGTGATTCAGGCGAGCGTTACCATCGCGCTTACTGGGATAAGTTCGATAATGTTTGGCATCATGGCGACGATGTAGAAAAAAGTGAGGTTGGCGGTTTTGTCTTTTATGGCCGTAGTGACACCACTCTTAATCCAGGTGGCGTCAGAATTGGTACCGCAGAAATTTACCAACAGGTGAATGCTATTGATGGTATTGTTGACTCCATCGCAGTTGGGAAAGAAGTGGATCGAAATGAACAGATCTGGCTTTTTGTTCAATTAGAAAGCCAAGATGAGTTGGATGATGAGTTAATCGGTAGCATTAAAGCGCAGCTGAAATCGGCCTGTTCACCACGCCATGTTCCGAGTGCCATTTTCGCCATCAGCGATATTCCGAAAACGCGATCAGGCAAACTGGTAGAACTTGCCGTCAAGCAGGTTGTCAATGGTCGACAAGTTGAAAACTTAGGCGCAATTGCCAATCCAGAGATACTTCAAGAGATTCAAACCGCGATATCAGCTTAGATTCCACCCACAAAAAAGCGAGCACCTTGGCTCGCTTTTTTTAATCTTTTTGGTAAATTAAGGGCGACCAACGCCCATTAATACCGACATGATTTGTCCATCAGAGGTGATATCGAACACTTTTTTCGCTTCAACATCGACAAAACCAGCGTTGCTCAATGCATTCTCGGAGCGGCTTAAGGTGAAGCCGTCTTGCTCAGATTCTGCAACCCAATCAAAATGAACGAAGTAACCACCTTCATTTAGCAACGAATGAGCAATGTCTAACGATGATTCCACATCATCGACAAAAGCAAGGACAGAAGACGCAACCACAAGATCAAATTGTCCGCGGAAAGCAGGATGTTGCGCCACTAAACCTCGTGATAATGCATCTACGACTGGCTCAACGTTGAGTAACTCTTTCTTGTCGAGCTCTTCAATCATGGCTTCAGACGCATCTAACGCCACAATATCCTTAACAATGGGTGACAACAATTGGCTTAATTGTCCGGTGCCGCATCCAAAATCTAAAACTTTAATGCCATCAAGCTGAGTTAGCTGTTGTAACTGTGCAAACACCGACTGCGCAAATTGCTCTGTTGCTGGGTTCGATTCCCAGTTCTTTGCTAAGCCGTCCCAATCTTGTGCCATCGTGGCCTCCATGTTCACTTCTTATAGCCCACATATCACTATGTGACGTCAAAATGCAGTTGGCGCATTTTGAGATTAATAGGCTATAGGGTACCGCAAAACCGCTAAAAGACCATAGACTTATCTGGCGAATTACTATTTTTTTCGATAATCTTTCACAGCTTTGGGAGCACATCTCTATCGTGCCCTACTTTATTGCAAATTCTTAATTGGTTGTGTCAAATCATGAACTTAACTCAAGTAGAAGCTTTCTGCACTATCGCAGAGTGTGGCTCAGTCTCCGAAGCTGCGCGGCAGTTAGACTGTAACCGAACCAAACTCAGCATGTCGATCAAGGCATTAGAAAAAGAGCTCGATGTTGAGTTGTTCACAAGAACAGGAAACCAACTGACGCTTTCGGAAGCGGGAAAAGCAATTTACAAAGATTGCGAGTATTTGTTGGTCACAGCTCAACGAATCAGAAAAACATGCGCGCAAATATCCGAAGGCTTCAACGCCGAAGTCTGGGTGGCGCGTGATGACTCGCTGCCAGACGATTTGTGGCAAGAACTGTCTCACCGACTCAACAATCGATTCCCTTCTACAACGTTTAACCTCATCTTGGCCTCTAGTGGTGACTTGGCTAACTTAGTCAGTACTCATCAAGTCGATTTTGCGTTCGGTGTCGACTATGAACGCATTGATGACCCGCACATTGTTTACAAACCTCTGGGTAAAATCCGAATGATGTCGGTGTGTAGCGTTGATCATCGCTTAAGTAAGATGCGTCGCGTATCCGATGAAGATCTACGCAGCCAAATGCAGGCTTTGATGGTTTACCTCAACGAGAAAGACAACCCAGGCTTACAGCCGTTCTCAACTCGATACATTGGCTTCTCAAGTTTCGATTACATGCTCAACACCATTTTGGAAGAAGACGCATGGGGTGTATTGCCAGAGCCGCTCATTCGCCACTACTTGCGCCAACAAAAACTTGCCGTCATCAAACACACTTACGGTTTGACTCAAGAAGACTACTGTATGTTTGCCCCAAACGGTCAGATTGAACACCCAGCAATGACTTGGTTAGCAGATAAGTTAAGCGAATATTTATTTGACTTCTAAATAAAAGGCAGTGACCGTCAATATATTTGACACTGCAAAGTTACATTAAGTCATTGTATTTAAAGAAAAATAATAAAACGGTCGCTTTCTCGTTTAATTTCCACTCAGTTTGTAGTTGCCTAAAATGCCTCAGAAGAGAAGAATAGTAAGGTATTAAAACCAAAAGGCATCTTTTATGTGTGACAGGACAAGCAAAAACGAAAACCGTATTCTAACCATTTCAGCCCTTTTAGCTTCTGGGTTTGCAGCTGGTGGTATGGTACTTGGCTTGCTTGTTGGGTCGATTGTCATCGTTTTTGACGGTGTTTACTCGCTAGTCAGTTTACTGTTAACTTTATTGTCACTGGCAGCATCTTCCTACATCAGCAAGCCATCAAAATCTGTATTTCCATTTGGTAAAGCGGTACTCGAACCTATCGTTATTGCGATTAAAGCGGCCGTGATTCTTGTTGTTGTGTGTTTTTCGCTTTACTCAGCGATCTCTGCATTGATGACTGGGGGTCGTGAGGTTGATACCTCAATCGCGACTATCTTTGGTCTCGTGAACGTTATCGGTTGTGGTTACGCTTGGTGGTTTATGGCGAAAAAAAGTCGTCGTTTCTCATCAGGTCTGATCGATGCGGAGAAAAAACAATGGCAAATGGATACGCTATTAAGCGTGGCAGTTACTGTTGGTTTTATCGCTGCATGGCTAGTATCTCTTACCCCATTCGCGCATTACGCAGTCTACGCGGACCCAATGATGATGCTACTTATGGGCTTCTACTTCCTAAAAGTACCATTTGATATGTTGTGTGGCGCATTGCGTGAGTTACTAATGATGACACCAAGCAAAGAACTTTGTCAGGTTGTTGGTAACGACGTTTTAGAAATTGAAAAAGTATCTGATCATCAGTTAAAACTGGCAGGCATTACGAAGGTTGGTCAAGAGCTTCGCGTGAACATTGATCTACACGTTGATGATGACATGATTGAACTCGACACTCTTGAACAAACTCGAAAACAGCTAACCACGCGTCTGTCGAAGCACAGATTCAAACTGCAACTGAACTTAAACGTAGCGAATTGTTAGAACACGAAACAAAAGTCAGGTATTTCTATCATAAAGCACCTAAATTGAGTGTTCAGTCTTTACGAAAATGAAAAAACCGCCACTAACGGCGGTTTTTTTGTGTTTCAAGCTAGATCTTTGAAGTCTACTCGGCCAATTGAGCGGTTTACGTACTGGAAAATGCTCATTGGAGCAGATGTTTTGTCTAGGTGGTTCGGAATGTTCGCTGCTCGATAGCTAACATCGTCCTTAAAGCCATACTTTTCCACCAATTCGTTGTCTATAAGCCGATGAATGAGAGCAATAGCCACATGTATACTGAGCCCTGTTCTCTGCGAAATATCATCTGCATTGAGCCCAAAGTGCTTACCCTCATATATACGACCTCGTACCAGTTCGTGATATAGATTCATAGCCATGCTTTTCAAAGTCTTTCTATTTAATAAACCAAGCATACATAACCTTTTCTTAGCTACGTCAAAATGTCACATATTCAGTTTTCTTCTCAACCCTCAAATCAAGCCTGTCTCGGGCGCTCGGGATTACTCCAAATTTTTAGTAAACATCCAATACAGCCTTGATGGTTGAAAACGCAATGACAGTGCAAAACGACAAAACCGCCTTTTGGGGCGGTTTTAAAAAGTGTTGGTTAAGCCAGTCCTTTAAAATCAACTCGGCCAATTGCACGTTTTACATAATCGGTAATAATGCTTGGCGGAGAGGTGTCATCTAGATAAATTGGCACGTTCACCGCTCGGTAGCAAACGACATCAACAAGCTCATACTCCTCCACCAATCCTGTCGCTATAAGTCTATGAATCAAATTGAGGGTCGAGAATAGATTAAGCCCTGTTGTTTTGCATAAGTCTTCTGTATTTAGCCCGAAACGGTTGCCTTCATATAGCCTGCCAAATACCAGTTCTTTGTATAGATTAAAGGCTCTTTTTTTTAAAGCTTTTCGTTTAAAGAAGCCAAACATATCTACTCCTTTTGTTGTTAAGTCAAAACTTTAAGGGATGGCGATTATTAATGCGATTTAATATGCAAACTTTGACATATATCACTTTTTTAATTTGCACATAATAGAAAAATTTGGTCGTGTGGAGAACGCAGTTTATTTGCATTTTTACTCGACATTAAAATTCTAAACTTCTGGAATAATGGTAATAAAAATGTGCAATAGATCACTGTTTTAGATAGGGAAAACGTGAAAAATCCTGCGCTGTCAGTTGGTCGTTATCGGAATGCTCACCCATCCGATTAACGCTAACCATAATAAGAAATTGACTCCCAATATCTGTAAGTAATACTGGCTCTGTAAACATTTTAAAAAAAGTTTAAAAGGGGTGAGTATGAAGATTGCGGGAGTCAACACTCCGCCAACACAGCCCGATGAATTAATTAAAGTATCTGAGGGAGGTCACTTTGTTACACCTCATCAAATTAAGTGTTCGCGTCACGTTTATTAAACGACGTTGTGCTACTAGCGAGTGAAAAGGAACAGAACAATGATCATAAACTACGCCCTGACAACTGCTCCTTATTCAAATGATATTGAATCATGTATCAACGTAATGACAGCGAGTATGTTTGCTCTTGTCGACCAAGGAGAAGAGACCGAAGTCGCTACGTGTGACTTTTACATCGTAGATTTATCCAGAGCCTCGAGTACTATCAGCTGTCATAAATTATTGAACATTAACGCCAGCATTGCCCACTTTATCCAAATTCTTGATGATGATTACTTGCTAAAAGAAAGCATCGCAAAACGTAACGAAACAATGCGTTGGGGAATCTGCCCAGAACCAGATCGCCTCATAGTGATTCACGAACTAAAGGTAAAGAAAGAGCATCGAGGAAATAAGTATTCCAAAGCCTTAATTGAGGACTTTATTGAACGCTTTACATCGATTTACGACATCATCGGTCTAAAGGCGCTTCCTTTAGAAGATCGCTCAGAGGAAAGCGTAGAAGCACTTAAAAGCTATTACTCAAAGATAGGCTTTAAGGACGTTGGTATTGATGATTTGATGCTCTGGCCAGCGTTAGAAGAACCAAACTGGAACGAAGCCTAAGTTAGACATCGCATCTCATGATGCGACTTACCTTCCCACACCTATCTCAGCTTGGTGACTGATGCTTGCTCTTGGAAAATGATTGGTGACCTGTCGATAACACGATGACGGCTCAAGCAGGCCTCCATCAACACCGACAAGAACCGGAGAAGCCACAAACCAGTCATTAATCACTCAGATAATGTGGGTTTAACCAGCAGCTTCTCGCTTCTCTTTTGTTACCAACCAACACAAGAGTGACCCAACCGTCACCATAACAACGCCTTGCCAGAAACTATTGCTCAACGTAACACCAAGGATAAGCGACGAAAACAGCGCAGAGAAAATCGGCGTGAAGTAAGACAAAGTCGCCAAAAAGACCATGTTCCCGCCAACAATGGCGATGTTCCATAAGCCATAACCACCCGCCATCAACGCTGCCGATGCGAACAGATATCCAAGAGCTGACCATGAGAACGTCATTGTAGGCTCATCCGCAAATGCGTACTTCAC
Source organism: Vibrio sp. zbq_1 (assembly GCF_043102935.1). Classification (NCBI taxonomy): domain Bacteria; kingdom Pseudomonadati; phylum Pseudomonadota; class Gammaproteobacteria; order Vibrionales; family Vibrionaceae; genus Vibrio; species Vibrio sp. zbq_1. The sequence continues at coordinate 1,062,795 of NZ_JBICJH010000004.1, forward strand.
CCAAAGCGAAACCGCAGTTGCGATAAAAAACAACGTGATCGCATTGTGCTTCGATTGCTGTCGCTGTGTGAGATTACAATAAACCGCCCAAATCACCGCGCCAGTGAACGCCATGAAGTACACCAGCGGATTGCTGCTTACGTTCGAGATGATTTGTGTCGGGGATAAACCGTTATCGCCGCTCACTGTCCAAGCCACACCAATAAACGCGAGGGTTACTGCTGGATACAACAGCCAATTTGGCTTTTTGTTGCTACCCAACACTGCAAACAACACCGTTAGTGCGGGCCATAAATAGTTGACGATAGATACCTCAATCGCTTGAGCTCGCGAATTCGAATACCCAAGAGCAAGCGCAAGAAAGATCTCATAGCAAACAAACATTGCGCCGCCAACTATCAGATACTTCGGAGAAAAGTAAGACAACTTTGGGATGCCCACCACAATCAATAAAAAGATTGAACTTAGCGAATACAACATCGCCGCCCCACCTACTGGCCCTAAACTTTCGGTTACGAGCCTTGCAATACCCAGTAAGCAACTCCAAGAGAGGATGGCAATGCAGCCATAAAGTGTGAAGCGAAATTGCACGGATTTCATGTGACCTACTACTCACGAATGCCAAAGGAAACTTCAGCTTAACTCAAAAATGATCCGCTTCAACGTACTGTTTTATAAATTTCAGTATAAAAATGATTCTGTTATGCGTTTGGAGTCGATATGAAACACTTTCTACCATCGAGCGTCATGCTGACACCTTTTGTGGTCCGCTACTATGATGAAGAAGAAGACGATCAAGAAATCGTCGAAACTAAGGCAAATGCTCAATCTCAATCCCCAAATATAAAAGAGCAACAAACGGAAATATCAGACTAAAGGAATCTTAAAATGAAAAAAGTCGCAGTTATTTTGAGTGGCTCAGGAGTTTATGATGGATCAGAGTTACATGAAGCCGTGCTAGCCCTGCACGCCATCGAAAAAGCTGGTGCTACTTGGCATTGCTTCGCTCCAAACATTGATCAATTACACGTCATCAATCATCTCACTGGCGAAGAAATGGATGAGCCACGCAACGTGCTCGTTGAAGCGGCACGCATAGCGCGTGGAAACATTGAGGATGTGGCTAGACTGAACGTTGAAGACTTTGATGCGCTATTGTTACCAGGTGGCTTTGGTGCAGCAAAAAATCTGACTGACTTTGCCGTTTCTGGCGCGGAATGCTCGATTAATACACACGTTGCACAAGTTTGCCGTGCGTTCGCAAATGCCAACAAGCCTGCCGGTTACCTCTGCATTGCCCCTGTCATTATTCCTATGATTTACGAACATGGCGTAAAAGGCACAATAGGTAATGATGACGCAACCGCAGCTGCGTTTCACCAAATGGGTGGAGAGCACGTTGAATGTAACGTAGATGAGTATGTGTTTGACGAGAAACACAATGTGCTTTCTACGCCAGCTTACATGTTAGCGCAGAATATCTCACAAGCAGCTTCAGGAATCGATAAATTGGTATCAAAATTGGTCGAAATCGCCTAATTACTGATAGATAACTTAAAACTCAATTTTAAATCCCCATTGATAGATCGAATATCAATGGGGTTTTTTTATACTTTAGTCTAATTGAGATATAAATCATCATCAGATTTCAATTTTTACCAATCGTTTGCGTTAATAGTTGCATATTTGGGCTACGTTGTATTTGTGTTGCACCTCCACACTGTGCAACAAGATCGCTGTCACACTTTCCTCCTTTAAAGTACCCCTAAATGGGTAAACTTGCTCTGGATCAATTTCGTTCTAGAAAGGGGTGTGCGACAGTTAAATGGCAAATTATGAAAGATTATTAATAATAACAACGGAGCAATCCAATATGACAAGTGCATTTTTTATCCCTACGGTAAACCTAATGGGCGCTGGCTGCCTAAAAGACACAGCAAACAGCATCCAATCTCAAGGCTTTAAGAAAGGTTTGATCGTTACGGATAAGATCCTTAACCAAATCGGCGTAGTAAAACAGGTTCAAGATCTTCTTACTGAACGCGGCGTAGCAACCGTTGTGTTCGATGGCACTCAACCAAACCCTACAATCACCAACGTTAATGACGGCTTAGCTCTTCTAAAAGAGAACGAATGTGACTTCGTAATTTCACTTGGTGGTGGCTCACCACACGATTGTGCAAAAGGCATCGCACTGGTTGCATCTAACGGCGGAAAAATCGGCGATTACGAAGGCGTGGATCAATCAGCAAAACCAATGCTGCCACTAATCGCAATCAACACCACAGCAGGTACTGCATCTGAAATGACCCGTTTCTGCATCATCACTGATGAAGAGCGTCATATTAAGATGGCAATCGTTGATAAACACACAACGCCTCTTATCTCTGTAAACGATCCAGAATTAATGCTTGCTAAGCCAGCGTCTTTGACTGCAGCAACAGGTATGGACGCGCTAACTCACGCGATTGAAGCGTACGTATCTATCGCGGCAACACCAATTACTGACGCTGTTGCAATCAAAGCGATCGAGTTAATTCAAGCGCACCTACGCACCGCAGTGAAAAACGGCGAAAACCTAGAAGCTCGTGAGCAAATGGCATATGCACAGTTCATGGCTGGCATGGCGTTTAACAACGCATCTCTAGGTTACGTGCACGCTATGGCGCACCAGCTAGGTGGTTTCTACGACCTACCACACGGTGTATGTAACGCAATCTTGCTTCCTCACGTACAACGCTACAACGCGCAAGTATGTCCAGAGCGTCTACGTGATGTCGCAAAAGCGATGGGTGTGGATGTAGAAGGTATGTCGGCAGAGCAAGGTGCTGCGGCAGCGATCGACGCTATCGTCGCGCTAGCAAAAGACGTTGGTATTCCAGCTGGTATTAAAGAGCTTGGTGCGAAGCTAGAAGACATCCCAACGCTAGCAGACAACGCATTAAAAGACGCGTGTGGTTTCACTAACCCGAAACAAGCAACTCACGAAGAGATTTCTGCAATCTTCGAAGCGGCAATGTAATCGCAGAAAGACAGATTCATCTCTAACACCTTAACTCAATCCCCGATCTGGTATCGGGGATTTTTATATTCACACACCGCTCGCTGCAGCTTGTCGTCATTTGGGGATCTCACCATTTAGTGTTAGCTTTTAAGCATCCACGCACTTCAACATGGAAGGCCCCATGAGAATTGTAACCACCGCCCTGCTCGCTTGTTTATCTTTTTCACTTCATGCTGCGCAATACCAAGCTGATGAGGTTGCCAATGGGTTTCAAGTCCCTTGGGGCATTGAATTTATCGATTCGCAACGCGTAGTAGTGAACGAGAAAAATGGCACCATTTCATTGCTCAATGTGATGACAGGTCAACGCCAGAAAATTCATAGTGCTCAGAACGTTAACACCAGTGGACAAGCCGGTTTACTGGATGTCGCACTCGCCCCAAATACCGATAAGAAAAATCCACAGCTGTATTTCACCTACAGCAAACGAACCCAGAAAGGAAACACCGTCGCACTTGCCACCGCAACGCTAAATGGCGAGCAACTAACTGGCTGGAAAGATCTCTTCATCGCCGATGCCATCACCGATACTGGCCGACATTTTGGCAGTCGAATCGCGTTTATTGATGGCAAGATCTACTTCACGATTGGCGATCGCGGTGAACGAGACAACGGGCAAAATACTCAAACACATGCGGGCTCAATACTACGCTTGAATTTAGACGGCTCGGTGCCAACAGATAACCCTTTTACTTCCTCCAAGGCAAAGCCTGAAATATGGAGTTTCGGGCATCGCAATCCACAAGGTTTGTTCTACGACAAAGAGACAGATCAACTTTGGTCGATTGAACATGGGCCGCGTGGAGGTGACGAAATTAACCTAATTAAAAAAGGGGCGAACTACGGTTGGGCAAGAGTCTCACAAGGGAAAGAATATTGGGGCCCACTTGATGTGGGTGAAGCGAAGTCACTGCCAGGAATGGAAGACCCCAAATTGGTTTACATTCCCTCTATCGCTCCAAGCAATATGGTGCTCTATCGCGGGGATAAATACTCAGAACTTGACGGCAAAATATTAGCTGGAGCGTTAAAGCTCACTCATATCAATGTCGTCAGCATTAACGATGGCAAGCTCACAGAATCGCAACGCTTACTGGAAAAGCTTGGAGAACGAATCAGAGATATAACGATAAGCCCCGATGGCTATATCTACTTTTCTACCGACAGCGGCAAAATCTTCCGCTTAACCGAGCAATAAGAACTGTGCAACGCTTTTTCGATTTGTGATGCATCAGTGATTTATTTTCGTACAACTTCGCCAGAAGAATCTAAACTTAACAATAACCTTTTGTTTTTATAACGATAGTTTGGTTAAGTTGTACGAGGCCACTATGATTCCCTTCCCACTAGAACTTGAAAGAATAAAAGCCGTCATTTTCGATTTAGACAACACGCTCGTCAGTTCAGATATGAACTTTCAAGATCTTCGTCAGCAACTCGGTTGCCCTCAAACAGAAGATTTATTGGATTTCGTAGAGCGCATCGATCACCCGCATCACAAAGAGCATGCACATAATGTCATTTTTGACCACGAGATTTCCGATGCTGAACAATCTAGCCCGATGATTGGTTGTCATGAATTGCTGAACTACTTGAAGAAAAAAGCGATTAAAACCGCCATCGTGACGCGAAACTGCCTAATTGCGACACAAAGAAAATTGGAACATAACCAAATCACCGTTGAGAAAGTGATCACGCGTGAATGTTATCCACCAAAACCCGATCCTTTATCGCTACAAGTGCTCGCCAAGGAGTGGCGTTTGATGCCAAATGAAGTGCTGTATGTCGGTGACTTCCTTTACGATTTACAAGCTGCGTACAATGCACAAATGCCGTCTTGTTTAGTGCATCACGGCATCACCGAACAATTTCAAAATTCGGCATCACTTGCGGTGAGAGAACTGTCCGATTTGCTGGCGTACTTTGAATCAGCGCACTGATCCCTTTGTCCGAAAAGCTCAACGAATCAGATTGCCAATTCTCAGAGACAAAAAAGGAGCACTCATGTGCTCCTTTGGCTTATTCCCGAATCGTATGTAAATGTTTGAACTTAGCCTTGTAGGTAAGCGTTAAGCATCCACATCAGTTTTTCTTGCTCACGGATGTAGTCACCCATCAGTGCCGCAGTACCTTCATCGTCTGCTTCACCAGCGTTTTGTAAAATCTCACGCTGTTTAACAAGCAGAACACCAAAACCATCAACCAAGCCTTTCACGCACTCTTCACCCGCTGTCGCGTTTTGATGCTCTTTGATTTCGCTTGATTCTAAGTAATGGCTAAACGCGTGTGCTGGTGTGTAACCCAACGTTAAAATACGTTCTGCAAGTTCATCAATTTTGGTTTGAAGATCTGTGTAGATCTCTTCAAATTTTACGTGCAATTCAAAGAACTGGTGGCCTTTGATGTTCCAGTGATAACCGCGCGTGTTCATGTACAGCACTTGATAGTGGGCAAGTAGCTGATTCAGTTGTTGTGCTAGTTGTTCTGATTGTTGACGATCTAGACCAATTAAGCTTACTTGTTTGCTCATAATCTTGCTCCTTGGAGAGTAAAGTTTAAAAAATTCTTTTGCAGTGTTTGCTGCCGATGGAGTCATATTAGATCTGAGCGGTGAGGAAGGAAATTTGGTTTTAGCTATAGATTTAATAACTAAACTCAATGAGCAATTAGGTTATGTGAGTAGTAGAATAGTCGAAACCCTCGACCATTGTATTTCTTCATGGTCGAGGAGCATTCATTGGGGGGTTCTAAGCCGTTTTAAACATGGCCATTTGTTGATTCAACTCGGTGACTTGTTGCTTCACTTGCAACGACGTCTCAGAAGCATGCTGACTGTTACTCGCCACCATTTCGACCGACTGTGTAATGCCTGCCATTAACCCATTTATGGATTGCGTTGCGTGAGATTGCTGCTCGGCAGCAGCGGCCAATTCTGCCATTTGCTCGTTTAGAGAACCGATCTGCTCTGTCGTTGAAACCAATCTCGTTACGGCATTATCGATGTGTTCAGCACCTTGCTCTGCCAACGACTGGCTGTGTTCAATTTCCTGAACCACCGTGTGAGTTGAACGCTGAATTGCGTTAATAATACCGTTGATTTCTGTCGTCGATTGCGTGGTTCTTGTCGCCAACATGCGCACTTCATCGGCAACCACAGCAAAACCTCGCCCTTGCTCACCAGCTCTCGCCGCTTCAATTGCCGCATTGAGTGCCAGCAAATTAGTCTGTTCTGCTAACCCTTCAATCACTTCCGTCACGCGGCCAATTGCTTCGCTCTCTTTGCTTAACTGCGTAACTTGGGTGCTGGCGCTTTCTATGCTGCTGTGTAAACTTTCCATGGTCGCTTTATTTTGCTCAAGTGCGTCACGACCTTGTTCTATCTCATCTTTTGAATCTGACAACTTTTGCACCGATTGATTAGCTTGATCCAACGTATTGCTCGCGGCAAAGGCAATCTCTTCGAGTTGACGCCCCATTTCTGAGATATTGGACTGTTGTTGTTCAACGTTATTGGATGTAACTTGTGCCGATTCGAGAAGCGCACCCATGCTGGTGTCCACTTGGTTCGCTTTGCCATTTACACCTGCAACAATGCCTGCCAGTGACTCGTTCATGCGATTGATAGAGCGCGTAAGGTCAGCCAGCTCGTCCTTGCCAACAACGTTCAATGGTGGTTGAGAAACATCGCCAGAGGCTATAATCTTCGCTCGTTCTGATAATCGCTGGACTCTGCGCCCAATGGTATTTCCCATGTATTTTGAAATCGCAATCGCCGCAATCACGACCAGTAATGCTGCCACCAGCATCGACGTAAGCACATTTTTGATTGATTGACTGATGCCAACACCGCTTTGATCCGCTTTAGCTTGCTGAGCCAACACAATCGTTTCTAGGCTTTGATTTAACGCGTTTGCCGCGGGTAACAACTCATTTGCCATTAGCAAATTTGCTTTGTTCCATTCATCTGATTGACGCAGCGTAATCACTTGATCAGCCAAGGGGAAATACAGCTGTTGCATCTCTTTAAACAATGACCATAGTGATTGGTCGTTGTCTGACAACATATCCAGTTTAGCGTCGATTTCTGCGACCGATTGGTTGTGGAATTTGATCAGGTCTTGATACTTCTCCAAATGTGTTTGCTGTCCGTACAACAGGAAATCACGCAGTGCCGAGAGAGCATTAGCTAGAGAAGTGTAACTGTCCGCGTAGACTTTAAATAAGCGCTTACGCTCACCGCCCATTTCATTGCCTGACTCTTCATTAATTAGGCTTTGAATTTGGTCGAGCGCGACTTCAGCAATGGGTGCAGCTTCGTTAATAAACAGATTATGCGCTGGCAGATTTTCCGCGCTGTGGCTCAACTCAATAAGCTGAGAAAGTGACACTTTCATCGCTTCCCATTGCTGATGAATCGACTGGAAATCTGACTCCGAAATCAGAGCTTGTAAGGTTGGCAATGCATCGTCCGTTGATGCCATGATACTTTGCACTTCCTGACTCAAACGCAAACCTTCGGCTTCATCACTTCCCAATAACATGTACGCTCGGATTGAAGACAACGAAGCTTGAACCGATTGCTGAATTCCACGACTGGTATCAACAGTCGGCAAATCGGAACTCAATAATGATGATGCATGCTGTTCAACTATGTTTATATTACGATAAGTGAAAATCGCAGATGCGATAAATACGACGGCTAACAGCACGAAACTGAGCTGCAACTTCCCTGATATTGTAAGGTTCATCCATAAACTCCTGACAACGATGAGCCTTAAATATAACGACATTTGCGCAAATGTTAAATCAATGTATCAAAATGCATTTAAAAACGAGGCATTCTTCGCCATTGATAAACGTATTCAGATACAACGACTGGTCACATGGCAAAGCTAGAAGCTGTATCGAATATTCGCAAACAACAAAGTGGCTGGTGTTTCGCCAAACAAACTGTCTCCACTGCCTGAAAAACGTTGTAATACAGTGAGCAGTTGCCAGTCGGTAGCTAAAGAATAATTACTTGATAAGCCTGCAAAGTAAGAACCATCGTCATAGTAGCTGGCTGACAGAGTGAAACGATTCAATGCGGTTAAATCAAAACTCACATCGGCATAGAAGGTATTTTTAGTAAAGCTCAGGGTTTTAGCGTTCAGCGGCAAGTTGAGATAGGCAAGCGCGCTGTTGGCATCTTGAGGTTTCGAGATAAACAGCCAAGCCCCTCTTGTCATCCAGTTACGAACACCACCAAAACTGTAATCTGCTTCTAAGCTCGCTACAGTGTTATTATGCGTTGGCTCACCTTGATATTCAGCGTCTATTGGATCAAACCAAGTTAACTCACCTCGCAGCCCTGCATCGTAAACATCGGTCGCAAATCCAGCTCCAAGAATGTAGTCCGTCCGTGCTCGACCTGCAATAATTTGATAATCCCACCCAGAAACATTTGAAAAATAACGCAGCGAAGCACTGTTTTGCCCAGATGCTTGTGAAGGAGAGAACACCAAATCTAAACCGTCGGCAAAACCAAGTTTTTTGCTGACCATAATGGCATCGGTGCCCGCTCTCTCTTCATAATCAAAGTCATAAATCGAGTACGCGTTATAAACGTCATTAGGGTTCCAGATGGTATTCATGGACCAGTTAATACGAAAACGCCCGACACTGGCACTCCAATCGTCGCTCTTCCAGCTCACATACAATCGGTCAAATTGAGAATTCAGAATAACGTCGTCTTCGCGCCAGTTTTTGCTCAAATCAAAGTAGCCATTATCTAGCGCGACAAGTTCGGGATATTGAGGAATGTCTAACGCATCGCCCCACAAAGCTCGGTTTCGCAAGCCAACATTAACACGCCAGTTTGGAGAAAAACGGTATTCAAAATTCAGACGATTGTGCAGCAGATGATCGAACGAGTTACTTTGATCATCTGGCATGCTGTATGTCGCCATATACTTAATATAACCATCAAAATCCCAAGATTTTTGAGGTTGTAAACCAGGGATATTGGCAACAGCACAAAAGCTGAAAAAGCCAAGCAAGGAAAGGCTTAATGCCTGACTAACCACCACTATCCATGGCGGAGAAAAACGAATGTGTAAGCCGCTACGCATGAAACTTCTCTGCCGTGCTACCGATGTTGGCGAAATCTCTCGCGAGGCGTCCGTCTTCAAACACAATAATACGATGGGCTCGTTTGATGACCCTCGGGTCGTGAGTCGAGAAAATAAATGTCGTGCCCTCTTGTTCGCTCAGTTGCTCCATGATGTCGAGTAACTCCGAAGTACTCTTTGCGTCTAAGTTGGCGGTCGGTTCATCTGCCATGACAAAGCGAGGCTTAGGTGCAAGTGCCCGTGCGACAGCGACTCTCTGTTGCTGACCACCCGACATTTTGCTCGGACGCTTGTGCATCTGCTGAGCTAAACCAACTTGCTCAAGGAGAGACATGGCACGCTCTCGGCATTCTCGTTCCGTTTTGCCTTGTAACTGCATCACAAACTCGACGTTTTCCAACGCGGTCAAAACAGGAAGAAGACTGTAGTCTTGGAAGATAAAACCAATATTGTCTCGTCGATAGGCAATCAGCTCTTTCTCCGACATCTCTGAAATTAAACACCCATCGATTTCAACGCTGCCTGAAGTTGGAGCATCAATGCCACCAAGCATATTGAGCAATGTTGTTTTACCCGAGCCAGAAGGCCCCATGATGGCGACAAATTCTCCTTGTTTTATTTCTAAATCAACGTGTTGTACCGCATGCACAGGGAAATCGCTGTCTGGATTATAAGTTTTCGTCAGTCGCTCAAGTTTAATTGTCATCAGGTCTTCTCCCCCATGGCATCAGCCGGTCGATGCGTGAGAATTTGTCGTGCGGGATACAGAGCCGCAAACAGACTGGCCATAAAAATCGCTACAATGATCATTTGATATTCGTAAAACGAAACACGAGGATAAAGCAGAGTATCGACGCCGTATGCACCTAAACCATCGGCCAGCCCTCCAAGCGACAATCCCGTCACACTGAGCAGCTTTATCATGGCAGCGCTGCCAAATAACCCTAAAGCACATCCCGTCAAACCAAGGAACATGGTTTCCAACGTGATCAAAATACGAATTTTGTGTTGCTGCATGCCCACTGCCATCAGCACGCCGAATTCTCTGGTTCGTTCAAACACCGACATTAGCATGATATTGATGATGCCAAGCGTCATAGCCAACACGAACACCACCAGCATGACTTGGTTGGAGATATCCATCGAGCTCATCATAGTTGAAAGCAGGGGTTGAATTTCTAGCCATGTTCTTACCGTTAACGGCTTTCCTGAACCATCGTCGGTCAAGGTTCGGGTAAACGACACGATATTTTGCAACACGTCGTCATCATTGGCGTTGAGCAAAATGGCGATTTCATGCGCCCCCGCTATCCCTGCAATTTTCTCTAGGTCAGCTTTACGGACGTACACGTTGCCGTCATCAAAGGTCGTGGACGGTGTTTTGAAGATGCCTTTCACTCTAAACGCAGCGCCAGAGACATCCCCATTGATATCGGAAAGCGTCAGAATGACTTTTGAACCGACCCGTAGCTTCAATCTTTTCGCCGTCTTGTGCGATACAAGAATGGGATTCCGGCCCTCTTCATCCAACCAATAACCATCGATGATATGCTCAGAAAGCGGCGTTATCTTCTGCTCTTGTTCAAGATGAATACCATTAATACGAATACCGCGAGAACTTCGAGCAGAAGCTATCATGCCATCGGCGAGAAACCGCTCCGATACGGCTTTCACGCTTTGATGCTTGTCTAACGTTGTCACGATGCTTTGCGAGTCAGGTATGGTGTCTTTCAGTTCAGGATTAACGAGATAAGCACTTTGATGAATCTGCAAATGGCTGGTTTGCCAAGCAATCGCATTTTTGATCATGCTGTCCACTAAACCATTCATAAATCCGATCATGGCGACAACACCCATCAAACCAAACACCATCGCGCCAAGCATGATGGACGTTCTTAGTTTGTTCCGCCAAAGATTACGCCAAGCCAATTTAATCAACATGCGCGCCCCCTTTCAGCCCACTGGCGATAGGTAAACGAAGGAGACGAATCATCGGGTAGACAAGGCACAAGGATAAGATGATGAGAACCACGATAATTTGGTTAAGCAGCAAGTGAGGATCGAGAGAAACAGGCACAATGGGCTCAAAACCACTTTCCAACATGACTTGAGCAGCTTCGCCAGTAATTTCAATGGGATTAAAATAGAAGTAGCCAAGCACAGGTGCACTGACGATCAAACCCAAAACAATGCCAATAATGGCGATGAAAAGCGATTCAATTGAAATTAAACCAATCAGCTTGCTCCTGAGCATCCCAGTGGCCAACATCACGGCAAATTCACGCTGGCGTTCTAACGTCGTCATCAAAATGGTCGCGAATAGACCAAAACCAACGATGCCATACAGAATGTAGATGAGGAAGATCCCGCCAGCTTTGTCTAATGCGATTTGTTGAGAAAGCTCCGGCGATAACTCCTGCCAGCCTTTTACGGCGACGCTATTGCCGTAATCTCGCTTTAGTTGCTCAATCACACTGGGCAATACACGTAAATTTGAAGTATTGAGCACCCATGCCGTCACTTGTTTATCAAGTGAATACAATGTCTGAGCTGTATCGAGAGGCATATAAACCAATTGGGAATCCAACTGCTGTAACGGGAAATGCAAAATTCCAGCGACACGATACAACCCCGCAGCCGTCTGACCACGATACCCAGCGCCATACAACACCAACTCATCGCCAATCTTCAAGCGAAGATACTGCGCTAAACCGCCACCGACCAAAACCGCATTTTGCCCAGAGGCGATAAACTCACCTTGAACCAATTTGTCACTAATGTGGGAGTACGCATTTTCTGATTCAGGATCAACGCCTAGAACCATGACGCCTTTCGAACACTCCCCTTTCGCCGCTAACGCAAAGGATTCAACACGCGGAAGAATGACATCGATATCAGAGTTTGCTTTAGATGCTGAAATAAAAGTATCGGTTTGAGGAAGCACATCATCAATGCTAGATGAGTCGCCAAACTCAGGGTTTTGCAATTGAATAAGCCCAGTATAAAACTTTGCGGCGTTTTTGATGTTGGAACTGTAGCTACCTTCTTGGAACGCTCTGGTGAGTAAGGAGAGAAAAAGCACTAGCGCGAGAGCAGTGGCCGTCAGTAACGTCCGCCTTTTTTGCCGCCATAAGTTGCGCCATGCAAGTTTGATGAGCATCCGCTTCTCACCCCTCTCTTTTGTTCGTCTCTACCGCAAGTTAATCACGCAGGGATTTCATTTGCTGCTGCGAGAAAAAGTCATCATTTATATCGAAGTCAAACTGTGCCTGATGCGTGGTAAAAATGGTTTTATTCCCCGGTTTATCGACGGGTTTCATCTCCATTCGCGTCGCTATCTTTCTACCGCCTAACTCTTTAACGTCGTAAGTCGTCAACACATTCACCCGTTCATCGAACTCATCATAAAATTCCACTTTGCGTTGCAAATACGTCGACTGAGAAATCCACAACGTAACTTTGTTCCAAACAACAGGCGCATCAGGTTTAGCCGTCGCTTCAATGACCCAGACTTTATCCCCCTCAAAGCTGTCATTGCCGAGTAAAGCGTGTTGATAATCCACAACGATTGATGATTGGTTGATCAGATCATCATTAGTAAAATCCGACCCCATCCAAGATTGGCTCAACATAGAAGGCGCGATTTTAATTACGCGCTCAATACTCGGCACCCAGTTCCACATTTCTCTATGACGCTTTAGCGATGCGCTGCCTTTATCTTTGGCTGGTGCGGTTACCAACACGAGCGACAACTCCGTGCCTTTTGTCCAACTTTTCATCGTCATAGAGCGTGTCCAATCAGGACGAACGATCTCCATGGTTGCCTCGCTATAACTGGATTTTCCCCTCATTGCTTGGTCTGATTTTTGGACAATATCGAAAGCACTTTCGGCATACGAAAGTGAAGTGAAGAGCAGGAAAAACAGAGCGGCGACAGCTTTTGGCATAACTTTCCTCTAAGTCTTTGAGCTAATCTCAGAAACGAAAAGCGGCAATAAAAACTTGAAATTCAATTGAGTATAGCAAGAGGAAAAATCGAAATAGCGATTCACTACGCAAAAACTTAAGGCACCTGACGAAGAAGAGGCTCAACTTTGCTTTTATCGATCACTTTGAACATCGCGCAGTTTTTACCATTCATTTTGCCGCAGTACATGAGTTGGTCGGCTTCGTGCAAGTTTATGATGCCTTTGAACTCGCGATAATAGGCGCAACCCAAACTCACGCTGACATGGATCGCTTGCCCATTGAGTAAAACAGGTCGATCGTAAACACAGCTGCAAATCGCCTTTGCAAGCGTTTCAGCTTCTTTTTCAGATAGAGAGGCAGTCACCAACGCAAATTCCTCACCACCGATTCGCGCTAAGGTTATTCGTTCGTCAGTCAGCGATTTTGCCGTGTCGGCAACAGCGACAATCGCTTGGTCACCGATTAAATGGCCGTATTTGTCGTTTATAGATTTAAAGTCATCAATATCAAACACCATCACGGTTACGTTTTTTTGCAATGAACTCAGCGTTGCCAAACGCTCGATCAAATGCCTGCGATTATAAAGTTTGGTGAGCGGATCCGTCAGCGTCAGTTCAAGCAATTGCTGATTTGCTAAGGTAAGCTGTTTGGTTCGTAGAGTCACCATTCGCTTAAGGGCGAAGATATGGTAAAGCGTGGCAATAACCATGATGAAAATGGCAATTGGCAACAGGTAAATGGGATATACCGTTTTGACCAAACTCCAACGATTGAGGATCCGTTCTTTGTCTGAGTCGATGATTTTTTCAAAGTCGTGGGAGATTTTCGTCACTGGAACCGAACTGTGCTCGCCCGTCGCAATGCGCAGATCTTTGCTGTACAGATTGAGGGTAGGCACAAACATGCCTGCATCTGGTGTTGTCGCCATGTGGAAGTTAGCCACTTGCAAATCGGCGACAAAGTACAAGATATTTTTCTCGACGGCGGCTCGGATCATCGCATCGTTATTTAAATATTCCACTAGCGACGCTCTAGGGTAGTTGGCACGCACAAATTCCGCTTCATAGCTGCCTTTTACCAAGCCAATAGGAAGCTCTACCTCTCCAGTAAGCACGCCCTTAATATCAACGGCTAGCATATCTTTATTGACGTACAACTTGGTTTGAATAGGCATGATAACCGCACCAAAATCAAGGTACTTATCGCGAGCCTCAGAGTAAATCAGACCAGCGTGAACATCCGCACGCCCCTCCTTAACTGCACGCAAAGACTCTTCCCAATCGAGCAGCAGAAACTCAACACGAACGTGATTTCTTTCGGCATACTCACGCCAGAAGTCGATCAAGATGCCTTTGGGTTCACCATCTTGTGAGACATATGAGAACGGCTTCCAAGCCTTAGAATTGGTGACAATCAATGTATCGACTTTAGTTTGGTGAGCGAAACTGTACGAACACATGGCAAGCCATAGTAATAACAACGAAGTACACGCCCTGGTGCACTTGTAACCATAAGTACTAAAACTTGTTGATGTCATACCCACTACTCACCAGTCTTTTTTTGAAAACAATGTCTGCTGTTTGATTCGAATAAAGATATAGCAGACCTATCAATAACGAAATGAGATGCTTATTGATATGAATCTAAATTAGTACTTTTTAATACAAATTTGGTACTTTTTTGTTATTTTTACTTTGAACACGAAGTCACTAATTTGTTTATATGCACTTCATTAATAAGCTCAATTGAACAATTTCTTAAAAAGAAATTTTCTATACATCTTCTGAAGAAGTGACCTTCCACCCCTTTGTTTTGCATACAGTTATTTCCCAAACGCGAATCAAAGCCATCAAACATTCGCCAAAAACGCGACAAAATTGACTCTGCTGCCATTTGCTTTATGCACATGTACGCCTAAATTTACATACTGACAACTTTATTTACAAATACTTACATCGAACAAATAGCGAAAACTAAATTCTTGAAAAGCTCATTTAGAAAAGGAATTCAAAATGTTTGGCTTGCGAACTCGAAACCAAGAAGCAGAAAGTGAATACCGTCGCTTCATCAAAGGCTTATCCGATAGTATGGCAATGATTGAGTTTGATACGAGAGGCATCATTCTCAATGCAAATGATTTATTTCTTTCTTGTGTCGGATACACACGAGAAGCGATTGTTGGAAAACATCATTCGATTTTCTGTGACCGAGGCTATGTTCAATCCCCTCGATACCAACAATTTTGGGATGATTTAAAAATGGGTAAGCATAAGCGCGGTACGTTTGAGCGTCTAACCTCGCAACGTGAAAGACTGGTACTTGAAGCCAGTTACTTTCCCATTGAATCTGAACACGGACAAATTGAAAAAGTAGTCAAGATCGCGTCAGACGTGACACAACAGCGGCTAGAATCAGAGCAAAAAGAAGCCATTTTGAATGCGTTAGATCTGTCTCTAGCCACGATTGAGTTCGACCGTGAAGGATACATTCTGACCGCCAACCAAAACTTCTTAAAAACCTTGGGATACGAGTTGAGCGATGTTCAAGGAAAACATCACAAACTATTTTGCTTTGACGATTTTTACCAAGAAAATCCCGGCTTTTGGAAAGATCTCGCCGCCGGCCAGTTTAAGTCCGGACAATTTTTAAGGCGTTCAGCCTCAGGTGACAAAGTGTACATTGAAGCCACTTACAACCCCATCTTCGATCCGTTGGGCAACGTCATCAAAGTCGTCAAATTTGCATCTGACATCACTGATAAAGTTCAAAGGGATTTAAACATCTCTCAAGCGATAGCCGACTCTTCTTTTATCGCGAGAAATGCCAGCGAAGAAGCCACATCAAACGTCTGCGGCGCAGAACATTCTCTGAATGAGTTTCGCACCATGATTGAAGAAGTACTGAGTGCCGTCACCGCTTGTGACGATAAAGTTCAAGAGCTATTTAAAACCTCTCAGCAAGTCACTGAAATCGTCAAAGTGATCGACAGCATCGCCTCACAAACCAATCTCCTAGCTCTAAACGCAGCGATTGAAGCAACTAGAGCTGGTGAACATGGACGAGGATTTGCAGTGGTTGCGGATGAAGTGAGAACTTTAGCAACTCGAACCAGCACGTCGATTGATGAAATCAACCACGTAGTTCTGAGCAACCAATCCCTAACGACCGAAACTCGCTCATTTATCGAGGTCATCAACCAAGGCTTTCTCAGTTCGATGTCGAAACTATTGGAAGTGGACGAGTTTATGAAATCAATCGATGAAGGTTCACACCTAACAGTTGAGTCGATCAGTGCGCTGAGAGCTATCGTCAATCAGGATACTCATCTCCCTTTGAATTCAGCATCAAATGGTTAGCGCAAACTTGACAGCTAAGTATTGATTTTTATGAGCAATAGGCCTGAACAGAAACTTTTCGGTCAAACAATTCTTTGACTCTGAGCATGAAAAAAGCCCTATTCAAAATCCACATTGGTGAGAACTTTGAATAGGGCTCTTTGCCTCGGTGCTTCATTTTACGGTTGAAGCTGCCTTTACCTTTTTTCGCTTTGACGACTCGGGTTCTGAACAACTGACTGGTAACGACTGCCTTTAGCGCGTTGTCTTTAATCTCGCCTCTGCCGAATTCGGTGTCTTTGTTAAATTCATTCGGCTGAGGATTACATTTTGCTTTTGCCATAAATCCTCCTTAATGGTCGAACCAGATTGGACAATAATTATATAAAGAAGTCAAATTTGTAGAATTCCTCGTATTTTATGCTTAAAAACTTCACTTCTACGTCATTTATTTGAAATTTAATCAAAAACATGCCGGTTAAATAGTGACTAAATACAAATATTTCTCCATAAAGCACTAATATATGTTGACTCCTACAGGATTTAACCTAGACTCAAACACGGCTAGAAAGAAAGTTCTTTGTTTTCACATTTCGTTGGATTTCTTGTAACTCCGTCGTCCTGTGGTACGCAATAGCAATTTATTTTTCCACGCTATAAGCGCCGTTGAGGCGAAAGATTACACAAATTTAGATATTTAGGAAATAGACATGTCTAACACAGCTACTGGCACAGTTAAGTGGTTCAACGAAACTAAAGGCTTCGGTTTCATCCAACAAGAAAACGGTCCTGACGTATTTGCTCACTTCTCTGCAATCACTGGTGACGGCTTCCGTACTCTAGTTGAAGGCCAGAAAGTAGAATTTGTTATCTCTCAAGGTCAAAAAGGCCCTCAAGCAGAGCAAATCAAAGTACTTTAATTCTTAAAGAATTTGATATGATAGCCAGCTTTTAAGCTGGCTATTTTTTTGCCCAAAGCAAACTTTCGCCCATAAAAACGATATAAACCCATGGCTCTAAAACCAACCATTTATAAATTTCGTATCGCTCTTTCCGATATGAATAACGATTACTACGATTCCAAGAACCTTACTATCGCTCTGCATCCCTCTGAAAAACCTCAACGCATGCTGGCTCGTATCTTGGCTTTCTGCCTTAATGCCCAAAAAGACTTGGAATTTACCAAAGGCCTCTCAACCACGGAAGAGCCAGATTTATGGCACGTTGCAGATGACCAAAGCATCACGCATTGGATTGAGATCGGCGAACCAGAACCAGATCGAATCAAAAAAGCCTCTCGCCTTGCCAAGCAGGTCAAGGTCTATACGTACAATACTAAAGCACCGGTGTGGTGGGAGAAAATGTCAGGTAAGTTTTCAATGCTTCCAGTAAGCGTAGAAAGCTTTGACTACGACGCTATCGATATGATTTGTCAGCACCTTGACCGTGGCACAAACCTTTCTGTTATGATTACCGGCACCTCTATTTTTGTTGATGTGAACGATCAACACGTCGAAGTAACAGTGAAGGAACTGCAAAGTCATGGCGCCCCTTAGTGAACTGATTAAACAAATGGGAATCAAAAAGATTCCCTTCGTTGATGAGCATAAAGCTGCCAAGAAGCGTTGGTTGAAAGAACAAGCTCCGTTGTTTGCACGCGTATGTGAAAACAAGCCAGCAACGAATCCAGTACTTCACCTACTCGGGCTCCTGACGAAATCCCATATCGAAGCAAGTGCGTTGTATGAACAACACGCTCATTCGACACAGCAAATGCAAAAGGTCTTGGCAGATACGCTGGGGGATGAGCAGGCAGACAAATTCACCAATCAATCGGCAGAAGATCTTGTTCTGATCACCCATTTGTGGCTCTTCACTCAAGGCTATCTGAACATGGATTTTAGCTTAGCGCACGATCACGCGGAGCAGACACAAAACACATTACAGCACGAACTTGTGATTAAACGTATTGATGTTGACGCGTTCAGAACAGAGCTAATGCAAAGCTTCTATTTAGGTAAAGAGGCAAACCCAACAGCATCAAATGGCTTTTTCGGCTGGTTGAAGCGACTCTTTTCCTCATAAAATCCATGGTTTTATCAATCCGAAACAACTGATAGACTGCGTCTCCAATGCAACAAGCATCATGTTTGCATTGTTAAGGACATTCATCCACTGAGCATCAAGGGATCATTATGAAGTTTATCCGTTGGATTTTAGGCAAAGTCATTTTATTGCTGAACGCTGTCTTTTCTCCTCGTGGCATCAAACGCACTAACGAAGCACAGAGCAACGTCGATGACAAAGCAAAGCAATACGCGTTATATCAGTTTGAAGCTTGCCCTTTTTGCGTCAAAGTACGACGTGCGATGAAACGACAATCCGTTAATATCGAATTACGTGATGCGAAGAATGACCCAACTCACCGCGCTGAACTTGAACAAGGTGGCGGTCGCGTGAAAGTCCCTTGTCTTCGTATCGAAAAAGATGGCAAAACGCAATGGCTTTATGAGTCATCAGACATTGTCGCTTATCTTGAAAAAGAATTTGCCTAGTTCCCCCTAAGAACATTGGCGGATGTAAAAGAGGCACCATTTGGTGCCTCTTTTCTATTTTGATGTTTTTGCTTCTAAACCGACTGGCGGCCTACTCATCGACAATCAGCATCAACTCAACACGTCGGTTACACGCTTTACCGCTTGATGTAGCATTGCTACATTGCGGCACATATTCGCCGAATCCGCGAGAGAAAACGCGCTGACGCGGAATGCTACTCGCTAGCATTTGTTTTTCTACTTCACGAGCTCGTTTTTCGGAGAGCGTATCATTGAAACTCGCCGCACCAGTGCTATCGGCATGGCCATCAATCACCACATCCACATCGGTTCTGCCTGCTAAATAGTGCCCCAGCTTTCGTAACCAATCTTGTGAGTTTGACGACAATTGCGCCGACCCAGTCTGAAAGTGAACTTGCTCTTTTAAACGAATCATAAGGTGACCACCCCCGATCGTCTCATGCGGGATATTGTGTCTATCCAAGAACATTTCTAGTGAGGTCACGTTGTTAGACTTTTTTTCGGCCGCCCTCGCCGTCTGGTTGACACGTGGAGCCGTCGAAACGTGAGATGCACTCGCATACCCCCACTCAGGGTGTCTCAGCTCTGTGTTTGTTTTTGGGGCTGTATCCAACATATTCCCACCCGGAACCATGTCTGGATTAAGGCTGCTACACCCACTAAGAATGCCACAGACAATGAAAAACCAATGCTTCATACCGTTACCAACGTAGAAAGAATTCTTGTTCACTATGTCGACGAAAAACACATATTCTTTAGTGTTTTTCGCTATTTGATGGTTTTATATGCACCGTTCGTGCCATTCTCAGTTCGAGCTTGTCGCCTATGCTGCAAAACAGTAAACGTCCAATTTGCTAACACCATGTCACTATTCGGTTATATCCACACCAATCTGTTACTAATCGTCTCACTTTATTGTTATTTAATGGTTTTAGTCGCTATCGTTAACCGATAAACTACCGTAAATTTCTCATTCAGAGCGTTGTTATGTTTAAAACTATCTCAAAAGGCGTCGCTTTATTTGCCGCTATTGCGGCTCTGTCAGCATGTGACAGCGGCAATAGTCAGCCACAACAAGGTAAGCAATACGAAGTGTTGCCTGTTTCTCTTCAAGAATACAATCTAGCGCCACTAACCGAAGCTTTTGCCCTAACTTGCGGCCATTGTCGTTCAATGGAAGAGTTTGTCCCTCAAATTGAATCGCTAACAGAGCAAAAAGTTGAAAAGATGCACGTGACTTTCAATGAAAGTGCTCAGATCAGCGCAATTATCTTCTACACTGCTGTTATGCAGCTCGACGCAACACCAGATAAAGCTTTCATGGCTGATTTATTTGCAGCGGTTCAAATGGGCGCAGATGCAACAGCAGAAGAGCGTCAACAAGCGGTAGAGAAAGCTTTTGAATCTCGTAACTTGATCAGCCCATACCATCTTGATGAAGCTCAACAAAAAAAACTGTTTGAATACATCACTAAAGCTGAATCCATCACTACTCGTGGCCAAATCAATTCTGTGCCAGCGTTTATCGTAAACGGTAAGTACCAAGTGATTACTGGCGGCCATGACAGCGTTGAGGCAATGGCAGAAACTATTAACTATTTGCTTAAGCAACCTAAATAGACAAGGAGTCAACGTGTCTAAATTTTTGTTTCCTATCATTATTTTTGTTTTAGCCGCATTTTTCATTTACCGCACTTGGACAAACCACAAAGTGGCAGATGAGAACTTTGCAAAAGGCCAAGCTTTCCTACTAGAAAATGCGAAAAAAGAAGGCGTGATCACCACAGAGAGCGGACTTCAATACCTAGTACTAGAAAAAGGTACAGGTGACGTTCACCCAACCGCAACAAGTAAAGTGAAAGTGCACTACCACGGCACGCTTATCGATGGCACTGTTTTCGATAGTTCAGTAAATCGTGGCGAGCCAATTACATTTGGTTTGAACCAAGTAATCAAAGGCTGGCAAGAAGGTCTTCAATACATGGTTGTGGGCGAGAAAATCCGTCTATTTGTACCGAGCACACTTGGCTACGGCAAAAATGGAACGGGTCCAATTCCACCTGCAAGTGTTTTGATTTTTGATGTTGAGTTGTTAGAGATTCAGTAATCTTTCCTCTCGTACAATAAAAACGCCGCACTTTTCGCGGCGTTTTTTATTAGCAGATATACCATTAAGTTATTCACTTACTGCAACACCATTCCAATATAGTGATCGGCTAGGAGCGCAACAAACAGCGCCAACAGATGATAAATGGAGAACTTAAATGTCTCTATTGCGCTATTAGGCTCGGGGGCAAACTTGAGTTTCCACGCGTGATAAATGAAACCCGCATTTAGCAGCAATGCTGAAAAGAGATAGATAAAACCGACCATCCCCACCAATACAGGCATCACGCACACCAATGTGAGCAATACCGTATAAAGTAAGATCGACGTTTTGGTGTATTCAATGCCATGGGTTACCGGCAGCATGGGAATGTCGACCTTGCGGTAATCTTCCACTCGATGAATCGCAAGCGCCCAGAAATGCGGCGGTGTCCAGATGAAAATGATCATTACCAATAGCCAAGCGTTACCATGCAGCTCACCCGCCACCGCTGTCCAACCTAAGAGTGGCGGCATCGCACCGGCAATGCCAGCAATCACAATATTTTGCGGCGTTGCTCGCTTCAAATACATGGTGTAAACCACCGCATAGCCCAGTAAACTCAAAAACGTCATCCACGCTGTGAGCGCGTTTACCCAAGCATATAGGAGTACAAAACCAACCACGCCGATTGCCACGGCAAAAATCGCAACCGACAAGGGATTGGTATCTCCCGACGGTAAAGGACGCGTATGAGTACGAGCCATTCTTGCATCAATTCTGCGGTCAATAAGATGATTAAATGCCGCAGCAGAACCAGCCATTAGTCCTATTCCCATCAATCCGATGGATGCTTGAATCCAAGGAAAATCAGTGACCGGAGCCAAGCTCATGCCGACAATGGCGGTGACTAACATTAGCGCGACAACTTTAGGTTTAGTCAGTTTTAAGTACGTTGAGCCGAGACGCTTTCGACTATCGAGTGTTAACGCAATTTCCTTACTCATAGCGAACTCCTTTCACTGCATAATTCCAATCGGCTTTTCCTTGCCACAAATAAAACTGACTGACACAAATCAGGCTCAACATGATTGCAGCACCCAGGTTATGAGCCACTGCGATGTAAATCGGTAACTGAAACACCACGTTGCTAATACCAAGCGCAATCTGGCAAGCCAGCGCCATCCCAAGCCACATGCCGACTTTCTGTGAATGGTGCGAGTCTTGTTTCATCAACACCACACAATACGTCAGGACAACCACTGCGGTGACCATCGCGCCGATTCGATGAGAGACATGGATTGTCATCCTCGCGGGGTATTCCAACACACCAAATTCATAATTGTCGTGCCCCGTTTGCCAGAAAGAGAACGCCTCTTTCCAATCCAAGTAGTTCATCCAATCTCCTTCGCAAATGGGCAACGTTGTACACATCAAAGCCGCGTAGTTTGATGAAGTCCAACCGCCGAGCAACACTTGGGAGAACACAACCAAAAAGGAAAACACTGAAAACAACCTAACCGACCGAGAGGAGGGGGAAAAATAAAGATTGTCTCTCGCTTTCAGTTGGCAATAAAACACCGCTTGCAGCGCGAGTAAGGTGAACCCACCAAGCAGATGAAGCATGACAATGACAGGCATCAGTTTTAGAGTCACCGTCCACATACCTAACATCGCCTGCCCCACAACCAAAAAGCTGAGCAGAATAGGAATGGATGGGTTCACGCGTTCAGTTCGAATAGCAATAACGGTAATAGCAAAAATCACCATGCCGAGTGTTCCAGCAAAATAGCGATGAATCATCTCTAGCCACGCTTTTTCATGCTCAATCTCGCGTTCTGGAAAATTGATGTTGGCGCGCAGAACATCGTCTTCATGGTGTGGTACAGAAAAGTGACCATAACACCCCGGCCAGTCAGGACACCCCAAACCCGCATCCGACAAACGAGTATAGGCGCCCAACATGATGACGACTAACGTCAGGCACAAACTTAATCTAACCAACTTTGTTAACGTCATGATGCACTCCCTATCCGACTCGCGACAATTTGAGCAACTTACGCAAATCCGCCAGCATATCTTTGCTGAGTTTGACCAAATCTTCGTTTGGCTCTGCGGTGTACGACATCACCAGTTGCCCCAGAGGATCCACAATCAGCACTTGCCCTTGCTGCACTTTTGCCGCCACGTTTTCATTCATCGCCATGGTTTCCATCGGCATTTCTATCGTGTCTGATGTTGTAGAAGTCCACAAAACTGGCACAACGCGTTCTTGATACTTGCCTAAAGCAACATGGCTTTGTTTGAGTAAATAGAGTTGTCTTTGACATTGGCTGTCGCAAGAATCAGGCACCACATAAGCCAGTTGCCAACCGTGCACCGCCGGTGGAGCAGATTGGCCTAACTGCGCTAACGTTGTGTACGGTTCGATGAGCTTTCCTCGGTTTGTTACGCCCGTTTCGTACCAACCTTGCGCCAAAATCAACTTTGCAACAATCGCTGGTAAGGCGAATAAGCAAATCAGTGCGATCAGCACAAACCGCCCTTTTGTAACTTGAGATGTCATGCCTCACCTCCTTGTGATACCGCTTTTCTAAACCATCGAATACACACAACCATTGTGAGCAGTAAGAACACGCCAGCCATCACAAACCACTGTACGGCATACCCAAAATGCTTCGCGCTCGTCAGTGGAAGTGGATTCCAAGGAAATGGATATGCCCAGTTTTCTAGGTTGTCTGGCTGCAACACTGCCGGCATCAGCTCTACATTCAACAACTCATTGAGCTCGGAAATATTGAGGTTTTGGACTCGAATCCCCTCTCCCATTTCTGGCATCAATTCTGAGCTTAACGGATTCATTGATTTGCGATACAAACGTCCGGTTACGTTTGTGGGGCTCTTCAACGTCGTTACGGTTGGTAAAGAATCACGAGTTCGCCGCCCTTCGACGAAACCCAATTCTAAAAGCGCTAAGGTTATTGGATCCTGACCGACAGAAACCACTTGGTATGCGAGATAACCCACTTTGCCTTGAAAGGTTTGGTTATCGAGCAAAACCACTGGCAACGGCTCTGGCTTTGCTTCCGTTTGCACTTTCACGCCAATCACGCTCTCCTCTCGCCAATCATTGTTATCAAGGACAGAAGTGAGGGATTGATATGGGGCATCAGCCCGAGCGAGTATCGCTTGTTCAAGCGCTTGTTTCTCCTGACCTCTTTCTAGTTGCCAAAATCCAAGTTTGACCAACAAAGAAAACACAACCACAGTTAAGCAAACTGCAATACCAAACCGCTTCGATAGCCATAACTTGTGCGATAACAAAGACGAAGAAACCGGAGGTACTATGTCCACCGTATTCCTATTCAAATTAACGCTGGTCCTTTTGCTGCTTTTCATTATCTTCAACCTCGCAAAAGCGCTTATCGAAATGGTTCGAGAAGACCCAGATAATCCGGACAAGCCAACAAAACCCATGAGCCACTATCT
Source organism: Vibrio sp. zbq_1 (assembly GCF_043102935.1). Taxonomy (NCBI): domain Bacteria; kingdom Pseudomonadati; phylum Pseudomonadota; class Gammaproteobacteria; order Vibrionales; family Vibrionaceae; genus Vibrio; species Vibrio sp. zbq_1. The sequence continues at coordinate 1,087,424 of NZ_JBICJH010000004.1, forward strand.
CGGTCGTCGTGTGATGTTTTCTGCGTTAGTGGTCATCCTTCTTTTGATTGCGTTAAGCTCGGGTTGGCTTGCTCCCAATCCACGTCCTTACTGACTCTGTCACTACAACACATAAACAAAAACAAACAGGCATAGCCATACCACATCAACAAAATGCCAGTACCAACTGCCTGCTTGAAATGCGAAATGATTAGTAGGAGAAAAGTGGTCCTTCGCGATTCTAAACAGCAATACAGTTAAGAATATGGTGCCAAGACAAACGTGCATGCCATGAAAACCTGTAAGCATAAAGAACGTATTGCCATAAACCCCCGATTGAAGCGTGAGCCCCATTTCCTGATAAGCGTGAATATACTCTTTGGCTTGATAGAACAAGAAAAAGCCCGCCAACACGATGGTGATTTCAAGCCACACGACTAACGCTGTGCGTCGGTTTTTCTCCAAACTGATGTGTGCCATGTGTAACGTGATAGAAGAGAGAAGCAAAATAATGGTGTTAGTGAGCGGAATACCTTGCCAAGGCATCGCTTGGGTGCTTTCCCCACTTGGCGTTGTTGTGAGCGGCCACATTGCTTCAAAGCTTGGCCACAATACTTCATTGGTCATGAGGTTATTATCAGCCCCTCCTAACCAAGGGACAGACACCATTCTGGCGTAAAACAGCGCTCCGAAAAACGCGCCAAAGAACATCACTTCTGAAAAGATGAACCAACTCATCCCCTGACGAAATGATCGAGTGATCTGCGCGCTGTATTTACCCGTCAACGATTCAGTGATGACGTTACTAAACCATCCTGCCAACATGTAAAGCAGAAACAAAAAGCCTACGGCAAGCACAATGCGACCAACAACACCGACCGCACCATCGCTTTGAGTACCTTGCACCGTCATGCCCGCACCGACGGCGACTAAAAACAGAGCAAACGCGCCAATGATCGGCCAACTACTTTGAGCAGGAACGTAATAGGTTCCAGGTTTATTACTCATCAGTTCTCTCCTTACAGACACTATTTGGCCTGTATCTCACTCCTTGAGAGGCTAACTGCCTGTGGGAGGAGGAAGTTTGTAGAGTGTATAAGACAGCGTTAATGTATGTATTGAGTCCGGCAAATCGGGCTCAATATAGAAAATCAATGGCATCTGAGCGTGCTGCTTTCCATCCAGCGGCTGTTGCGTAAAACAAAAGCACTCTATTTTGTTGAAGTAAGCTGCACCGTTGCCGGGAGAAACGGAAGGCACCGCCTGCCCCACCAACCTTTGTCCACTTTCGTTAAATGCCAAGTATTCAGTTTGCACGACCTCACCTGGATGAACATTCATCGAAATGACTTTCGGCTTAAACTCCCACGGCATATCTGGGTTGACGTGTGCCATAAACTCCACACGAATAGTCCGGCTCAAATCGGGTTGCATCCCCGTAGGTTGAATCGCTGCAACATCACTGGTTTTACCGTTGATGCCTAACGCATCACACATCACGTCATAGAGCGGCACGAGCGCAAAACCGAACCCGAACATGGCAAAAGTGGCCAGCACTAACTTTATCGTGAGCTTTTTGTGGGATGATTTTTCTGCCATGTTCTTCGCCTCTCGTTCCGTTAATCCACTTTAGGCGGCGTACTAAAGGTGTGATGAGGCGCAGGGCTTGGCACAGTCCACTCTAATCCTTCTGCACGCTCCCAAGGTTTGGCCGACGCTTTCTCTCCGCCACGAATGCACTTGATCACGACCCACAAGAAAATCAGTTGCGACAAACCAAAGGCAAAGCCGCCGATGGATACGATTTGGTTCACATCCGCAAATTGAATCGCGTAATCAGGGATTCTTCGCGGCATGCCCGCCAAACCTAAAAAGTGCATCGGGAAGAAAAGGACATTGACGGAAATAACTGAGCACCAGAAATGCCACAAACTCAACTTGTGGTCGTACATATTCCCCGTCCATTTCGGCAACCAATAATACGACGCCGCCATGATTGAGAAGACCGCGCCAGACACCAAGACATAATGGAAGTGCGCAACCACAAAATAGGTATCGTGGTACTGGAAATCCGCCGGCACAATAGCAAGCATCAAACCCGAGAATCCGCCAATAGTGAACAGAACAATAAACGCAATCGCAAACAACATTGGCGTTTCAAAGGTCAGTGCGCCACGCCACATGGTTGCGACCCAGTTAAACACTTTTACTCCGGTCGGTACCGCAATCAACATGGTGCAATACATAAAGAACAATTCTGCAAACACGGGCATGCCTGTCGTGAACATGTGGTGTGCCCACACAAGGAAAGAAAGAAGCGCGATACTGCAAGTTGCGTACACCATAGAGTGATAGCCGAACAGCTTTTTGCCACTAAATGCGGGAAGAATGGCAGAGATGATCCCGAACGACGGCAAAATCATGATGTACACTTCTGGGTGACCAAAGAACCAGAAAATGTGTTGGAACATCACAGGATCGCCACCGCCCGCAGCATCAAAGAAGCTGGTACCAAAGTACTTATCGGTCAGTACCATCGTCACCGCACCCGCCAACACTGGCATGACGGCAATAAGTAAGAACGCAGTGATCAACCAAGTCCAAACGAACATCGGCAACTTAAACCATGTCATGCCAGGTGCGCGCATGTTGACAATCGTCACGATGACGTTAATCGCCCCCATGATGGAGCTGATACCCATGATATGCACAGAGAACACAAACAGCGCAGTACTGTCTGGCCCATACGTAGTCGATAGCGGCGCGTAAAACGTCCAGCCGAAATTCGGTGCACCGCCCGGTAAGAACAATGAGCTCAACAGAATGAGAAACGCAAATGGCAGAATCCAAAAGCTCAAGTTATTCATACGTGGCAGCGCCATATCAGGCGCGCCGATCATCATCGGGATCATCCAGTTTGCTAATCCAGTGAACGCGGGCATGACCGCACCAAACACCATCACCAAACCGTGAACCGTTGTCATCTGATTAAAAAATTGCGGATCGACAAGCTGCAAACCCGGCTGAAACAGCTCCGCACGAATGACCATTGCCATCGCACCACCCGTTAGGAACATGGTGAAACTAAACCATAGATACAACGTGCCGATGTCTTTATGGTTGGTGGAATACAACCAACGAGCAATACCTTTTGGCGCGTCGTGCGAATCGTGGTCGTCTAGTGCAATTGTTGCGTTTGCTGCGGTATGCGCTTCAACGGGAGCCGATTTTACGGCTTTGTCTGCTGGCTTACTCATATTTCCTCCTTGGCACTTTTTTGTGCCTTAAAGGCATTGACGTCGGCCGCTTGAACCGTATCGCCAGTATCATTTCCCCAAGCATTGCGTTGGTAGGTAATTACCGCAGCAATTTCTTGATCACTAAGTTGGTTAGCAAAAGACTGCATCGCCGTCCCTGCGCGGCCATCAACAACCACGCCGATATGTTCGGCGATATCACCTGTCGCGACAGGACTGCCTTTAATTGAAGGGAACGCCCCCGGAATACCCTCACCATTAGCTTGGTGACAAACAGCACAACGCGCCGAGTAAATCGCTTCGCCTTGCGCCATGAGCTCATCCATCGACAAGTCTTGAGTTAGCGCCTCTTGCGCCGCGGCTTTTTGCATCGCGATTTCTTCTTTCTTGCCCGAGAGCCACTGATCGAATTCTTCTTCCGGCATGGCATGGACTACGATTGGCATAAAGCCATGAGCTCGTCCACAAAGCTCTGCACACTGACCACGATAAACGCCCGGCTCATCAATTCGCGTCCAAGCCTCGTTGATGAAACCCGGGATGGTGTCTTTTTTCACGGCGAAATCAGGTACCCACCAAGAGTGAATCACATCGTCTGAGGTCAGTAAAAATCGCACTTTACGATTCACAGGGAGCACGAGCGGGTTATCCACTTCAAGCAAGTAATGCGCGCCTTTCATCTCTATACCGTCAATCTGCTTTTGGCTGGTTGCGAGCAAGCTGAAAAATTCCACATCTTCACCAAAGTAGCTGTAATGCCACTTCCATTGCGAACCTGTGATTTGAATGGTGATATCCGATTGGCTAGTGTCTTCCATTGCGACTAAAGTTTTCGTTGCGGGAATCGCCATCGCGACAAGAATGATGATAGGGATTACAGTCCAAATAATTTCCACTTTGGTGCTTTCGTGGAAGTGTGCGGCAACTGCACCTTTTGATTTGCGATGACGGATGATGGCATAGAACATAACACCAAAAACAACTAAGGCTATCGCGCAACAAATGTAGAAAATGAGCATATGTAATTCATACACTTGCTCGCTGATCGCCGTGACCCCTTTGGTCATGTTGAGTTCATTGTCCTTTGACCAACCGTAGGAGGAGAATGTGATTAAAATCACACTCAGTGGTATGGCTAGAGTAGTCGCTAATCTTTTCAAAAGATCTCTCCTCTGCTCAGCCGCTACGCTTGCGCGAGCTTCCTTGCGTCCCATTGCAAATATCGAACAACTTTACGAAAAATCACAAAAAATACGATTTCGACACAGTTTGTTATATTTATGTTAAAAGGCTAGTTATAGTTCCAAAGTTCTTCAAGAAATTAAATGTGATTAAATTTTGTTCAGACAGGAAAAATAAGTTCGGTTTATCGATTGCCCTCTTTGAAATGGAATTGAGAACCATTTACATTAAAGTAAAAGAAAACATTGGATACTTTTTCAGAAAAAGTGTCCAAACAAGTAGGCTCCCCCTGCTAAGGAATGAAAGATATGACAGCACTAATTACTCAATGGCTAGCGCGAGATCCTGACCCTAAAACTCGTGAAGAGCTTCAGCACCTCGTTGATACGAATAATGAACAAGAACTTTCTGACCGCTTCGGCTCCCGCCTTGCCTTTGGTACAGCGGGTCTACGTGGCAAAGTTGGCGCAGGTCCAAACCGAATGAACCGTTTGGTGATTCAAGAAACTGCCACAGGTCTCGGCCACTATTTGCTTGAACAAGTGCAAGATGCAGCGAGTCGCGGCGTTGTTATTGGTTACGATGGCCGACCAGATTCTAAACAGTTCGCGCACGATACTGCTTCTGTCTTAACAGCACTCGGTATCAAGGTTTACCTAACCTACCAAGTCGCGGCAACGCCTATTGTTGCTTTTGGTGTACGCACAATGAATGCTGCAGCGGCCGTTGTTGTAACCGCTAGCCACAATCCACCCGAATACAACGGCTTCAAAGTGTATTGGGAAAATGGCGCGCAAATCATTCCACCTCACGACTCGGGAATCGCGGCAAAAATTGATGAAGCGACCACAAAGCCTCTGCCGTTGATGTCTTTAGACGATGCTAAACAACAAGGCTTACTGGTTTGGTTGGAAGACGATTACTACCAAACTTACCGTAAAACCATGAACGAAAATGCTCTGCTGACTCCTGATAGCAACACCGATATTTCTATCGCTTACACTGCGATGCACGGTGTTGGCGCAGACATGGCAGAAACGTTACTTGCTGACGCTGGCTTTAAAAAAGTGGCCAGTGTTGCGGAGCAGCGCGAACCTGATGGCACATTCCCTACAGTTAACTTCCCAAATCCAGAAGAAGCAGGGGCAATGGACATGGTCATGGCGCTCGGTAAATCCGTAGATGCGGATATCGCCTGTGCTAACGACCCAGATGCAGATCGTTTCGCCGTCGCCGTAAAACGCCCAGACGGTGAATACCAAATGTTAACTGGCGACCAAGTTGGTTCATTGTTTGGTGATTACTTGCTAGAGCAACAGCCGAACTCACTGGTCGGTAACACCATCGTGTCATCTCGCCTCTTGAGCAGCATCGCAAAAGCGCATGGCGCAGAGTATTACCAAACGCTAACAGGCTTTAAATGGCTAACCAACGTCGCGATGAGCCAAGAAACCGAGCAACATCCGTTCTTGTTTGCTTACGAAGAAGCGCTTGGCTACACCGTTGGCAATAAGGTGTGGGATAAAGATGGTTTGTCCGCGATTGTTGCGTTTTCGCAATTAACCGGAAAGCTCAAAGCACAAGACAAAACATTGTGGGACAAGTTGGAAGCGCTTTACCGTCAACACGGTTTTTACTTTAACGCTCAACGTAGTATTGCGTTGGATCCAAACTCACCACCAATTGGTGACAAGTTACGTGCAAATCCACCAAGCGAAATTGCAGGCAAGAAAGTATCGGTTACTGAGGACTTGAAAACTTCCGTTCGTACATTTGAGGATGGTTCAGAAGAGACGATTAATTTACCAGCAAGTGATGTGCTGATTTATCATCTCGAAGACAAATCCCGCGTAATCGTTCGTCCTTCTGGTACTGAGCCTAAGTTGAAATGTTACTACGAAGTCATCAGTGACTTCCCTGCTGACATGAGCTACGAGCAAGCGCAACAAACTGCCGAAGCCAAAATGAACGCGCTGATCGACGCACACCAAAAAAGCTTGTAACTCTCTCAACAAGTTGTCATGAAAAGCTCATGACTACATACTAAAAGAGGCGCTGTTCGCGCCTCTTTTACTGGATTCCTAACAAGCTAAACATCAGTAGCGACTATTCTGCGATTTCTTTTTGGAGGAAGTATTTGTGGATTCCCTCAGCCGGATAACCGGAATACTGCCCTACTTTTTCAAAGCCCAATTTGAGGTAGAAATCGAGCGCCTGGAAGCTGTAAGTATCTAAATAAATATGAGTCACGCCATACGGCTTCACATGCTGCTCTAACATTGCCATCAGTTTACTGCCTAAGCCCGATGTTCTGCTTTCTGCGTCCACCCACAAGAACTCCACAAAAACCGTATTTTTAAACATTTCCCCAGTAAGGCCGCCAATGATTTTGCCGTCTTCATCTTTTGCAAAGCAACCCACCGCATTCACTTCTCCTTCAGGTAAGTGCTTGCGGTTATATGATCGAATGCCATCACGAACGCAATCAAGAGCGGCTTGGTCTGGGTTTAAACAAAATTCAAGTTTCATACATCCTCTCCTTGGAAAACGTTTCTATCCTAAAACAAAAAGCCAGCAATTGCTGGCTTTCTGATTGAATTTGATAGGTTTATAGCACGAAGCTGCTCAACATCCACAAAGCGAGGATCACAAACACCAACCCCATAAGTTTGTGTTGGTAAGTGCGGAACTTCTCATTCTCCAGCAACCCTTTCCCTAATGTACCAGCCAACGCTACCAATAACAGGTTGAACAAAAGGCCAAGAACGTTCAACAACAAACCAAGCGCCAGCATCTGCTCGCCGGATGAAGCGGTAATATTGCTCGAAACGAACTGAGGCAAAAACATCACAAAAAAGACCAACGCTTTAGGGTTGAGCAAATTGCTCATTAATGCACGTTGATAGTAGGTCGATGCCATCTTATTTTTTTGATCAAGCTCTGGAGCAGATGAAGCTTCTGCTCTCAAGCAATCCCAACCCATTTTAAGTAGGTACGCACCACCTAAAAGGTGAAGTACTTTGAGTGCCACAGGGCTCATCGCAATCAGGGTTGAAACCCCCATCGCAGCAAGTAAAGTAAGGATAAGGCCAGACGTCGCGTTCCCCAGACTGGCAAATAGGCCAACCTTTTTGCCGTAGCTCATACTTGAGCTCGCAATCAGCAACATATCAGGGCCAGGCAAAAGCAATAAGGCGATAACCGCCGTGAGATAAATAGGAAGTACAGCTAAATCGATCATGATGGAACAGGTTTTCTACAACAAGGCGGCGAATCTTATACCAATAAATCAAACTCGACCAGATTAAATACCTTTAAATGTAGCCATATTTAGAAAGGATAAATCACTAATTCACTCATATAAAAACAATTAACCTTTTTAACGATACCGAATAGCAATTTTGTACAAAAATAAGGACGATGGATACGTTACACTCGTATGACGGACTTCTCGAGCAGATTGGAAACAATGAAAGAAAAGAACAAGGAAATCGCGACATTCAAAATTGCTCAAGAACTTGGTGGCTTGGAGCTGCTAGATGCTAAGTATGAAAAGCAGAACTTCTCTCGGCACAGTCACGAAGGCTACACCATTGGTGTGATCGAAAAAGGCGCTCAACAATTTTTCCGCACTGGCGGCAACCACATTGCACCACAAGACAGCATTATCTTAGTTAACGCTGATGAAGTGCATAACGGCCATTCAGCAACCGAGGGGGGCTGGGAATACAAAGCAATGTATCCTGTGCCAGAACAATTTCAAACCTTGGGGCAAGAGCTTGGCTCACCCAATATCTCGCTGCCCTATTTCCCTCAACCTGTGGTTTATGATCCCGAACTGGCAAGCCAATTGCGCTTGGTGTTTGAGACTCTAGAAAAATCGGACAATCGACTGCTGCGAGAAACCTTGGTGTACGGTACGTTGATCAAATTGGCGAGTAAACACAGCACTCACCGCGCACCACTAAAAGAATCCACCAAAGCGCAACGACAGTTACAGCTTGTAAAGGAGTTTTTAGAAGACTTTCCACAAACCGATGTGTCGCTGGAAGAGCTCGCGAAACTGGCTGGGCTGAGCCCTTTTCACTTACTGCGCGAATTTCAAAAGCAATTTGGCTTTCCACCTCATGCTTACCAGATTCAGCAACGTTTACGTATGGCGAAAAAACTGCTCAAACAAGGGCAGAGAATCTCTGATGTCGCACAAGAATGTGGTTTTCATGATCAAAGCCACCTGCATCGACACTTTAAGAAAGCCATGGGCGTCACGCCGGGCCAATATCTTCGCTTTAGCTAAATCCGCAATATCGTACAAGGCGAGATGCCTCTACCACGTTACGTTGATAGCCTGACTTCAAAACAATTAAGAACAAACAATGGATAACACTTTGCCGTTACAAGAAGAATCAAAAACCACTTTATTTTGGCAAGGCACACTCGCAATGATGCCGTTGAGTATTGCCGTACTGCCTTGGGGACTCTTAGCAGGTTCGTTCGCGATTGATACAGGGCTTCACCCGCTAGAAGGACAAGCGTTATCCGCGATTCTTTTCGCGGGGTCCGCTCAGCTCGTCGCGATGGGAATGATAAAAGCGGGCGCGGGGCTAACCACTATGTTGCTCACCACGTTTTTCATCACCTCACGACATTTTCTCTACAGCGTATCCATGCGCAGTAAAATTGCACCACTTCCGCTTAAATGGCGGCTATCGCTTGGTTTTCTGTTAACCGACGAGCTGTTTGCCATTGCTGGCCATCATTCTGACGAACAATTTAATCGCTGGTACGCACTTGGGGCCGGATTGAGCTTCTATTTGTTCTGGAACCTTGCGACGCTGACAGGCATCGTGGCGGGTAGCCTAATCCCAGAACTGAATGAAATGGGGTTGGAATTTGCAGTAGCCGCAACCTTTATCGCGATTGTCGTACCCACGATTAAAAATGCAGCGGTACTTTCTAGCGTCGTAGTGGCTTTGGTAGGCTCAGTCGCGTTGACCTATTACCAAGTAGAAGGAAGTTTGATGATTTCGAGCATTTTAGCCATGTTAACAGGCTATTTTGTCGAACAAGTACAGGAGAAACGCTAATGATTATGCTGTCAATTTTACTCATGACGCTGTTGGTGTTCACAAGCCGATACTTGTTTCTCGAACCGAAGTTGCCATTAAAGCTTGGCACGCGCGCACAAAAGATTCTCAACTACGCGAGTCCGGCCGTTTTAACCGCGATCTGGGCGCCGATTGTCTTCATCCCCGAAGGGAAACTCAGTGTCAGCGTACAAAACCCGTTTTTATTGGCTGCGACATTAGCTGCGTTGATCGCCTATTTGACAAAAAATGTTCTCTTAACGACGGTTGTCAGTATGGTGGCGTTTCTTCTTTTGCGCGTTTGGCTTTAATCAGCCACCCACTCAATTTCTAACAAGGTGACGTCGCCACATTTTAAGCGTCCAAGGAAGACGTCGCCTTGATGGACTTCGCCAACCCCTTGCGGCGTTCCCGTCATCACCACATCACCGTCTTGCAAAGTTGTGTAGCTACTTAGCTCATCCAAAATCGCAAATGGCGGATACAGCATCTGTTGTACGTGGCCTTTTTGCACACGAACACAGTTAATCAATAGCTCTAAGTTAAGGTCATGAATATCAATGCCTTCAAGAGGCACAAAGCGGCTAAAAACCGCAGAACCATCAAATGCTTTTGCTCGCTCCCAAGGCAAGCCTTGCTTTTTTAGAGAAGATTGCAGACCGCGTTTCGTCAGATCTAGCCCCAAACCCACGGCGGCGTATTGACCGTCTTTGATTAGAAAGCAGATTTCCGCTTCATAATGCAAAGGTTCTTGATGAAATGAGCGTAAGATCGTCGATACAGAGGTAGAAGGTTTATTAAACACCACCATTTGTTCTGGAATAGCATTGTCCAACTCATGGATGTGCTCAACGTAATTACGTCCAACACACAGCACTTTTCCAACTTCTACTTTCTTTTCTTCAACTTGAATGACGCTCATTGTTCTTCCCTGCAAAACAAAAACATCATCATAATCTAACCTTTTGATGGAACAACACTAGAACGCGCTCTGAAGTATCGAAAATAAGACATTCAGCCCGTTTTATGTTTTGTGTCATCAGTTTGAAACGCATGTTGATTCTTCGAAAAAACGAAAAAAACCAGCATCATGCTGGCTTTTGAATCGATAACTGTAACGACAATTATAGGTAGTAACGTGCACCAAGTGCCCATTTGTCATCAGTTTTGCGGTCGTTAGCGTCGTTCAAGTCAAACTGGTAACCCGCATAACCCACAAACTTAGGTGTGAAGTTGTATTCTGCTTGCAGCGCCATTTCTTCACGAGCCGTTTCTGTCTTCGCGCCTTTCACGTCTTTGCCTTCAACCATTTCGTAGTTGATGCTCAGATTTAGGCTATTAGGTAGTGCATAAGCGATCAACGCTTCGTACGCGTCGCTTTCAGCTAGACGAGTTTTACCGTCGAAGTTCATGTTTTCGTTCGAGCCGTAAACCGCTGCTAGGTACAAACCTTGACCGTAAGAACCGTATGCCGCAGATACTAAGTGAGATTCAGCTGAATGCTTACCGATGTACGCTGAATCTTGGAAGTCGCCACCGTTGTACGTGTAACCCACTTTTGCGCCCATGATCGCGTAAGAAATTGCAACTTGTACGCGGTCATCGTATGTGTGCGTATCCGTCGCTTCGTTCGTACCTTGCCAACCTAGACCAACGTTAATTTTGCCTGCTTCGCCAAGTTCGATTGCGTTGCGGTAAGAGATCATTTTCTCTGCGCGGCCAGTGCCTAGGTTGCCGTGGTCGTCATAGATAAAGTCGTTCGCAAATGCAATTGGCATATCTGCTACGCCAGCTACGTCGTAGTAAGGTGCCCACTGCGTACCGCCCACTGCACGACCGTATGTATCGTGAGTCAGACCTAAGTAACCAAGACGAGTTTTGAATGAGTTTTCGCCGCCATCTAGGTAGTTAAGTGCCCATTCACCACGAGCGTCAGCAGTAAAGCCATTACCTAGATCCTGAGTTGCTGTGAAGTTGATACGTGGAGAGTTTGTGCCTACGTCAGTATCACCTTGCTCTGAACCGTTCAGGTTAACAGACACATGGCCACCAATAGAGAACGTAGTGCCATCGTTATTGTAAAGTTCCACTGCTACTGCTTGAGTACCGAATATTGCAGCTGCGATTGCTGCCGCTAGGAATTTTTTGTTCATTTATTAAGTCCATGTATTTATTAGTCGGTTAGTCGATTTGCACCTTGAGCATTTGGATTTATGTACGAATAAACGCCATATGCTTCGGGTGTATACAAAGGCTTTTTGGGGCATCTTTTCCGCCAAAACTGAATTACCTTTGCGCAACAACTGCCGCCACTTTATTTGAAGACTCTTCGGCAACCGAGTGAAAAATTATAAGAAACCGAATGAAAGCAAACGTTTAGATTGCTAACTTATCATTCATTCAGTCGATAACCTTACAAATTGAAATGTTTTGTAACGCGCAAGATCACGAAATCTCATAACCCTCTGAAACTTAAATGATCGAGCCAGATGATTAAGAAATATTTGCTTACATTTGTGAATTTAAAACACCTTCAGGAACTTTTTGGAAAAATTGTGGTCAGTAATCAAGCACGAAAAAGCTAAAAAAAGCTAAAACCCTTCTAGTTATGCACCTTTTCTAAAGAGGCGCTTAAACGTGCCAGAAATAAAAATGCAATAAAATCATAACTTAATAGCAATCTATCTTTCATTTTCGCGGTTTACCTTAGCGTCATCAACACATCGGGCAAGTAAGCCCATCGATTACAACTAGGGTAATAAGAAAATGAAAAAGGCAGCACTAACTACTGCAATTCTAACAGCATTGGTATCAGCACCATCTTTCGCAGCAACAGTTTACAAAAACGACGGCACTGAGCTAAAAGTTGGCGGTCGCGTTGAGTTTCGTGGCGACTTCATCGGTTCAGATGGTGCGGAAGTAGAAGGCTCAATGGAAGACCAAAGCCGCGCTCGTCTTAACCTAAAAGGTAAAACTGACATCGGCAACGGCATGTCTGCATTCGGTGTGTACGAAGCAGAACAAAAGACAGGTAAAAGCGAATTCAAAAACCGCTACATGTACGCTGGTGTAAATACTGACGTTGGCGCATTCTCTGTAGGCCGTCAGGACATGGCTGCCGTGATCATCTCAGACATGACGGATATCACTGAGTTTTCTGGCGTTCAGCAAGTGATTGATTCTTCTTCTGATAAGCAAGACAGCGTATTCGCATACCGTGGTGAGTTTGATGCACTACAACTTCAAGCGACTTACCAAGCAAACTCTGGCGATAGCCAAGACAAATACGGCATCTCTGGTATGTACTCTCTGCCAATGGGGCTAGATTTGGGTCTGGCTTACTCTGGCGGCGACGTAGATAAGAACAACTCTGAAGACCAAATCCTAGGTGGTATCGCTTACTCTCTAGATAACCTATACCTAGCGGGTACGTACTCTCAAGGTTCACTAACAGATTCTGAAGACTTTACTGCTTACGAGTTGGTTGCAAGCTACAAAGTAGCAAGCAAAGTAACGCTAGCAGCGCTTTACACGGCACAAGAAAACGATCCAGACAACGGATCAAAATACGACTCAGTTGAAGGTATCGAGCTAGTTGGTTACTACAAACTAAACAGTAACTTCCGTACTTACCTTTCTTACTACATCAACCAACTTGATGAAGTGAAAGACGCAACATCTGGTCTAGTGACTGAAGGCGAAGATACGCTACGCCTAGGTGTACGTTACGACTTCTAATTCACTCTTGTCCTAAGAGCGAGTCCACTTGGCCGGCACTTTTGTCGGCCATTTTTTGTGGTGCTCACAGATAAAGCAATGAATTTTCATCTTTATTCTATTACCCCTTCACTGCTCCACTAAAAAATACGAGCCTCAGAGCCACCACTTCTGCCCTCTTTTAATGCAATTTTTCACTGACTTAGTGCATTTCTTCTAACCTTGACATCGCCATAAAGTAAAAACACTTATAAATCATGCAGATAAAAATTGGCACGTGTTCTGCAATACTAGAATTGCAAATGCATGGCAGCGTTTGTGCTTCTCGTTCTTTGTACCTGTAATGACAGGCACGTCCTTTGAATTGGTAATGTCGCCTCCCTCTGGGAGGCATTTTTTTATTTGCGCAAAAAGCTTTAGGACGTATTATCCGTCTACCTCTTTCAAACCGGAAATATTCAATTGAATCATCATCCTGTTCAAGGTGCTTCTTGGATGCTAACTGCAGGATTGGCATTCGCCATCGTGAATAGCTTTGCCCAAATCGCAAGCATCCACTTTGGTGTGTCTTCCACCACTTTTGCATTGTTTCAATACGCGATCGCGTTGTTCGTTATTCTTCCTTATCTAAGAACGCTAGGCATTCGATGCTCTTTGAGAACTCAACATTTGGGCTGGCACGCTTTTCGTATTTTTCTCTCTGTTATCGGTATCCAACTGTGGCTTTGGGCGCTCGCTTACCCTGTTCCGATTTGGCAAGGCATTGCGCTGCTAATGACTTCTCCGCTGTTTGCGACCGTAGGCTCAGGGCTTATCTTGAAAGAGAAAGTGGGCACCGCACGCTGGCTTGCCACACTAACTGGCTTTATCGGTGCCATGATCATCTTAGAACCGTGGTCAGACTCCTTCACTTGGGCAACTCTACTGCCTGTTGGGGCGGCCTTCTTTTGGGCGGCGTATTCTTTGATGGTAAAAAAGATGTCGGTAAACGATCCACCGTCTACCATGGTGGTTTACTTGTTGTTACTGATCACGCCTTTCAATATTGTGCTAGCGATACCAAGCTTTACCATGCCTAGTGACTGGACTATTTGGCTGATCCTTCTTTTTTCTGGTGCACTAACAGCATTAGCGCAATGGGCGATTGTGAAAGCTTACGCAGTTGCGGACGCTTCCTTCGTTCAACCCTTCGATCACGCTAAACTGCCTTTAAATGTGCTGGCTGGATGGATGGTCTTTGGATGGGTGCCTCCTGGTCGTTTGTGGCTAGGCGCTGCGATTATTGTAGCGTCGATTGCATTCATCACGCACTGGGAAGCAAAAAAGACAAAGTTAGTTGAAAGAAAAATCTAGCTTTTGAGTTCTATATTTTCAGGAAAGGAAATGAGGAACACTCTATGACACAACCAATCAAAATCACACTTTATCGCTGGGCTGGCAACTGGGGGCCGTTCAAAGTGAACATCCCATGCGGAGAATGTACGCTAACCAAAGATATTTTAGTGGACACCTTCGCGAACGAATTGGCGGATGTACCAGTCGAACTCGAAGTGAAAGATTGGTTATCTCACTGGTGGGAACCTTTGAAAGTCGGTGCATGGCACGCCCCTATTCTTCTGGTTGAAGGTAAAGTCGTGAGCCAAGGGGAAGCGCTAAACCGAGGAGTGCTCGTGCAATCGGTCATTTCGGAGTGGGTAAAACGTGATGAACTGAAAGGCAACATCGTTTACGGAAAAGCCACTTGTCCGTATTGCGTCAAAGCTAAACAGTTACTCGACGATGCTGGTATTAAGTACGAGTATCACGATGTCGTCAAAGACAGCGCTGCCCTGTATAGAATGATCCCAGAAGTTAAAGCGATCATCGGTGAGAAAACACCAGTGACCGTGCCGCAAATTTGGTTAGAGGGAAAATACGTCGGAGGCGCAGATAACCTAGAAAAGTGGTTAGCCGTAAAGGGATTAGACAAGGTGCCGAATAACGTCGTAGAAATACCAAGCCAATCGGCATAGTCGTTATCGCACTAGCATAAAGACCGTATAAATATTTGGTTGATAGAAACAAAAAGCCCTGATTTTTCAATCAGGGCTTTTCTGCATTAATTCGCCAGTTTTTTCATAACACGAGCAAAAATAGAAGCTTTTTTCTTCTTCGCTTTACCGTAAAGCGCTTTGTGCATCGCGTCTTTTGCAATCATCTGGCCAATGTAAGCACCACCAATTTCGTTACCCATGACCTTCTCCTGAATGTATTGACTTAACTATGTTGTAATTTTACACCACAATAAGACAAAAACAAGATGCGCGTCACATTTATTTTGTAATTTTCTTTCAGGAAGTGCTTTTTGATTTTTTAGAAAGCCTGTTTATCGCTTCGGTTGCTGGTAAGTTTTACCTGCAGCCATGTAGGTGTCTTTCTGCTTGATCTCAAAGAAAGTTTCGAAAAACCAAGCTGCAAACTTAATCATGTTGTCGCCTTCATTCATGACATGCTCAACGTATTCCTGCTCTAGACCGGACTCGTCTTCTTGTAGAGTGATGTGGTAAATACGTTTTTCGCCATCAACTTCTGCAAGACCAAACTGACCAGTTAGGGATTCTGCCGCTTGTGCAACTTCTTCTTCCTCACACGCTTTAAGTAGTTCTAGCGCCTTTGGCATGTTTTCTTGCAAGGTAATTTCTTTTACCAGTGTTTCAAATTCGTTTTGTTGCATTCTTTCACCTAACGATTGGAGAGCGAGTTGTCAGTTTGCAGAAACTACTGCGCTAGCTTGAATCAAAGTACCACGCCAAACCTTGTTCCCTTGATTGAAACAAGTTCAGTGCGATTGACTCAAGTCATTCACTAAGCCTGACTTAATTTAGCTGCGCATTTTAGAAAGGAGCCACTAACCTTGCAAGTACATTTCCCTTCGCTAGAACATTCAACTGGAAGCTTCCGGTTGCGCAGTCTGACGAGGTGCCCTTCGATATTGGCTAACCACCAGTACGATGCAAGAAATTAGAGCGATAAATAGATAAAAAATGCCTAGCTGATGCTGATCCGTCACCCACTTTTCAACCAAGTAGCCACCAAACAAACCCGCTAAACACATTTGAATTGAGCCAGATAATGCAGACACTGCACCGGCTTGCTGCTTATGCGGAGACAACAATAAACTTATCGAAACAGGAAAAGACATCCCTTGCGCAAAACTCAAACACGTGAATGCGACCAGTAACGATGCAACCGTAAACGGCGTCACCAACAGTAAACACCCAGAAAGCGCAACAATCGCAAAGCTCATCAACAGTATTTGCTGTGCTTTATAACGGTTATTGATCAAATTGAGGACGACGCTCCCCATCAACAAACCAGCTGACGGGATAATCATCAAAGAACCATAATCAGCCGCGGTTAAGCCCAATTCTTGCTGCATCAAAAATGGATATAAAGACAGTGTCACTAAGCCAGATAGGTAGCTTAACCAGTTATAACTGGCACTCCCGATAACTTGCTTGTTCGTTAGCAAGTAGAAGTAATTCACCATGACTTGCCTTACCTCGAACTTACGTTTTGGATACGGCAGCGTTTCTGGCAGAACCAAGTAGCCAAGGATAAATATCGCCAACAAGTAAAGCAGCACAAAGACAAATACCGCTTGCCAGCTAAAGTGGTACGCAATCCATCCGCCAAAAAGAGGCGCGACAATCGGCATGACAGAAGCAGTGACAGAGATATACGACAAAGCTTTCGTTAACTGCATACCGTCATAACTGTCCCGTAGCACTGAGCGCCCTAAAACAGAGGCACTGCCGGCTCCTAATCCTTGCAGCAATCGCCCTGCCTCAAGTGCAGAAATGTTATCGCCAAAGACGATACAAATGACGGTACCGATTAAACAGATGCTTTGTCCGAGAATAAACACCGGTCGTCGTCCAATGGCATCAGAAAGCGGACCGTAAAATAGCTGTGACACACCGAAACCAACCAAAAATAACGTCACCAAACTCTGAATCGAAGGTTGTGGCAAGTTAAGGTCATGGCCAATGAGAGGTAAAGAAGGAAGATAGATACTGACGCCAACCTGGCCAGTAGCAATGATCATCATCGCAAGTAACAACGGTGTTTTACGCACTAGTCCCCTCCCACTTGTATTACAGACTTATTGCAAACAGTGTATATTTGATACTCAACGATGATAATCAGCTAAATTGGAAAGGAATTATTTCCTCGGAGGACTTAATGGATTGGATTCAAAGTGTACAAAGTTACATTCGAGTTATCGAAGAAGGCAGCTTCAATGCAGCCGCCCGGAAGCTCAACACAACAAGCTCTGCTATCAGCAAGCGTATCCAGTGGTTAGAGGACAAAATTGGCGTCCAGTTACTCAAGCGTACCACTCGTTCAATAAGTCAAACCGAAGCTGGTGCCCTATTCTACGAGCGAGCCAAAGTGCAACTTGACTCTTGGCAGTCCGTGTTAGATGAAACTCGCTCAGTAAACCAGTCTCCGGCCGGTCTGTTAAAGATTGGCGCAACGTTGGCGGTAGGTTCTAAGTTTTTAGTCCACTACCTTGATGATTTTCTAGAAAAATACCCCGATATCACTCTGCAACTCACCACGACGCTACCCGGTCAACTGCCGGAACTGAGTTTGGATCTCTTCATCAGTCGTCATTTAGAACAGCTCAATTCATTAAGCTTTAAAGCCACCCCGCTGTTCGAACACAAAGCTCAGTTTTATGCAGCGCCGAGTTACTTAGAAAAATACGGCACGCCACAAAATGTTGAAGAGCTGACAAAACACAATATTTTGATTTGGGGAGAAAAACCTGCAAGAGAGATCAAAACCAACCGAGGGAAAAGAGTGAGCTTGTCAGGCAACTTCGCAACGACCAATCCAGAAGCTCTGTTTCATGGTGCAAAACGCGGAATGGGTATCTTGATGACCAACAACGTAATGATCAAAGACGATTTAAAATCCGGGGCGCTAGTGCCTATTTTGCCGGATGTTACAGCCGACGAGGCTACGGTGTATGCGTACTACCCAAAACTGGACTACCAACACACACGCACCCAATTGTTCCTCGACTATCTAAAATCCCGTTTAGAAGAAGAAAAACGCATCTAATTTGATAGTTTTCTTGTTAAATGTGTGAGTAAGCGACTACTTTGAAATTAATGCCTCAAACTTTGATAACACTCTAGTCTTACTAGACTCACCTATTAGTGTTAATTCCTTATCTGTTGGGATTCAAAGTTTGATAAATCTCCTGAAGTAAACGATAGTTTACTTGATGCATATCAAATTATAAGTCGTCGTGTCGCACAACTATCAAAGCACGATATGAAATTAATAACGGCTAGGTAACGTGTTTAATGGATCATGTACAAATCAGTGTCCAAAAGCTTGATGAAATATTGAAGCTCAATGGGAGCGCTCTGCTCAACAGAGTGACTTTAGATATCCATCAACAGTTGAAGAGTCATTGTACATGCGTTGTTGAAGTGGCTCATCTTCAACATGCTGCGCACACCATTTCCTTTGCAAGTGGCGGAGAGATCTCAGATAACCTCAGTTACCACCTGTCTGGCACGCCATGTGAAAAAGTCGCGAAAGACATTGGCGAGCACATCTTTTACCAAGATCAGGTTTATAAACGCTTTCCTGAAGACCAGATGTTTCAGGATGATGGCGTTCAAGCTTACCTTGGCCTCCCGTTGAAAACACAAAGTGGCGAAGTGCTTGGGATTTTGCTGTCTACTTTTACGCGAAGTATTCACGCGAAAGAAGCACAAGATGTGCTAGAACTTCATCGCTTTTATGCCAATGTGATTATCCATAGCCTTCGTGAAAAATGGGTCAGCGAGCGTTCGGACAAACTCCTAAACCAACTTAGCTACGAAGTCTCCCATGACAACCTCACCGGTTTGTTGAACCGCAGCTGTTTGGCAGACACGCTAGAAACATTAACGCAGCAAGCCACCCGCCCTTTTAATCTGGCGTATTTAGATATCGACAACTTCAAATCGATAAACGACATCAACGGGAACTACATTGGTGACCAGATCATCAAGTTTACTGCAAATGCGATTCAACAGAGCTTGTCTTCCCCGAATAACGCGTTTCGCGTTGCTGGCGACGAGTTTGCCTTTATTACTTATGATGAAGATCCCGTAGCTGTATGTCAGGAAGAGCTCGATAAAATTGAAGCCGGTTACAGTGACAAATCCAATCGTATTTCTTTTACCGTGAGCATTGGCATTGCACGAGCGCCTGTTCACATGCTCAACAGTGATGAACTGATCCTAAATGCCAGCTTAGCGTTGAAAGATTGCAAAAAACACCGTGACACACGAATTCAACATTACGACACGCACTTAAGTGCGCTTTATCATCGTCAAACGCAACTGATTGAAGCGATGCGCATTCAATTAAGCACGAGCATTACTGAAAGTCATGAGCTTTACGTGGTGTTACAACCGATTGTTGATGTAAACAATGATCGCTGGGATTACTTTGAAATACTCGCTCGTTGGAACAGCAGTGTGTATGGCAACATCTCCCCTGCGGAGTTTATTGAAGCGGCAGAGCAATCGGGATTAATCATCGAATTAGGTGAGCGAATCATAGAGTTAGCATGTATTGCGAAGCAAGAGTTAGAGGCCCACCTCGGTTATACCGTGAAGCTATCCATCAACTGCTCTGCACACGAACTGGTCGATTCAAACCGCTACATCAACCACCTAACAACCTTGCTCGAGCGATACGGTCACGATGCTTCGGACTTTGTTATAGAGCTCACTGAAACCGTTTTGCTTTCTCAAAGTGGGCGCGAGCAGATGGTTTTGAACTCGCTTCGCTATCTTGGTTTTAAAGTCGCACTGGATGACTTCGGCACTGGTTATTCGAGCTTAAATTACATTCATAATTACCCTATCGACAGCATCAAAATTGACGCCACATTTGTGCGCAATATGCTCTCGAACAAAACGTCAGAGCAAGTGGTGTATCTGATAGCCCAGTTAGCTCAACTGTTGGATGTCGACTTAATTGCAGAAGGCGTAGAAGACGACAGGGCGCTAAATAAGCTTATCGACATGGGTTGTCATTATATTCAAGGCTACTTCTATTCTCGCCCACACAACGTCGATGAATTGGTACACATGATTAACGATAGACAAGTCAAACGCGCATAAAAAAGACCAAGCAATTGCTTGGTCTTTTTGTTTCGATTAAGAGCCTAAACAGCTATAAAACCGCTTTTTCTTTATTTTTTAGCAGCTTATCCATTTCATCTCGATTCGCGATGAAGGTTGCCATCTCCTTCTTAGGAACAGAGCTCGCCATCGGAATGTTCGCGCGCATCGCGTTTACAGGGCGTCCGTACTCGATCAATTCATAATGAAGGTGTGGACCAGTAACTCGGCCTGTTTTACCAGACAAGCCGATACGCTGACCGCGAGAAACTTTTTGGCCTTTCTTCACTAAGATCTTGCTTAGATGCAGGTAACGCGTTTTGTATTTGTTACCGTGCTCAACAACAACGTAGTTACCCGCATACGGGTGCTTACGTGTCATAATCACGGTGCCATCACCCGTCGACACTACAGGCGTGCCAGTCGGTACAGCAAAGTCAGTACCGTTATGCGGTGCAACACGGCCTGTTACTGGGTGTAAACGATTCGGGTTAAATCCAGAACTGATACGCCAACTACGGCTCACAGGATAACGTTGGAACGCACGCTGTAGGCTTTCACCTTTCGCGTTGTAGAACTGACCATCCGTATGAAGATACGCGGTTATCTCACGACCACGATTGTAGATTTTGATCGCTTCGATTTCATTCTTGCCAGTTGAAACACCGTTGATAGTTTGTGAACGACGAACCACTTCAAATCGGTCACCCGCACGAAGATCACGTCCAAAGTTCACCTGCTCTTTTAGCAAGCTCACCACTTGGCTGATTTCTGCAGAACTCAGACCTAAACGATTCGCAGAAGAAGAGAAACTGCCTTGAATTACGCCAACTAGCGGCTCCTGACGCCAAACACCAGGAATGGAAATATCGGTAAAGTCATAGCCACCATCGCTGTTCAGCTGGTAAACCACTTTATCTGCAATCGAAAATTGCAGTTCCATTTTTTCTAGCTCGCCTGTGGCATCATTGCGCCAAAAACGCAGCGTATTACCAGGCTTTAAGGTATCAAGTGCAAGGTAGTTCAAATCCGTTTCCATTACTTTCATTAATGAACTGTAACCGAAACCGAGTTGGCTAAAGATAGTACTTAAATTATCGCCAGCTTGGATTTGATACTCAAAATTAGGTGGAGTGACGACTTCCGCAGTCGTCGCATCAAGAATTCGTTCAACAACCTGCGATTCTGGCAGGTTTAATGCGATGGTTTTAGTTAAAGATGACTCTTTGAGAGAGTGAGAAACACCTATCGCAACTAAAACTGGCAAGGAGTATAACAGTAGCGCTCTACGACTTGTCAGATTCGGCAACCGTTTTGTAATTTCATTTGTAGACACGGGAATTACTATCTCCTTTCAAACAAGGCTCATAGCTTATGCATTCCCGTATAAGAAATCACTATGAAATTTCGAGATCTAGCGCAGAAAACACTTAATTTTTACAGAAGTCAAAAAAAATTCATCACTGTTGCATATGTAGGTTATTACCTACACGAGTTAGAGTGGCTGAATTTGATTGATTTGGCTCATCTGCCATGGATTGACTTTCGCCATGCGTTAGGAATGAAATAGCGATTTTGGTATCCGTTTGCCAATTGATTTGAGCAAATTTAACTCGATCACCAATAAACACGCTGTCTAGCAACACCACTCGGCTCGGGATCGGATCAAACTTAAACAACCCAACATAATAAAATGCCCCTGAGCCTTGAGTCGTAACAATCATCGGCGCCGCAATCCAAAATTCTTTGTTGATTTTACGTTGAGCGATAAACGCGGTCGGTACCAAAACCTGCCCCTTTGTCGCGCCTGCATCATACTGACCAATCAGGTAGCCATTCTCCTTGTCCCACTCTTCTAAAAAAGAGACGGCATTTTGCTCTGGTACTTGAATTGTCCACGGATTCCTCGCTTGCACTCCCAACACTTCGGCAACGATAGGATTAGATTGCACCTCTGCTTGCGGAAACTTGGCCATGATTTCATCATCAGACAAGCTAAAGCGATACACACCAGCAATGATAACAATCGCTAATAGCACGATAGGAATAAGAAGAATGAGTGGAATTGGCAGAATTCTGCTGCGAGCCATGGCGACTTCCTTGTTTTTGTTCTAAAAATTGTGTTCGGAGTATATACCAATTCCAATAGGATGACCGCATACACTCAAATCTCGATGAACCAAGTATCGTGAAATCACTCGAGCGGATTTAGGTATAAACTGTTTAGTGGGCAATCGATAGGTAATAACGATGACAAACATAATTCACACCGGAGAGTGCGCCTGTGGCTTAGTTCAACTTCGCTGTAAAGATGAACCTCTGCGAACCTCTATTTGTCACTGCTTTGAATGCCAGAAACGAACAGGCAGCGTTTTTGGTGTCCAGGCCAAATTCGATAAAGAGCAGGTCATTTTAGATGGTGACACGACCAACTACACCAGAATCAGTGACGATGGTAATGAAGTGAAATACGAATTTTGCCCTGCTTGTGGCACGACGATGCAACTGTTGTTATCCGCAGCACCCGAAATCGTTGTTGTTCCCGTTGGAATTTTCAATAACACCGAATTTCATGAGCCAAAAGTTTCGATTTATGAGCAAAGGAAACATGGCTGGGTGAGTTTCGAGTGCACAATGGAACACATTCAATAGAGGGGAATCCCCCTTTATTGGCTTGTTATTATCTGAGCAAAAGCTCTATAAATGAGATTTTTTTGAGAATGATCAACCGAGTTGAACAGGAAAAGGTTTCGTAACTCAGTGTGAGCGTTATAATCTGCTCCTAACATTTGGTGGGGTTTTATTGTGATTTCCAGACTTCCTCGTTGGGTGGAATATGGCGCGTTTCTACTTGCCCTTCTCGCGGGCTGCGTCAATGCCGTTGGTCTTCTCGGCTTTCAACATCAAGCGATAACGCATCTTTCCGGAACCGTAACTCAGCTAGGGAATAGCCTATTAACAGGTATGGATAATTCCATTCACCTGCTCTTTATCGTATTCAGCTTTTTGATTGGCTCTGCGTTTAGCGGCTTCTTTATTGAGAGTAGCGCTTTAAAGCTTGGCCGACGCTATGGTGTGGCACTTTGTATTGAAGGGAGTTTGTTACTGTTAAGTTTAGGCTTCTTGGTCGAGGGCGACTCCTACGGCCAATACTTAGCGTCAGCAGCATGTGGTTTGCAGAATGCGATGATCACCACTTTTAGTGGCGCAGTTGTCCGAACGACACACATGACGGGGATCATTACCGACCTTGGCATTATGATTGGTGAGAGCTTACGAGGACGTCAATTTGACCGCCGTAAAGCTAAGTTGTTTCTATTCATCTTCTTTGGTTTTTTACTAGGCGGGAGCGTCGGCGCTGCCTTATTTATGGCTTATGGCTTGTATGCTCTGGTATTTCCTGCAATTTTAGCCTTTGGTATCGCGCTAATTTACTGGGCTTACCTTTACTCCATCAGTCGCAACCAAAACGCTTAATTTCAAGCAACGGATTCAGCCATCAATGCATGAATCCGTTGCGACTCTGCTTCATTCCAATCCACCTTCGACTGTCTCAACTTTCTTTATATAACACTCAATACAGCCTTCTATAGCCCTTAGTACTATTAAGGTTAAGCCTAAAAACCAAGGTAATTTACGTGAGATCGTAATCACATTTGCCCGTCTTTTTATTATTCCAGTCACACTGCGCCCCATAAGAATCTGCACAGCACGCCTCTCGTGCTACAATTTTCTAACACACGCAACATTTTCATATACACAATGGCGTTATTTGGCAATTTATCCGATAAATCGGCTGAATAACTACATGTATTTAATGAATAGTATTGCAATGGATGCAGTTTGCGGGTACCCTCCGCATCACTGTGATTAAATACGGATGTTTAGTGAATATTTATGTCATGGAATATGGCGAGTATTGACTAGTAGTAACACGAGAAAACTATGCATAACAACACCAATGCTACTGAAGCACCTAAGGGCAACTTTTGGATGTTCTTCATTCCATCCCTAATCGGTCTTCTGCTGTTTATGGCGCCTATTTCTTACAATGGCGACCTCACTATCCCTGTTGCAGTCATGGCAAAAGTCATTCCTGCCTTACTTGGCGATGCACTTATTGCTATCGTTACCGCTATTATCGCTTTCATGGCTGCCGCTTCTGTTCTTTGTAAAATTTTCAAGCCAGCAGCGATCCTTCGTAACGGTTTCTTAAACGGACTTTTCAACCCGTCTCCACTTTGGCTTGTTGTTCGCCTAATCGGTGGTGCTGCGGTATTGATGACGTTCTTCCAAGTAGGTCCAAAAGCGATTTGGGAAGAAAACACCGGCGGCCTTGTTTTAACTGGTCTTCTACCAACGCTATTCGCAGTATTCATTTTTGCTGGCCTTCTGCTTCCTCTACTACTTAACTTCGGTCTTCTAGAACTATTTGGCGCGCTATTAAGTAAAGTAATGCGTCCGGTATTTAACCTACCTGGCCGTAGTGCGATCGACTGTATGGCATCATGGTTGGGTGATGGCAGTGTGGGTATCCTACTGACAAGCAAGCAGTACGAAAACAAGTTCTACACTCAACGTGAAGCGGCAGTTGTTGGTACAACGTTCTCAGCGGTATCGATCACATTCAGCTTAGTTGTTATTGCTCAGGTTCAACTTGAACACCTGTTCCTACCTTTCTACGGAGCTATCTGTTTAGCAGGTATCGTGGCTGCGGTTATCATTCCTCGTTTGCCGCCTCTAAGCCTGAAAAAAAACCGCTACATTGACGGCAGCAAGCCAGCAGAAGATGTAGATGCAGTGCCAGAAGGTCACACGACATTCTCTTGGGGCATGGACTTAGCTCTAAAACGCGCTGCAGAAGTAAAATCTGTTCAGTCCGTATTCAAAGAAGGTGTGCACAACGCTATCGATATGGTGTTTGGCGTTCTGCCTGTGGTTATGGGTTTGGGTACCGTTGCACTAGTGATTGCTGAATACACGTCAGTGTTTGAGATCCTTGGTCAGCCATTCATTCCTTACTTAGAGTTGCTACAAATTCCTGAAGCGGTACAAGCATCGCAAACTATCGTGGTTGGCTTTGCAGATATGTTTATCCCTGCGATTCTAGCGGCATCTATCGACAACGAAATGACTCGTTTTGTTATCGCAGCAATGTCTGTTACTCAGTTGATTTACATGTCAGAAGTTGGTGCACTACTACTAGGTAGCAAGATTCCAGTTAACATCGTAGAACTGTTTGTTATCTTCATTCTGCGTACGCTGATTACACTTCCTGTGATTGCTGGTGTTGCGCATCTAATTTTCTAAAATCAAAGCATACACAAAGGCTCCGCTCTGTCGGGGCCTTTTTTACAAACAAAATTTGGCTTACTTCCCTACTTAACTTCGCCCCCAACGTAAACTCTATAATTTACAAAGAAAAAACCTCTATAAATGCTTATTTATAATAAATAAAACTTTACTAAACTCCTCAATCAAACCTGTTAGCAACAGTACTCTTTAAGCAATTCCTTTCATTATGACGCTTTCATTAAGATGGCTCACTAATCAGATCAAACTCACAAGTTTTAACTCAAATCACCATTTTGTTTAATTTTAGTTAAAAAAGACAACAAATGGATTCATGTTTTTGATAAAGATGTCGATAAGAAAGTAATCAAACACAACAGGTTTCTTTTTCTGCCGAATTCACCCGAACCAAAAAAGAGGTGGAAGCAGAAGAAAACTATCCGGGAGACTTAGAGGAAAACTCATGAAATTCAGACATAAGGTTGTCACCGCCTCTTCAATTTTGCTGCTAATTACTGTGTCGCTACTATCGACGCAACAAGTTATGACGATTCGTTCTCAAACTCAGGAGCACATCAATTCAAGCGTTAAAGAGATTTTGACCAGCGTGAGCAACACCGTTCAATCTGAAATGAACGCGAAGAAAGATCTCGCACGCTCGATCACAGAGATCATAGAACTATCGCCAAACGACCGCACATACGTAAAAGACATTCTTGAGAAGCCAACTCCGAAATCGAGCTTCCTAGCGATTGGTTTTGGTTACGAAAGTAATGGCTTCGTGATTGAAAACGACGACGGTTGGGATGCAGGGCCTGATTATGATCCTCGACAACGCCCTTGGTTTATCGCAGCCAAAAACAAAGGCGATTTGGTGGTTACCGACCCTTATGTTGATGCATCATCTAAGAATGTAATCATCTCTGTTGGTACGCCAGTAAAACAAAACGGCCAGTTCTTGGCGGGCATGTTTTACGACCTAGAGCTAACTACCCTTTCCGACCTAGTTAACCAAGTGAACCTGTTTGATGCTGGTTACTTGTTCTTAGTCACTGACGATGGCACGACGATTGCGCACCCGCAAAGTAAGTACAACGGTGAAAAGCTCAATAGCTACCTACCGCAAGTTGACTTAAATAAGGCGACTCAACGCATCGAAGTTGATAACAATCCTTACATGGTTAGCCTTACTCATATCCCAAGTGAGAACTGGTACGTGGGTGCAATCATTGATGAAACAGCAGCTTACTCAGTGGTTGGAGAGCTACGTAATAGCGCGATCATTTACTCAATCATCGCTGTACTGGCTTCAGTTATCGCATTAACACTTCTGATCAGAACCCTAATGCGCCCGCTAGATACACTAAACACGGCAATTAAAGACGTCGCATCTGGCAAAGGTGATTTAACGCAACGCCTAGAAACTGACACCGATCAGGAGTTTTCTGAGCTAGCGAAAAACTTCAACACCTTTATGGAAAATCTTCAGCAGCAGATCATTGAATCGAAATCTATCTCTGATCAGATTCTTACTGGCACTCAAATCACGGCAGAAGGCGCACGCGACTCCGCTGGTGCCATTCAAACTCAGCTTCAAGAATTGGAGCAACTGGCAACCGCAATGCACGAAATGTCTGTCACCGCGACAGAAGTTGCGAACAACGCTCAAGGCGCCGCAAGCGCTGCCAAAGAAGCCGATCAAGCAACCATTGAAGGCTCATCAGTCGTGAGCGAATCAACACAAACCATTAATATGCTCTCAGACAGCATTGATTTGGCGGTTGAAGAAGTTCAGGTGTTAGAGTCAGCAACAGCAAACATCGAAACGATTCTTAAAGTTATCAACGATATTGCAGACCAAACCAACCTACTTGCATTGAATGCTGCAATCGAGGCTGCACGCGCAGGTGAATCTGGTCGTGGTTTTGCTGTAGTGGCCGATGAAGTTCGCACACTGGCACAGCGTACACAGGAATCGACAACAGAAATTCGCAGCATGATTGAGCAGCTACAATCTGGTGCTTCTTCGGTGGCAAGCGCAATGCATCAAAGCAAAGGCAGTGCTGTAGAAGCGGTAGAAAAAGCTGATTTGGCGAATGATGCGCTACAACGCATTCGTGATGCGATTCAACGCATCTCAGACATGAACTTGCAAATCGCCTCTGCGGCAGAAGAACAAAGCCTTGTTGCGGAAGAAATCAACAACAACACGGTCAATATTAAAGACCTATCCACTCAAGTTGCTGATTCTGCAAACCGCACTAACGAAGCGATGCAATCTCAACACGACAATGTACGCAAGCAGGATGAAATCCTAAATCGCTTTACGGTTTAGACCTTTCATCAACAAAAACAGCGAGCCTAGCTCGCTGTTTTTGTATCTATAGTTTTACATGGATATATCGGTCACTTGAACGACGATAATAATGGTCATCCACTTTTAAATACGTAAAGTTACCAATTTGAATATAAGTGCTATTACGAGGAATGCGGTCGTAATAGTAGTATTGGTGCCTTGGCGGCCTTGGGTTCACCACAATCACATCATGATGTCGGTGTTTATGCTTGTGCTTACGTTTATGGTGGTGATGGTCATGATGATGCTCGTGTTTATGACCGTGTCTGTGTTTTGGATCTGCCATCGTTTCCGCACTGAACACACCCAAAGACAGCATAACGCCAACCATGGCAACAGATAATTGCTTTGACACAACGATTCCCCTTATCGACATAACTATCACTATATTAGTCAGCATCTGCTTACCACATGTCAGTTGTTCGCTAAGGAGTATCACCTCTCGGTCAGAGCTTATGAACAAATATCAGCACGACGTCAAAGCCGTCATCTCTCGTAAAACTTATGTCATTGCCATTAAAAAAGCCGCTCGTTTTTCAACGGGCGGCTCATGTATTCAATGTGCTTGTATTAGACAGCTTGCGCAAATAGTAGGAAGCAGCCAAACAGGAAGATCATACTCATGCCCATCACACCGCCACCAGCTTCATAAACGCTGTTATCTTCGACAGGAACACGGCGCACTTTCATTGTCATCGACAGTGGAACAAAAACCGCCAAGAACACAAGAATAATGCCTGCGTAGCTTAAAATTGCTAAGAAATGTTCCGGAGCAAATACAGCACCAAGTAGCGGCAGAATAAATGTGGTGACGAATACCACTGGCTTGCTGGTTTTGAGCAAGTCCGCGTTTTGGTCGTAAAGCGCCATTGCCACACCCAAGAATGAAGTTAGCAACGCCAAACCAGTAAACATGGACAGAATAAACTCCAAGCCATTGTACTGTTGACCAAGAACCGAGATAAGTTCAGTGACGTTTGAGTACTGTACCAGCTCATGTGGCGGCAAATTACCCACAACCGCAAACAACCACAATAGGTAACAAACCAAAGGAATCGTAGAGCCGACAACGATCATGTTGCGCAGCTGAGTTTTGCTCGCTTCTTTGTTGTAAGTCACCAACGAAGGAATGACGACCATAAAGCCAAAACTGGTGAATAGCACAGAACTGGTTTTGATCAGTGCCATTTTGTCGCTACTAACGACTTCGTTTAGGCCTTCGAATGAAACACTAGGAGCAAGAGCAAACAGCGTTAAAACAAGCGCAACAATCATACCGATAAACAGACCACGGTTAAGCTTGTCGACCACACCAGTGCCAGCAGAAACAATCAGACCCACTAAGATGGTAAAGCCAACTTGGCTAGAAACAGTGGAAATAGAAAGGCCGACTGATGCCGTGATTTTTTGCACTAGATCGCCAGCGCCAATGATGTAAGCCATCAATAGACAAACAAGCAACGCGTAAAGCAGGCCATTAGTCACTAACTGACCGCCTTTACCAAGTGTTTCGCGGGCGATTGCGTTCATACTTACGCCACCACCGACTTTGCAACTCGCTTCAAGTAGAAGCAAAGCGGCATAAGTCGTTCCAGCCCAGATGAACAACATAAGAAGAGTGCCCCAAAGGAGGCCAAATTGAGCAAGCACCATAGGTATGGCAAGCATACCAGCGCCAAGAGCAGTACCTGCAACGATCAGGGAACTGCCGACAAGTTTTAGGTTCACGGTTAATACCTCTAAATTCAATCCGTTTATCTCTCGCCTGCTGTGCAGCATCCAAAGCACAGACACAAAACGACCCTACTTCTCTCTTAGCCAGAAAATGGATACAAGAACCCCTGTCACAAGAAACATGCAGCAAAAGGTGGTTAGTTCAATTGCACATGAATGAATCGGGAGTCGTTTTGGGCGTGTTAATGGCTGATGAGATGTGACAACTTTGGGTTCGAAGCAAAATCGTTCATCTGGAATCATCAACCCCATTCTTTATGAATGGATTTGGTTCGAAAAAGATTGTAAGGCATAACTAGGACGATTGAAAAGCAAAAGGTCAGTCTTACAGCGATATATTTTAACAACCCTTTACTGGAGCAATAGATATGTTGCTATTTTCATCGCTAGTTAGTCTTTTATCGCTTAATGAGAAAAAGAACGTGCTGGAGCGCTCAATTATTGGCGTGTGTACAAATTAATTTACAGTTTAGGTTAAGGTATTAGATTCCAAGGACGTAGCCTAGATCAGACAATATCGCTATTATTCGCTGCGTACCGACTCGCTTCGGTTCACATACCTCTAAACACTGATTTACGGTTCGAAAATTTAGGTAAATGAGTGTCCGAATGCTGGGTGTGGTTCCCCAGCATTTGCATCCCTTCTTTGTTTATTATTCCCTTTATTCAACACAATCCAATCGTTGACGATATTGTGCAATGCGTTAGCACGCTCTATCTAGCGCTTCAATGGCATAAGTTAGTTCTGATAGCCCCATATCAGCTATCTGTTTCTCTGTATCACTCATACTTTCATACGCCAACAGCAGTTCACTTTCGGCTATAGCCTCACGGTGAAGATAAAGCTCTTTATAGCTCATCAGACGATGCTGTGACTGCCGAGTCAATGTCACAACATTCTCTTTTGAAGCGCGGTGTTTCTCATCAATTTCATTCAGCAGCTGATCTAAAATGCGTTGCATTTTGCGAATAGAAACTTTTGCTGTAATTGATTTATATGACTGATGCTTTTCCATTTTTATAAGAACTGACTGAAATAATTGCACATTTAATTAGAACGCCATTCTTATACCCTTTTTAAAATCGGGTAAAGATAGGGTGGTTAAAGTGGTCCACTTCTTGCGTTGATTAGGTCAAAACTGTCCTATCTGGAGAAGCCATGCACGTAGACCCTATCGTTGAAGCGCTCATTATTAGACGAAAAGAGCACGGTTTGTCGCGTGAACAAATGGCAAATATCGCAGGAATGAGCGTCAAAACCTACCAACGCATCGAGCGAGGCGAATCGGATCTCAAACTTTCGCAATACCGCTCTATTTTGCGCTCTCTAAATCTGACTGACCTCGATATCGCGCTCGATATTAGAGGGATAGAACACGTGACCGCAGAAGATTTGGTGACGGTTGCTCGGCTGCTATCACCTGAAGCACAGTCCCTACTGGTGCGCCTCTTGTCTCTAGTACTTGAACAACGCTCAGATCCTAACGCTTCCTAATTGTTTCGCTCTGTTATACTTATGTTTTGAGCACCCTACTCTCCAATATCAAGGGGAGGCGTTTTATGAACTACATATCAATTTTCAGAGGGCTTGCGACCAGTGTGTTTGTCATGATACTCGGCACAACAACATTACAGGCAAAACCTCATCCGCAACATTCGGTGAAACCCATTACTCAACCGGGCAATAAGCACCACAGTCATCCTGTAAATCGTCCGGAGAGACCGATTCGGCCGCCGCATCACCATCGCCCTTCACACGACTACAGACCGCCTTACTACCATCGTCCACCCGTCGTAATAAGACCGCCGCGATACCATTCCTCTTTCATTTATGTGCGACCTGGTTATTGGTATCCACCTTATCGTGGGCGTTATTACTATTACCATAACGATCTGGTTGGCATAGCTACGTTTGCGATTTTCGCTGGAGTGACCTATGCCATTGTGCAAGACGCCTATTATCAACAGCGCGGCAGTCGTTACGTGTATGTCCAAAACCCACCAGCCGGAAATTACACGGTCATCAGTGGTAGTGATGTTTTACCTAACTCAGTGTCAACAACAACGAACTTAAGCACTGTGACAACCTCACCCAACTCTTATTCTGCCTCTCCTAACCAAGTGAGTACCACGACAACAGAGACAAGCAAAACGATCACTAAGAAAACCCCAAGTCCTTATAAGCTTGGCGAAATTGTTGACTCACTTCCCCACACCAAGCAGACGATAGTGATAGACGGGCAAAGCTATTTCAAATACCAAGACACATGGTTTGCGCCACTTAGGGCAGATCGTAAATATGTAGTCGTTGAGTCACCTTTGTAAGTAATCAAGTTTGTACATAACTAATACAAACCCCGCCGATTGGCGGGGTCTACTTTTGATTATTCATGCACATACATCAGTAAAACGCGTCGAACTCAGGAATGCGTGGTTTACCTCTGAGTAGTAAGAACTTCAAGAAACGACAGGTTGAAGTCGTTAGGATTTTGTCCTTCTCCACGCCATGTTTTTCCAGCAATTCGATGGCGAGATCCAGTTTTGAAATCTCTTCGCAAAAGTGCGCATCAGAGCCGGTACTGAAATACACGCCAATCTCTTTTCCTAAGGCAACAATTTGATCACAGCGCGCATCACTGCCCTTTCGGCTCTTGCCTGTGAGAGACGTATTGTTCACCTCAATCGCCACATTGTGTGATTTAGCACAACGCAACACTTGCTCCATATCAAATGGGTAATTGGGATTACCTAAGTGCCCTAACACGTCCACTCTGCCACTTTTAATGACGTTAATTAGCGCGGCAGTGTGCTCCGCTTCGGTTGCGGGTCTAAAAACGGGCTCATGAAAGCTAGCAATTACCCAATCAAGATGTTGATCAGAGGAAAGCGGAAGATCGATCTCGCCTTTGACGTTTAAAGTGTTGGCTTCAACGCCACGGAGAATACCGACCTCATGCAAAAAGCGGGGCAAAATTCTTTGATTATTGAAGTGCCAGTAGTGAGGGGCTCCTGGCATTTCGGGAGCATGATCGGTGGTACAAAGAAGTTTTAACCCCTTATTCTTGGCTGCCAATGCGTTCTCTAAAATGGTGCTGTAGGCATGTCCACTGGCAATAGTATGGGTGTGGCTATCAACGACGATATCCATGGTGACCTCCTAAATTGTGGACAAATTATCGAATTTCGAACGAACCGTTTTGATTGAGAAACAGCGTGAGATCCGCTGGAATTGAGTGATTTAAAACCTTATCTACATTTACGGCATCTGAGTTTAAATAAAACGCTAATGCGGCTTCTGGTGCGGTGCCACCACGAATCTTACGGTTTACTAAGCGTTCTTGCAGAAACTCAGGCTGTGTATTGACGAAGACGGTAAAATCTGCCAAACGATGCAGTTCATTCCACACCGGTTCATTAAGCAGTAACCAATTCCCCTCAACGACAACAACATTGCGATTCACTAAAATGGCGTCGTCGACTGGATCATGCAAATTGCGGTCGTAGTAAGGCCATTTCGGATCTTTCACTTTGAGCTGTTTGAGCTTGTCGATAAGCTCCGTCAGATTAAATGTTTGATAGGCCCCCTT
Source organism: Vibrio sp. zbq_1 (assembly GCF_043102935.1). Lineage (NCBI taxonomy): Bacteria > Pseudomonadati > Pseudomonadota > Gammaproteobacteria > Vibrionales > Vibrionaceae > Vibrio > Vibrio sp. zbq_1. The sequence continues at coordinate 1,120,796 of NZ_JBICJH010000004.1, forward strand.
AATACTGCGCAGAGACACGAGCTCGCCATCTCGTTCAATCGTATTGTTGTCGAGGATCTCATTTGGATAATGGAAACCATCAAACGGCAGCACTTGTAAAGGCTCTTGGCTTTCATCTTGTTCCGACAAGTATTCCCAGAACGCAGCGAGTGTCGACTTGCCACTGCCCGGAGGAGCGCACAAGAACACTACTATGCGTTCCTGCTTCTCATGATAGAGGCGAGTAAATTTTTCGATAAGAGGCTGATGGATTCGTTTTACGTCGGCATCGGGAAAGGTTGCTTCGGTTTCGAAGCCACTGACGTTTAAATTCACTTTCATGGTGAACCCTTACTGATTGATTTCCTCTTCGATTCTTTCTATCAACATTTCACACGACAGCTTGAGCACTGTTTTGATGAGAGATTCGTATCTCATCTGCGAAAAGGACTCAAACGAAGAGAACTTTAGCTGATTGATCGACTCAAGATAAAAGCAGTCTTGCTGAGAAGAGAGTACCGCTTGGTTTTTGATGAAGTCATAAATCACATCATCTGTAAACGCGATCTTTTCAGGCTGAGTAACCACATACTCCAATACCTGATCGTACAAGCCAATGTCTGCATAAGTTTGTAATGAGATTTTTCCCATCGCAAACATCAACTTGGAGACAACATCGGTCGTGACCAATGGCCCATCTTCTCTCAATAACGGATCCACAGCATACTCCTTCACTAAGTCGTCTTGGACGAACACACTCGGAAGTAATGCTTTTAACTTGAGGTTAATTATTTTGTTAGAAACCTGAAGAAACGCAGTGGCATTTTCACACTCATCCAATTTCTCCAGTAATTCGTCTTCACGTGACAACGTCTTATGACCTCTCCATTATGTGGCAGCGCAAAGGCTACCACACATGTTCGTTGCAACTAAACCGTTAAGCTCACGTCATAAAACTCAAGTAACGCTTTTTCTGCATGCGCGTTCCACACATAGTTGTTCGCGCACAAAATCGCATCGAGTTCCGCAAAGAACGGGTCTTGGTCTGCCAGCGATAAAAAGTCATCAATCGCCGTCAATGGCAGGTCAATATGTGGGTAAATCAACTTCTTGCCTCCCGGAATATCCAACTGATTCAGAATCGTATGTGGCGCAGCTTGTAAGCCACCAACATGTGTGATCATGAACGATGGATTGATCTTGCCTTGTGAGGAAAGCTCAATAGATTCCACCATGTCACCCTTTGAACCACCGGACGTCCCTACAATATGGGTTGATTCGTAATGCACGTTGTAGAAATTAAACGGCACTTTGAAATTCTTATCCGTTGGGCCAGCAAAGAAGTTGAGGCAGCCATCATTGCCAAGTAGCTCATCGGCTTGTTCTAGCACTTGAGCAACCGCCGCGTAGACCATTACATCGTCGTAGCCTTTGCCACCGTTGAGTGCTTTGAGATACGCGACCGGAGCGTCTATTTGAGCGGTATTCACGTAGTGCAGTTCTACGCCCTGCTCTTTAGCTTTTGCAACCGGAATAAGGCTTTCAGCTCGGTCTAAACGCGCAGCGTCGATGTCAGTAACCACCACCAGCGTTGGCTTTACAGGGCCGTTGATCGCATAGTCAATCGCACCAATGCCCATTGGGCCAGCACAAGCGAGTAGCGCTAACGCACCACCTTCTTTAATGCCCATATCGTGTTCGTACACGTATTGGGTAGTGTGGTAACTCGCGTGGTACGCACCAATAATGCAAGACATTGGCTCAGCCAGAGACGCATCAGCAAAGTAATCGCCGTGGTAAGGCAGTACGCAACCTAGGTCGATAGCGATTTTAGGAATAACGGAATACGTCGCGTTGCCACCAAATGTCTCATAGCTGTAGCCTGCTGAGTAGCCTGTTGGCAAGCCCATGGCAGGTTGCAAAACAAAGTAGTCACCAGCTTTGAATTGATCTTTTAGATTCTCACCGACTTCAACAATCACACCTGCGTATTCATGACCTGTCATCACTGGCACTTCGTCAATGTTTTCAGGAACGCGTTTGTGTTTGCTACCTAACAATGCTGCTTTGTACGTGGATAGACAAATGCTGTTTGAAATGTTTTTAACCAGAAGTTCGTCGGCTGAAATGTTTGGTAAATCAAAGGTTCTTAATTGAACGTTTTTCTCACCACAGATAACCGCTGCCGTTGTTTTTACCATGATTTTTCTCCTAATTGGGGCGATACCTGCCGCCCCAAACTGCATTGTTAGGCTGGTTGCTCAGTCGCGACCGTTTGTTGCTTAATCTTATCCATCAGCTCGTCAAGCGCTGGGTCGTTGAGGAAGTTCTTGATCGTTACGACTGGTAAACCTGTCGCGTTGAGTGCGCGGCTTTCTAAGCTCTCGTGTGTCACGACGATATCGGCTTCACTCGGGACTTTCTCGATGGCAAAGTTCTTCACTTCAATCTCTATCCCAGCTTGTACCAGCTTGCGTTTGAAGGTCGATGCGCCCATCGCACTAGAGCCCATACCCGCATCACATGCGAATGCGACAAATGAAATTGGCTTGCTCGGCTCTTGCGTCGTCGCAGCTGCAACTGGCTGAACTGCGCCTTCCGCTTTCATCTCTTTCATGTCAGAAACTGATTTCTCAAACTCGCTTTCTTTTTCTTCTGATTTGCTCACTTTCAAAATCGCACTTGCTACTAAGAAAGAGACAATCGTTGCACTTGTCACACCTGCGATGGTCGCGATGAAGCTACCTTTCGGAGTAAGAGCAAGGTAAGAGAAGATAGAGCCTGGACTTGGACCCGCGACCAAACCGGCGTCGAATAGGTTGAAGGTTGCGATGCCTGTCGCCGCACCAGCAATCATTGCCACAATCATGATTGGTTTCATGAGTACGTATGGGAAGTACAACTCATGAATACCACCAAAGAAGTGAATGATGATGGCACTTGGCGCAGAACGTTTAGACAAACCCTGACCAAACTTCGCGTAGGCCAGCAGCATACCAAGACCAGGGCCTGGGTTAGACGCCACCATAAAGAAGATGGACTTGCCCGTTTCTGCTGCCGCTTGCAGGCCTAGTGGGTAGTAAATGCCTTGGTCAATGGCGTTGTTCAGGAACAGCACTTTTGCTGGTTCGTTAATGATCGCTAACAAAGGCAGGAACCCCGTTGCAACCAACGCTTCAATGCCTGATTTCACGAACAAGTTTGCTGCGGTGACTGAAGGGCCAACAATCTCGTAAGCGAACAAACACAACAACATACCGACGATACCCAACGAGAAGTTGTTGACCACCATCTCAAAACCAGAAGGTATGCGGTGTTGAATACGTTTATCCACTTGCACCACAACCCAAGCGCTCAGTGGGCCCATGATCATTGCGCCAACAAACATCGGTATGTCAGCCCCGACAATCACGCCCATCGTACCGATAGCCCCCGCTACCGCGCCGCGTTTTTCACCAACAATCTGACCACCAGTGTAACCAATCAAAAGTGGCAGCAAGTAAGTGATCATTGGCCCCACGAGTTCGCCAAAGGCTTCGTTTGGCATCCAGCCCGTAGGAATAAAGAGTGCAGTAATAAAGCCCCAAGCGATAAAGGCTCCGATATTTGGCAGCACCATGGCGGTCAAATGACCTCCGAAGGCTTGCACATTGGCTCGCATGTTTGCTTTCACGTTATGTTCCTTTTAGTATGCTTTTATTATGTCTAGCACTTGTTCTTTGGAAGAGGCTTGTGCCAGTTTTGCAATGTTCTCTTCATCCACAAACATCTCGCTCAACGCTTGAATCACCTCAATGTGGGTATCAGAGTCTTTCGCAGCTAAGGTAATAAGAATATTGGCCGGACCGAGATCCGATCCAAAATCAACAGGTGATGGGAAAATATGGATGCCTAAGCCTGTTTTTAAAACGCCAGTTTCAGGTCGGGCATGAGGCATAGCCAATCCAGGGCATAACACATAGTAAGGACCGTTTTCTTCCGTTGAACGGATGATCGCATCAGCATAGTGCTGGGAGACGTAACCTTTATTTTCTAGGTATTGAGTGGTCTTTTTAACCGCATCTTGCCATTGGTAAGCGCGATCATTAATTACATCTACTAGTTCGTGGTCGATTAACTCGTACAGCATATTTAACCCTATCAACAGTTCGTCATCTGATGGGTTAATTATCAATAACAGAGTCCCAACCGCGCAACCGAGCTACTTTTGCGCTTCGAATCACACTTTAAAGCCTGTCAATTTGTTTAAATGGACAGATCTCAAAAATCTCACACGTAAAAAATCTACAAATTTTATTTGAGCAACAAGTCAATAGACGAATTTTGAATAAAATCACTTTCTCGACAATATTCTTAAAGTTACATTATTTAAATCAGATCACATTAGACCTATTGACTCGATATAATTCGTGATTAATTTCAAAGTTCATTTCGAGCTATTTCTTGATGGCTCGCACTCAAACGTAGATAAACATCACATTTGTTGGCTCGAAGAAATAAAAACGTCACTGGCTTTCACCAAATTGCAGACACAAAAAAACCGCCATTCAGGCGGTTTTGATCAGTCCGCAGACCAAACGGATCGTATGTCTGGCCATCCCCAGTTTGTGAGTGCGACATCTTCCAAGACCCCTTGAAAACGTAGCGTCTGAGTATGGTGGAACATCGGTGCAATCCAATATTCGCTAATCAATGTGGACGCGATCGGCTCTAACGCGCTCAGGTAATCTTCAAGCGGTGAGAATGCACGGACATTTTCCATTTGAGCATCCAACCACGCCGCATTCTGCGCCCCTAAGGTGTGGTAAAGCACAGCATTGCTAAAGAAGTTGCTAAACGCAGACGCATGACGGTTATCGTCCAAGTTGATATTGGTGACAACCAGAGTCTCATCAAGCGTGCCGTTTTTGGCTTTCTCGCTCAGTTCTCGGTAGGAGTACATAACGATCTCCACTCGGCTGCCCGCACGCTCTAAACGCGAAGAAATCGCTCGCGCGCACCGGCGTAGCGCCGTGTAATTGTACCCTGCGATGGTGATCAGCTTTGGCAACTTGACCACATCTCCAAAGGGGCGCAACACCGGTTTCCAGTTTGGCAACAAGTTATAAGCAGCGACGCTACCAAAATTGATCTTTTCGCTCTTCATCACTTCGGCTAACTGCTCCGGTCGAATCAAATCACTGATGTATCGGCGCTGAGCCTGAGACAAAGCGTGCTTCGCATGATGGTTAAACAGTGCGAACAAACAACCGTCTTCCGTTCGACTGCGTTTGCTCGCTGGGGACGTTTCACTGTTCGGTGTCGACATGTAGTGACCGCACATGTCATCAACAAGGACTGGCTGTGGTTGCAGAGTATTCGCAGCGAGCGATGGGTTCTCCATCTTTTCATCGTTGACGATCCAGATCGTCACCAAATCCGTTAATACTCGACACGCGTAATAACCATCAAACGCTTGCAGTTTCAAACGGTTTTCACTGTGCTCAACGACGGAAAATGGCCCACTCCCTACCACCAACTTGTTGTTCGCAACGTTCACCTGACTTACGGGTTGAATGCCATATTTCACGCCAGAAATAAGCCCAGCAAAACCCAAGTCAGGTCGGTTAAGTGTAAACACCACTTTGAGAGGGTTTGGCGCAGTCACGTTTGCCACATGCGCGAGTTCTTTCTCGTAGTATTCTAGTGAGCTCAATTTGGCAAACAAACTCACCACCGTGTCGGCATCGATTGGGTTGCCATTATGGAAGGTAAGCCCGGGGCGAAGGTAAAACGTCCATTCGAATTTTTGCTCATCGTATCGCCAATGGTGCGCCAGCTCTGGTTTTACGCGCCCGTAATAATCACTTGATACCAAACAGCAATAAATTTGGCGTAGCAAAAAGCGCTCACTGCTTCGCTGCAATTGATGAGGAACAACACGCTCGAACATGCGTTTGTAGGTCAGCTGAATATTGAGCCGCCCCTCTTTTACCGATGCGCCCGACGTTGTTTTGAGGAGTCGCCCAAATGCAGCTTCATCTTCATCCAGAATCGACAGCGCTTTCTCGTACTTACCAAGCTTGATCCGCTCTAGTGCAAGGCTTTCTTTTAGCGCGCTGAGTTCAACATTTAACAACAATGTTGAACGTTGGTTCCGTCCCGGTTTTGGTCGCCAACTTAACCACGCTATCTCTTGCATCTGCGCCAGCAAACTGCGCGCATGACGAGGCGAAGTAAACAACAAATCGGCGATTTCTTGCAGCGTAGTTTTTGCTTCATTACCAACACCAAAAGAGAGCAAGCGTTGGTAATAACGAAATAAGTTGAGATCAGACACCGCACGTACCTTAACTCTAGGAGGTCATTGAATAGGCGTATTTTACTGAACTTGGCGGCAATAAAATAAGAAAACTTCCAAACACTTTGTTCCCCTTTTACTAGCATTTCGTCCCTATATTGTAGGAAAAACCCACCTATTTGGTCTTATCAGGAATAAAGCGAAGAAATCTACTCTCTTTTTTACCTCCCCTTTTTTCACCATACTGATTTGGCTCGCAGGAAATATAGAAAATTGCTCACAACCTAACCCCCAAGCAGAACTTAGCTCCTGATACCACACCCCCAATTCGTCGTATCTTTAAGTTCTGCTTCTTTACTTGCTGCCATTTGACCGAATTCTTTGTTAGTCCGCCAAATATTTGCGAGACATCATCCCTTCCCATTTTTTGACGTCGCTTATCTTCAATTCTCCTTTCAACAGTTGCGCCTTAGAAAAAGCACACGTACACTTAATCGCAATTCGACGATTAACTATAAAGGTCTGCTCATGAGCAACAAATGCAACGAAACGTGCCAAATTGCTTTTGAAACCACGCAACAACAACTCGATAAAGAACAAGCACTCGCCGCTCAAGCGAAAGCGCTGTCTCATCCTGCTCGCTTACGCATTCTGCATATTCTTCACACTTTAGACACCATGGGTGGCTGCTTAAATAGCGATTTAGTCTCTGAGTTAGGTTTAGCGCAATCGACTGTATCAGAACACTTACGCATTCTAAAACAGGCCGGGTTTATCAGTGCAGAACCCAACCCGCCAAAGGTTTGTTACCGTATTCAACGTGAAAAACTGAACGCGTTTAACGCTCAGTTTTCCGGTTTATTTAGCTAAGACACGTTGCGCGCTTTCCACGCGTGCAAAGATAAACTATAACTTAATACATCGCCTTTCGACGATAAACGAATAGAGACCACTATGACGACTGAAGTTTTAAATAGTGCCAGTGAAAAAATGAGCTTTCTTGACCGCTACTTAACGGTCTGGATTTTTGTCGCAATGGCCATCGGCGTGGGGATAGGCGCAGTCTACCCGCAAGTAGCAGAATGGAACGAAGCAATGTCCGTTGGTAGTACGAACGTACCGCTCGCCATTGGTTTGATTTTGATGATGTACCCACCACTCGCCAAGGTGAACTACGGTCTATTGGGAACGGTAACGAGAGATAAAAAAGCCATTACGCTGTCTCTGGTTATGAACTGGATCGTCGGTCCAATCCTGATGTTCGTTCTTGCCTTAACCTTTCTTGGTGATCATCCGGGTTACATGGTTGGCATTATTTTGATTGGCCTTGCACGCTGCATCGCTATGGTTTTAGTGTGGAATGATATTGGCGGCGGCAACAAAGAATATGGCGCGGCCTTAGTGGCATTAAATAGCGCATTTCAAATTCTGACTTACAGCGTTATGGCTTGGCTATTCATCACGGTACTTCCACCGTTCTTTGGTTACGAAGGTTTTGTGGTTGATATTTCCATGGGTGACATTGCAGAAAGCGTATTGATTTACTTAGGAATTCCTTTCCTTACTGGTTTTCTCAGTCGCAAGTGGTTAGTCGCTGCAAAGGGTGAGAACTGGTACAACGATGTGTTTATTCCTCGAATTTCACCCATTACTTTGATCGCTTTGCTCGCCACCATCGTGCTGATGTTCAGCCTCAAAGGAGAGATGATTTTACAACTGCCAATGGATGTATTCCGCGTGGCAGTCCCACTAGCGATCTACTTCGTAGTGATGTTTTTTGCCAGCTTCGTTATCGGGAAGAGAATGGGCATCCCCTACGATAAAAATGCCTCCATCGCATTTACGGCAACGGGTAACAACTTTGAGTTGGCCATTGCGGTTTCCATTGCTGTATTTGGTCTGAATTCCGACCAGGCATTCGCTGGCGTAATTGGCCCGTTGATCGAAGTTCCGGTTCTGATTGCTTTGGTTAACGTCGCACTGCGGATGAAAACCAAATACAAAAGCTAAAATGGGAAACATTGAGACCGAGCCAAATAGCAATGTTAGGTACTAACTGGCAACGGTTTTGATGTACTCGCTGGGCGTTAAACCAAACTTGCCTTGAAAGCGTTGGCTAAAACGCCCTTCCGATTGATAACCACACAACTGCGCGAGCAACGCAACGTTGTATGAACCATTTTGCATCAGGTAGAGTGCGTGATTTAAGCGCACTTCTGCCAGCACTTCGCGATACTGAGTACCCTCTTGCTTGAGTTTGCGTATCAACGTTGCTCGGCTCATAGCAAAACGCTCAGCCACCCGTTCCAAAGGATGATCATCGCCCGGAGAGCGTGACAAATAGCGACTGAGTTTTTCGCTAAATGAGGTGTTCGAGCTGGTAAAAAGTCGATGCAATAATCCCCTTTCCGCTAACTGCTGATACAACCCCAACACCCAATAACGTTGCGTCGCTTCACTCAAGCTCTCTTGCTCAAAAGAAAACAGCGCATTCAGCGTTGCTTGCAACGCTTTATCTGTCTCCACCGCGGGTACATTTTCGCCAAGCGCACTGCTCATACTCAGCTCCAGCATGTCATCACTCGGCACGCAGTGAAAGCTGAACATTCGAGAGAGAAAACGCCCTTGCTGAGGAAGGTTTTCAAAATTCAGCGAAGCGTTTGCTTCACAAAGCATGATATTAGGATGAAGAATATCGAACGCTTCGTCTTTCCAAAACAGACGCTTACTCCCTTTAATGATCTGGATAATACTCGGGGAATGAATCCGAACGTTACGCAGCTTTTGTTGCTGCTCCGCACGAAATAACGTGACTTGATATTGGTGGCTCATCTTCTCCCCTTTCTTATTCAATTATCGTGTGTAAGTGGCGGTTAACTTCGCTTTGTCCAATGCGACACTATTCAACGTGAATCCCACAACCGCCGCTGGCGTGTTCTCATCCAAGTTCAACTTGTCACTTGGCAAGGCCCAAACGGTAAACTGGTAGCGGTGCATACCATCTTTTTCTGGAGGACATGCGCCGCCAAAACCAGTAGTACCGTAATCGATACGAGACTCCTTACCGCCGAGCTTGCTGATATCAACGCCACGAGGCAATTCGTTAACTGAGGCTGGAATATCAAACGCTATCCAATGCCAAAAACCACTGCCTGTTGGTGCATCAGGATCGTACGCGGTAATCGCAAAACTTTTCGTACCCTTTGGAACGTCTTTCCACATCAGTTGTGGAGACTGGTTCGCACCATCACATCCCCAACCTGAATATTCAAATGTCTTCGCCATTGGATGACCTTCTTGAATATCTTTACTCTTTAGTTCAAAAGCATGGGCAGAGCCGATAACCAAAACGCTAAGGGCCAAAACAGACTTGTGAATCGCTTTCATGTGTTTCTTCCTTTCAATGAGTTCAAATCAAGTCTATTCATCAACCCAAGCCAAGACACATCAATAAGTATCACAAAATATAAAATAATCGTCTATTTTGACACTTTAAGATTCAAGCATAAATTTCTTATTCTCTGAGTTGCATCTGGTTTATGCTAACTAATTGCTCAGAAAACAAGGAAGACAAAATGGAACTGGATATCTACGTCGTTGACGCATTTACAGACACGCAATTTAAAGGCAACTCAGCCGCAGTCGTACCCTTACAAGAGTGGTTAGAACCAGAGCTAATGCAAAACATTGCAGCGGAAAACAACCTCTCTGAAACCGCGTTTGTTAAAACGATTGGGACGAATCAATATGAAATACGCTGGTTTTCACCACTTACAGAAATCGACTTTTGTGGACACGCAACGCTCGCCGCTTCTATGGTGTTGTTCGACCAACTCTGCGTTACAGGAAGTATTGAGTTTCACACATTAAAAGTGGGCACCTTAACCGTAATTAAGAACGCACTTGGCAAGATTGAAATGACATTTCCGACAAGAGCGCCACACCCCGTCAACGACATTCCTACGCAATTGATTGAGGGATTAAACTGCGAAATAACACACGTACTGCTTAGTCCACAAGCTTACTTCGTCATCGTGGAAGATGAGCAAACCGTTTTTGATGTTCAATATCGATCCGACCAACTGAAACAACTCGCCCCTTACGATGTCGTCGTCACATCAAAAGGCAATCAATACGACTTTGTATCTCGCTACTTTTGGCCAGCTAACGGCGGAGATGAAGACCCTGTCACAGGATCAATCCACGCAGGCTTAGCACCATATTGGGCGCAAGAGCTCGGCAAAGCATCTTTAGTGGCGTATCAAGCATCAGCGCGTGGTGGCGTTCTGTACTGCGAAGTCAAAGAGGATTGCGTCAAAGTATCTGGTGATGGTGTGTTGTATATGAAAGGCAAAATTTACGTCTAACTGTACGTTGAAGATTGGCGTTAACTGTTTTTGTCCTGAAAGCCTAGCCGCCCGCTAGGCTTTTCTATTTCCTGTTGTTTCAGCGTTAATCGTTACAAAGGTTGTTCGACAATACACACTGGAGAGCCTATCTCACAGTCATAACCCGTTGGGGTAATTTCACCGATTTGAGGATTGCGACGAAAGCTCACCACATTGTTGGAATGTTGATTGGCAACCAACAACCACTTTTGATCATGAGACAACACAAAATCTCGTGGAAAAAAACCTTCACAGTGAATGGCTGCTCGCCTTTTCGGCGTATCGCCAGACACATCAAACACACTGATTTTGTTCTGAGCTCGGCAAGAGACATACAAAAACGTTTCATCTTGCGAAAGACGAATCGCCGCCGCCGCTTGCTGATTCTCTTCCCCTTCTAATAATTCTGTTTGATTCGAGATAAGCCATTTATCTTGGTGCTTCACCAGTACAATCAAGGTTTCTGACAGTTCGCAAACCACATACGCTGTCGACTCTTGTTGGTTAAACACCACATGGCGCGGTCCCGAACCCGCGGGCAAATGAATCACTTGCGACAGTGAAAAATCCGGCGGCTGGGCATCGTAATCATAAATAAGGACGCTATCACTGCCTAAGTCTACGACAACCAATTGATCACTGTGCTTTAAAAACGTGACTTGATGAGCGTGAGGAGAAGTTTGGCGCTCTAAATTCGGCCCGCATCCATCAACGTATAAATCCGCCAATAAACCAAGCGGTTTACCATCGCCATCCAATTGAAATACGCTAACATTTCCAGAGCCATAATTAGCAACCGCCAACAACGGTTCTTTGATATCCAAATGACACGGATAATCGCCATTTATCGGCAAAGAGACGGATTCACTACCGCGAAAAAACGCGAGCTCTGCACCTTCATTTCTATCCATTTCGCTAAACGTATACAGTCCGTGTTCGGTGATCGTGAGATAGGACGGATTACGTTGAACTACAACATCATCGTCAAGCCGAGTCAGTTCACCCGTTTCAGTGTTCAGCGATAGACGCGCAATGCCCGTGCTCGTACTCGGTGGGTTGGTGTAAGTGCCAATATAAAAATGCACGTGACCAGTTGTTGTCATGGATGGCCTTATATGAGTGATTCGTATTATTCAACACCTTGCCTATTGTCATGGCAGACCGCAATCCATTTTACGAATCAGCCACTTAAAATGTGAAGCAATTGCTCATTTAAAACCGCAACGACATCGCCGTTTGCAGTTAAAGTGGTTTGGCGTTTTAAACAGTATGTCAGACTTGAGCATGAAAGCCTCGACTTACAGTTACTTTCAAGTGTTATATTAAAGACGAAGAATGTATTTTATGTTCAAGATCTAAGTTTCATTAGCAAACGCTATAATAAGAAACAAAAATCGGGATAAAATAAATAATAATCATGTAACAGTTAATTTTCCTATAAACACCAAATTGAAACACATTATTAATTTCCATTTATTTATAAAATTATAATTAATTTTATAAATAACAAGGATTTATTTTAATTATGAACATTTAGATTACGACTTAATTTTATTCACGATAAATTTATTTGAGACATTAATCACACTATATTTCAAATCTCAGTAATAGACTCCGAGCCTTTCAAACCCCCATTATCAGTGAGTCTATGAAACTTTCTAATTTAAGTATCAAGTATAAAATCAGTGCGCTGATTTTGATCATTTCGTTATCTGTTATCGCTCTCTCCGTTTTCTTTACATCTGAAATCAAGATGATAGAAGGAAAACTTACCGTATTTTCTGAAACCACCGTACCTAGCGTATTGCTCGTAAAAAATACCGAAATTGAACTCGGAATTTTAAGAAAGGATGAATTCTCTTTATTAACCAATGTGAATCACCCTCAATTCATGGAATGGGTAGCCGGATTAGAAAAATCTGAACAGAAAATTGATAAATATCTAGACCAATATGAGAAAGGACTATGGGATCAACGCGACCGAGACGCTTTCAATAAAGTAAAAAGTGCCTGGGTTAAATACAGTGCGTTTAACAATGAATACGCGAAGTTGCTATTGAACAATAAAATCGATGAAGCAAATGAAACATTGTTAAACGGATTTTCTACATTCACACAATTATCCGATGCGATTCGTGATTTAGTGGAACTAAACCAAACCTACGTACAAGAAGATATTTCTAGCGCTCATGAAGCAGTGCGCAGCGCAATCACCTACAGCATTATTGCTATCGTCGCGCTATTGGCATTGAGTTTTACGCTAGGCCTATTCCTAACCAAACAGATCTGCACACCACTAAATTACGTGGTAAACATGGCATCAAAAATCGCGTCAGGCGATCTAACTTACCAGCTTCCACGTAACAAAATTGGTCATGATGAGCTTGGCACCTTGGCAGATGCCTGCGTTGATATGCAAGCGAAGTTGCTTACTTTGGTCGACAGTATCTCGTCAACCACAGCTCAAGTAGGCACCGCCATTGAAGAAGTGAGCGCGATTTCCGAACAGACTTCAACCGGCATGGATGAGCAACAAGTTCAGCTAAACCTTATCGCAACAGCAATGAACGAGATGCAAGCGACAGTAAATGAAGTCGCCAGCAACACCGAAGCCGCGTCAGAAACGGCAAACAGTGCTTCTCACGATGCGAAAGAAGGCCGCGGTGTCGTTCAGGAATGTATTAACCAAATCCACGAAGCATCATTGGCGATTCAATCGGTTGGCAACATGGTGACAGAACTGGAACAAGATGCGTCTAACATTAGTGTTGTGGTTGACGTTATCCAAGACATCGCGGAACAAACCAATTTGCTTGCGCTTAACGCTGCCATTGAAGCTGCGCGCGCTGGTGAACAAGGCCGTGGTTTTGCCGTCGTAGCGGATGAAGTGAGAACGCTAGCAAGCCGCACTCAAGCTTCAACCGAAGAGATCATCACGATCATCTCTAAACTGCAAAATTGTTCGAAGAGTGCCGTTTCAGCAACAAACAACAGCAGCGATTTGATTCAAGAGTGCGTTGAGCAAGCACAAAAAGCCGGTGCAACCATCGAACAAATCGAAAAAGGCGCAGATAACATTGCTGAAATGAGCATTCAAATTGCGAGTGCTTGCAGCGAGCAAAGCTCGGTAACAGAAGAGCTGCATCGTAACGTAGAACACATCAACCAGTTCTCTAGTGAAGTGGCGACAGGTTCACGCCAAACAGCAATTGCATGTCGCGATTTAAGTGAGCTGGCGGTAGGTCTACAAGAGATCGTCGGTCAATTCAAAACTGCATAGTCACTCACGTCATTCTTATCTATTCAAGCCCAGCGCTCATCGCTGGGCTTTTTTAATGTCATTTGCCGATAAAAACCGGAGCTTGGTCAAGGTTCTTTAAATTGAGGCCTTCATAGCCCTCTTCCAACGCTAAGCCTCTCTATTTAAAAAGAATCGCTTGTAGATAAAATGCTAAGCTCTAAAAAGAAATCGTTATGGATGGCGGTTAGCGACGGGTTAGCGGGCTCAATCAACACGCTCCCGTTCGCAAGTTATCTATTCATGCATTACTTCTTCAAAGGAAGCACCGCACTATGAAGCGAATCATTTTTGGCACATTGATTATTGCCCTTTTAAGCGCCTGTTCAAAAGATAACACGCACCAAGCGCTTGGCACCTTAGAGCGTGACCGTGTAACGTTTACCGCCACATCTAATGAGATAATTAGAGCCCTTCCCGTCAAAGAAGGCAGCTTGGTCAGTGAAGGGGAAGTGTTGGTTCAGCTCGATACTAAGAATCAACAAGCCGTTCTTGCACACGCCGTTGCCGAGCAAGCCAAAGCGGGAGCGTATTTGCTTAAATTGACCAATGGTGAACGCCCAGAAGACATTGCTGCCGCATCGGCACGCGTAGCCCGAGCGGAAGCGCAGCTCACCGAAGCGCAGAAAAACTATCAACGCAAAGCCGAACTGGTGCGTAAAAAACTCATCAGCCAATCCGAAAAAGATTCAGCTCTTGCGGCAAGGGACTCGGCGAGAGCCGAATTAGACTCAGCAAAAGAAGAGTTCAGTAAGCTCACCGCAGGTTCTCGCCTCGAAGACATCGAACAAGCTAAAGCCGCTTTAATGGCGGCAAAAGCCGAAGTAGCGTTGCAAGAGCAAAAACTGGCAGAACTCACCATCACGGCCACGCGTGACGGTACGCTCGATAATTTGCCTTACAATCTTGGCGAACGCGTACCAGTGAACGGTGTGGTTGCCGTGATTCAAGCCAACCGCGTACCGTATGCGCGAGTGTATGTTCCTGCCGATTATCGAATCGGGTTTATTCCTGGGAAAACCGTGACGGTAAATATCGATGGCCTTGAGAATCCATTACAAGGCACCGTTCGTTGGGTGGCTAGTGAACCTTCATTCACGCCCTACTTCGCACTAACCGAAGAAGAACGTTCACGATTGATGTATCTAGCAGAAGTTGATTTACCTGAGTCTGCAAAAACGTTGCCGTCCGGTGTGCCTGCCCAAGTAGATTTGGTGGAGTAAGCCAATGACCGAGTATGCAATTCAAGCTCAAAATGTGGTCAAAAAGTTCGGCGACTTTACTGCTATCAATAACATCACACTCAACGTGCCCAAAGGCAGTATTTACGGATTTTTGGGGCCAAATGGTTGTGGTAAGTCGACCACCATTCGTGTGCTCACCGGCCTTCTCAGCCCAAGCGGAGGCAGTGTGGATGTGCTTGGGTTAGAAATCCCAAAACAATCCGAACAACTGCGGCTCAAAATTGGCTACATGACACAAAAGTTCTCGTTGTACGATGACCTATCCGTTCAAGAGAACCTTGAATTTATTGGGCAAATTTTTGGTTTAAGCAGCAAGTCGCTGAAAGAGCGGATAGAAGAGCAGCTCACCACTTACGGGTTGGATCAATTGCGCAAACAGCGCGTAAGCGGCATGAGTGGCGGTCAAAAGCAGCGCCTTTCACTCGCCGCGGCGACCATGCACAAACCCGAACTGCTATTTTTGGATGAGCCGACATCCGCCGTTGACCCCGAAAATCGACGCGATTTTTGGGAGCAATTGTTCGACTTGTGCGATCAAGGAACGACGATTTTGGTCACCACGCATTACATGGACGAAGCGGAACGCTGCCACCGTCTGGCGATCATGGAATCGGGCGAAATTCGTGCCGATGGCGAACCCGAACAGTTAATGGAACAGATGGGCGTTAATATCATTGAGGTGAAAGCCGACAAACTTCGTGAACTCAAAGAAAAGCTGATTCAACGTGACGAAGTTCGCTCTGCGGCGCAGTTGGGGATTCGTTTACGCATCCTTATCCACCAGCATGTCGAGCAGCCGATTGAATGGTTAAAGCAGACGTTTCCTGAACTTCAAAACGCTGAAATGAACCACGCTCGCCCAAGCTTAGAAGATGTTTTTGTCAGCGTGACAGGGAAAGGCCGCCAATGATGAAACCTATCGCTCGCATGAAAGCCGTCATGATCAAAGAGATTCGCCAACTTTCCCGTGACCGAATCACGTTTGGCATGGTGGTGATGATCCCGCTTATCCAGCTTTTGCTGTTCGGCTTCGCAATCAATACGGACATTCGCAACATTCCGGTAGGTGTTGTCGACCAAAGTGGCAGCAACGCCGGGCGGATCATTACCCAGTCCGTAAAAGTCACTCAAGTGGTGGATATCAAAGAAACCTATGCCACCGCGCAAGAGGCCGAACAAGCGATTCAAGATGGTATTGTGCGCGCCGTGCTGATTTTGCCAAGCGATCTCACACAACGCATGATGCAAGGTCGAGAGCTTGGGCAATGGATTGTGGATGGATCAGATACCATGATCAGCTCGGCAATATTGTCGTTGCAAACCATGCCATTGACCGATTTTGATTTCGAGATTCGCCCAGCGCCAAGCAAAACATTCGAAGTCGCACTCTACTACAACCCAAGTCGGCGTTCTGCGGTCAACATCGTACCCGGCTTACTCGGTGTGATTCTCACCATGACGATGATTTTGTTCACCAGTGCCGCGATTGTACGAGAACGTGAACGGGGAAATTTGGAGCTATTAATCACCACGCCCATCCACTCGATAGAGCTAATGGTGGCGAAAATCGTGCCGTATATCTTTGTCGGCTTAATTCAGGTTTTCATCATTCTAGGGTTGGGACATTGGATTTTCGGCGTACCAATTAACGGTGCAATCAGCCAAATTCTGTTTGGAACCTTGTTGTTTATCGCCGCCAGCTTAACTTTAGGATTGGTCATATCCACCATCGCCACAACACAGCTTCAAGCCATGCAAATGACGGTGTTCATTCTTCTGCCTTCGATTCTACTGTCTGGATTTATGTTCCCTTACGAGGGCATGCCAGTCGCTGCACAGTGGATTTCAGAAGCCCTGCCCGCCACTCACTTTATGCGCATGATTCGAGGCATAGTGTTGCGAGGAGCGGATCTGATGGACTTGTGGCGAGATACCCTTTGGTTGCTCGGGTTTACCGTATTTGGATTGGTCGTCGCGTCACTAAGGTTTAAGAAGTCGCTCGATTAAAGTTACCCATTTTTTCTCTTTCTCAGAAACAAAAATAGCCTCGACAATGAGGCTATTTTTGTTTGGAAATTTGAATGCCTAACAGGCAATGCTCAATGGCACGATTCGGTTTAGTAATATTCACCAAAAGAACAATCGCGTAAGTCAGAAATGCTGTAATTCTTCAACGAGTTAATTTTGAAGTTAAAAACCACTTCTTTACATACCATCCCGTCTCGGTCGGTATAGGTGATGAACCCTTCACTGTAAGCACGTTTGCCATCAGAGGATTTAACATGCGCAGCAAGCTCTAAATGCCCTTTGTGAGCTTCTACGCGGTTCATCATTTCAAACACATCCATCCACTCTTCGCGATTTGCCATTTGTATCAACATGGATTTGGCCTGTGTTTCCAACTGCTGCGGATACACGTAATAACGGTTGTAACCAAAGTATGCGCACATCAGTAATAGAACGAGTGCAAATGAGGTTGTTCTTGTCATGCAAGCTGCCTCTTGTTGTTATAAAAACTCTGCTTCGTTAATTCAGTATAGGAAGCGAGCAAAGTTTAGGTTATAGAACTTGCTCAAATAACAGAGGATCGTCAGAGACAGTCAATTCTATGACAAGCTCAGTACCGGTTTTACTTATGAAACATGACAAATTCTAAGAGCTTGAACTATGGAATATGCACACCAATCTGGGTTGTCACCATGCGGTGATCTGAGCCTTGTGGTAAAGCAGAGGATTCACGAGAGCAAATGATTCGCTGTCCTTGCTCAGATTTTAGCCACAAGTGATCAATACCTATCATCATCGGCTCTGGCACGTTTATGCCTTTGATGTTAGTTGGCCAGCTCGTCACTGGCGCGGTTTGAAAACTCGGGAACAGCGCAGAAAAACGAGGGCTAACCGAGGAGAGATTGAAATCCCCCACAACCAACACCTCTGGCTCAGGATAAAGCGCGGTCAGCGTTTCTATGGTTCGCACCAGCGCATTTCTTTGATGCCAAAGCTCGCTGGTTCTTGGTGACGGTGGATGAGCCGCAAACAAAGTGATCGGTACTTGACCTTTAGGCAACCAAACCGCTCTGATGACTTCTTGTCCATTTGGCGCACGATAAACCGAAACCTCCGTGATCGGGTGTCGGCTAAGAATCATCAAATTTGATGGGTACCCTACGTCACGTTGGCCACCATAATAATGCGGATAGACATCATCCAACATGTGCAAGAGGCTGCCAACACGCGGCGTCAGCTCTTGCATCACCACCAAATCAGCAGGATGCCTCAACAGATAGTTGATGAACTGATTGATGTATGAGTTTTCGTAAAAAAGATTGAATTGAATGACGCTCAAAGACTGCGAACAAGACGCCACATGGCTGCGCTGCGGCGGAACAAGTAACAAGACAAACAAAATAGCGACAAAGGCAGAAAATGCACTTTGCAACCATCGGCGAGCGATAAAAAACGCCGAGGCTAAAACAACGTAAGTGAACACAATGAAGGCGGGAATCGAGGTAAGATTCTCCGCCCACCAAATATGTTCAATTTGCCTGACCGCCAGCCAAATAAGAGCAGGTAGAAGCAATATTATCCACTTAAAAACGCTCGACACACGCACTGCTCGTTTCGCTATTACATATCATAAGCTTAAATGCAATTTCTCAACTCGCCAGTGCGTGAAGCGTTGATGTTAGACGTGGTGTACCGCCTCCTCGACAGGCTCTGGTTGAGCGGCCGTTTCACTGATTTCAATCTTAACCGCTGCGACTTTGAATTCAGGAATTTTCGCATGCGGGTCCGTTGCCGTAGTCGTCAAGCGGTTAACTGGCGACTCAACGAAATGGAAAGGAATAAACACGACGCCTTTTTGCATTCGCTTAGTCACAAACGCATCAATTTCGATGCTGCCACGACGAGTCGACACTTTTAGGCGCTGACCATTATGGATACCAATTGCTTCAGCATCTTCAACGCTGATCATCGCTCTTGGCCCAGCAAGGTTATCCAACCCTTTCGTTTTGCGTGTCATCGTACCGGTGTGGAACTGTTCTAGCACACGCCCTGTTGTAAGCACCAAAGGATACTCTTCATCAGGCAACTCGGCTGCATAACGGAACGGCACGCCCACCATTTGCCCTTTCCCTCGGGTAAATTGGGTTTGGTGCATGATACGAGTACCGTTTGGATTGTTCTTGTTACTTGGCCATTGAACACCGTTCGGCGTGATCGCGTCCCAACGCAACCCTGCATATTGCGGCGTTACACGCGCGATCTCGCTAGTGATTTCAGAAACACACTGGTAATGCCAATCGCTGCCCATCGCGTTTGCGATCGCTTGAATGATCCACCAATCTTCTTTCGCCTCACCCGGCGCTTTCACTGCCGCATTAACGCGCTGCACGCGTCGCTCAGTATTGGTGAAGTGACCGGATTTTTCCGCAAATGAACAAGAAGGCAATACCACATCGGCGTACTGCGCCGTCTCGGTGAGGAAGATGTCTTGCACGACCAAGAAGTCGAGTGCTTCCAACCCTTCAATCACGTGTGCTTGGTTTGGATCGCTCAGTACTGGGTTTTCGCCCATGATGTACATCCCGCGAACTTCTCGTTTGCACGCCGCATCGATGATTTCCGTTAGGGTAAGCCCTTGCTCAGAAGGTAAGTTCGGCGCATCCCACTCAATCGCGAATTTCTGACGAACAATCGGGTTATACACCTTTTGATATCCCGGATAGCAGTTCGGCAAAGCACCCATATCACACGCACCTTGTACGTTTGATTGACCGCGCAGTGGGTTAATACCACCACCCTCAATACCGATGTTGCCACACAACAATTGCAGGTTTGCAATCGAACGAACGTTGTCGTGCCCTGTTGTATGCTGGGTAATACCCATTGAGTAATACACCGCCGTGCGTTTTGCCGTACCAATCATTCGCGCCATCGCGAAAATATCGTCCGCTTTTATGCCCGTCACTAACTCAACTTTGTCGAGGTTGTACGCTGGTGACATCACCTCTTGAAGCAAGGTATCAAAGCCGTCGACGCGCTCTTCGATGTATTCTTGATCGTACCAACCATTTTTGATGATTTGCTGCATCACGCCGTTGAGCAACATAACATCCGTACCCGGTCGATGCGCTAAGTACAGCTCTGCATGTTCGGCCATGTCCACTCGTTTCGGGTCTGCCACAATCAAGCGTGCCCCGTGATGACGAATCGCCTGTTTGATGTGCGAAGCGATGATCGGATGCGCAGATGTGGTGTCAGAACCGATAATAAAGATCACATCGGAATGCTTAATGCTTGGAATGTCGTTGGTCATCGCACCACTCCCCAACGATGCTTCAAGCCCTGTCACACTTGATGCGTGACACAAACGTGCGCAGTGATCAACGTTGTTCGTACCAAGTTCACGACGGATGAATTTTTGAAACGCGTAGTTATCTTCGTTAGTGGTTTTCGCTGAAGAGAATCCGGCCAGTGCGTTGTTACCAAAATCTTGCTTGATGGTCGAAAGCTTCGAAGCCACTAGCTGAATCGCTTCGTCCCAACTTGCTGGCTGCAACCAACCATCTTTACGAATCAGTGGTGTCGTTAAACGCTCTTCGCTGCTAATGAAATCAAAACCAAAACGGCCTTTCACGCACAGCATTCCTTGGTTAACCGGCGAATCCGCACCTTTTACATAGCGGATTTTGTTTTGTCGCTCATCGACAAACATGGTCAACTTACAACCCACACCACAATAGGTACAAATGGTATCGACGGCTTTTAAATGTTCGGTTCTGCCTTGAGAGCGGTCACGGCTGTCCACCATCGCGCCCGTTGGACATGCCTGAACACACGCACCACATTGCACGCATTTTGAATCGCCCATGAGCGTCAAACCGCTGCAACTTGCGCCTTTTTCATCGGAGCGGAATCGTGGACGATCATCTGGTCGTAAAGCTGGTCGGCCATTTTTATCCGACACAAAACTCAACACACCATGTACCGCTTGCTCACGGCATGCTTGAATACACTGACCACAACTAATGCAGCGGTTAGCATCAAATTCAATGAACTCAGAACTGCGGTCTACTTCGTATTTATGACGAAGATCTTTCGCACGTAAATCGAGCCAATCTTGATGACCAATCACGCTAGCAGAGGAAACGTCCACGGAAACATCGAAATGTTGCTCGGCATGATATTCCGTTGAGTAATCTCGCAAGGCACAGTCGGTATTCGCTTGGCAACCACACTCTAAGCAGCGCGCCGCTTCTTTCATGGCCTCTTCGTTATCAAAGCCCAGTTCCACTTCAGCAAAACTCTGCTCACGCTGCGCTGGAGTCAACTCCGGCATGATTGAACGAGCAACTTTTTGGATGTTTTCAAAATGAAGTGGGTCAACCTGCGCCAGTTTTTTCTCTTTACGAGAGTTGAACGCAGGTTTCGGCATATCCGCCATATCGCCATTGAGGAACAGATCAATCGCTTTTGCCGCAACTCGCCCGTCTCCCACTGCTTCAACCGCTGTCGCAGGACCACGACGAAAATCACCGATACTGAAGATATTGCCCGTACCCGTGTGCATGGTTTGCGAGTCGGACTCAGATGTGTTCCAACGCGTTAGTGGAATAGACAAATCATCGTTTTCTAAGAAGCTGAGATCCGGCTTTTGCGATACCGCTGCAATCACGGTATCAAATGCTTCAGTAAAGAACTCACCCGTTGGTTTCGGGCTACGACGACCAGACGCATCTGGCTCACCTAACGCCATTCGCTCTAATCGAATTGCCTTCACCCGGCCGTTTTCATCCGCGATGTTTTCCGCCGGATTCGTCAAGAAATGGAACTTCACGCCCTCATGTTCAGCTTCGACGATTTCGTAGTCTTCGGCCGGCATTTCGTCGCGAGTTCGACGATAGATCAAAGTGGTATCGGCACCCGCACGACGCGCCGTACGCGCACAGTCGATCGCAGTGTTACCACCACCAATCACGGCAACTTTTTTGCTCGTAACGTAGTTTTGTTCTGTAACGTAATCTTTCAGGTAATCAACACCGAGATAACAACCGTCCAAGTCGCTACCAGAATAACTCATTTCTACCGCTTGAGACGCCCCCACTGCCAAACAGACAGCATCGTAGTCTTCACTCAATTGAGACAGCGTAAAATCAACCCCAAGCTTTTTGTTGGTTTCAACTTGCATGCCGTTGCGGCACATCAGTTCGATTTCTTTGTCTAGAATGTCTTTGGGTAGGCGATATTCAGGAATGCCGTAGCGTAGCCAACCGCCTGCTTTTGGCATGGACTCAAATACGGTGACGTCATAACCTTCATTCGACAAGTAATAACCTGCCGTTAAGCCACCGGGGCCACTACCAACAACGGCGATCTTACGATGCTTCGCTGGTTTTTTCTCTGGGACATACGCTTCATGCGCCGCTAAATCTGCGTCTGCGGCATGGCGTTTGAGTTGGCGAATGGCAATCGGCTCATCCACCAAAGAACGGCGACACTCACTTTCGCAGAATGCCGGACACACGCGCCCAATCGACAACGGCATTGGCAGTGTGCGTTTAATCACTTCAATCGCTTTTTGATGATCGTTTTGCGAGATATGGTAGAGGTAAGATTGGATGTCTACCCCAGCAGGACACGCCGTTTTGCATGGAGCTTCACAGTCGGCGTAGTGGTCCGTCATGATTCGGTTGAGCGCTTTTCTGCGGTGCTCACTCAGTTGTTCTGATTGTGTGACGACATTGAGACCGCGGTACACTTTGAGATCACAGGCGCGCTTAGTTCCGCCACTCTCCACTTCGACAACACACAAATCACACGGAATTTTCTCGTTACTTTTGTTCATTCCGCACAGTGAAGGGATTTCGACCCCACACACTTTGGCTGCTTCCAGAAGGGTTAGCCCCTCTTCTACAATTCTATATTTTCCATCGATGACAATTTCTATCATACAACCCCCGAAGCAGGCACGTTAAACCTTACATTCTATAAGGATAACCCCTACCATGGAAAGTTCGTGTGACAAAAAACTCAATAAAGAGATATTTATTGGCGATTAATATGTCTAACCTCTCCCAAGATGCACCAAATATCTCACGCTTACTTGGGGGTGAATGCTTGACTTTCCCCCTAGGGTAACCTTTATTATTAAGCGGTTACTCGTTATTTACACTCATTTTGACTGGACTCCGTATGCGCCTTAAATCACTGCATACAATTTGGCTAACGTTATGTACAACGCTGATACTGCTGGTATCTAGCGTGGTTAATAGCGCGCCTTTAATGAGTATCAAAATGATGTCGAGTGGCGCTATGATGCCTGAACACATGACAGAAATGGCAAGCGCGAACGATCACTGCGGCTCCCAGAGCATGAGCATGGAGATGGCCTCATCGTTGAGCTCCGACTCTACAGAAATGACCATGAGCTGTGTTGATGGCTCCGGCATGATCCACAATTGCTGCACAGCATCTTGTTCATTCGTTTTCGTCCCGTTACCAGCCCCTGTCAGCCAGCTATCCCCACTGGCTTATCGCGCATCCATTGCCTCAGAAATCACCGCACCAGTGGTACAAGTCACCCATGATTTGTATCGGCCTCCGATAGTTTAATCCATACAAAGCATTCGACCCTGCATCCCTTTGCAGGCAGTTTCTTTGCGCCCAACTGATAGCGTGCTCGCCTCAGCTATTCGCTCGTAACTCCATTTGTTACCTGCTATTTAGCGATAAAAAAGTGCGTCATCCGTTTGGCAAATACCAACGCTCTCCCGCTCGGTTCAATAGTTCCCGAAACGCAAAAGAGCTTGGTATCAATTTGGATGTAAATTATGGAATTCAACCCAAATCGCTTAGTGGCACCAGTATGCTCACTGGCTCTGGTTGCCCTACCGGCTTTCAATGTGGTGGCGCAATCGCCAACCAATACGAAAGCACAACAAGAAGCGCAAGCTCAGTCAATCCAAGCCCAATCAACCAATGAGCTAGCAAACCTCATTAGCATCGCGTTGAGCAACGATGGCAACCGCAAGCAATTCTATGCTCAATCGGAAGCGATGCGTGAAACAGGCGTAGCCAGCGCAACCTTGATGGACCCGAAACTGAAAGTCGGTTTTGGTGGTTTGCCTGTCGATAGCTTCAAATTTGACGAAGATCCGATGACCAATATCTCCGTCGGTTTGATGCAACAGTTCGAACGTGGCTCGACGCTCGATCTTCAACAAAAGAAAGCCAATCAACAAGCCGATGGTTTGTCTCTGCAAGTTCACGCACGGGAGCTTGAAGTGGCAAACAGCATGACTCAGCTTTGGTTGGAGTTGGGCTATCAGCAGAAAGCAGAGCAAATTTTGCTAGAAAACCGTCGGCTCATGACGGAAATGGAAAACTTCATTCAAACCAATTACTCAATCGGAAAAAGTGAAGCGCAAGATTTACTGAATGCACAGCTTCAAGTGAGTAAGTTGGATGAAAAGCTGCAAGCCAACGCACAAATGCAGCGCCGTTTGGTCTCCCAACTCTCAGAATGGTTGGGCTCTGACTGGCTCAATACCTATACCCAAAACGGACGCTCAACACTTCAAGCCAGCAACACACTGACTTGGGCGTCATTGAACCAAAAGTTGTCTGCAAATAGCGAAACGACCAAGCACTACCAACAGTTGAGTGAGCACCCGATGGTGAAAATGGCAGACGTAAGTATTTCTGCCAATGAAACTCAAGTGGACATTGCAGAGCAAGCTTACACGCCTCAATTCGGTGTGGAAGTGATGTACGCTTATCGTCAAGCCAACAATATGAAAGGCGAACCTGCATCGGATTTGGTGAGCGCGTATCTAACAATGGACATTCCCCTGTTCACTGGTAATCGCCAAGACCGCAACTTAGCCGCCGCGCAGTATCAAGTGGGTGCTGCTCGCTCACAAAAAGATACGTTACTGACTCAGATGAACGCGAAGGTCAACACATTGCTGGTTGATCGCGCCAACTTGAGTCAGCGTTTAGAGCGTTATCAATCCACCTTACTTCCCCAAGTTCAAGCTCGTATTCACGCGGTAGAAAGGGGTTATCAAAACAATACCGCACAGTTTAACGACGTGATCATGGCAAGCACAGACGAGCTGGCGCTAAAGCTCGAACAGCAACGTCTTATTACCGATTTAAACATCGTAAACAGCAACTTAGCGGCTTTATTGGGTGGTTTCGAATATCAAGTATCCACACCCAACATCACGCCTGAAGCAAGCGCGAACTAAAACAAAAACATGAAAGAACCCAAGTTTGGGGACGATGGCGAATGCACACCAATAAACAATCAACATCGCTGTCATGCCTCATGGGGAAAATAAGGAATTAGGAATGAGTTCAAATTCAATCAAGATAGCAACCATCGCTCTGCTTGTTGGCGGGGCACTAGGGTTTGGCGTTAATCAGTACCTATCTGGTGCAAACCACGACATGAGCGGCACAGGCGGTAGCGCTGCAAGCAGCTCAAACGAGCCACTCTATTGGGTTGCACCAATGGATCCAAATTATAAGCGCGACAAACCGGGCAAATCGCCAATGGGTATGGACTTGATCCCAGTGTACGCCGAAGACCTCGCAGGTGAACAAGACAAACCCGGCACGGTAAAAATTGACCCATCGGTTGAAAACAACTTAGGTGTAAAAACCGCTCAAGTCTCTTTAGAGCAACTTTCACCTCGGATTGAAACTGTCGGCTATATCGCGTTTGACGAAAGCCATTTGTGGCAAACCAACGTTCGCGTGGCGGGCTGGGTTGAAAAGCTTTACATCAATGCCGTGGGTGAAAAGGTCAACAAAGGCGATGTGCTGTTCACGCTGTATTCTCCTGAGCTAGTCAAAGCACAAGAAGAGCTGCTGAACGCCTACCGAACTGGGCGTAGTGGCCTAGTGAAAGGCGCGACAGAACGTTTGGTGACACTTGGTGTTGATCGTTCTCAAATCAAAGCCATTACTCAACGCGGGAAAGCATCGCAAACTATTGAAATTAAAGCTCCGGAAGATGGCGTCATCGCGAGTTTGAACGTTCGTGAAGGTGGTTACCTATCCCCTGCTCAAGCGGTGATCAGCGCGGGCCCACTTGAAAACGTATGGGTGGATGCCGAAGTGTTTGAGCGCCAAGCTCACTGGATGAAAGCAGGCAGCGACGCCACTATGACGTTGGATGCGATTCCGGGTAAAGAGTGGCAAGGCAGCGTCGATTATGTATATCCAATTTTGGATCCTAAAACGCGCACGCTTCGTGTTCGTCTTAAATTCTCTAATCCCAATGGCGAGCTGAAACCGAACATGTTCGCCAATATTGCCTTGCAACCTGTCAGCGACAACGCGGTATTAACCATTCCAAAGTCGTCCGTTATCCGCTCGGGGGGTATGACTCGCGTCGTGCTGTCTGAGGGAGACGGCAAATACCGCTCAATGCGCATCGAAGTCGGTCGTGAAGCTGACGACAAAATCGAGGTACTACAAGGCCTGACTCAAGACGATCGCATCGTAACCTCGGCTCACTTTATGTTGGATTCAGAATCGAGCCAAACGGCTGATCTATCGCGCATTTCATCACCGACCGAAGCCACTGCACAAACGGCTTGGACGAAGGGCGAGATCACTGATGTGATGAAAGACCATCGCATGTTGACCATCAACCACCAGCCCGTACCAGAGTGGGATTGGCCGGGGATGGTTATGAACTTTACCCTCGCTGACGGCGTCGATATGGGCTCGCTGCAAAAGGGCCAAGCTATTGAGTTCGAAATTCAAAAAGCCGCATCGGGTCAATACGAAATCGTCGATTACAAAGCCGATGACACCGTTCTCGCGACTGACGTTTGGGTAACGGGAGACATCAGCATGCTAATGGCGGATTTTGGCATGATCACGCTCAATCACCTTCCGGTTTCAGAATGGAGCTGGGATGCCGGTGAAATGAACTTCTCTGTGGGTGATGAAGTGGATTTATCCGGTTTCAAGGAAGGTCAGAAAGTCCGATTTCTAGTTGAAAAACAAGGTTCTGACTACGTTTTGAAACAAATTGAAGCGATCGAGGGCTAACTATGATTGGAGCAATTATCCGTTGGTCACTCAATAACCGCTTTATGGTTTTGATCGCGACCTTAATGCTTGTTTTAGCAGGACTTTACAGTGTAAAGAATACGCCTGTTGACGCAATTCCGGATCTTTCTGATGTTCAGGTGATCATCAAAACCAGCTACCCGGGTCAAGCACCGCAAGTGGTGGAAGATCAAGTCACTTATCCACTAACCACCGCGATGCTCGCCGTACCGGGTGCAGAAACCGTTCGTGGGTATTCCTTCTTCGGGGATTCGTACGTTTACATCATTTTCAACGACGATACCGACATGTACTGGGCACGTTCACGTGTTTTGGAATACCTAAGCCAAGTTGCACCTAAATTACCACCAAGTGCAAAACCAACCTTAGGCCCAGATGCAACGGGTGTGGGCTGGGTCTACAGCTATGTATTGCAAGACAAAACGGGTCAACATGACCTTGCCGAGCTGCGCAGTTTGCAAGATTGGTTCTTAAAGTACGAACTGCAAACCGTCGATGGCGTTTCTGAAGTTGCAACCGTAGGCGGTATGGTTAAGCAGTATCAAGTCCAGATTGATCCGGCGAAGCTGCGTGCTTACAACTTAACGCTGCAACAAGTAAACATGGCGATTCAAAACGGCAACCAAGAAACGGGGGCATCCGTAGTTGAAGTTGCTGAAGCTGAGCACATGGTTCGCACCACCGGTTACTTGACCAGCATCGAAGACATTAAATCGCTGCCGCTTAAAGTGACCGACAAAGGCACACCGCTCTTATTGGGCGACATTGCTGATATCAACTTAGGTCCGCAAATGCGTCGCGGTATCTCTGAGCTTAACGGCGAAGGTGAAGCGGTGGGTGGCGTGATCGTGATGCGCTATGGCGAAAACGCAAGTGAAGTGATCAGCAAAGTTAAAGACAAGCTGGAAGATTTACAGCGTAGCTTGCCGGATGGTGTTGAAATCGTCGCCACTTACGACCGTTCTACGCTGATCAATGCAGCTGTCGATAACCTTTGGAAGAAATTAGCGGAAGAGTTCATCGTCGTAGCCATCGTCTGTGCACTGTTCTTGTTCCACATTCGCTCTTCATTGGTTATCGCCCTGAGCTTGCCTGTAGGTATCCTTGCTGCGTTCATCGTGATGCATTCTCAAGGCATTAATGCCAACATCATGTCGCTCGGGGGGATTGCCATCGCCATCGGTGCAATGGTGGATGGTGCCATCGTAATGATAGAAAACGTCCACAAGCACATTGAGCGAACGCCACTCACGGATAAGAACCGCTGGCAAGTGATTGGCAAAGCCGCTGAAGAAGTGGGTGCGCCCCTATTCTTCTCGCTGCTTATCATCACGTTAAGCTTTGTTCCAGTGTTTGCACTGGAAGGTCAAGAAGGCAAGATGTTCTCTCCTCTCGCCTTTACCAAGACGTATGCTATGGCGTCAGCGGCAGCACTTGCGATCACGCTCGTGCCCGTTCTAATGGGTTACTTTATTCGCGGTAAAATACTGCCAGAACATAAGAACCCTGTTAACCGTGGTCTGGTTGCGCTGTATCGTCCATTGCTTAATCTGAGCTTGAAATATCCGAAAGCGATGATCGTACTGGCGCTCGGCCTATTAGCATCGGCGTACTACCCAACTAGCCAACTAGGCAGCGAATTCATCCCACCATTGGATGAAGGCGATTTGATGTACATGCCGACCACCTACCCGGGCATTTCCATCGGTAAAGCACGTGAGTTGGTTCAGCAAACCAACAAGCTGATCAAAACCGTACCGGAAGTTAAAACGGTTTGGGGCAAGATTGGCCGTGCAGAAACCGCCACCGACCCTGCGCCACTCACCATGATTGAAACAGTAATTCAGCTCAAACCTCATGACCAATGGCGTGAAGGCGTGACCACAGAGTCATTGCGCAAAGAATTCGACAATCTCGTGCAGTTCCCGGGGCTAACCAACGCGTGGGTAATGCCGATCAAAACGCGTATCGACATGCTTGCGACGGGTATTAAGACACCAATCGGGATCAAAATCGCAGGCCCAGACCTGAAAGAGATCGAAAAGATTGGTGCACAGTTAGAACCTATCTTGAACAACGTTCGCGGCACTTCATCGGTTTATGCCGAGCGTGTAGCTGGTGGCCGTTACGTAACAATCGACATTAAACGCCGCGCTGCCGCGAGATATGGATTGAGCATCAAAGACGTTCAGCAAGTCATCTCAACCGCTGTCGGTGGTATGAATGTTGGAGAAACCATTGAAGGCTTGGAACGCTACCCGATTAACGTTCGCTACCCGCAAGACTACCGTGACTCTGTGGTTAAGCTGCAAAACTTACCGCTAGTGACACCAAATGGAGCGCGTATCGCACTCGCTGATGTCGCTGACATTCGTTACGAAGACGGTCCGCCGATGATCAAAACCGAAAACGCACGTCCTAACGGCTGGGTGTTTGTGGATATCGATGGCCGAGACCTTGGTTCTTATGTGGTGGAAGCGCAGCAAGCAGTGGCTGACCAACTGGTGCTCCCGGCTGGATATTCGCTCGCTTGGTCTGGTCAATACGAATACATGGAACGCGCGAAAGATCGCTTGAGTGTGGTCGTGCCGATAACCTTGGTGATCATCATGATGTTGCTTTACTTCAGCTTCCGCCGTGTGGGTGAGGTGCTGATCATCATGCTGACTTTGCCTTTAGCGATGGTTGGTGGCTTGTGGTTGATGCACTACCTCAACTACAACTTCTCCATCGCCGTGGGGGTCGGATTTATCGCACTCGCCGGCGTTGCGGTGGAGATAGGCGTCATCATGCTGGTGTATCTCAACCAAGCGTGGCACCACAAAAAACTTCACGCAGAAGAAAACCAACAAGCTCTGCAAATTGGTGATTTAACCGATGCCATTCGAGAAGGCGCGGGGCTGCGTGTGCGTCCGGTCATGATGACGGTTCTCACGGTCATCATTGGCCTTATCCCTATCATGTATGGCTCAGGTACTGGCTCTCAAGTCATGCAGCGCATTGCTGCACCAA
This sequence comes from Vibrio sp. zbq_1, assembly GCF_043102935.1. NCBI lineage: Bacteria > Pseudomonadati > Pseudomonadota > Gammaproteobacteria > Vibrionales > Vibrionaceae > Vibrio > Vibrio sp. zbq_1. The sequence goes on from NZ_JBICJH010000004.1 coordinate 1,151,093, forward strand.
TGATTGGCGGCATGGCCTCTGCCCTACTACTGACTCTGCTGGTGTTACCAGCCATCTTCAAGCTGTGGAAGCAGCGAGAAGTCAACAAAACACAAAACCCAGAGAAATAAACAACAAGCGCCATTGTACAAACCGCAATGGCGCACTACTTCATTGATAGTAAAGGAAATCAACATGAAAAAGACACTTATCACTCTTGCTCTAACTATGGTATCAGCAGGCGCATTCGCACAAATGGATAACTCGAACATGAACCACGACAACATGGATCACGGCAAAATGGACCATGGTTCGATGTCGATGGATAACATGAATATGGGCGAGATGCCGATGGATCATTCAAAAATGGATCACTCCAACATGCAAGGCATGGCAGGAATGTCAGCTGTGGGTATGCCAGCGAATGGGGCGAAACCGGATAAAGTCGTCCATGTAATTTTGAGCGATGACATGAAAATCACCTTCAAGAAAGACGTAAAAATCGAGCCGAACGACGTCGTGCAGTTCGTGGTGATGAACACGGGCAAAATCGATCATGAGTTCACCATCGGTTCTGCAGCAGAACAACTTGAGCACCGTGAGATGATGAAAAACATGTCAGGTAATCACATGCACGACTCTGGCAATGCTGTCACCGTAGAACCGGGTAAAGCAAAACAGATTTTGTGGCACTTCCACGGAGACAACAACGTAGAGTTTGCTTGTAACATTCCAGGCCACGCAGAAGCTGGCATGGTCAAAAAAGTGAAGTTGTAAGGTTATAAGTAGGCTTCGGCTTAAACAAGATAATCTAACGATGACAATACGTTAGACATGAATACAACAAGACAAAAGGAGCTGCACTCAGCTCCTTTTTGTTTCGTTCATCCCTGCTACTATCGTATGACGAACAGCTCTTCATGGTAATGACGTTCGGTATCGACGCGATAAGCATTCAACTCTTTTTTCAGTGTTTGCGAAAAAGCTTCAGGCCCGCAGAAATAGAACTCATAACGCGCTAAATCGCCACATTCGCTCGCGATACGCTCTACGTTAAGTCGAGGAGACACCGCCGTATCAATCACGTTCAGCTTCACTTGCGCAAGACGTGCCATTTTCCACAACTCGTCCACTAAGTGACTGTCCAAACCTCGCGTGCAGTAAAACAAATGCACAGGAGGATGCGTTTTTAGCGATTTTAGTGACGCTAAGATGGCAAAGAACGACGCGACCCCAACACCACCCGCAATCCAAATCTGGGGCTTATTGACGTCAAACGCCAAGCGTCCGTAAGGGCCTTCAACCATCACTTCTTCACCAATTTTAACCCTGTGGTACAAATCCGTAGTGAAATCACCCAACTCTTTGATCAAAAAGCGTACCTCTGGTTCATGCTCACCTGAAACAATCGTAAACGGATGCGGATCTTCATTACCAAAACGAACATAAGCAAACTGCCCAGCTTTGTGTCCTTGCCAAGGTTTTCCTTGGCCGCTATTGCTTGGCGCCAAAACCAGCTCCATCACTCGCGCTTGAGGGAAGTAGCGAGTCGACACCACTTTGGCGGGATGGCGATTTGCTCGTCCGACAAAACCAAGCAAGCTATAAACGGCAGCTACAGAGCCCATCAAGGCAAAGCCCAAGGCAACGAAATGAATTGGCTCACCCCAGTACGCGTGCTTGATCAACAAAACGGAGTGAACAGCAATCATCAAATACACAGCAGCCATTAAACGATGCGACAACTTAAATGGCTTGTATTTAACAACCGTCCACAATGACACCACGAGCAATGCTAAGAGCAGGTAAAAACCCCACTCCCCCAAACCAAGCCCCACATCGCGCAACTCTTTGACCCAGAGTTCTAAACCGACAAAGTTGTTCCCAGAAGGCCCAACCCCGGTGTGTTTGATTGGTTTTTCGAGCACTCCTGCCGACACTAGCCATTTTGGCACTTTATACGTCAACCAATGCACGACTCCGAGGCTAACCCCCGCAATGCCGAGCCATTTATGCACACGATAGGCCTTATCCATCCCGTGAACCCATTGCTCGATCACAGGTAAGCGCAGCGCCAACACCATCGCAATAGACATCAAAGCCAACGACAAAACACCAGAATATTGAATAAGCGCGGAGCGCCATTGGAAGAATTGGGTCGAGGACAGTAGTTGCGGTTCACTCATCCACCACAACACAGACACGGCGGCAATTATCATCCATACAAAATTTCGTACAGTTTTCATGAACATCACTCTCAAATTGACGACAACTCTAGTTTAGTTTTTCTAGCGTAATGCAACGTCAATATTCGTAAAGTTGAGTAAACCCACAATATACCTAAGGTCAATAACAAACTTGGAGGTATTGCGCAGAATCCTACAGAAAATCGACAGGGATTTAACAGTGGTTAGAGTATTCACTCGTTATAGTTTGCTTAACATCGCCAAAGTGCGAATCAAAACCAAAAGAACGAAGAACACCACGCATGAAAAAGTTATTCCTGTTGGTTGGGCTGATGGTTTGCTCAACTGTTAGTTACGCCTCCAAATTAAACGAAGACATCTCCCTCATCGAGAAACAAACATCTGGGCGAATTGGAGTGTCAGTCTGGGATACACAAACGGACGAGCGTTGGGATTATCGCGGAGACGAACGTTTCCCATTAATGAGCACATTCAAAACGTTAGCGTGTGCCACCATGCTAAGCGACATGGACAGCGGCAAACTCAACAAAAATGCCACAGCGAAAATCGATGAACGCAATATTGTGGTTTGGTCTCCGGTGATGGATAAACTGGCTGGACAAAGCACACGTATCGAACACGCTTGTGAGGCCGCCATGTTGATGAGCGACAACACCGCCGCGAACTTAGTGCTAAATGAAATTGGTGGTCCTAAAGCGGTCACGCTGTTTTTGCGATCTATTGGCGACAAAGCAACGCGACTTGACCGATTGGAACCCCGTTTGAATGAAGCAAAACCGGGCGATAAGCGAGACACCACAACGCCTAACGCCATGGTAAACACCCTACATACCTTGATGGAAGATAACGCCCTATCTTACGAGTCACGCACACAGCTGAAAATCTGGATGCAAGACAACAAAGTATCGGATTCGCTCATGCGCTCTGTTCTGCCAAAAGGCTGGTCGATTGCAGACCGCTCTGGCGCAGGTAACTACGGTTCACGCGGCATTAGCGCGATGATCTGGAAAGACAACTACAAGCCGGTTTACATCAGTATTTACGTCACAGACACCGACCTTTCGCTTCAAGCTCGCGATCAACTGATCGCGCAAATCAGCCAACTGATTTTAGAGCACTACAAAGAAAGTTAAACTCGAACTCGAGCAACCAAGCCCTTCTCATTCAGAGGGGCTTTTTCTTACCTGCTCTCTCAAATGCGTAACAAATCTCTCTTATTCTTGCTGTCTTCGCTAAGCTTTACCGAATGGTCACCTCTTGCTAATTAGGCATAAAAATTATCGGTTTAGACATGAGTTCAAGCTCACATTAAGCAACCTGACACTCACAAGTGGCGAGAAATAAACCATACTCTGTTAAAGGAACGTATTTTTCTTGAAAATAGCTGCGTGTTACTTATTGTTTACATTTAGAGGAATGTCTAGGGAGATAGCTATTGAGACTTGAAAGAACTTTTGACCCAAATGACTTGTCGACGCAAAACATGGAAAGCCCAATATGTTTACCGATCGGCTTCGTTCACTTTTTGGCTCAATCACAGACGTTACAGCAGGTGCTCGATACTGTCGCAGAATGGATCAATCGGATTTTTGAATCTGACCGCACCAGCATTACGCTGTACGAAAACAGTGACTACCTCAAGGTCTACTCTTTTTCCGGCAATAAAGCGATTCCTGCCGATTTTCTCGTGCCGATTGATCAAGCCTTCGTCGGGCGTGTGTTCAAAAACCAACAACTGATCATTTGTGACGACGTTTCTCAATCCGACGAGCTAGATTGCGTCATGTTGACCTCCAGCGGTATGGGCACGTGTATGGATGCGCCGCTGATGCATGGTCAAATGTGCTTGGGCACGCTTAACGTCGCGCATCATCAAACCCATTTTTATACCAAGGAACAAGCAGCACAGTTGCAATGCATTGCCAACTGGATAGCGTTGAACATTGCACTGCATATTCAGATCATGAAAATGGAGCACCTCGCCACCACAGACGATCTTACTGGCATTCCAAACCGCAGAGAGTTCATGCGTCAAATTGAGCATCGTCTTTCTGAATTTCGCACGCAAGGGATCAAATTCCACGTCGCGATTTTGGATTTAGATAACTTTAAAAAACTGAATGACAAGTTCGGGCACGACGCTGGCGACAAATCTCTCATCCATGCTGCCAATACCATTAAAGGGCATTTACGAGAATGCGACCTGCTTGCTCGTGTCGGTGGTGAAGAATTTGCTATCGTCCTGAGAAGCCGATCTTCTCAAGAAGCAATGGATACGTTAGAAACCATCCGAAATGCCTTAGAAACCACGACGATTCGATATTCAGGGCGTGATATGACATTCACCGCCAGTATTGGGGTAACTCAAGTGTGTGGCTTGGATGATTCTTTTGAGCCGTTAGTGAAACGTGCTGATTTAGCGTTATACAAAGCGAAAGAAACCGGGAGAAATCGCGTAGAAATCAACCACAGCGAGCATCAAGGCGTATCGAATGAGCAATGAGTGAGATGATGAATCAACAATAAAAAAGGTAGCGACTGATGCGCTACCTTTGCGATTCCCAAGTAAATTCAAGATGAGGAGTGAATCACCTTGCGCTGACTTGGGATTAAGAAGTCAGCAAATTGAATTATGCTTTCTTAAGATCTTTAGCAGGGTAAGTTAGCGTCTTTTCGCCAGCTTTAACGTGAGCGTAAAAACCGCCGCTGCTTAAACCTGTAACAACCATTTCGCCTTGCTCGACACCTTTAGTCGCTACTACTACGTCACCGATTGAAAACATATTGAATACCTTGTTTGTTTAGATTAAGACACGAAGTCGTTGCGCGGTATTTAATATGAAATCAGCCTCCCTTACTAATCAGCTTTTTTATCGTCTGGATTAACGAGTATTATTAATGATTTTAGCAACTTACAAAGTTTGACGCAGGTCAAATATCCGTTGATACAAATGACAAAGTTGATAAAAATATGCGAGGTGTTTTCCCTAAGATACGTTAAGATTTTCTAGCATCAACCGGGGAGGATTTGCCCTCCCACTCATTGGAGAAACAGGATGAAAAAAGGCCTAAAAATGCGTGCATTAGAACGTTCTGATTTGCGTTTTATCCACGAACTCAACAACAATCGCAATATCATGGCCTACTGGTTTGAAGAACCTTACGAGTCCTATGACGAACTCGAAGAACTTTACCGTAAACACATTCACGATGACGCAGAACGACGCTTTGTCGTTGAAGACGCTGACGGCATTTTGATTGGTTTGGTGGAGCTGATTGAAATCAACTACATCCACCGCAGTGCGGAATTTCAAATCATCATCGCGCCAGACCATCAAGGCCGTGGTTATGCGATGGAAATGATTCATCGCGCATTGGATTACTCTTTCTCCATCCTCAACTTACGCAAAATCTACCTATTGGTTGCGGTTGAGAACGAAGTTGCCATCCATCTGTATAAAAAGTGCGGCTTTATTGAGGAAGGCCATCTTATCGAAGAGTACTTCATTAATGGCAGCTATCGTGACGTGAAGCGCATGTACGTTTTGAAACATCAATACCAGAAGAGTATTGAAGAACAATCGTAAGCCGATTGAACGTTATCACTGGCGTTAATTCATGCTGTGCTATCTCTCGCATTGCTGCTTGAGAATTTCCTCAGTATTCATCACTGAGCAAGGGCTGAAATAATGTCAGTGACACGCTCGAATCACAGGCTCGCTTGTGTTGACGGACTGGACGTCACAAATGCATTAGCGCTGTGTTTCCATTATTCAAATTGATATTGGTACGATACCGCAACACGCTTGTCTGCTTCATCCAGATAGGTGTTGTTGTCCATGACAAACGTCATTACGTTAAAAGAGTGGCGTTTGTTCACAAGGTAACCAAGGCCGATACCACCAAAGAAGCCTTTGTAGTTCTCTCCTTCACTGTTTTCTGAGCCGTAAGTGCCCGCTGCGAAGCTGATTAACGTCAGTTCTTTGGTAAACGATTTCAGCGCAAATGCACCAACGTAACCGCTGCTGCCTGAAGAGCTCATCATATTGAAGCCATTCTCTGCACTTGGAGTGCCCGTAAAGTTAGGCTCGCTACAGTGGCTACTTTCTGCACCGTCACAAACAGGAACATCACCAGTATTGTACGTATAGCCTGCCATTGGGAAAATTTGGAAGCCTGCTGGCTCAATCCCGAAATAACTTAGCGGCATAAAGGTACCAACGCTGTAGTTGGTTTGATCCGCGCCGTTTACGTATTCATTTTTACCGAAGTTGAAGTTCACGATACCGACCGGAAACAACCACGAGCCACCAATACGCCACTCGCTCGCATCATCATTGATACGCAGGTTAATTTTGCGCGCTTGGTCAAGCGCAAGTGAGCCCGAGAATGAGATGTTTTGATCATCAAAATCGTAGTTGTTTGCGTAAGACGCGCCAAATTTCGTGATGACTTTTGTTGGGTCATCCGCCAACTTGTTTTTATTGTCTTTTACTCGATGCTCGGCACCATGAGCCAGCGTACTGACCAACAAAGTCGTACACACTAACGCTAGTTTATTTTTCATTTTTTAGTCCTTTGAGATGTTGAATACCCGCACTTAGCTGCGCAGATACTTTTTGAATCATCACTCACTGGATGTGACAAAAGCGCCCTAACTACCTTAGATGGCGTGACAGAATCCAGTGCAGGTAGTTAGGGTAGAATGGCCTGTAAGGAAGGCGTTTTAGCGATTAGGAATGATTAGTTTTTCCAGTTGTAGCTCATGCTCATGAAGTACAGAGCAGGCTCATCAAAGCCAGCTTGGAAGCGTGGCGTTTCTGACGATTCCATCAAGATCGCTTCAAACGCGAAACCAATTGAGTTTTCTGAATCCAATTTGTAATCAATGCCTGTACCAATGCGGTATGCCTTGCCAGTAGGAACGGTAATGTCACCGTTTGATTGGCTTTCATACATGCTGGTATCGAATGCAAAACCTGCATTCCACATCATTTTTTCATTCAGTTTGTACTGAGTACCCAATGCGATTTGGTAAGTGTCTTGTGTCTCTACGTTCAGCGTGGTTGTGTATTCGCTCCAGTCTTGCCAGTTCACGTTCCACATCACCGCTAGGTCATCATTCACTTCATGGTAAGCACTGAAGATCAGTTGTTGCGGAGCAATGGAGTTGCTATTGTCGAATTCAAATTCGGTTTCAGAAGAGTAAGACAGACCAAGACGCGTGCCTGGTGTTGCCTCATAAAGCACACCTACTCGGCCGTTGACCTGAGTATCTTGGTCTTCGTCATTGAAGTTCAAGACTCCCTTCGTTTCCACTTCATACATACCGTACTGAATGCCAAGCGCCGCACCCACAGACCAGTGATCATTGATGCGGTAAGAAGCGGAAGGTTGAATGGTCAAGGCTTGCGTCGTTGCTGTAGGAATATCTAAATGATTATTCAAAAGACCTTCGTATTCTAGGCCAAGACCGTAGTTGCCATACAGACCAATACCCAGCGTCCATTTGTCGTTCACTTGTTGGCTGTAAAATGCCGACGCCATAGGAACAAAACCAATCACGTTGCCCGCATCGCCAGTCATCGTGTCTAGTTGCGCGTCACCGTAAAGGCCAATCAGGTTACCAGAGAAAGATTTACCAGAAACATTCGCCAGACCAGCCGGGTTTGCTGCCATTACTGAGGCATCTTGCGCACGAGCCGCCATACCAGCGGATGCCAAACCAATATCCGATGCTGTTGTTTCGTAAAGGTATAACCCGCCCGCTTGCGCAGCAGCACACGTCAGTAGAGAGCTCGCTACGACGATTTTTGAAAGATTTTTCATGCTAAAACCTATTATTGTTAGGAGAACCCACGCTGCGACGGTGGTTGTATATCAATGAAAGGCATTGGCCAATCGCACACAGCGTGGGGGTGTTGTGGAGTCAGTCGGTTGAAATCAGCGTTATTGCTCGCTCACCTCAAGTTCAGAGGGTTTCTTTCGCTTAAACTTCTCGCGCAGAGATTGCATCATCACGAAGAACACCGGCGTCAGCAACGTGCCTACAAACGTAGAGAGAATCATGCCGCCGAAGACCGCAAAGCCCAGTGAGTGACGAGATGCCGCACCAGCACCCGATGCAATCACCAACGGGAATACCCCCCAGATGAAGGCGAACGCAGTCATCTGTACTGCACGGAAACGGATTCGAGCAGCTTCTTTGGCAGCATCAATGATGGATAAGCCCTTTTCTTCTCGCAGAACTTTGGCAAATTCCACGATAAGAATCGCCACTTTGGCGGACATACCAATCAAGATGACCACACCAATCTGCACGTACAAATCGAACGGTTGTCCCACCAGCAGTAGCGTGCCCATTGCGCCGAGAATCGCGACGGGAACCGCCATCATTACCGCAGCAGGAATGGTCCAACTTTCGTACTGAGCCACCAAGAACAAGTAGGTGAACAGCAAAGACAATGCGAACGCGATTGGCGCCATGTTGCCTGCTTTCATCTCTTGGTAAGTCATGCCTGACCACTCGTACGAGTAACCACTTGGCAAAGATTCCGCAGCCAGTTTTTCAATGGCTTTTACAACATCACCCGAGCTGTAACCTGGCGCTGGCGCACCGTTCACGGTTGCAGAACTGAACATGTTGTAGTTCGATAAGGTATCAGGGCCAAAGATCGGCTTCACTTTCACTAGCGTTGCCAGTGACACCATTTTTCCAGAGCTTGAGCGAACAAACAGATGGTCGATGTCGTCGATGTTGTCACGGTATTGCTCTTCTGCTTGCACTTTCACTTGGTACGAACGACCAAACAAGTTGAAGTCAGAAATGTATGCACCGCCCAACTGTGCTTGCAGTGTGCTGAAGATTTCATTCAACGGTACGCCCATCGAAATCGCTTTATCGCGGTCAATATCGATGTAACGTTGCGGAATGTTCGCACGGAAAATCGAGAACGCACGCGCCACTTCAGGCAGTTGATTGATTTGGGCAACAAAATCAGCGGTTGTTTTTGCCAACTCTTGTGGAGAACGGCCCAAGTTGTCTTGCAGCACAAGGTTGAAACCATCTACCGCACCCATGCCTTTGATTGCCGGCGTCGCGAAAACGAACGAAGCGGCATCTGGCGTTGAGTTCAGCATTTGGTTAACTTTATTCATCAATGCGCGTTGGTGTAACTCAGGGTCTTTACGTTTGCTCCAGTTATCCAGTTTGATGATCAACATGCCCGAGTTTGGAATCGACGCCATGTTAATTACCGAGAAGCCCGCAACCGAAACCACGTTCTCCACACCTTCCATCTGTTTTAGCTCATCAACGTACTTCTTCATTAATGGTGCAGTACGCTGCAATGCTGCTGCGTCTGGCAAACGCATTTCGACCATGAACACGCCTTTATCTTCGTTCGGTACGAAAGAAGAAGGTACGGTCATGAACGCAAATGCCAGCACCGCAATAAGCGCGCCATAAACACCGATACTCAGCACAATACGACGGCTCAAGAAGCCAACTAAACCTTGGTATTTGCGCGTTATTGCTTCAAAACCTCGGTTAAACGCACGCAAAGGCGCAATAGGTTGCGAGTGAGTAGATTTCAACATCAACGCACAAAGCGCTGGCGTTAACGTTAATGCGTTGATCGCAGAGATCAGCACCGACACACAGATGGTGACCGCGAACTGGTTGAACATTCGACCAGAAATACCCGGCAATAGCGCAACCGGTACGAATACCGCCAACAAAATAAGCGTTGTTGCCAATACTGGACCCGTCACTTCTTTCATAGCTTGGATCGTGGCCGGAATCGGGTCTAAATGCTCTTCATGGATAACCCGCTCCACGTTCTCCACCACGATGATCGCATCGTCCACCACGATACCGATGGCGAGGATCAAGCCAAACAACGAAATGGTGTTGATGGTCATGCCCATCACGCCCATGATTGCGAACGTCGCAATGATGGAAACAGGAATCGCTAAGGTTGGAATGATGGTCGCTCGCCAGTTCTGCAAGAAAACGTACACAACGAAGGTTACAAGAAGTACCGCAATCACCAGCGTCTCGTACACTTCATCAATCGATGTCTCTACGTATTCGGTAGAGTCATACGCGATGTCGTAGACCAAATCATCTGGGAACGATTTCTCGTACTCTTTCATGGCCTCTTTCACGCGTTCCATCACGTCTAGCGCGTTCGCTGTCGGCAACTGGTACAAGGCCAGAACGGCGGCTGGTTCGTTATTCATACGACCATCAGCTTCGTAACCTTGTGCGCCAACTTCGACACGAGCCACATCTTTCAAGCGAATCAAAGAACCTTTCTTGCTCGCACGGATGATGATGTTCTCGAACTCTTCCGCAGAAGTAAGGCGACCTTTGGTTTGCAAAACATATTGATATTGCTGGTCACCCGGAGCTGGCATACCACCGATCTTACCCGCCGCCACTTGGATATTTTGCGTTTTAATTGCGCCAATAACATCGCTAGCAGAAAGCTTCAAGGTAGCCAGTTTATTTGGGTTCAACCAAATACGCATTGAGTAGTCTTTCTTACCCAGCAGCGTAATGTCACTCATACCTTCGATACGTTTTAGACGCTCAACGATATTGAGATCCGCGTAGTTAGAAAGGTAGATACTGTCGTAAGACTGTTTCGGGGAACGCAGTGTGATAACGCCCAGCATGTCGGAAGATTTCTTCTTAACCGTCACACCGATTTGGTTTACTTCTTGTGGTAGAGACGACGTCGCCTGTGCAACCAAGTTGTTCACACGAACCTGCGCCATATCGCCATCTGCGCCCACTCGGAAGTAAATACGCAATGTATATGAGCCATCGTTACCAATCACAGAAGACATGTAAATCATGTCTTCAACGCCGTTGACTTTGGCTTCTATCGGTTGTGCTACGGTCTTTTTAACCACGTCCGCGTTTGCACCCGGATACATGGTGCTCACCGTAATTACCGTTGGAGAGATTTGAGGATACTCAGAAATTGGCAAGACTTTCAGGGCGATCATACCCATCAATGTCATCGCCAGTGAGATCACCAAAGCAAACTTCGGCCGGTGAATGAAAAATTTACTTAACATCAGTACTCACTCAGCCTTGTTCACTCTGTAGTTCAACGTCTTTCACCGTTGCACCCGGACGCACTTTTTGTAGACCATTGACGATGACTTTTTCGTTAGCCGCCAAGCCAGTCAGCACAGCACGTTTCACACCGTAGGTCTGACCGAGTTCAACGTTACGACGAGACACCACGTGATCATCACCAACCACCATGACGTAATCACCCGCTTGATCTTGCTGAACAGCCGCCGATGGGATAAGCAAACCATCAATGGTTTTGTTGCGCAGCTTGATGGTCAAGTTGCCATATTCACCCGGCATAAGCGCGTAAGTTGGATTATCGAATTGTGCTTCTGCTCGAATTGAGCCTGTTTCTAAATCGATCTTATTGCCAACGGCGTAGATCTTGCCATCAAGCGGATACAATGAACCGTCTGAAAGCGTCAGTGTTAAATCAACATCCAGTTTGTCATCGTTACGATGAGCCACATCAATCGCACTTCTTACGCGGCGGTAGAGCTTCTCATCCACATCAAAGCCAAAGCGAATTGGGTCGATTTGAGTGATCGAAACAAGAGGAACGAGTTGAATTTTCGAAATACGGTCACCCACTCGGAAGTTGCTGAAACCCACGCGGCCAGAGAAAGGAGCACGCACAGAGCTAAATTCAAGATCGAGCCTTGCTGAAACCAGCGTCGCTTTCGCCTCTTCTACCGAAGCAATCGCTGCGGCGTGCGCAGCAATGGCGTCATCGTATTGCTGCTCACTGATGCTTTTATCTTTGATGAGTTTCTTCACACGTTCTGCATCACGCGTAGTTTGAACGAGTTGTGCTTTTGCTTTTTGCAACGACGCTTTTGCATACGCCAGTGCCGCTTTGTAAGGACGGTCGTCGATTTCAAACAGCAATTGGCCTTTTTCGACCATATCGCCATCTTTAAAATGAATCGCGGTTAATTCGCCACCGACTCGAGGCATAATATCAACGTCATTTACCGCTTCAGTTCGACCGATAAAAGTATGATAAGGAGTGATTTTTGTTTCGGTTAGGGTAACGGTTTCAACAGAGGGTGCTTGGGCAGTTTTCGTTGCGATATCGCCAGTTTTGCATCCTGATAGTAATGCAGAAGATATAGCAATAGATACCAACGCAAATTTATATTTGGCTTTCATGATAAACCTACTTTATGTAGAAAGTGCCCTAGCCTAAATATTTAAATATATGGATAAACACACTTTCTATTCTGGAAATAAACGAGGGAGTTAGAATTGGTAGTTAAATTCGATACGGTGATCACCATCACCGAAATTAACGTGCTCATTCCAGTTTGCAAAGTAACGAATATTTGCGCGAGGATTAATTTGATAAGACAACGCAAACTCATGAGTTAAGATATTATCTTCACCCGCGTAATAAGTATCTTTATATTGACTAGACCCTGACAATGTATGCATATACATTGGGTTGTAGTTAATCCAGATTTTATCGGTTAATTCAATTTTTGAGTACATACCGACAACGGTGAAAGTACCTGGAATTTCATAACCTTTGTCATCACCACTAAAATCATTAGCAATAGTGACACCCGCACCAGCTAAAGGAAATAACTGCAACATGCCAAACTTAGGTAGGCCTTGAATAAAGCTATAAGATGCATCTAATTTATCGTTATCAACATCGTAGTTTACATCTAATTGACGCCCTAGACCTTTTGCGACTTCTACTTGGAAATTACGTAGTCGGAAAGAGTCAATGCTGTCATCAACATTGGCATACATTGGATCGTCATTGTCGCGAATTCCAAATAGCTCACCACCAATGCCTTTCATTTCGATGATGTTCATCGCCATGGTGCCAGGCTGGCTAGATTGGTAAGTTTGACCGATTTTGATGTTCGCGCCTTTGTCAGTAATACCAAAGCCCGCTTGGGTGTAAACCGCAAGTGGGTCAGACATATCTTGTAGTTCTTCGTCATTATTTGTCTGAGCATAAGCAGAAGACGCGAGTTGAAGGGCTGCTGCCATGATAACAACAGACGGTTTCACTAAATTCATAAAACTGTATCCATTTTAATGATTATAAAATTATTCACGTCATGAGGTCATCATAAATAGCAAGCAACATAACTCGCTTTGGATAATATAAATTATCAAAGCAAATTTAATAATGACGAAACATTAGACGTTTTAATTAAAATAAAATAAAGCGTCGTAAAAGTTCAATCACTGCTACTTATATCTTATATAACTTGAAATTTGGTAAGCTTTACGAAGAAGGGAATATTAAAACTTATGAAAATTCAATTATCATTAAAACAAATGATTAATTAATTTTACCATATAAATAAGGAGTGCAATGGTGTTAAGTGATCGCGATCAAGTTTTATTTTTATCGCATATTACTCTTCAGGTAAAGAAGAGAGTTGTAATAAATTGCAAATACCTTAATTTAATTAGCCTTGCGGTCAATTTAGAATAGTTACTCCACAATAAATTGAAAGGAAATCACACTCTGTGATTCCCTTTTATTTTCGAGTGCAAAAGCACCAATGCATTTCGTTAACTAAAAACGCAAACGATTCGCACTATTGCAGTTTCTCTATCCCCATATTGAACAGTGCAAAGCTATAAATATCTGCATTTGTCTCAATTATTTTACGCGTTGGTGTGCCAGCACCATGTCCTGCATTGGTTTCGATGCGAATCAAGGTCGGATTTGAACCCGCCTGTTTTGACTGCAACTCAGCAGCAAATTTGTAAGAGTGAGCAGGAACAACACGATCATCATGATCACCCGTTGTAATCAATGTTGCTGGGTATTCCACCCCCGCTTTTACATTGTGCACTGGCGAATAACCTTTCAGATATTGGAACATCTCTTTACTTTGCTCTGCCGTACCGTAGTCATACGCCCAACCAGCACCTGCGGTAAAAGTATGATAGCGCAGCATGTCCAGTACGCCGACTGCTGGCAGCGCCACTTTAAACAGCTCTGGACGTTGCGTCATAACAGCCCCCACTAACAAGCCACCATTCGATCCACCGTTAATGGCTAACTTGTTTGATGACGTTACCTTTTCATCAATTAGAAATTCAGCCGCCGCAATAAAGTCATCAAACACATTTTGCTTTTGCATTTGAATGCCAGCGTTGTGCCACTCTTTACCATACTCCCCACCGCCACGAATGTTCGCTACCGCGTAAACACCACCAAGCTCCAACCAAGCCGCACGTGTCGGGCTAAAAGATGGTGTGAGGCTAATGTTGAAGCCGCCATAACCATATAGGATGGTTGGTGCACTGCCGTCCATCGGTGTCCCTTTTTTATAGGTGATGATCATCGGCACTTTTGTTCCGTCTTTTGAGGTGTAAAACACCTGGCGAGAGTCATACAAAGCTGGATCAAATGGCGCTTTAGATTTGTAGTACACCTCGCTATCACCATCTTTGATGTTCAGACGATACGTAGTGCTGGGCATCTTGTAGTTGGTGAAAGAATAGTAGACTTCGGTTTCATCTTTTTTACCCGAGAAACCGTATGCGCTGCCAATATCAGGCAATTTGATTTCTCGAATGAGTTTACCGTTCATGTCGTATTGCTTCACCATCGAGATCGCATCAACAATATAACTCGCAAACAAGTTGCCACCCGCGGTAGAAACGCGTAACACGTTCTTTGTTTCAGGGATCAAATCTTTCCAGTTTTTGGGCTGCGGCTGACTCGCATCCACCGTCACGACGCGTTTGTTCGGCGCATTAAGGTTCGTAACCAAGTACAGCTTCGTGCCTTGGTTGTCTATTACCCAAGTATCAGAACTGGTGTTATCTAAAATGGTTTTAAGCGGGCTGTTTGGCTTACTCAGATCTTTAAAGAACAGTTTGTTACCCGATGTCGATACGCTGGCTGAGATAAACAAGTAGCGTTCATCATCTGACGTATAGCCGCCAACATAACGGTATTTCTCTTCCTCAAAGCCGCCGAAAATCAGCTGGTCTTCACTTTGTTTCGTTCCAAGTTTATGAAAGTAGAGCTTGTGTTGATCTGTCTTCGCGGAGAGTTCACTCCCCTGTGGCTTGTCATAACTTGAGTAATAGAAACCTTGATTGCCGAGCCAACTGATGCCGCTGAACTTAATATCCACCAGCGTTTCACCGACTGGCTTTTTGGTTGCTGTGTCTAACACAATGACTTTGCGCCAATCGCTACCGCCTTCCGAAATACTGTATGCGACCAAAGAACCGTCTCGTGAAAAGCTCACTCCCGCTAACGATGTGGTGCCATCCTCACTAAACGTATTTGGATCGAGGAAAATTTCTGCGTCACCATCACCTAACTGCCGATAAAGCACATCTTGGTTTTGTAACCCGTCATTTTTGTAGAAATAAGTGAACTTACCCTCTTTGAACGGTTGGCTTTGCTTTTCGTAGTCCATGAGCTTAGTGATGCACTCTTCAATCTGCTCGCGGTAAGGAATTTTCGACAGATAATCAAACGTCACTGCATTTTGTGCCTTCACCCATTCTGCGGTTTCTGGGCTGAGATCGTCTTCCAACCAGCGATAAGGATCACTTACTTTTGTACCAAAGTAGTCATCGACAACATCCACTTTTTGTGTGGTTGGGTACGTGATGGCTTTCGGGGTTACCTGTTCAACCGACGATTGCGCCGCTTCATTTGCATACGCCACAGACAACACACTTCCGAGTGCGAGAGCCGTTGTGAGTGCTAGGGTGTTCTTTTTCATGAAATTCCTTTTTATTTTTCTGTTTTCTTTTTGTGCAATACATCAGAACTCTACTATATATCGACAAAATGAATCTAATTTCATTAAACGAGTTGTGAAAGCCATCCTAACTCCCTTATTTCCTGCCAATTCTACATATCGGTAAGTGGAGGTGTAGAGCTTAGGAACAACGCTGAAGAGCTACGATGGCGTTTACTCTCTTTCGTCTAATTCAGTTCGATTTGACGCAAAACCCCAGACTCAGAAGCGAAATCTTGGTCGTGACTAATCAGAACAAATCCACCTTTGTATGTATTTAGCGCCTGACTAAGCATTATTTTTGACTCGAGATCGAGATGGTTATCTGGTTCATCAAGCAGCAGCAAAGGCTGGGAGTGTTGATGGCTGACGATCAGCATTGCGAGCTTCATCTTCTCGCCACCACTGAGTACGCATCCCAACCGAAACACAGCGTCTCGACGAAAACCGATCCCCGCCAATAAGGTTCTCGCTTCACTTTCCGTCATCTCTTGGCAGGTCTCCATTACGTTCTCAAGTAACGAAAGATTTGGATTCACTGCGCCAAAGTGTTGGTCGAGATAATACAAGGGGGTATTCACTTGCAGCTCACCACTCAGCAACGACAACTCGCCAAGCAACGTCTTTAACAAGGTTGACTTTCCGCATCCATTTTTCCCTTTGAGATGGACTTTGTCGTTCGCAAAAATCTGCAAAGTGATAGGAGTAGAATCCCCAAAAGGCAATATACCTTCTTGTATCGACAACACTTTTTTCGAACGGTTCGGATTATCTGCAAGATAAAGCTTTTGCGCTTTGAGCTGCTCATGTCGCGATTGCAACGCCCGCTCTTTGGCTTGTAAATGCACTTGTCTGAGTTGCTCATTCTTATTGCGATTTGAGGCGCTGGCGGTCGCGCTATCCTTTTTGCCATCAAGCAAAATTTTGGGCTGACTGCCGTCTTTGCGCAGTTTGTTCCCTTGCGCGGCGCGTTGGTCTGCTTTTTCGCGATTTTTCTGGGCTTGCTCAGCTAACCGTTTTTTCTGTTTATCGACCTGCGCTAACTGCCTTTCGACCGCTTGTAGCTCAGTGCGTTTTTGCTCGGCATACACATCGTAATTTCCACCAAAAACCTGTAAGCCTAGGCCCGAGAGTTCCCAAATTTCCTCCATTGCTCGCAGCAGCTCACGATCGTGACTGATGAGTAAAATCGCGCCACCGAAATGCCTCATAGACTCTATCAACCATTGTTTCGCCTCGGTATCGAGGTGATTGGATGGCTCATCGAGAATCAAAAGTTCCGTTTCGTTTTCAAACAACTGCCATAACTGCAAACGTGCCAACTGACCACCACTGAGCCGAGCACAAGAGAAATCAGGGTCTTGCGGCAAGCCCATCGCAGCAAGCTGCTGTTTGAGTTTCAGTTCAATATCCCACTGTTCGCCAACCAGTTCGAACCAATGCTCAGAAACATCACCTTGTTCAATCTGCTTTAAAGCATGCAAGACCGAGTCTGTTCCCAGAAACTGGGCGATCGATTGCTGACCTGAGAGCAAATCAGACGGCTGCTGGCGATACATCATGAAAGAAGAGGGAGAAGTCACAACACCGCTGGCAGGCTGAGTTTCGCCCGCCAAAATGGAAGCCAAAAGCGACTTACCGATGCCATTGCGCCCAACCAAACCAACACGTCGTTTAGTCATGGAACAAGAAATAGACTGGAATAGCGTCTCGCCATTATCAAACTGATGGCTAACATTAAAAGCTTGTAAAACTGGCATAATTTGCCTCCTGTATGACAGGGACAACAGCCGTAGCTATGATTTGAGATTGCAACAAAACGCGTGCACAAACGCATTAAGCTTTATGTAAAGCTCGACGATAAACGTCAAATAAAAAATTTGTCTTGTTGCAAAGAAATATCGGAAAGTGAGCTACGCCTACTAACCCTGCTGATCCAAAAAATAAGTAAAAATATGGATGACAGGTTTAGTTCTTCATGTTGGCGTAATCTCCTAGAGAAATGATGCGCAGAGTGTAGCGGCTTTTTTGTTCAAAAAGCAAGCTTTCTAACCAAATGAGTACAAAGAGAAAGTTTCACAGCAAGTTGTTATATCGTATTAACTTTTTAACAAAACTTTGAACAATTTCGAGATCTTATCAACACAATTTTTGCCCAAGCCATACTATGCTTAGGGTAAAGATAATCCACATAAGGGCGTGGTTATGAAATACAAACATATCCTTGTTGCACTCGAACTGTCAGATGAAAGCACCGTGCTTATCGACAGAGCGGTATCAATGGCAAACTATCTCGACTCCGATATCTCCTTTATCCACATTGATGGTACGCACGGAGAAATCTATCGCGAGCTTGTAGACATTAAAGAGAACCCGGATCAAAGGCCGTTGAATGAGCATTCAATGGAATGTTTAAGAACATTCAGTGATTATATGGACTACCCACTTAAACACTTCTTTGTAGGTACGGGTGATTTAGCTGATAAATTGGAAGTCACCATTAAGGAGCAAGAAGTAGATCTGCTGATTTGTGGTCACCACCAAGATTTCTGGAGCAAGATCATTTCTTACTCAAGACACCTAATCAACAAATCACCCGTTGATATTTTAGTGGTGCCTATTCACGAATAAATTGGCGTGATCATGAAATAGCCTCAAGGGATCAGAGAACTTGTCTCATTTTATAAAACCACCAACTTGTTTGGTGGTTTTTTATTAATACTTCATCAGTTTATCTATTCCTACATGGTAGATAGGTTAACGTTTATGCGTTACATTTTGTAACTGACCGAGACGGACATAGCGCGTCAGTCTCTTCACCCACCTTCTCCATTCGGATAAGGCCATGCTGAAAGCAAGGATCCCTATGACAAATAAAAAAGTACTGATTCTCTTTGCTCATCCTTCCCAGCATCGTTCAGAAGTGAATACTCCACTTTTCAAAGAAGCTCAAAAAATCGAAGGCGTGACATGCGTTGACTTGTACGGTGAGTACCCTCGTTTCAACATCAATATCGACCGAGAACAACAACGCCTTCGTGAACATGATGTGGTGATTTTCCAATTTCCGCTTTACTGGTACTCAACACCAGCGATTTTGAAAGAATGGCAAGATTTGGTGTTGGAATACGGCTTTGCATACGGCACCGAAGGAACCGAACTGCAAGGCAAAACCATGCTGTGCGTGCTTTCTGCCGGCGGCAAAGAAGAAGCCTACAAAGCCGAAGGCTACAACCATTTTACGATTCGGGAACTGCTCGCTCCTATCGAGCAAATGTCCGCACTCACGGGTATGCACTATATTGCGCCTCTTGCTTTGTTTGGTTCGCGTACCGCAGCCGAAGAAGGTCGTATCCCGCGCCATATTGAACGCTATAAAAAGCTCTTAACGGCACTGGTCGAAGACCGATTGGATGTCGAGGCCGCCGCTTCGCTCATTAAACTTAACAGTGCATTGCCGGAGCTCATCAAGGAGGCGTCATGACAGGAATATTCTTACAAGCCTTTGTGTACCTTGTAGCCGCCGTTATCGCGGTTCCGTTAGCAAAACGCTTAGGTTTAGGCTCTGTGTTGGGCTACTTAATTGCCGGCGTGGTGATTGGCCCAATCATCGGCCTAGTAGGCGAAGAGACCACAACCATCCAACATTTTGCGGAATTTGGCGTTGTAATGATGCTGTTCCTTGTTGGTTTAGAACTCGAACCTAAAATGCTGTGGGCGATGCGTAATCGCTTGATGGGGTTAGGTGGCTTGCAAGTTGGCGGCACTGTCGCCGCGATTATGGGTATCGCCTTGTATTTTGAGCAGCCTTGGACGATTGCTCTGGCGATTGGCCTAATTTTCGCGCTGTCATCAACCGCCATTGTGCTGCAAACCTTTAGCGAAAAAGGGCTAACCAAAACAGAAGGTGGTAAAAACGCGTTTTCTGTTCTGCTCTTTCAAGATATCGCTGTTATCCCGATGTTGGCCTTTATTCCATTGTTGGCCCTGCCGGAGTTAGTCGAACAAGCACAAAATGCCGTTCAAACTGCTGCGCAGCATCATGACGATTTAAACCTCGTGGCCGATTTGCCGGGCTGGGCGTACGGTATTGTCATCACAGCATCGATTGCGATTGTTGTCGTTGGCGGGCACTTTTTAAGCCGCCCGTTACTAAAGTACGTGGCTAGCTCTGGTTTGCGCGAAATCTTTACGGCGACCGCGCTCATGCTGGTGATTGGCATCGCTGCGCTGATGAGTTTAGTGGGCTTGTCTCCCGCGCTTGGAACTTTCTTGGCAGGCGTAGTATTGGCAAACAGTGAATTCCGCCACGAGTTAGAGTCCAACATCGAACCATTTAAAGGTTTATTGCTGGGTCTGTTCTTTATTACCGTTGGCGCGGGAATCAACTTCTCGGTTCTATTTGGTGATTTCTGGCTGATCATGGCGCTGACCATTGGCGTGATGGTATTGAAAGCCTTGGTGCTGTTTATTCTCGCGCTGATATTTAGAGTGAAAGGTAGCAACCGCTGGCTGTTTACCCTAAGCTTGGCTCAAGCGGGTGAATTTGGTTTTGTGTTGCTAAGCTTCTCTGTGCAAAACCACGTCATTCCGTTTGAACTCTCGCAAACTCTTGCACTGGTGGTTGCGATTTCAATGTTCCTGACACCAGGCTTGTTCATTCTGTTTGATCGGGTGATTTTGCCTCGCTTTGAAACCCAATCGAATGAACGCGAAAGTGATACGATTGAAGAAACAGGCACAGTCATCATTGCTGGTATTGGCCGCTTTGGTCAGATTGTGAATCGCCTATTAGTATCGAACGGCGTAACAACTGTAGTGCTTGACCATCAAGCCAACCAAGTCGATAACATGCGCCAGATTGGCACTCGTGCCTATTTTGGTGACGCAACCCGACCAGATATGCTGCACACGGCAGGTATCGAGCATGCGGCTGCGTTGGTCGTCGCGATTGATAACCAAGAATCGAGTGTGGAACTGGTGAAATACGTGAAGCACACGTACCCGAAAGTGAAAATCATCGCACGTGCTTTCGACCGCGGTCATGGTTACTTGTTGCGTCAAGCTGGCGCAGATGTGATCGAATCGGAAACTTATCACTCGGCACTGGAAATGGGTGGGCATGCTATGAAAGCGTTGGGCATTCACCCATTCTTTGTTGAACAGCAAAAAGACACTTACAAGCGCGTAGAAGCTCGTAAATCTGAAATGTTATACCAAGCGTGGGAAGACGATTCGGAAGGTGAGCGCTTCGATAACAACTTCCGCGAACTATTCATCCTGCTCGAAGAGAAAATGGCGGAAGAGATGCGCAAAGATCGTCACGATAAGTTATCGCGTTCTGAACGTGGCTGGACGCCACCGCCAAAAGGTTACGCTGAAAACTTTGACGGTGAAAACGTGCAAGATATTACGCCACCAAAAGAAGAAGCGATTTAACGCCAAAACAGAAATACAAAAACCTCCCACCATTGGGAGGTTTTTTTGTCGGTTGTACGTCAGCACGCCGCCCTAAATCACCACAGTGACTTTCATCCAGCATGAAAGTTACATGAGGTCATTCATCAAAATCTCATACTCTTCATTCGCTTCTTCAACTAAATGAGAAAGCTCTAACGCGTCGGTAACTGCAAGATTGAACTGCCACGGGGTTGCGTCTTCTTTGCCACAAATTCGAGTTTCACACCCACGACTTTCAAAAGATAAATCATCAAACTCGGTCGTATGACGCTCTTCAAGTTCGATAATTTCAACTTCCAATCTTCCAACAGGGTTTACTTTAACGTGCGCGTGTAACTCTGAACTGCTAGACAAACAATAATCTCGATGAACTGCAATCATGGCCGCCTCCTTGTTCTGCCAACTGACAACTCATCAAAGAGTGTAGGAGAGGAAGTTTAAACGTGGGGTGAAATAATAATGAAGATTGATCTGTCTCATTGGAGGAGACAATTTTTGTCATCACAGTATGAGTCGGTATGAAACTCGCCTGAAATCACACAGAGTCAAACCAGAAAAGTTGGCATTCAAGGCGAGTTTCCCTATTATCGAAACACATTTAACGTTGGTCAGTTTAGAGGTCAGTATGGAGCTAGAAGCCGTCGCTAAAGCATTAAAAGAATTAGGGCACCCTACCCGTCTATGCATTTATAAAGAAGTCGTTAAAGCGGGCTATAAAGGCATTGCGGTAGGCGGTGTGCAAGAAAAACTCGGTATTCCTGCATCCACACTTTCTCATCATATTTCCAGTTTAGCCTCTGCAGGACTCATTACTCAGCGCCGTGAAGGCCGTATTCTTTTTTGTGTTGCTGAATACGAATGTTTGGACGATGTCATCGACTTTCTTCGTGCCGAATGTTGCGTGAATGAATGCCAATAACAGCTTTGACGATTCAAATAAAAACGAGCTCCTATTGAGCTCATTTTTATTGTCTTCTGCCGCCGCTTTTATTTTTGTACCAATAACATGAACGACTTTGCCGGAACCTTCTGTTCTATCCCGGCTTTAACGCTTTGATCTGACATCAAATCGAACCAATCACACTCAGTCTTTAGCGATAGCGATTGTGCGCGTGTGGATTTGTTTAGCACCACAATACCTTTCTCTCCGCGTTTTAGCACTAGCATATCGTCATTCCCTTCCAGTACCGTCATTGATTCGCCATGAGTCACATTATGGAACGCGATCATCTTCGCCATACGAGGATCATTCCAAGCGTCTTTCCATCTTGGCTTTCCGTTTTTGTTCTTAATGCCGCTGGTATCCAAATCGGTATAAACCAAAGGCACGCCGCCATCGCGACCAAGAATGTAGGCATAAGCGATCCACTCATCCTCTTCATCCATTATCAAGTCGAGAAAGACGTCGTTGTTGGGAATATCATGCGTCACCACAAAAGTGATGGCTCGACCGTTTGAGAGCGCTTGGCCAAAACAGTAAGGGTCAATCAGAGACTTGAAACTGCCTTTTTTTGAAAACGCTTTAAAGATGGTCGAAAACAGCGGGAAATCATACGCACCTAAACGGGTTTCTTGTAAATACGGCTCAAGAAACAGTTGATACTCTTCTTCTGTTGCACCGCCATCGGTAATGATTTCCCCAAAAATGTGCACATCTTGGGTTATGTCGTCTGTCCATACGCGTTTTAGGTGTTCAAGCGTCATGTGCTTCGCGGCATCAATACGGAAGCCTTTCACACCTATCGCTTTCAATGCTTTTAAGTAAGCTCGCTGCTGCTCGACAACATGTTCACAAACGCGAAGGGTTGGTAAACCAGGATCGGTTGGCCCACCTGTAATTCGGCCATTTTGGACCTGCCATTTATCTTTCCAGTCTTTGATGCCAAACGCTTCAACAAAATCTTCTTCACTAAATAGCGGTTTGGATAAATCGCCGAAAAGCTTCAGAGACTGGTATTTATGTTCGTTTTGTCGGTATTGATCTAACACATCCTGACGAGGATATTGCAGATCACGGCGTAAATGTGCTTCGTTAGCCATGTGGTTAAACACCACATCGGCGTATACCAAAACGCCTACGCGTTCGAGCGCGCGAACCATATAGATGAAGTCTTGGGTGTCACCGAGCGCGTTGTCGATAACACGGTAATCTTGTGGTTGATAGCGCTGCCACCAACGTTCATCGTGGGCGCTTTTCATTGGTGGCGAAACCAGCACCGAGCCATAACCTAGCTGGTGGATTTCATTTGCTCGTTGGGCAATGTCAGCGTACTTCCAATCAAAGGCGTGCAAAATCACGTTTGCACCTGCTGATTGCGTTTCCTGTAAGCCACTCATGTTGTTCTCCTACTCGTTTCCACTCACGATTACTTGTTTGGTTGTTTTGTGTGAATGAACTCAATAGTCGAAATTATAAAAGCTATTCGCGATACGCCCTCACCCTTTTGCGCTTAACTCAAGGCTGAAAATCAAGGCGTAGATACGCCCTGCCTAGCACAATGAGAGTCTGTGAATCACCACCAGTCGATGACAGCTCTTGCCATCCGCAAACCAAATGCAACTAAGCCATTGTTTTTATTTACATAAAATCCAAAAACAAATTCCAAGCAACAAATCCTTATGTACGCCCTAACCCACTCGCTGTAAATGAGTAGGTTATAAAATGCGTTGACGTAACAAATAGTTAAGAAAAGCAAACTGGCAACTAGATCACGTTTGGTGAGAAGGAATTAGCGTCGAAAAGTGTGTTGAGGAAACGAAAAAACAAAAACGGCCCTTGGGGTATTGGGCCGTGATAAAGACAACGAAGTAGATTAGCGTTCTGGTGTTTCCAGAAGTTTAACGGCGCATTCCACAGCGTTGTTGATACCTTGACTGCTCTCAAGCTTACCTGAACTCGCAGGCCCAAGGGCACAAGAGTACAAAGCCAGTTGCTTATCGAACGGCAGATCCAACTGTTCATATAGGTTTTGTCGGATACGTGCATGTTGTTCTGGTTCTTGGCTTGCAAGGCTAATCAACGTGTCATAAATAAGCGTTTTCATGTCATTCCCTTTAATTTTATTGCACGGGGTGCATATATATTGTATCCGTTTAGAAACCACAAATCAGAAGCTAGGTCACAGAACGCGGCGCTAAAAAAGATTATGTGAGAAGGATATGCCAACACAAAATTGAGACGCTTTCGACAAAAATTGACAGATACATCTCGAAATCATGCAAACGTTTGGCATTTAACACTGTTTGAATACAACCAAAAGCAGGAAAAACGAACACGCCGCCAAAAATGGCGGCGTGTTTTTTTGTGTCACGAAACTAACTTAACGTCGATTAGAAGAAATAAACCAGCATCTCTACATCATCACCTTGTTGAGGGGCTTGAAGAGAAAAGTGCACATAGCCCGCTTCAGTCACTGGGATAGCAAGATATTCGTTGCTGCCCGCATAGTTTGATGCGTACTCGTGTTGCTCTGCTGTCGGCCAGTGTTTGCGGCTTGCGTACAAGTCCACATTACCTGCGCCGTAAGGGTCGTTCGCATTTGATTGGCTCGACATCCAAACGCGTACTTCTTTCACGCCTTCAGGCACGTAAACAGCGGCATAACGCTGCTGATGAACCGTTAGCACTTTCGCTTCTCCTGATTCCAAAACCACAGGAGCTAAATCGTCTTGCACTTGTGTTGGTGGCGTTTGCGCTTCAACTTCTAAAGCTGCCACAAGGTTTACGGAGTCGTAGCTATCACGCCCTGTTAAACTGATGTAGTAACGGCCAGCTTTAACGTAACCATTTTGCTCTGGCGCAAATTGAATCTCTTCATTGCTACCGTCCGCGTATTGGCTCATTTCGAAGTCGTAGTAATGCGCCACTTTGTTGTAGCTCATGTAAAGGTCGGCATCACCCGCCCCTTCAATAGAGACACTAAAGCGAACGGTGTTAGCAGGCACGTCAACGTAGAACAGTTTTTCGCTATATGCTTCGCCACTCAGTTGAAGGCTTTGGTTCGCCGCCAGTTCCGTCACTTGCACTTCAGGATCGGTTGGTTCGCTTGGCTCTTCTGGATCCGTTCCTGGTTGCTCCGGTTCAACTACCACTTCTAACGTATCTAACCAACGATCAAATTCCGCATCATATTGTTGACCAAGCACAGTAACCTGCTGCGCCCATTGTGCAAACTGACCTGAACGAGACAACGCCAATAAGCTCTCTACATCTTGAGGGTGGTTTTCTAGCATGAAGCGAACTGCCAGGTAACCCCAACGGTAAATGCGGTTGCTATCGTGCGAGTATGTGGTGTCAAACACGGTTGAAAGGCTCAGTTTGCCACTTGGGATCAGATCGATCGCGGCCTTGTAACCTTGTTTGTAATGCATGTATTCCGCAAAGCCTTCCAGCCACCAAACGATATGACCATGAGCTAAGTTGTCGCTGAATGAACCGTATTGGTTGAAACGTGCATCCAAGTAGTGAGTGTACTCGTGCTCAAGGTTCAAAATAGATAGATCTTCGCCATTCGCGTAGCGATAAGCCACGAAACGCGCCGTATTATCGGCTCTTGACGGAGTCCCCTCTAAGTACTGACCACCGTTATCCGTTGTATTGCCAAACAGGAATGAAGAGTAATCAACGTAACTGTCGTTGCTTGCAAACACCGCGACTTCAACACGATCGTTCAAGTCATCCGCCACTGGTTGATTGCCAGTATTCGCAACTTGATGGAAGTCTGCTTCTTTCGCAGCAAGCACTTCACACGCTTTCGCAGCTTGAGCATCGGTGAGATCTTCAGAGCGAATGATGGCAGGTCCCTGACATTCGAAACGATTTGGCATCACGCGTGCTGCTAGATCTTGCTTCGCTTGCTCTAGGTTTAGACCATTCAAACCCTCAGGCGCGTAGTAACTCATCATCTCAACGGCGGCAAGCCACAGTTTGTCGTGCTCACTGCCCAATGGGTAACGCTGCATCACTTGTTGCATGACAGCCAATGCTTTGCGTTTGGTTTCTTGATCTGGGCTCGCAAGTAGACGACCAGTTTCACGTAATGCATTGAAAACGATAAAATTTGCATCTGTATCTAACGCCCATGCATTGTCAGAAGCGAATCGCGCTAACGTATCAATATGGTGAGTGTTGTTTGCCATGTAGCGGTAGAACGCATCGTTCGCCGCGTGACCTGCCATAGAGCGGAACAAGTTGTTCAGGCCATCAACCCATTGGGTATCTTTCGCGGTGTCACGGTTAAAGTGCATCAACGCGGCCATCATGCTATCCATGGTCAGCGGCAACTGCTTCACGTTATCAACCATCAAAGTCAGGCTCTTCATTGCGCCAACTTGCTCACGGCCTTGATCCAAAGCATGAGGGTTGTTAAGGAACAGGTTCGTTGACTGGGCAAAACGCTGACTCAATGCTTCTGAAAACTCAGGTGTGCCAGTGCCAGCGTTGTAACGAACGTAATACGCCGCACGAACAAATTCGCCTAGATTTTCTAGAACGCGAGCTTGTTCTGCTTCACCACGATAGCGTGCAATTTCTTGATCCAACGCGACTTGAATGCGGCTTAAACTTGCTTCGCTATAAATATCATTCAGCGTTGCTGAAGGCGCAGAGAACCAAGCGTGGTAGCAATCATATTCAGCGCCAGAAACGGCAGCGGCCAAATCACGCGATTGTTGTAAATCAGCAACAGCACACTGATTTTGGGCAAAAGAGAAGCTAGAAACACTCGCTAGCATGCAAGCAAGCGCCAAACGATGACGCGGGAAAAAACGGATATGAGACATAACAACACTCATTGATTATAAAAATAAATTGAGTGGGGTTTATATTCCTTACAGCTCAAACAGTGAAATCAGTATCATAAAATTTATGAAACCGATCCCAAAAATAGACTTATTACTCTAATTTAATGGGACCAATCCCACACAGAAAAACTCAATAATTATTAATAAAAACATTAATTTACCTTTTCCTAAATAAATCAATATGAGTCAAAAGTGACTCAAAAAATGAAATTTATCGCACCAGACCAAAAAGTTAGTTAATAGCTCAACTGAGAACAATTGAAAACGAGTTTTCATTATGAGACATGAACCAGATAAGCATCAAAACACATATCTGAGAGCGATGAATGATGGTAAATTCTCGCCACACGTCGTGCCTAATACTCTATTGCATAATGACATCATCCTTTTTTGTCGAAACGTAATATCAATGAGAGTAAAACCTGCATCGAGCAAATCACGGCACTGAACTAGGACTACATATCCCCTTCCATCACACCAGAAAGAAGTGGGACTTAAAAGGATCAGAAACCATGTCACTTTGGGGATTTTTAGGAGCGGGGCTTGCTTACTTATTAATGACGTTTGCCTTTGTTTTTGGCGGCATTTTTTGGTTATGTGCGGAAGGTAATACATTAAGAGAAACAAAACGCCAATCATCGATAATGTCAGGGATTATTGTTTGCACTATGGGAACTTGGGTGATTGCATTTAGTATTTATATTTACGGTTACTTTTGGGATAACTCTTCTCACTATTATTTTTACTTGCTCGCTCCATGGCCTCTTGCCATTGTAGGCGTAACACTTCGTAACCATTGGGTTAGCCAATACGCAAGTGTAAAACAAGAAAAAAATGAAAAGTGGCAAAGGCACTGGAGAGAAATATTAGGCGAAGATACTGAAGATCTTCCACCGTATCGATATGACTTCGGGCTCTACTCAGGCATTTGGCAAGCCAATGAAACACTCAGAGAGCAGTGCTTTGCAGCGCTTACTCACGGGAATTCAGTCTATGAGAGAGTAAAGGCTTTTCAAAAAATGACTACTCACGAGCACAACACCGATGATCAAATTTTGCTGAGTAAACTCGCCCAATTAGAGAATGAAATTATCCAAGCACTGGAACAACACTCGCAAAAAAACGTAAGCATTGAAACAGGCTCTGGTACTTTATGCAAAGAGTCAAAACGCAATGTTTATCGCCATGAGAATGGCCCAACAGAAGAACAACTGTACGACTCAATCAATCTCCAACATGATTTGGATCGAGAGCTACGTAACATTATCTATGGCAGTCTTGGTGACGATGGCTTGGATGAATACTTTTTCCTCCGAGCGCCACTCGAAGAGCTTACCGAGAATGAAACCGCAATCAACTGGATGCTTTGGGGTTTAGTAAGCAACCATTTTGACGTTGACCCATACCAAACGGCGTTGGAGCTCAATTTAATGAATGCGGAACCAAGATGGGGACAAGATGAGCGGTTTGTGGTGGTAACAACGGCAGTTTGAACGACTTTACGCGTTGATTACTAGACGCCTTAAAGCTGAAAATATTGCCCTGCCCGATAAACAACCAACTTATTGACTACAAGCTCATTTATCATAATCGAGATAAGCACAACGTTGCTCATCAAGCACTTAGGAGGCGCATTCGTCACGATCTCATCCAGAGCTTTCATCGGCTTCATGAGACATCGTAAAGAACTGTGCTTCCCATTTCTGCGTATATACTTTCTATCAACAGATGCCTTTTCAGAGAGTAGTTATGTTAGAAGAACGACTTTATGAACGTTATCTGCCTGGGTACTTAGAAAGTAATAGTGAAGAAGAAAAGCAGCGCCTATGGCAGCAAGCTGACCCTAACACGATTTATCAGCTCAATAGCGAATTACAAAAACTGCACGGCGAGGGTAACGACCTCATATCTTTTAGTGACTCCAATCGTTCGCACCTCCCGATCACCGCTTGGCCGGACATGCTATCGGCCGACATTGCCTTTTGGCGCAAGCACCAACACTGGTTGTTGCAAAGTAATGATCCGGTCACTGCAACTAATGAAGACGACTTGAGCGTGAATTATAAAATTCCGCTCAATTACATCAATCAATACAATGGTGAACATTTACGCCTGTTCTACGGGTCTCGCCTCGTTTATGCGAGATTGTTCAGCGCCCTGCACTACATTTTGAATCACGTTAAATCGGTGATCGAAGATTGGAGCCACGATCGCTACCCCTATCAATTACCCATAGAACTGTACACACCAACGACAAGTGAGCCGCAATCGGCAGTACGAAATACATATCACCATTTCAATAGTGCTAACTATCAATCACTTAAAAACTATTTCCAGCAGCACTATTCAAGTTGGATTGAAGAGCAGTATCTCAATTGGATGTTCGAACTCAACACACAACTTAATCACCAAACCGCCGCCACTTACATCATTGAATACGAGGACGAGCTTGGCATTCCGCGTGTGGACTTTATTTGCAAAAACGAAAACACTTTGCGGATGATTCGCCCCGCTCATTTTGTTGAAGACATGCGACAAATGGTGAGTTCGACCGATTATCTTGATCACCAAGTACAGCAAGTCGCGCTCAGAATCGAACGGCAATGCCGAGCGAAAGGATGGTAGATAAAGGCAGGAACAACGTTAGGGAAATTCGAACAACAAAAAGCCATCTTCTAAGCTTGATCATTAGAACGAGAAGTTTGAACGGCGAGAAGACTCAACGGATGGATAAACGCTATGCTATCGATAAAACAATTATCTTATGCCTTGGCTGTCTCAAAAACGCTGCATTTTCGTAAAGCAGCAGATTTGTGTCATGTTCGCCAATCAACGTTGAGCACAGGCGTCAGTGAACTGGAGCGTCAACTAGGCATTAAGATTTTTGAGCGGGACAATAAAAAAGTGCTCGTCACGCCACTTGGTCGTGAAGTTTTAGACAAAGCCAGCAACATTATGCTTCAACTGGAAGACATGGCACACCTCGACCACAGTTGCGGCGAACCTTTTTGCTTTCCGTTGTCCATTGGCATGATCCCGACCATTGCACCTTATTTTCTGCCAAAGTTGTTACTCACCTTAAAAGAGCAGTACCCGAACGCGAAAATAGACATCGTCGAAGAACAGTCGCATGTCCTTGTCGACATGGTTCACAGCGGTGAGATTGACGCGGCCGTGCTGGCCATCCCCTACCCTTGTGACGGCTTGTTAACGTTAGAGTTTTGGCAAGAAGACTTTTACTGGGTCGCGCTCGATGGGCAAATGCACACAGACAAAAGCAGCATTACGTCCGAAGAACTACAAGAAACCAACCTCATGCTGCTTAAAGAAGGCCACTGCCTCAAAGATCATATTTTGGATGCCTGCCGCCTCTCAGAACAAACCTCCAATCAGGAATACCGTGCCACCAGCCTAAACACGTTAATTCAAATGGTAATGAGTGGAATGGGCACAACCTTGATCCCGGAAATGGCACTGGAACAGCTCGTCACGCACTACCCAGTATTATCGGCAGTGCATTTAAATGAGCCCGGCCCTCACCGCAGAATAGCCCTCGCGTTTCGCCCAAACTATGTGGACGTTTCCAGTCTCGAAGCGCTTTCCCGTATCGCGAAGCAATCTCTCAAATAATCTCGAAATCAAAATCGTTTAAACCCAGCAGCATGCCGTTACCTCGGTGTGCTTTGTGTGCTTTGTGTGCTTTGTGTGCTTTGTGGGCGTTGGTATTTGCTATAGACAACGCCTTCCATTCAGTAATCAAAATTTTCGAACGTTACATTCATTTTTATCATTTTTACAAATCAGAACATCTATCCAATACTTTTTTTAGTTGTTTGCTGACGGCTTACAAAAAGTCGTGAAACCAGATGGAATAAGAGGAAGCTAGCATGACGCACATCGATATCGGCATTGATAGAGAGCACCGATTAAGCACCGCAGAGGGCTTGAAGCAGCTCTTGGCAGATTCTTACACGCTCTATCTGCAAACGCACAACTTCCACTGGAATGTGGAAGGCCCGAACTTCAGAGAACTGCATCTCATGTTCGAAGAACACTACACCGAACTTGCGACGGCTGTTGACGAGATTGCCGAGCGCATACGCACACTGGACGTTCCCGCACCCGGCACGTTTAAAGAGTTCGCCAAACTTAGTGTAATTGTAGAGGTTGAAGGCGTTCCAAGCGCGACGGAAATGGTCGACATACTCACGCACAATCACGAACAAGTCGTAAAAACCGCACGTAAAGTGTTAAAGCTAGCCCAACAAGCGGATGACGAATCTAGCGTGGCGTTGGTATCGGACAGAATGCGCATCCATGAAAAAACAGCATGGATGTTACGATCGCTGCAGAAATAACGCCGAGCGAAACGACCTAAGGATAATGCTCTGCATTAAAACATCACTAATTAATAACGGATGCCCGTGTTTGTTCACCAGTTGTACCGACTAGCACTCGCAAAACGCAAGAATGGGAGAATTAACATGACACAAGAAAAAGCGCATTCCGCAGGCAAATGCCCCGTAATGCATGGCTCCATGACCACCAATGACAGAACAGAAAAGAACTGGTGGCCGAAGTCGCTCAACCTCGACATTTTGCATCAACACGACGCTAAAACGAATCCAATGCCGAGTGATTTTGATTACCAAGAAGAAGTCAAAAAACTCGATTTCGCTGCACTCAAACAAGACCTCATCGCACTAATGACCGATAGCCAAGAATGGTGGCCTGCTGACTGGGGACATTATGGCGGCTTGATGATTCGTATGTCATGGCATGCGGCAGGGACTTATCGAATCGCAGATGGTCGCGGCGGTGCGGGCACCGGTAATTTACGTTTTGCCCCGCTAAATTCATGGCCAGATAACGCTAATCTCGACAAAGCAAGACGTATCCTTTGGCCGATTAAGAAAAAATATGGCAACCAACTGAGCTGGGCCGATCTCATTGCGTATGCCGGTACAATGGCTTATGAATCCATGGGGTTGAAAACGTTCGGCTTCGGATTTGGGCGCGAAGACATCTGGCACCCAGAAAAGGACATTTATTGGGGCTCAGAAAAAGAATGGCTGGCACCTACCAACAACCCTAACAGTCGCTATTCAGGTGAACGGGATTTAGAGAATCCACTCGCCGCTGTGATGATGGGCTTAATTTATGTCAACCCAGAAGGCGTGGATGGACAGCCGGATCCACTCAAAACCGCGCACGACGTACGAGTTACGTTCGCTCGAATGGCAATGAATGATGAAGAAACCGTTGCCCTAACCGCTGGTGGCCACACCGTAGGTAAAGCGCATGGTAACGGTGATGCAGCCAATTTAGGCCCAGAGCCAGAAGGTGCCGACATTCACGACCAAGGATTAGGTTGGTTAAACAAGACAACCCGCGGCGTAGGCAACAACGCGGTCACCAGTGGGATTGAAGGCGCATGGACAAGCCAGCCAACGCAATGGGATAACGGCTATTTTCATCTGCTGTTAAATTACGATTGGGAACTGAAAAAAAGCCCAGCCGGCGCATGGCAATGGGAACCTATCGACATTAAAGAGGAAGACAAACCGGTCGATCCTGAAAACCCTAACGTTCGGCATAACCCAATCATGACCGACGCCGATATGGCGATGAAGATGGATCCGGAGTATCGCAAAATCTCAGAGCGCTTCCATAGCGACCCGGCCTATTTCGCCGACACCTTTGCTCGGGCTTGGTTTAAATTAACGCACAGAGACATGGGGCCTAAGGCTCGCTACATCGGCCCTGATGTCCCGCAAGAAGACCTCATCTGGCAAGATCCGGTTCCTCACGGCAATGCAAACTATGATGTAGACGCGGTAAAAGCCAAAATCGCAGCCAGTGGGTTATCGGTCAGTGACATGGTCACAACCGCTTGGGACAGTGCACGCACGTTCCGTCAGTCTGACAAACGTGGTGGCGCAAACGGCGCTCGTGTTCGCTTAGCACCACAAAAAGACTGGCAAGGTAACGAGCCAGAGCGGCTAGCCCGAGTACTACCGGTGTTGGAAAGCATCGCGAAAGATACGGGAGCCAGCGTCGCTGATGTGGTCGTATTAGCAGGTAACGTCGGTATTGAGCAAGCCGCCAGCGCTGCTGGTGTTAACGTCACTGCGCCTTTCCTTCCAGGACGTGGCGACGCAACACAGGAGATGACGGATATTGAGTCTTTCGAGGTGTTAGAACCGTTGCACGATGGGTATCGAAACTGGCTCAAACAAAACTACGTTGTAACACCAGAAGAAATACTGTTGGATCGCACCCAGTTGATGGGGTTAACTGCCGCTGAAATGACGGTGCTCGTCGGAGGGATGCGCGTTCTTGGCACAAATCATGGCGGTAGCAAACACGGTGTGTTCACAGACCGAGTCGGCCAACTTACCAACGATTTTTTCATTAACCTAACCGACATGAACTACACGTGGGAACCCGTTGGCGAAAACCTTTACGAAATCCGTAGCCGTCGCTCCAAAGATGTAAAATGGACAGCGACCCGCGTCGATCTTGTCTTCGGCTCAAACTCAATACTCAGAGCCTATGCCGAGCTGTATGCGCAAGATGACAACGCAGGAAAATTCGTTGAAGACTTTGTCGCCGCGTGGACCAAAGTGATGAACGCCGACCGATTTTGATGTCATCCAAAGCGAAGCCTAATTTAACAATTAGGCTTCGCTTATATTAAAATGGCAGGTATCACTTACCTGCCATTTTGTTGCTCAGAAACCTTCGAAGCACATTCTTGTTTTGTCTTATCAAGCTGTGTCTTATCAAGCTTTGCCCAACATTCTCAGCAACGTTCCGTCCTGCTTAATAAAGTGATGCATAAAGCTGGCACCAAGGTGCAAAACCAATAGGAATGGCAACAACGCTTCACCACTAAACTCGTGGATCCCCTCGCTCAGCTCTTTCAGCATGTGTATTTCTCTGCCAGAACTCACTAATTCAAAACCAAACAGGCTCAGGCCGTACCCTTCTCCTACAGAAACCGCGATACCAGACAAAGGCAACACCACAGTTAAGGCCAAAAGAGAGTACATAACCACAGCCGCCGCGATAGACTCAAATTTACTTCTTTCAGTCATAGGTTTTGGCATACCCGCAATGAGTCTCCCAACTAACCTAGGCACGCTCAAGGCTAAGACTAAAAGTCCGAATGACATGTGAGCATTAAAAAGTAAGTTGTTTGATTCATCATCCATAACTAGACCAGAAATGAGTACCGCAATCATTCCAAGCCCGATAACCCAATGGAAAAACATCATTGATTTTGAGATTGCATTGTTCGTTTTCGCGTCCATCTTCTTTCTCCATGTAAAAGACATGGTTATTCTTCACATGAGCCATGAATAAAAGATGAATACTTTATTCAGACAAACCACTCTCAGACGAACTAAACAGGTCGCCGCCCTCTAGTTGTGGTCCGTGTTGATACGATAAAAATAAAAACTTACGCCCATACTCAATATCCTTCCACACCCTCACTCTTATACTCTTTCCCAAAATGAGTAATAACCATAATAAATTTTTAGATTGAGGGGAAAACAATGGATATCTACCAAGAAAGCATCAGTTTTTTAGGTAACGACGCGAACTTCGATGCAAACGGATTATTTCAATGCGAACTGTCATCGAATACAAATGACCATGATGAAGCGCTTTTCTTAACCATATTTAAGAACGAAACCACCATCAATTTGCACATGTCGTTGACCAGCCCTGTTGAGTTGCCAACACCTCTGCCAGAAGCCATCGCAATTGCAATCGGTGAACACGCGCTAGAACCATTTCGAGGTGGTTTCGGTGTTGGTTTAATGCCGGACAGCCGCAGACTGACCGTTTATAAGGTTATTTCGTTAGCTAATAAGCCTCAAAGTTATGTTCAAAACACATTCCAACAACTGCTAGAAAAAATTGAGCAGTGGCACCTCTTCATTGAACAAACCGATAACGAAGAAGCAATTCCAGAACAATTACCTGCTGGGATTTTCATTTAATCCCGCTAAAAACGACCATGTTTAGAAATGAGTTTATTTTATGTCGACAATTCAAATTAATAGTCAACATCGAGGTAATTTAGACCTCGCAGATATTCAAAATATCAAAACCAATGCGAAAGAAGGCGATACCGTTAAATTTGGCTCTGTATTTGGTAAAGAATACAGCGTTACCAAAAGCAATGATGGTGAAATTAGCCTCAAACAAAAAGAAAATCGCAGCTTTTTTAATCGCTTTTTTAGCAAAACAGATTCATCGAAAAACAGCGACTTAAAGCTGAACTTGATGAACCAACAACTGCACAAAAAAGAGAACAACGGCAACGTTAAGGTCCTGACGTTAACGTACAACCAAGCCAACCAAAAGATGCCTGCAGAGACGAAGAACTACTTCCAAAACCTTATCCAAAAGGGTGACTATGATGTGGTCTTATTTGCCGAACAAGAATCGAAATTGCTTGCTAACGACCTAGAACTCGATGGCATGAACCTGCTTAGCCAAAACAAAATGAAAGTCATGACTAAAGGGCTTGGTGAAGGTATCAGCTACACTTCGATGTCTGTTTTTGCGAAAGATGGCGTCGATATTAACGTGAAAAATGAGTCTGAATATCGTCACGGCATCGGTGGACGAAACATGGAATTCTTCATGGGCATCACGGGTAATAAAGGCGGCGTGAAAACGGCTTTGGAGATCAATGGACAACCTTTAAACGTCATTTCTGCACACCTGGATTCCAACAAAGAAGTCAAACGTGAGTTCGAAGGCAACAAGTTGATGGAAGGCATTAATCCAAATGAGGAAGTTCTGATCACTGGCGATCTCAATGAACGTGAGAAGCGCGTTGCTGAAGGCTCTGATGTGCTGTACGACCCAATTGCCCACGATGATACGCACTTAGCGAAACATGGCTTTAAGTTCAAACCACTCGATAGCCATACTTACATGCAGCTAGATAAGCACACTGGCAATATTAAGCAGAAAGAAGGCCGAGATCGCCCTGACTTCGGTGAGCTGGATAACACTGGTTTAACCAACAAAACGGGCAACTTACAGAACCACCAAACCAGTGTTATCACTGATGGTTTTGAGAATGTCAGCGACCATAAGCCAGTGCAGTCAACATTCGAAGTCAGAAGCTTTTCTCAAAAGTTGATTGAAAACGCATTTACTCAAAATGCCAATGACTTTAAAAATGATGCCGCCTATCTGAAGCCAGGCACGAACCCAGCTAACGCAACGTTTGATGATGTAACCTCTGCTAACCAAGCACGTCTGGGTTTAGAAAACTTAAACCCGAATGAACAAGCATTCGTGAAAGAGAATTTTGCGAGCTTTATTATCGGTAAAGACGCGATCTTCAGCCAGCTAACTAGCGGCTTTATGGAGGAGATGGGCCAACTTCATGCCTCTGATCTTGCTAAGAACCCAACTCATCTACAAGCGCAGCAAATTGCGTTGAGCGAAAAATACGAACAGCTAAGCGATAAAGTAAACGCTGAGTTTAATAAACAATTCGTGGCAAATCTTTAGCCACAGAGCCGTATTTATCTCTGTTCGATATGGAAAACATAGAAAGTTAAAAACACAAAAAGGCCCTCTTCTCGGGCCTTTTTCATGGCGATCATTTGTTCGGCTTTCCTCCACCTTTTCCGCCGCCCTTACCACCACCAGAACCCGCAACCGTGATGTTATCGCTCCATCCACTCCAGAACAAAGAACCATCGCTTTGCTGAATGGTGCCAACACGATAATGCACTTCGCCATTGGCGCTGGAATCTTCAAACGTCGTGACCGTAGGGTCGAGAACATCCCAACTGCTTAGGCTTTGCCATCGATTACGTTTTGCATTCCAACTCTCGCGTTCGACTCTAAAGCCTGCAATGGCACCTTGATCCCCCGAATAGTTCCAAGTGAGAGAAACAATACTATTGTTGATCGAGATGGAAAGAGCTTCTGGTGCCTTAACGACTAGAGGAGGTGGTGGTGGCGGTTCCGAAGGTGTCGCAGTCAGAGCTCCCACCAAATTAAGTCGTCCGTATTGAGAGATGCTCTGTAAATCTTGCCCATCAGCACCTATTGGATCCGTTCCCTGTTCCAACATCATACGAATCATCTGGTTACAAGGTACGCCAGAGGCATCTTGGCAAGTTGCAGGATCGGATAACTGATCTGCATATTTGTATGCCCAAAGTAACGCAGCTGCGCCAGCAACATGAGGGCTGGCCATGGATGTACCCGACTGCCAATGCAGACAGGCGTCATTATCGTAATCGAAGGTACCACACTGCTCATTTGGCATCGTCGAGAGAATACTGTCACCGGGTGCCATTAGCGACACCCAATCGCTACCGAAAGTAGAAAAACTGGCACGATTGTCATCGTCATCCGTCGCACCTACGGCAATCACGTTGTCATAAGCTGCGGGATAGTTCTTGATCGGGTCTCCGGCGTTCCCTGCTGCGCTCACTAACAACACGCCTTTCCCCCAAGCGTAGTTAACGGCATCATTTTCCGCTTGGCTATAACCGACTAAGCTAATCGGGTTGCCCTCTTCATCGATTTCATCAGAGCCATAACTCATGTTAATCACGTGGTAGCCGTTATCGGCAGCATAGGTGATCGCATCAATGGAGGAAGATAGCGGGCATACCCCCGTCGCAGCGATAAGGAAGCAGCCAAAAAATGGGTCGCAGCTATAAATCAGATATTCGTAGCACGTCTTCAGGTTGCCAACAGAACTGTTAAAACCGACCCCAGCAATACCAATACCGTTATCTGTCTGAGCCGCCGCAATACCTGCGACATGGGTGCCGTGTCCAACCACGTCCTCTAACGTATCACTTTGATAATCGGTGATGAACTTCTGCTGCTCAACACATTTTCCGTTCCCGAACTCAATGCTACTCACGCTATCCCCTGCCATACGACAATCAATACCGGAATCGAGAATGGCTATCTTGACGGCAGAACTACCTTTCGTCATATCCCAAGCTTCGGGAGCATTGATATCTGCACCAGGCAAGCCAGAGGCCTCATCCAGATACGGACCAAATAGTGGGTCATTCACCACGGTAGAATGTACTTGCCCAGTATTATTGAGCGCCCACTGCTCAGAAAAGTAGTCACTAGCATAGATACTTCCACCGAGACCTTCATTGGGAACATACTGAACAATGTGGTTGATATCAGGTTCTGCATACAACACATTCGGGTTCTGGTTAAAACGGGCTAACTGCGCTTCCACTGTTCCAACGGGCACTTGCAAGACATGCACATCAATGCCGGAAATGACTTTGAGCGCTTCGGCTCTGCTCTCACGCATCAACTCCCCTACGTCAGACGCCGCTGCACCGGGACGGAATTTAACGAGAATACGATCCACGGCATAAGCCGGAGGTGGAGCTGTATGAACGGGATGAGGATGACTATCGAGGTAAGCCTGCGGTATAGCAAGGCTTTCTGGAACCGCCGCTTGCACAATGGCAGACGACAACAATAAAATCGGCAAGGATAATGAATGATGCATGGCACTATACTCCGTGTTGGATAAGTCCCTTCCTTGACTGAGGAACTCCATTTGCCAGATGAAACGGCAGCGGGTACGACTCAGCCCCCATCAAAACCTTTTAGCTTAGAATAGAAGTCTAATGATAAATTTACCAATAAGGAAAATATCTAAGGCATGTAATAGACCGATAGCAACGGTGAGAAAATGAGCGGGGGCTAACTATTTTCTTTGAAAAACCAGAAAAATGTTTCTGGTCGGTAAAACACTGTCACCACATCAATTTGGGAAGAGAAGAGCGTTCTAAACGCATTTTTGGACAGAAATGAGTTACAGGTGAACCGTAAATGGATAGCCTAGAAATTATCTAGGTTCCTCAGGACTTACCACAATTAAAATGGTCTGCACTTTCCCAGACTCTAGAATGCTCTATAACTTCTAGAAATTCTTTGCCACTAAACCCATTTTCGTACAATGAGTGCGCTTCGGAAACAAGGTTCACCTGTTCACCTGACGCTAGTGATGACGAGAATTTTTGTTCTTGGTTACATAAGAAGTGAGCATTGTCGGCTAATGCAATAAGAAGCTCTTCTATTGTTACCTTCATAAATCCTGAAAAATACTCATGGTCAAATTCAATGGATGTATCGGCAATCAACCCAACTACGTTGGGAGTATCGGTAGTTAACTTTAAAGTTTTCCTAAGCTGATCATCTACTTGAATCTCCCTTATTATTGCATCAACTTTCTTCCTCACTTGCATACCTGCTTTGCGTAAAGTTTTATCTCGATGATAAAAGATTTCAGACTTGGTCGTTCTGCAATACGTAGATTTAACTTCGATAACAATCACGATGTTATCTATTACACAAATTAAATCTATTTCCCCAACGTCTGATCCCCCACAGCTTTTAACGGTAAAGTTTTTTAACACTGAGAACCCTCTGAGCTTGAATTCATCACCCAGCTGGTTTTCGATTCTTGTTGTCTCATCCTTCAATGAGCTACGTTGATTTGCAAATCGGCGTAGATTATTTACAGCATTAACTGAACTTATTTGAGCTGACATTAGCCAAGGGAGTTGAACACAATAACTACCGATTTTAAAGACAGGTTTTTCGGTTAGTGGCTGAAGTTCACTGGTCGGAGAGGCTTTCAAAAGCGCACTGCGCTTTTTCAAATCAAGGCACCAGAAATCTAAAATTGCTTTAGCTGCATTGATATTGCCATTAGGGAAATCATCCGATACCGTCCAGCCGACAATATTATTGACCTTATCTTTCCAAAGCGACCATGTGATGGGGAATCGATTTTGTCCTGTCGCTAGTCCTTGTATGGTAACTAATCCAATGGCTTTCTTCCAATCACCTACCTCTGCATACTCTCGATCAAATGCTTCGATATACTCCTTTGAATAAAAAGATATCATTAGCTCTTGAGCTAATAGTGCCTGGAACAGATTGACGTTGAATCCTGAACTAATGGTCACGGATGATGTAAATCCATACACCTTCTGAAGTTCGAGTGAACTTGCTATTGCTTTGACGTAAGCGAGTTGGTTACTTTCATGGTTCTCACTTGTTCCAATTTGTTTGGATGCCATACCAGAACTTATGAACTCATTTACTGCTAAGTTAAACCAATAACCCCTAAGCATTTTTTGTCGATTTCCATTCCGCTCCCATGTATCGTCTAAACCACTATCTAGATGCGTCAATGTTAAACGTTCATTTTTGACCGAAAAAAGAAGCGAATCATCAAAACAGAATGGATAAACACTCTGAGATATAAACTCATCGAGTTCCACTTGAGCTTGCACTAATTGGCTGAAAATTTCTAAAAAAGCCTCTGCTCTAGAATTATCTTCATTTGAAGGAAAAATTAGAGGAGCATGATATTTCTTTAAAGACTGTGAAATCTTAATATCGTTTAAGGTAAAACTTTCATTTGATACATGTCTCAGCTTCCATTGCATTAACTCTGTTAACGCTCTTAACTGTGAATCTGCACTTATGAGCCCACCGTCAAACGAAACAGCCTGTTCCTTTAAGTGTTTAAATGAGTAAGCAGCAGATAATGACATCAACTCAAACAAAGTTAAAGGCTGTAACGGTTTGCTGAATTCCTTTACTAAATTTAGCCTGTCTTTATGTGCTGATTGGAATGCTTCGCATGTAGTGATGAGCTCTATTAGTTCATGTGGGTTTTGATTGGCTAGTGTTCTAATCTCGTTCCACTTTGCATGCTCTTTCTTTAAAACCAATTGAGAACGACGAATTGCAGTGCGAATAGTCACAGGAGACTCTGCGTAAATCTTAGTCATTAAGTTGAAATTTTTGGCGATATCCTGCGCGAAGTAGCGTGTTAACGCGAGTATGAAAATATCAGTTTTATATGTTGATAGTGGAATGTCAAAAACAAACTTTGAGTTCCAAAAGGATTCATCTCGGTTTGGTTGGGGTTTCGTTTTCCTTTTCTTTGAAGGATTTCTGTAAAGATATGCCTCGATCACAAGCTTGTATGGACAATAACTATACCCTCTCTCCTTTAAATCTAAGAAAAGTTTGTCAAAGTAATTAAGTTCACAATCTAACATCAAGGATTCCATTCACTATATAGTGTTATGCCATTTCACTAACCTAAACCATTGCACAATAAAGAGGAATCGGTATGCCCCGCGATTCCCTAGACACTCTTATGGTATAAGCAGAAATAGGGAAATA